>NZ_FNAP01000046.1 GCF_900101965.1 Rhodospira trueperi | reverse complement strand
GCTGGGTCCACGCCGAACGGCTGGTCCACAGGCTCGACACCTTCACCGAGGCGGCCCGCCAAGCCAAGGAAACGGTCCGGTCCCTGATCTGGTGGGTCTACGCCGACCTGAAGGCCTACCGGGACGCGCCGACCCCGCGCCGCAAGGCCGAGATGACGGCCCGCTTCGAGCGCATCTTCAAACGCCGAACCGGGTTCGCCACCCTGGATCGCTTGCTGGCCCGATTGCGGGCCAACAAGAACGACCTGCTGCGCGTCCTCGATCGGCCGGAGATCCCGCTGCACACCAACGGCTCGGAAAACGACATCCGCTGTCAGGTGATCCGCCGCAAGATCAGCGCCGCCACCCACAGCGACGACGGCCGCGACTGCCGTGACGCCTTCCTCGGCCTGAACAAGACCTGCCGCAAGCTCGGTGTCTCGTTCTGGGACTACCTCGGTACGCGCCTCGGCGCCCCCGTCGCCTCCCCCGTGCCGAACCTCGCCGAACTCGTCACAGCGCGCTGCCACGCCTGACCGCCCGCACTTCTGCCCCGGTTACTGAAGCTGGGGATCCCGACCGGGTATACTCTGGCCATGACGCCGACGCCCGAGACCCTGCCCGACGATCCCGCCGTCCTGAAGGCGATGCTGCTGGCCAAGACCGAGGAGGTCAGCCGCATGGCGACGTCGCTGCGGGCCTACGAGGCGATGGTGGAGGCGCTGAAGCTGCGCATCGCCCGCCTGAAGCGCCAGAAGTTCGGGCGCAGCTCCGAGAAGATCGACCGCGAGATCGCCCAGCTGGAATTGGCCCTGGAGGGCCTCGAGGTGGCGCGGGCGGTGGCAGAACCCGCGCCGGCCGGTGACGAGGAGAGCGACACGGCGTCCGAGAACGACGCCCCTCCGAGCCCGGACCCTACGCCGTCGCCCGAGAAGACCACGCCGCGCCGTCGCGGCAAGCCCAAGGTGGCGCCGGACACCCCGCGTGAGCGCATCGTTCTCGACCCGGGCGAGCAGTGTCCGGCCTGCGGCGGGCCGCTGCGTCTGGTGGGCGAGGACGTGGCCGAGATCCTGGACTTCATCGCCGCCAAGCTGAAGGTGGTGGAGACGGCGCGGCTGAAGA
>NZ_FNAP01000002.1 GCF_900101965.1 Rhodospira trueperi | reverse complement strand
GGCTCCGGTTCTGGGGGGCAGACGCCTGTTGAATCACCCTCGAATCCCGTTCGCCACTGAAATCAGCCCTCGGCCGTTAACCTGAGCCCGTTGCCCTGGTCACAGCGGTCAGACTCTTTTCGCGGCCCTGATCTGCGCCGAACGCCCCCTGGTGGCGCCCCACCGCAACCGGAGCCTTGCGCGGCACACACCCGGTCGGTATAAGGGCCGCTTCTTGCGCGGGAGAGCCCTCATGAAAGCAGACATTCACCCCGAGTACCATGAAATCACCGTCACCATGACGGACGGCAGCGAGTTCAAAACCCGCTCCACCTATGCTGGCGATTCCATCCGGCTGGACATCGACCCGAAAAGCCACCCGGCCTGGACGGGCGTGCAGCGGCTTGTGGACACCGGCGGCCAGGTCGCGAAGTTCAACAAGAAGTTCGCGGGGTTCGGCCTGAAGAAGTAATCCCCGGATTCCGGCGCCTGACGCCGGACGCCGGATGATCAGCCGTCTTCATGATGTCTGGACATCAAGGAACCGGACAGCACCGCTCGGACTCCGTCCCCCGTCGGGGAAGGTGGGGGCGGCTCACGCTCGGGCCTCATGACGGATACCCACCGCACGCCGTCTGAACCGGTGGCAGGCCCACAACGAGACCGCCTGCCGGGCGATAAGGCGGCGTTAACCCTTTCAGTGTAACGCTTGAGGCGACTCGGAGCGGCCACCGTCGCCGCTCCTCCCAGCGTCCGGATCGTCCGCCCCATGGCCAGCGAAACCAGCCCGACCGGCCAACAACAGGCCGTCTACAACGTGCCGGTGGAAATCGCCGTCGTACTCGGCAAGGCCAACCTGCGCGTCAACCAGCTCCTGAAACTCGGGCGCGGGGCCGTGGTGGAACTGGAGCAGAAGACCAGCCAACCGGTCGAAATCTACGCCAATGACATTCTGGTTGCCCGGGGCGAGGTCGTCATCACCCAGGGCGACAAGATCGGCGTGACCCTGACGGAACTGGTCAAGAGCTACAATCAAGCCCGCTGATCCCGCCGGACGAGGCGTTCCAACACATTCCTCCGTGGTTCCGCACACCGTGTGGGGCAGATTCGCCACGCATGGCGGGGCAATCCGTCCAGGTCGGTGCCGCAGCGCAAGGCCCGCGGCGGCGCGGCGGTCGCGTGCGTCCAGCGTCGTTGTTTGTGTATCGTGGACGGACGCACCGTGTGCCCGCCCCGCGCATCACCAATCCCGGGCCCCCTTCAGGACTTCCCGGTCCGTCGCCGCTGCCCAGACCAACCGTGACCACCTCAGGAGGCACCATGACCGAACTGTCGAACATCGACCGCCGCCGCATCCAGGGCGAGGTCATCAAACCCATCTACGACGAACTCCTGGCCGAGATCGGCGCCGAGCGGGCGCGCGCCCTGCTCTCCCGCGCCATCACGCGCTCCGCCGAGGCGGAGGCCAAGCGGGCCGCCGCCGCCGAGCCGGACGGCGAGACCTCCATGGCGCGCTTCACCGGCATGTTCCGCCGCGTCTACCTCGACCGGGGCCTTGAGGGCGGGCTTGAGACGACTCTGCACAGCGAGGGGGCGGACCACCTGGACTTCGACGTCACCCGCTGCCGCTTTGTCGAGATGTACCGGGACCTGGGGCTGGGCGACATCGCCGACGTCCTGTCGTGCAATCGCGACGGAACCTTCGCCGAGGCCTACGATCCGCGCATCCACCTCGACCGCGCCCAGACCATCGCCCAGGGAGCGCCGTGCTGCACCTTCCGCTACCGATGGAGTGAGTAGGCACCCGCCGTTCTCAGTTTGGCCGCGCGGCCTCCGAAGGGAACGGCTGTGAGCCCCAGGCACAAGCCGGACTCCCTCCCCTGGATAGGGGAGGGTTGGGGTGGGGTTGAAAAAAAGGCCAGTGGGGTTGATGCGACAGGCGAGATCCGTGTGGAAATCACCTCGCCCCCCTCCCAACCTCCCAACCTCCCCCCGGAGGGGGGAGGAGTCAGGCAAGCACCGGCCGCAACCGGCATTCACCCTCCATCCTGAGAATTGCTGAGTAGGCACACGGGCGCTTGCGCCGTCGTGGCCGACCGATTAGGTCTGAGCCACTCTGCACACCTCAGCCAGGGTCCCCATGACGCCGCCCTCCCGCACAGGCCAGAACCGCGCGGCCGATACCGCCACCGACACCGTCAAGCGCGCCACCTCATCGTGTCTGCGCGCCCTGTCGGCGGTCAAGGACGTCACCGTCACCTACGCCCCCGGCGCCGCGCACGCCAGCGGCGGACAGGCCCGTCTGCCGCAGCCGGCGCGCCGCCTGGACGCGGAACAGGTGACCCGCCTGCGCGCCACCGCCGATGGGCTGGCCATGCGGCTGCGCCATCACAGCGCGCGGCTGCACGGTGGCCTGATGCCCACCGGGCCGGAGGCGGCCGAGGTCTTCAACACCCTGGAACAGGCCCGGGTCGAGTCCCTGGGCGCGCGCGCCCTGCCCGGCGTGTCGCAGAACATCGCCCGCGCCCTGGAGGACCGGTTGGTGACCGACGGCTACGACCGGGTCACGCATCCCGACCAGTTGCCCCCCGGTGAAGCGGCCCGCCTGCTGGCGTTCGATCGCTTCGGCGACGTCCCCCTGGGGCCGACCGGGTCCCGCCTACTGGCGATGGCCCGGCGCCGCCTCCAGGCGGGTCCGGAGCGACTCGGCGAAATGGCGGACGCCCTGGACGAGCAACGCACGTTCGCCCGGGCCGTGCGCCACTGGCTGGACGATCTCGGCCTGGAGGCATTCGTCGACCGCGAGCCCGATCCGTCCGAACAGGAGGCCGACGAGGACGCCGGGGACGAGAACGACAGCGACGCAGAAGAAGGCGACGGCCAGACCCCCGACAGCGCCTCCGCCGCCGGCCCCGACAGCGCGCCGAGCATGGACGGCGGCGAGTCCGATGGCGAATCCGGCGACGAGGACATGGACGCCACCGCCGAGGCCATGCGCCTGGGCCAGGGCACCGAGGAGCCGGGCGGCCGCCCCGGCAGCCGCCGCGACAACGCCGATCCGGCCGATCCGGCGCAGGCGCTGTACCGCGCCTACACCACCCAGTTCGACCAGATCGTCGAGGCCCCCGACCTCGCCGACCCGGAGGAACTGAACCGGCTGCGGGCCCAACTGGACGGGCAGTTGATCAACCTCCAGGGCATGGTGGCGCGTCTGGCCAACCGCCTGCAACGGCGCCTGATGGCCAAGCAGCAACGCGCCTGGGAGTTTGACCTGGACGAGGGCATCCTGGATGCCGCCCGGCTGGCCCGCATCGTCGCCAACCCGATGAACTCGCTGTCCTACAAGCAGGAGAAGGGCACCAAGTTCCGCGACACCGTGGTCACCCTGCTCATCGACAACTCCGGGTCCATGCGCGGCCGGCCCATCTCCGTGGCCGCCCTGTCCGCCGACATCCTCGCCCGCACGCTGGAACGCTGCGGTGTGAAGGTCGAGATTCTGGGCTTCACCACCAGCGCGTGGAAGGGCGGCAAAGCGCGGGAGCACTGGGTCGCCGACGGCAAGCCGCACGCGCCGGGGCGCCTGAACGACCTGCGCCACATCGTCTACAAGGCCGCCGACGCGCCGTGGCGCCGGGCGCGGCTGAACCTGGGACTGATGCTGCGCGAGGGCATCCTGAAGGAGAACATCGACGGCGAGGCCCTATTGTGGGCGCATCAGCGCCTGCTGGGCCGGCCCGAGGCGCGGCGCATCCTCATGGTCATCTCGGACGGCGCGCCGGTGGACGATTCCACCCTGTCGGTGAACAGCGGCAACTACCTCGAACAGCACCTGCGCGACGTCATCGCCATGATCGAAAACCGCTCGTCGGTGGACCTGATCGCCATCGGCATCGGCCACGACGTCACCCGCTACTATCGCCGGGCGGTGACCATCATGGACGCCGAGGATCTGGGTGGCGTGATGATGACGCAGTTGATCGACCTGTTCGAGGACGAAGGGTCGCTGCGGGGCACCATGGCCCCGATGCCCGAACGCCCCACGTTCACCGCGCGGCAGACATCGACGGGCGTGATCTGACCGGACATGCGTTTGGCGGATGTGCGCCCGTCCGGCGGCTAGCCGGAGGACGGCGGCCGTTCGGCGTGCCGTGTCCAACGCTCGTCATCTGCATTCAGCGAAGGGACATTGATATCCCTTCGTTTTTTGTTTTTATGCGCACTGTGTGCGCTTTTTTGTTGCCAATTCCAGACTGTCATAATAGTGTAATGATCACGGCGATGGTCGCCGCCCAACACGCGTTGGAACGGGAGGGCATCACAATGCTCCGTTATCTCGTCTTTTTCCGCTACGGCATGGCGGCCCGCAGGCACCCCTACATGGATCATGTGCCGGCTGAACAGGCGGCATTCGCGCGCTGCCTGACGCGTTCCACACCGTTCCCGCGGGCGCTGGCGGCAGCCCCGGCAGGCAGGGACTCGTTCGACGACGTCCCCATGGTGTTCCGGATGGCCGCTGAGTAGGGGGGCTGGCGGCGGATGGAGCACGTTCCCTCATCCGCCGCGCCCCCGCTCCCATGCCGATTGGCCGCACACAGTCCTCATTCCGTCCGGCGGCTTGCCGCTCCCAACAACCAATGCCTCGTCATTGCGAGGAGCGGAGCGACGAAGCAATCCAGGGCGGACAAATGCGTTCCGTGCCCTGGATTGCTTCGCCCGCGTCTGACGACGCGGGCTCGCAATGACGGGTTATGCGACCGAACGGGTCCGCTCCTGTCTGGTGCGCTGCCGGTCGCCTCGATCCGGGCTTGATGGTCTCCCGCGTCCCCCGATAGGGTTCAGGCTTCTTCTTCATCCACGACTCGTGGCCGACGCCTGGAAGATCACCGGACATGCCCGCCCGCAGCGTTCCCCCGCTCGATCTCCGATCCGCCCGCGTGGAGATGGCCCACGGCGCCGGAGGCCGCGCCATGGCCCAGCTGATCCGCGAGGTTTTCGTCGCCGCGTTCGATACCGAGTCGCTGAGGGCCGGTGACGACTTCGCTCGCCTGTCGGTGCCACCGGGCCGGCTGGTCATGACCACGGACGGCTATGTCATCACGCCCCGGGTGTTTCCGGGCGGAGATATCGGGTCCATGGCCGTGCACGGCACGGTCAACGATGTCGCCATGTCCGGCGCCCGGGTGCTGTACCTGACCGCCGGCTTCATCATCGAGGAAGGGCTGCCGCTGGCGGATCTGGCCGCCGTGGCCGACAGCATGGCGCGGGCGGCGCGCGAGGCCGGCGTGGCCATCGTCACCGGTGACACCAAGGTGGTGGAACGCGGCGGCTGCGACGGCCTGTTCATCACCACCGCCGGGGTCGGCGTGCTGACCGACGACCGCCTGGACATCGCCGGTAACCGCGCCCGCCCGGGCGACGCCGTGCTGCTCAACGGCACCATCGGCGACCACGGCGTCGCCGTCATGTCCCGGCGCGAGGGCCTGTCGTTCGAGACCCCCATTCTCTCCGACAGTGCCGCCCTGAACGGGCTGGTCGCCGACATGGTGGCGGCGGTGCCCGAGATCCGGGTGCTGCGCGACCCCACCCGGGGCGGCGTGGCGGCGACCCTGAACGAGATCGCGGACCGCTCCGGCGTGGGCGTTCTGGTGCGCGAGGCGGCGGTGCCGGTGCGTCCGGCGGTGCGGGGCGCATGCGAGTTGCTCGGCCTCGACCCGTTGACCGTGGCCAACGAGGGCAAACTGATCGCCATCTGCCCGGCCGACCGGGCCGAGCCCCTGCTGGCGGTCATGCGGGCGCATCCCCTGGGGCGGGACGCGGCTGTGATCGGCGAGGTCCTGGACGACCCCGACCATGTGGTCCAGCTTGAGACCGCCCTGGGCGGCCGGCGCGTCATCGACTGGCTGGCCGGCGAACAGCTTCCCCGCATCTGCTGACGAAGCGTGGTCCCGCGCCCGGGTGGCATCACTCAGACGCCTGAAGAACGGCGGTGCTGTAGAGTCGAATCCCCGCCCCCGCGTTCGGATGAATGTGGTCGATCAGATAGCGCGCCGGAGTCTCGGTGCGAAACACCCTGTCCAGCGCCGGATTGGGGTCGATGAACAGCATCCCGTTGGCCTCGGCGTAGGCATCGAGCGCGGCGCTGTAGCGGTCCCGCAACGTCCGCACCTCGGTCGGCTCAAGCGGCGTCACCGGATCGTAGTGATCGGTTGTCCACGGGGCGATCAGCACGAAGCGGGCCCGGGGGGCGGCGGCCCGGATCCGCTCCACAAGGGCCTCGACGGACTCGATGAAGGCGTCGGCCGTCATGGCGCAGATGGCCGGGTCGCGGTAGCGGATGTCGTTGGTTCCGACCGCGATGACGAACAGATCGGCCCCGGTCTCGACGATCTCGTCCGCCCGCGCCAGCAGCATGCCAATGGTGTGCGAGTCCCATGCCCGTTTCTCGATCCGCGCGTCCGGGAACAGGGCGGCCAGCGGCTCGTACCAGCCGTACCCGCCGTTGCGCGCGCCCTCGGTGACGCTGTCGCCGACGAACGTGATGGATCGCGCCTCCGACATCCAGGCGTACAGCGTCGACGAGCGCCTCTCCTCGCCGACGATGTCCAGGGGATCGGACAGACGGCGGTAGGCGTGGCCGTCGGGAAGCAGGTAGTGCATACGCTGGCTTTGGTCGAAGCTAAGGGACCGGCCGAGCATCGTATTCGTCACCAGGGTCTGCACCTCGCGCACCCGCGCCATGTCGTGGTCGCTGAGGCCGGCCCGCAGCTCCGCATTCCGCGCGATGTCGTGGATAGGCACGGCGCTGAACAGGCCCCCCGCCGGGGCGTGCGCCCACATCGGCACGATCCCCGCCGCCACCGGCGCGCCCGTCCCGGGGTCCAGATAGGTCTCGACGATGGCCATCGCGTCGCCGTCGTCTTCCGTGTAGGCGTTGACGAAGTTGCCCGGGCAGTACAGCACCAGCGCCGCGTCGCGTCCCGGCCGGTGCGACGGCCGCCACTCCAGCGGCTGAACGGCGTGGGGATGGTCGCCGAACACGATGTCGGCGCCGGCCTTGATGAAAAGGTCCATCCAGGTCCTCTGGAACCGATCCGGCACGTGCTCGAACTGCGTGCCCATGTGGGGCAGCACGACAATGGTATCCGGGTTCAGCGCCCTCGCCTTGGCGAAGTCATCCAACACGGCCTGTCTGGCCGCGGCGAAATAAGGACTGTCGGGCGAGACGATGGCCGATGTGATGTGCCGGTTCTCCGGTTCGAAAAAGAACGCGTCCTCATAGTAATTGCTGCCGTAGGTGTAGGACAGAACCGCGATGCGCAGGCCGTTGACGGTGACGACCGCGATCTCCCGGTCTTCCTTCTCGCGCGCGTCCCTATAGGAGCCGGTGTACCCCAGGCCGATCCGGTCCAGAACATCGAGCGTGCGCAGCGCACCCTCGACCCCGAAATCCATGACGTGGTTGGTCGCCGTGGTGACGAAATCAATGCCGGCGTCTTTTACGCTTCGCGCGAAAGAGTCAGGGAAATTCAGGTAAATCGGGATGTGGTCGTCGTAGGAACTGGTGGAGTAGCCCACGGCGGCGCCGGCCATCGGCCCCTCGAAGACACCCAGGGACAGGTCGGCGCGCGTCAGGTACGGCTTGGCATGGCGGAAGACGGGATCGAAATCATGGCTGTCCGTCTCGGCATCGTAGGCCGCGAGGACCTGATCGCGCAGCAGGATCAGGTCGCCGACGAACGAGACCGATACCGCCTCGTCGATGGCGCGCGCCTGCGTCTCGGACAGGACGCGGTCAACGTCGGCGGCTCCGCCTTCCCTGCCCGCCTGGGACATCCGGTCGGCCACCCGCGCGCCCCAAGGCAGGTCACTGTGCGTGGCGACCAGCCCCAGGGCGATCCCGAGCCCTCCCGCCACGAAGACGGCGCGCAGCGCGCGCCCACCCGAGCCGGCACCGGTCGGCGGCAGCACGACGGCGACCGCCCCGTCCAGACGCCGATTGACGGGCCGCGCCACGGTGTCACTGCCCAGCACGGCCGTGACGGCGAGTGTGGCCAGCGCGATCCAAAGCCATCCGGTCACCGCGTCGGCGGCCAGGGCGGGGACGGCCAGCACAAGCAGGAGCGTGAAAATCCGGTGGCCGACGTAGACGACCAGGGAGTTCCGCCCCCAGGTGTTGACCGGTCGCAGCGGTGCCTCCGGCGTGACGGCGACGAGCGCGGCGATCATGAACGCGGCCACCGCGAGGACCAGCACACGAACCCCCAAGGCCTGCAGAACCTCCGCATGGCTGGCGGCTCCATAAGAACGCCAGAGCAGATCGTCCGCCGCGACCAGGCCGCTGTGAGCCAGACCCGCGACAAGAGCGCAGGAGACGACGAACAGCATCGGGGCGGCGCCCTTTCTGTCCCGCAACGCCCGTCTGAAGCGCATGACGGAGGGTTCGGAGATCAGCGCCCCGGCGACGAAGAAGGGATACAGGGCGACGATCTTCTCCCATTCCCAGACGATGTCCAAATCGCGCGGGACAAATCCGACACAGATGGACAGAAGCAGACTGATCGGAAAGATCAGGGCAAGGTCCCTGACAAAGCGCCACGTCAGCCTGTAGACGAACAGCGCGAGGAGATACCAGCTTGAGTAATAGAGAAACAGAATGGACAGATCTCTCCCGTCAAAATAATAGGCATAGATCATCATCGAGAAATTCAGGAGACAGAAAAGAACGAACAGTCTTCCGGCGCCGCGTGCGGACAGGCTGTTCTCACTTTTAGAAAAATAGCCGGATACGAAAATGAAGGCCGGCATGTGGAACATATAAATAAAACGAAAGACCCAATCAAAAACCTCGTACGCCTTATATTCATAGACGAAATGCCCGAAGACGACCAGAAGGATCAGAAAACCTTTCAGGTTATCCCAATACGCGGCGCGCGCCCGTGTCGGCGCCCCGCCGCTCTCTGTTCCTGGTTCCCGTGTCGACACCGCATGCGCCTCCGGGCAGACGCCCCTCCCCGCACAGTCTACGCGCCCGCGAACCGGCCTGTCACCTGCCCGTGAGAGGCGGCCGCCGCGCCGCCGACGGGCTGACCGGGGAACAGCGTCCCCGCGTCGACTGACTTGGCGCGCCGACGGCACCCTTGACACCCCGATCCGTATTCCGGACAAAGAGCGTCGGATTTTTGGGCACATCCCGCACGATCCTGACCGGATCGCAACGACGATGGGCTCGCATGAAAAAGGGGTTGGGGCACGAACCAACAGGCACCGGTCGGTCGTGACCGCGCCGAAAAATCGCCAAAGCGCCCCAGCCAAACCAGGGAGGATGGTTCATGAACGAAGTGCGCAATCTGTTCGCGGCGGCCCTGATCGGGCTTGCCTCTCCGGCCATGGCAGAGACCCAGCTGTCCATCGCCACCGGCGGCACCGGCGGTGTCTACTATCCCTACGGCGGCGGCCTGGCGGAACTGATCAACAAGTACGTTGACGGCGCCAGCGCGGTCGCCGAGGTCACCGGCGCATCGGTCGAGAACATGGGCCTCGTCTCGCGTCAGGACAGCGACATCGCCCTGGCGCTGGCCGACACGGTGTACGCGGGCCATACCGGTACCGGCCGGTTCGAGGGCCGCATGCTCGACACTGTCGTCGCCCTGGGCTGCATCTACCCCAACGCGGTGCAGATCGTCACCCTGACCGACAGCGGGATCACCAGCCTCGCCGACCTGAGGGGCAAGCGGGTGTCGGTCGGCGCGCCGGGCAGCGGCACCGAGGTCAGCGCCAAGACCATCCTGGCGGCCAACGGGATTTCCTATGACGACTTCGAGCCGCAGCGCCTGAACTTCAACGAAACCGCCGATGCCCTGCGCGACGGCGACATCGACGCCGGGTTCTGGAGCGTCGGCCCGCCCACCAGTTCGATCATCAACCTCGCCACCAACCGTGACATCGCCCTTGTTGCCCTGAGCGACGAGGAGATCGAGAAGGCGCGCGCCGCCGAACCGACCTTCGCCGCCTATACCCTGCGGGCCGGCATCTACGAGGGCATCGCCGAGCCGGTCCCGACCATCTCCACCCCCAACGTCCTGATCGCCAACAGCGCCATGGACGAGGAGCTGGCCTACAACGTGACCCGCGTTCTGTTCGAGCATGTGGACGAACTGCGGGCCATCCACCCCGCCGCCAACGACACCACCATCGAGTTCTCGCTGGGCGCGACCCCGATCCCGCTGCATCCGGGCGCGGCGCGCTATTACGAGGAGACGGGCGCGGAGGTGCCCGACCGCCTGAAGCCGTGAGCCGGCGCCGACCGGGGCGGCGGCCGATGGTCGCCGCCCCGGCCGTCCTGATGGTGGCCGCCCTGCTGGCGGTCCATCCCGACGCAAGCGCCGACGAACCGGTCGTGGACCGACTGGAGGCCGTGACCGCCGACGGACGGCGCGTCGCGACCCTGGCCGTACCGCGCGGAAGCGGTTGGTGCCTGCACTGGAATCACTCCGTGACCGGGGATCCCGTGGTGGACTGCTACGTCAACGATGGCGGGCGGATGACCCTCAGCCATGCGATCCAGCCCGACTTCGCCGCCGGGCTGGGGCATTTTCCCGGCCGGGGCGTGTTCCGCGCGGGACCAGGCGGAACCTATCTGATCGACGCCATCGACGAGCCCGTGCCCGGCAACGCCTATGTGCTACGCGTGGGATCGGCGGCCGTGGACCATCGTCTGGTCGCCGATGACGGCCGAATCGCCCCGCTTTCGGCCGTGGCCGCCGGACAGCGGGTCGTCCTGCGCCTGCGACCGGGCGGCGCCACTGGAGAGGATCAGCGATGACCGCGACCGGCGCCGCACCCGCCTCCGAAACGGTGGAGGACCAGCAGGGGCGAACCCTGCGCGGCTGGCTGATCGCCGCCGTGGCCATCGCGCTGTCGCTGTTCCAGCTCTACGGCGCCGGGATCCAGCCGCTGGGGCTGTTCTATCAGCGCGGGATCCATCTCGGCTTCATCATGGCGCTGGCGTTCCTGCTGATTCCCCTGACCAGGACCCGGGGCGCGCGCAGCCTGCCCGCGCGGCTGATCGACACGGCGTTCCTGGGCGGGGCCATCGTCAGCGGCGCCTACATCACCGTGTTTCTGGACGACATCGTCAACCGCGCCGGCTTCTGGACCTCCACCGACATCGTGGTGGGCTGCATCGCCGTCGTGACCCTGCTGGAGGCCAGCCGGCGCGCGATCGGCCTGGGCATGACCCTGATCGCGGTGACCGCGATCCTCTACGCGCTGGCCGGGCCCCGGGGCGCGCTGCCGTGGCTGGGCGCGTGGTTGCCCGGCATCCTGGCCCACCGAGGCAGCGACCTAGACCGTCTGGTGGGGCAACTCTACCTGGGGCAGGAGGGCATCTTCGGCCTGCCGCTGGGTGTCGCCGCCACCTACATCTTCGTCTTCGTGCTGTTCGGCGCCTTCCTGGAGGTCACGGGCGCTGGGCGGTTCTTCATCGACCTCGCCTACGCCGCCACCGGCCGCCGTCGCGGCGGGCCGGCGAAGGCGGCGGTACTGGCCTCCGCCGGGATGGGCTCGATCAGCGGTTCGGCCATCGCCAACGTGGTCACCACCGGCGCCTTCACCATCCCGCTGATGAAGCGCCTGGGCTACCGCCCGTCCCAGGCCGGCGGGATCGAGGCGGCGGCCTCGACCGGCGGCCAGATCACGCCGCCGCTGATGGGGGCGGGCGCCTTCCTGATCTCGGAATACACCAACATCCCGTACCTGGAGATCGTCGCCGTCTCCATCTTCCCGGCGGTGCTGTACCTGGGCACCGTCTACCTGTTCGTTCACATCGCCGCCCTGAAGCAGGGCATGCAGGGCATGGCGCCCGACGAACTGCCGGACCTGCGCCGGGTTCTGGCCGACGGCTGGCAGTTCATCCTGCCGCTGGGCGTTCTTGTCGGCCTGCTGGTGATGAACCTGTCGCCCATGCGGGTGGGCTTCTGGGCCATTGTGTCCGTGGTCGGCGTCGCCGTCGCCCGCGCCGCCCTGTGGATGCTGTTCGTCGCCCCCCGGCGCGGCGAGCGGATGGATACGGCGGGTGTGTGGCGGGCGGCCCTGCGCGGTCTGGCCCTGCTGGTCAAGGCCCTGGAGGTGGGCGCCCGCAATGCCGTCGCCGTCAGCATCGCCTGCGCCGTGGCCGGCATCCTGGTGGGTGTCGTCGGCCTGACCGGGCTGGGGCTGAAGTTCTCCTCGATGATGGTGGCGTTTTCCGGCGGCAGTGTCGTCCTGGCCCTGGTCCTGGTGCTGCTGGCCAGTCTGGTGCTGGGGATGGGGTTGCCGGTGACGGCCTCGTACATCGTCCTGGTGGTGCTGGTCGGCCCCGCGCTGCACAGCGATTTCGGCATCCCGCTGCTGATCGCCCATCTTGTCGTGTTCTGGTACTCCCAGGACAGCAACGTCACCCCGCCCATTGCCCTGGCCGGATTCGCTGGCGCGGCCATCGCCGGGGCCTCGCCGATGCGCACCAGTCTTCAGGCCTGGAAGTTCGCCAAGGGCCTGTACCTGATCCCGCTGTTCATGGTGTTCAATCCGGTCATCATCATGGGCGGCCCGCTGCCTCTGGTGCTCTGGACCGCCGTCCTGGCGATGCTGGCCCTGGCCGCGTTCGCCGCCGCGCTGGAGGGTTATCTGGTCGCCCCCATGGACCCGGTGTCCCGACTCCTGGTGATCCCCGCGACCATCGCCGTGTTCCAGCCCGACCTGACCATCGAGGCGGCGGGCGCCGCCGCCCTGACCGGCATCCTGGCCCTGAACGTGGTGAAGGCGCGACGGGGTGAGACCGGCCGACCAAAGGGCTGACCCTTTGGGGGGCGCTGCGGCGAGAGATCCAAAGCCTCATCGCCACCGGCTCGTCGCCGTGACCACGAGACCGCTGTGTCAGCCCTATCGTCGTCCAGCGTAGAACAGCCCCCCCGGAGGAGCGGAACCGGGAGGGGATGCGGAACAGAGCCTGGGGGAGAAAATGCTGGTGCCGCAGGAGGGACTTGAACCCCCGACCCACGCATTACGAATGCGTTGCTCTACCAGCTGAGCTACTGCGGCATCGAACGGCCTGAGACGGCGCGTCCCAGGCGGAAGGCGCACACCATAAGAGGCCCGTGGCCGCGTGACAAGCACTCAACGCGGTCATGCCCGAAAATTCGGCGGGAACGGCGGGGCGGCCGCCCGGATCGGAGAGCCGCCCGCGTGTTCTCAATCCGGCGCGCCGGCTCCCAACTCAAAAGTCGGAGCAGCGGCCCTTGCGTTCCCAATCGTTGTAACGGGTCGGCTCCGGCCCGTTGGGGCCGCCAACCTCGGGACTGTCTCCGCCGTCGTCACGGCGCACCGCCTTGCGTGCGGACGCGGAGTCTCCGGAACCGGTGCCCGCTTCCGTCAGGGGTAGCGGCAGGCTGTCGCCCCATCCATTCGCTGGATCGGGTTTGGTGGTGTGGTCCGTCATGGTCGTGTTCTCCCTGTTTCCGCGCGGTGGCATGCCGGTGTTGCCCCGGCTTGATCCCCCGTCGCATGACCTTGTTTTCACTTGATCGGCGAGAACCCGAACCTATCTCGTGGACGCTGACCACCCACGGAGATACGCCCATGTCCTTCGCCCGTGTCGCCCTCCTTCTGGCCGCGATGACCGGCCTGTTCCTGACCGTCGGTTACATGATCGGCGGCGCCGGCGGCATGATCATCGCGTTGCTGATCGCCCTCGGCATGAACGGTTTCGCGTACTGGAACTCGGACAAAGCCGTGCTGTCCATGCACGGGGCCCGGCAGGTCACCGAGCGCGAGGCGCCGGAGTTCGTCGGCCTCGTCCGCGACTTGGCGCGTCGGGCCGACCTGCCGATGCCGAAAGTGTACATCATCAACACGCCACAGCCCAACGCCTTTGCGACCGGACGCAATCCGGCGAACGCCGCCGTGGCGGCCACCACCGGCCTTCTCAACATGATGAGCCGCGAGGAGGTCACTGGCGTGATGGCGCATGAGCTGGCCCACGTCAAGCACCGCGATACGCTGACGATGACGGTGACCGCGACCATCGCGGGTGCCATCGGCATGCTGGCCAACTTCGCCTTCTTCTTTGGCGGCAATCGAGACAATCCGATGGGCGTGGTCGGCGCCATCCTGGTGGCCATCCTGGCGCCCATCGCGGCCATGGTCGTGCAGATGGCCATTTCACGCCACAACGAATACAACGCCGACGCCGAGGGCGCGCGCATCAGCGGCAATCCGGAGTGGCTGGCCCGCGCGCTGGAGAAGCTGGAGCGGGGCGCGCGGTCCATCGACAACCACGCCGCGGAGCGCAACCCGGCCACGGCCCACCTGTTCATCGTCAACCCGCTGCACGCCCACAAGCACGACAGCCTGTTCAGCACCCACCCGTCCACGGCCAACCGGGTCCGGGCGCTGCGCGGGATGGCCGCCCAAAGCGGACCCGAGTCGGCGCCGGTCTCCGCTGGCGCGACCGCCGCCGCCTCCCGCATTCCATCGCGGGGCGGAACGGCGCGACGCAAGCGCGGTCCCTGGGGCTGAGTCCGGCCCCATCCAGCAGGGGACGGCGCCCAAACGCTTGAACCCCCTTCGTCTTCGCACCACCCTACCCGTTGAACACGCGGCATCGGGGAGGGGCGTCGATGAACGAGCGTGTGGGCGTCGAGACCCAGGGGATCAGCCGCGACTGGCGGCGGGCCACGGGCAGCTACGATGTCATCGACCGGGGCCCGATGGCCCAGGCCGCGCTGCTGGACGCGTTGCGGCGCGTCCAGCCCCTTCAGGAACCGGCGGACGCCGACGAGGACTGCCCCCCGCATGTCCTGACGAACGGCCCGGCCGGGCGTTTCAGCTTCGCCATGCGCGGCGGCACCATCCACTGTCATCAGACCGGCGGACACATCCCGCCCGAGGGGGCGGCCGATCTGGCGTTCGGCCGCCCCAACGCCGGCACGAAGACGGGGCGAGGCGCGCCCGGCCGGCGCCCGGCCTTCGGGCGGCGGGTCGATCCCGGGCACACCGCCGTCGGCAACCAGAGGCGCGCGACGCGCCCGGACAGAGGCGAACCGGCCGTCGCTTGGCCGAACATCGCTGCCGCGCCGCGCGCGGATCGTCTGCCGGACGACGGCGAGGCGGCCCGCAAGCGGACGGTCGCCGTTGTTGCCGCCGTCATCGTCAGCGGGACGGGCGCGGCGGTCGTCCTATCCAAATTGCCCGCCACGTTTCCACAATTGGGACCCGACTGGATTGACCTGTTTCCCTGGTACACGGGAGATGACGGCGTGGCCCTGGGGCTGGTCTTGTTCGCGCTGGGGGCGGTCATCACCATGAGGACGTTTCGCGTGACCAGTCGAAACCACCGTCTGCGCCGACAGATCGGCGACAGCTATCTGTATCGTGGCTCGTCCGTCAGGTGGAGCGACGACGATGGGGATGGAGACGGGGACGGCGGAGACGGCGGTGATGGCGGCGGCGACGGGGGCGACTGACCCCCGCCGGCCAACGCCGTCAGTCCGGACACACCGCGTCGAACAGGTAGGCCGGCTCACGGTCGAACTGCCAGTTCAACTCGTCGGGCAGCGTCTCGGGGTTCAATTCGGTATCGGGCGGCAGGCTGGACCGGCGGCCCCGCTCGCAGTCCAGCGCCTGGGGCACGGTCATGGTCGGGTTACCCTCGGCGATCAACAGCATCTCGACCAGATACACCCCCGGCAGACCGGGATGCGCCGCGATGGTCGGCTGATCAATAGCGATGAAGTGCGTGGCCCGGGGCCACAGGTAGGTCCAGGGCTCATAGGCGCTGCTGTCGCGGAAGGTCTGGATAACCTCAACGCCCTCGGGAAGACGCTCGATCATCGTGTCCGCCCAGGAATAGCGCAGGTAGATGACGCCCCCCAGAATCGAGACGCCAATGGTCGCCGGGATGAGAAACCCCGGGATGGCGCGCCCCGCCAGACGGAACAACACCAGAAGGACACCGATGGCCAGCGCGGCCAGACAGGTGGTGACGAGAAATGTGACGAACATGGAAGGCCTATGTGTTCCGGCGGGACATCAAAACGGAAGACGGGGCGGAGGGGCGAACGCCCCTCCCGGAACCCCGGTCACCCGCCGAACACGCGCCGGCGCATCTCCAGGACGGGCAGATCGAAGTTGGCCTGATAGGCCTCCGCCTGTCGGGTGAAGGTCATGAACGCGTCGTGAACCTTGCGGGTCAGGGCGTCCTTCTCCGCGATCTCCTCGACCACCTCCATGGTTTTTTCGCCCATGGCCTCGACCACCTCCGGCGGGAAGGCGCGCAACTCGATCTCCGGGAAGTTCTTCCGCATTTCCGAGAACACCTTGATGTTGTTGAAGGTGAAGTCGGCCAGCGTGGTCTCGCAGGTGGCACGCGCGGCGTACCTGATAATGGCCTTCAGGTCGTCAGGCAGGGCGGCGAAGCGGTCCTTGTTGACGATCACCTCCAAGCCCGGACCCGGCTCGTGGAACGCCGGCACATAGTAGTACTTGGCCGCCTTTTGCAGGCCGAAGGCGATGTCGAGCCAGGGGCCGACCCACTCGGCGGCGTCCACGGCGCCGGACATCAGGGAAGGCTGGATCTCGCCCGGCGGCGTCAGCACGACCGCGACGCCCAGGCGGCGCATGACCTCGCCGCCCAGGCCGGCGATGCGCATCTTCAGGCCCTTGAGATCGTCGAGCCCGTTGATCTCGGTGTTGAACCATCCGCCGGACTGTGCCCCCGACGAACCGGCGTAGAACGGCACGACGTTGAAGGGCGCGTAAACCTCTTCCCACAGCGCCTGACCGCCGCCGAAGTGGATCCAGGCGCTCAGCTCCCAGGCCATCAACCCGAAGGGAACGGTGGTGAAGTAATTCAGGGCCGGCGACTTGCCGACCCAGTAATACGGCGTGGAGTGGGCAATCTGGGCGGTATCCGCCTGCACGGCGTCCAGACATTCGAACGGCGGGACAAGCTCACCGGCGGCGAACAGCCGGATCGTCAGACGGCCGCCGCTCATTTCGGTGACCATGTCGGCGAAGCGCTGTGCGTTGACCCCGACACCCGGCGCGTTCTTCGGCCAGGTGGTCACCATCTTCCACTCCTGGGTGTCCTGGGCCCGCGCCACCGCCGGGGCCGCCAGGGTTGCCGCGCCCGTGGTCACACCGGCCACCGCCGCGCCTGTCAGGAACTCGCGCCGCTTCATGTCTGCTCTCTCCTCCCAAACACAATCGTTGGCCGGGCCTTCACCGAGTCATCGCCAGCCCGGCCCGGGCTCCGCGCCCGCCGTCCACCAAAGCCGCATCATGGCTTAGCACGAAACCGACAGGTCGAAAACGGCGCGGTTGAGCACAGCAGGGCGTGGCCGATGGATCGGTTCGATCCTGGGCCTTTCGGTGATGGCCGACGGCAAGACGGGACGCCTGGATCGCGGGTCACGGCCACCGCGCACCGCCCCGAACCGGATCACGCGAACGTCGCTTGGCAGGGACCGGCTACGACCTCATGGGATAGCGTTCCAGCACCTCGTACTGGGCGCCATCGCGGGTCAGGTGGCTTCGGTACAAGACCACCGCGTCGGCCGTGAAGGGCGCGAAGGCGCGCGCGTTGTGGGCGCCGATGAAGCCTTCCAGCCGCGCCCGGTCGGGGTTTTTCAGCCGCGCCAGCGTGACATGGGGCAGAAACTTGCGGGTTTCCTTCGGAAAGCCGGCACGGACGACGGCGTTCTCGACCGCGCCGTGCAGATGGACCAGGGCCGGGTCCTTCTCCGCGCCCACCCACAGGGCATTCATGCGGCGGCCCTGCCCGAAGGTGCCGATGCCCTGGAGCCGCACCGGCGCCGGCGCGGCCGTCAGGGTCGCCAGTTCGGCGTCCAGATCCTCGGCCTCGGCCGGATTGACCTCCCCAATGAAGCGCAAGGTCAGGTGCAGGTTGCCCGCCTCCACCCAGCGCGCGCCGGGCAGCCCGATGGCCAGCGCCGCCAGTTCCCCGCGCAACGCCTCCGGCGGGTCTAGTCCCAGGAACAGCCGCATGGGTCCACCTTGTGCAACAGCTCCTCGACCTTGGGCAGAATGGTCTCGACCATCACCGCCACCCCGTCGGCCGTGGGATGAAGGCCGTCCGCCTGATTGAGCGTCGGGTCGGCGGCGACGCCCTTGAGGAAGAACGGATAGAGCAAGACCGCCGTGCGTTCGGCGACCTCCGGAAACACGGCATTGAAGGCCTCCCCGTACTCCCGGCCTAGGTTCGGCGGGGCCAGCATGCCGGCGATGAGAACCTGAATCTCCTGGGATTTCAGCCGGCGGACGATGGCGGTCAGGTTCTCGCGGGTTTGCTCAGGATCGAGCCCGCGCAGGCCGTCGTTGGCGCCCAGGGCGACAATCGCCGCGTCGGGCTCCTCGGCCAGCACCCAGTCCAGCCGCGCCCGCCCGCCGGCGGTGGTGTCTCCGGAGATGCCGGCGTTGAGCACCGTGACGGGGTAGTCCCGCGCCCGCAACGCCTGCTCCAACTGGACCGGGAACGCCTTGTCCTGGGGCAGGTTGTAGCCAGCGGTCAGGCTGTCGCCCAGCACCATCAGGCGCATGTCCTCGGCCGCCGCCGGCGCAGACAGGACCGTGACGAACGCCAGCGTCACGACAACGGCTTTCAACCACCGCCGCGCATGCCCATATCCGCGCCAAGTGGACAGGAACCAAAGGCTTGCAAGCTTCATGACGGACTCCCCGACGGCCCCGCCGACCATCCGCCTGCGCGGCGTGCGCCTGACCCTGACGGGTCCGGCCGGCTCGGTCAACATTCTGCGCGGGCTCGATCTGGACGTGCCCCAGGGGCAGGCGCTGGGCTTGGTGGGACCGTCCGGGGCCGGCAAATCCAGCCTGCTGATGGTCGCCGCCGGCCTGCAACGCCCGACGCAGGGCACGGTCCAGGTCGCCGGCCACGACCTGTCCGGGCTGGACGAGGACGCGTTGGCCCGCTTCCGCCGCGATCATGTGGGGGTGGTGTTCCAGGGCTTCCACCTGGTGCCGACCATGACGGCCGAGGAGAACGTCGCCGTGCCGCTGGAGTTCGCCGGCCGCCGCGATGCCTTTGAGGTCGCCCGGACGCGGCTGGAGGCGGTCGGCCTGGGGCACCGTCTGGGGCACTATCCCGGCCAGTTGTCCGGGGGCGAGCAGCAGCGCGTGGCGTTGGCGCGGGCCTTCGCGCCCGACCCCCTTCTTTTGCTGGCCGACGAGCCCACCGGCAACCTGGACGGCGAGACCGGCCGGCGGGTCATGGACCTGCTGTTCGGCCTGCATGACGAGCAGAAGACGACCCTGGTCCTGATCACCCACGACCCGGCCCTGGCGGCGCGCTGTGACCGGATCGTGCGCATCGACGACGGGCGTATCGTGGATGACCGCCCGGCCAACGAGGCCGCGGCGTGACCCCGCCCCTCTCTCTCCGGCTGGCCCTGCGCGAGATGCGCGGCGGCCTATCGGGATTCCGCGTGCTGGTCGCCTGTCTGGCGCTGGGGGTGTTCGCCATGGCCGCCGCCGGGTCCATGACCCGCGCTATTCAGGAGGGGCTGGACGCCGACGCCCAGGCCCTGCTGGGCGGAGATCTGGAGGTGGAACGGCGCTACCGCCCACCCGATGACGCCCAGATGGCGCTGATGCGGGAGATCGCCACGGTGGCGCCCACCGTGGACATGCGGGCCATGGCCATCGCGCCCGGCGACGACGGCGGACGGGCACTGGTGGAACTGAAGGCGGTGGACGACGCCTATCCGCTCTACGGCGCGATGGAGCTGACAGGCGGTGGCGCGCTCGGCGACGCGCTGGCGCGACGGAACGGCGCCTGGGGCGCGGTGGCGGATCCGAACCTGCTGTCCCGCCTGGGTTTGTCCGTGGGCGATGCCGTCCGCGTCGGCGAGGCGACAGTCGAGATCCGCGACACCATTGCCCGCGAACCCGACCGGGTGGCCAGCCTGTTCTCGCTCGGCCCGCGCCTGATGATCCATCACGACGCGTTGCCGGAGACGGCGTTGATCCAGCCGGGCAGCCTCCTCACCTACGACACGATGCTGCGGGCGGACAGGGGCGTGTCGGCCGAGGCGATCCGGGCGCGCCTGACCGAGGCGTTCCCGGAGGCCGGCTGGCGCCTGCGCGGCACCGACGCGGCGGCGCCGGGCCTGACGATCTTTCTGGAGAACCTGACGCTCTATCTGACGCTCGTGGGGCTGACGGCCCTGCTGGTGGGTGGGATCGGGGTGGCCAACGCCGCCCGCGCCTATCTGCAGGGGCGCATGACCACCATCGCCACGCTGAAATGCCTGGGGGCGCCGGCCGGCGTGATCTTCCGCGTCTATCTGATCCAGATCGGCCTGCTCGCCGTGCTGGGCGTGGCCATCGGGCTGGCGGCCGGCGTGGCGGCGCCCTTTGTCGCCGAGGCGCTGTTCGGCGACTGGTTGCCGGTGCGGGCGCGGGTGACGGTCTATCCCGAACCGGTGCTGCTGGCCCTGGTCAGTGGCCTTCTGGTGGCGCTGGTGTTCGCGGTGTGGCCGCTGGCGCGGGCGCGCGACATCCCCGCCCTGGCCATCTTCCAGGGCATGACCGCCGAGACCCGCCGCTGGCCCCGGCGGCGCTATCTGCTGGGGCTGGCGGTGGCACTGGCGGCGCTGGTGGCGCTGACCGTCGCCAGCGCCCACGAGCCGCGCTTCGCCGCCGTCTTCGTGGCTGGCGCCGCCGGCGCGCTGGGGCTGTTCGGGCTGGCCGCCGTGGGCGTACGGAGTCTGGCCCGCCGTGCCGGGCCGCTGGCGCGCGGCCGGCCGGGGCTGCGTCTGGCGCTGGCCAACCTGCATCGGCCGGGATCGGCCACCGCGTCGGTGGTGCTGTCGCTGGGGCTGGGTCTGTCGGTGTTGGTGATCGTCGCCCTGATCCAGGGCAATCTGGGGCGTCAGATCGACGAGCGGCTGCCGCGCGAGGCACCCTCGTACTTCTTCATCGACGTCCAGCCGCATCAGGTCGACCCGCTGAAGGCTCTGTTCGCGGCACAGCAGGGGGTCGGCCGCACCGCCTTCGCCGACATGGTGCGCGGTCGCATCACCCGGCTGGACGGGATCCCGGTATCCGAGGTCGACATTCATCCCGACGCGCAATGGGCGGTGCGCGGCGACCGGGGGTTCACCACCGGGGACACGCCGCCGGAGGACTCGACCATCGTTCGGGGCGACTGGTGGCCGGCGGGCTACGACGGGCCGCCGCTGTTCTCGCTGACCGAGGACCTGGCCGACGGCTTCGGCCTGGAGATCGGCGACACCCTGACCGTGAACATCCTGGGCCGCGAGATCACCGGTGCCCTGGCGAACACCCGCACGGTGAACTGGGGCTCGCTGCGCATCAACTTCACGTTCATGGTTTCGCCCAACGCCCTGGCCGGGGCGCCGCGCACCTGGATCGCCACCGTGCGCGTGGACGACGCCCACGAGGCGGCGCTGGAACGCGCGGTCACCGATGCCTTCCCCAACGTCTCCGCCATCCGCGTCAAGAGCGCACTGGAGAGCGTGCGGGGCATCCTAGACACGGCGGCGCGGGCCATCACCGTGGCGGCGGCGGTGACGCTGGCGGCCGGGGCGCTGGTGCTGGCCGGGGCGTTCGCGGCCGGACACGCCCGGCGGGTCTACGAGTCGGTGGTGTTGAAGGTGGTGGGGGCGACGCGTGGGGCGTTGCTGCGCGGGTATCTGCTGGAATACGGCCTGCTCGGGCTGGCGACCGGGGCCATTGCCGCCGCCGTCGGCACCGCCGGCGCCTGGGCCGTGGTGGTGTTCGTCATGAAGGGCGACTGGGTGTTCCTGCCCGGCGTCGTGGCGGCGACGGTGGGCGCCTGCGTGCTGCTGACCCTGGCCGCCGGCTATGTGGGCACATGGCGGGCGCTGGGCGCGTCGGCGGCACCGCATCTGCGGAATGAATAGGCGCGCTTGCACATTTCGTCATGCCGCGACCCGTTGCCATCACAGACACAAGGGATTATAAGGCGCGCGCCCGTTCGGCCCCGGTTCACCGGTCCCGCCCTTATTGGGTCGCCGTCGGCCGGCCTCTCTCTCTTCAAGACACAGCAGGAAATCCCGATGGCCATCGAACGCACGCTTTCGATCATCAAGCCCGACGCCACACGCCGCAACCTGACCGGCGCCATCAACGCCCGGTTCGAGGAACGCGGCCTGCGCATCGTCGCCCAGCGGCGCGTCCAGTTGACCCAGACCCAGGCCGAGGGCTTCTACGCCGTCCACAAGGAACGCTCGTTCTTCGGCTCGCTGGTGGCGTTCATGTGCTCCGGCCCGGTCGTGGTCCAGGTCCTGGAAGGTGAGAACGCGGTCACCTTGAACCGCGAGATCATGGGCGCCACCAACCCGGCCAACGCCGAGGCCGGCACCATCCGCAAGGACTTCGCCGAGTCGATCGAGGCCAACTCGGTGCACGGCTCCGATTCGCCGGAGAACGCGGCCAAGGAAATCGCCTACTTCTTCTCCGAAGTCGACATCGTCGGCTGACCGGTCTCGCCCCAGGACAATTCTGGGGCTTGAACCGCAGTGGCCCGCGCTGTGGTCCGAATGCCCGCGGCGGATGAGTCCCTATCATCCTCCGCGTGGGTTCGGCGTGTTCGCGCGCGTGGCATCAATGAGTCGTTTGCACCAGTCTCGAGTGCAGTTCCCAGTCGTGCCGAACCGATTGAGCCATTGTTAACGTCTTTCCCCTATCGTTGCAGACATGACAGTATTGTCGGTGTTCTGTGGCGATTGAAGAAAGACGAAAACCATGTTCCACGGAAAGTCTATTCTCATAACCGGGGGCACCGGTTCATTCGGACGCCAGTATGCCCGCACAATTCTGAAGTCATACAGACCTCGTAGGCTGGTCATTTATTCCCGCGATGAGCTGAAACAGTTTGAGATGCAGGGGGAGTTCAACGACCCGTGCATGCGTTTTTTTCTGGGCGATGTCCGGGATTTTGAGCGGACGCGGCAGGCTTTCCAGGGCGTGGATTATGTCATCCACGCGGCGGCGCTGAAGCAGGTGCCGGCCGCTGAATACAATCCAACCGAAGTCATCCGGACCAATATCAACGGGGCCGAAAACGTCATCCGCGCCAGTCTGGAGGCGGGGGTCGAAAAGGTCATGGCGTTGTCCACGGACAAGGCGGCCAATCCGATCAATCTTTACGGCGCCACCAAACTGGCCTCGGACAAGCTGTTCGTCGCGGCCAACAACATCGCGGGCAACAAGATCACCCGGTTCGCGGTCACGCGCTACGGCAACGTGGCGGGATCGCGGGGATCCGTGATGCCGTTCTTCGCCCGCCTGATACGCGACGGGGCCGATCACCTTCCCATCACTGACGAGCGGATGACCCGGTTCTGGATTACGCTTCAAGAGGGCGTTGATTTCGTTCTGAAGAACTTTCACCGCATGGTCGGCGGCGAGATCTTCGTCCCCAAGATTCCGTCCATGCGCGTCGTTGATCTCGCCAAGGCCATGGCCCCGGACCTGCCGCTTGAGAACATCGGGATCCGGCCGGGCGAGAAACTGCACGAGATCATGTGCCCACGGGATTACGCGCACATCACATGGGAGTTTGCCGACCACTACGTTATCGAGCCGACGATCCGGTTTACGGACCACAATGTGGACTATGGCAACAACGCCATGGGCGAGACCGGCTCTCGGGTGGAACCCGATTTCGAGTACAACTCGGGTGAGAACGAACACTTCCTGTCCGTCGAAGAACTCCAGGACCTCAATGCGAAGCTCGGCGTATGATCCCGTACGGTCGCCATACCATCGAAGATGACGACATCGCGGCGGTCGCCGATGTTCTACGCAGTGAGGCCTTGACCGGAGGGGCAGCGGTCGGACGCTTCGAAACCGCTCTGGCGGCCGTCTCGGCGGCCCCGCACGCGGTTGTCTGCGCGAGTGGGACAGCGGCCCTGCACCTTGTCGCCATGGGGCTGGGGCTCGGCCCGGGGGACGCGGTGGTGGTTCCCTCCGTGACCTTCCTGGCCACGGCGAACGCGGCGCGGTACGTGGGGGCCGACGTGCGGTTCGCCGATGTCGATCCCGACACCGGTCTGATGACCCCCGAGACCCTGGAGGAGGCGTTGGCCCGGCCATCGCCGGGACGGCCGCGCGCCGTGATCGCGGTGCATCTGAACGGGCAATGCGCGGACATGGCGGGGCTGCTGACCGTCGCGGAGCGGCACGGCCTGACGGTGGTCGAGGACGCTTGTCACGCGCTCGGCGGCGCCTACCGGCTGGACGGCATCCGGCATCCCGTTGGCGCGGCGCCGCGGTCGGCCGCCGCGTGTTTTTCGTTCCATCCGGTCAAGACGGTGGCCATGGGCGAGGGCGGAGCCATCACCACGCGGGACGACGCGCTGGCGGATCGGGTGCGTCGGTTCCGCAACCACGGTATGACGCGCGATCCCGGGGCGTTCACCGAGACGGCCCAAGCCTTCGATCCATCGGGCGCGGCCAACCCCTGGTACTATGAGATGGCGGAGCCGGGGTTCAATTACCGGGCCTCTGACCTTCATTGCGCGCTAGGCGCCAGCCAGTTGGCCAAGCTGGATCGGTTCCTGGCCCGGCGCCGTGCGCTGGCCGCGCGGTACGACCGCGCGCTGGAGCCCTTCGCACCGCTGGTCCGGCCGATCCCGCGCGGCCCGACGGAGGACGACGGCTGGCATCTGTACGTGGCGCTGATCGACTTCGCGGCGCTCGGCCAGACGCGCGCCCGGGTCATGGAACGGCTGCGGGTCGCCGGCATCGGCACCCAGGTCCATTACCTGCCGGTGCATCGGCAACCTTACTACCGCGCGCTCGATCCCGACATCACCCTGCCGGGAGCCGACGCCTATTACGCCCGCTGCCTGTCGCTGCCTCTGTTCCCGGATCTGGATGACGGGGCCGTGGAGCGGGTGGCCGCGACCTTGGGGGAGATCCTGTCATGACGCGATTGGCTGTCATACCCGCGCGCGGTGGAAGCAAGCGCATCCCGCGCAAAAACATCCGACCGTTCTGCGGCAAGCCGATGATCGCCTGGTCGATCGAGGCGGCGCTGAAATCGGACTGCTTCGACGCCGTCATCGTCTCCACCGACGATGACGAGATCGCGGATGTCGCACGCGCGCACGGCGCGGCGGTCCCGTTCCGTCGACCGGCGGAACTGGCAAACGATCACGTCGTCACCGGCGACGTGATGTCTCATGCCATCGAGGCCTACGCGCAGGGCGCGGAGCAGCCGTCTTATGTCTGCTGCATTTATGCGACGGCGCCGTTCGTGGTTCCGGACGATCTGCGCGGGGGATATGAGCGGGTCACGGCGGAGGGCGTGAATTTCGCGTTCTCCGTGACGACGTTCGCCTTTCCGATCCAGCGGGCTCTGCGATTGCTGGAGGACGGTGGGGTCGCGATGTTCCAGCCGGAGCATGAATACACGCGCTCTCAGGACCTGGAGCCGGCGTACCACGATGCCGGGCAGTTCTATTGGGGCCGGGCGGAGGCGTGGCTGTCCCAGAAATCCGTCTTCGCGCCCTGGTCGGTGCCGATCGTGTTGCCCCGCTACCGGGTTCAGGACATCGACACGGAAGAGGATTGGGAGGTCGCCGAGCGTCTGTTCGCCCTGACGAGAGAGCGCGTCCTTGGGGGGTAAAGCGCTCGGGCCGTGAGCCGGGAGGGTGGGTCGATGAAGGTCATCGTGCGCGCGGATGCCTCGACGGACATCGGGTCGGGCCACGTCATTCGATGCCTGACACTGGCGACGGCGCTGCGACAGGACGGGGCCGAGGTCCGGTTCGTGTGCAGGGACTGCCCCGGTCATATGGCGGACCGGATCGCGGCCGCCGGGTTCGCGTTCACGCTCCTGCCCGCCGCCGGTCCCGCACCAACGTCCGCGACGGCGCGAACCGATGCGGCGCAAACCATCGGTGCCGTGGGGCCGGTCGCGCCCGAATGGGTCATTGCCGATCATTATGGTCTGGACCGGGCCTGGGATGCGGCGATCCGGCCGCACACGCGCGCCCTCGCCGTCATCGACGATCTGGCCTGCACGCCCCGCGACTGTGATCTCCTGATCAATCACACGGTTCGTCCCAATCTGGAGGCGTTCTACCGTCACGCCCTCCCGTCGCATTGCCGACGCTTTCTCGGGCCGGGTTACGTGTTGTTGCGGCCCGCGTTCGATCAGGGTGTCGCGCAACAACGAGACGGAACGGTCAAGCGTGTCCTGGTCTATTTCGGTGGCGCGGACACCGACAATCAGACACTCCGCGCCATGGAGGCCCTGTCGTGCTTCGATGGGATCGAAGCCACGGTCATTCTGGGCCTGCACCACCCATTTCAGTCCGAGATTGAACAGACCCCGGTCGCCCGGCGGTTCGATCTTGTGGCGTACTGCGATGACGTGGTCGGCGCCATGGCAACATCTGACCTTGCCTTGGGTGTCTGTGGCGGGGCGGCGTGGGAACGATGCGCGATGTCCCTGCCCTCCCTCGTCTGCATCACGGCGGACAATCAGGTTGAGGATGCTGAAATCCTGCATGAGAGGGGGGCGGTCGACTGTCTGGGCTGGTCGCGTGACGTCACGGCCCGGATCTGGACGGATGCCATGCGGCGCGCCCTGGACGACCCGGCGCGGGTGAGGCGGATGGGAACGGCGGCGCATGCGATTGTCGAGGGGCACGCACGCAACAGGGCGCAGATCGTGCAGGCGTTTCGCGACATCCCGGACTCGCGGCCATGTTGAGGGCGCTGTCGGAGGTCCTGGGGGGAGCGCATGTGGTGCCGGCGCCACGGGCGTCCCTGGGGCTTGTGGCCGCCCTGCGGGCGTGGGGTGGGGGCGGTTCCGTCGCGGTTCCATCCGCCGTCTGTCAGGACGTGGTCGTCGCCATCCTGGCGGCCGGTCGACGGCCCGAATTCTGCGATGTTGACGCGCGAACCGGCGCCGTTCCCCTGAGCGAGTGGCGGCGGGCAAGAGAGGCGGGCGCCTCCGCCGCCGTCGTCGTGCACCTCTACGGCAACCCCGTCGACACCGTCGGCATTCGGGAGATCTTTTCCGGCGGTCTGGTGATCGACGATGCCGCGCAGGCTCTTGGCGCGCGAACGCCCCGGAACCTCGCCGGCTTAGGCGGCGATGTGGGGCTCTTTTCCTTCGGCAGAACCAAGCATATCGAGGCGGGTGGTGCCGCGCTGGCCTGCTTCGACACAAGTCTCGCCGAGGCGTGCCGCCGATGTCTCGACCTGATGGAGCCGACGTCCCGCGCCGATCACGACGAGCGGCAGGCCCGTTTCAGACGCGGGTTCGACGCCGCGCGGGCCCATCTGCGCGAGTCCGGCGATCCCAGTCAATTCGCGGGGCTGCTGGACGGCCTGGAGCCCACGTTGCGCGTGCCGCCACCGGATGGGTGGCAGCAACGGGTATCGGATGCGTTGCCGGAGTTTCCGGCAGCTCTGGAGGAGCGTAGACTGAAGGCCGAGGCGTGGGCACGCGGTCTGGGTGCCGTCGGCTTCGAACCGGTGGGGATGGATGAGGCGGCGGCCCCCTGGCGCTACACCTGCCGCCTGCCGGGCCTGAACTGGTCCGCACAGCATGCCATCGGAACGGCGATCCGTCGTGGGGGCTTGGATGTCAGCCACTGGTATCTGCCGGCGCATTGGTACCGGGGGCCACATCAGGAGGGGTTTGAGGGAACCATTCAATTGAGCCGGGAGGTGTTTCAATTCTGGATCGACCAAACGATATCGGTTTCCGACATTCGTGAGGGTTCCAGTCTTGTTGCCGCAGCCGTTGAGCAGACCTGGCCCGAGCGAAGGTAACGTCTGGTCTTTCAACGTGAATGCACGCAGAGCCTTGCAATTCTTTGCATCGCTCGCGGTGGGGAGGGCCCTATGGAGGCATCCGAAGATACGGCACGCCCGAAGCTGAGAGGGATGATCTATCCCGACGAGTATCTTGTGCGTATGTTTTTCAAGTCCGGGCTTCAGACATCGGCCGGCCGGGTTCTTGAGCTGGGGAGTGGATCCGGAAACAACCTGATGCACTTCGCCCGTTTTGGCTGGGAGTCCGTCGGCCTCGACTACGATGGCGAAAGTCTGGATGATTGCCGGCACAACTTCAAGACCTGCGGATACAAGGGTGATTTTCATCAGCACGATTTGAATGATGGCCTTCCCGACTTGGCGCCAACGTTCCAGGCCTTGGTCGCGGCCAGCAGTCTATATTACATTCGTCGCGACTCTGTTTGGCGCTGCCTCCAAGAAAGCCGTCTTTTGCTGGCGCCTGGGGCGGCAGTTTATCTCAGAATGCGCCTCCCCCAGGACCACCGATACGGGCGCGGCGTTCCAGTCGAACGAAACGGCTGGAGATTGACGATTGATTACTCAGGAGAACAGGATCTGTTGAATGTGTTCTGGGAAGAGTGGGAGCTTGTTGAACTTCTTGAGGGAACGCTTGGTCTTGAAAAGAATCGGATGAAAATTCTGAGAACCCACTATGAGAACCACCAGAACGACTATTTTGTGTCGAATAGCGACATCATTATCTGGGGGACTCTCCCGTAATGCGGCGCCTTGCGATCATGCAGCCGACGTTTCTGCCTTGGGCGGGATACTTCAATTTGCTGGCGCAAGTGGACGACTTCGTGTTTCTGGACGACGTTCAGTTGGAGAAGCAGTCCTGGCAGACGCGCAATCGGCTGGTGATCAATGGGGGTGCCCAATGGGTGTCCGTCCCGATCTGTCACGGTGGTCTGGACCAGACGATCCTTGAAACCCGGGTCGTGCCGGATCGACGATGGCGCCAGAAGTTGTGGCGCACGGTGACTCAGAATTATGGGAAACATCCGCACTTCGCGGACGCGCGCGGTATCCTTGACGTTGTTATGGAAAGCGAAGAAGAAAGCCTTGCGAAACTCAACGAAGAGGTCATCGTTTACATTAAGGGTCAAGCGGGGATACAATCGGATATCCATGTCGCGTCAGGCATGAATGCGAGCGGAAAAAGGACGGAGAAACTGATAGATATTTGCCGACACCTTGGGGCGGATGAATATGTTTCTCCCGTTGGGGCGAAGGCCTACTTGACCGAGGATGATTTCGAGGGAAGAGCGCCCTGCTCTCTTGTGTTTCAGAACTTCACGCCGTCTGAGTATCCCCAGAAAGGGGTTGATGAATTCATCCCGAATTTGTCCGTCGTCGATGTCGTGGCCAATATCGGTTGGAACGGACTTGTGGAGTACGTTCGATGAGGACCCCGCTTTTGAGGAGACAGGTCGATCAGACGCGCGTTCCGGTCCTGCCGCGGGCGCCGGCGCAGGCGCGTCCGGTTGCGTGCGGTCCCGTCCATAAAAACCCCGTCCATAAAAACAACGCAGCGGTGGTGAGAAGGGAGGCGGAGATATGGCAGGGCTGAGGATCGGATCGCGGGACGTGTCCCTGTCTTCGGCCCCCTTCATCGTGGCCGAGATGTCGGGCAACCATAACCAGTCGCTCGACCGCGCCCTGGCCATCGTCGAAGCGGCGGCCGAGGCTGGCGCGCACGGCCTGAAACTCCAGACCTATACGCCGGACACCCTGACCCTGGACGTCGATCACGACGCGTTCCGGGTGGCCTCCAAGGACATGCCGTGGACCGGGCGGCACCTCTACGATCTGTACCGGGAAGCGATGACGCCCTGGGAATGGCACGCGCCTCTGTTCAAGCGGGCGCGCGACCTGGGCATGATTCCGCTCAGCACGCCGTTCGACGACACGGCGGTGGACCTGCTGGAGGACCTGGGGTCCGACGTCTACAAGATCGCCTCGTTCGAGAACAATCACCTGCCGCTGCTGCGCCGGGTGGCGGCCACCGGCAAGCCGGTCCTCATGTCCACCGGCATGGCGACGCTGGGTGAACTGGACCTGGCCGTGCGGACACTCCGCGAGGCGGGGTGCCGCGACCTTGTGCTGTTGAAGTGCACCAGCACCTATCCGGCGACACCCGAGAACACCAACATTCTGACCATCCCGCACATGCGCGAGCTGTTCGGCTGCGAGGTCGGGCTGTCCGACCACACCCACGGCATCGGCGTGGCGGTGGCCAGCGTGGCCCTGGGGGCGACGGTGATCGAGAAGCACTTCACGTTGTGCCGGGCCGATGGGGGCGTGGACTCGTCCTTTTCCATGGAACCGGAGGAGATGAAGGCCCTGGTCACGGAGACCGAACGGGCGTGGCAGGCCCTGGGTCATGTGTCCTACGGTCCCACGGCCGCCGAGATGGAATCGCGGTCCTACCGCCGGTCGCTCTACATCGTTCGGGACTGCCCGGCCGGGCATGTCCTGACGGGCGACGACGTGCGGATCGTCCGCCCCGGCCACGGGCTGGAGCCGGTGGCGTTCGACGACGTGATCGGCCTCGTTCTGCCACGGGGCGCGCGGCGGGGCGATCCCGTGACCTTCGATCTGTTCCGGTCGGCATGAACGGACCCCGCGCTCTGACGGCCGCCCTGATCGGCCTGGGCAACATCGCCTGGCGGTATGACGGCGGGCGGGTGGAGCCGGGTGCGCCGGCCCTGACCCATGCCTCGGTGTACGACCGGTCCCCGCGCACGACCCTGACCCTGGGGATGTCCCCCGACGCCGGGGAACGGCGGGCGGCCCAAGAGGCGCTGGGCATCGACACCACGGACTCCCTCCCGGATGTGCTGGCGGCGCGGCCCGATGTCGTCAGCATCTGTTCGCCCTCCGCGCTGCATGCCGAGCACCTGCGTGCGTGCCTGGACGCCGGTGTCCCCATGATCTGGCTGGAGAAACCGGCCGCCACCCGTCTGGCCGATCTTGACACCGTCATGGCCGCGAACACGGGGGCGAGCGTGGTGGCGGTGAACTTCCAGCGCCGCTATCAGCCGGCCTACCGGGCGTTGCGGGATCTCTGCACCTCCGGCGAACTCGGGCGATGCCACCACATCCAGGCCGTCTATTCGCGCGGGCTGGAGACCAACGGCTCGCACATGGTCGATCAGGTGTTGTTCCTGGCCGGGGATGGGCGGCCGTTCACCCTGGACTGGGTCGGTCCCACCGGCGGACCGGACAATCCGGGGTTCGCCCTGACGTTCGACGGAGGATTGACGGCCATGGTGACGGGGCTGGACCTGCCCTATCACTGCATCGACATCGCCGCCGTGTTCGACGGCGGACGGGTCTCGCTGTTGCACGGTGGTCTGACGGCGGTGTTCGAACGTCGGGTCGAACAGGAGCTGTTTCCCGGGTTCCATCGCCTGCGTCCCGAGCCCGATCCGCGCTTTCCGACCGACTGCGACTTTGGCGGGTCGATGGCGGCGGCGCTGGACGATCTGATTGCCGCGCACGAGACCGGCCGGAACGCGGCCAGTTCCCTGACCACCGCGCGCGCCGGGCAGGCGCTGATGCAGGCCGTGTGGGAGCAGCTTGGGGGGCAGCCATGACGCTGGTGTTCGCGGCGGGCGACGTGGGCGGGGCGCGCGCTCTGCTGCCCGTGGTCCGGCTTTGCCATGCCCGAGGCCTTCCGTTTGCGGTGGTGCACCATGGCTTCATCGCGGACGCGATGGAGCCGGGCTGGCCGGCCGTGGACCCGGGGCGGGACCCGGGGGAGGCCCTGACCTCTCTCGGCGCAAAGTGTCTGGCGTTCGCCACCAGTGTCTCCGACATGCTGGCCCTGAACTGGGCGCGGGCCGCCGCCGCCCGGGGGGTCAGAACTCTCCACCTTCTGGACAACTGGTCCTCGTACCGTCGTCGGATGGACTATGGGGATGCGGCGGTGTTCAGACCCGACGTCTACGCGGTGCCGGACCAACGTGCGGCCGAGGCGGCCATCGCCGAGGGTATCGATCCGACGACCGTGCGCGTCATCGGACACCCGGCGCTGGCCGATCTGGCCGGAGAGGTGGCCCGCGCGGGGTCCTGTCGCGGGTCCCGGACACGCCTGTCCCTGCTCTTCGTGTCTGAACCGGCGGCCCTTGACCAGGGCTCGACGCCGGACACCCCTGACTTCCGGGGCTACACCGAAACACAGGTTCTGGCGATCCTTTGCGCGGCACTGGCGCCGCTGGCCGATACACTGACGCTGACCGTTCTGCCGCATCCGCGAGAGGACGCGGCCGCACTGGCCGAAACCTGGGAGACGGTGCGTGGTCCGCTCGATGGTGCCGTGGTGCCGCCTGGAAACGGCCGCGCCCATGTGTTGGGCAGCGACGGCGTGGTCGGCATGGCCTCGATCCTGCTGTACGAGGCTTGGTTGGTCGGCCTGCCCGTCCTGTCCGTCCAACCCAACTTGCGGCTGAATGAGCTGACATTGATCGGACGCCGAGATGGCGTGCGTCTGATCGACGATCCCGACGCGGCGCCCGATCTGATCCAGGACTGGGTGGCCAAGCTGCGCACCGGGAGCCCGCTTGTGCCGCGACCGGACCTGGTGCGCCATGCGTCGGCGGCCGACGCCTGTCTGTCGCTGTGTGGCCCCGAAACACACGACACGCCGTAAACGGACTGATAAGGGCTTGAGTGATACGGTTCTGCGATCGGACTGGTATTGCGCGACCAATGGGCCGTCACAGGGGTGCGGGAGGGCAGAAGTGAGCGGACAGACATCCGGCGCGTCTGTGTTGGCGATACAGGGTGGGCGCCCGGTGCGCGCCGAGCCGTTTCCGTCCCGCAACACGATTGACGACGAAGAGAAACGGGCGGTCGCGCGCGTTCTGGACAGTGGCGTGTTGTCCCGCTTCCTGGGCACATGGCATTCCGACTTTCGCGGAGGAGACGAGGTCCGGGCCCTTGAGGAAGAGTGGGCGGCGCGTTTCGGGGCCCGCCATGCCGTGGCCGTCAATTCCAACACCTCCGGATTGTACTGCGCCATGGGCGCCATCGGCATCGAGCCGGGCGACGAGGTCATCGTGACGCCCTACTCCATGTCGGCATCGGCGGTCGCGCCCCTGATCTACGGCGGCGTTCCCGTGTTCGCGGATGTCGAACCGGAGTTCTTCTGCCTGGACCCGGCGTCCGTCGAGAGTCGGATCGGCCCGCGAACGAAGGCCATTCTTGTCGTCGATCTCTTCGGCCAGCCCTACGACGCCGAGGCCATCAACGCGCTGGCCCGGCGCCACGGATTGACGGTGGTGGAAGACGCCGCCCAGGCCCCGGGGGCGACCCTGAACGGTGTGCCGGCCGGCCGCCTGGGCGATCTCGGCATCTATTCCCTGAACTACCACAAGCACATTCACTGTGGCGAAGGGGGAGTGGTCGTCACCGACGACGATGATCTCGCCGACCGCGTCCGCTTGATCCGGAACCATGCGGAATCCGTCGTCGAGGGCATGGGGCACCGCAATCTGACCAACATGGTCGGCTTCAACTTCCGCATGACCGAGATGGAAGCCGCCGTGGCGCGATGCCAGTTACGCAAGCTCGACGGGCTGTTGGAACGGCGTCTTGAGAATGTCGCGATCCTGGAGGAGAGCCTGCGCGACTATCCGCCGCTGCGGCCGGCGGGCCAGCGCCCCGGCGCCCGGCATGTGTACTATGCCCACGGCCTGTTGTTTGACCCCGCCGTGGCGGGCGTGTCGCGGGATCGCTTCATCGCGGCAGTGCGCGCCGAGTTGCCGGTGTTCGCGGGCCGCGAGACGGAGGGCGTGACGCTGGGGTGCGGGTACGTGCGGCCGCTGTATCTGCTGCCCCTGTTTCAGGACCGCGTGGCCATCGGCGGCCGGGGCGATCCGTTCCCCGGGGACAGACGCTACGACAGGGGGCTCTGTCCGACCTGCGAGCATTTGCACGAGACGGCGCTGGTGCTGCATGAGTTCATGATCCCGTCCATGACCCGCGCGGACCTTGCCGACGTTGTCTCGGCCTTCGAGAAAGTCTGGGAGCATCGCCACCTGCTGAGGGAACACTGAACGCATGGCCCAGACCGCAATCCTGCGCACGGCGCGCCTGACGCTCGAGCCGCTGTCCGAACGCCATGTGACCGAGCGTTACGTGGCCTGGCTCAATGACCCGGTCCTGATGCGGTTCAGCGAGCAACGCCACAGGCAGCACACCATCGAAAGTTGTCGGGCCTATCGGGACTCCTTTGCGGGCACGCCGAACCATCTTTGGGCCATTGAGGAAACGGACCAGGGTCTGGGCCATATCGGCAACATCAACGCCTATGTGGATGTGCCGAACAGCCTTGCGGATGTCGGCATCCTGATCGGCGCGGCGGCGGCACGTGGAGGGGGCTTTGGCCTCGAGGCGTGGCTGGCGGTGCTGGACCATCTGATGAACACCCAGGGACTGCGAAAGGTCGCGGCTGGGTGCATTGCTGAAAACACGGCGATGTTGCGTATCATGGAGGGGTCCGGCATGGTCGAGGATGGTCGCCGCCGCTGTCATTATTTGGTCGATGGACGTGACGTGGACATCGTCCACGCGGCGGCCTTTCGGTCCACCTGGACCCCCGTCGGTAAGCATCCGTGAACACGGCGCCTCAAGAGACGGTCCGGGCTCTGCCGCCATTTTGGGGTTCGTTCCTGAGCGAAGTGCCGCGTCCACGCTGAACGGGAGAGAAGTCGATGCCTGTCGATTCAACGCAAGCCTCGTACGTCGACGATGCGTTGTTCAGGGAAAACGTTGCCGTGCTGTCCCGGCGGGCGCCACGACTGCGCGGTCTCATCGACTCCCCGCGAGAAGGCTACACCATCCATCGCGCGGACGGTGACGGATTCCAAATTCTTGACCGTCAGGGCGCGCCGGTCCTTCCGGACCCGGAACCCACCTATTCCCGGAACAGGGCCGCGGCCTTCCTTGAAAACCCGTTTGTTCTTCGGCATGCGCGGCATCCGAAACATGTGCCAGACCCCTATCTGTGGTGGGACCATGTCCGACCGATCATGGATGAGCTGCCAAGGGAGTTCTGGTTTCGCACGGTCCCGCATACGGAAGCCCATACATTGGCCTGCGTCGACTGCCCGGCGCCGGACGCTCTCCTGGACATCATCAATGCCCTGCCGGAACTCCGGAACGTCCTGGTCATGACCTGCAATGTCGGCCTTTTTGTCGGGGCGCTGCATTATTCGAGTTGGAAAGATTTTTTTGAGTCTTTGTCGGACCGGGACATATCGGTCGACTTCATTTATTCGGCCAACGACGAGCATCTTTCCCAACACCTGGTTGACTCCGTATTCACGCTGACTCCGTTTTTGTCAGACAATATTCTGGTCTATTTTCATCATTCGAACCCAGCGACAGAGGGAGTGCGAGGTTCACTGCAGACCAAGTACACAAACCGCCTGCTTGGTGTCGGTTTTTTCTCCGATGAACTGGAGATGATCCGGGCGTCGCGGTCCAACATCATGGTGCATCGGCGCCCGCTGATCGCCCGACGAGAAGCCCACGACGGCACGGCGATCGTCGTGGGGTCCGGGCCCTCGCTCGACCATACCATTGATGCCCTGAAAGACATCGCGGATCGCGGTTTTGTCATTGCGGCCGGAACCGCGGTCGAGCCGTTGTTGGAGGCCGGGATCAAGGTGGATTGCTGCGTGATCCTCGAAAGGGGGCCGGAAGTGCCGGAGACGTTCCGGGACATGGCCGCCCGGGTCGACCTGTCGAACGTGGCCATGATTGCCAGTTCCACAGTGGATCCAGAGACGGAAAAGTATTTCGGCAGCGCCTACTATTTTTTCCGGCCGGGCATGAACACATCATCCGGGTTTGATCCGGATGGAATTCATACCATGCGGCACTGCGACCCAACGGTGTCCAATACGGGAGTTGGGTTGGGCCTGTATTTCGGCTTTCGGAAGTTCATTTTGTTCGGTGTGGATTTGGGCACGGCCGACCCTGATCGTCATCACAACCGCAATACAGCATATTACCGATCAGACGAAATCAATCGGCAACTTGAGGAAGACCCAATCGTCATGGACGAAACGGCAGTCGGGGCATTCGGCGGGCTGGTTCGGTCCAATTTCGTCTTGAACTGGTCGCGGATGCTGATGGAACGGTGTCTTGCGGAACGCACGGACAGCTTGGTGATTTCGGTCTCCGACGGCGCCCGGATAAAGGGATCTGTTGCGGTCTTGCCCGAAGCTGTGAAGGGTCTGTCGCGGGCATTTCCAGTTCTCTTGAACCCGTATCCGGAAGACGTCCTCACCCCTGAGGAATACGACGTCGCGAACTACAATTACAACCTTGGCCACGCCGAAGAGTATCATGCGATGCTTCACAAGGCAGCAAGCGAAATCAGTTGGGAGCGCAGACATGAGGTCGCAAATGACTTTCAGCGAATCCTTCTTTTCATTCGCCGGCAAGACCCGTTCAAGATCGTTTTCCGTGGCACCACTGCGGAAATGGTATGGTCATTCTTTTCGGTGCTGAATCGCATGACCGACGAAGAACGACGAACCTACGAACCGCGGCTCCGTGAGGTCATGCTGAACAGTCTGCAAACGATGAAGCGCGAGGTCGCGGACTTGCTGAACGCGGACCACTAGTGCACTGATCCAGACAAAAGATGCAGCCTGCATTCTTTTGTCTGGATCGAAAGTGCACTAGAAACAATGTTTTTTTTTTGCAGCGACGTCTGCATTCAAGGGGACTCCCTTGAATGCGTCGCTGTACTAGGGGCCGAGACCCGCACATGACGTCGCGCAGCGCAAAGCCACTCCGAACCGCGCCCCTTCGGCTCAGTCCCCGAAGAACCAGACGTGATCGGCCGCGCGTGTGGAATAGGGCTTCAAGAGAGCATTTGACATGATTTCGGTTGTGTTCGGCGCGAGCAACGCCGCACGGCTGTTCGCGTCGACCGATAGGTCGAAGGCGCCGATTGTGGCCAGGATGATCGAAAGATTCCGGTAGTGATTCGGGTCCGCCGGCTCCACGGCGATCGCCCGTCTCAGGGCTTCCGCGGCGGGGCCGAACTGACCGACTTCGTACAAGGTCAACGCGGCGTTGTAGTGCGCCGATGCCTCGGCCGGTGAGAGGCGTTGTCCCCGTTGGGTTGCCGCATCGGCGGACAGGGAAAACCCAAGACTCACTTCGGTGTCCGCCAAGTTGTAATAGGCCGGCACGAAATCCGGCTGCAGGGCAATGGCGGCCCGGAAGTTGTCCCGGGCCTGGGGCCCATTGCCGACCGCCCGGTTGGCACGGCCCATGGAGAACTGAACCATGGGATGATTGTGCTGCGTGCGCATCGCCTGTGTCGCGATGGCAAGGGCTTCTTCGTTGTCTTCCAGTTCCAGCAACAGGCCGACCAGATTGGTCACCGCCTCAACATAAACAGGCTCGAGGCTCAGGGCCTTCCTGTAGTAGGCCTTGGCTTCGGACAGCCTGCCCGCCCTTTTGTGATAGACGCCGAGAATGAAGAAAATGCGCCAAGGATCGGGAACCACCTTGACTGCCCGATCCGCCGCGATCATGGCGTTCTCAAACTCGCCAAGCGAAAAAAGGGCGCGGATCAAGGGCACCCAGGCATCGGTACAGTCGGGCCACGATTTTACGATGCCGAAGGCCTTGCTGACGACGGCCTTATGGGCGCGAATGCTGACGTACCCTTCCAGATCCCCTAGCGCGAGGGTCTTGTCGCCCTGTTCCGCAAAACGATCAGGGTCAGTGTCAGGCGTGTTCATGTCGAAACCCTTCCTGGAAATACAGGGATCGGTGCTCGTTCGTTCCGCGGGACCGCATGATAACGGTGTCGTTGAGTGATCGGCGGAGGATCATGTCGGATAGAAGAAACCGCGCATGAACGAAAGACGGTCCATGACCACGCGGCGACCCGCCCGGCTGACGCCTAGCGTGCGCAGCAGGGCCACTTGGTCTCTTGGCAACCGCCAGCAGTAAATCCCCCTGAAGGACCCGAGATCAAGCCCCGCCTCGCCCAGCGCCGTGACACATCGCGCGTCCGGAACGCACAAATGATGGTCGGCGAGGGGCCAAAGCGCTTTCAGCCACGCGCTTTGCCTCAGGTCGAGGCCGACGTGCCATCGCGGAACGGCCGCGCGCAACGGCCCGAGCGTTCGGGCGACATAACTGATCCACATCTCCCGCAGAAACCCGCCATGGCGCTCCATGATCTCCGGGGTCAGGCGTCCGTCCCACCCGGGTTCCAGCTTGTTCATGCGCTCGGTCAGCCGGGACAGGACGTCGGTTCCCACGAGGGCGTGCGAACTGACCGACGACAGGCCGATGGCGATGTCTGGGCCGGATCGGGGCGGAAAGACGAAAAGCAGACCGCTGGGGGCGTTGTTGTCGCGGTGCAGCGGACCCTGCGTCTGGGGCGGGCCTCCATCGGCCTGGGCGAGCGCTTCGCGGACCTGTGGCACACCCGATGCAATGTCAGCGTCAAGGTCCGTATCGGTGAACCGATCACACGGGTTGATGAGGGAGTCGGGCCGTTTGAGAACGCGAAGAGTCTCCCGCCGACTGGCATAGGAGTTTGGCTCCAACATGCCGCGCAGGCCGCGCAAACCGAGATCGGCCGTTTCGTCGGGCCACGCCTTCCGGTTCGCGCCGGCAGTGTCCACACCCGGGCCGAACATGGCATGAACGGTCTCGACAATACGCTCATCCAGACCCGGGAGCGTGGCCGCGTTCAAGAGGCAGCCGGCGGCAACATGCGGTGCGTTCCGCTGCCGGGCGAGGAGATATCCGAGATGCGCCAGATGGCCCGAGCGTCTGTAGCGGGTCCACAGCGCATTGAGGGTCAGGTCGATTTCGTCGAAGCGACGTTTGTCAATGTAGTATCGGCTGGCACAGTACATTTCACCTTCGGATAGGTCGGGTCGGGAGAACACCGCCTCCGGCAGGTCCGTCACGGTCGTATACCCGTGCAGAAGCATGCGCGCGAAGATGTACCGAAACAGGGGATCGCGGCCCGGGTCGATGGCCTGCCCGGTGATGATGGCGTTCGCTGCCCGTTCCAGGGGCGTGAGGACATCGTCAAGCAACGTCGTATTGCCAAGCCCCTCGGTCTTGTTGCCGTCATCGACGTCAGTCCGGTTGGCCCTGTCCTGGACGACGTTGGCCTGATCCGCGTCGCTGTCTTCAAAGAGAAGAAGACCGGAGAGGCGGTTGCGCCAGACGCCCGGTGGGACTCTGCCCAACAGCGCGCGCGCCGTCAGGAAGTCAAACTGAAACAGGGCCACGGCCATTCTGTCTGCCAGTGGGACGTCGGTCAAACCACCCCTGTCCACAAAGGTATCCAGGGAAAACAACGCGGCCTGATGGATCATCAGGGATAGGTCCTCTTCGGCGCAGGCCCGATCTGGATCCGCGTCGGCTTGAGGCTTTGGGCCGATATCGATTTCGCTGTTCGAGATCATCTGCTCACATTCCCTGGTCACGGTACGCAGCTTGGATCGTCTCTTCCATGATGTGGAACTATACAGGATCGTCGGCGGAGGAACATCCGTGTTTGCGGTACTGCCACGCACCCCATGAAGCCAAGGATCGGTAGAAAAAGGGGCAATGGCGTTGCCGCCATTGCCCCCAGGAAAACCACCATATGGTCGGGCTGGCCCGACCAGTCCGGATGATATTAGAACAGACGCAGCACCGACTGCTCGGACTGGTTCGCGATCGACAGAGAGATCGTACCGAGCTGCTGGCGGGTCTGCAGGGCCAGCATGTTGGCGCTTTCCTTGTTGATATCGGCGTTGACCAGACTTGCCGAACCATCTTCCAGAGTCGTCACCATGTTGTCGGTGAACTGGTTCCGGATCTGCAGGACGGAAGCGGCCGTCGAGAACGACTGGCTGGCATTCCGCAGGTCGGATCGGGCGCTCTGGGTTTCTTCCACGGACTTGTCGATGTTGTCCGTGTCGGAGGTCCAGGTCGCCTTCGTCAAGCCAAGACCCACAGCCGTGACATTGACGCCCTGAACGTCGAGCTTGGAATCTTCGCTCAGGTCTTCGTTGAAGTAGACGGTCAGCTTGTTGCTGAGCGCATCGCTGTTCAGCAGGTTGATACCCGCATACTTGGCATCATCGGCCAGGGAATTGATCTGATCCATAACGTCGTTGTAGGCGTTTTCCAGAGACGCCAGTTCCTTGCCGACGTCCAAGGACGTCACGGTACCATCCAAGTTGGTGCCGCTGGTCAGATTCAGGCCGAACGTGGTCAGGAACACACCACTCGAAATCCCCGAAATGCGGGTCGTCGAGTCCTCGGCGTAGACCTTGAAGCCGGTGCTGTCCGGATCATATTCGAAGGTCAGCCCCTCGAACTTGACGGTCATCGCGTCCAGCAGGTCATTGACCGTAATCGTGCTGAACGTCGCCGTCTTGTCGGCGTTTTCGGCAACCTCGTCCCAGGTCAGGTTGGCGGAGATGACCGTCGTGCTCGCATCCATCGTGTAGATGATTTTGACGGCTTCGTTGCCGGCCGCGACTTCACCGGTGGCGGTGCCGATCACCATCTTGCCAAGGTTTTCGAGGAACGCGTCCTTGTTTTCCGCAATGGAAAGGTTGGTCCACCCATTGTCCTCAACAAACGCCAACTGGGAGAAGGCTTCCTGTGTGGTCAGAACAGCCGCCGTCCCGGCGGTCGTCAGACCATAAGCGCGGGTGGTATCCAGCTCCTGCGCCGCCAGCGCCTTCGATTGCGCGGTGTCGACCAGGTCAATGATGCTCTTGATGCCTTTGTCGGCGGCGGTAATGGTCTGCAGGCCCTGCAGAATCGAGTCCTTACGGGCGGTCAGGTCCGCCGCGCGGTAATTCAGGGACTGCGCCTTGAAAAACGAAATCGGATCGTCCAGCGCGCTGTTCACCTTCTTACCGGTGGACAGCTTGAACTGGGTGTCCTCAATCAGCGAGGACGTATTTTGAAGGGAGAGCAGATTGGCGCGAATGCCAGCAGTAAGGGTAACGTCAGCCATGACTGGATCCTTTCTGGTGTGTCGGGCTGTGTCCCGATAACGGGTGCTCATACGCCCGTGGGTTGGTCACCTTCTGGTGATCAAGCGCGAGTATAGGCGCGATCTGTTCCGGAACGCAATCGGATTCTTGCCTGACGGAGGTCGTATGCCTTCCGGACAGGGGGGGGGCATCACCCCGGCGCGATGCCGGCGCAGCGGGCACACCGGCGGGCGCCGCGGCTGCAATCAGAGTCGCCCACCGGTTGAAAGGAGAGCGCCGTGCTTCCCCGCCCCTCAATCAGCCCGCCCCCTGCGGGACAGCAGCCGTCGCACGAATGCGTTCGACCACATCCTCGGGAGGAGACATCGGCGTCATGGCGCCAGCCTCGACGAACACGGCCACAAACTCGCCAGCGAAACAGAGGACTCCGTCCTGGTATCCGCACACCTCGTGGGTGACGGATGTCCGCCCCAGCCGCGTCATTCTGACCTCACAGTCCAGGGCATGACGGGGCGTAATGGGGGCGCGGAAGTCCAGCCGCATGTGCACGAACGGGGTGCCGAGCCGGCGGTCGATATTGAACCGGTACCAGTCATGATCGGTGTGGTGGCTCCACCAGGACTCGATGGCCTCCAGCGCCCAGGCCGGAATATTCGGCGTATAGGCGATGGCGGCGGGGTCGCAGTCGCCCCAACGCACCCGGATCCGGTGCAGGAAGGGCGTCGTCTGCGGCCCGATCGTGGCGCCTTCGGGTTCCATTGGGCGGTCATCGTCCATGGGCGCGGTCATGCTGGTGATCCTTCCGTTTCGGCCTCGGCCCACAAATCGCCGAGCAGCCGGACCGCCGAGCCGATGGCCACCGCGCGGCGGTAGCGGGGCGAGGCGGCGGTGGTGCGCAGCGGAATGCACACCTTGCCCACAGCCTCCGTGACGGTGGCGGCCGCCGCCTCGGTCCACGGCTCGCTGATCAGGCCGTCCAGCCCCGGCACGGCCACCGGCGCCGGGGCCACCCCGGTCAGGGCCAGCCGGACGTTGGTCATTCGGTCTCCCGCGCGGCGCACCAGCGCGGCGACCCCGGCCAGGGGAAAGTCGATGGCGTCACGCACGCGCACCTTGGCGTACCCGGCCACGGCCCCGTCCAGCGGCGGCACGATGACGGCGGTGACCAAGGCGCCGGGGGCCAGAGCCAAGTGCGCGCGGCCGTCGGCCCGGAACAGATCGGCGAGCGGCAGACGGCGCGATCCTTGCGGCTCCAGCACCTCGACCGATGCGCCGAGAACCATCAGCGCCGGAGCGATATCGCCGGCGTAGGCGGCGTGACAGCGGTCGCTCTTCGGAACCACGTGGCACGTCTCGCCGCCGGCCTTCATGCAGAACCCGTTGGCGGCGCGCCACCATTCGCTTTGGTTCACAAACACGCACCGGGTGTCCTGACACAGGTTGCCGGCCACGGTGGCGGCTTCGCGATGAGTCGGTCCGGCCACACAGGCGGCGGCGCGGGCCAGCACCGGCCAGCCGTCGAGCACGCGGGAGTCGGCGGCCAGCCGCGCCAGAGTGACGGACGCCCCCAGCACCAAGGCGCCGCTGTCCTCGTCCACCGCGATACCGTCCAGGTCGGGGATGGCTGACAGATCCACAAGCGCCGGCGGCGCGTCCAGACCACGGCGCAGGTTGACCAACAGGTCGGTGCCGCCGGCCAGCGGGCGGCTGCCCGGCGCAGTGGCCAGCGCGGCCACGGCATCGGCGGTCGAGGTCGGGCGATGCAGGCGGACCTGCGGCATGGGCGTCATGGCGTCACGCTCCGTTGGGCGCAAGAAGGTCGAACACCCGCTCGGGGCTCAGCGGCAGCGCGCGGGCGCGAACGCCGGAGGCGTCGTGGACGGCATTCATGATGGCGGCGATGCTGCCGGCCAGCGGCCCCTCGCTCGCCTCCTTGGCGCCGAACGGCCCGTTCGGGTCCAAGCTCTCGATGATGTGGACCTCGATCTCGGGGCTTTCCGCGATGGTCGGCACACGGTAGTCGAGCAGGTTGGTGGCGATGCCGCGCCCGTCGCGCCAGTTGGTTTCCTCGGACAGGGCTTGACCCACCCCCATCCAGGCCGCGCCTTGGATCTGCCCCTCGACGGCCAGGGGATTGATGGCCCGGCCGACGTCGGCGGCCACCCAGAGCTTGTGGACCGTGACCCGGCCGGTGACCGGATCGACCGAGCACTCCGCCACCTGGGCGGCATAGGAAAAACCCATTGAGGCGCCGATGGCGCTGCCCCGGATGGCCTTGTCGCCCTGGAACTCCACCGGGCAGGTGAAGGTGCCCTTCACTGTGAGCGTCCCGGTGTCCACCAGGGCCTCGCGCACCACGTCACCGAAGGATAGGCCGGTGTCCTGGGACCCGGCCACGCGGAAGGTCTCGCCCAGGCATTCAATCTGGTCGGGCGCGGCGTCCAGGCGCCGGGCGGCCGCCATCACCAGGATCTCCTTCAGCCGCTCCGCCGCCTGGATGGTGGCGTTGCCGACCATGAAGGTCACACGGGAGGAGTAGCTGCCGTTGTCCTTGGGGGTCACCGCGCTGTCGCTGCTGATCACCCGCAACCGCCCGGGATCACACCCCAGCACCTCGCCGACCACCTGAGCAACCACGGTCGAGGAGCCCTGGCCGATGTCCGCCGCGCCGGTCAGGATGGTGATGCCGCCGTCGAAATCGAGCTTCAGGTTGATGACGGCGTGCGGCTCGCCGGTCCAATGCTTGGGCTTGGAGGTGCCGGAGACGTAGTGCGAACAGGCCATGCCCAGGCCGCGCCCGGGCGGCAGACCGCCGCGCCGCTCGCGCCAGCCGGAGGCCTGTTCGACCCAATCCAGGCACTCGGCCAGACCGTTGCTCAAGACCTTCTGGCCCATCAGGGTCGTGGTGGGCACGGTCAGCAGGTTGACGCGCCGCACCGCGAAGGGATCGAGTCCCAGTTCGGCCGCCATCTCGTCCAGCAGCGCCTCGAACGCGGCGCGCATGTCCACGGTGCCGTGGCCGCGCATGGCCCCGCAGGGCGGCAGGTTGGTGTAGACCCGCCAGCCGTCGTAGGTGACGGCCGGAATGTCGTACAAACCATGCAGCAACGCGCCAGCATACAGGATGGTGATGATGCCATAGCCGGCATAGGCCCCACCGCGCTGCACGCAGGTCGCGGCGCAGGCGGTCAGCCGGCCCTCGGCCGTCAGGCCCAGCTTCAGGGTAATCTCGGCCTGGGGGCGGCCGCGATGGGTCAGGAAGGTGTCCTCGCGCGACAGCGAAAGGAACACCGTGCCGCCGGCCTTGCGGGCCAGCAGGGCGGCGATGACCTCGAAGCCCAGCGCCTCCGTCCGCGCGCCGAAGCCGCCGCCCAGGAACGGCTTCACCACGCGGATACGGGCGGTATCCATCTCCAGGCACTGGGCGACGGTCAGGTGAACGTAGTACGGCACCTGGGTGGTGGTGTGCAGGGTCAGCCAATCGCGGTCGGGGTCGTACGCGGCCAGCGTGGCGTTGGGCTCCAGGTGGACGTGATTGACCTCGGCGAACGAGAACGCGCGCTCGCGCACCAGGGCGGCGGCGACGAACCCGGCCTCCACGTCGCCGAACGACTGGTGCACCTCGCGCTCGATATTGCCGGGCTTGTCGTCGTGCAGAAGCGGCGCTTTCGGCGCGCGCGCCTTGGCGCTTTCGAACACCGCCGGCAGCGGCGCGATGTCGGCGCGGATCAGCGCCAGCGCTTGGGCCGCCGTGCGCGCGTCCACGGCGGCCACGGCGGCGATGGGCTCGCCCCGATAACGCACCCGCTCCCGCGCCAACGGGTATTCGTTCCGCGCGATCGGCAGCACGCCGAAGGGCACCGCGCAGTCGGCGCCGGTGACCACCGCCAGCACGCCCGGCAGCGCCTCGGCCGCCGCCGTGTCCACGTCGCGCAGGATGCCGTGGGACACCGGGCTGCGCAGGATGGCCCCCGCCAGGGCATCGGCGGGCCGCAGATCGGCGGTGTAGCGGGCGCGGCCGGTCACCTTCTCGATGCCGTCCACCAGCGGCGTCGGTACCCCGATGCCGCCCTTGGGGGAAAGAGCTGTCATGACGCGGCCTCCTCGGTTGCGGCGGCCTGAACAGACTCGATGATCTTCACGTACCCGGTGCAGCGGCACAGGTTGCCGGCCAGCGCCTCGCGGATCGCCTCCGGGGACGGTGCCGGGTCACGCCGCAACAGGCCCTCGGCGGCCATGATCATGCCCGGCGTGCAATAGCCGCACTGGGTGCCCAAACGCTCGTGGAACGCCCTCTGCAGACGGTTCATGCGGCTGTTGCGCGCCTGCCCCTCGATGGTTTCCACGCGCCGGCCGGCCACCTGGTGGGCCAGCGTCGAGCACGCCAGACGCGGGCGGTCGTCCACCAGCACGGTGCAGGCGCCGCACTCGCCGCCGTCGCAGCCCTGCTTGGTGCCGGTCAGGCCGGCCACATCGCGCAGGTAGTCCAGCAACAGGGTGGAGTCTTCCACCAGATCCTGCCGCGCGCGGCCATTCACGGTGAGGTCAAGAACCGACTTCATGGGCTGTCCTGTCGCTTCGGGTCGGGAAACCGGGGTGAGGTCATTGGGGAGCGGGCACGGACCCCGCCGCCGCCATCTGGCGCAGCCGGAAACGCTGGATCTTGCCGGTCGCGGTCTTCGGCAGGTCGTCCAGGACATGAATGCGGCGGGGGTACTTGTAGGGCGCCAGTCCCTCCTTGCAGTGCCGCACCAGGGCCTCGCGCAGGGGGTCGCTCTCGCGCACGCCGTCGCGCAGCACCACCCAGGCCTCCGGCTTGATCAGGCCGTCGGTGTCGGGAACGCCGACAACGGCGGCCTCCAGCACGTCGGGATGGGTGATGATGCGGCTCTCGATCTCGATGGGTGAGCACCAGATGCCGCCCACCTTCAGCATGTCGTTGCTGCGACCGCAGTACTGAAAACGCCCGTCCTCGTCGCATCGGAAGGTATCGCCGGTGTCGAGCCACTCGCCGCGCATGGTGGCGGCGGTCTGGTCCGGGTTGTTCCAGTAGAACGCCGCCGTGGACCAACCCTTGACCTGAAGGCGGCCGACCTCGCCCGGCGGCACCTCGGCGTCGGTATCATCGACGATGCGCACGGTGTAACCCGGCACCGGCCGACCGCTGGACCCGGGTTGGGCGCCGTCCGGGCGGTTGCACAGGAAGATGTGCAGCGCCTCGGTGGAGCCGATGCCGTCCAGGATCGTCAGCCCGGTGCGCTGCGTCCAGCGGCGAAAGATCTCGGCCGGCAAGGGCTCCCCGGCCGAAAAGCACAGCCGCAGCGACGACAGATCGGCGTCCGTCGTCTCCAGCGCCTGAAGCTGAGCGGCGTACAGGGTGGGCACGCCGTAGTAGACGGTGGGCCGGAACCGTTCGATGACCGCGAGCGTATTGGCGGGGGTCGGCTTCTCGTCCAGCAGCACCGCCGCCGATCCGGTCCACAGCGGCACGGTGGCCGCGTTGCCCAGCCCATAGGCGAAGAACAGCTTGGAGGCCGAGAACGTCAGGTCATCGGGGCCAACGCCCAGCACCTCGCACCCGAACCACTGACTGGTCACCACCATGTCGCGGTGGCGGTGCACGGCGCCCTTGGGCCGCCCGGTCGAACCGGAGGAGTAGAGCCAGAAGCACGGGTCCAGCGCGTCGGCCGGTTCGGCCGCGAGGGTATCCACAGCACCGTCCATCAGCGACAGCAGCGTCCGCCCCTCCCCTTCCCCCTCCACCGGCAGCGCCACCGCCGGCCCCGGGTCGGCGGCCTGCACGGCGGGAACCACCTCGGCGGCATACTCCGGGCTCCAGACCACGGCCGCGCACCCGGAGTCCTCAATGATCCAGCGGTAATCCTCCGTCCGCAGCAGGGTGTTGAGCGGCACCGGCACCAAGCCCGCCTTGATCGCGCCCCAGAACAGGAACAGGAATTCCGGACAATCCTTGACCACCAGGATCACCCGCGCGCCCGGCTCCAGGCCCTGCCCCCGCAGGGAATTGCCGCAGCGGTTCACGCCGGCGGCCAGGTCGGCAAAGGTGACGGTGCGCCCGCCGGTGGTGACATACGCGGTCCTGTCGCCCCGCCCCTCCTCCAGATGGCGGTCGATGAAGGGCACGGCGACATTGAAGCCCGACCCGAAACGAATGGTCGCGGGCGATGTCGCCGGATCGACGGTCAGGGTCGGTGTCCGCATCTCCACCATGCTCTCTCCCCCCTCCTCTGCCCGGTCTCTAGAGCGCGTTGCGTGCGTTCTGACTCACGCAACGCGCTCTAATCCTTTCATCTTGAAGCAAATCGTCGTCGCGATTCGTTCCGGATCGCTCGGGATTTGCTCTAAAGGCTCAGGTGCCGGGTCAGGGCGGCCTCGTTCCGAGCCATCTCGGCGGCGGCCCCCTCCATGACGATGCGGCCCTTGACCATGACCATCGCCCGGTCGCTGAAGGCCAGAAGGTCCTTGACGTTCTTGTCCACCAGCAGGGCGGCGATGCCGGACTCACGGACCGTCCGGATGACCGCCCAGATCTCCTTGCGGATGAGCGGGGCCAGCCCCTCGGTCGCCTCATCCATGATGAGCAGGTCGGGGTTGGTCATCAGCGCCCGGCCGATGGAGACCATCTGCTGCTCGCCACCCGACAGCCGGTCGCCCAGGCTGTTGATGCGCTCGGCCAGTCGCGGGAAGGTGTCGAGCACCCGCTCCTGGGTCCAATCGCGGCGGCCGTCCTGGCCGGGACGCGCCCCCATCACCAGGTTCTCGCGCACCGTCAGGTTGGGGAACACGCCCCGCCCCTCCGGCACCACGGCGATGCCCTGACGGACGATGGCCTTCGGCGCCGCGCCGGTCATGATCTGACCGTTAACCCGCACCGCGCCGTGGGTAGGCCGCAGCAGGCCGAGCAGCGTGCGCAGCGTGGTCGTCTTGCCCATGCCGTTGCGGCCCAGCAGGCAGACCACCTCGCCCCGCTCCACCCGCAGCGACACCCCGTGCAGGATGTGGCTGGAGCCGATGTGCGTGTGCAGACCGTCGCCCTCGAGGATCGGCGGCGTCTCCGTCATGGCTCCGCCTCCTCGCCCAAATAGGCCTCGCGAACGGTGGCGCTGGCCCGGATCTGCTCCACCGACCCCGTTTCCAGGACGGCCCCGTTGACCATCACCGTGATACGCTCGGCGATGGCGAACACCGCGTCCATGTCGTGCTCGATCAGGATCATGGTGTGGTCGGCGGCCAGCCGCCGCAGCAGCTCGGTGACGCGGCGCGATTCCTCCTGGCCCATGCCGGCCAGCGGCTCGTCCAGCAGCAGCAGGGTCGGCTCAGTGGCCATCATCATGCCGATTTCAAGCTGGCGCTTCTCACCGTGGCTGAGGGTGGCGGCGATGGTGTCGGCGCGAGCCTCCAGCCCGCACAGCGCCAGCGCGTGCTCGGCCCGCGCCTGAACTTGCCGGCGGGCGGCGCGCGAGGGCCGGATGCGGGCCAGCCCCCCGGGCAGCCGGGACAGCGCCCCCAGGCGGCAATTGTCCAGGCAGGTCAGCTCGGGCAGGATGTTGGTCTTCTGGTAGCTGCGGCCGATGCCCATGCGCACGCGGCGCTGCACCGGCCGCGCGGTGATGTCCCGGCCCCGGAAGCGAATGGTGCCGCTGGTGGGCGGCAGGTCGCCGGACAGCAGGTTGATGACCGTGGTCTTGCCGGCCCCGTTGGGGCCAAGAATGGCGTGGACAACGCCCACCTCGAAGGTGAGAGAGACGTTGTTGACCGCGCGCAGGCCCCCGAAGCGGCGGGTCAGGGCGCGGGTTTCCAGCATCGGCTCAGCCATCGTCGCCGCCCTCCGCCTGGGCCTCCGCCGGCGTGGCCCGCCGGCCCCGCAACCAGGACGGTCCCGCCCCCCGCGTGAGCAGACTGACCAAGCCGTTCGGCAGGAACAGCACCACGGCGATGACGAACAGGCCGATGATCAACTTCCAGTGACTGGTCAGATCGGCGACCCAGTCCTCCAGCAGCACCAGGGTCAGGGCGCCGATCACCGGCCCCACCAGAGTCCCCATGCCGCCCAGGATGACGATGATCAGCACCATGGCGGACTCGTGCCAGCCCAGGTGGGCCGGGCTCATGAATCCGCTCCGCGCCACTTCCAGGAACCCGGCCAGCCCGGCGATGGTGCCGGCGATGACGAACACGGCCAACTGATGCCGGTGGACATCATGCCCCAGCGCCTGGGTCCGGCCGGGGTTGATCCGCACACCGCGCACGATCTGGCCGAACGGCGCGCGCATCAGCAGCCAAAGCCCGACGTACACCGCCACCAGACACGCCCAGGCGGTGTAGTAGAAGACCATGCGGTCGGACAGCTCGAGCAGCGTCCAGCCCCCCACCGCCAGCACCGGCTTGTCCCAGACCGAAATGCCGTCGGTGCCGCCCCAGTACGACACGTCGTGGAAGAACAGATAGGTCATCTGGCCGAGCGCCAGCGTGATCATGATGAAGTAGATGCCGGACGTCCGCACGCTGATCCAGCCGATCACCAGCGCCAGCAGCGCCGAGACCGCCAGCGAGGCCGGGAGGAGGAGCGCCATGTCCGTCACTCCGGCCTTCAGGATCAGGGTTGCGGTGATGTACCCGGCGGCGCCGGAGAAGGCCGCGTGCCCAAGGCTGACCAGGCCGGTGTAGCCGACCAGCAGATCCAGGCTCATGGCCAGGATGCCCAGGACGATGATCTTGGCCATCAGGCGGACGTAGAAGGTCTCGCCGACCAGCGGGTAAAGGGCGAGCCCCACGGCCACGACCACGAACAGCAGCGGCAGAACGACGGTGGGGGACAGGGCGCGGGACATCATGGGGCGTCACCGTGCCGCGAACAGGCCGCTTGGCCGCCAGACCAGCACCAGCGCCATCAGGGCATAGACCACCACGCCGGCGGCCTCGGGCAGGAACACGGCGCCGAAGGTATCCGCCAGGCCGATCAGCATGGCGCCCCAGAAGGCCCCTTGGATCGACCCCACCCCACCGACCACGACGACCACGAACGACATGATGAGAATGTCGTCGCCCATGGTCGGATGAACGGAATTGACGGGCGCCGCGATCATGCCGGCGAACGCCGCGAGCCCCACGCCCAGGCCGAAGACAGCCATGTTCAGCCGGTTCACGTCGACCCCCATCAACTCCACCATCTCGCGGTTAGAGGCGCTGGCGCGGATCATCATGCCCAGCCGGGTATATCGGATCAGCGCCAACAGCCCGCCGGCGGTGGCGATGCAGGCGGCGGAGATGAACAGCCGGTAGACCGGATAGGCCTGGGTGTCGGTCAGCGCGACCGAGCCCGCCAGCATCGCCGGCACGCTCACCCCATGGACGTCATCGCCCCACAGGATGGTGATCAGTTCGCCGATCACCAGGATCATCCCGAACGTGAACAGCACCTGCAGCAGGTGGTCGCGGTGGTACAGATGGACGAAGCCCAGGCGCTCGATCACCAACCCGAGAACAACCCCGATCGGCACGCCGACCGCGACCCCAAGAAAGAAGTTCCCGGTCGCTCCGGCGAGCCAGTAGGCCAGATAGGCGCCGACCATGTAGAACGCGCCGTGAGCCAGGTTGACGATGCCCATGATCCCGAAGACGAGCGTCAGCCCGCTGGCGACCAGGAACAGCAGGAACCCGTATTGGATTCCATTCATCGCCTGAATCAAATAGTAGGTGTAGTCCATGCGATGCCCGTGCCCTGCCGGTGCCAGAAAGACCAGAGAATGGTGATCGGTGAGGGAATGGGGGCCGACGGCCGCGCGTGACGCGCCGGCCCTCCGGGTCAGAGCGAGCAGCCCGTGGCCGGATCCTCCACGTCCTCGGCGGCCACGCCCAGGATATGGTCCTGTCCGTTCCGCACCTCGCGCAGGTAGATGTCCTGGATCGGATTGTGCGCCTTGGACATGCGGAACGTGCCCCGGGGGCTTTCGATCTCGGCGGCCTCCATGGCGGCGTACAGATCACGTTTGGCTGAGATATCGCCCTGAACGGCTTCCAGGCCCTTCGCCAGCAGGGTGGCGGTATCATACCCCTGGACGGCGAACACGTCGGACTCCCGGCCCGTGGCGGACTGGAACGCCTCGCGGAACTTCAGGTTAAGCGGATTATCGAGCGCAACCGAGTAATGCAGCGTCGTCTTGATGCCCTCGGCCGCATCGCCGACGCCGCCGAGCACGCCCTCGGTCAGGAAGCCCGGACCGTAAAGGGGGATCTGTCCGTGCAGGCCCGCCGCCGCGTAATCCTTGATGAACTTCAGCGCGCCACCGCCGGAGAAGAAGGCATACACGGCATCCGGTTGCAGCGCGGCGATGTCGGTCAGGTAGGCCTGGAACTCGTCATTGGGGAAATCCAACAGGATTTCCTTGACGATCTCGCCGCCGCCGGCCGTGAAGGACTCGGTGAATCCCCCCAGCATCTCCTTGCCGGCCGCGTAGTTCCACGAGATCAGCACGACCTTCTTGTGACCGTCCTTCAGGACGACATCGCCGCACGGATAGTTCGCCTGCCAGCTTGAGAACGAGGTCCGGAACAGGTTGGGGGCGCACAACTCGCGGGTGATGCGGTTGGCACCGGCATTCGGCACGATGGTCAACGTGCCTTCCTCGCGGACGATGGGCGCCATGGCCTGCACGACGCCCGAGTGGACGGTGCCCACCACAACGTCAACCTCTTCCTTCAGGACCAACTCGGTGATGTTGTCCACGGCCTTGGGCGGCGCGGACTCGTCGTCCACGCGCACGAACTCCACCTCGGCGCCGCCAAGGGTATCGCCCAGTTCCGCCATGCGCAGCATGAAGGCGTCGGTGATGTTGTTGCCGAGCTTCGCGTAGGTGCCGCTATAGGGCAGCATGAATCCCACCTTGATCCGCGGCGGCGACCCGATGGCGAACCGGGGCAGGCCGGCCATCGTGGCCGCGGCGGCGGCCCCGCCCAAAACGGCGCGGCGGCTGGGGGTGAACCGGATACCAGACATGACGTTTCCCTCCCGATTTGGATTGTTGACCGTTTGACGCGGCTGGCCAGGGTCTCCGGACCTTCCGTGGCGCTCTTGAACGCGCGCCGGAAGCCCGTTGGCCACCGCCTTCAACTGTCCGAGCAAATGCAGCCCCAATCGCGCTTTTCTTGTTTTTTCGTCTCCCCGATCCATCTCCGCGCCGGACCCTTGACCGATTTTCGTCGCTGCCAAGAGGCCACGCACAGGATGACCCTGGAGATGTCCCCACGATACCTGCGGTCAAATGCGCAATCAAGCACCATAATGCCATTTCTTGTTTCCGGTGCCCCAGGGCAATCGGGTGAATGCACGGTTGACGAAAAGCGAAGCGTCGTAGGGCGGGTTCGCGCCGAAGGCGCAACCCGCCGCATCACAGCCACGCGGCGGATTGCCCCGCTTCGCGGGTCGAATCCGCCCTACCTGCATAAAAAGATGGTGGGGCGTTCCGCCCCAAGCCACACGATCCCCCGCGTCTTTGCGACCACACACCCTTTCACCCGATTGCCCTGTCCAGTACCCCGGAATCGGTGTGCGGCCTCGCCCGTTCCGCTATGATGGGAAGAGGTGCAGTCCCAAGGGGTGTCGGTATGTCCATTCTCGGTCTCTCGCGAGTCCTCACCCCACGATCGGTGGCCGTCATCGGCGCCTCGGCGCGACCCCGCCGGTTCGGCAATGTGGTCATGCGCAATCTGCTCGAGGGCAACTTTCCCGGCCCGGTCATGCCGGTCAGTCCCAGGGAAAAGGCCGTGGCCGGCGTCCTGGCCTATCCGTCCATCGCCGCCTTGCCGGAAACGCCGGATCTCGCGGTGGTATGCGTGGCCGGCCGGCGCGTGCCGGAAACGCTGGAGGACCTGGGCGCGCGCGGCACCGCCGGGGCCATTGTCGTCGCCCTGGATGTGGACCCCGCCGCCATCCGGACCATCTCCCGGCGTCACGGCCTGCGGGTGTTCGGCGCCGGGAGTCTGGGGCTCATCGTTCCACAGGCGCGCCTGAACGCCAGCTTCGCGCATGTGCCGGCGCTGCCCGGGCAGGTGGCCTTTGTTTCCCAGTCGGGCGTGCCGTGCGTCTCGGTCCTGGACTGGGCGCGCCCGCGCGGGGTCGGCTTTTCGCGCTTCGTCTCGCTGGGACAGGCGGCGGACGTCGACTTCGCCGACATGATGGACATGCTGGCCAACGACCCGGAGACCCGCGCCATCCTGCTCTTCATCGAATCCATCGCCGCGCGGCGTGAGTTCATGCCCGCCGCCCGCGCGGCCGCCCGCAACAAGCCGCTGCTGCTGGTCAAGGCCGGACGCGACGACCTGAACCGGCAAATCGGCCCGTTCCTGTCCGAGGCCCTGGCCGCCCCCGACGACGTCTTCGACGCCGCCGTGGGCCGGGCCGGCGCGCTGCGGGTCGGCTCGCTGGATGAGTTGTTCGAGGGGGCGGAGACGCTGGCCCGGTCCCGCGCGCTGCGCGGCGACCGGCTGGCCGTGCTGGCCAACGGCGAGGGCGCCCTCACCATGGCGTGGGACGAGATCACCCACGCCAACGGGGGCCGCCCGGCCACCCTGTCGCCAGATACCCGGACCCGCCTGGAGGACATCGCCGTCCCCGGCGGGATCGGCGACTCGGCCGTGGATCTGGGATTGGCGGCGGCGCCGGAGCGCTACGGCGAGGCCCTGGCGGTGCTGGCCGAGGACGAGGGCCTGGACGTCGTGCTGGTGGTTCACGTGCCGACTCCCATGGCCGACGCCGTGGCGACGGCGCGGGCGGTCGTCGAGGGCACCCGCCGCCATGGCTGCCCGGTGCTGGCCTGCTGGATCGGCGCCGACGCCTCCATGCCGGCGCGCCGCCTGCTGACCGAGGCCGCCCTGCCGGTGTTCGCCAGCATCCGTGGGGCCGTGGCCGGCTTCCGCCATGTGGTCCTCCATGCCCGCAACCAGGACATGCTGCTGGAGACGCCACCGTCCGACAGCGCCGACCATCAACCCGACAAGGAGGCGGCCCGCCGCTTGGTCCAACACGGCCTGGCCGATCCCGACGGCTTGCTGACCGATGCCGCCGCGCGCACGTTGCTGGCGGTGTACGGCGTGCCCACGGTGCCGAGCGTGCCCGCCACCGACGCCGAGGACGCGGCCCGGGTGGCGGAGCGGATGGGCTTCCCCGTCGCCCTGACGGCGGCCTCGCCCGACCTGCCGCGCAAGTGGGACGTCGGCGCGGTGGCGTTGAACCTGGAAAACGGAGACGCCGTGCGCGCCGCCGCCGAGGGCATCCTCCAGCGCGTGCGGCAGCATCGGCCGGACGCCCGCGTCCAGGGCTTCGCCGTGCAGCGCATGGCGCTGCGCCCCAACGCCCGCCAACTCATGCTGGGCAGCGCCTGCGATCCGTTGTTCGGCCCGGTGCTGGTGTTCGGCGAGGGCGGGCGCGCGGTGGAGGTGCTGCGCGACCATGTGGTCGGGCTGCCGCCGCTCAACCTGCCGCTCGCCCGGCAGATGATCGCCCGCACGCGGGTCTCACGCCGGCTGGAGGCGCACGGGTTCCGGCCCGCCGCCGACCGCGAGGCACTGGCCCAGGCCCTGGTGCGTCTGTCGCACCTGATCGTCGACAATCCAGAGATCGTCGCCTGCGACATCAACCCGCTGTTCGCGGATGAGCAGGGCGTTCTGGTGGTCGATGCCCGCATTCGGCTGGCGCCCGTGGATGGTTCCGACCGGCGACGCTTCGCTATCATGCCCTATCCCAGCGGCTTGGAAGAATCCGCGACCCTGTACGACGGTAGCGCCGTAACGCTGCGGCCGATCCGCCCGGAGGACGAACCCGCGCACGCCGACCTGGTGGCCCGGGTCACGCCGCAGGACCTGCGCTACCGCTTCTTCGGCGCGGTCAGGGAGTTGAAGCACCACCAACTGGCCCGGCTGACCCAGGTCGACTACAACCGGGAGATGGCCTTCATCGCCACCCGCCCGCGCGCCGCCGACGGCCAGCCGGAGACCCTGGGCGTGGTGCGCACGGTCACCGACCCGGACAACCGGCGCGGAGAACTGGCCATCCTGGTGCGCTCCGACCTGAAGGGAACGGGGCTGGGCACCATTCTGGTGGACAAGATCGTCCGCTATCACCGGGCGCGCGGCACGGGGGAAATCGGCGCCCAGGTGCTGGCGGACAACGAGGCCATGCTGCGGCTGGCCAAGCGGTGCGGGTTCTCGGTCGGCCGGACGTCGGACCCGGAGGTCATGGACTGCGTCATCCGCACCGGCGGGAACGCGCATTAAAGACGGGGCCGTCTGCCCGCCTCAGGCCGCTTCCAGCACCACGGCGATACCCTGGCCCACGCCGATGCACAGGGTCACCAGCGCATACCGGCCGCCCTGCCGCCGCAACGCCCGCGCGGCGTGCAGGATCAGCCGGACGCCCGACGCGCCCAGGGGATGGCCGATGGCAATGGCGCCGCCGTCGGGGTTCAGGCGCGGATCGTCGGGAGCCAGCCCCATCTGCCGGCAGCAGCCCAGCACCTGCGCGGCGAACGCCTCGTTGATCTCGATCAGGTCCAGATCACCCAGCCGCAGCCCGGCGCGCTCCAACGCCTTGGCTGAGGCCGGCACCGGCCCCAATCCCATGACCCGGGGCGGCACCCCGGCCACTGCTGCTGTTACGATACGGGCCAACGGCGTCATGCCCGCAAGATCGGCCACCTCCCGGCCGCCGACCAGCACCAGCGCCGCGCCGTCGTTGATGCCGGAGGCATTGCCGGCGGTGACCACGCCGTCGGCGGCCAGCGGACGCAGCCGGGCCAGCGACTCCGCCGTCGTCTCCGGCCGGGGGTGTTCGTCCGCATCCACAGACCGGGGTTGCGCCTTGCGGCCCGGTGGGGTGATCGAAACCGGGAGGATTTCGTCGTCGAAGACGCCGGCGCCCCGCGCCCGCTCGTAAGCCTGCTGAGACCGCAGCGCGAACGCGTCACAGTCCTCGCGGCCGATCCCCAAGTCCCGGGCGACATTGTCGGCGGTCTGGGGCATGGTGTCGTCGCCGTGCGGCCCCACCAGCGCCGGATTGGGGAAACGCGAGCCGATGGTGGTGTCGAACATCCGCACGTCGCGGGCGTACGGGGCCTCGGCCTTAGCCATCACGAACGGCGCCCGGCTCATGGACTCCACACCGCCGGCCAGCACCAAGTCGCCCTCGCCGACGCGCACGGCCCGGGCCGCGTCCACCACCGCCGTCAGACCGCTGCCGCACAGGCGGTTGACGGAGGCGCCCGGCACCTCCACCGGCAGGCCGGCGATCAGGGCGGCATTGCGGCCAACGTTGCGGCCATCCTCGCCGGCCTGACAGGCACAGCCGAGCACCACATCCTCGATGCGGGACACGGCCGCCGCCGGCAGGCGCGCCACCAGGGCGCGGATCAGCCCGGCCGCCAGATCGTCGGGCCGCACCCCGGCCAGGGCGCCGCCGTGGCGCCCGAACGGGGTGCGCAGGCCGTCCAGGATGAAGGCGTCCCTCATTCCTCGAGACCCTGCCCCTGTCGCAATCGGAAGCGCTGGATCTTTCCGGTGGCGGTCTTCGGCAGTTCGTCGATGAAATGGAGATCACGCGGGAACTTGTACGGCGCCAGGGCCTTCTTGCAGTGCTGTTGCAGTTCTTCGCGCAGGGCATCCGTCGGTCGCGCGCTGTCGGCCAGCACGATCCAGGCCTCCGGCTTCACGAGCCCGGCGCCGTCCGCGCGGCCGACGACGGCGGCCTCCAGCACGGCGGGATGCTCGATCAACGCGCCCTCGATCTCGAACGGCGAACACCAGATGCCGCCGACCTTCAGCATGTCATCGGAGCGACCGCTGTAGAACAGATAGCCGTCCTCGTCCTGGTAGTACGTGTCGCCGGTGTTGAGCCAGTCCCCCACCATGGTGGCGGCGGTCTTCTCGGGGTTACGCCAGTAGCAACGGGCGGTCGACGGCCCCCGGATGAACAGGCGCCCGGCCTCGCCCGGGGGAACCTCGCGGTCCTGCTCGTCGAGGATGCGGGCCTCGTACCCGGGCACGATGCGGCCGCTGGAGCCGGGCCGAATGTCGTCCTCGCTGTTGGAGATGAAGATGTGCAGCGCCTCGGTGGAGCCGATGCCGTCCAGGATCGTCAGCCCAGTGCGTTGCTTCCAGCGCCGGAAAATGTCGGCGGGCAGGGCCTCGCCGGCGGAGACGCACAGGCGCACCGAAGACAAGTCGGGCTTGGCCTGCTCAAGGGCCTGCAACTGGGCGGCATATAGCGTGGGAACACCGAAAAACAGGGTCGGACGGTAAGTCTCGACGGTCGCGAACGTGCTGTCCGGCGTCGGCCGCGAATCCAGAAGCACGGCCGTACCGCCGACCCAGAGGGGGAACGTCATGCCATTGCCCAGGCCGTAGGCAAAAAACAGCTTGGCCGCCGAGAAGAACACATCATCCTCGCGGGCGCCCAGGGTCCGGCGGCCGTACAATTCGCTGGCGGCCACCATGTCGCGCTGGCGATGCACCGCCCCCTTGGGGCGCCCGGTGGAGCCCGACGAGTACAACCAGAAACAGTCTTGGTCCTCGCCGGCCGGCACGGCGTCGAAGGTCTCGGGGCCGGATTCGAACAGCGGACAGGCACCGGTTTCGTCAACCTCGATCACGGTGCAAGGCCGGTGCGCCGCCGCCTCCAGGGCCGCCTTGACCTCTGCGGCGAATTCAACGGAGGAGACCAGTGCGGCACACTCCGAGTTCTCGATCATGAAGGCAAAATCCGGGCCTCGCAGCAGGGTGTTGACAGGCACGGGCACAAACCCCGCCTTGATGGCGCCCCAGAACACATGGAAGAAGGCCGGGCAGTCCTTGACGATCATCAGAATGCGGTCGCCGCGCGTCAGTCCGGAGCCGGTCAGGGCGTTGGCGCACCGGTTCACATGGGCGACAAGATCCGCGTAGGTGACCGCCCCGTGCCGCCAGCGGATGGCGACCTTGTCGCCGCGCCCCTCGGTCAGGTGGCGGTCGATGAAGGCCGTGGCGGCGTTGAAGCCATCCGGAAATACCAGGTCATGTCCTGGCCCGACCGTGGGCGAAGCCTCCGGCATGGTTTGTGTCTCCTCCCCTTGGCCCGGTCCGGCGTTGTTTTTGGTGGCCGGCTCCGGTGTTCATCGCGTCCGGACGGATGGGCACCATCCGTGTTTCGTTTCCGGAGTCCGTCCGGCGGCTCCGTCACAATTCCGGTAAAGTGGTGCCCCTTTACGCCTTTTTGCCATCGCGGCACCGCGTTGTCAAGGTTCGGTCGCATTTCCTGCCTTTTGTTGTGGGGCTGAAGAGGTCATATCCGTGGCACGCGGCCGGTTCATACGGACCGACTCATCATGCCGGTGGCCACCCGATTCAATAACAGGTATTCTGGTACTGAATTTGCTTCATTCTCGAAACAACCGCCCCATGCCCCGACCAGAAGGAGATTCGGCCGTGGCCGACGATCCGGACCCGTTGACCCCGACCATTCGCCCCGCGACGCCTGCCGACCTGGACTTCATCATTGCCCTGGACCGCGATATGACCGGCATAGAGAAGCCGGAGTATTGGCGCGGAATCTATGATCGATTCGGCAAAGGGTCCGAGGGCTGCATTCTGGTCGCCTACACGGACGACCGTTTCGTCGGGTTCATCGTCGGCGAGGTCCGCGCCTGGGAATTCGGCTCACCGCCATGCGGTTGGGTGTTCGCGCTGGGCGTGCCGGCGGACCTGCGCGTGCAGGGCGTCGGCACGGCGCTGTTCGAAGGGCTGTGCGACCGGTTCCGCGCGGCGGGCGTCAAGACGATCCGAACCATGCTGGCGCGCGATGCCCGGCTGCTCATGTCCTTCTTCCGCAGTCAGGGCATGATGGGGGGGCCGTTCATCCAGCTTGAGAAGGAGTTGGCCGGATGAACCTGCAAATGGCCACCCGCCACGCCTTGTTCGCCATTCTTGAACTGGCCGCCCAGCCCGACCGGCAGGTCTCCGCCGCCGAAATCGCGGAGAAGTACGACATTTCCCTCAACCATCTTTCAAAGGTGCTGCGGACCCTGGGACGGCGAGGATTGGTTGAGGCCGTGCGCGGCGTGGGTGGCGGATACCGGTTCGTTGGCAACGCGCGACGGGTGACGCTGCTGGACATCATCAACGCGTTCGAGGAGGTCGGCCCGTCTCCCGGCTCGCATCGGGACCCCGGCGACGACACCGCCGAGGGGCAAGCCCTTCGCACGGTCATGGAGGAAATCGACATCCTGACCGAGGCCACGCTGTCCTCCATCACCGTCGAGACCATGCTGAAGATGATCCGCCGCTCGCGCCGGGAAACCCCGTCGGCCGCGTGAAGCCGGTCGAGCGGATCAAATGTACTGCCCCGAATCCACCTGAAGCACCTGCCCCGTGATACACCGCGCCGCGTCCGACAGCAGGAACAGGGCGGCGGCGGCCACGTCGTCCACCTCCGGCAGCGCCAGCAGCACGCTTTCGGCGGTGGCACGGTCCCGCACCTCCTGGGGCAACCCCCGCACCATATCCGTCAGCACCATGCCGGGTGCGATGGCGTTGACGGTGACCCCCTTCGGCCCCAACTCGCGCGCCGCCGTTTTGGTCAGGGCAATCAGCCCGCCCTTGGACGCCGCATAGTTCGCCTGCCCGAACTTTCCCCGCAGACCGTTGATCGAGGCGATATTGACGATTCGGCCGAAGCCAGCCTGGGTCATCGGGGCGGCCACGGCGCGGATCAGGTTGAAGGCGCCGGTCAGGTTCACCGACAGCACGGTCTCCCAGTCCTCGTCGCTCATGCGGGCGATGGAGCGGTCGCGCGTGATGCCGGCGTTGTTGACCAGCAGCGTCGGCGGCCGGTCCAGCGCCATCACGGCCTCGGTCACCTGGGCGCTGTCGCGGATATCCACCGCATGCAGAACCAAGCCGTTGGCGTCCTCGCCGGCCTCGCGATCAAACACATGCACCGCCGCGCCTTGGGCCGCGAGCGCCTCGGCGATGGCCCGGCCAATGCCCCGCCCACCGCCCGTGACGATGGCGACCCGGTCCTCGAACATCTGTCCCTCGGGGCTACCATTTTCGGGTTCGTTCCGCGTTCGATCCATGCCTTCTCTCTCCCTTGACTGCCCGTGCAAACGCTGGCACGCTTCAATCGTATTCACGCACCACAATACGGGTTTAGCGTGACGCGACGGCCTTGTCGAGTCAAGGACCGCGCGGCGCGAAGCCCCCCGACCCTCAGGGATCCCCATGACCGCAGCGGATACTCGGTGTTCTCCCTTGACGGCGGCCCATCTGGATGCCGTCATCGCCCTGGACCAGCGCCTGACGAACCAGACGCGGAAGGGCTTCTTCACCCGTCGCATGGCCGACACGCAGGCCGACGACGGCGCCACCCTTGCCCTGGTGGCGCTGTCCGGCGAAACGCCCGTCGGCTACCTGATGGCCCGCATTCTTGACGGTGAGTTCGGCGATGTCCACGCCGCCGCCGTCATCGACGCGATCGGCATCGACCCGGCCTATCGGAGCCAAGGCCTCGCCCGGACCCTGATGACTGAGTTGGAAACCCGGGCCCGCGCGCTGGGGGTCACCGAGATCCGCAGCGAGGCGGACTGGTCCGAAATGGACCTGATCCGCTTCTTCGCGGCGCAAGGGTTCGATCTCGCGCCCCATCAGGTCGTGGAACGCGACGTCGACGCGCTGGTTCCGGGTCCGGAAGAAACCGACCCGCCCGCGACCGAGTCCGTGACCGTCCGCTCGATGGTCGAGGCCGACCTGCCGCTGATCGTATCCACCGACCAACGCATCACCGGCCGGGACCGCACCGCGTACTACCGGCGCAAGCTTGCGGAGATGATGGGCGGCAGCGGCGTGCGCCTGTCGCTGGTGGCTGAAATCGACGGCGACTTCGCGGGCTTCGTGATGGCCCGCGTCGATTACGGGGATTTCGGGCGCCTGGAGACGACGGCGGTGATCGACACCATCGGCGTGACCCCGCTGTTCGCGTGGCGCGGCATCGGCCGGGCGCTGCTGGGTCAACTCATGCGCAACCTGTCGTCCCTGCGCGTGGATCGGGCGGGCACGCGTCTGGACTGGAACGAGATTGCCCTCCGCGCGTTCCTGATCCACCTGGGGTTCACGCCCCGCCCGCGTCTGTCGTTCACCCGCCAAATGGGGTGACGCGGTCTTGAACGTCATCCCGAGCGAGCCCCCGCGACCATCGGGACGATGGTCGCGCTTCTATGATCTCGGCGACGCGAAGCGTTGCCGGGGGCGAGCCGAGGGATCTGCCGCGTGGGTTCACGGCTGCAAGGGCGGCGTGCCGCCGAGGGCGATCCCTCGCCGCCTTCGGCGGCGTCGGGATGACGGAGAGGAGGCGGCGGCGTCGGGATGACAGAACCGGCACACGCCGCTATGCCGCCGCCCGCCCCTGAGCCGCGAGCTTCTCATAGCGGAAGGCGCCCCATAGCGCGGCGCCGATGGCCCCGGCGTGGATGGCGTCCGGGTGACTGCGCGCGCGCAGGGCCACCTTCTCCTTCTCCAGCGCCGCGTTCAGCGCCGACATCAGGCCCACATCCAGGCCCAGGCCCCCGGTCATCAGGGCGATACCGTCCTTGGCGCCGATGGACTTCAGCAGCTTGGCCATGCGCACCGCCATGGAGACATGCACACCGCGCAAAATGCTGCCGGCCGGAATGCCGCGCGAGACCATGTTGATCACGTCGGTCTCGGCCAGCACCGCGCAGATGGAGGAAACCTTCTCGGAGTCCTCCGCCGCCTGCGACAGCGGCCCAATCTCGTCCTGGGCGATGCCCAGATAGCGGGCGATGTTCTCCAGGAACTGGCCGGCGCCGGACGCGCACTGGCTGGTCATCTTGTAGGCCAGCACCTTGCCGGCCTCGTCCACGCGGATGGCGCGGCCGTTCAGCGCGCCCACGTCCATCACCGCGCGGGCCTCGGGATCCAGGAACACCGCGCCCCGGGCGTGCGTGGTCATGGAATAGAAGTGGCCGGTGGTGAAGGTCAGGCTTTCCGCGTCGCCCGTCGAGGCCACATAGGCCACGTCGTCCCGGCGCAGCCCCTGGGCGTCCAGCAGGCCCTGGAAACTGTCCTCCGCCAGTTGGAACGGGTCACGGTTTCGAATGCGCAAAACCTCGCGGCCAAGCCATTCGGCCTCGGCGCCGTTGACCCGGAACAGGACGGTCTTGACGCAGCCGGCGCCGATATCGACGCCGCCGGTGATCAGGTCGTTCATGTCCATTCCCTCCTGTCCTACTGCGTGACCGCCCGCACGGCGAACGTGGCGCCGCCCAGAGCCCCGGTGTAGATGGAGTCCGGGTCGATGTTGATGGTCACGTCGCCGTAGTTCTCCTTGATGAGCGCGCGCAGTTCCTTGACGGCGGCGCCGTTCTTGGCCACGCCGCCGGTGAACGTGAACTCATCCTGCACCCCGCCGGCGCGCGACAGGATGGAAATGGCGCGCAGGATGATGGCCCGGTGCAGGCCGGCCAGGATATCCTCGCGCTTCTCGCCCAGGGCCAGACGGTTGCGCAGCTCGGCCCCGGCGAACACGGTGCAGGTCGAGTTGATGCGCACCTGTTTGGTGGCCTTCAGCGCCATGGGCCCCAGTTCGTGCAGGCCCATGCTCATCTCGTCGGCGATATAGCCCAAATAGCGGCCGCACCCGGCGGCACAGCGGTCGTTCATCTGGAAGTTCTCGACGATGCCGTTCGGGTCCACCTGGATGCCCTTGGTGTCCTGACCGCCGATATCCAACACCGTGCGCGTGCCCGGGAACATCATGTGCGCGCCCAGGCCGTGACAGAGAATCTCGGAGCGGATGTGTTCCTTGGGGAACGGCAGGCGGACGCGGCCGTAGCCGGTGCCGACCACGTAGGATTCCTCCAGCGGCACGGCCAGGGTGTCCTTCAGCACCTGGGCAACCTCCGGCCCGCCACCGGCCGCGCCGGACTTTTCCAACGCCCGCAGGAACGTGCTTTCCATGGTCGCGGTCGGCTCGCGGTTTTCCACGGCGATAATCGACTTGTCGTAGACGTTCAGAATGAGATCGAAGGACAGCCCGGCGTCTTTGCAGGCCGCTTCCGCCGCGTGCATAAAGCCGGCGCCGGCGAGATCGCGGAAGAAGTCGGACTTGCGGGCCACCCCGGGGGCGAACAACTCGCCCGAGTCCGCCCGCAGGCGGGCGAACACCGTGGCAATCACCTCGTTCGCCGTCGCCCGCACGTCGGCCAGACGCGGCACTCCGGTGTTCTCCAGGCAGGTCGCCTCCAGATCCTCCAGCTTTTCCAGGTACTGGACGTGGCGGAAGTTGCGCTCGATGTCGGCCAGAATGTCGTCCACCTTGCCGGCAAGGCTTGGAAACGCCGACAGGCTGTTCCGGAACAGGGTCAGACGGGTATCGATCAGCGCCTCCTGCTTGGCGACGGCGGCGGCGGTGTCATAGTTGGAGCGGGAATTGGTGATGCCCCGGCCCATGACCCGGCAGGTTTCGTCCATCACCACGGCCTTGGTGGTGGTGGAGCCCAGGTCAATCCCGATGAAGCAGCGCATGGGGTGTCGTCCTTCCAAGAGCCGGGCCGATCAAGCGGCCTTGTTGGCGCCGCGGCGCTTCTGGTCGATCATCTGGAAATAGCTTTCCAGCCGGTTCTTGACGTTGGCCGGCGAGAAGTAGCGGGGATCGACCAGATCGGTCTCGATGAAGGCCCCGGGCTTGCCGGTGCGGCGCTCCACCTCGCGCATGATCATCAACTGCCCGGCGCTGAAGCTGTTGCAGCTCTTGATCGAGTTCACCAGCAGGCCGTCGGCTTGATAGTCCTCGACGTATTGGGCCAGGATGTCGACGCGGCTGGGCAGGTTTCGGTTGGTGTAGCAGCCCAGGCAGTACTCGGCGAGCGAGCGCAGCGGATCAGCCGGGTCGTGGCGGAAGCCCAGATCGTACATGCCGCCGACCTTGGTGTAGCTGGAGGCCACCACCACCGCGCCCTCGTCGACGAACATCTGCCAGAACTCACGGAAGCTGGTCCAGTTGGGCGGTCCCTCGACCACCAGGCGGTATTTTTGGTCGGTCAGAACGCTGCCGTCCGGGGTCGTCGGCCCCTGACCGGCGTCGAGACGCGCCTGCACCTCCCGGCGCAGGGCGGTGTAGTAGTCCACGGCCTCCTGGGTGCCGCGAAAGGCGGTGAAGATGGGCCCGATGTAGTAGACACCGCCGAAGTAGGCGTCGATGGGCGATGGCTTGTGCTTGCCGCTTTCCAGGCACCAGACCAGATCGTCCTCGGCCTTCGCCGACAGGGCGAGGATCTCGCGCAGGCGGTCGATGTCGAATTTGACGCCGGAGACCTCCTCCAGGCCCGGGATGATCACCTCCTTCAACTGCTTGACCACATAGTCGATCATGTTCGGCGTGACGTGACCGTCGCCGGTGTAGGGCACATGCAGCATCAGGGTCGGGCACTTGTACTCGGCCCGCAGCAGTTCGAACCACTTCATGAACGTGTAGCAGCCGGTGTAGGACAGCAGCAGCACATCCGGATCCGGAAACGGCTTGCCATTGGGCGCGATATTGCCGCGCCCCATCATGCCAATGTCGGCCTTGACGTAGGTGCAGACGTCCTCGGAGTGGCCGCCCTTCTCCGCCTCCATGATGTAGTCGCCCGACAGGCGGCGCATCCCGTTCTGGATGGCGTTGATCTCCGGTAGGTTGTTGACGATGCCGAAGCACATCAGCAGTTCGTTCAGGTTCCCGGGAACGAACGTGGAGGAGACCTTGCGTCCGGTCTCAGGCGCGGAGGTGATCGCCTCGTAGTTCCCGGCGATCATCTCCTTCTGGAGCAGCATGGACGGCTCTTTGACGGCTGCGGTCATCGGCTCAGCTCCACAGTTTGATGGAATCGGCGAAGGCACCGGCCTGCTCGCGGATCGGCTGCATCTGCCCGGAGTTCTCGGCGTACTTGAAGCTCATGTTGGGAATGCCGGCCTCCGACAGGCGGCCGCAGATCATCGGCCGGTCGAGCAGCGCCGGATCGCAGAAGCTGGGGGCGGCATAGATCACCCCCTCGGCACCGGTTTCCTTCACGCGCTCGACATGGAAGCGGCCCTTGTCGGCCTCGTTCGGCACGTACTTGCACGAGGTCTCCACCGAATGCCGCAGGTAGGCGTTGGACAGCGCCTCAAGGGGGTCGCCGTCGGTGGCCACGTCCTCCGTGATGAAGCGGTTGACGAGGGCGTAGTCGTCCTCGACCACGTAGCAGCCCGCCATCTCGATGGACTTCAGCAGGGCCAGCGGCGGCTGTTCGCAGAACGAGCCAAAGATGGCGACGCGGACGTTGTCCTTGCGCGGTCGATCCTCGATCTCCAGCGCCGCGAGATAATCCGCAAGCAGCGCGTTGTGCTCCTCCACCGGCATCATCAGGCCGGCGCGCATGACGACATAGACGTCGGCGGCCGGCGCCTTCCAGGGTTCCGCCGCGCGGGCGTCGTAGACGGCACGCACAAGTCGGCGATTCTCGTTGTACAGCGCGATGGAGGCCCGCAACGCCGCGTCGGGGATGTCCCGCCCGGTCAGGCGTTCCAAATCGGCGCGCAGTTCGCGCAACTCGTTGACGTAGTAGGCGCCGCCGATCTCTGGATCGAAGTTCTGCGGCGTGTCGAAGAACTTGGTCCAGACGTCGGGGAACATCACCTTCCACATGCCCGACAGATTGCGAATGACGTCGCAGACGAACGGGAACAACAGGCCGTCGACGAAGTCCAGACGGCCGGTCACCCCCAGTTCGATGGTCGAGCGCGGAATGCGGCAGATGTAGCTCTGGTAATAGGCGTCGCCGTGGATGACCTCGATGCGGTCGCCGCCGCCGAACAGGCCCAGCGGCAGGCAACCGGCGGCGTGGATCAGTTCCATCGGCACGTACACCGGCAGGAAGCCGACCACCTTGCGGCCGGGCTCGGCGGCCTTCCAGTCGCGGGCCGCCTGGAAACTCAGGTCATCGACAATGGCTTCGCAGCGCCGGGCGATGGCGCCGGCCTTGGAGACGGGCATATCCATGGTCATCGGCCCTCCCAGGTTGCGGGACGCTTTTCCAGGAAGGCCGTCAGGCCCTCGTTGGCGTCGTGCGTGCGCATCAAGTCCGACAGGTACATCTCCTCCAGCGCGCCCAGCTTGTCCCGCACCCGATCCACGAGCCCCAGGCGCGCGGCCTTGGTGCCCAGGCGCAGGACGGCCGGGCTGTGCCGGGCCGGTCCCTGATCGAACCAGGCCAGCGCGGCGGATTCCGGATCGTCGCTCGCGCGCTGAGCCAGCCCCAGACGCGCGGCCTCGGCGCCGTCGATGGAGCGGCCGGACAGCAGCAGGTCCTCGGCGGCGCCCAGGGGCATTTTCTCGGGCAACAGGCACGACGCCGCCGGCGGGAACACACCCAGTTGGATCTCCGGCTGGCCCAGGCGCGTATCGGGGTGAACGAACAGCATGTGTCCGGCCGTCGCCACCTCCAGCCCCCCGCCCAGGCACTGCCCGCGCGCCGCCACCATCACCGGCAGTGGATACGCCAGCAGATCGAGCACCAGCCGGTGCAGGGTGGCCAGCATGGCGGCCACCCGGTCGGGCATGTGCTCCTCGACGCTGGCGCCGAAGCTGAAGTGCGGACCTTCGTGATCGATCAGCACGCCGCGCATCATCTGCGCGTCCCGGTGTTCCGTCAGCGCCGCAGACAGGGCGCCGATCATGGCGGCGTCGACGATGTTGGCCTTGGGCCGGGACAGGCGCAGGCGCAACAGGGCGCCGTCGCGGTCCCACCAGACCTTCAGGGGGGAGGAAGCGGGCACGTCGCTCATTTGCCGGCCCTCGCGGCGGGCATCAGGCTCTCGGTCAGCTCCGGCGTCCAGGGCGTGCCCTTGGCCAGCGCCTGACGCAGGCCGACGAAGTCGATCTCCCGGTCGGCCTTGGTGCCCTCGTTGAAGGCGCGGAAGCCGGCGCGCGCCTCGGTCATCATGTTCAGCGCCAGCCACGCCCGGCTGTTCTCCTTGTTGGCGTTCCAGGCGTTCAGCTTGGGCTTGCGCAGTTCCTCGATGGTCTTGGTGAAGCAGTCGGGAAAGGTCAGCAGGATCTTGGCGCACAAGTCCTCGACCTTCTGGTCCAGCAGGGACAGGTCGATCTCGCCCTTCTTGAGCGTTGCCTTGGCGGCCTCGGCCTCCTCGCCGGTGCGGAACTCACCGTGGACGATGCGGCCGTATTCATCGGTCCAGCGGTCGGTGATGACCATGGGATTGGCGACGAACTTGCCGTCCACCTTCAGCGCCGGCACGATGTCGGTGAGCAGGCCCAGACGGGCGGCCTTGTGCGCCGACCACGGCTCGCACAAGGAGCCGGAGACCATCGCCATCTCGCTGCCCAGCATGACCGGCAAAAAGTCCGTCGAGCCACCGACGGGCGCCGAACCGTGCTTGGGGCCGGCCTGACCGAAGCGGGCCAGATCCTGGGCCACCGAGAAGTCGCAGGCCATGCCGATTTCCTGACCGCCACCGATGCGCATGCCGTTGACGCGGCAGATCACCGGCTTGTCGCAACCCAGGATGGCCGAGACCATGTCGTTGAACAGGCGGATGTACTGGCGGTATTCCTGCGGATTGCCGGCGTAGTACTCGGCGTATTCCTTGGTGTTGCCGCCGGTGCAGAACGCCTTGTCGCCGGTGGCCGTGAACACCACCGCCACCACGTCGCGCGACACCGAGGCCTCGCGAAACGCCAGAATGACGCCCTTGACCATGTCGGTGGTGTAGGAGTTGTACTGCTTCGGGTTGTCCAGGGTGATCCAGGCGTTGTACAGGCCCGCGACCTCCGTGCCGTCGGGGGTGCGCGCCGGCTTCTTCTCGAAGATCACGCCGGGGCGCACAGTGTCGCGCGTCAAAGTGTGATCGAAAAGCGCGGCCGGAGCGGTGGCCGTGGTGACGGAAGCGGTATCGGCGGTCATGCTCTGCCCTCTTATGATGTGGGGTGTGTCTCGGGGGCTCTTGCCGGGCGTGGTCAGGGGATCATCACCGCGCGGCGCGCCAGACGATGGGCGTGGGCGTCCTCGAACACGCGGTTGATGTCGTCCAGGGGATGGCGCTCGACGAAGGCGCCCAGCTCGATGCGCCGGTCGAGAACCAAGTCCAGGGCGCCCGGGTACAGGTCCGGCGGGCACCCCCAGTTGCCCAGGGCGCGGGCGTGGAAGGCCATCAGGTTGGACAGGCGCACCTCGACCCGGTCCATGGTGAAGCCGACGACCGACAGGGTGGCGCCATGCACCAGCAGGGACCACGCCGTGGTCTGCCCAGCAGCGGTGCCGGAGCATTCGAAGATCGCCCATTCGCGGGACGAGGCGCCCTGTTCCTTGGCGAAGGCGGCGATGTCCTTGCGCAGGCCGCGCGGGTCCGCGCCCTTGACATTGATGGTCTTGGCGGCGCCGTAGGGGGCGATGGCCTCCAACTTGGCGTCGTCCACGTCCAGGGCCACCACCACACCGCCGAACGCGGCGGCGATCTGCGCGCAGTAGCCGCCGACGCCGCCAACGCCGATCACCACGCACAGGGTGCCCGGGGTAACCTCGGCCTGTGTCACCGCCTGATAGGGCGTGGTCACCGCGTCGGCCACCACGGAGACGTCGGCCAAGCCCAGGCCGATGGCCGCCAGCCGGTCCTCGTCCACGGGACACAGGCCCTGGGCCGGCACCGTGATGTGGGTGGCGAAGCCGCCGTCGATGTCGTTGCCCGGCATTTTCTGGTTCGGGCAGATGGTGCCCTTGCCCCGCCGGCACAGATCACAGGTCCCGCACGGCATGACGGCGGGGATGATGACCGCGCGCCCCTGCCAGTCCGCCGCGCCCTCTCCGGTGGCCACCACGCGGCCGCTGATCTCGTGGCCCAGGGTCAGAGGCAACGGGCGGTTGGTGCGCACGCCGTCATACAGAAAACCGAGATCGGTGTGACAGACACCGCAGCCGGCGATGTCCACAACCACCTGACCGGGGGCCGGATCGGTCACCGTCAGGGGGCGTTTTTCGAACGGTTGACCGGGCGCGGTCATCACCCATTGATGGGCCTCGTTGGACATTCCCCTCTCCCTGCTCGTGTCTTCTGGCGGCCCCCGTTTCGGGTTGGGAGGCCGATTGGGCCGGGCCGTTCCGCGCCGCGAAATGTCCCGACCGGGAATAATGGCATTGACGTACCATAATGCTTCTTACAAAGTCAAGCGCGTTTCGGGCGGCCGACCTGGCCGCTGTTCCCCACCAACCTGCCTCGCCTGGAGTATGGATAATGCCGGCCGATATCGCCCCGTTTCAGTGGGATGACCCCCTGCTGCTGGAAGACGTGCTGACCGAGGACGAGCGTATGGTGCGCGAGTCGGCCCGGGCGTACTGCCAAGACAAGCTGATGCCTCGCGTGACCAAGGCGCACCGCGATGAGGTGTTCGACCGCGCCATCATGACGGAGATGGGAGAACTCGGCTTTCTCGGCCCCACCCTGCCCGAGGCCTACGGCTGTGCCGACGTGTCCTATGTCTGCTACGGCCTGATCGCCCGAGAGATCGAGCGCGTGGACAGCGGCTACCGCTCGGCCATGAGCGTGCAGTCGTCGCTGGTCATGCACCCCATCCACGCCTACGGCACCGAGGAGCAGCGGCAGACGTACCTGCCCCGATTGGCGACGGGCGAGTGGGTCGGCTGCTTCGGCCTGACCGAGCCGGACGCCGGATCGGACCCTGGCAGCATGCGCACCCGCGCCCGGGCCGTGGACGGCGGCTATCTGCTGACCGGCTCCAAGATGTGGATCACCAACAGCCCCATCGCCGACGTGTTCGTCGTCTGGGCCAAGACCGACGACGACACGATTCGCGGGTTCGTGCTGGAAAAGGGCATGAAGGGGCTGTCGGCCCCCAAGATCGAGGGCAAGTTCTCCTTGCGCGCCTCGATCACCGGCGAAATCGTCATGGATGAGGTGTTCGTGCCGGCGGAAAACCTGCTACCCAACGTTCAGGGGCTGAAGGGGCCGTTCGGGTGCCTCAACCGGGCGCGCTACGGCATCGCCTGGGGCGCGATGGGCGCGGCCGAGTTCTGCTGGCACGCGGCGCGGCAGTACACGCTCGACCGCAAACAGTTCGGCCGGCCGCTGGCGCAGACCCAGTTGATCCAGAAGAAACTGGCCGACATGCAGACCGAGATCACGCTCGGCCTGCACGCCTGCCTGCGGGTGGGGCGACTGATGGACGACGGCCGAATGGCGCCGGAGATGATCAGTCTGGTCAAGCGCAACAGCTGCGGCAAGGCGCTGGATGTCGCGCGGACCGCGCGGGACATGCACGGCGGCAACGGCATCGCCGACGAGTTCCACGTCATCCGCCATGTGCTGAACCTGGAGGCCGTGAACACCTACGAAGGCACCCACGACGTCCACGCCCTGATCCTTGGCCGCGCCCAGACCGGGCTAAACGCCTTCTTCTGAGGACCGCGCGTCAGCCCGCCTTACGATCCGGCGCCACCCTGTGCGCCGGATCCCAGGGACGCGCTCTGTTCGGTGTAATCAATCGCGCCGTCCGGCAGCAGAAACAGGATTCGCACACACCCGCCGGTGGCCGCCGGCCAGTGGTCGCTTCCCGGCGGATAGACCGCCCAACCGCGCGGGTTGCCGTCGAACTGCCCGGCCGCGTCGGCCGGCATCACCGCGCAGACCTCCCCGTTCGGGTGGCGGTGATGCGGGCCGCAAAAGTCGATGAGCTGGACCACATCGACGCTCAGGCCGCCGGTGGCGGCACAGGGCTCAATGACGCGCGCGCCCTTTCGAACGTCGTCGCCCTGAAGGCCCATCCAGCCGGTTTCAATCCCCTCGCCGCACCGGGCCTCCAGGGTCGAAAACAGGGGGCCGTCCGGCGGAAACATCGCGTTGAGTCGCGCCGCCAGGGCGGCATCCCACGGCACCGTCGCGACCTCGCCAATCACGGGTGCAAGCACATCCGCCAGCGCGCGCCGATCCTCGTCCATGGCCAATCCTCCCCTCCTTGCGAACAGCCCTCGGACCCCGCTGTCCCGACGATCCCGTGCACCGCGATCAGCCCAGGACTTGATCGGGACACCGTCACGATAGCACAGGATTTTTCGTCGAAGACAAATGTGCGTCAACAGGCGTCGTTCACCGGATTGCAGTGACATTATTCACAGCATCATTGATGTTTTTTCTACTGTCGATTAACGTTGCTGATCTCGTGAGGACACTTGATCGTCACCTCGTGTTCGGTGGCCGCCCTTCCATACAGCCATGAAGGGTATTTCGGGAACGAAGCACGACCTCCCGAGGGAGCGCGCCACCGTGGGAGCGGAACCATGTCGGCCCCCCATTTGAATGGGTTTCTTGAGACGCGCCGGCGGGCCGCCAATTTGGGGCCGGCCAAGCGGGAACTCCTGGTCTTCATGGTGTTCGGCGCCCTTGGCACCCTCGCCGCATACGTCAACGTCAACCTGCCGCACACGGATATCTTTTTGTCGGGCCGCTATGCCTTCGGCGTGATGGGGTTCGTGCTGCTGCGCCACTGGTGGACGGCGTTGCTGCTGGCCACGCTTCTGGCGGCGGTGGGCGAGCACACGTTGCCGCTCAGCACTGTGTTTCCGATCAACATGGCGCTCACGGTCCCCATGGTCGTGTTGCTGCGGGCGCTGTATCAAAAAGTGCTGGCACAGACCGAGAACACCGTTCAGTTCGGGCTCGTCTGGATCGCGGCGATCATGCTGTATTATCAGTTTGTTATGGTGTCGATCGGGGGGATCGAGTCCGGCCGCCAGCAGACACCCCTGGGGTCCTCCGTCCTAACCTTCCTCGCGGCCCAGTCGCATTTGGTGGAATCGGTCTTGGTGGGGGTCGTGTCCGCTGCCGGCCTGACCATGCTGAGAAGCTACCAAATCGTCGCGCGCCAGCGCACGGAACTTGAGGTGACCCTCGCGTCCATCGGCGACGCGGTGATCGTGACCGACGCTAAGGGAACCATCCGACGCGTGAACCCGGAAGCCGCGCGTCTGTCCGGCTGGAAACCAGAAGAGGCCGAAGGCCGGCCCTTGTCGGACGTCCTGCACCTCGTCAACAGCGAAACCCGCCGGCCGGTGCCCGACCCGGTGTCGCGGGTGCTGTCCGACGGAGTCACCGTGGGGCTGGCGAATCACACGGCGTTGATCGCCCGCGACGGGCAGGAACACCAGATCGCCGACAGCGCCGCGCCGATCCGCGATCCGTCTGCCATCCGCGCCGCCTCGCCGCCGCTTGGCGTCGTGATGGTGTTCCGCGATGTGACCGACACGTATCGGATGCAGGCGGCGTTGGCGTTTCAGAAACGCAATTTCGACATGGCCGTCGCGGCCAGCGGCACCGGCGTTTGGGATTGGAACGTTCGGACTGACCGGGTCGTTCGCGCCGGCAACTATGCTCACCTGTTCGGCATCGACGTCCACGACACCGAGGGGGGGCCCCTGTCTGAGGACATCACGGCCCTGATACACCCGGAGGATCGGGCGCCGATCCCAGACAAGCTTCAGCAGGCCCTGAGGTCCGGGACGGAGTACGAACACACGTTCCGTGTGACCCGACCCGACGGCCGGGAGCGCTGGCTGCGAACCCGGGGGCAAGTGATCGAGCGGGATGAATCCGGTCCGATCCGCATGGCGGGAACAACCCAGGACATCACCGACCTTCAGATCACTCTCGAAGCCCTGCGTCGCTCCAACGCCGACCTGGAACAATTCGCGCATGTGGCGTCGCATGATTTGCAGGAACCGGTCCGCAGCCTGGTCGCCTATTCTCAGCTTCTCGGCCGACGCTATGACCACCTGCTTGACCCGGACGGACGCGAGTTTCTCGGCTTCATTATCGGTGGCGCGAAACGCATGCAGGCCCTTGTTCTGGACCTGCTTGAGTATTCCCGTGTGTCCAGCCGCGCCAAGCCGTCCTCAAGCGTGGATCTGGCGACCTTGGTCGCGGAGGCGATTGAAAACCTGGATCAGGCCATCCGGGACTCCGGGGCTCACATCACCGTCGGCGACCTTCCGGTTGTAACGGGCGACAAACCTCAGCTTCTATCGCTGTTCCAGAACCTGATCGCCAACGCCATCAAGTTCCAACGGGCGGGCGCCGCGCCCGAAATCACCATCTCCGCCCGCCGGAAAACCGATGCTTGGGATTTGACGGTCGCCGACAACGGCATCGGTATCGACCCGGCGTTCCAGGACCGGATTTTCGAACCGTTCAAGAGACTGCACACCAACGATACGTTTTCCGGAACCGGGATCGGCCTGGCGGTTGCCAAGCGCATCGTCGAACGCCACCAGGGCCTGATCCGCGTGGACAGCGCGCCGGGGGAGGGAAGCCGCTTCGTCGTGACCCTGCCCGACGCGCCGTCCCCACTGGAGATGGAGACATCGGGCCGTCAGGACATGACCGGACGTCACACCACCCCGAACGACAGCCCGGACTGACCGCGCCCGGCACGAAGCCGGATCATCCGCCCCGGGCGATGCCGGAGCCACTCAGGGCACCGCCTCCCGCGCGTGCCGACGGACATGGTCCGGCGTGCGACCGAACGCGACGGGCGGCCCCCGCGCACTCTTGGTTTTCGGGGCCGACTCTGCAAGGATGCGCCCCGTTGCGCCGTTGCGCGGCACCGTGCTTCCGGAAACGTCCGCCCATGCTGCTTTTCATCGAACAGGTTCTGAACGGCCTCCAGCTCGGGGTGATGCTGTTCCTGATGGCCTCCGGGTTGACGCTCGTCTTCGGCATCATGGGGCTGATCAATCTCGCCCACGGGTCGCTGTACATGGTGGGCGCCTATGTGGCGGCCACGGTCACCCTGCACACCGACAGTTTCCTGTTGGGGCTGGCGGCGGCGCTGCCGGCGGCGGCGGCGGTGGGCGCGGTGATCGAATCGGGCATCATGCGTCGGTTGTATGATCGCGACCATCTGGACCAAGTGCTGGCGACCTTCGGCCTGATCCTGTTCTTCAACGATCTGATGGTGATCCTGTGGGGGCGCCAGCCCTTGTTCATGAACGTGCCCGAGGCCTTGTCCGGCACCGTTGAGCTGGTCCCCGGCGCGCCCTATCCGATCTATCGGCTGGTCATCATCGCCGTCGGCCTGCTGGTGGCGGTGGGGCTGTGGGCGCTGATCACCAAGACCCGCCTGGGCATGCGCATCCGCGCCGGGGCCAGCGACCGCGAGACGGCGGACGCGCTGGGCGTCAACATCGGCCTTCTTTACACTGGCGTGTTCACCCTGGGCGCCGCCCTGGCCGGGCTGGCGGGCGCCATGGCCGGGCCGCTGTTGGCGGTGGAGGCCGGCATGGGCGAGAGCATTCTGATTCTGACCTTCGTCGTCGTGGTGATCGGCGGCATCGGCTCGGTGAGGGGCGCGCTGGCGGGCGCCATCCTGGTGGGTCTGGTGGACACGCTGGGCCGCGCCTTCCTGCCCGACGTGCTGCGGATGGTGACGGATCAGGCCACCGCCGACGGCGCCGGCTCAAGTCTGGCCGCCATGTCCATCTACATCCTGATGGCCGCCGTGCTGGTCTGGCGGCCCAAGGGACTGTTCCCCGCCCATGGCTAGCCCGATGCGTCGCCCCTTGTCCGTCCGCGCCCGCCTGGGCGTTCACCTCGCCGGCCTGCTCGTGCTGGCGCTGCTGCCGCCGCTTCTGACCCTGATCGGCGAACCGTTCTATGTCACCCTGGCCACGCGCATGCTGATCCTGGCCCTGGCCGCCGTCAGCCTGGACCTGATCCTGGGGTACGGCGGCATGGTCAGCTTCGGGCACGCCGCGTTCGTCGGCGTGGGCGGCTATGTGACCGGCATTCTGGCCCATCATGCCTTCATGGGCGAGCCGCTGGCGCTGTTCGGTCTCGCCGTGCCGGGGATGAACGAGGCTTTGGTGGTCTGGCCGCTGGCCATGGCCGTTTCCGCGCTGGCGGCGCTTGTGATCGGGGTGCTGTCGCTGCGCACCGGCGGGGTTCACTTCATCATGATCACCCTGGCCTTCGCGCAGATGCTGTACTTCCTGATGGTCTCGCTGGAGGCCTACGGCGGCGACGACGGCCTGATGCTGTGGGGCCGCAACACCCTGGCCGGCGCCGACGTGCTGGGGAACCGCACGCTGTTCTACTACCTCTGCCTGGGTCTGCTGGCCGCCGTGTTGCTGGCGCTGCGCCGGCTGGTGGACAGCCGCTTCGGCCTCGTGCTCCAGGGGGCGCGCCAGAACGAGCGGCGCATGCGGGCGCTGGGCTTTCCGGTGACGCGCTACCGGCTGGCGGCGTTCACCCTGGCCGGGGCGATCGCCGGACTGGCCGGCGCGCTGAGCGTCAACCACGCCGAGTTCGCCTCGCCCACCCTGCTGCACTGGACCCACTCCGGCGAGTTGCTGGTGATCGTCATCCTGGGCGGCATGGGCACGCTGGTGGGGCCGGTCCTGGGAGCGCTGGCCTTCGTCGGGTTGGAGGAAGCGCTGTCCGGCCTGATGGAACACTGGCGCGTGGTATTCGGGCCGCTGCTGATCCTGGTGGTGCTGTTCGCGCGGTCCGGCTTGCACGGCTGGCTGATCGGACGGCGCCCGATGGGGAGGACGAGGCCATGACGTCCCCCCTGCTGGAGGTGGAGGGCCTGGTCAAGACGTTCGGTGGCGTCACCGCGTCCGCAGAGTTGTCGTTCACCGTCCTGCCCGGCGAGGTTCATGCCCTGATCGGCCCCAACGGCGCCGGCAAGACGACGGCCGTGGCCCAGATCGCCGGCGAGTTGCGCCCCGATGCCGGCCGGGTGCTGTTCGACGGCCGCGACATCACCGCCCTGCCGGTGCATCGCCGCGCCCTTCTGGGGCTGGGGCGGTCGTTCCAAATCACCTCCGTTCTGGGGGCCTTCTCGGTGCTGGACAACGTGGCCCTGGCGGTGCAGGCGCATGCCGGGCACAGCTTCCGTTTCCTGGGGGATGCCAGACGGGACCGCCGCCTGCGCGACCCGGCCCGGGCCACCCTCGCCCGCCTGGGCCTGGAGGACGACGCCGAGCGGCCCGCCGCCATCCTCTCGCACGGCGGTCGGCGCACCCTGGAACTGGCCATGGCGCTGGCGGGGCGGCCGCGCCTGCTGCTGCTCGACGAGCCGATGGCCGGCATGGGCGCGGAGGACTCGGCGCGCATGGTCGAGGTTCTGCGCGCCCTCAAGGGCGAGGTGGCCATGCTGCTGGTCGAGCACGACATGGATGTCGTGTTCGCGCTGGCCGACCGCATCACCGTGCTGGACGGCGGGCGGGTGCTGGCCAGCGGCGCGCCGGACGAGGTGCGCGCCGACCCCCGCGTCGTCGCGGCCTATCTGGGTGAGGAGGCGGTGGCGTGACGGAGTTGCTCACTCTTGACGCCGTCAGGGCCTCGCATGGGGCGACACCGGTGCTGTTCGGCGTCGATCTGACCGTGCGCGAGGGCGAGGTGGTGGCCCTGATGGGGCGCAACGGCATGGGCAAAACCACCACCGTGCGCGCCATCATGGGGCTGATGCCGATCACCGCCGGGCGGATGCGGTTTCGCGACCGTGATCTGGCCGGGCTGGCACCGCACCGGGCGGCGCGGCTCGGCCTTGGGCTGGTGCCGGAGGGCCGGCGTGTGTTTCCGAACCTGACGGTGTTCGAGACGCTGCTGGCCACCGCCCGCCCGCCGACGCCGGGCAGCGCCGTGGAGCCGTGGACCCTGGAGCGGATCACCGACCTGTTTCCGCGCCTGCTGGAGCGCGCCGACGCCATGGGCGGGCAGCTCTCCGGCGGCGAACAACAGATGCTCGCCATCAGCCGGGCGCTGATGACCAACCCGGCGCTGCTCATCCTTGACGAGGCCACCGAAGGGCTGGCGCCCGTGGTGCGCGACCAGATCCGGACCGTGCTGGCCCGCCTGAAGGCCGAGGGGCTGTCGATCCTGGTGATCGACAAGTCGGTGGCCGCGCTGGCCCGGGTGGCCGACTCCATGGTGATCCTGGAAAAAGGCCGGGTGGCGTGGAGCGGCAGGCCCGCCGCCCTGCTCGCCGCGCCGGAGGTGCAGCACCGCCACCTGGGGGTGTAATTCGGAGCCGGATGCGTGGGTCTCGATCCGCCACCGTACACCCTCGATCACTGGTCAGGCGCCGTCGCGTGGGAGACCCCTCGATGCGGCTTCGGGCTGGAAGGCCCTCCGGCATACTCGGGATGATGGGATCCGCCTCACAACGGGCGCAACACGCAAAAAAAAACGCTCTCGTTGAGTCGTCGCAGCCAAGGGCGTCGCGAACCGACGGGACATGGCAAGCCCCCTCCCCCGCACCTCTCGATTTCTTGGGGCCAATAATGGGTCAAGGAAGCACCCGTCAGGTCCGGCCTGTCGCGGGTTCCGAAGCGGGAGGGCCGTGTGGCGCGCCGATGGCGGCGTACAGGGCCGCAGCGGCCTGGGCCGTGTCGGCGCGGGCGTCCAGCAGCGCCTGACGGTTGTCGAGCACCGTGCGTTCCGCCTCCAGCACGTCCAGGAATCCCACCAGACCCTGAGCATATAGGTCGCGCGACTGCGCCACGGCGGCTTCGCTGGCGGTCACCGCCTCGCCCAGATCCTCCACCCGCCCCCGCGCGGCATCAAGGGCCCCCAAGGCGGTCTCGACCTCCGCCACCGCATCCAGCAGCGCGGCGCGGTAGGTTACCAGGGCCTCGCGCGCCCGCGCCTCGGCGGCGGACAGCTCGGCCCGGCGCGCCCCGGCATCGAACAGAGGCAGATCGAGGCTCGCCGCCAGCGTCCCCACCATCGTGGTGACCACGCTGGCGCTGCCCAGACCGGCGCTGGACAGGGTCAGGGTGCCGGGCAGGGAGAGGCTGGGATACAGCGCCGCCTCTGCAATACCAATGCCGGCCGTGGCCCGGATCAGCTCCGCCTCGGCCGCGCGCACGTCGGGGCGTGCCCGCAGCAGGTCGCGCGGCAGGCCGACGTCCGGCCCACCGGCATGATGGACGGGAATCGCCGTCGGCGCCGGAGAATCGGCCGCGAAGCCGGCCGCCTGTCCGCTCAGCACGGCCAACGCCGCCCGGGCCTTGGTTAGGCTTTCCCGCAGCGGCCCCCGGCGCGCCCGCGTCGAGGCCTCCTGGGCTTCGGCCCGGCTGACATCCAGCGCCGCGACCAACCCGGCGGCATAGCGTTGGCGCACCAACGCCAGGGTCTGGCCTTGCAGGTCGAGCGCGGCATCGATCATCGCCAGCGTGGCGCGGTCGCGGGCGATGTCCAGGTAGCGCGCCACCACCTCCGCCGCGACCTGTCGGCGCAGGTCGTCGCGCACCAATTCGCGCCGCAGGGCCTCGGCCTCGGCGGCCTGAACGGCGCGGCGCCGGCCGCCGAACAGATCGGGCGCCCACCCGAACGTCAGGCCGGCGTCGGTCGATCCGGTCAGATCGTTGCCGCCGCTCCGGGTCGTCGACGCCGGAGTCCGCATCAGCTCGTCGGTTCCCGAAACGCCCGCGTCGGCATCCAGCGTCGGCCACAGGTCGGCGCGGGACCCGCCCGCCAGGGCGCGGGCTTCCTCCAGTCTGGCCTGGGCGGCGGCGATATCCAGGTTGTTCGCCAACGCCTGCTCCACGAGCGCGTCAAGGGTCGGATCCCCGAAGCCGCGCCACCACGCGACCTGGGGAGCTGCGTCCCCCGGCACGGCGCCCGCGCCCCGGAAGGCGGGCGGAGTCTCCAGATCGGGCGGCACGTAGTCCGGCCCCGCCGTGGTCAGACAGCCGGAGAGCAGCAGCGCCGTCCCGGTCACGAGCCCGTGTCTCATTCCGCCGCCGCCTCCTCGCCGCGATCCGGGATGGTGGCGGCGTGGGCCAGTTCCCGCTCCAGGCGAGCGCCCTCGGCGGCGCGCGGTTTGGCCAGCCGCGCCAGCCCCAGATACGCCACCGGCGTCAGATAGAGTGTGACCAACGCCGCCAGCCCCAGCCCGCCGAACACCACCCAGCCGATGGCGGCCCGGGCCTCGGCCCCGGCGCCCGTGCTCAGGATCAGGGGCAACCCGCCGAGCACCGTCGAGACCATGGTCATGACGATGGGCCGCAGCCGCACCGACGCCGCCGTGGTGACGGCCTCTCGCACCGACAGGCCCCGGTCCCGCAGCTGGTCGGCGAACTCCACCAGAAGAATCCCGTTCTTGGCCATCAGGCCGATCAGCATGACGAATCCGATCTGCGAATACAGCGTCAGCGTTGTGTCCGTCAGCCACAGCGCCAGCACGCCCGCCGCCAGCCCGAACGGCACCGTGGTCATCACCACCAGGGCGGAGACCATGCTTTCGAACTGCGCCGACAGCACCAGGAACACCACCACCAGGGCCAGGATATAGGTCAGCATCATGTCCCGGCCGGTCTGCTCCAGGGCCTCGGCCTCGCCCAGGGGGATCATCTCGACGTCGTCGGGCAGCACGTCCGCCGCCAGCGCGCGCAATTCCGCCAGGGCGTCGGCCAGCGCCACGCCGGACGCCACCTCGGCGTCCAGGTCGATGGCGCGGCGCTGTTCGCGCCGGTCCAGTTCGGCCGGCACCCCCTCCTCGGTCAGGGAAATCAGGCCGGACAACGGCACCAGCGCACCGCCTTCGGCGCGCACGAACAGATTGGCGAGATCACCCGGATCATTGATGGCGCCCTGACGCGACCGCAGCACGATGGGAATAGTTTCGTCGTCGCGGTTCAGGTCGGCGATGTCGTCGCCGTCAATCATGGCCCGCAGGGTGTCGGCCAGGGCATCCAGGGAGATCCCCAGGTCGGCGGCCGCGCGCCGGTCCAGCCGGATGGACAGTTCGGGCTGCGTCGGCTGATAGGAGATGTCGGGGTCGCTGAGCGTTTCGGCGCGGTCCTCGATGGCCCGGGACAGCGCCTTGGCGGCCTCGAACAGGTGGTCGTAGTCGTTGCCCAGAAGGGCCACCTCCATGCCGCCGCCCTGCCCCCTCAGCCCCAGGGAATTGGAGCCGAACACCCCGGCCCGCACGCCCGGCAGGTCCGACAGCGGCCCGCGCAGGTCGTTCATGATGGCCTGCTGGCTGCGCTCGCGCGCCGACCAGGGCGCCAGGGGGGCGATGACGAAGACGCGGTTGGGGTCCCAGCGCCCGACGATGGTCAGGGCGCGGGCGACCTCGCCGCGTTCGACAAAGGGCTCAAGGATGGCCTCGATATAGTCGGCCTGACGGGTGGCGTAGGTGAGATTGGCGCCGTCCGGCCCGCTGGCGGAGAGGAACAGAACGCCCCGGTCCTCTTGCGGCAGAAGGTCGCGGTCCAGGTCCTGATAGAGCACCCAGCCGGCGGCGCCGAACACCGAGACCAGAGCCAGAACCACCAGGGGCGCGCCCAGCGCCATGGCCAGGGTGCGGTCGTAGAGTCGAGCCAGGCCGTGCCCCAAGGTGCTCAGGGGGCCGCGCTTGCCCGCCTCCCGCGCCGCCGATGCCGGCAGGCGTGCCGCCAGGGCCGGCACCAGAGACAACGCCACGAACGATGAGATCGCCACGGCGATGGCCAGGACGTAGCCGAATTCCTCGAACAGACGCCCCGTCATGCCGGGCAGGAAGGCGATGGGCACGAACACCGACACCAGCGTGGCCGTGGTCGCCACCACGGCAAAGAAGACCTGCCGCGTGCCCAGCACGGCGGCCGCCCGGCTGCCCAGGCCCTGGGCCTTGCGGCGCTGCACGTTCTCCAGCACGACGATGGAATCGTCCACGATCAGGCCGGTCGCCAGCACCAGCGCGAGCAGAGTCAGGATGTTGATGGAAAAGCCCAACAGCCAGACGGCGGCGACGGTACCGATCAGGGCAATGGGAATGCTGACGGTCGGGATCAGGGTGGCGCGCGGCGAGCCGATGAACACCCACAGCGTCAGGACGACGATCACCACAGCGATGCCCAGGGTGGTCAGAACCTCCCGCACCGAGCCCTTGATGAACACGGCATCGTCGGAGGTCACCAGGATCTCGACATCCGGCATGCGGTCGTTGAGGCGCTCCACCGCCGTTCGGATACCGTCGGAAATGGCGATGGTGTTGGACCGCGCCTGTCGGATCACCCCCAGCCCGATGACCCGGCGGCCGTCGAGGCGGAACAGGCTGGTGGCCTCCTCCGGACCCATCCAGACCTCAGCGACATCGCCGATGCGGACCGTGTCGCGGACGATCAGCGCCTCGACCTCGGCCGGCGAGGACACGCGCGCATCGGCCCGCACGATCAGGTCCATGTCGCGGGACTCAAAGCTGCCGGCCGGCACGTCCATGGGCGCCGTGCGCAGGACCGCCGACACGTCGCCCACCGTCAGGCCGTGCGCCGCCAGCCGCAACGGATCCACCACCACGCGCAGTTCGCGCGCCCGATCGCCGTAGACCGAGACATCGGCGACCCCCGGCACGGCCACCAGGGCCGGCACGATGTCGGTCTCGGTGACGCGGGTCAGGGCCGCCTCGCCCAGCATGTCGCTGGAAACCGCCAACCTGAGGACCGGCTGGGCATCGGCATCGGCCTTGACCACGGTGAGCTGTTCGACCCCGTCTGGCAACTGGCGTTCGATCCGGCTGACGGCCTCGCGCACGTCGGCGGCGGCGGCCTCCAGGTCGGCGCCGGGGTGGAACTCGGCGCGGATGCGAAAGTTGCCCTCCTCGCTGGAGGAGCGCAACGCGCGCAGACCGGAGACCCGGGCCACCGCCGCCTCGACCACGCGGGTGACCTCGGAGTCCATGGTCTCCGGCGCGGCGCCCGGCCAGTCGCCCCGCACCGAGACGATGGGCCGGTCCACGTCGGGCAACTCGCGCACCTCCACGCCCAGGATGGCGGTAACCCCGGCAAGTGCAATCAGCAGGTTCAGCACCAGGACCAGCAGCGGCCGGCGGATCGCCAACGAGGGCAGGTCGGCCCGTGCCTCGGGGTTGGGGGTCGGGTCGGTCATGGGGCTAACTGCCCGGCGCGGGTTGGCGGGCCGGGGGGTCCACCAGGGTCACGGGAATGCCCTCTCGCATGCGCTGGATGCCCTCCACCACCACCAACTCGCCGTCATCAAGGGCGCCCGCGACGAGAACCACGCCTTCGCGCCGCTGGATGATGCGAACGGGCTCGCGCGAGGCCTCGCCGCCGCGCACGACCCACAGGAACGGGCCGTCCGCGCCCCACTGCACGGCGATTTCCGGCACCAGAGGGCGCTCGGACCCGGTCAGGTCGAGGCCGACGGCGAAGCTCATACCCGGCCTGAGCACAGCATCCGGATTGTCGAGGCGGGCGCGCACGGTCACGGATCGGGTGGCGGGGTCCACCTGACTGCCGATGTCGATCAGCCGGCCGGCCAGGGTCGCGTCGGGGCTGCTCAAGGGCGCGATCTCCACCGTTTTCCCGACGGCGATCCGGCCCAGGGCCGATTCCGGCAGCGAAAACCGCACCAGCAGGGCGGAGCGGTCATCCAGCGTGGTCACCGACTGATCGGGCGTGACCCGGTCGCCCACGTCGGCGTCGATGAAGCCGACATGACCGGCGAAAGGCGCGGTCAGGCGCCGGTCCTCCAGCGCCACCTCGGCCTCGCGCCGGGCGATGCGGGCGGCTTCAAGGGCGGTGCGGGCCTCGTCCACGGTGGAGGCCGGAACGGCACCCCGGCCGGCGGTCTCGTAGCGCCTGAGAAGGCGTTCCGCCTCGGCCTCGCGCGCCTTGGCCAGATCCAGGGCCAGGGTTTCGCGGCGGGCATCCAACTCCAGCAGGACGTCGCCCTGGGCGACCCGCTGGTCCGGCCGGACATGGACCGCCACCACCGTCCCGGCGGCGTCGGGATGCAGGCTGGCTGAGCGGATCGCCTCGCCGGTGCCGATGGCCTCCAGGCGGGTGGTTTCGGAACGCAGAACCACCGGCTCGACCACCACCCGCGCCGCCGGCCGTCCGCTGCCACCTCCGCCGGACGACGGGCCGGCTCCGGCCTGTCCGGCCCCCGGAATCAGACCGTCCCCGAACTGGTAGGCCAACGCCGCGCCACCCAGGATCGCGGCGGCCAGCAGGACCTGACCGATCACTCGCATGAGCGTCTCCCGGGCGCGTCGCTCGGCGCGCGGATGGTCACCGCCGGACGATCCGGCGGATCATGCCCGCAAGATAGGCACGAACTGAGACCGGGTCGAGGTCCGCGACACTCGTATCTGCACCCAAGCGGCGGCTCGATCCACCGGAAGGCGGCCCGGGCGCAACATCATCCGGGTCCGGTTTTTCACTATTTTTAATAGTAGACAAATCATCCATTGTTTGATTTTTTGTTCCTGTTTTGCAAAAGAGTCATCCCGCCATCACGATTTTGTCTTCGTTTCATTGCATCCTTTGCCTCGGTCAAGGGCAGAGTCCGCGTGAGCGCGGTTTCTGGCTGAACCGGGCGGCACCCTGACTGGTGCCGGTTCCGGCCACGGAGGCAGCGAGGGATTGATGGCGACTCGAACCGAAGGCGATTTCAGCGGTCTGGCCGGGATCTATCGGCGGTCGCGGCCGTCCTACCCAGCCGATCTGATGGCGGCGGTCGCGACGGCGGTCGGTGACGCGGCGTGTCGCCCCGATGCCCTGGCGGTGGACGTCGGCGCTGGAACGGGCATTTCCACGCGCCAGTTGCGCGCGACTCTGCCGTCGTCCTGCGCGGTTCTCGGCGTGGAACCGAACGCCGACATGCGAAACGCGGCCGAAGCCGACGCCACGGGCACCCCCGGGCTTCGGTATGCGGAGGGGACGGCCGAGCGCCTCCCGGTCCCCGACAACGCGGCCGTCCTGGTGGCCGTGGGTCAGGCCGCCCATTGGTTCGACCGGGCGGCCTTCTTCGACGAAGCGGCTCGGGTGCTGGCGACCGGCGGCGTCCTCGCCATGTTCCAGAACAACCGGGACTGGCGGGCGTCGCCGTTCATGGAGGCCTATGAGCGGTTCATTGAGGCCCAAGCCATTCGCGGCGACGGGTCGCGCTACACCCGCGGCTACCGCGACAGTCCCTTCGCACAGGAACTGCTGCGCCGATTCGGACAGGTGGTCGCGCAGCAGTTCCGCTGGGACCGGCGGATGGGGGTTGATGCCTTCGTCGAGATGGCGGCGTCATCGACCCAGGTCCAGCGGGCGTTCGCCCAAGTCGGCGACGCCAAGGGACAGTCCATGATCCGGGACATCGCGCGACCCCATGCGAATGCCGAAGGCGAGGTCAGCGTCCCCTACGTCAGCGAACTCTACTTGGCGCGGCCGGGAGGACCAATGATCCGGACGGACCTTGTGCCGTGACCCCGGGGCGCGCCCAGGCGACCAGGGGATCGCCACAAAAACGGACGTTGGGGCGTTCGCCATATAGACTGCGTGCGGGTCATGAAGTCGGAAGGCGCACCCAGCCTCTTAATAGATGAATCCACGACTCATCGGGTTCCCGAGAAGCGTCCGCACAAGGACTCGGGAACCCTCGACATTTTATTTCGCGTATTTCTGTTTTCGCTCAATCTTCACCAACCTGACACGCGCCTGTCACTTCTGCGCCTTACTCTCTGGTCTTGCCTGAATTTTTTCGGACGAGAGGTCTCCATGCTGAAGGCAACCGCGCTGGTCAAACGCTACGGCCCCTGTGTGACAGCCGTGGACGGTGTCTCGCTTGAGATCCCGCAGGGCCAGATGGTGGGCGTGATCGGCCGCTCCGGCGCCGGCAAGTCCACATTGCTGCGCCTCATCAACCGCCTGATCGATCCCACCGAGGGGCAGGTTCATTTCGACGGCGTCGATGTCACGCGCCTGAAGGGACGGCGCCTGCGCGAATGGCGCGCCGCCTGCGCCATGATCTTCCAGCAGTTCAATCTGGTCGGCCGCCTGGACGTCCTGACCAATGTGCTGGTCGGCCGCGTCGGCCATCGCGCCACCGTCCCCACGCTGGTCAAACAGTTCTCCCGATCCGAACGGGCCCTGGCCGCCCAGGCCCTGGAGCGGCTCGACCTCGCGGACCAGGGCCTGCAACGCGCCGAGACCCTGTCCGGCGGCCAGCAACAGCGCGTGGCCATTGCTCGTGCGTTGGTGCAACAACCGCGCCTGATCCTGGCCGACGAGCCCATTGCCTCGCTCGATCCCGGCAACGCCAAGCGGGTCATGGATGCCCTGCGCGCCATCAACCGAGAGGACGGCCTGACCGTCCTGTGCAATCTGCATCACATCAGCACGGCCCGTGACACCTGCGACCGCATCATCGGCATGCAGGACGGGCGCGTCGTCTTCGATGGCCCGCCCGAGACGCTGACCTCCCCCATCATCCGCGACCTGTTCGGGACCGAAGCCAGGGATGGCGACGGTCCTGCCTGGAACCACCCGCCCGCTTCGGCGGTGGCCTGACCGGATCGTTTCCGTCCGCACCGGGCCGCGCGACACCGCATCATCCCGTTTCGCCCACCCGCGACCGCCAAGGAGAGACCCATGTCCCTGACCCGCCGCACCCTGATCGCCGCCGCCACGGCAGCCGCCACTCTGGCCGGCGCCAGCGCCCCCGCGCTGGCCGACTGGCGCGAGGACTACCCGACCCTTCGCTTCGGTGTGATCACGTCCGAGAACGAGGCCGACCGTACCATGCGCTTCAAGCCGGTCCAGGACTACCTGGAGGAGGCCCTGGGCGTAACCATCGAGTGGCGCACCGCCACCGACTACGCCGGCATCATCGAGGGCGTGCGCGCCGGCAAGATCGAGATCGCCCGTTTCGGGCCGGCGTCCTACTCGAAGTGCTGGATGGTCACCGACGGCAAGGTCGAGCCGCTGGTCGGCGAACTCGATCTGGACGGCAACTTCGGCTACCACTCCGTCGTCGTGGTCAAGGCCGACAGCCCCTACCAGAGCATCGACGACCTGGAAGGCAAGTCGCTGGCCTTCGCCGACCCGAACTCCACCTCCGGCCATCAGGCGCCCCGCTTTTTCCTCGGCGAGGCCGGATATGATCCGGATGCGTTCTTCGGCTCCACCGGCTTCTCCGGCAGCCACGAGAACAGCGTCATGGCCGTGCTGAACGGCACCTACGACGCCGCCGCCACATGGTGGCGCGACGCGGAGCGCTCCAACCCGCAGCGCATGGCCAACAAGGGCATGATCGAGGATGGGTCCTGGCGGGTCATCTGGACCTCGCCGAAGCTGCCGTCGAGCCCGTGGGCCATGTCCACCGAACTGCCGGAAGACATGCGCACGGATGTCCAGCAGGCTCTTTACAATATGAAAGAGGCGTCCCCAGAGGCCTGGGAAAGCCTGACGGATGGTCAGGCCAGCGGCTTCAAGCTGGTCACGCATGCCGACTACGAGGGCGTGGTGCGCATGATCCAGACCAATCTGGCGGATCGGTAGGATCAGAAATCAACGGCGGGGGCCCCTTGGGCGCCCGCCCTTCGGTTTGTTGAACCAGAGTCCCTCCCCGCCATGACAGACGCCACCATTTCCGCGCCGGACGACCCCGCCGCTCGCCTGGAAGAGCGGCGCACCGCCGCGATCCGCGCGCGCCGGCCGCACACGGTTCTGGCCGTGCTGGCCTTCGCCGCCTGCTTCGTGGCGTCGTGGATTCTGGGCGAGGTCGACGTTGTGGAGTTCGTCACCGGCCTGCCGGGCTTCTTCACCTACATCCATGACACCTTGCCGACCGTGCGTGCGAGTCATGTGCTGGAGGATCTCGGCGCATGGTACAGCCGCATCGGGATCTGGCTGGCCCTGCTGTGGGACACGGTGCTGATCGGCTTTCTGGGCACCCTGCTGGGTTTCGTCGGCGCCTTCGTTCTGTGCTTCCCGGCCTCGCGCAACCTGACCCGCAACTGGCCGATCTACTTCGTCACCCGCCGCCTGCTGGAGATCGCGCGCGGGGTGCCCGAACTCGTCTATGCCATGATCCTGGTGTTCTCGTTCGGGCTGGGACCGTTCCCGGGGGTGCTGGCGCTGGCCATCCACACCACCGGCGCGCTGGGCAAGCTGTTCTCGGAGGTCAACGAGAACGTGGACCCCCGCCCGGTCGAGGGAGCGCGCGCGGCGGGCGCGTCCTGGGTGCAGGCGATGCGCTACGCCGTGGTGCCGCAGGTGCTGCCCAACTACGCGAGCTACACATTGCTGCGCTTCGAGATCAATGTGCGCGAGGCCACCGTCATCGGCTTCGTGGGCGCCGGTGGCATCGGGCAGGAGCTGATGTTCGTGTTCCGTCAGTTCCTGTTCACCGAGATCAGCGCCATCGTGCTGCTGCTGATCGCCACCGTGATGGTCATCGACATGACGTGTGAAAACCTTCGCCACCGCCTGATCGGCACGGAGGCGTTGCGATGATCGGGCGCGAGGCCGTCATCCCGAGCGCCGACGAGGTCGCCGCGCTGCGACGGCGCCACCCGCGCCTGTTCCTGCCACCGCTGCGCCAGCGCCTGGGCCGTTGGGCCGGCTGGGCCGGATTCGCGGCATTTCTGGTCTACGCCTTGTGGCAGCTTCGCTTTTTCGATGTCGCCATGATCGCGGCCGGGTTCGGCAGGCTGGGCGACGTGCTGTCGTTCATGTGGCCACCGGCACACAACGGCAACCTGCCGGACTTCCTGAAGGGTATCGGCGAGACCCTGGCCATGGCCTTTCTGGGCACGCTGGGCGCCGCTCTGCTGGCGGTTCCTCTGGGTTTCCTTGGGGCCAAGACGGTGGTCCGGGCGTGGCCGATCCATTTTCTCACCCGGCGGACCTTCGACGTCTTTCGCGGCATTTCCCAGCTCATCTGGGCCATGATCTTCATCAACGTCGTCGGCCTGGGGCCGTTCGCCGGGATTCTGGCCATCATCGTCGGCGACATGGCGGTGCTGGCCAAGATGTTCGCGGAAGCCATCGAGAACATCGACCAGGGCGAGGTCGAGGGTGTGCGCGCCGCTGGCGGCGGCCGTCTGGCGGAGATACGCCTGGGCATGCTGCCGCAAGTGGTGCCCATCATGCTGAGCCAGACCCTGTACTACTTCGAGTCCAACACCCGCTCCTCCACCATCCTGGGCTTCGTCGGCGCCGGCGGTATCGGCCTGCAGTTGTCCGACCGCATCCGGGTCAACAACTGGGACGAGGCCGGCTTCATCATCATCCTGATCCTGATCACGGTGTTCCTGATCGACACCCTGTCGCGCTTCATCCGACAGCGCTTCATCGGTGTGCGCGGCGGGTAACCTCCCGCGCTTTCCCGGATGTCCCTTGGGCCAAGATCCGGATCAACGCCTTGCCGTTGAGGAGCAGCACGTCATCCCCAACCGCCCGAAGGCCGGGAGAAGCCTGCAGCGTTGGCGATCCGCCGAGCCGGTTGGAGGTGTGCATCGCGGATGCCGACCGGCCTCACGCGTGGCCGCCCTCGCTGGACAGCAGCGCCGGATCGATGCCGATGCGAGCCATGGCCAGACCGTACTTGGCGTCCAGGTCGGGGGTGAACACCAGTTCGGGATCGGCGTCCACCGTCAGCCAGACATTGCGGCGCAGTTCGTCGTCGAGTTGCCCGGGGCTCCAGCCGGCGTATCCCAGGGCCATCAGGGACCGGGTCGGCCCGGTGCCGATGGCCATGTCGCGCAGCACCTCCAGGGTGGCGGTCAGGGCCACGGCCCGGTCCACGACCAGGGTGCCCTCGTGGATATAGTCCGACGAATGCAGAACGAAGCCGCGCTGGCTTTCCACCGGGCCGCCGAACTGCACCTGGATTTGCTGACAGCTCGGTGTGGCCGGGATGTTGAGCTGTTCCAGCAGGTCGCAGAAGCTGAAATCGGGGATGGCGCGGTTGACCACCAGCCCCATGGCGCCCTCCTCGGTGTGGGCGCAGATATAGATGACGGCCCGCACGAAACGCGGGTCGCTCATGCCCGGCATGGCCACCAGGCACTTGCCCGTCAGATAGCCGTCCGCCTCGCCGACGCTGGCGAATGTCTCCACCATCGGTCCCACCTGTGGTCGGGTCCACGTTTCCACAACCTGATTCGATCACGTCTGACCGCCCGTGCCAAGCGGAACCGTACGTGGGCGGTGCTTCTCGTTCTTGGGCGTGCCGGTGCTCACCCGACCTCTGGCGGCGTCCGGACAGGTCCGCCCGGCGAACCGCAGGCTCCCTGAAAAGGCGATAGAACTCAGAGTGAGTCCGTTTCGCGGCCTATCGCGTCGGGCGGAAAAGCACTGTATGATCAAGGCTTGCCCCGGTTCGTTTCGGGGCAACGGGTGACCTGCAACCCCGGATCGATCAGCCCGCCGTGACACCACAGGACCTGACAACGCCCGCGCCGGCTGCGGCCGACCCCGTCCGACCCACAGAAACGCCCGCGACGTTCGAGTTGGGGCGCGAAACCGTCATGGCTTACCCCGGGCCGGCGGCGATCATCGGCAACGACGGCAGTCTTCTGGACAGCAATGCCAGCGCGCGTCGCCTGATCCCCCTGTTGGAACCGGGCGCGAAGGGCGATCTGCCCGGCGCCATTCGTCTGGCCCGCGATACGAAGACGCCGGTTCTGCGGTTGGTGCCCGTGGCGACGACCGGGCAGGCGTCGGGCCTGGACGTCATCGCGATTCCGCTGGCCGACGGGCTGCGGGTGCTGCTGCTTGGCCGCGATCCGGTCCTGGAGGCGGCCCTCTACAGCGCCCTGGCGGACAGCCGCGCGCGCTACAAGGACTACGTCAGTCTGGCCAGCGACTTCGCCTGGGAGACCGGCGCCAACGGGCGGTTCTCGTTCATCATGCCGAGCGATGCCCTGGGATACCGCGAACACGGCCTGCTGGACACGGACCCGGTGGATCTTCTCGACCGCTGGGAGCGCAAGGACGTGGCCATCGTGTTCCAGACCACCCGGCCCGTGCGCGACGTTGAGTTGTGGGCCCGCGCCGGCGACGGCCGGGCGGTCTGTCTGCTGGCGTCGGCCATGCCCGTGTACGATGCGGCAGGGGCGCGACAGGGCACCCGCGGCATCTGCCGGGACGTCACCGAACAGCGCGAGCAGGAACGGGCGCTGCGGCGGCTTCACAATCGCGAGCAGGTGCGCGCCCGGGTCGTCCGCGCCTTCCGCGACGAGGTGGACATCAGCGGCATCCTCACCATGGCCGCCGAGGCTCTGGCCAAGGGCATCGGCGCATGCGGCTGCCGCATCCTGCGGCGGGGTCCAGCAGGGTCCATGTCGCCGGATGACGACGGGGCGTCGTATCCCCTGGCGGACCTGATCGTGGGCGGCGACTATGGGTCGCGGGATGCCGCGCCGTCGCCCGACGCCCTGCCGGAGGAGTTGACGCTCGGCGCCCAACCCTGGGAAGCTTTCGTCGGCACGGTGAACGTCATGGTCGTTACTACCAATCACCACCAGACCCTCAATGGCGCCGTCGTTGTGTGGCGCCGCGCGGAACGGGGGCCCTGGAGCGGCGATGACCGCAAGCTGATTCACGATGTGGCCGATCAGGTCGGGATCGCCAATGAGCAGATCAACCGATACGAAACCATCATGACCCTGTCGCGCACCGACGCCCTGACGGGTCTGCTCAACCGTCGCGCCTTTCTGGAGGACGTCGAGCGCCGACATCACCGCCTGGAGCGCGCCCAGGCCAGTTCGGCCCTGCTCTACCTCGATCTGGACAACTTCAAGCAGGTCAACGATGCGCGCGGCCATGCCCAGGGCGACCGCGTCCTGACCATGGTCGCGGACATCCTGGGCCAGCGGACCCGTCCGACCGATCTTGTCGCACGGCTGGGCGGCGACGAATTCGCCGTCTGGCTGGAGGACGCGGATGATGCGGTGGCGAACCAGAAGGCACGGGACTTCCTGGAGGGCGGCGCCCTGCTGCTGCCGATGAGCGGTCGCCCGGACCACCCGCTGGCCCTCTCCATCGGCATCGCGGTCTGCGATCCGAACCGGCCGGAGAGCCTGGAGACGCTGATCAAACGGGCCGATTCCGCCATGTACGCGGCCAAGCTGGGGGGCAAGGGCCGCTACCATCTGGCGGACCCCGTGGAGCCCGTCTCCCGGGATGGTGATGGGCACCCGGAGGCACGATGACCGACCTGTTGCGGCGTCTGTTCAAGGAAAACAGCGACAATACCCTCACTTACGAGGAGGCCCGGGAACTGGCGGCACACGATGACGTCACGGTGCGCCGGACCCTGGCCCATCGCACCGATCTCGCGCCCGAAGTACTGTATTATCTGGCCGGGGACGACGATGCCGAGGTCCGCGGGGCCATCGCCGGGAACGTGGCCACCCCCGCCCGCGCCTATTTGCGGCTGACCGACGATGGCAACGAGGATGTGCGTCTCGCCCTGGTCCGACGCATCACCGCTCTGGCACCGGATCTGTCGGACGACGAGAGGAATCGCGCCCGCGAGAAGGTCCATGAGTCCCTGACGAGGCTGGCCCAGGATGCGATTCCGAAGGTCCGGGCGTTGCTGGCGGAGGCGCTCAAGGATGTCGCCCACGCACCGCCCGCAGTCATCAACCGGTTGGCGCGCGACGCGGAAATCGCCGTGGCCGCCCCGGTTCTGACCTTCAGTCCCGTTCTGACGGACGCGGATCTGCTGTCGATCATCGAAAACCAGCCGGCCAGCGAGCATCTTTCGGCCATTGCCCGGCGGCCGGGGGGACTGACCGAGAGGGTCACGGAGGCCATCGTCGGCACGGACGACACCGGCGCCATCGCCGACATGCTGACCAACCGCGGGGCGCAGATCCGTGAGGCAACCCTGGACGCGCTGATCGACCGTGCCGCCGCGGTACCGGCCTGGCATGGCCCGCTGGTCCGTCGTCCCTCCCTGCCCGATGATGCCGCGCGGCGCCTCGCGGTGTACGTGTCCGACACTCTGGTTCAGGCCCTGATGCTGCGCGAGGATCTGACCCCGGAAGACGCCATGGCCGTCTCGCGCGAAATGCACCGGCGCCTGGAGCCCGGCGCGGACGAGGGCGATCTGATCGATTACGGTCCGGACTGGCGCGCCGCCCTGCAGGAGCTTCACGCCCACATCGTCAAGGAGATCCGGGCCGGCACCGTTGGCGAATCCGATATCCGCCTCGCGATGGACAACGACGACCGGACCCGGGCCATCGCCCTGCTGGCGGCCCTGGCGGATATCAGTCCCATGGCCGTCGTCGCGGCGGTGCGCGCCTCCAGCCCCAAGGGAATCGTCTCGTTGATCTGGAAGGCGGGGCTGCCCGCGAGCATTCTGGCCGACCTGCAGAGATGGCTGGCCGCCATCCCGCCTCAGGAAATTCTGCGACCTGATCCGGACACCGGGCACTTCCCGTTGGAGATCTCGGAAATGGACTGGCAGATCGCCATGTTCCGCGACCTTGAGGAGACCAACAGGGAGGAGCCGTCCGGCGCGAGCGGATGCTGATCCGGCGTCGGTTCAATCCGGTTCGGCTCGACCCGTTTCGCCGCAGCGCGCGCCTCACCCGATCCACCCCGAATTCCTTGATGTCGCAAGGAGATTCGGGGCGTGGGTGTGTTGGCGGAGGGCCTGGGAGTCGAACCCAGTCACCGGTTTGACCCGGTGTACGGATTAGCAATCCGCTGCATTACCGTCCTGCCCGCCCTCCAGCGGGACGCGCCGGGGCCTAGCCCCCGTTTCGAAACGAGGAAGGCGTTGTACACGCCCACCCCCAAGGACGTCAACGGGGGGCATCAACGGGCAGCAATTCTCGGGACGGCGGGAGGACACCGGTTGCGGCCGGTGCCGGCCTGTTCTCCTCCCCCTTCGGGGCTATCTGATTCAGACAACTCTACTTTTGTTCGTCATTGCGAGGAGCGCAGCCCAAATTAAAACATGGGGCAATCCAGGGCGGATACTTGCGTTTTGTGCCCTGAATTGCTTCACCCTCGTCTTGCGACGAGGGTTCGCAATGACGAGTCAAGATGTCGCGTGAGCGAAGAGCCGCCGCTTCGGCGGGAAGACGTGTGAATATGATAGCCCTATCCACGGGAGGGAGTCCGGGTCGCGCCTGGGCCCCCAGCCGTTCCCTTCGGAGGCCGCGCGGCCAAACTGAGAACGGCTGATCAACGGGTCGGGCGCGCGCGCCGTGACCGCTCACCCCTCCTGTCCCACGCGGGTCTCCCGCAGAAGTTCCCCCAGCAGCCGAAAATCGGGCTCCCGCGCCGCGCCCGGCCTCCAGGCCAAAACAAGTGTGCGGGCCGGTCGAGCCTCCGCCAGATTGCGGACCACCACACCGCCCTTCGGCGGGACCTCCCGCGCCACGGCCATGCGGGGCAGCAGGGTCACGCCGAGCCCGGCCGCCACCATCTGCGTCAGGGTGCTAACGCTGGTGGCCTGGAACCGGGTGTCGGCCCGGCCGCGATCCAGGTGGCAGGCCGACAGCGCGTGGTCGCGCAGGCAATGCCCGTCCTCCAGCATCAGCAGCGTCTCGTCGGCGAGGTCGGCCTCGCACACTGTGTCGCGCGCCGCCAGCGGATGATCGGCGGGCAGAGCGGCCACGACGTCCTCCTCGCCGAGGTCGAGGGAAACCATCCCGCGCAGGTCGAACGGCGTGGCCACCAGAACCGCATCCAGGCGACCGACGGCCAGTCGTTCCAGGAGGGTGTCCGTCAGCGCCTCGTGCAGATAGAGCCGCAGGTCGGGATACTGCCGCCGCAACGCCGGCAGGGCAGCCGGCAGCAGATAGGGCCCAATGGTGGGAATCACCCCCAGGCGCAGCAGCCCGGACAACGGTTTTGTCCGCGCGGCCGCGACGTCGACCAGGGTTTCCGCCTCCATCAGCAGATGACGCGCCCGGGCGACGATCTCGTGACCGACCGGGGTCATCACCACGCGGCGTCGGGACTGCCGCTCGATCAGGGTCACCCCCAGCAGGGTCTCCAACTCCCGGATGCCCGCCGACAGCGTTGATTGGGTAACGTTGCAGCGATCCGCCGCCTGACCAAAGTGCAGCGTTTCGGCGACAGTGACCAGATAGCGCAGTTGTCGGGGGCTGGGCAGGGCTCGCATGGGCGAATGATGGGTCCGATGGAACGTCGGGCGAGGAAACGCAGCAAATTTAAGCGACAGTGGCGTTGAAGGCCACGCGTTTCATAAAAAAGGCTTATCCCCCTGTTTCTGGGATCCCCTTGACGTGGGGGACGTACGGTAGCTGGACCCACCACCGGCTGCGCCAACCGGACCCAGGGGGATAAGCCGGTCATAACAAAGAGTTCGACATGAAACGTGCTCGGCACGGGCCGCATTGACCCGTTTGGGTCGGGATCAGAATTGCCTGGACATGCGAATGCCTCTCAATTAAGGTAAACAGAGATGGAAACCACACAGAAAGTGGGGATGATGACCGCGCCTGCGGTGACCGTTCCCGCCTGACGAGGACAGGAACGCATGTTCGACGGACTGGGTCGGAAGGGACGGGCATTCGGGGGGCGCGGGCGCTGGCGTCGACACGGCGCGGCGCCGGGGCGTGGCGTGGGCGGCGCCGACGTGGCGCAAGGTCCCGGGGAGCATGAACCCGAACCGGGCCACCAACAGGGCCACGCTCACGGACATGGCGGTGGAGCCGGACGCGGACTTGGACGGGGACATGGGCGCGGGCGCGGGCGCAACCGTGGTGGACCCGAGGCCGCGTTCGAAGGACCGTCGCTGAACGACATCGGCACCGGTGGGCTCTGCCGGGTGGTGGCCCTGCACGGGCGCGGCCCCGTACGCCAACGCCTGATGGACCTGGGGCTGGTGCCCAATGCCCGCCTTCAGGTCGTGCGCAGCGCGCCCCTGGATGATCCCGTCGAGGTGCGGATCGAGGACACGTTCCTCACCCTGCGCCGCGCTGAGGCCGCCCACGTTCAGGTAACGGACGTATGATCCTGTCGGACCGCCCCTGAACTTGGCGTTCCGGACGTCGCCGCCAGTCCTCAATCCAAGGCCAACAGCACACCCTTCAGGTAGGCCGACTCCGGCAGCATGGGGTGCAGCGGGTGGTCCGGCGCGGCCCCGACGCGGGCCAGCACGCGCGCATCCCGCCCGTCCTGGGCGACGCCCCGCGTGACCTCGTCCACGAACCGTTCGGCCGGCATGTTGTGCGAGCACGAGGCGGCGAACAAAAAGCCCTCCCGCGCCACCGCCGCCGCCGCCAGCCGCGCCATCTTGCGGTATCCCCGCGCGCCCGACTCCAGGTCCTTGCGCGCCTTGACGAAGCTGGGCGGATCGCACACCACCACGTCGAACCGGGCGCCATCGCGGGCCAGCGCCTCCAGGGCGTCGAAGGCGTCGGCGCGCTCGGTGCGCACGCGCGCCTGGACCCCATTGAGCGCCGCCGCCTTGGTGGCCAGGGCAAGCGCTGGCGCCGCCGTGTCCACGCACAGCACATCGGCCGCGCCGGCAACAGCGCCGGCCAGCCCGAAGCCGCCGGCGTTGCTGTACAGGTCGAGCAGCGTCCGTCCGCCGGCCAGTCCGGCCACCAGGGCACGGTTGTCGCGCTGGTCGTGGAACCACCCCGTCTTCTGCCCCGCCGTCAGGTCGGCCAGATAGCTCACGCCGCGCTCGACCACGCGCACTGGGCCGTCCGGCGTGGCGCCGTGCAGGCGGTGCCCGGTGTCGGGCAGCCCTTCCAGCGTCCGCGCGTGGGTGTCATCGCGGATCACCATCCCGGCCGGCTTCAACAGCGCCTCCAGGCTCTCCAGCACCCGGGGCAACAGGCGCTCCATGCCGGCGCTGTTCGCCTGCACCGTCAGCCAATCGCCGAAACGGTCCACGATCAGCCCGGGCAGGCCGTCGGCCTCGGCGTGAACCAAGCGATAGAAGGGGTCGGAGACCAGGGTCTCGCGCAACCGAATCGCGCGGCGCAGCCGCTCGCCGATCAGACCCCCGTCCACGGCGACGTCAGGGCGCCGAACCAGGACCCGCAGGGCGATCAGCGAATGCGGGTTGAACAGGGCGGTGGCCAGCGGCTCGTCGCCGGCGTCCAGCACCGTGACCACCGTGCCCGGCGGCAACGCCTTGGCCTCCGGGGTCATCGCCACCTCGTTGGAGTACACCCACGGGTGGCCGCGCCGCAGCCGGATGGCATGTTTCGGCCGCAACGTGACGCGGGGATGCGGCGGACGGGCGGGATCAGGGGTGTCGGCAGACGAGGGATCGGACATGCCGCGGGCCTTTCGAAAGGGGCGGACACCATATCCGTCGCCGGCCCGAACGCAACCCGTCCGAACGCTCTACACAGGACCACCGGGCGGGGTTACGCTGCAGCCTGTTCGCGCCCCCCCCTTGAAAGACGACCATGCCCAGCCAAGACCCCAGCGACCGCTGCCGCCTGTACCTCATCACGCCGCCGGTCATCGACGATGCCGACGCCTTCGCCGCCACCCTGGCGGAGGCGCTGGACGGCGGCGATGTGGCCTGCCTGCAAATACGCCTGAAGCCAGCGGACGACGCCACCATCCGCCGCGTCGCCGAGGCGCTGGTGCCCGTGGCCCAGACCCGGGACGTGGCCGTGCTGATGAATGATCGGCCCGATCTGGCGCTGGCCACGGGGTGCGACGGCGCACATGTGGGACAGGAAGACACGCCGCTGGCGGAGGCCCGCCGCATCCTGGGCGACGACCGCATCGTCGGCGTCACCTGTCACGACTCGCGCCATCTGGCGATGGAGGCCGGAGAGGGCGGCGCCGACTACGTCGCCTTCGGCGCCTTCTTTCCCACCGACACCAAGCAGGCCAAGACGCGGGCCGACATCAACCTGTTGAGGTGGTGGGCGGAGGCCATGGTCGTCCCCGTGGTGGCCATCGGCGGCATCACGCCGGACAACGCCCGGCCGCTGATCGAAGCCGGCGCGGACTTCCTGGCCGTCAGTGCCGGAGTGTGGGACTGGCCCGGCGGGCCGCGCGACGCCGTGGCGCGGTTCAACGCGCTGATGGAAGAGGCCTCACCCGAACGGGAGGTGGTGCCTGGGTGAGGGCGCTCAGGTCTCCCGGCCGGTCTGAGGCGACGCGGCATCGGACCCGCCCGCGACGGATCGCAGGGTCCCGCCGTCGCCGGCCGCGCCTTCGGCCAGTTCCAGGGCCAGCAGGCGGTGCGGCCGCTCGCCCGGCATGACCAGGCCGAACCGACTGGCCGGCTGGAATCCGAACGGCTCATAATACAGCCGGTCACCAACCAGAACGACCAGTCCATGACCCTGGCGCTCGGCCTCGAACAGGCCCTTGCGCATCAGCGCCTTGCCGATGCCCAGGCGGGACAGCGCGGGCTCCACCGCGATGGGTCCCAGCAGCAGCGCCGGGACCGGCGCCTCTCCCACCAGGACCGGCCAGAAGCGGATCGTGCCCAGCACTGAGCCGTCGGGTCGGTCGGCCACGAAGGACAGCTCGGGGACAGGGGCAACACCCTGGCGGTAGGCATAGGAGCGCTTGGCGTGGCGGTCGGGCCCGAAGGCCCGGTCGAGCACACCCTCGATGGCGGCGTCGTCTTCGGGCACCTCGGAACGGACGGCATACGCGACGGGAACCATCAACACACTCCTCAGGACCGGCGCGATTCAGCGTCGGCGGATCTGCTGCGTCTATACCACCCGCGCGGCGCGCCCCCCACGATTTTGTCACCGACCGAGGCAGGACAGCCGGTTGCCAAACCAGACACCAAATCCCCCACCCGGGCAGCGCCGTTCAATTCTGCCCGGCAACGAAATCCGAGCGCACCCGATGGGCGCTTTTACACCATATGGGGGATGAAGCCGGTCACGGATTGTGGGCAATTTAGATTGTCTTATAGAAATTGTGGGCTCAGCCCACCGCCCGACATGGATTGGACAGGTGCGGTGTGAGCGGCTCGCCGGGAAGAGCGGTGCCGCCTGAAACCGAAGGAGATGACGATGACCGACACGACGACGGGTGCCACCATCGACACCGCCCCCCACACCGAGACCACCGATCAGGCCACGTCCGCCGGCGTGTTGCTGGCGCAGGCCGATCCGACCGCCGGCACGGCCATCGTGCTGGTGCCGCCGACGGCCGGCGAGACGTCCGAGGTGTTCGTCACACCCGGTCAGGCCTTTAGCGTGGACGCGGCCCCGGATCGGGTATCGTTCAGCCAGGACGGCGGCAACCTCGTGCTGTCGTTCGACGGTGGCGGCACCGTTGTTCTGTCGGATTACCTGACCTTCGCGTCGCCCGACTCCGGCGCGTTGCCCCCGGCGCTGACGCTCGCCGACGGCACGGTCATCACCCCCGATCTCCTGATTGCCGACTACGGCATTGAGTTGAACGATCTGGCTCCGGCCGCCGGGGGAGGAACGCCGGCCGCTGGCGCGCCCGCGGCGCAGCCCGGTGGCGGCGGCGAAGGCGGTGGCGGCGCCGGGTTCGGCAGCTACGGGATCGGTGGCCTCGGCGAGGGCATCGATCCGCTGGGCCTGCTGGGCAACCTGGACCTTGCGTTCGATGTGGCGGCGGCGCCGGATGAGTTCGTCGCGCCCGAGCCCGAGCCGGTGGCAACCCCCGCTGCGGCCCCGGTTGCGGCGCCCGAACCGGTCGAGACGCCCGAGGAGCCCGACATCGGCGTCGTCGTGGACGAAGATGGGCTGCATGGGTTCAACTTGGTCAGTCTCTTCTGGGGCCACAACGGCATCCCGGGTGGCCCCGGCGATGTGGACGCCCGCCAGCCGTGGGTGGATCTTCTGGGCGGCCTCATTCAGGAGCATGCCGAGGGTTTCCAACAGTATCTTGATGACCAATACGACGGTGACCTGAACGCCTTCATTGAAGACCACCCGATCCTGAACCGGCTGATGGATTTCACGGAGGTCGCGGCCCTGGGCGACATTCCGGAGGTGGAACCGGGCGATGGCTTGGCATTCCTGCCCGACGAGACGGCACAGTACACGCGTGCCGATGGCGCCCCGTTGACGTGGGTTTCCGGAGCGTCAGGGGCCATCCATCTGGTCGTGGCCCCCAAGAATGGCGGCGAGGACGAGAACCTGGACCGCGCGCTCGCCACCCAGGAGCAAATCACCCCCTGGGACGTCGCCCTGACGGTCCTTCCGATTACGGGGACCCCCTTGGCCGAGATCACGGGCAACGACTACGTTGTGCTGCTCCACCAGGCTTTGTACCACGATCAGGCCGGAACCGAGGACAACATCCCGATTTCCGTCCCGTACCAGACGGAGGACGGGTCCGGCACGGTAACCTTCGCGGTGAACGACGACACACCGGAACCCAAGGCGGTCACGGTGACCTATTGGGGCTGGGAGCCACAGTTCGGCGATGACGTCACTGCCCTGGACTACAGCGGCGACGGCGACACCATCGGCTGGTACGTGAAGGCGCCCTGGAATATGGATGACGAGGGCAACCCGAGGGTCGGCCATGTCATCTGGAGTGGTACGCCCGATTACGGCCAGTCGTTCACCATTGAAGGGTATTCGGAAGACGAGATCGGCTTCTTTGTCATTCAGAACGCCAATATCGGTAGTGATCAGACGTCCAAGACGTCGGCCCTTCCGCCGGATTGGATCAACCTCGCAGGAAACAAAGGCGTCGATTTCATACCCGGAAACGAGAACGACAACATCCCCGGCAGCGACCCCGGCACCAGACTCTCGTTCCTGGATGGGGATGTCCAACTCACCGTCAACGACCACACCGTGGGCGAGGAGATCGTGAGTGAAGCCGGGGACCGCATGGCGACCGCATCGGGGGGGATTGATAAGCCCTTCAACACGACAGGAAACGAAGATGCGTTGGTCGCCGATTACGGTGCCGATGGTCCGGAACTCGCACCGTACGCCGAGATCGACGGGAGCGCTCTCTTTACGTTCACCGATGATCTGAACAGCACGCAGACCAACCTGATGGGACTGGACGAGGCCACGGGGACCTACAAGTCCATCACGCTGTGGTACTACAATGAGGTTGACGGAACACTCTCGAGAACGCCCGTCCTCGACGGTGACGACGGCCAACAGATTTGGGGTTGGGCAGGGACCCCGCCGGCCGAGCTTTCGAACGCTGACGCCCCCGTGTTCACGATGACTCTATATCTGGATGGCGGGTACCAATTCGAGCTTCTGGGGGCCGTCGAGCACGAGGGCGCTCAGCACACCGGCGGTGGGAACCAGATTTATCAGCAGGTGCCCATGGCCCCCGACGTGGCCGTCCTGAACATACCGGGCGCGATCCGGACCACGGACGACGACGGCGACCCGGTCCTGCTGGACTTCAGCATCCGCATCGATGACAGTGTGCCGGTGGCGGAAGATAAAGAAGAATTGGAACATCTAAGCGGAGATACGTACCAGTTTGTCATCACGCAGGAAGAGGTGGGCGCGGATGGGCTCAAGAACGTCACTGTCGATGGGGCCACCGATGTAGAATTGACGGAGTCCGCCAACGGCTGGACGGTCACCTTCACTGGTGACGGTCAGGCAGACAGGCATGAATACACCATCACCGACAATGATGGCGATACGGATACCGCCACGGTCTTCGTGAACGACTTCGGTCCAGTCACCTGATGCCGCGCATCCCCTGGTCCGATTCGCCTGGCCGGGTGGGCGCCCTGTATCCTGCACACACCGGACGGACGGGGGCTCTCCCCGTCCGTTCGCGTTTCAGGGATCGCACGCGACCCGAACCGAGGGGCGCGCGCGGACAGCGGACCAGCCGGGACATCGGGTGATCCATTCGCATCCGCTGACATGGTGTTCGGTTCTGGTGGAGGGCGCCGCGCGGACTCCCTCCCCTGGATAGGCGATCCGATTCACACACATCCAAAGCCGCTGTTTTCCGCCTGCCCCCCCTCTCAACCTCCCCCCACAAATGGGGGAGGAGAACAGGCTGGCCCCGACCGCACCCGGTGCTCTCCCTCAACCCTGACAATGGTTGCGAACTAGGCTTGCCCCTTTCGCCGCGCCGCGCCAGAGACTAGAGTGACGGGATCGGGTCCATCATCCCAAGGCGCATCATCAAGGATTGTCGCTCCCATGGCCGGCATCGACCCTTCCCTGCCGTTTCTGCCGGTGCGTATCGCCGTGCTGACCGTCTCGGACACCCGCACCCTGGCCGAGGACCGCAGCGGCGACGTTCTGGTCGAGCGCCTGACGGCGGCCGGCCATGTCCTCGCCGACCGGGCCATCGTGCCCGATGACGCCGACCGCATCGCCGACCACCTGCGCGCCTGGATCGCCGACGCCGGGGTCGACGCGGTCATCACCACCGGCGGCACCGGTGTGACCGGGCGCGACGTCACCCCGGAGGCCATGGACCGGGTGGTGGAGAAGCACATTCCCGGCTTCGGCGAGCTGTTCCGCTGGCTGAGCTATCAGACCATCGGGACCTCGACCATCCAGTCCCGCGCCACGGCCGGGGTGGCCGACGGCACCTATCTGTTCGCCCTACCGGGCTCGACCGGGGCGTGCAAGGACGCCTGGGACGGCATCCTGGCCACCCAGCTCGACAGCCGGCATCGGCCCTGCAACTTCGTGGAACTCATGCCGCGCCTGCGGGAGCACTTGGCCGCTCCGGCGACGGGCGGGACGACGGGTGGGGCGGGCTGACGGTCATGGTCGTCCTGCGTGCCGCCCCCTATCCGGTAACCGTGTTGCCGCAACAGCGGCTGCTGCTTCAGCTCGTGGCCATGTCGGGCGACATCGCCATCACCAACGTCCGCCCGTCCTCGATTCTGTGGCGCACCCTGCGCGAGTGCGTGGACCGCGGCTGGGTCGAGGCGGTCCAGATCAGCCCGGGCGTGCACCGGGTCACGATGCTGCCCGCCGGGCGCGAGGTGGCCCGCGCCGACGAACCGTCGGCCTGACCCCCCGCGCCGACGAACCGTCGGCCTGACCCCCGCGCCGACGAACCGTCGGCCTGACCCCCGCGCCGACGAACCGTCGGCCTGACCCGAGGCGGCGCGGGCGAAAAAGCGCTTGCGGTGCCCCGCCCGTCCTGATACATACCCGGCCTCCGTCGGAACGCGGCGGACCTTTATGCGGGTGTAGCTCAGTTGGTTAGAGCGCTGGCCTGTCACGCCAGAGGTCGCGGGTTCAAGTCCCGTCACTCGCGCCATAAAATCAAAGACTTAGCGGCCCCCACGCGGGGCCGTTTGTTGTTTGGGGCGACGCGCCGTCGTACTGCCCTCATTCTCACCACGTCCCCGTGTTCTCCATCGAGACCCAGGGCTCGCAGGGCGTCAGGGCCTCGCCGGCCTGCAACAGCTCGATGGAAATCCCCTCCGGCGAGCGGATGAAGGCCATACGGCCGTCGCGGGGCGGCCGGTTGATGGTCACGCCCTGATCCATGATGCGCTGGCAGGTGGCGTGGATGTCGTCGACCCGGAAGGCGAGATGACCGAAGTTGCGCCCGCCGGTGAGTTCCTCCGGATCCCAGTTCCAGGTCAATTCGATCTCCGCCTCCGGGTTTTCGTTGGCGGCCAGGTAGACGAGCGTGAAGCGCCCCTTCTCGGAGTCTGTGCGGCGGGTCTCCCGCAGCCCGAGGACGTCGCGGTAGAAGGCCAGCGAGGCGTCCAGGTCAGTGACCCGAACCATGGTGTGCAGGTATTTCATGACTTCGTGATCTCCTGTTCATATGGCGCTTGGCCCGGAGCCGTGGAAGACTCTACGCTGTCGCGGTCAAAACGCCAGACGCGGTGCCCGCACGGATCGGAGCCAGAGGGGATGGAGACGCGCGAACAGCCGTTGGTCGACGTGTTCGTGGCCGACAAGAGCCCCCTGGTGCGCATGGCCATGAAGACGCTGCTCGCCGAGGACCCCCGGTTCAACCTTCAGGGCACCGCCGAGGACGGTGAACTGTTCCTGCGCGCCGTGGACCGGCTGACCTTCCGGGTCGGCGTGATCGGCTGGTCCATGCCCTACATGGACGGCGCGGCGGTGCTCCAGGCGCTGCGGGGGCGCGAGCGAGCGCCGCGCATCCTGGTCTACACCGGCGAGACGGATCCCGACATTCCGCGCCGGGTCATGGATCTGGGGGGCGCCGGCTTCTGTTCCAAGGCCGAGACCCCCGAACGGCTGCTGGCGGCCATCGACACCGTGGCCCGGGGCCACATGACCTTTCCCTACACCGATGTCTCCCGGCTGGGCACGCGCGAGGCATCACCGCTGGACGGCCTGACGGCGCGCGAGCGCGAACTGCTGGCCTGTCTGGCCGAGGGCGACTCCAACGCCCGCATCGCCGCCCGCTTCGGCATTTCGGTGCATACGGTCAAGTTCCACCTGAAGAACGTCTTCGGCAAGCTCGATGTCGCCAACCGGGCCGGGGCGGTGGCCGCGTTCCTGGCCGACGATGGCCGGGGCGGTTCCGCAGTGTGAACCTGCCCGTTCGGGTAGCCTATCCATCCCCCGAAAGAGTCTTCCGCCCTGCCCGGACGGGTGTTTCCCCAAAGTTCCTGTTACATTAGCGTCCCCTCATCAATCCAATCCTGTCCCGTCCGAGACGAAGGGGGGAGAAAAGCGGCCATGATGAGCATGACCGGGGAGAGCGCGCCCCTGTTCCTGTACGCCCTGCGCACCGTGACCGAGGCGGCGGCCGTCGCCGCCTATGACTGGATCGGCCGCGGCCGCAAGGAAGATGGCGACGGCGCTGCCGTGGACGCCATGCGCGAGGCCCTGAACCAACTGGCCATCGACGGCGTCGTGGTCATCGGCGAGGGCGAGAAGGACGAGGCGCCGGCCCTGTACAACAACGAACGTGTCGGTCAGGCGGCGGATGCCGTGCAACTCGACATCGCCGTCGATCCCATCGAGGGCACGACCTTTATGGCAACCGGCCAGACCAACTCGCTGGCCGTGATCGCCGCCGCGCCGCGCGGCTCGATGATGGACCCCGGCCCGGCGTTCTACATGGAGAAGCTGGCGGTGCCGCCGGCCGCCAAGGGCAAGATCGACCCCGCGTGGCCGGTGGAGCGGCGCCTGACGGCGCTGGCCCAGGCGCTGGACAAGCCCATCGGCGAATTGACCATCTACGTCCTGGACAAGCCGCGCCACCGCCCGATGATCGAGCGCATCCACGAGGCCGGCGCCCGCGTCGCGCTGTATCCGGCGGGAGACGTGGCCGGCGCCCTGATGGCCGCCATTCCGGGCTCCGGCATCGATGCGCTGATGGGCACCGGCGGCACACCGGAGGGCGTCATGACCGCCTGCGCCGTGCGCGCGCTGGGCGGCGACTTCATGGGGCGCCTTGATCCGCAGTTGCCGAGCGAGCAGATCGCCGTGCGCGACGCCGGCCTGAGCACCGAAAACTGGTATGCCATGGAGGACATGATCCGGTCGCAGAACGTGTTCTTCTGCGCCACCGGCATCACCTCCGGGCTGCTGCTGGACGGGGTGCAGCGTCACCCCGCGCACCACCGTGTCCACACCATGATGATCTCCGGGGCCAGCGGGGAGCGTCAGTTCCTGACCAACTGGCGCCCCCGCGACTCCGTCGCCGGGTGAGGCCACGAAGACGACGCGTCGCGCGCCGGCGCCGATCCGCGCCGGCCCCACGAAACGAAGACCGATGTTTGGAGGGATCCTCCGTCATGCCTTTGAAGCGCTTTGATCGTCCCGTCATCCTTGGCATGGTCGGTGACTCGGCCAGCGGCAAGACCACGCTGGCCCGCGGTGTGGCGCGTATCCTGGGCGAGGATCGCGTCGCCGCCATCCGCACCGACGACTACCACCGCTACTCCCGCGCCGAGCGCAAGGAGAACGGCCTGTCGGCGCTGGACCCGCGCGCCAACTACATGGACATCATCGAGCAGCACCTGGAACTGCTGAGCCAGGGCAAGCCGATCCTGAAGCCCGTGTACGATCACGAGAAGGGCGAACTGGCGGCGCCGGAGTACGTGGCGCCGAAGCCGTTCATCATCGTCGAGGGTCTGCTGGGTTACTCCAGCAAGGAGATGCGCGACTGCTACGACGTCAAGGTCTACCTGGAGCCGGACGAGGACCTGCGCATCGACTGGAAGATCCAGCGCGACACGGTCGAGCGCGGCTACACCAAGGACCAGGTTCTGGCGTCGCTGGACAAGCGCCGCTCGCTCAGCCCGGCGCACATCCACCCGCAGCGGGCCTTCGCCGACATCGTGGTGCAGTTCAAGCGCCCGGCCGGTCACGCCGAGGAACGCGGCGCCCATCTGGACGTGCGCCACATCCTGCGCCCGACCCTGCCGCACCCGAACCTCGCGCCGCTGGTGGACGCCAGCGCCAAGAACGAACTGAGCCTGGACCTAACCCGCGACGAGGACGGCAAGCCGGTGGACGTGCTCGGCCTGTCCGGATCGCTCACCGACGAGCGTGCGGCGGCGCTGGAAAACCTGCTGTGGGATCTGATCCCGGAGGCCGGCCACCTGCGCGCCAACGTGGGCGAGTTCAGGAATGCCGACAACGAAAGCATGGTGAGCCATCCGCTGGCCCTGTCGCAGCTTCTGATCGCCTATCACATGGTCAAGGCCGCGCTGGGAATTCACGTCATTTAACATGCGTCAATGCGGCGCCCCGGCCGCCATGCTGAAAAGACCGGTCGGCGGCCCGGTCTGGCCTCGTCCGGTCAGGCCGGGCCGTCGCCGCCAAGGGAAATGGAAACGACCAGGATGAGGGCCGCGAGCGCAACCGGCCCCGTGCGAGGAAGGACCCCGTCATGACCCATCACGCTTCCCCGACGGCCGCCGCCGCCCACGCGGACATGGCCAACTGCATCCGCTTCCTGGCCGCCGACGCCGTGCAGGCCGCGAAGTCCGGTCACCCCGGCATGCCCATGGGCATGGCCGACGTGGCCACGGTGCTGTTCACCCGCGTCATGAACTACGACGCCGCCGACCCGACCTGGGCCAACCGCGACCGCTTCGTGCTGTCGGCCGGGCATGGCTCCATGCTGCTGTATTCGCTGGCCTACCTGACCGGCATGCCGGGCATGGAGATCGACGACCTCAAGAACTTCCGCCAGCTCGGCAGCAAGACCGCCGGCCACCCCGAGTACGGCCACGCCCCGGGCATCGAGATGACCACCGGCCCACTGGGGCAGGGCATCGCCACGTCGGTCGGCATGGCGCTGGGCGAACGCATGGCCGCCGCCCGCTACGGCGCCGATCTGGTGGACCACTACACCTACGTCATCGCCGGAGACGGCTGCCTGATGGAGGGCATCAGCCAGGAGGCCATTTCGCTGGCCGGGCACCTGAAGCTGTCCAAGCTGATCGTGCTGTGGGACGACAACGAAATCTCCATCGACGGCTCGACCGATCTGGCCACGTCGGAGGACCAGTTGGCCCGCTTCGCGGCCAGCGGCTGGGACACCACCCGCGTCGACGGCCATGACCCGGATGCCATCGCCGCCGCCATCGCCGCCGCCCAGACGAGCGACAAGCCCAGCCTGATCGCCTGCAAGACCATCATCGGCTGGGGCGCCCCCAACAAGCAGGGCAGCCACTCCACCCACGGCGCACCGCTGGGCGACGACGAGATCGCCGCCATGCGCGACACGCTGAACTGGAGCCACGGCCCCTTCGCCCTGCCCGAGGACGCGCTGACCGCGTGGCGTGCCGCCGGCGCACGCGGCGCCAAGGCCCGCGCCGACTGGCAGGCGAGGCTTCAGGCCGCCCCGGCCGACATCCGCGACGCCATGACCGCCGCCCTGTCCGGCGACCTTCCGGCCGGCTGGGACGATGGCCTGAAGGCGCACATCGCCACGCTGATCGAGGACAAGCCGAAGCTCGCCACCCGCGTGGCCTCCCAAAAAGCACTCGACGCCCTGGTGCCGTCGGTGCCGACGATGATCGGCGGCTCAGCCGACCTGACCGGCTCCAACAACACCAAGGCCGCCGGCATGACGCCGGTCAAGCCGGGCGACTACGCCGGCAACTACATCCACTACGGCGTGCGCGAGCACGGCATGGCCGCCGCCATGAACGGGCTGGCCCTGCACGGTGAGTTCATCCCCTACGGCGGCACCTTCCTGGTGTTCGCGGATTACAACCGGCCGTCGATCCGCCTCGCGGCGCTGATGGGCGTGCGGGTCATCCACGTCATGACCCACGACTCCATCGGCCTGGGCGAGGACGGCCCGACCCACCAGCCGGTGGAGCATCTGGCGTCGCTGCGCGCCATGCCCAACGTGCTCGTGTTCCGCCCCGCCGACGCGGTGGAGACCGCCGAGTGCTGGGCGCTGGCGCTGATGAACAACGGCGGCCCGAGCGTGCTGGCCCTGAGCCGTCAGGGCCTGCCGACGCTGCGCGCCGCCGCATCCGCAGACATGCCGAGTGCCAAGGGCGCCTACGTCCTGGCCGAGGCCGAGGGCGGGGCGCGCAAGGTGACGCTGTTGGCCACCGGCTCCGAGGTGGAAATCGCCGTCAAGGCCCGCGAGATGTTGCAGGCCGAGGACATCCCGACGGCGGTCGTCTCCATGCCGTGTTGGGAGCTGTTCAGCGCCCAGGATCAGAGCTATCGCGACGCCGTGCTCGGCCCGGACACCGTGCGGATCGGCATCGAAGCCGCCGGTGACATGGGCTGGCAGCGCTGGCTAGGCGACAACGGCGCGTTCATCGGCATGGAGGGCTTTGGCGCCTCCGCCCCGGCGCCCGCGCTGTACGCGCACTTCGGCATCACCGCCGAGGCCGCCGTCGCCGCCGCCAAGGCGAAGCTGTAGGACCGGTTTGCCTGGGCCGGACGGGAGACGGTCTCCCGCCCGCGCCCGGTCACCATGGATCACGTCCGGGCGGGAGGTCCCCTCTTGCCCGGATGTGTTTCTGCTCGGCGGGGGACACTCCGGCCGCCGATCACCGCCACCCAGCGGACTCACAGGCCACGCCGTCCCTGTCCGCGTCGAGCCAGGGCCAATACCCGGGATCCCCCCGATACGCCGGGGACACGCCGGCCGCTTCAGCGGCGGCGCAATTCGGCATGGCCATGATGTGCCGGAACGTTTCGTCGGCCGGCCACGGCGACAGCGCGACCACCCATATCCAGACGGCCAGGATCAAGGACGCCGGCAGCGCGATCCAGACCAAGCGCCGCAACAGGCGACGTCGGCGCTCGTGCCACTCGATCCGGCGCGAGACCCGCTCGAATCGCTTTCGCAACGCCCGGGCCTTCTTCTCCCGATCCGACGTGTTTGTGTTGCTCTGAACGATCTTCAGGTGTCGCATCTTTCCGGTTCGCATCCCAAGTCAAGGGTGCTTGACCGCCGATGGCCAGCCACCCAACCCGCATCCTTGAGGTGTATCATGGAATGGGCGGCAGCCGAAGAAGCGACCTGCCGCCAGGGGTTCAAATACCTGCCGTCGAATGAATTGACTTCATTCGACGGCTGCCCGGCGCGACTGCGCCGCCTCCACCTCCACCGGCCACGTCTTCGCCGTGTGGCGGAGCCGGCGCAGCGGATTCCAGGTCACGGCCCGGGCCAGCGCGCCCAGCGGCGCCGTCCGGGTGGCTTGGATGGCGCGCCGTTCGGCCCATACGCCGTCCGGCCCGGGCAGCGCGGCCACCCCCTCCCGCAGGCCCTGCCACGCCGACCGGAACGCACCGTGTCGCGCGGCCCGTCCCAGCATCACCGCGTGAACCGCCACCTGCACCGGCAGCAGCGGCCAGAACCAGGCCGCCGGGGTTGTCCGCACGGCGGTCCACAGGGCGCCGCGCCGTTCCATCCCAAGTCGGAACGGATCGTGCCGCGTCGCCGTACCGCCGCCGACATGCCGAACCCGGGCCGCCGCCACGGTCACGCAACGCCCCCCGCGCAGCCGGTGGCGCAGCGCCAGATCGACGTCCTCCATGTCACAGAAATACCGTTCGGCGAAACCGCCCAGGGCCTCGAAGTCCGCCCGCGCCCACAGCGCAGCGGCGGCACAGGGGGCCAGAACGCCCCGGTCCCGCCCCGACGCGAGAACACCCGGCGCGGTGTCCACCGGCGCGCCGTGCCCGCCCCGCCACGCCAGCCCGAGGGGGCTCCAGCACTCCCCGATGCCATCCAGGAGCCCCGGCTCCGCCGCGTTCACCTGAACCGACCCGAACGCCGTGCCCGCCGGATACCGCGCGGCGGCGCCCATCAGGCTCGACAGCCAGTCCGGATCCGGAAAGGCATCGGGATGCAACAGGGCGAGCCAGTGTCCCCGGGCGTGCCGCGCGGCCAGATTGGCGCCGGCCGCGAAGCCCAGGTTCTCGTCCGGCGGCACCACGGTGATCGGAAAGGACCGGCGGGCGATCTCGGCCCAGGCCCAGTCGGCGTCACCGACGCCGTTCTCCACCAGCACCACCTCGAAGTCCCGGTACTCCTGCGCCGCCAGATGGTCGAGCGCCCGCCGCGCCAGCCGCGCGGTGTAATGGGAAACCATCAGCACGCTGACCAGCGGCGGCGATGTCTCGGCCGGTTTGGACATGGAAGACCCGGACTTTCGCGCGAGAACGAGGGCGACCCGGGCTTTGTCGCACGCCCGTCGAGGTGGGGCAATCGGTTCGGGGATGGGATCGACGCCCACACGAAAACGGCGCGGAAAGGCCCGCGCCGCTCGTTTCAACCTGTCTTCTCACCCCCGATTCAATCCGGGGGCACGCCGGCCCCGGCGGGGGAATAGAGGCCAACACCGTCCCGGTCAGGCCGGCGTGGCGTAGTCCGCCATGTTCTGTTGCGAGACCTGGAACCGGTTGTAGCCGTAGCTGACCCAGACCGCATCGTAATCCTGTCGCACCATGGTGACGATCAGGGTGCTGCCCTGCGGGATCAGGAAGCGGCTGCCGCCGCGCTCGACGCGGAACGGACGGTTGACGCGCCACTTCTGGCCTGGTGCGACTCTTTCCGTGCTTTCCATGACCATGTCCTCCCTGTCCCCCTCATCATGATCAGGTCCTGCCCGTTGCCCCGGAGGGGCCTTCGGACTGGCACGACCCGCTCCGGATCCCCCGACGCCACCCCAACCTCTCACCTGCACCCTAGCCGCCCTGTCGGCGCCGCGCTGTGACAGCCCGCACACCATCCGAAAGCCTCCCGAAAGCCCGCACTCCGTGGCGCCTTGACGCTGCGGGGCGTGCACGGTAAACGCTGCGGTTCCCTGGGCTCGTTGCGGTGCCGCGTCGGTTGGCGGACGGTCGCGCGCCCGGAGCTTGGACCATTTAGATTTCGTGCCGCGCGGCATTCGCCGGAGCCCCGAATCGGGCCTGCGGCCCAGGCAGGGGGAGGACCCGGTTCATGAACGCCCTGACCGATATCGCCGTCGGCGGACGCACCCTGTTTTCCGGCAACGAGGCCGTGGCCCGCGCGGTCTGGGAATCCGGGGCGGCGCTGGCCACCGCCTATCCCGGCACGCCCTCCACCGAGATTCTGGAGACGCTGGCCCGCTACCCGGACATCCGGGCGCAGTGGAGCGTGAACGAAAAGGTCGCCCTGGAGGTCGCCATCGGCGCCTCGCTGGCCGGAGCGCGCGCGTTCTGTGCCATGAAGCACGTCGGGCTGAACGTGGCCGCCGACGCCCTGATGAGTCAGGCGTTGGCCGGCTGTCACGGCGGGCTGGTGATCGCCGTGGCCGACGATGTCGGCCTGTCGTCCAGCCAGAACGAACAGGACAGCCGCCACTGGGGCCGCTTCGCCCATTTGCCGATTCTGGAGCCGGCGGAGGCCCAGGACGCCCACGACCAAACGCTGGCGGCGTTCGAACTGTCGGAGCAGGTGGGCTGCCCGGTGATCCTGCGCCTGACCACGCGGGTCTGCCACGTCAAGACACTGGTCACCGTGGGCGAGCGTCAGGCCCCGCCGGCGCGCGGCTTCATCCGCGATTCGCGCCGCTGGGTCATGCTGCCCAGCAACGCCAAGGCCATGCTGCCGCGCCAGGACGAGCGCGACGCCACCCTGACCGCGCTGTCCGAGGACAGCGAACTAACCACCCTGTTGGACGGCATCGACCGCTCGCTGGGCATCGTGGCCAGCGGTCCGGCCGCCCTGTCGGCGCGCGAGGCCCTGCCCGATACGCCGGTGCTCAAGCTGGGCCAGACGTTTCCGGTGCCGGTGGAGCGCATCCGCGCCTTCTCGCGGACGGTGGACGCGCTGTTGGTGGTCGAGGAAACCGAACCCCTGATCGAGCAGGAACTGCGCGCCGCCGGCCTGTCGGTCCACGGCAAGGACGTGCTGCCCAAGCATGGCGAGTTGTCCGTCGCGGTGCTGCGCCGGGCCGTGGCCGCGTGGCGCGGCGATGCGGACTCGGTCGGCGCCGCGCCGGCGCCGGCCGGCCCCGATCCCTCCGTGTTCCCGCGCCCCCCGACCATGTGCGCCGGCTGTCCGCACCTGAGCCCGTTCTACTGCCTGTCCAAACTGCGGCGCTCGACGCTGATCGCCGGGGACATCGGCTGTTACACCCTGGGCGCCGGGCACCCGTGGCAGGCCATGGACACCTGCACCTGCATGGGCGCCTCGATGACCATGGCCCAGGGGCTGGCCGCCGCCCGCTCCGGCGAGGATGCGACCAAGGCCGTGGTCTCCGTCATCGGCGATTCCACCTTCCTGCACATGGGCATGCAGGGCCTTCTCGATCTCGTCTACAACCGCGCCAACGTCACCGTGCTGATCCTGGACAACCGCACCGTCGCCATGACCGGCGGGCAGGAACACCCGGGCACCGGCTTCGACATTCACGGCGCGGAGGCGCCGCGCGTCGATTTCCTCGCCCTGGTCAAGGCCATGGGCGTCAAGCCGGACCGGGTGCACTCCGTCGATCCGTACAAGCTGCCCGAATTGTTCCAGTTGATCCGCGCCGAAACCCAGGTGCCGGAGGTCTCGGTCATCATCACCGACCAGCCGTGCGTGCTGACCGACCGGCATCAACCGCGCCCGGCCCTGAAAGTGGTCGAGGAGGACTGCACCGGCTGCGGCGGCTGCATCAACACCGGCTGCCCGGCGATCCAGGTCACGCGGCGCGAGACCACGACCACCAAGAGCGGCAAGACCAAGGAACTGGCTTTCGCCCGCATCGACAGCGCCTTCTGCACCGGCTGCAACGCCTGTGTGGAAACCTGCGCGCCCAACGCCATTGTGCCGCTGGATCCGTCCGCGCATCCCCGCCTTGAGAGAGTGTGAGCCCATGACCGAGTCTCCGGCCGCCACCGTCACCAATGTTCTGCTGTGCGGCATCGGCGGCCAGGGCGTGCTGACCGCCGCCGAACTGCTGGCCCAGGCCGCCGTCGCCGCCGGCCACGACGCCAAGAAGACCGAGGTCGCCGGCATGGCCCAGCGCGGTGGGGTGGTGACCTCGCATCTGCGATTCGGGCCGCGCGTGCTGGCCCCGGCCATTCCCGACGGCGAGGCCGACCTGCTGCTGGGGTTCGAGGCCGCCGAGGCCCTGCGCTGGATCGGCCAGTTGCGGCGCACCGGCAAGGCGGTGGTGAACGGGCTGCGGGTCAAGCCGCCGGTGGTGCATCAGGGGCTGTTCGACTACCCCGAGGATCCCATCGGCATGATCCGCGCCGTCGGCGTCGAGGTGCGCGTGGTCGAGGCCTGGGATATCGCCGACTCGCTGGGCAACCACCGTCTGATGAACACGGTCATGCTGGGCGCCGTCTCCGACCTGCTGCCGCTGTCGGCCGACGATCTGCGCGAGCGGGTGGTGGCGGTGTTCCGCGCCCGCAAACCCGCCCTGGCCGACCTCAACGCCCGTGCCTTCGACGCCGGCCGGGCGGCGGTGACGGCCGCGCCGGAGCCTGTCGCGGCGGGTTGACCCGGCACCGCGCCGCCCCGGCGTCACAATCAATCCCCGTCATTCACGTCGGTTCGGCGGGCGCTTGCGCGCCGGACCCGCGAAGCCGCGTGCCGAAGATGGGGACTCGCTTGGACCATAACCCCTTGAATCTCAAGGGGCCGATAGTGCATGGTTCCCGACGCCCTCTCTACCGCTTACAGTCGCGGCGCGCGACGCTCCCCCTCCACCCTCTCTCCGCCGGGGAGGGGGCGCGGTCTGCCGTCAAGGCCCGGTGAAACACACGAGGACCCGACCCCATGCGCTATCTGCCCCTGACCGACCATGACCGCCGCGCCATGCTCGACCGCATCGGCGCCGGGTCCGTGGACGATCTGTTTTGCGACGTGCCGGCCGAGACCCTGGCGGACGCGCCGTTCGACGCGTTGCCCGAGCACGCCACCGAAATGGCGGTGGAACGGGACCTGTCGGCGCTCGCCACGCGCAACCGGGCGGCCGGATCGGGGCCGTGCTTCCTGGGCGCTGGGGCCTACCGCCACCACGTGCCGGCGACCGTGGATCACCTGATCCAGCGCGGTGAGTTCCTGACCGCCTACACGCCCTATCAGCCCGAGGTCAGTCAGGGCACGCTGCAAACCCTGTTCGAGTTCCAGACCCAGGTGGCGCTCATCACCGGCATGGAGGTGGCCAACGCGTCCATGTACGACGCCGCCACCGGCGTGGCCGAGGCCGCCGCCATGGCCAGCCGCGTGACCCGTCGCAAGCGGGTGCTGGTGGCCGGGGGCGTGCATCCCCACTACGCCGAGACCACGGCCAGCTTCCTGCGCTACACCGACATCAAGGTCGAGGTGCTCGACCCCGACCCCGTCGGCATCGCCGACCTGATCGGGCGCGTGAACGAGGGACACGCCTGTGTGGTGGTCCAGAACCCCGACTTCTTCGGCCGCCTGTCCGACCTGTCGGCGCTGGCGTCGGAATGCCACGCCCAGGGCGCGCTGCTGGTGGTGGCGGTGGCGGAGCCGGTGTCGCTGGGGCTGGTGAAACCGCCGGGCGAGATGGGGGCGGACATCGTCGTCGGCGAGGGCCACGCCATCGGCAGCTCGCTGAACTTCGGCGGCCCCGGCGTCGGCCTGTTCGCCACGCGCAAGAAGTTCGTGCGCCACATGCCGGGCCGGCTGGCTGGCGAAACCGAGGACCAGGACGGCCGGCGCGGCTGGGTGCTCACGTTGTCCACGCGCGAGCAGCACATCCGGCGCGAGAAGGCGACCTCCAACATCTGCACCAACAGCGGCCTGGTGGCACTGGCCTGGACCATTCACATGTCGCTGCTGGGCGAGGCCGGCTTTTCGCGGCTCGCGCGCCTGAACCACGGGAAGGCGGTGGAACTGGTCGGGCTGCTGGAGGGCGTGTCCGGCCTGGAGGTGGTGACGCCCACGTTCTTCAATGAGGTCTTGGTGCGCCTGCCCGGTCATGACGCCGCCGCCGTGGTCGAGACCCTGGCCGGCAAGGGCATCCTGGCCGGCGTGCCGCTGTCGCGGTTCTGGCCGACCTTCCCGGAACTGGCGGACGGTCTGCTGGTCTGCGCCACCGAGACCACCGAACGCGAGGACATGGAGGCGCTGGCCCGCGCCCTGACGGAGGCCCTGGCATGACCGAACGCGGCACCCCCACCCTGACCGGCAACCGTGGTCTTCAGATCGAGGAACCCTTGATCTTCGAGCAGGGCCACCCCGACAAGACGGGCGTCGATCTGCCCGATCCGCCGGATCTGCCCGACCGCCTGGGCGGACTGGCGCGGACCGGCCCCATCGGCCTGTCCGGCCTCAGCGAGCCCGAGGTGGTGCGCCACTACACCCGGCTGTCGCAGAAGAACTACGCCATCGACGCCGGGTTCTATCCGCTCGGCTCGTGCACCATGAAGCACAACCCGCGCCTGAACGAGCGCATGGCGCGGCTGCCCGGCTTCGCCGACCTGCACCCGTTCCAGCCGCAATCGACCGTGCAGGGGGCGTTGGCGGTCATGCACCGGCTGTCCGAGTGGCTGCTCGGCCTGACCGGGATGGAGGCCGTGGCGCTGTCACCGGCCGCCGGGGCACATGGGGAACTCTGCGGCATGCAGGCCATCCGCGCCGCCCTGGACGCGCGCGGCGCCGGCGACCGCCGTGTGGTCTTGGTGCCCGATTCGGCGCACGGCACCAACCCGGCGACGGCGGCGCTGTGCGGCTTTAAGGTGCGCGGCGTGCCCGGGGACGACCGGGGCCGGGTGGACCTCGCGGCGTTCCGGGAGGCGCTGGACGATCAGGTGGCCGGGGTCATGCTGACCAACCCCAACACCTGCGGCCTGTTCGAAAACGACATCATGGCGCTGGCGACGGCGGTCCACGAGGCCGGGGCCTACTTTTACCTCGACGGCGCCAACTTCAACGCCCTGGTCGGCCGGGTGAAGATCGCCGACCTGGGCGTCGACGCCATGCACATCAACCTTCACAAGACCTTCTCCACGCCGCACGGCGGCGGCGGGCCGGGCGCCGGCCCCACGGTGCTCAGCCCCGCGCTGGCGCCGTTCGCGCCCTTGCCGCATGTGGTGGCGGAGGCCGACGGCGGCTATCGCCTGATCGAGCGCGTTGAGGGCGACATGCAGCCGTTCGGCCGCATGAAGGGTTTCCACGGTCAGTTCGGCGTGTTCGTTCGCGCCCTGTCCTATCTGATGAGCATGGGCGCCGACGGCCTGCGGCAGGCGTCGGGGGACGCGGTGCTGAACGCCAACTACCTGCTGGCGCGACTGAGCGAGACGCTGACGCCGTCGTTCGAGGGGCCGTGCATGCACGAGGCCCTGTTCGACGACCGCTTCCTGAAGGGCACCGGCGTCTCGACGCTCGACTTCGCCAAGGCGATGATCGACGAGGGCGTTCACCCGATGACGATGTACTTCCCCTTGGTGGTGCATGGGGCCATGCTGATGGAGCCAACCGAGACCGAGAGCCGGGACAGCCTGGACGCGTTCTGCGATGCCGTGCTGGCGCTGGCGGACAAGGCACGGTCGGGCGACGCGGCGTTCTTCACCGAGGCGCCGCGCCACACCCCGCGCCGCCGCCTGGACGAGACGCGGGCCGCGCGTCATCCGGTGCTGCGCTGGGAGCCGCCCGAGCCGGCCAAGGCCGCCGAGTAGTGCCCGAGGACCTTGGGGAAGGGGGAGAGAACCAGGATGCCCGTGACGCACACCTTCCATCCCGACCAAAATTATCTTGAGGTGACGCTGACCGGAACCCTGACTCTGGAAGACCTCACCGACGAGATGGCGGCGTTCATCAACGACGGGGCATGGCGGTCCACGGTGAACGCGCTGTGGGACTGCCGGGCACTCGACAGCGCCGTCATCGACCAGACCTTTCTGGAGGGACTGGTGACCTATCGCAGCAACATCGACCTGCTGCGGCGCCGGTCGCGGGCCGCGATCCTGATTGACCCCGCGACCGCGGATTGGGGGGATGAACTCACCCGTCAGTTCGAGAGGTCACACCTGAGCAGCGAAATCCGGGTGTTCCTGGATCGCGACGCCGCTTTGCAATGGGTGTGCGAACCATCCGGCCACGGCGCGGCGGAGGCATGACCTCCGAGCCCTCAGCCCCGGTGTGGGCGCTGCTGGACGGCCTGTCCGGCTCCAACAGCCAAACCCGGGGCGTCGTGCAGGCGCTGGGTGTGCCGATTGCGGAAAACGTCCTGACCTATGCACGGGAATGGCCGTGGGAGCGTCTGACGGGGCGCGTCAGGCCGACGCCGGAGACCCGCGACCGTCTGTTGGCCGCGCCGCCGCCGCGCCTGATCGTAACCACGGGCCGGCGCGCCGGCGCCGTGGCGCGCTGGCTGAAGCGGGCGCTGGCCGACCGCGACGGCACCGCGCCGCGCCTGCTCCACATCCAGGACCCGCGCTTCGGCCACGACGACTTTGACCGTATCATCGTCCCCGCCCACGACCGTTCCCTGGCGCGGTTGAAGGCGCGGCGCAACGTAACCGTCGTGACCGGCTCCCCGCACCCGCTGACCCCCGAGCGCCTGGCGACCGCGGCGGAAGAGTGGCGGAGCGCGGTGGAGGACCTGCCCCGGCCGCGCATCGCCGTCCTGGTGGGAGGCGATTCCGGACGGCGCCGGCTCGACGCGGCGGTGGCCCGGCGGCTGGCGAATCAGGCATCCGAACTGGCCCGACGCGCCGGCGGCGCGCTGATGGTGACCACCAGCCGGCGCACCCGGGCGGACGCGCTGGCGGACCTTCGCGCGTCCCTGGCCGGCCCCCACGTCCTGCACGCCTGGACCCCGGAGCCGGCCGGCAATCCCTACCTGGGGTTCCTGGGGCTGGCCGACGCCGTCATCGTCACCGGCGATTCCATGTCCATGCTGACCGAAGCGACGACTCCCGCCCGGCCGGTCTACATCTTCGCGCCAGCCGGCTGGGCACGGGCGCCACACGCCCGCTATCATGCCCAGTTGGTGGCGGCCGGCGCGGCACGGATGCTGGACGACGCCACCGCCTGGGACGCCTGGAGCGGCGTCCCGATCAACCCGGCCGCCGCCATCGCCACCGAGGCGCGGGCGCTGCTGGAGCGCTCTTGACGTCGCTGGGGCGGGACCGGATCCTTTCACGGTTGGCGGATGCGGAGGGCCGGCCATGTCCACCCTGTACGATCAGGATTTCCACGCCTGGACCCAGGAACAGGCCGCCCTGTTGCGCGCCGGGCGTCTGGCCGAGGCCGATATCGACCATCTGGCCGAGGAGATCGACAGCATGGGGCGGACGGAACGGCGTGAACTGGTGAACAGGCTCGTCATTCTGCTGCTGCACCTGCTCAAGTGGCAGGTCCAGCCGGGCCGTCGCGGCAACTCGTGGCGCCTGTCGGTCAAGGAACAGCGGCTGCGCCTTGCCGCGCATCTTGAGGACAATCCGAGCCTCAAGGCCGGGCTCGATGCCGCCATCGCGCGGGCATGGCGTCTGGCCCGCATCGAGGCGGAACGCGAGACCGGCTTGCCGGAGTCCACATTTCCCGCCAACTGCCCGTTCGACATCCGGCAGATCCTGGACGACGGCTTCTGGCCCGAGGGGAACGGATAGGCGCCGAGGCGGCGTTCAGGCCACCCGGTCGGCGGGCGCCTCGCCGCGCAGCAACACCGCGTCCAGGTTGTCGAGCGCGCGGAAGCCCATGGCCTCGCGTGTTTCCACCGTGGCGCTGCCCAGATGCGGCAGCAGGAAGGTGTTGGGGAGCGCGCGGTAGTCCGGATGCGCGTTCGGCTCGCCGTCGTAAACATCAAGGCCGGCGGCGGCCAGATGGCCGCGCCTGAGGGCGTCGATCAGGGCGTCGTCGTCGACGATGCCGCCGCGCGCGGTGTTGACCAGAATGGCGCCCCGGGGCAACAAGGCCAGCCGCGCCCCGTTCATCAGGCCGATGGTCTCCGGCGTGGCCGGACAATGCAGGCTGAGAACATCGCAGTGGGGCAGCAGACCCTCGATGGTCTCGTGAAAGATCGCGCCCTGTTCCAGATCGGGCGGCAGCCGGCGCCGGCCGTGGTAATGAATCGTCATGTCGAAGGCCCGGGCGCGCCGCGCCACCGCGCGGCCGATGCGCCCCATGCCGACGATGCCCAGGCGCTTGCCGGTGACGTGCGTCCCCATCATCTGGGTGGGCGTCCAGCCGGTCCAGGTGCCGGCGCGCATCAGCGCCTCGCCCTCGCCGGCCCGGCGCGCGGCCCCCAGCAAGCACAACAGGGCGATGTCCGCCGTGGCGTCGGTCAGCACGTCGGGCGTGTTGGTCACGATCAGGCCCCGGGCGCGGGCAGCCTCCACGTCGATATGGTCGAAGCCGACGGAGAAGGTCGCGATGATGCGCACCGAGTCCGGCAGCGCGTCGATGACCGCCGCCGTGACCGCGTTGCCGGGCGCGACCAACAGCCCATCGGCGCCAGCGGCGTGCGCCACCAGGGCGTCCCCGCCCAGCGGCGGCGTATCGACGGGGGCCGGGCGCGCCGCGTAGTCGCGCGCCGCCCGGGCCTCCACCGCCTCCGGCAGGGTCCGGGCCAGGGTCAGCGCGGGCTTCGCGGACATGGCGACGCGCGCCCCTATTCCGCCGCCAGCCAGGGGAATTGTTGCGCCCGCCGGTCCTCGAAGGCGGTGATGTCCGCTTCCTTCTCCAGCGTCAGGCCGATGTCGTCGAGGCCGTTGAGCAGGCAGTGCTTGCGGAACGGATCGATGTCGAAGCGCACCACGCCGCCATCCGGGCCGCGAATCTCCTGCGCCTCCAGGTCCACGGTCACCGTGGCGTTGGCGCCCCGGCTGGCATCGTCCATCAGCTTGTCCACGTCCTCCTGCGGCAGGCGGATGGGCAGGATGCCGTTCTTGAAGCAGTTGTTGTAGAAGATGTCGGCGAAGCTGGGCGCGATGACGCAACGGATGCCGAAGTCCAGCAGGGCCCAAGGCGCGTGCTCGCGCGACGAGCCGCAGCCGAAGTTGTCGCCAGCCACCAGGATGGAGGCCTTCCGGTAGGCCGGCTGATTGAGCACGAAGTCCGGCTTCTCGGCGCCGTCGTCGTCGTACCGCATCTCGTGGAACAGGCTCTTGCCCAGGCCGGTGCGCTTGATCGTCTTCAGGAACTGCTTGGGGATGATCATGTCGGTGTCGACATTGACGATCGGCATCGGCGCGGCGACGCCGGTCAGGTGGACGAACGGTTCCATGACCTTCCTTTCGGGTTCGGGGACGGTGGATCCCTTTCTAACGTGGACGCGGATGTTTTCAATGGGCGTTCGTCGCGAGGACCTCGTCCAGGAACGCACCCAGGGCGGTCACAGTGGCGTCGGGCTGTTCGGCGTGGACCCAATGGCCGGCGCCCGCGATGGTCTCGACGCGAGCGGCGGGGAACAGGGCGCGGATGGACTCCTGGTGCGCGGCCCGCACATAGTCCGACGCGCCGCCGGCCAGGAAGAGTGTTGGGCCGTCGTAGCGCGCCCCCGCCGGCGGGTCCGGCCAGCCGGTGATGTCCGCCATGCCGTCGATCAGGGCGCGCAGGTTGAGGCGCCAGCGGGCCGTCCCGCCATCGCGTCCCGGAAGCTCCAGGTTCTGCAGCAGGAAGGCGCGGATGCCCGGCTCGGGGATGGTGTCGGCCAGCACCGCGTCGGCATCGGCGCGGCGACGCACGTCGGCCAGCGGCACGTCCAGCATGGCCTGGGCGTAGGCCTCCAGCCCGTGGCGGTAGGCGACCGGGGCCACGTCCACCGCGATCAGGGCGCGTACTCGTTCCGGGCTCTCCAGGGCCAGCCGCAGGACCGCCTTGCCGCCCATGCTGTGGCCGCACAGGACGGCGGGCCGGCCCGGCGCCTCCTCGTCCAGCAGCGCCCGCAGGTCGGCGGCCATCGCCGGGTAGTCGGTGGCATCGTGCCACGGCGAGGCCCCGTGATTGCGCAGGTCGGGCGTGATGACGCGCCAGCCCCGGGGGGCGAGCCGGCCCGCGATGGCATTCCAGTTGCGGCCCGATCCGAACAGGCCATGAAGGATGACCAGCGGCGGGCCGTCGCCGGTGACGGAGCGGTTCAGGGGCATGGATCACCTGTCGGGGATGCGGGGTGGGCCAAGGCGCCATTCCACCGCCCCGCCGCCGGACCACGCAAGCCCTTTCCGGCGGCGGCCCGGACCCAGGGCAATCGGGTGAAAGGGCGTGCGGTCGCAAAGACGTGGCAATGAAGACGTGGCAATGAAGACGTGGCAATGAAGACGTGGCAATGAAGACGTGGGGATCGTGTGCCTTGTGGCGGCACGCCCCACCATCTTTTGTTGGGGTAGGGCGGATTCGCCCCGCGCAGCGGGGCAATCCGCCGCGTGTCGGCGATGCGGCGGGTTGCGCCTTCGGCGCGAACCCGCCCTACGAAGTCTCGCGTTTTGCCAACGGTGCATTCACCCGATTGCCCTCGTTCGGCCCCGCGTACGCTTCCCATGTCAGGCGTGGACTTGATAGAGTCGCGGCCCACCGTGCCCTCAAGCCCCGGATGCCCGCCCATGCCCATCGAGTCAGACGATCTGGAGCCCCGCCCCGTGCTCGCCGCGCCGCCCAACATGGAGGTCATGTCGGTGGGCGACCTGGAACACTACATTCGCCAGCTTGAGCACGAGATCGCCCGCGCCCGGGCCATGATCGACTCCAAGGGCGGCGCCCGCGCGGCGGCGGAGGAGGTGTTCAGGAAGGGAGGATGATGCGGCGGTGCGGCGGAGGGCTCACACGCTGTCCCTCCAAGCCGCGAGACCCGCGCAGGCACTCTGGAACGGACGAGCGCGGCTCATCCGCCGGTGCGCGCGGGGGCCAGCGGCGGTCACACAGGCGGTGACCGCGTGGCCTCAGCCCTGGCGGGCCTTGAAGCGCGGATTGGTCTTGTTGATGACATAGACGCGGCCACGGCGCCGCACGACACGGCAGTTCTTGTCGCGGGTCTTGGCCGACTTCAGCGAGTTACGCACACGCATCGGACTGTCCTCGGGTTTCAGCACAAAAAAAACCACGGTTCGAACGACAGCCCGAACCGAAGAGCGCGCACCATACAGAGCAGTGTTCCGGGCGTCAACGCGAATCATGCGCCTGCGGCACGTCCCAGAATGCCGGAAGAACGGGGGCTGAAACTGGCGCCGGCCTGTTCTTCTCCCCCATCCGGGCTATCGTCTTCCGTCAGGGAGCAGGGACCTCACGGCACCTTTCTTCCGCGTCACCGGGCGCACTGCGCCGCACCGCGTCCGGGTCGCGGTCGTCATGACCGGCGCCCACGCCCGCGGGACCGCCCCCTCCCAGCCGACGGGCTTCCGCGTGACACTGGCCACCCTGCCCGCCACGCAGGACTCGGCCAAAGGCGTCGGGACCGGAGACAAGAAACCCCCGCCGAACGGTTGTTTCGGCGGGGGCCTTATCACTGTCACGAGATCACGGTCACGACCCCTGGAAGGTCATCACGCCGACTTCGGCAACTCCCAGACCTCCGGGGCGTTCTCCAGTTCGGCCATCAGCAGATCACGCTGGGCCGTGATCTCGTGCGGCAGGCGATCCCCGAACTGGTCGAACAACTCGGCCTGGGTTTCGACCTCGCCCAGCGCTTTGGCCTTCTCGACGCTCATGATGCGGTTGTAGAGCGCCTCCTCGAACGGCAGGCCATTCCAGTTCATGTCGGAATAGGCCGGCACGTTGCCCAGCGGGCTTTCGACCGCGTGGGCCTGACCGCGCACCCGCTTCACGATCCACTCCAGCGCGCGCATGTTGTCGCCGAAGCCCGGCCAGATGAACTTGCCGTTCTCGTCCTTGCGAAACCAGTTGACGCGGTAGATGTGCGGCAGGTTGCCCTTCATCGCATGGCCGAGCTTCAGCCAATGCGCCCAGTAGTCCGCCATGTTGTAGCCCATGAACGGCAGCATCGCGAAGGGGTCGCGGCGCAGGGCGCCTGGTTTGCCCTCGGCAGCGGCGGTCAGCTCCGAGCCCATGGTGGCGGCCAGATAGACGCCGTGGGTCCAGTCCTTGGCCTCGAACACCAGCGGGAAGTTGGTGGCCACGCGACCACCGAACAGGAAGGCGTCGATGGGCACGCCGGCCGGGTCCTCCCACGCCGGGTCCAGCGACGGGCACTGGCTCAGCGGCGCGGTGAAGCGGGCGTTGGGATGGGCGGCGGTGCGCCCGCAATCCGGCGTCCAGTCCTGGCCCTTCCAGTCGGTCAGGCGGGCCGGCGGCTCGTCCGTCATGCCCTCCCACCAGACGTCGCCGTCCTCGGTCATGGCCACGTTGGTGAAAATGCAGTTCGCGTGAAGCGACAGCATGGCGTTGGGGTTGGACTTCATCGAGGTTCCCGGCGCCACGCCGAAGAAGCCGTATTCCGGATTGATGGCGCGCAATGTGCCGTCGGGCTTCGGCTTGATCCAGGCGATGTCGTCGCCGACGGTGGTGACCTGCCAGCCCTCGTAGCCCTTGGGCGGGATCAGCATGGCGAAGTTGGTCTTGCCGCAGGCGCTGGGGAACGCGCCGCCGACGTAAGACTTCTCGCCGTCCGGGCTCTTGACGCCCAGAATCAGCATGTGCTCGGCCAGCCAGCCCTCGTCGCGCGCCTTCACCGACGCGATGCGCAGCGCGAAGCACTTCTTGCCCAACAGCGCGTTGCCGCCATAGCCGGAGCCGTACGACCAGATCTCGCGGGTCTCCGGATAGTGGACAATGTACTTGTTGTCGGCGTTGCAGGGCCACGGCACATCCTTGACGCCGTCCACCAGCGGCATACCGACGGAGTGGATGCAGGGCACGAACTCGCCGTCGTCGCCCAGAACGTCCAGCGCCGCCTGACCCATCCGGGTCATGATGCGCATGTTGGTGACCACGTAGGCCGAATCCGTGATCTCGATGCCGATTTCTGAAATGTCGGAGCCAAGCGGCCCCATCGAGAACGGAATCACGTACATGGTGCGGCCGCGCATGCAGCCGCCGAACAGGCCGTTCAGGGTGGCGCGCATTTCCGCCGGGGCAACCCAGTTGTTGGTCGGGCCGGCGTCGTCCTTGTTCTCGGAGCAGATGAACGTGCGGTTTTCCACGCGCGCGACGTCGGCGGGGTCGGAGCGACACAGATAGCTGTTCGGGCGCTTTTCCGGATTCAGGCGGATGTACGATCCGCCGTCCACCAGACCCTGACACAGGCGGTCATATTCCTCCTGGCTGCCGTCGCACCATTCAACGCGATCCGGCTTGGTCAGCGCGGCGATCTCGTCCACCCACGCCAGAAGTTTCGCATGCTTGGTCGGCGCATCGTTCATCTACATACCCTCCCGATTGGCACGGCACATTTGCGAATTGGAATGAACTGGGAAACAGGATAAAGTGGTCCGGCTTCCCGGACAATAGATGTCGGCGCGAGCCTCGCGGGCCGACCTTCGCGTGTATCGCGGCGCGTGCTCATCGGACGCCACGACCATCCATGACAAAACTCTGTTGCGGCGCAGTGTGCCCGGTTTCGGCCGGGGGGTCCAGAGTGGTTGCCGCGTTGTCACTGCGATGCCGCAATGCGCGGTGCCCATGGGTGAGTCATCATCCAGCGGCAGCGTGTATCGCGCGCCCCTGCCTTCCCCCGAGATCATGGGAGCCGCCCGTCATGACCCTTCGCAACGCCCTGGTCGCCCTTCTCGGCGCGCTATTTCTGATCCCGTCCAGCACCATCGCCACTCATGCGGAAGAGGTCACGGTCGGCCCCCTGACCATCGCCGATCCCTGGGCGCGCGCCTCCGCCGGCCGGGCCCGGGCGGGCGCCGCTTTCATGAGCATCACCAACGACGGCGCCGAGGCCGACCGGCTGGTGGCTGCCGACGCCGATGTCTCGGAGGTGGTGGAGCTTCACACCCACATCAAGGACGGCGACGTCATGCGCATGCGAAAGGTCGAGGCGATCGACGTCCCCGCCGACGAAACCACCGTGCTCCAACCGGGCGGTCTGCACGTCATGTTCATCGGCCTGCACGAGTCCCTGAAAGAGGGCGAGGCCTTCCCCGTCACCTTGACCTTCGAACATGCTGGCGACGTCGAGGTCACCGTGACCGTCAAGAGTGTCGGCGCCATGGGCGGCGGCATGGGGCACGGACAGGGGAGCGGCGGACAATAGAGCGCGTTGCGGGAAGGGTGAAACACGCGACGCGCCCTCAGTTTTTCTCGGGATCCGCGTCGCCTTCCCCGGACTCCCGTGATGCACCGTTTTGGCGGCGACGCGGAGCGTCGCCGGGGACGAGCCGATGGGTCTCCCGCGTCGGCAGGATGCCCAGCGCCTCCCCTGAGGCTGTCCGATTGCCCAGACCGTGCAGAAAGATGGCGATGGCAATATCCAGGCGGCGGTCGGCTTCCGACGGCGTGGGGGTACACGCGTCCGGGTTCATCAGGCGTTCCAACGGCGACTGATAGACCATTTCGAACAGGATGTCCGCCGCCGTGCGGGGATCGGCCCCGGCAATCTCGCCGGCCGCCAGGGCGCGGCGCAGTTCGGCCTCGATCAGTTTTTTTGCCGCCACCGCGCTCTCACGATAGACCGTGCGGGCCAGATCGGGATTTCGGGGAGCTTCCGCGATCACCGCCCGCAACGCCGCCATGCGTCGTTGAGAATGGGCGTATTGAACCTCGCGGCGCAGCAAAAGGCGAAGGCGCTCGGCCAGCGGCCGGGCATCAGCGTCGTCGGGCAGTTCGCGGACAAGCGAGGCCCGCACCCGCCGAACCCAGGCTTCGACCAGCGCGGTCCGTCCGTCATAGTGCGCATACAGCGTGCGTTTCGACATGCCGGCGGCGCGCGCCACGGCGTTCATGCTGGCGCCCTTCAGGCCGGCTTCGGAAATGATCTGCTCCAAGGCATCGAGAATCCGGGTCTCGCGCGTGTGCGGGTCGAGCGGTGGCCGCCCCCGCCGCACCGCGCCCTCAACCTTGTCCTGCGAACCGATCGCGCCCGCCATCCCGTTCAGCCTCTTGCTTTCGCCCACCTTAGACCGTATTTTGGAAACCAACAAGTTTCCAAAAGAAAGACGCCCACCCCGGGCGCCCCTCCCCGGAGAACCCCATGACCTTGACCAGGGCTTTCGCAGGCGGACTGACCTGCCTGATGTTGCTCGCCGCCGCCGGTGCGGCCTGGGCCCAGGCGCCGTCCGGCGCGCCCCCCGCTGTGACCGTGCGGACCCTCGCCACGCAGGACGTCACGCTGATTGCGGAACTGCCAGGTCGGGTGGTGGCCTCCGGCATTGCGGAGGTGCGTCCGCAGGTCGATGGCATCATCGTCGAACGGCTGTTCGAGGAAGGATCCGACGTCACCGTGGGTCAGCCGCTGTACCGCATCGACGACGCGACCTATCGGGCGCGCGTGGCCTCTGCCGAGGCCAAGGTCGCCGAGGCCCAGGCCACCCTGCGCGCGGCCGAGCGCGACGCCAACCGGCAGGGCGCACTGGTGCGCGAGAGGGTTGCGAGTGAGCGAACCTTTGACGAGGCCGTGGCGGCACGCGATACCGCCGCCGCTGCGGTACAGGTCGCCGAAGCGGCCGTGCGCACTGCCCAGATCGATCTGGACCGCACCATCGTCAATGCGCCGCTTGATGGCGTCATCGGCCGCTCGCTCACCACCCAGGGGGCACTGGTCACCAGTGGTCAGGCGGCCCCGCTGGCGACCATCCGCGCCCTGGACCCGGTGCTGGTCGACGTGACCCAGTCGGCCGCAGAGGTCTTGGCGTGGCGGCGCGGTCAGAACGCCGCCGGCGACGGGGAGGCGTCCGACTCGGTTGCGCTGATCCTGGCCGACGGGGTGCGGTACGACCACGACGGATCGCTGAAGGCGGCGGAACCCTATGTCAACGAACAGACCGGCGTGGTCACCCTGCGGCTGGAGTTTCCCAACCCGGACCGCCTGCTGCTTCCCGGCATGTACGTCCGCGTCCTGATGCCCCAGGGTGTTGAGACAAACGTCATCCTGGCTCCGCAAAGGGGCGTGACCTACGACCGCCGCGGCCGTCCCGTCGCCCTGGTGGTCAACGCCGACAACGTGGTCGAGGAACGCACCCTGGAGATCATCGAGGCGCGCGGGTCCGACTGGATCGTGCGCGACGGCCTGGCCGACGGCGACCGGCTGATCATCGCCGGCCTGCAAAAGGTGCAGCCCGGCGCCACGGTCACGCCGCAGGACGAATCCCACACGGGGCCGAACGGTGGCGCCGCCGCCGGCGCCTCCGACGCCCCACGCCCCTGACCGGGAGCTCGCCTCATGGCCCGTTTCTTCATTGATCGCCCGGTCTTCGCCTGGGTGATCGCCATCATGATCATGGGCGTCGGCCTGCTTTCGGTGCTGTCGCTGCCCGTCTCCCAGTACCCGGAAATCGCGCCGCCGTCGGTCAGCGTATCGGCCACCTATCCCGGGGCCTCGGCCGAGACCATCGAGAACACGGTCACCCAGGTCATCGAACAGCAGATGACCGGGTTGGACGGCCTGCGGTACATGGAATCCGAATCCACTTCGTCGGGTCTGGCCTCCATCACCCTGACCTTCGAGACCGGGACCGACCCCGACATCGCCCAGGTGCAGGTGCAGAACAAGCTGTCGCAGGCCCAGAGCCTGTTGCCCGAGGAGGTGCAACGGCAGGGCGTGACGGTGCGGAAGTCCGCCGCCAGTTTCCTGATGGTCGTGGCGCTCATCTCCCAGGCCGAGGGCAAGGCGGCGCTGGACCAGGTGGACCTGAACGACTACCTGACCTCCAACGTGGTGGACGAAATCAGCCGCGTCGAGGGCATAGGCGAAGTGCAGGTGTTCGGCTCGTCCTATGCCATGCGCATCTGGCTGGACCCCTCCAAGCTGGCCGCCTACGAACTGGCGTCGTCCGACGTCATCGCCGCCGTGTCGGCGCAGAACGCCCAGGTTTCGGCCGGTCAGTTCGGCGCCCTGCCAGCGGAACAGGGCCAGCAGCTCAACGCCACCGTCAACGCCCAATCGTTGCTACGGACGCCGACCGACTTTGAACAGATCGTCCTGCGCGCCGAGACCGACGGCGGGCTGGTCCTGCTCAAGGACGTCGCCCGGGTGGAGATCGGCTCCGAGCGCTACGATACTTTCGGGCGCTACAAGGGCCAGCCGGCCGGTGGCATGGCGCTGCGCCTGGCCAGCGGCGCCAATGCCCTGGACACGGCCGACCGTGTCAAGGCGCGCATGGAGGAATTGTCGCGGTTCTTTCCCGAAGGCGTGACCTACGTCTTTCCTTACGACACCACGCCCTTCGTCAAGATCTCGATCGAGGAGGTGGTGAAGACCCTGTTCGAGGCCATTCTCCTCGTGTTCGTGGTGATGCTGCTGTTCCTGGGGAACATCCGCGCCACCCTGATTCCGACCTTGGCCGTGCCCGTGGTGCTGCTGGGCACCTTCGGCGTGCTGGCAGCCGCCGGCTATTCCATCAACACCCTGACCATGCTGGCCATGGTGCTGGCGATCGGCCTTCTGGTGGACGATGCCATCGTGGTGGTGGAGAACGTCGAACGCATCATGGAGGAGGAGGGCCTAAACCCGCGCGAAGCCACGCGCAAGTCCATGAGCCAGATCACCGGAGCCCTGGTGGGCATCGCCCTGGTGTTGTCGGCCGTGTTCGTGCCGATGGCCTTCTTCGGCGGGTCCACCGGCGTCATTTACCGCCAGTTCTCGGTGGCCATCGTATCGGCCATGATTCTGTCGGTGGTGGTGGCCCTGACCCTGTCGCCGGCGCTGTGCGCCAGCCTGCTGCGGGCCCGCGACATGCATCCGAAACGCGGGCCGCTGGCGTGGTTCAACAGCGCCTTCAACCGGCTGACGCGGGGATACACCTGGAGCGTGTCGGGGGTGGTGCGCCGCCCCCTGCGCATCGGCCTGATCTATCTGGTCCTGGTCGGCGGCATGGGGTGGCTGTTCGTGAAGACACCCACCGGGTTCCTGCCGGAAGAGGATCAGGGCATCCTGTTCGTGCTGGTTCAAGGCCCGCCCGGCGCCACCGCCGACCGCACACTGACGGTCATCGAGCGCATTGAGGACCACTTCCTCACCAACGAGACCGAAGCCGTCGACGCCCTCATCACGGTGGTGGGGTTCAGTTTCGCCGGCCAGGGCCAGAACATGGGCATTGCCTTCGTCCGCCTGAAGGACTGGAAGGAACGGCAAGCGCCGGGACTGGGCGTCCAGGCGGTGGCCGGCCGGGCTTATGGAGCCTTCAGTCAGATCCAGGACGCCATGGTGTTTCCCATTGTCCCGCCGGCGGTCATCGAGCTGGGCAACGTCTCTGGCTTTGATGTCTACCTCCAGTCGCGCGGCGGTCAGACTCACGAGGAGCTTCTGGCGGCCCGCAACCAGCTCATGGGCATGGCAATGCAGAGCCCGATCATCGGCTCCATTCGTCCCAACGGTCAGGAAGACGCGCCGCAATACGCCCTGGACATCGACTGGCGCAAGGCCGGCGCCATGGGCGTGACGGCCGTGGACGTTGCCGACCTGCTGTCCGTGGCCTGGGCCGGCCGATACGTCAACGACTTCCTGAACAACGGCCGGATCAAGAAGGTCTATGTTCAGGGCGAGGCCGAGGCCCGCGGGACACCGGAGGACATCGAACGCTGGCGTGTGCGGAATGCCAGCGGCGGGCTGGTGCCGTTCTCCAATTTCGCCGAGGGCAGATGGGAGTTCGGCCCGCAGGGCCTCTACCGCTACAACGGCGTGCCGGCCATGCAGTTGCAGGGCAGCCCCGTGGCCGGCGTGACCAGCGGCGAAGCCATGGCGGAAATGGAAAGGCTGGCCGGCCAGTTGCCACCCGGGTTCGATCTGGCCTGGACCGGCCTGTCCCTGGAGGAGCAGCAGACCGGCGGTCAGGCGCCGCTGTTGTACGCCCTGTCGCTGGCGGCCGTGTTCCTATCGTTGGCGGCCCTGTACGAAAGCTGGGCCATCCCGGCGGCGGTGATGCTGGCCATGCCGCTGGGCGTGCTGGGGGCTCTGACCGCCGCGCAGATCGGCGGGTTCGCCGACGATGTTTTCTTCCAGGTGGGCCTGCTGACCACGATCGGCCTGACCGGTAAGAACGCGATCCTGATCGTGGAATTCGCGCGCCACCGGCAGGACGGCGGCGAGCCTCTGCTGACCGCCGTGATCGAGGCGGCGCGGCAGCGTTTTCGGCCCATCGTCATGACCTCGATGGCCTTCGGTCTGGGTGTCACCCCGCTGGTCCTGAGCACGGGGGCCGGCGCGGCCGGCCGAAACGCCATCGGCTCGGGCGTGCTGGGCGGCACCATCGCCGCCACCGCGCTGGGCGTGCTGCTGGTGCCGCTGTTCTTCGTGGTGATCCGGCGCCTGACCGGCAAGGGAGATCGTAACCCGCGAACCGAGGATTGAGACCGGCCGACGAATCAACGAACGTCATTCGATGGCCGGCCTCAGGTGTCGACGATGTCGCCGACCCTGGGCGACAGACGGGTGGCGTGGGCGCACCGGTGGACGGCACGTCGTCTGGTCGCTCCGCCGAGTTCCTCTCGCGAGGGCGGCGCATGGCAGCTATGCGCGGTCGTGTCGTGGCTAGCAAAACGGAACCCCTGGTGGGTAGAAAGCGGGCTTCGCCGGGCGTTCTGGATCGTCCGCGCGCCGGCTTCCCAGTCAGGAGGACCTCCGCTTGAGCGCCCCCCATCGCATTCTTCACCCCGATCTGCGCGCCCGTGTGATGAGCCCGGAAGACGCCGCCGGCCTGATCGCGTCGGGAACGACAATCGGCATGAGCGGCTTCACCGGATCGGGCTATCCGAAGCGGGTTCCCTTGGCCCTGGCCCAGCGTATCGAGGCCGAACACGCCGCCGGACGGCCGTTCCGCGTTCGCATCTGGACCGGTGCGTCCACGGGGCCGGAACTGGACGGTGCTCTGGCGCGGGCCGATGGCGTCGAATACCGGCTGCCCTATAACTCGGACCCGATTGCGCGTGAGAAGATCAACGCCGGGCGCATGCATTACGTCGACATGCACCTCAGCCAAGTCGCCCCAATGGCCTGGCAGGGGTTCTTGGGCCCGTTGGACACAGCGCTGATCGAGGTCTCCGGCATTACGGAAGACGGCGCGCTGATTCCCTCCACATCCATCGGCAACAACAAGACATGGCTGGAGCGCGCCGGGCAGGTGATTCTGGAGGTCAATCGCTGGCAAAGCGAGGCCCTGTCCGGGATGCACGACATCTATTACGGCACCGCGCTGCCCCCCGATCGGGTGCCGATTCCGCTGGTCCGGCCGGGCCAGCGCATCGGCCAGCCGACCCTGCGCTGTGATCCCGACAGGATCGTCGCGATCGTGGAAACCGACGCCCCGGACCGCAACCAACCGTTCGCCGCGCCGGACGGCGTGGCGGAGGCCATCGCCGGACACTTGCTGGACTTCCTGCGCGACGAGGTGCGGCGCGGACGCCTGCCGCCTTCGCTGCTGCCTTTGCAGTCCGGGGTGGGGAATGTCACCAACGCCGTGCTCGCCGGTTTGCTGGAGGCCCCGTTCGAGGGTCTGACGGCCTATACCGAGGTAATCCAGGACGGCATGCTGGATCTGCTGGAAAGCGGCAAGCTGAGCGTTGCTTCGGCCACGGCCTTTTCGCTCAGCCCCGAGGCGGCAGACCGGTTCAACGCCCAGGCCGAGCGATTCCGCGACCGCCTGATCCTGCGCCCCCAGGAAATCTCCAACCATCCGGAGTTGGTGCGCCGACTGGGATGCCTAGCCATGAATGGGCTCATCGAAGCCGACATCTACGGCAATGTGAACTCGACCCACGTCATGGGCTCACGCATCCAAAACGGGATTGGCGGATCGGGCGATTTCGCGCGCAATGCTTACGTATCCATCTTCATGACGCCGTCGACGGCCAAGGGCGGAGCAATCTCGGCCATCGTGCCCAAGGTCAGCCACGTGGACCACATCGCGCAGGACGTTCAGGTTCTGGTGACGGAACAGGGTCTCGCCGATCTGCGCGGCCTGGCGCCGCGGCAGCGCGCCCTCGCGATCATTGAAAAGTGCGCCCACCCGGACTTTCGCCCGGCCCTCGCCGACTATGTGGCGCGGGCGGAATCCGGGTCCTTTGGCGGCCATGCCCCGACTCTGCTGGACGAGGCCCTCTCTTGGCACGCGCGCTTTGTCAGGACCGGATCCATGCGACCGTAGAGCGGATCGGGACCGATCCGAGGGGCAACGGGCGCGCCGGTCTCCACCCAGGCCACCCGCGCGACCCGTTTCGAGGAGACATGCTCTCGGACGGAGACGGCCCGCCCGGCCTTTCTAACGCGCATCTCAGCCCCGTCAGTACGCCGGATAGGCCGGCACCTTGCGCGGCGTGACCTTCAGGTCGCCGGCCAGCAGCGCACGCGCCCGCCGATCGGCGCCGGAGGGCAGCGGGGCCGCCGGATCGGCGACCCAGGCAACGATATCCTCCAGGGGCGTGACCGCGCCCAGATCGCGCAGCAGCATGTGCCAGCCGTCGGCATAGAGGGCGGCGCGGCGGCGCGGATCGGCGCCGTCACCGACCATCGCCCGCAAGGCCTTCAGCGTCGGTTCGGCCGGAATGATCTGGTCGTTGGCCCCGGCCAGCACTAGGAACGGCGGCGCCACCCGGGGCGCCGCGCCCAGGGCGGCATCCATCAGGTCCACCAGTCCGCTGATGGTGTCGCTGCGCGTCTGGCGGATCATCAGGGGATCGCGGCCCAGGGCGCGCAGCATCTCGATGTTGTCCGACGGCCAGATGTCGAGGTTCTTTCCGGAGACCGTCAGCCCCGGGGCCAGCGCCGTGGTGACGTCCAGAACCAGACGGTACAGGAACGGCATCGCCGAGCGGCCCCACACCGCCGGAGCGCTGAGGATCAGGCCGTCGATGTCCAGCGGCCGCGCGGGGTCCGCCCGGGCCACCATGGACACGGCGCCGCCCATGCTCTCGCCCAGCACCAGCACCCGCCGTCCCGGCCATTCGGCGCGGGCCAGCGCCACCAGGTCGCGCAGGTCGTCGGCCATGCGATCGGCGCCGGCCCACAGGCCGCGATGGGGCGCCCGGCCGAAGCCGCGTTGATCCGGCGCCCAGACGATCAGGCCGCGATTGGCGAGGAATGGCCCGACCTCGCGGAACGCCCCGGCGTGGTCGTTGAAGCCGTGCAGGGCGATCAGGACGGCCGCCGGGTCGTCGGTGCGTCGCCAGCGGGTCAGCGGCAGCCGCGCGCCGTCGGAGGCGACGACCCCGTCGTCTCCGTCCAGGCGCGGCCCCACCACCCCGCCCGGCCCCGCCGGCGCCAGCGTCGGCGCGCAGCCGGTCATGGCCACGGCACCGACCGCGCCCAGCCCCAGGGTGAGGGTGTGGCGGCGGGTGAGGGAAAACCCGTTCTGCTGCATGCGCGCCATGCCGTCCTCAATGCGCCTCGGCCCAGGTGCCGGCCGTCCCCGTGTCCACCACCAGCGGCACGGACAGGGACGCCGCGCCCTCCATGACCTTGCGCACCAGCGCGGCGGTTTGGTCGGCCTCGGCCTCCGGCACCTCCAGGATCAGTTCGTCGTGGACCTGGAGCAGCAGGCGCGCGCCCAGCCCCGCCTCGGTCAGGGCGTCCGGCAGCTTCACCATGGCGCGCTTGATGATGTCGGCCGCCCCGCCCTGGATCGGCGCGTTGATGGCCGCGCGTTCGGCCAGGCCGCGCGCGTTGGGGTTCTTGTCGTTGATGCCGGGCGCCCAGCATTTGCGGCCGAACAGGGTGCGGACGAAGCCGTGTTTGCGCGCCTCGTCCTTGGTGCGCTCCATGTAGTCCAGGATTTCCGGGAACTCCTGGAAGTAGGCGTCGATGAACCGCTGTGCCTCGCCGCGCGGGATGGACAGCTGCCGCGATAGCCCGAAAGCGGAAATGCCGTAGATGATGCCGAAGTTGATGGCCTTGGCGCGGCGGCGCAGCATCGGGTCCATGCCCTCGACGGGTTCCCCGAACATGCGGCTGGCGGTGATGGCGTGAATGTCGGCGCCGTGGTGGAAGGCTTCCTTCAGCGCCTTGATGTCGGCGACATGGGCCACCAGCCGCAACTCGATCTGCGAGTAGTCCGCCGACAGCAGCACATGCCCGGGCTCGGCGACGAACGCCTCGCGGATGCGCCGGCCCTCTTCGGTGCGGATGGGGATGTTCTGCAGGTTGGGGTCGTTGGACGACAGCCGCCCGGTGGACGTGCCGGTCAGCCCGAACGTGGTGTGGACCCGGCCGGTGTCCGGGTTGATGTCCTCGACCAGGGCGTCGGTGTAGGTGCTCTTGAGCTTGGAGAACTGGCGCCAGTCCAGCACCCGCGCCGGCAGGTCGTGGCCCTGCGCGGCCAGGTCCTCCAGCACGTCGGCGCCGGTGGATTTCGCGCCCGTCTTGCTGCTCTTGCGGCCGGATTGCAGGCTCATCTCGTCGAACAGCACCTCGCCCAGTTGCTTGGGCGAGCCGATGTTGAACGGATGGCCGGCGAGGCGGTGGACCTCGTCCTCCAGGTCGCCGATGCGGGCGGCGAAGGTTTTCGACAGGTCTTTCAGCACCGCCGGGTCCACCTTGATCCCGGCGCGTTCCATGGTGGCCAGCAGCGGCACCATGGGCCGGTCCAGGGTCTCGTAAACCGTCACCATACGCTCCTCGATCAGCCGGGGCTTGAGCAGCCGGTGCAGGCGGAGGGTGTAGTCGGCGTCCTCGGCGGCGTACTCGACGGCCTTGTCCAGCGGCACCCGATCGAACGTGATTTGCGTCTTGCCGGAGCCGCAGACGTCCTTGAAGGCGATCATGGCATGGCCGAAATGGCGCTCGGCGAGGTCGTCGAGGCCGTGCGTGCCCTGCCCCAGCCGCGTGCCGTCCAGCACGTACGACAGCACCATGGTGTCATCGACGGGGGCGACCTCCAGGCCGACGCGAGCCAGCACGTGCAGGTCGTACTTGATGTTGTGGCCAACCTTGAGCACACCGGGGTTGAGCAGCAGGTCCTTGAGTTCGGCCACGCAGGCGTCCAGCGGGATCTGGCGTGGGGCTTCCGTACCACCGCCCCCCAGGTCGAGTTGCCCCTCCCCGCCCCCCTTGTGGGCCAACGGGATGTAGCAGGCCCGCCCCGGGGCCGTGGCCATGGAAATCCCCACCAGCCCGCCGCGCATGGCCGAGAGCGCATCGGTCTCGGTGTCGATGGCCACCACGTCGGCGTCGCGGGCCTCGGCCACCCAGCGGCGCAGGGCCTCGATGTCCTGGACCAACGCATAGGCCGCTGCGGCCGACGTCGCCTCGGCCACGGGGTCGGCCGCCGCGCCGCCGCCGTCACCCGGCTTGGGGATCAGGTCGCCCTCCACCTTGGCCAGCACCGACTTGAAGCCGTTCTCCACCAGAAAGGCGCGTAGGGCGTCCGGATCGGGCTGGCGGACGTCGAAGCCCTCCAGGGGCTCCGGCACGTCCACGTCGTCGCGCAACAGCACGAGGTCGCGCGACATGCGGGCCTGATCGGCGAATTCGGTCAGGTTCTGGCGCCGCTTGGGTTGCTTGATCTCTCCGGCGCGGGCGAGCAGGGACTCCAGGTCGCCATACTCCTCGATCAACTGCGCCGCCGTCTTGACGCCGATGCCCGGCACCCCCGGCACGTTGTCGGAGGAATCGCCGGCCAGCGCCTGCACATCGACCACCCGGTCGGGACCGACGCCGAACTTCTCGCGCACCTGATCGGGGCCGATGGGGCGGTTCTTCATCGGATCGAACAGCGCCACCCCGTCGCGCACCAGCTGCATCAGGTCCTTGTCCGACGACACGACGGTGACGTCGATGCCCCTGGCGCGCGCCTGTTTGGCATAGGTGGCGATCAGGTCGTCGGCCTCGAAGCCCTCCATCTCGACGCAGGCAACGTTGAAGGCGCGCACGGCGTCGCGAATGATGGGGAACTGCGGCACCAGATCCTCGGGCGCGTCCGGGCGGTGGCCCTTGTAGTCCGGGTGGATCTCGTTGCGGAAGGTCTTGCGACCCTTGTCGAAAATCACGGCCACCCGTTCGGCGTCCATGTCGGCGAGCAGCTTCATCAGCATGGTGGTGAAGCCGTAGACGGCATTCACCGGCGTGCCGTCCGGCCGCGTCATGGGCGGCAGGCTGTGATAGGCGCGGAAGATATAGCCCGAGCCGTCCACCAGAAACAGGCGGTCGGGGGCGGTGGCGGCGGCGGTGCTGTCGGGTTCGGTCATGGAGCCTCCAGAGGTGGACGCGGGCGGAAGCATGATGGTCGCGGCGGCGCCCGCCGGGATCAAGCGCCGTGTTGCCGATGATCGACCCTCTGGGTAGTCTGCCCCTCGACCGGGCCAACGGCCTGTTCGCTGAGCGCATCCTGTTCCGGCGAGGGCTGGGACGACTTGACGGCGCCTTGACCGCCTGGATCGCGCGCGCTGGCTGCGGAACGGCCGAGCGCCGCACTACTATAGGGGGAGTGCGATGCGACGGGATTTCGCGACGACGCGGCGGGTGCTGGTCACGGGCGGCGCCGGCTTTCTCGGCTCACATCTGTGCGACGCGCTGCTGGATGCGGGGCACGACGTTCTGTGCGCCGACAACTTTTTCACCGGCACACGCGACAACATCGTGCACCTGAAGGACCACCCCCGGTTCGAGTTCATGCGCCACGACGTGACGTTCCCCCTATATGTCGAGGTTGACGAGATCTACAACCTCGCCTGCCCGGCGTCGCCGATCCACTATCAGCATGATCCGGTGCAGACGACCAAGACATCGGTTCACGGAGCCATCAACGTGCTCGGGCTGGCGAAGCGCCTGCGGGCGCGCATCTTCCAGGCCTCCACGTCGGAGGTGTACGGCGATCCGACCGTGCATCCGCAGCCCGAATCGTACTGGGGCAACGTCAATCCGATCGGTCAGCGGGCCTGTTACGACGAGGGCAAGCGCTGCGCGGAAACGCTGTTCTTCGACTACCACCGGCAGCACGGACTGGAGATCAAGGTCGCGCGCATCTTCAACACCTACGGGCCGCGCATGCACCCGAAGGACGGCCGGGTGATCTCCAACTTCATCGTCCGGGCGCTGTGCGGCGAGCCGTTGCCGATCCATGGGGATGGCTCGCAGACCCGCTCCTTCTGCTATGTGGACGACCTGATCCCCGCCTTCCTGCGGTTCATGGAGACACCGGCGGAGGAGCCCGGGCCGCTCAATCTCGGCAATCCGGTGGAATACACGATCCTTGACCTGGCCGAGACCGTGGTGCGCCTGACCGGATCGTCGTCGCGCATCGAGCACAGGCCCCGCCCCGCCGATGACCCCGCCCAGCGGCGCCCCGAGATCGGCAAAGCCCGCGCCCTCATCGGGTTCGAGCCATCGGTTCCGCTGGAGGAAGGACTGGCGCGAACCGTGCACGATCTCCGGGCGCGGCTCAGGATGTGATGGGCCGGAGACGCCTCCGCGCTGGAGCGCCTTAAGGGCTATCCCCTCAACAGGCCCGCGCCGATCTCCGGTGATCCCGCCCACCCGAAAGCGGTGCATCGTCGCCACCTGCCGGGATCATGTCCCCGGCCGTGGCGAGACGAGAGCGGAAACGGCCTGTCCCCCGCCAAGGCCTACGCCGGTGGCGCGGCCGGGTGATGAGCGCTCTGTGTCCTCCGTGCCTCTGTGATGGTTCTGCCCGGACGATGGGGGGAGCATTTTCACCACAGAGACACAAAGAGCACAGAGCGGCTTGCGTCCAGCCGACGCACATAACCCGGCCAAACGGCCGGTTATTTGCGGTGCCCTTTAGTCCAGGGGCGTCAGTCGTCTCAGCCATTCGCTCGCGTCGACGTCGATGCCGGGCGCAGACCCTTCCTTCCCCTTTTCGGCGAACGGATCGCCGCGCAGCAGCGAGACGAGCCCCGGCGTCGCCAGAAGTGTCGCAAGCGCGGCGTGGCTGGCTTTGTCGTCCTCGGAGGCATCGTCGGGAAGCGCGGGCGGGACAATGTCGTCCCCTGGCTTGGATCCTTTGATCTCGTTCAGAAGACGGGTCGTCAGGTCCGGATCGGTCACGAGCGTTTTCCAGACCTGTGGATATTCCGACATGATCACGACCCAGATCACCAGTTGCTTCCATTGGTCCGACCCCAACGCGACCCCTTCCGTCGCCTGGGCGCTGGCCTGATAGGCGCTCACCATATTGACGATCCGCTTGATTCGGCGCGGATTGGCGGGAAGAAAATCCTTCAACGGCCGGAGACCATGCTGGCGGACGACCGTTTCCGTTGACCGCGCGGTGGCCGCCCTCAGCATCCGCTCGCGGTCGAGGATGCGGTTCGCCGCCTTTTCAAAAGCGGCGCGAGTCTCGGGCGTCGCCTGTGCGCTGGCCTCGTCGATCAGGTCTTCGGTCCTCTGCGCCGCCGCGTCCTGGTCTTCCGTCCGGTCGGTTCCGGCCAAGTCCGCGCGCGCTTGCTCTTCGACCTTCTGCAACGCCTCTTTGGTTTCCTCGTCCTCAGGCGTCGCGTTCTGGTCTGTGGCCAGAATGTCGGTCAGGTAGGCACCCCGGGCGTCCGGATCGGGTGCGGGCAGCAGGAACGAAAGCTGGATCGCCTTTTCGGCGAACCGCCCGCCGAAGGTGATCTGGGAGCCGGTGTGGACGTCGGCCATCTCCTTGTGGACCTTGGCGAAGGCGGTCTCGATCCAGTCCTTGTCGCCAAGCAGCATGAACACCACCCGTGGTGAGCGAAAGATGGTCAGCAGGCCCCGCACCAGTTCGACCACGTATTTCGCCGAGCATCGGTCCAGGTCATCCACGATCACCAGAACAGGCTGGTGGAGCTGGCCGACGAACCAGGAAAAATGCCGGCGGAATCGGTCAACCGGATCCGCTTCACCGAGCTTGGAGGCGTCCACCGACGACGAGATACTGTTGACGAAACGATTGAGCCCCTGACGGATACTGCCAAATATGAAAACGGCGATGCCGCCGGACGCAAACGTTGCGAGAATAGATGTGAGTTCGACACCCTCGATATCGAGGTCATGAAGCCACTGAAGCAGGCCAATTTTGTAGACGACGAACGTCGTCACGATGAGAAGGACTGTGGTCACGAGCGCACGCCGGGTCGCGGGCGTGACCAATCGCCAGATCGCTTCGCGCATCCAAAACCAAAACCAAGTTCCTACGGCCTTCGACCAGTGCTTGGACCTCGGGGCTCCAAAGCGCCCCGGCTCCCACAGGATCGCGCGCAGGCACCGACGGCGGATCGTCTCGTAGAAATTCCACCAGGGCGGGCTGACATGCTCGTTCTGCCAGGCATTGAACTCGACCACGAACCAGCGTCGCGTCGAAAACTCCCGGGGCCAGTAGCTGGACTCGTTCAGGGGCAGATCCCCCAGCAGCGTGCCCTTGAGCGTCTTCGCGTCGCTCGTGTCGTAGCCATGGGCGGCGGGGTTCAGGATCCGCGCGATGAAATTGGCGAAGGTGGTCTTGCCGCCGCCCCACGGCGCATCAAGGTGCAGGATGAAGGCCGCCTCGTCCGGCTCTCGCGTCCGCCGGGTGAGCCGTTCGCAATGCAGCCCATCGAGTGTCTTCCGGCCCCAGTCCTTCGTTTCGTCGGCGGCCGTCTGGGCGGTCCAGATTTTGTTGATGTTGTGCGCCAGCGCGAAGGCGAGCGAGGCCCGATCCAGCAGATCCCGGTCGGCTTCCGGTCGGTCGGACACGTAGTCCGTCTCGTGGGTTTCGACAGCCCGACGGGGTGGCTCCACCCCTGCTTCGCTTGGATCGTCCGTGTTTTCTTCACCAGGATTGGACGGACCTTCGGCGTCTGAACCGGGGGCTTCGGGGGCTTCCTCAGACAGGGGCGATGATGGTGCGGATGGTTCGACTTTGCTCTTCGGATATTTCCTCCGATAGCGCGTCATCTGGGCCCGGACGGCTTTCGGGCCGTCTTTTTCATGACGGTCGATCAACGTCCGGATTGCCGGGTTGATCACTTTGGCCCCTTTTTCCCACATCGGCTCGGGCAGGGTGACGCGGGCCACCGCCAGTGCCTCCGGCTCCGGCGGCGCGCCGGTCAGCCGGGCGTCGTACCAGTCGGTCCAGACGTCCCAGTGTTCGTTTCGGGAGAGAAGGGTGGTCTTGAGGCTGCCCCAGGCGTCGGCGAGGGGCTCCGGAACGTCCCCATCAGGCCACACGGGCATGCGGGCCAGATCTTCGACGGCCCCTCCTTTGTCAATCTGGCGCCGGTCAGAGACAAGGGCGGCGTTGGCGGCGGCGTCGGCGGCGGCGAAGGCGGCGAAGGCGGCGCGGGCGGCGGCGTCGGCGGCGGCGTCGGCGGCGAAGGCGGCGTTGGCGGCGGCGTTGGCGGCGGCGTCGGCGGCGGCGAAGGCGGCGCGGGCGGCGGCGTCGGCGGCGGCGGCGGCGAAGGCGGCGAAGGCGGCGGCGTCGGCGGCGGCGGCGGCGGCGGCGGCGGCGGCGGCGGCGGCGGCGGCGGCGTTGCCTAGACTTTCTCTGGCGTTTTCTGAAACACCTAATATAGAAAACGCCAGAGAATTCGCACGAAATGTTGGCAAAATGATGGCCGTCGGCGTGCCATCGTCGAAGGGAGCGGCGTCAAGCAGGGGCAAGACCCGCAGCGCGCAGCGCGCGGCGATCGCCACCGAAACCTCTTTCGGCTGCGTCCGCAGCCAGGCCTCGAGCTCTTTTCTGTCGAAGTGTTCCGGCTTCGATGCCACGCCCCTGCCTCCCCACTCTCTTCGTATGCGGGAGACCCTGTCCCGTCAATATGCTCGGGTGCATCGGCCGGGACCATCGGCCGGGACCATCGGGTGAATGGGCTTCAATCTCCATCGTCATGACTCGGCGCGCGGCGACGACGCGATCCAGGGCGAAAACCGGGGCCCTCGGGCCCCGCGCATCAAGGATATGAAGCTGCAGGGACGACATGCCAGACCCCTCGTCGAATGCCGGACCCACGGAAATCCCAGGAGCGGGTGAGGATGGGCGTCTCCCCCCTCAGCCGCCCGCCAGCCGCGCGGCTTCGGCCACGGCGCGGTCGAATTGGGGGTCGGCGCCGGCCGCGAACGCCGGGTCGAAGGGCACCGCGATGTCCGGCGCGACACCGACGCCTTCCAGCCGCACGCCGTCCACCCGAACGTCCACCACGGCGACATAGAGCAGGCTGCCGTCCGACAGCACGTTGAGCCGCCCGCCGACGACCGCCCCGGCCGTGGTCTCGCCGACGATGGGGCCGAGGCCGAGCGCGCGGAAACCGTGGGCCATCAGTTCCTTGCCCGAGCGCGTGCCCTCGTCGACCAGGAGCACCACCGGCTTCGTCCAGCCCGAGGCGAAGGTGAAGGCGGTCCCGTCGCGGCCGATGCTGGTCATCGTGATGGCCTTGTCGGTGAACAAGGTCAAATACTCGGGGCTGGCGCCGCCCCAGCCGCCGCGCAGGTCGAGCACCAGGGCGTCGGCGTCCTTGAGGGATCCGTACAGCACCTCACCGGCCAGGATGTCCTGGTATTTGCGGCCGGCATAGGACCAGGGGCGGATGGACCCGACGCGCGCGCCATTGTGCTCGATCACACGGGCGCTGGCCCGCATGGCATCCTCGAACATCGTCACGCCGTCGAGCATCACGGGAGTCACCGTCAGGTCGCGGCGGTCGCCGGGGGACCGTTCGACGGTGAGCGTGGTGTCCGTGCCGGCCCGTCCGGCGAAGGAGCGGATCGGGTGGTACGGGTCCCCGTTCACGGCGTCCAGCCGGTCGCCGACCCGCACACCCGCCGCCTCGGCCGGGAAGCCCGGGAGCACGCCCGTGACGAAGAAACCGTCGTCCCGCGCGTCAACCATCGCGCCGATCCCGGCATACCGGGGGGCGCCGTCCGTGAGGAAGGGCGCGAGCGCGGCGGCGATCTCGTCGCTGCCGTGCAGGAAGACGCCCGCGAGCTGATACCAGGCGGGATCGTCCCGGGTGTAGAGCCGGGTGTGGGAGGTCCCCAGGCGCGCGAGCAGCGCGTTGACCTCCGCCGCGACCGCCTCGCGGTCCATCTCCGGCATGATGCGGGCGCGGTGCGCGGCCACCGCCGCGTCCCAGTCGACCCCAGCCATGCCGGGATCGTAGAACTGCTCGGCGGTGACCTTGGTCGCCTCGTCGAACACGGCCAGCCGGTCGGCGGCGACGGCCGCGCTGGCCTGGACGAGCATGAGAACACCGGTGAGCACGGCACGCATGGGTCGGTTTCCTCCTGCCCGGCCGCCGTGGCCGGAAGATGTCCCGGTGGCTCGTGCCAGTCCCGTCAGGAAAGCCATGCCGGGACGCGCCGCTCACCCTGCGGACTGAACCGGACGACACGCGACGACAGCACGCGTCGCGTGCCTCGACACTGGTCTGGAGCCGACTGCTCGGGAGGGCCGTCCGTCCGAAGCCAACGGCCCCCTACTCCGCCGCGACCCAATCGGCGCCGGGGGCGGTGTGGAAGAAGCCGTTGGAGACCTCGCGGTCTTCCAGCAGGTCGAGCAGGCGGTCCTCGGCCTCCTCGACGCCGACACGGCCGTTGATCAGGTCGTCATAGACGCGGCCGACGGCCCCCATGTCCAGGTCCAGCGGCGAGACGCGGACCTGGGTCACCCCGGCCTCGATCATCTCCGGGATCTCGCGCACCAGCAGGGTGACGGTGTGGGCCTGGGTCTGCAGGCCGTTGACCACCATGAACGGATCGCCGTCGATGGTCTCCACCTCCATGCCCTCGGGGTCCTGGTCGCAGATCAGGCGGCAGGTGGCCTTGGTCAGGCCGTGGGCGCGGGCGTGGTAGCAGCGCGCCGAGATGGCCAGCGGGGCGCGGCCGAACACGGTCACGCCGCATTCGATGCCGAGATCGCGGGCGGTCTTGGCCAGAGTCAGCACGTTCTCGCGCGGCAGTTCCCACGGCAGGGTGACGCAGGTGGCGCCGCGCTCGGCCAGGGCGGTCAGCGTGGCCGGGTTGTAGACGTTGACCATGGGGCCGATGTGGTGCGGCTGATGCGACAGCAGCGCCAGCGCGCCGACGTCGTTGGCCTCGATCAGGGCGCCGGCGTTGGCGGTGCGGGCCACGGCCTCCAGCGCCTCCACCTCCTCCTGGGCCACAGCCAAGCCGATGGTCGGGTGGATCACCTGCCGTCCGGCGGCCTTCAGCATCACCTCGGCCTCGGCCATGGCCTCGATCACCGGGGCGGTCTCGCGCTTGGAGCAGATGGTCTCGCCCAGCACCACCACCTGATAGGGGCTGTCCTCGGCGATGCTTTTGTAGAAGGCGCGGCGCCGCTCCGGCGTCCAGTGGTACAGCAGCGGGCCAAGGGTCAGGCGAACGGAGGGTTGGGTCATGGTCGATCAATCACTTCATCTGATCCGTCATTGCGAGGAGCGTAGCGACGAAGCAATCCAGGGCGAAACGTTGCGCTCCCTGCCCTGGATTGCTTCACGTCCATCTGGCGATGGACGCTCGCAATGACGGTGGGTCCCGTTGATGCGGATGCGGTTTCTGCCCTCAATGCCACGATCCGGCGTACACGCCCGTGGTACCGGCGGCCCCCTCCATGAACGGGCGCGAGGCCGCCGCGTCGGTGGCTTCTCCGGCGATGGCGGCTTTCAGATTTTTCACCACCTGGGCGACGTAGGCCTTGCCGCGCTGGCGGCCCTCGACCTTCAGCGCGGTCACCCCGGCCTTGGCGAACTCGGGCAGCAGCGGGGTCGCGTCCAGGCTGCACGGGTCCTCGAACAGGTGCATCTCGCGGCCCATCACCCGGTAGCGGCCCTTGCACGGCGTGGGGTAGCCGGCCTGCTCGCCGGCACCGAAGCGGTTCAGGGTGAAATTCCCCAGGCGAGAGGTCATGATCTCGCCGTGCTCTTCATAGCGCACATGGCTGGCGGGCGAGCACGCGCCGTCCTTGTTGGGCGAAATGCCGGTGGCATAGCCGGACATGGAACAGCGCCCCTCGGCCATCACGCACAGGCCGCCGAAGACGAAGACCTCGGTCTCCATGCCCGGCACGGCGGCGATCAGGGCGGCGATCTGCTCCACGGTCAGCACGCGCGGCAATACGACACGGCGGATGTTGAAGGCGTCGCGGTAGAACTTCACCGACGGCGCGTTGGACGCCGACGCCTGCACCGACAGATGCAGCCGCAGGTCCGGGTGACGCTTGGCGGCATAGCCGGCCAGACCCATGTCGCACAGGATCACCGCGCCCGCGCCGGCCTCGGCGCAGATGTCGACGTTGCGCCGCCACAGCGAGTCGTCGCCGGCATCCGGGTAGGTGTTGATGGCGATCATCGGCCGCGCACCCTTGGCCTTGCAGGTCTGGATGCCCTCGGCCAGTTCCTTGGGCGAGAAATTCAGGCCCGGGAAGTTGCGCGCGTTGGTGCGGTCGCGGAAGCCGAAGTAAACGGCATCGGCGCCGGCGTCGATGGCGGCGGCCAAGGCGGCCGGCGTGCCGGCGGGACAGACCAGTTCCATGGGAACAGCATTCATCGCGGGACCTCTCCGACTCCGAACTCAAGTGCGCTGGGTTGCCGTGGACTCACCCAGACCTATGGACTCACCCGGCGCGCGGCCCATTTCCATTCGCGGCAAATCGTCGTCGCGACCCGTTCCGGATCGCCCGGGATTCGCCCTAACTGGCCCGGCGGCGCTGGGTGCGCTGCATCTGGCTTTCCATGCGCGACATGCGGGCCTCCTGCCGCGCCAACTCGGTGCGCACCGGGGCGAGGATGGCGTCCTGCACCGTGGCCAGATCGCGGCTGGCGGCGGCGTGGACGCGCTGGCCAAGGTGCATCACGCGCGGCAGGGCGGGGCCGATCGGCCAGGGGAAGGCGCGGGCGACGTCGTCGACACCGGCGCCGGCGTCCTCCAGCGCATAGCGCAGGGCCATCACCAGACTGGTGTCGCCCTCGATGGTCAGGGCGCGGGTGAAGAACGAGGCATCGCCGTCCATGCCCTCGGTGTCCAGCATGGCCGTCAGGGTTTCCAGCGGCGCGCGCACGGCGGCGACCGCGCCCATGGCCTCGCGCGTGTCGGCCTCGATCAGGTCCATGGTGACGGCGCCGTTCTCGATATCCAGCGCCACGGCCACGGGGTGCCCGGTCGGCACGATGGCCAGACGGCCGCTCAGCTCCGACAGCCGGTCCTCCAGGCGCGGCCCCATGTCGCGGACCAGACCGTCCAGCACCGGACGGGCCAGGGCGCGCATCACCGACAGCGGGATGGGGCGGAGCAGAATGCCGACCAGAAGGCCGGGCGAGAACGTGCGGACGGATGAGGACATGACACACCTGGATCACCGGGAACGGGCACGCACGCGGCGCCACCCTTCCCGGCGCCACGCGGCTCCCGAATATCTTATATACGTCGGGTCTTGAAAATGACTTTTTTGACCGGCTGGGGTACGACACGGAAACCGTACCCTGAACCGGAGCCCCTCATGTCCCTCGATTCCCTCATTGCGTTTGTTGTGTTGTCCGCCGCCAGCTTCGGCGCCGCGTCCACCGGCGCCATCTTCCGTCCCGGCGAGTGGTACGCCGCCCTGCGCAAACCGTCCTGGGTCCCGCCCAACTGGCTGTTCGCCCCGGCCTGGACCGTCATGTATGTGCTGATGGCGGTGGCCGCCTTCCTGGTCTGGACGTTCGGTGAGGGGCCGGCCGTCCTGTCGGCGCTGGCGGTGTACGCCGTCCAGCTTGTGCTCAACGCCCTGTGGTCGCCGGTGTTCTTCGGTCGGCGCAGCCTTGGCGGCGGAGTCGTGGTCGTTCTGGCGCTATGGCTGGCGGTGCTGTCCACCACGCTGCTGTTTCTGCAGGTCAACGACTGGGCCGGGCTGCTGTTCCTGCCCTATCTGGCCTGGGTGACCTTCGCCAGCGCCCTGACGGTGACGGTATGGCGCCTGAATCGAACCGGGGACTGACCGGCGCCGTCCGGACTCTTTCCATTGTTGCGGTTGAGAATTGTTATGTCGCCCCGCGGTGCGACGCGCTAGACCCGCGATCTCTCGTTGGTATCGTAAGGGCCCTCATCATGCGCATCGGCTTCACCAGTCTGAATTTCAAGACCATCACCGGCCACGCTGGCCGCACCAACCGGTTTTTGGTGTTCGATCTGGCCGAGGACGGCACGGCGACCGAATTGGACCGCCTCGATTTGCCGCCCGAGATGTCCATGCACGAGTTCCACCAGGCGGGACCGCACCCTCTGGACGCCCTGGACGTGCTGGTGACCAAGGAGTGCGGCGCCGAGTTCATCACCCGCATGGCCGGGCGCGGCGTGCGTGTGGTCATGAGCCCCGAGGACACCGACCCGGCCAGCGTGCTCAAGGGCATCGCCGAGGGCCGGGTGAACGTCTCCGGCGCCGGGGCGCACGACTGCGCGTGCGGACACGACCATCATGACCACGATCACGACCATCATCATGGCCACGAGCACGGTCATGGCGGATGCTGCGGTCAACATGGGCACGGGCACGGGCACGGCCGTCGGCACGGGTCTCCGGCGGCCGGCGCGGGGGGGGCCTGACGGCCGGGAAAGCCGCCCGGTCGAGCCGTTTCAAACCGCCAGAAGCCGTTGCCGGGAGCCCGTGTTCGGGATGACGGAACCGTCCTGTTTTGACATTGAGCCGTGTTCAAAAACACATGGAGACGTCATCCCGAACCGACCCAAGGCCGGGAGGGCTCGGCTGCCTCGGTAGTCCGCCGTCACGGCTGCATGGGTCAGGTCAAATGCCGGACAACCCTCACATATTCCGCGGCAGGATCAGCGCCACGTCGGGCCACCACACCAAGCCGACGATGGCCAGGCACATGATCAGGAACATCGGCACGCTGGCCTTGGAGATGAAGCCCATGTCGTGCCCGGTCATACCCTGCAGGACGAACAGATTGAACCCGATGGGCGGCGTGATCTGCGCCATCTCCACCACGACCATCAAATAGACGCCGAACCACACCATGTCAAAGCCGGCCTGTCGCACCAAGGGCTCGATGACCGCCATGGTCAGCACGATGGACGAAATGCCGTCCAGGAACATGCCCAGGATGATGTAGAACACCGTCAGCATGGCGATGAGCTGCAACGGCGTCAGGTCCAGCCCGCCGATTCCCTCGGCCAGGGCACGGGGAATGCCGGTGAAGCCCATGGCCAGCGACAGGAAGGTCGAGCCGGCCAGGATGAAGGCGATCATCGACGAGGTGCGCACCGCCCCGAACAATGACTCGCGGAACGTCGTCCAGGTCAGGCTGCCCTGGAGCGCCGACAGCCCCAGCGAGCCGACCACGCCCAGCACGGCGGCCTCGGTGGCGGTGGCGACGCCGGTGTAGATCGAGCCGATCACGCCCAGGATCAGGATCATCACCGGCGCCAGATCGCGCAGGCCGCGCAGCCGCTGGCGCAGCGAATAGACCACCATTTCAGCGCTTTGGTGCTTCGACAGAATCCCCCACAGCGCCACGTAGGTCATGAACATCACCGCCAGACAGATGCCGGGCAGAATGCCGGCGATGAACAGCTTGGCGATGCTCTCGTTGACCGAGACCCCGTAGATGATGAGCGAGATCGACGGCGGGATCAGCAGGCCCAGGGTGCCCGCCCCGGCCAGGGTGCCGACGATCATGCGCTCCGGATACTGGCGTTGGCGCAGTTCGGGGATGGACATCTTGCCCACCGTGGCCACGGTGGCGGCCGACGATCCCGAAATGGCGGCGAAGATGGCGCAGCCGGCCACGTTGGTATGCAACAGCCCCCCGGGCAATCGGGCCAGCCACGGCGTCAAGCCCTGGAACAGCACCTCCGACAGGCGCGAGCGGAACAGGATCTCGCCCATCCAGATGAACATCGGCAGCGCGGTCAGCGTCCACGACGATTGCGCGCTCCACAGGATCATGGCCATGGAATCGCCGGTCGGCCGGTTGGTGAACAATTCCATGCCGATCCAGGCGCACACCAGAAGGCTGGCGCCCACCCACACGCCCGAGCCGAGCAGCAGGAACAGCGACAGCACGAAAATGACGATCAGGACCCCCTCGCCCATCACTCGCGCCCTCCCTCGGCCTCGGGCGCGGTCAGGCTGTACTCGCCCTCGACAATCGCGCGGAGGAACGAATCCAGGGTGGAGACGGCGAAGCAGACTGCGCCGGCCGCCATCGGCACCTGTGGGATCCACAGCGGAATGGCGTCACCGCCCTCGCTGACGTCGCCGAAGATGTAGGAATAATAGACAAGGCGGCAGAGGTAGAAGGCCAGATACCCGGTGGCGGCGGCGATCACGCCGCGCGCCCACAGTTCGAACGCCCAGCGCGCCCGGCCCGACAGGTTGGAGATCAACAGGCTGACCCGGATGTGCCCGCCGGAGCGGAAGGCGTACGGCATGCCGAAGAACGCCCCGGCAGCCATGGCGTAGCCGGCGAACTCCGTCACCCCGCCTAGATAAACCCCGGCGATGCGCGAGACGATGCTGGCCAGGATCAACAGCGTCAGCGTCACCAGAAGAGCGGCGGAGATCAGGCCGCAGACCTGATAGAAGCGATCCAGCGCCCGGGCCAGGGCGGTGAAGACTGGGACCATGCGGGGGGGGTCCTCGCGGCGGGTCCGCGACAGCCGGACGCGGTCGTGGCCGGGCGGATGAACAACGGCTGAGCGATCCTAGCATCAGGACGGCGCCCATCCGCAAGAGGCCAGCGGACACCGCCGTGGGCGGTCGGCGCTCCTTGCATCACCCAGCGTCTCCTCCCGAATCGCAAGACCGGGCGGGAGTGGCCCTCCCGCCCGGTCCTGACGTTCGTTTCTTGCGGCCCTGGATCCGGCCCGCCCCGCCGTCCGATCAGTGGACGCCGACGGCCTCCGGCGCGGACTCCCCGATCGTCCGGCGCTTCGTGCCTTTCGAGGAGGACGCGGCGGCCTTTCCGCGCGTGCCATCGCCCTTTCCAGTGGCTGCCTTTCCATTGACCGCCGTCGCGGCGGCCGGGGCCACCTCCATCTGACCCAGGCCACGGGCCTCCGCGAGGGTCGTGATCTCGGAGCCGAACACCTGGGACCGTGCCTTGGGACCGAAGCCACGCTGGGCGCGCTGGGCCCGGATGAACGTGGCGACCCGCGGCAGGATCATCTCGCGCCAACGCCGGCCGTTGAAGATGCCGTAGTGGCCGACGCCCGGGCAGACCATGTGCTCGCGATGCTTGGCCGACAGGCCGGTCAGCATGCCGTGCGCGGCCTCCGTCTGACCCAGGCCGGTGATGTCGTCCTTCTCGCCCTCGACGGTCATCAGGCCGACGTCGGTGATGGCCTCCGGCTTCACCAGACGGTCGCCGATCATCATGCGGCCCTCGGGCAGGTGGTGTTCCTTGAACACCCTTTCGATGGTCTCCAGGTAGAACGCCGCCGGCATGTCCATGACGGACAGGTACTCATCATAGAACTTGCGGTGCGCCGCCGCCGAATCGCCGTCACCCTCGACCAGATGATTGAAGTAGTCGCGGTGGGCATCCATGTGCCGCTCGACGTTCATGGCCATGAAGCCGCCAAGCTGCAGGAACCCCGGATAGACCGAGCGGCCCGCGCCCATGTACGGCGCCGGCACGGTTTGGATGAAGCGTCGGCGGAACCAGGACATGTCCTTGCTCTCGGCGAACAGGTTCACGGCGGTCTTGCCCATGCGGGTGTCGATGGGGCTGCCCATCAGCACCATGGCATTGGGCCGGTTGGGGTTGTCGTCCTCGGACATCAGCGCGTTGGCGCACAACACCGGCACGCCGGGCTGGCACACCGCCAGCATGCTGGTGTCCGGACCAAGCACTTCCATGAACTCGATCAGGTAGTTGACGTAGGACGCCATGTCGAACTCGCCGTGCCACAGCGCCACGTCGCGGGCGTTGAGCCAGTCGGTGATGTAGACCTCGTGCTCCGGCAGCAGCGCCTGGACGGTGCCGCGCATCAGCGTGGCATAGTGCCCGGACAGCGCGGCGACCACCAGAACGGCGGGGTCATCGCGCTCCTCGGGCAGGTCACGCTCGAAATGGATCAGGTTGCAGAACGGCTTGTGCTCCACGATCCGCTCGCGAACGCCCACCAATTGGCCATCCACCACCGTTTCGGCGAGGCCGAAGTCCGGCTTCGGATACTTGCGGGTGATGCGCTCGAACACGTCGGTGCCGGCGGCCACGGTGCGCCCCAGCCCGGTATGGCTGGTCGGCAGCAGCGGGTTCGTCGCCAGCATGTTGACGGCCTGGGCCATCATCCGCATGGGCGTCATCGCATGATGATTGAATTCGTGGATATGGTAGAGCACGGCGCGCGTCCTCCCTCATAATTGGCCCTGGGGCCAGGGGGCGTATCCCGGCGGGACATCCCGGTGCATGTGGTCCCGAGACGGCCCCGGCGCACTCTCACCGAACGCGTTGACCGAGCGGCGGCGACGGCTTTGCGACAGGATCATGTGCCCCAAGCAGGTCTGTTGGGTAATTTCGTAACTGAATGGACTGCTGTTCCGCAACAAAAATTTCCGCGCATGCGAACCATGCATGCCCAACATGCGAAGGATTCATGACGATTCTGCATCGATGGGCGCAGGCCGACCCCTCCGAAAGAAGGAGATCGAGCGGAGTCCCGCACAGTCTGTAAACCCTTCCCGGGAGGTCGGGGATCCCGCGCGCCGACAGCCGCCTGTCGATCACACGGCTTCCGTCGGAGGAGCGATTGCCGTAGGGTCGGGGCCGCTGTTTCTCATCCTCTGATCCGTTCACCCGCGCCCCGCCGAGACCGCCCATGATCCGCGCCTTTGTCCAGGCCATCGAACAGCTTGGAGACCCTCGCATCCGGGACTCCATCCTGCTCAGCCTCGCCCTGACCATTGCAACCTACGTCGGTCTTGTGGCGGCGCTGTGGTATGGTCTGGGCGCCATCGAGGTGGTCGACCCGCCCTGGCTCGACACGGTGATCGATGTGGCCGGCGGCATGGCGGCGCTGGTGGTGGCGCTGATCTTTTTCCCGGCCGTGGTCACCATCTTCGTCGGCCTGTTCCTGGAACGCATCGCCGACGCCGTGGAACGGCGGCACTACCCCGCCCTGCCGGCCGCGCGGGAGATCCCGGTCGGCGAAAGCATCGTCGGCGCGATTTCCTTCGCGGCGGTGTCGGTGGGACTGAACCTTCTGGCGCTGCCTCTCTATATCTTCCTGCCGGCGCTCAACCTCGGGATCTATCTGGCCCTGAACGGCTATCTGCTGGGGCGGGAGTATCACGAACTGGTCGCGGCACGGCGCCTGGACCGGAGCCGGTTGCGGCGCGAACGCCGGGGACACCGCACCCGCCTGATGCTGGCCGGCGTGGCGATCGCGGGGCTAATGCTGGTGCCGGTCGCCAACCTGCTCGCACCGGTCGTCGCCACCGCCTTCATGGTGCATGTCGTCCAGGCGTTGCGGGGTGACCCTGGAACCGCTTAATCTGGCCGAGGCGGCGGCCCGCGCCCGACCCATGCGCCCGCCTGTTTCGTCTCGGCCGAGCCCGCTCGGCACACCTAGGATGAAGGACTTCCCGCATGGCAATTTTCGGCAACTCCCCGCACGGCCGTCATTCGGACGGCGGCCCGAGCGACACGGACCGGATTGAGGCCGGCGACGGCAGAGGCGGCAAGGCCGGACCGGGCGGCAAGTCCGACGCCTTCCAGCCGCAGGAGGTAACTCAGGTCACGTCCCCGAAATTTCAACCGGGCATGCCCGTGAAGCCGCAGACCGGCGCGTTCCGTCCGGAGCCGCCCGATCATCTGGGGCGGGAGGCGGTGAAGGCCCCGATGGCGGCGGAGCCGGTGGAACCCCCCGCGCCGCTCGGTCCGCCGACCACGCGCGGCGCCGGGCTGTCGGCCAGAGGCGGCGACACCAAGAACCTGATCGTCGGCCCGGGTATTCAACTCAATGGCCACATCAGCGCCTGCGACCGCCTGGTGGTCGAGGGCACGGTCGAGGCCGACCTGAACGACGCCGAGGCCATCGAGGTGGCGGCGGGCGGCCTGTTCAAGGGGGCGGCATCCATCGAGGAGGCCGACATCTCCGGCCGCTTCGAGGGGACGCTGACCGTCAAGCGGCGCCTGATCGTGCGCAACGGCGGTCGCATTGAGGGAACGGTGTGCTATGCCGCGATCATCATAGAGGACGGCGGACAGATCAGCGGCCAGATGGACGTGTACGGCGAGCAGAAGGGCTGAGCCCTCCGCCATCGCGCCCCGTTTCATCCCCGGGGGGGGGCGCGACGCGGGTAAGCGGTGTTGCCTGCCGTCTTCGGCCATGATGATGTCCGCCGTGTCGGCGGTGACCGCAGGCCCTCAATTTGGACTCATACGGTACCGGGATGTTTGGTTCGGCGTGTCGGCGATCAAGGGGAGGGCGGGTGACCGAAGGGCACCCGCCGCCCATCGACATCCCGGCCGGCTGACCTTCGGCCAGCCGCCCCACGGATGCGAACGTTTGAACCGGAAACCGTATCAGCAAAGGATATTGCCCCGTGTTCGGACTGGAAATCGGCCTGTTCGGCCTCATTCATTTGATTCTCGTGCTTTGGGCCGGCCTGCATGTCATCGGCAGTTCGACCGATCCCCTGCCCAAGGCGATATGGTTGGTGGTCCTGGTGTTCCTGCCCATCCTCGGCCTGATCGCCTGGTTCTTTCTGGGGCCGCGCGCACCGCGCAAACGCTAGGCCGGCCGACGGAACGCCCGCCCGAAGCGGGGCGTTTGGCTGGCCAAGCCCGCAGACCGCGCCTATAGTTATGTTTGTTCTCTGTCAGAGTGCGTTCAGTTTGCCCCACGCGCCGCCGGCCTTGCCGCCGAGCGCGGACGGACGGGAGACGGTACCGTGACCCACGTCGAGCCGAAACAGGCGCCCCTCGCGCTGGCGGATCAGGAGGACATCGAACTGGCCGCTGGACAGACCCTGTTCCGCGAGGGCGAGCTAGGGGACCGCGCCTACGTCATCCGCTCCGGACGGCTGGAGATTTCCCGGCGCATCGGGTCCGCCGAGGTGGTGATCGCCGTCGAGGGGCCGGGCACGATCCTGGGCGAGATGGCGCTGATCGACGACCAGCCCCGCAGTGCCACGGTGCGGGCGATGGAGCCGTCGCGCCTGACGGTCGTGCCGAAGGAGGTGTTTCAGCGACACCTGACCCGCACCGATCCGGTCATCCGCATGGTTTTGGAACGCTTCACGTCGATCATCCGCTCGATCAGCGCCGAAAACGTCCGCCTGATCCTGGGGATCCGGTGAGGCCGCCGTGGCCCGCCTGACCGCTGGCCTGCGCGCCCGCGCCATCCTCCGACTGATCGAGACCGGCGGCGGATTTGCCGCCGTTGTCCGCCGGGGGGACGAGACCGCCGGCGATCTGCTGCTGCGGGTGCGCGATTCGTCCGGCACGGTGGACCTGTACGCACCGGCCACCGGGCTCGACGGCAGCGCCGGCTGGATGCGCCTGGGGCGTCCCGGATTCGCCGACGCGGCCGCCGCCGATGCGGCCGTCGCCCGGGCCGTGACGCGCGATCCCGATCTGTGGGTGCTGGATCTGGAACCGGCGCGGCCCGGTTTTCCGCTCGACGAGCCGGTGCTGGACACGACGCCTGAACCCGACCCGACCCGTGCGTCAGCGGAAGCCCTGTTCCGCCCAAAGCGTCCTTGATCCGGCCTTCCGGCTCGGGCATCGTCCGGCGCAATCGGGATCGCGGCCCCGGATCGTGCCGCCGGTGAGGTGTTCGCCGTGTCCCTGACTCGCATCCGGGAGTCCCTGTCTTCGGTCTCGTCCCTGGACGGCCCCCCCCTTCGTTTCCTGGTGGTCGAGGGCAACCCGGCGGATCAGCGCCGCTCCATCGAGGCGGCCGGCGGCACGGTGGGATGCGCGCTCTATGCCGAGGTCCTGCGGGCCTTGGCGCCGCCTGGCTCGCGCTGCGAGACCGTCTACCCCGCCGACCCGGGGGGCGAGTCTTTGCCCCGGGGCCTGGACTGGAGCCAGATCGACGCCGTCGCCTGGACCGGTTCGGCGCTCAACGTCTACGACATGACGCCGGGGGTGACGCGGCAGCTTGACCTATCCCGCGCGGTGTTCGCGGCCGGCCCGCCGTATTTCGGCAGTTGCTGGGCCTTGCAGATTGCCGCCGTGGCGGCCGGCGGCACGGTAGAGGCCAATCCGCGCGGCCGCGAGATCGGCCTTGCCCGCAAGATCACCCTCACAGAGGCCGGCCGCGACCATCCGCTGTATCGCGGGCGCCCCGCCGCCTTCGACGCCGTGGCGATTCACACCGACATCGTGACCCGGCCGCCGCCGGGCTGCCGCGTGCTAGCCGAAAACGCCGTGACCCCCATCCAGGCTGCGGAGATCCGCCATGACAACGGCGTGTTCTGGGGCATCCAGTATCATCCCGAGTTCGACCTGTTCGAGGTCGCCCGCCTGATCGCCCGCGACGCCGGGGCGCTGGTCGCCGAGGGCCTGTTTGCCGACGAGGCCGCCGTGGCCCGCGTCACGACGGAGGCGGAGGCCCTGACCGCCGATCCGGCGCGGTGCGATCTGGCGTGGCGCCTTGGCGTGGACGGCGATGTGCTGGATCCGGTGACGCGCCTGATCGAGGTGCGCAACTGGATCGACCATCAGGTGCGGCCCTTCGTGACCGGCCGCCGTTCCTGATCCCCCCTTGGAGCTTCGCCGCCATGTGGCTCACGGTTCGTTCCATTGCCTCGCTGTTGGTCGGGGTGTCCATCATGTTCCTGGGGCAGGGTCTGCTGGGCACCCTGCTGGGCGTCAATCTGGCGGGGACCGATCTGCCTTCGACCGTGAGCGGTCTGGTCATGTCCGGCTATTTCCTGGGACTGGTGCTGGGCTCGCTGTTCGCCATTCACATTATCCGTGGCGTTGGGCACATCCGGGCGTTTTCGGCGCTGGCCTCCATCTTCTCGGCGGCGGCACTCACCCATGCCTATTTCAACGATCCGATCCTATGGGGTGTGCTGCGCGTCATCGCCGGGTTCTGCATGGCCGGCCTGTTGATGTGCACCGAGAGCTGGCTGAACGAGAAGGCGACACGCGAGACCCGGGGGACCGTTCTGTCACTTTACATGATCGCCACCTACCTGCCGCAGGGTCTGGCGCAGTTCCTGTTGCAGGTGGGGGAGACCACCAGTTTCGTGCTCTACGCCCTGGTCTCCATCCTGATGTCGATGGCGCTGGTGCCGGTGGCGCTGACCCGGATGCCGGGACCGGCGCTGCCGACGCCGCGCCGGTTCGGGATCGTCCGCCTGTTCCAGATCTCGCCCACCGGGGTCATGGGTTGCCTGGGCTCAGGGCTGGCCCTGGGCGCGTTCTACGGCGTGGGGCCGCTGTTCGCCCGAAACATGGGGCTGGACCTGTCGAGCACGGCGGCGTTCATGTCGGCGGTCATCCTGGGCGGGCTGGTGCTGCAATGGCCGCTGGGCTGGATCTCCGACCGTTTCGACCGCCGCCCGGTCATCATCGTCGTCAGTCTGGCCATGGCCGCGACCAGTGCCGGACTCGTGGCGCTGGCGATGGGCGACCTGCTAGACATGAGCGACTGGGCCTCGGTGCTCGGCCTGCTGGGGCTGGCGGCCCTGTTCGGTGCCTTGGCCAGCACCCTGTATCCGCTGGCCATCGCCCTGGCCAACGACTGGATCGACCCGCAGGACCTGGTGCCGGCGAGCGGCGGCCTGCTGCTGGCCTACAGCGTCGGCGCGGTGGCCGGACCGATCATCGCCTCGGTGCTGATGGACCTGATGGGGCCGTCCGGGTTGTTCGTTCTGGTGGTCGGCGTCGGCGTCGTTGTGGCGGCCTTCACCTGGATGCGCCTGATGGTCCGGGAATCGGTGCCGATGGAGGAGCAGGCGCCGGTGCAGATGGTGCCGCGCATGACCGCCGTGGCCTATACCATGCTGCCGGACGACGAGGAGGACGGCCAACTGTGCTTCGACTTCGACGCCCCGCCGGACCCGGCGAACGACGCGCCGACCGACGAGGCCGTTCAGGCGGCGTGAGGAAGAGCCGGCCATGACCCGCCGTTCCCGCGCCCCCGCGCCGCCGCCGCCGACCCGGCCGGAGACGCACGCCCGGCTGGCCTCGCACGCGCCGCGGACGTGGCAGCGCATGCTGTCGGGCCGGCGGCTGAACCTGCTCGACCCGTCGCCAATGGACATCGAGATCGGCGACATCGCCCTCGGGCTGGCCCGCAACACGCGCTGGAACGGCCAGACCTCCGGCGCTCACGCCTGGTCGGTGGCACAGCATTCCGTGTTGGTGGTGGACCTCGTCCGCCGTCTGATCGCGCCCCGGCGCGACACCGAACTGGAACTGGCCGCGTTGCTCCACGATGCCTCGGAGTACGTCACCCACGACCTCATCACGCCGCTGAAGGCGGTGGTCGGCGATGTCTTCAAGGAGGTCGAGGACCGCCTGATGGTCGCCGTGCATGTGCGCTTCGGCCTGCCCAGCCGCCTGGACGTGGAGCGCAAGGCCCTGATCAAGCGCGCCGACCTGATCGCGGGGGCGACGGAGGCGGTGCAACTGGCCGGATTTCAGCCCGGGGAGGTGCGCGGCCTTCTGGGAATCAAGGAGAAACCCTGGCCAGACCTGACCCTGACCCCGCTGCCGTCGCGCGACGCCGAACGCCTCTACCTGGAGACGTTCGAGGCCATCGGTGCTAGACTCGCGCTGGAGCGGCGGTAGGGGGTACTTTGGGGAAGTCGGGCACTGTTCTTGGCCTTGTTATGATTTGGAAATGCATAGAGAGGATGTTATGGGTATCGTACAGATTCGCCAAATCCGCGCGCACTTAGAAAAAAACTATATTCCGCATGTCGATATATCAGATGTACTTTCTAAGGGCAAAGAAGAAAAAGAAAAAGCCTCGATTTCACGCGCACTTGCAGCGCTTTCTATTGCGGCAGAGGCGGACGTAGAGCCAGTAGCAGCCTGCAAATCTGTTGTAGATGGGTACGACGATAATGGAATTGATGCGCTCTATTACTCCTCCGGTGACAAGGTGCTCTATATTTGCCAAGCCAAATGGTCTGCTAACGAAGATAAAACCCTGGAAGTCGGTGAGGTTCAGAAGTTTGTTCAAGGGGTCAAAGATCTCTTGAATGCTCATTTTGGTAGATTCAATAAAAAGGTCAAAGACCGAAGAAGGTCAATAGACTTAGCGATAAACGAGGCCCGGAAGATTGCATTAGTAGTAGCGTGCAGCAGTAAGAGTGACCTGAGTAAACACTCTCGCAGAATTATCGATGACGCCGTCAATGAAGTGAATGACACGGGAGAAATAATGTCATTTACATTATTTAAACAGGACAATTTATACTCAATAGTATCCCAAGGAGGAAGGGGTAGCCCAATAAATGTTGATGTAACAATATTTGAGTGGGGCTGTATCACCGAGCCGTTTCAAGCATACTACGGACAGGTCGCCGCTTCTGACGTTGCGAGCTGGGGAGCAAAGCACGGAAACAAGATATTCTCCAAGAACATAAGATCTTTCCTGGGCGGAAACACAAACGTCAATTCAAGCATTGCTCAATCACTACAGAATGGTCCGCAATATTTTTGGTACTTGAATAATGGAATTACCGCCTTAAGCTCAACCGTTATAAAAAAACCTGCAGGCGGCTCGTCGCGGACGTCAAAAACTTTTGAGTGCATTGATTTTCAAATTGTAAATGGCGCTCAGACTTTGGGTGTCCTGAAGGAAATATCTGCTACTGACAGCTCCTCCCTTGATCACGCAAGGGTTCCAATCAAAATCATTTCTCTCGAAAACTGCCCTGACAATTTTGCGATGGATGTTACAAGAGCAACCAATACGCAGAATCGGGTAGACGCACGGAATTTCGTTGCCCTAGACCCAACTCATGAAAGACTCAGAAATGAGTTGCTTATTGATGAGATAGAGTATGAATTCCGGCAAGGAGAAGGAGAGCCAAGGGGTAAGAATCAATTTGGATTAGTAGAGGCGACTGTAGCGCTTGTCTGTTTCCAACACGATGTTACCCTGTGTGTACAAGCAAAAAGGGAGATTGGGAAGATATGGGAAGATCTAGATTCACCAGCATACGTTTCTTTGTTTAATGACGGGCTAACTGGGTCAAAAATGTGGAATGTTGTGAAGCTGCTCCGAATTATCGAAGATATAATCAGAACTAAGAAAGCCGACGACATTGATCATAAAACAAAGCAAATATTGACGCACGGAAATAGGTTTATACCACACATTGTTATGCAGAAGTTGGAAACTAGCGGCGTCGATGACCCGTCTTTTTCCGAGAAAGTCGATTCTTGTAGCATCAGCGCTCTAACGGAACGCGTTATCGATCAAACAGAAACCACAATTAATGCAGATTTTCCCGGCGCCTATATACAAACTCTTTTTAAGAACAACAAAAAGTGTCAAGACATAAAACGCTCTATATTGCGCGGCAAGGACTGAGTCGACACCTGAATTGTTGCGAGCTAGGTCAACCATTGCAACACATTTCCGCTGGAATCATCTACATTCGGTTCGTCGGGACACATGCCGAGTATGACCGCATCGACGCGGAGACCATCTGATGCCGCCCGTGACCGTCCATCCGATCCGCACCGACGCCGACCACCGGGCCGCCCTGGCGCGGATCGAGCATCTGATGGCGGCGGACACCCCGGCCGACGACGATGAACTCACCGTGCTTGCGGCCCTGGTCGAGGACTGGGAGGATCGGCATATCCCCATGGCCCCGCCCGAGCCCCTGGCCGCGATCCGCTTCCGCATGGAGCAGCAGGGGTTGACCCTGGACGATCTGGCGCCTCTGTTGGGCGGACAGGCCCGGGCCGAGGACGTGTTGGCCGGCCGGCGGGACCTGACCGTACCCATGATCCGCGCCCTGCGCGACCACCTGGGGATCCCGGCGGATGTCTTGATCGGCCATGGCCCCGCGTCGGCGGCCTGATCACCCGAACACGCTGACCATCAAGGGGGCTTCATGCCCATCACCCTGCGCCCCCTGACCGGAGCCGACCTGGAGGCCGCGCTGCCTGATCTGGCGCGACTGCGCATGTCGGTGTTCCGCGACTTTCCGTACCTCTACGACGGCGAAGAAGAGTACGAGAAAGGCTACCTGCGCACCTACGCCAAGACGCCGGGCGGGCTGTTGGTGGCCGCGCTGGACGGCGAGCGGATCGTCGGCGCGGCGACCGGGGTTCCTCTGTCGGGCGAGCCCGAGGACATCCGCGCCGCCGTGACCGAGGCGGGCATCGACGTGGCGACCACGTTCTATCTGGGCGAATCGGTGCTGGAGCCGGCCTATCGCGGGCAGGGCATCGGTTTGCGCTTCTTCGAACACCGCGAGGCTCATGCCCGCGCGCTCGGCCACACGCTGGCGGTGTTCTGCGCCGTGGTGCGGCCGCTGGATCATCCGCGCCGGCCGGAGGACTACGCGCCGCTCGACGGGTTCTGGCGTCGACGCGGATACGCGCCGCTGCCGCGCGTGCGCGCCACCTTCACGTGGCGCGACCTGGACGAAGCGGAGGAGAGCCCGAAGCCGATGATGTTCTGGGGCCGGCCGCTGCGGTGATTGGCGCCGACGGTCAGGGGAAATGGGGCGAGTAGTCGGATTTGAACCGACGACCTCTTGGACCACAACCAAGCGCTCTAACCAACTGAGCTATACCCGCCATCACCTTCGGGCCGAAGGGGACGCGCCGGGCGCGCCGGTTCCGGCCAGCGAGGGAACGCGGTGGATAGCTCAAACGCCCGCCGCCGTCAAGATCGCCGAACGGCCCTCTTACGCCACCGTCAGGTTGACCGCGCTTTCCTTCAACTCGGCGCCCAGGCAGCGCTGGTAGTACTCGGCGATCAGCGGCCGTTCGGTCTCGTCGCACTTGTTGAGGAACGTCACCCGGAAGGCAAAGGCGACATCGCCGAAGATGGTGGCGTTCTCGGCCCAGGTCAGCACCGTGCGCGGGCTCATGACGGTGGAGATGTCGCCGCTGATGAAGCCGTTCCGGGTCAGGTCGGCGACCGCCACCATCTGGCCGAGCAGCTTGCGGCCCTCCGCATTGTCGTACTCCGGGCGCTTGGCGGCGGAGATCTCGACCTCGGCGTCGTGCTCCAGGTAGTTCAGGGTGGCGACGATGTTCCAGCGGTCCATCTGGCCCTGGTTGATCTGCTGGGTGCCGTGATAGAGGCCGGTGGTGTCGCCCAGGCCCACCGTGTTGGCGGTGGAGAACAGGCGGAACGACGGGTGCGGCCGGATCACCTTGTTCTGGTCCAGCAGGGTCAGGCGGCCCTCGACCTCCAGCACGCGCTGGATCACGAACATCACGTCGGGGCGGCCGGCGTCGTACTCGTCGAATACCAGGGCGCAGGCGTGCTGCAACGCCCACGGCAGAATGCCCTCGCGGAACTCGGTCACCTGCAGGCCGTCGCGCAGCACGATGGCGTCCTTGCCGACCAGGTCGATGCGGCTGACGTGGCTGTCCAGGTTCACCCGGATGCACGGCCAGTTGAGACGAGCGGCCACCTGCTCGATGTGGGTGGACTTGCCGGTGCCGTGGTAGCCCTGGATCATGACCCGCCGGTTGTGGGCGAATCCGGCCAGAATCGCCAGCGTCGTGTCGCGGTCGAAGCGGTAGTTGGTGTCCAGGTCGGGGACATGCTCGCTCTTGCGCGAGAACGCGGGCACCTGCATGTCCGCATTGATGCCGAAGGCCTCGCGCACCGAGACCGTGGTGTCGGGCGTCGCAAGGGGGGGCTCGGCGGGGATATCCATCAGGGGTCCTCGTGTGTCAGGTGTCTCGAAGGTCGGGCGGAGACTACTGCAAACAGCGCGGCCGTGAAAACGGCTTTCGCGGGTCGGGCGGTCAAGAGACCCGCGCGCGCCTCGGTCCTGGAGCCAAGGTCACCCGTCCAGCGCCGCCAGAAGCACCCGATAAGCCTCACTGACCTTCTTGAAGCGCTCCTCGGCCTGCTTGTCGCCGTTGTTGGCGTCCGGGTGGTGGCGCTTGACCAGGGTCAGATAGCGGGCGCGCAGCTCCTCGCGGCTGACCGGCCAGTCCAGGTCCAGCACGCGCAACGCCCGCGCCTCCTGGCTATCGCGGGTGAAGGGCGAGGCCGCCTCGCGCGCCCGCCGGTCCTCGGCCTGACGGGCGGCCTCGAACACGCCCAGCGGATCGTCCAGCGCCGCCGGATCGATGCGGCGTGGCCCGCCGCCGCCCATGCGCCACGTCGGGCGGTCCCAGATGGTCGAGGTGCGCACCTGGGCCTCGATCTCCTCCGGGCTCATGTCCGCGTAATAATTCCAGGCCTTATTGTAAGCCCGCACATGCTCCAGGCAGAAGTGATAGTAGCTGCCCAGGCTGCGGTCCTTGGGCGCGCGGTACTCGCCCGGCTTGGTGCAGCCGGGCATGTCGCACACGGGGGTTGCGGGCGCCGTCGCGGCCCCCTCGCCCAGTCCCAGTCCGGCGAAGTCATCCGGATCGAACCGCGGGTCGGGCCGGCGGCGGCGGGCGGTGGTGGCGCTCCGAGCGCCGGTCTTCCGTCCGTGTGCGACCATCCCCCCACTATGGTGCCCGACCGGAGGCGTGGCAAGCGTGGGCGGCGCAGGCGATCCTATGTCCGCACGGGTTTTGAGGTAAATCAATGCATTTGGTTTAGAACTATTATAATTACAGAACTGAAGGGGCGGCAGGCCAGCTTCGGGGCCGGCCCGCTTCACCGGTACCAGGACTCTGGAAAGGAATCACCGATGAGGACCTTGATAGCGGCGCTTGCCCTGGCGTCTGTTCCCGTGATCATGACGGCTGGCGTTCAGGCGCAGGGCGTCGACGACACCACTCTGATGGAGGACGCCAACGCTCTGTTCGACCCCATTCCACATGTGGTCCCGGCGGTCGACGACAATGCGGTGACCAAGGAGAAGATCGAACTGGGGCGGATGCTGTTCTTCGATCCGCGCCTGTCGTCCAGTCATCTGTTGTCCTGCAACACCTGCCACAACCTGGCCATGGGTGGGGACGACAACCTTGAGACGTCGATCGGCCATGGCTGGCAGGCCGGACCGCGCAACTCACCGACGGTCTACAACGCGGTGCTCAACATCGCCCAGTTCTGGGACGGCCGCGCCGCCGACCTGAGGGAACAGGCCAAGGGGCCGATCCAGGCCGGCGTGGAAATGAACAGCAAGCCCGATCTGGTGGTCCAGACGCTGCAGTCGATGCCCGAATATGTGGATCACTTCCAGCGCGCCTTCCCGAACGTGGTCGATCCGGTCACCTTCGACAATCTCGCGCGCGCCATCGAGGCGTTCGAGGCCACGCTGATCACCCCCGCGTCTCCCTTCGACCAGTACCTGGAAGGCAACCCGAACGCCCTGACCGCCCAAGAAAAGCGCGGCCTCGTGACGTTCATCGACACCGGCTGTGCCTCCTGCCATGCGGGTGTGAACATCGGCGGTCAGGCGTACTACCCCTTCGGCGTCATTGAGCAGCCGGGGGCCGACATCCTGCCGCTGGAGGACAAGGGCCGCTTCGCCGTGACCGAGACGGCCACCGACGAGTACGTGTTCCGTGCGCCCACCCTGCGCAACGTCGCCCTGACCGAACCCTACTTCCATGCCGGCCGGGTGTGGGACCTACGTCAGGCGGTCGCCGTCATGGGGGTTTCCCAGCTCGGCGAGGAGTTGAATGATCAGCAGATCGACGACATCGTCGCCTTCCTGAAGACCCTGACCGGCGAAATGCCCGACGTGGAGGTGCCGCAGTTGCCTCCCAGCACCGCCAATACACCGCGTCCGACACCGATGACCGACCAATAGACCGGCGTTCCGGACCCGTTCGATACCGAAACCGGGAGCACACCGGGGCGGAGATCTGTGGGGCGGGGACTTTTCCCCGCCCCATCTTCGTTCCGCGCAGCCCGTCGCGACGCGGGAGGGGTCAGGGATCGGACGGGGATTGCGTCGGGCGCGGTCTTGTCCGATATGCTGGGGGCCGATGGTCTCCACAGACGCGAGAGGAGCGGTCCCGGTGATGGCGGCGACGCATGGTATTCCACGGGGCATTCCACGGGCAGCGGAACGGCTGCTGGTGTGGGGGATGGTTCTGGTGGGTCTGGTCATGGCGGCGACGGCGGCCGCCCCGGCGCGGGCGCAGTTGCCCGACTGGACGGCGCCGGGCACCGGCGCCTGGGTCGAAACCCCGGAAGGCCGCGTCCGACTGATCGCCGCGCGCCGCGCCATCAATGACGACTCGGCGGTGCGCCTTGGCCTCGATTTCGACCTCGCCGACGGCTGGAAGGTGTACTGGCGCTCCCCCGGCGATGCCGGTTATCCGCCCTCCATCGACTGGACCGGCAGCGAGAACCTTGAGGACGCCCACCTGCTGTGGCCGGCGCCCCAGCGGTTTTCCGTGTTGGGGATCGAGACCGTCGGCTACGACGGCAGCGTCCTGTATCCCATCGCGGCCACGGTTTCCGACCCGGGCCAAGGCCTGCGCCTGCGGGCCAGCGTGGACTATCTGACCTGCAAGGACATCTGCGTGCCGCGCGCGGTGGCGCTGTCGCTGGATCTGGCGGCGGGTCCCGGCGGGCCGTCGGGCCATGCCCAGGTGCTCAATCGGGCCGAGTCGGCGGTGCCGGGCGACGGCGCCGCCCAGGGCCTGAGCCTGGAGGAGGCGGTGGTCGAGGAGGACGGGTCCGTGCTGCGCGTGGCGGTGCGGGCCGACCCGCCGCTGGCCGATCCGGACCTGTTCGTCGAGGGACCGGAGGGCGCGTGGTTCGGCGCCCCGACCGTGGCCGACGACGGCGCGGACCTGACAGTGTTGTGGACCCGGGCGGGCGGCGTGGACGATCTGCGCGGAGTGTCGCTGACGCTGACCGTGGTGGACGGCGCGCGCGGCCTGGAAGCCAACGTGACGCCCGACCGGGCCACCGGGCCGGCGCCGCTGGCCCCACCCGCCCAGACCGGCGCAGGCCTCACCTTCGCCACCCTGGCCACCATGCTGGGGCTGGCTTTGGGGGGTGGGCTGATCCTCAATCTGATGCCCTGCGTGCTCCCGGTGCTGTCGCTGAAGGTGCTGGGCGTGATGGGCCACGGTGGCGCCAGCCGGTCCCACGCCCGCGCCAGTTTCCTGATGAGCGCGGCCGGAATCATCGCCTCGTTCGTGGCGCTGGGCGGCGCGGCCGTGGCGGTCAAGGCCGCCGGCATGGCGGTGGGCTGGGGCATCCAGTTCCAGCAGCCCTGGTTCCTGGTGGCCATGGTGGTGCTGCTGTCGCTGTTCGCGGCGAACCTGTGGGGCCTGTTCGAGATCGGCCTGCCCGGATGGCTGGCCGATGCCGGCGGCGGCAGCGGGCGTGAGCATGGGTCGCTGTGGGGCGCGTTCGGCACCGGGGCCTTCGCCACCCTGTTGGCCACGCCCTGTTCCGCCCCGTTCCTGGGCACGGCGGTGGGCTTCGCGCTGTCGCGGGGCTGGGTCGAGATCCTGCTGATCTTCCTGACCCTGGGCGTGGGCATGGCGCTGCCGTATCTGCTGGTCGCCGCGCGACCCGGCTGGGCGACCCGGCTGCCCCGGCCCGGACGCTGGATGCTGTGGTTGAAGGGCGTTCTGGGCGTGGCCCTGGCCGGCACGGCGGTCTGGCTGCTGACGGTTCTGGCGGCGCAGGTGCCGCCGCTGGCCGCCGCGTTGGTCGGTGCCTTGATGGTGCTGATGGTGCTGGTGGTGGCGGTGCCCGCCCGGCGCCTGCCGGGACGGCCCGTGCTGGCCGGACTGGCCGCGCTGGCGGCGCTGGCGTTGCCGGCCTGGGCCGACCGGCTGCCCGGCGTGGACGCGCGGCACGCGGCGGGCGAGACGGCATCGGTCGGCGACTGGCGCCCGCTGGATCCGGCCGCCATTCCCGATCTGGTGGCCGGGGGACAGACCGTGTTCGTGGACGTCACCGCCGATTGGTGTGTGACCTGTCAGGTCAATAAACGCATGGTGTTGGATCGATCCCCCATTGCCGAACGGCTGGCGGCTTCCAACATCATTCTGATGCGCGGTGATTGGACCCGACCCGACGACGCCATCACCGCCTATCTCGCCGGCTTCGGCCGCTACGGTATTCCCTTCAACGCGGTGTACGGGCCGTCGGCGCCGAGCGGCGTTCCCCTGCCCGAACTGCTGACCAACGCCGCCGTGCTCAAAGGGATCGAGACCGCCACCGCCGCACCCGGATCGGAATGATCGTCCCCGGGGCCCGTTCCCGACCCCTCGCGGTCATGACCAGGAGACAGACCCATGCCCACCATCCAGGCCGGTGACCGCATGCCCGAGGTCACGCTGTATATGCTGAGCGAGGCCGGCGTCCGTCCCGTCACCACGACGGAACTGTTCGCCGGCAAGACCGTGGTGCTGTTCTCGGTGCCGGGACCGTTCACCCCGACCTGCTCCGAGCAGCACCTGCCCGGCTACATCGCGCACATTGACCAGTTCGCCGCCAAGGATGTGGACGCCGTGGCCTGCGTCGCGGTCGCCGATCCCTTCGTCATGGACGCCTGGGGCAAGGCCAGCGGCGCCGACGGCAAGGTGCTGATGGTTTCCGACGGCAACGGCGCCCTGGCGGAGGCCACCGGCACCGCGTTCGACGGCTCGGCCATGGGCCTGGGGATGCGCTCGCAACGCTATGCGATGGTCGTCCGCAACGGCCTGATCGAGCACCTGTTCCTGGAGGGCGGGCCGCAACTGGCCGTCTCGGGCGCGGATAACGTCCTGGCGCACCTGTAATCCGAAACCTGGATGAACCGTTCTCCTGACACCGCGTTCGGATGTCTGGGCGGCGTTGCGTGATCCCCTGAAACACGCAGTGCGCTAAAGCATTTGATGATGAGGCAAATCGTCGTGGCGATCCGTTCCGGATCGTGCGGGATTTGCTCAGCCCCCAAACGCCCAGCCCCCGCGCCGGGGGCCGACGCGGGGGCTGAGAACGGGCCGGATTGAACCGCTCCGTCGTGCGGTGCGGTTAGGCTGCCTGCTGGTTGATCCCCAGCGTGCTCCAAACGTCGAGCAGGGCGGCCACGAGGTGGTCCATCAGCTCGTCGTCGTGCAGCGGCGTCGGCGTGATGCGCAGACGCTCCGTGCCGCGCGGCACGGTCGGATAGTTGATCGGCTGCACATAGATATGATGACGGGTCAGCAGCAGGTCGGAGGCCTGCTTGCACAGCCCGGCGTCGCCCACCAGGACCGGCACGATGTGACTGACGGAATCCATCACCGGCAGGTTCATCTCGCGCAGGCGGCGTTTCAGGGTGGCGGCGCGTTCCTGATGACGGATGCGCAGTTCGTTGTGTTCGCTCAGGTGCTTGATGCTGGCGCAGGCCCCGGCGGCGATGCCCGGCGGCAGTGACGTGGTGAAGATGAACCCGGCGCCGAAGCTGCGCACGAAGTCCACCAAGTCCTTGTCGCCGGCGATGTAGCCGCCGATGCAGCCGATGGCCTTGCCCATGGTGGCCTGGACGATATCGATGCGGTCGGCCACGCCGTCGCGCTCGGCCACGCCGGACCCGCGCTCACCGTACATGCCGACGGCGTGGACCTCGTCCAGGAAGGTCAGGGCGCCGTGTTTCTCGGCCACATCGCAGATGTCGGCGATGGGCGCGATGTCGCCGTCCATGGAGTACACCGACTCGAAGGCCACCAGTTTCGGGGTGGCTTTCGGGTACTCGGACAGCAGCCGATCCAGGTCCGCCGGATCATTGTGGCGGAAGATCTTCTTCGGGGCGCGGGAATGGCGCACGCCCTCGATCATGCTGTTGTGGTTCAGGGCGTCGGAGAAGATGACCAGATCCGGAATCTGTTGGCCCAGGGTCATCAGCGTGGTCAGGTTGGCCACGTAACCGCTGGTGAAGACCAGGGCCGACTCCTTCTGGTGCCAGTCGGCCAGCACCTCTTCCAGCATGACGTGATGGTGCGTGGTGCCGGAGATGTTGCGCGTGCCGCCGGCCCCGGCACCGCACTGGCTGACGGCGTCGGCGATGGCGCCGACGACCTCAGGGTGCATCCCCATGCCCATGTAGTCGTTGGAACACCAGATGGTGACCTCGTGGGTCTCCCCGTCGCGGTGATTGATGGCTTTCGGGAACTTGCCGGTGCGGCGTTCCAGGTCACAGAACACGCGGTACCGCCCCTCCTCGCGCAGATCACGCAAACGGTCCGCGAAATAGCTCTTGTAATCCATCGGTGACGTCCTCTCGGTCAGACGGGGTCCCGATCCACGTTGCGACCAAATCCCTCGGCGCGGAAAGTAACTCTTCAGCGTTGGTCATGGCAACGACAGCCGGGGAGTATTGCAAAAGTTTTAGGGAGATTAGCGTCTTCACCGACCCGGGTTCCGGCCGGTGCCCCGAACGCGCGGCTCTTCCTAGGCCGGCAGCAGCCCCTCGGCCCGACACCAGGCCAATGTGTCGTCCAGGGCGAGCGCGACTCGATCCACCATGGTGTCGATCTCCTCCTCGGTGATGACGAGCGGCGGCGAGAACGCCACCGTGTCGCCGATGACGCGGGTGATGATTCCGCGCGCATGCAGGTGCAGCCCCATCGCCGGCCCCACCCCCTGGGCGGGATCGAACGGCCGGCGGGCGGCCTTATCGCGGCTGAGTTCCACCCCACCGATGAGGCCGACGCCGCGCGTCTCGCCCACCAGGGGATGGTCGGCCAACCCGCGCAGGCGCTGTTGCAGGCGCGGGCCGACGGCGGCGGCGTGGGCGAACACGTCGCGTTCCTTGTAGATGGCCAGCACCTCCAGCGCCACGGCACAGGACACCGGATGGCCGCCATAGGTAAAGCCATGGCCGAACATGCCGATGCGCCCGGCGTTGTCGCGGATCGGGGCATACACCCGCTCGTTCAGCATCAAGGCGGCGATGGGCAGATAGCCGGACGACATCTGCTTGGCACAGGCGATCATGTCCGGCTGAAGCCCGAACGTCTGGCAGCCCCACGCGTTGCCGGTGCGGCCGAAGCCGCAGATCACTTCGTCGACCACGAACAGGATGTCGTGACGCTTCAGCACGGCCTGGATTTTCTCGAAGTACGTCGGTGGCGGCACGATCACGCCGCCCGCGCCCATCACCGGCTCGGCGAAGAAGGCGGCGATGGTCTCCGGTCCCTCGGCCTGGATCAGCGCCTCCAGGTCCTCGGCGCAGCGGGTGGCGAAGTCCTCCGGGCTCTCGCCCTCGGCGCCGAAGTGGTAGGGGTGCGGACAGGTGGTGTGCAGCACGCCGTCCATCGGCAGATCGAAATCGCGGTGATTGAACGGCAGCCCGGTCAGGCTGGCGCTCGCCACCGTGACGCCGTGATAGGCCTTGGTGCGGCTGATGATCTTCTTCTTTTCCGGTCGCCCCAACGCGTTGTTGTAGAAGCGGATCAGCTTGATCGCGGTGTCGTTGGCCTCGGAGCCGGAGTTGCAGAACAGCACCTTGGACATCGGCACCGGCGCCATGGCGATCAGGGCCTCGGCCAGGTCGATGCCGGGCGTGTGCGCCTTGCCCCCGAACGGATGATAGAAGCCAAGCCGGCGAAGCTGGTCATAGGCCACGCGGGCCACCCGCTCCTCCGCCGCGAAGCCCAGGGACGTGCACCAAAGGCCGGCCAGCCCCTCAATGTAGTCCTTGCCGTCCTCGTCGAAGACGCGCACGCCCTCGCCCCGGTCCACGATCATCGGACCGTTGGCCTCGTGGGCCACGGGGTTGGTGTAGGGGTGCATCTGGTGGCGAACATCGCGCGCGGCGGCCGAATTGGGACGCTGAAACGGGGTCATCGCGGACTCTGTCTCTCCGGATGGCGGCACGCGCCCGCGCCGGGGCGTGCCGGTTTTGGGGGTCGATCTGATCCGACCACCTGAGGGGGGACGCGATGGGGAGTCAAGTAAAATTGACACAGAGAGGCCGCGTTTGTCACGGGCACGCCCCGGGACGCGGCAACACGAACGCGCCCCCGCACGTCGAAATAGAAAACCCCCCGGCCGATGAGGCGACCGGGGGGGTGAGATCCTGAAAGAAGGAGAAGACCGCGCGAAAAGCGCCCGCCTACCGTTTGATTCGGATCAGTTCCTCCAGCATGTCGTCCGACGTGGTGATGATCTTCGCCGCCGCCGAATAGGCGCGCTGGGTGGTGATCATGGTGGTGAATTCCTCGCCCAGATCGACGGTCGAGGCTTCCAGAGTCGCCTGCGCGACCGACGCGGCCCCGGCGGAGCCGGCCTCGCGCACCACCGGCAGGCCGGAGGTGTCGGTCTGCTGGAACACGTTGCCGGTCAGCGCGTTCATGCCGTTCGGGTTCACGAAGGTGGCCACCGGGATCATGAAGATCGGGGCCTGCACGCCGTTGTCGAACAGGGCGGTGACGATGCCGTTATCGGACACCGAGATGCCCGCATAGTTGCCGAACCGGTTGCCGTTCTGGGTGACGTAGTTGAGCTGATAATCACCGGCAAGCTGCTGCATGCCGTCGGTGGCGTTGTAGTTGCCCCAGAACTGGGTGATGGCGGGCCCACCCGGAGGCGCGGACGACCCGTCCATGTCGAGGGCACCGTTGGCCCAGTTGATGTTCATGGTGGTGCGCGGGTCGTTCTCGATCGTCTCGTCGTAGCCGAAGATCGTATCCACGGTACCGTCGCCGTTGAAGGTGATGCCACTGGCGTTGGCGTTGATCCAGGAGCCCTGCCACGTGCCGCTCGCAGCTGTCAGCGCCGGGATACCATACGATTCATCCTGAATCACCGCCGGGTCGGCACCGCTGTTGATGGTCAACGAGGAGGCATTCACGGTGATGGTGTCGGCCTCGCTATACTGCCGGATCAGGATGCTGTTCTCGCCGGCGATGCGTTCGGCCCAGTTACTCGGCGAACTCTTGCCGGTGGAATCGGCGACACTGCCGGTGGCGCCGCCATGCTCGGCCAGGGCGAGGACCTGAAGGTCCTCCTCGATCAGGCTGGACAAATCGTCCAGCATCTCGGACAGCGTGGTGAAGGTGTAAGGCCCGCTACTGGCACCATTGCTGCTGGAAACCTCATCCACAATTCCGTCACCGCCAGTGGAGTCAGTGAACGTGTATGTATAGGTGGTGGTGCCATCATCGATGGTCATCGTCGTCGAACCACCGGCAGCGACTTGCGGGATGTCCGTGAAATCGAGACGCCCGGCACTGTAATAGGTGCTGCCATCCTGGGCCGTCATGTTGATGTACTCGCTGCCCGCCGGCGGCATGGCATCAACGTCCCACGTGTTCTGGTCGCGCTTGGTCCAGGAATAGAGCAGGTTGTGCGAACTGCCGAGGCTGTCGAAGATCAGCGCGGCGGTCTTTTCGGTCCTGCCGATGGGGGCGTCCTTCGGCAGGTTGGCGCCGAGGGAGAGGGTGGAGGTCCCACGGGCCGTGCCGCCGATGGTGTTCAGGTTCAGCGGCTGCATGTTGACGCTGTCGACGGCGTTGTCGTTGATGTAGAAGAGGTCGCCGTTGTCGTTGCGATACGCCTTCATGTACGTATCGTTGTTGTAGGTCACCGTCGAGGCGGACGTCGTGCCGTCCCACGTCTGCAACGGCCAGCCCTGGAGGTAGTAGCCGGAGACGTTGCGCAGGTAGCCGTCCTTGTCGACCTTGAACGATCCGGCGCGGCTGTAGGCATAACCTGAGGGTTCGATCGCCTGGTCGGAGACGACGAAGAAGCCCTGCCCCGACAGGCCGAAGTCCGTCGACGACGTGGTGGCCTGCAACAGCCCCTGGATGTCCACGTTCATGCGCGGCGCGGACTGCACGCCGCCCGGCGAATACTGGGTCAGCGATACCTGGGCCGTCACCAGGGTCTGGAAGTTGACCTTCGTACCCTTGTAGCCAACGGTGTTGACGTTCGCGACGTTGTCCGAGATCGCGCCCATGGCGCTGGACTGCGACTGCAATCCCGACACGCCCGAGAACAAGGCTCCGTAAAGCGACATCGGTCTTCTCCTTGATGTTCCCATTCAGGGGCGCCCCGGACGGGTCATCCCTGGGGCGGGGTCCGGGCACGTGTCCGGCCCGGTTCGTTGGCGGTGGCCGGCGCGCCGGCCTGCAGGCATCAGGTCGTGGTGGTGTCGTCCCCGGTATCGTCGCCGGTGTCGTCGCCGGTGTCGTCCCCGGTATCGTCGCCGGTGTCGTCCCCGGTATCATCGCCGGAGATGTCATCGCCGCTGTCCACATCGTCCAGCGGCAGCGACTCGAACACGCCCAGCACCTTGTCCATGTCGACGGACAGATCGCCGATGGCCAGGAATGTGGAGGTGCCGTCCGCAGCCATGCCGGTGACCTTGCCGAGGGACGTCGTCCACGTCTCCAGGGTTTCGTCGTCGGCGGCGTCCTCGCTCTGGACTGTGGAGACCTCCAGGACATAGACCCCGTCCTCGACCGGGTTGCCAGTCTCGTCGGTGCCGTCCCAGGTGATCTTGTGCAGACCGGCCAAGGGGTCGCCGGAGAAGGTCCGCACGATGTCGCCGGACGTGTCCTTGACGTTGATCGTGACCTTCTCGGCGTCGCCGGACAGGCCGTAGGTGAACACGGCCATGCCGTCGTCCAGCATGACCTTGTCCGTCTCCACCTCGATGTAGCTGCCGAGGTAGCTCACGGCCATGGCCTGCTGGGTCTTGACGTTGGAGGCCAGCAGCGCCTCCAGATTCTCGTTCTGGTAGATCTGCTGCTCGACCTGGGCGAACTGCACGAGCTGGTTGGTGAATTCGGTGGAGTCCATCGGGGACAGCGGGTCCTGCGCCTGCAGCTGGGCGGTCAGCAGCGTCAGGAAGCTGTCCAGGTCGTTGGCCAGCTTCTGCTTGCTCTGCGCGGACTTGCCCTGCACCAGACCGGCGGCGGCAACCGAGTCAACCATGGGATCCTCCCTCTAGGCGAGCACGCTGTGGCCGCCCCGCGCCTTGGCGGCGGCCTGAATGATGGATTCCACGTCCGGCGGGGCATCGTCGGCCATCCCCTCGCCGCCCGCGCCGTGGCCCTGCGACCCGGGGCGGCCGGCGGCGGCGCGACCACGGTCGCCCTGGGCCGCCGTGCCGTCACCGCGCAGTCCGAACTGGATGCCGCCGTTCTCGGTTCGCAGCCCGGCGTCGTTCAGGGCGCGTTCAAGACCGCGCACGTCCCGCTGCAACAGGTCCAGGGTCTCGGACTTGTCCACGGTGACCTGGGCCGAGACCCGTCCGTCGGAGCCGAAGTCCAGCTTCACTTCGACCCGGCCCAACGTCTCCGGATGCAGCTTGATGGTGATCCGGTCCATGCCGCGATTGGCGGCCTTGGAGATGTTGACGCGCAGTTGCTCGACCACCCGGCGGGCCTGGGGATCGGGGCGCGCCTGCTCGGCCGCCTGTCCCTGCTGTCCCTGTCCGGCGCGGCCGACCTGATCGGCGAAGCTGCCGGAGCCCGACGCGCTGTCGCCCCCCCCGGAGGTGGTCGCGGCCGTCGGCGCGGCGCTGCCCCGCGCGCTGCCCTGGGACTGCGCGTTCATTTGGCCCTGGCTCTGGTTCTGAGCGGAGGCGCGGCCGATGTCGATCTTGAGCGCCGCATCGGCGGCGCGCCCCCCGGTGACGACCCCGGCCGGTTCACCGGTGCGCGCGTCGGTACCCGCCTGACCGAGACCGGCGGCCGCCCCCTGAGCGGCGGTGCAGGCCTGGGCGGCGGCCTGAGCCTGCGCGGTCTGCGCCTTGGCCTCGGCGGCGGCGGCGTTCTGCTCGGCGATGCTGGGGGTCGACGCCCCCTTGCCGGTGGCGTTGCTGACGAAGCCCTCGCCCTGTGCCTTGGCGAGCCCATCCATGACCTGCTGACGCAGCGCCGCCGCGCCGGTCAGGTCGCCGGACGGGCGGTTGGCCTGATTGGCCGTGGTCTGAGTCGCGGCGGCGGTCTGGTCGGCACCGGTTGGCCGGGCCGTCTCCCTCACCGTCACCTTCACCTGCATCGGGGTGTCGGACTTGACCTTGTCGGCCAGGGCGTCGGCCTGGGCGCGGGCAGCATCACCGCCGGTGGTGGTGGCGGCTGTCTGCGCCGTTGCGGCATCGGCCCCGGTGGCGCCGGTCTGAGCGGTCTGCGCCGTGGCTGCGCGCGCGGCGGCGGTATTGGCGCCCGTCTGCTGGCCCGTGCCGCCGTTGAGGCCGGTGCCCGACGATCCGCTGGCGCCCGGCTGCGCGGTCTCGCCGACCTTGTGGGCGGCGGTGCGCGCGGCGGAGGCTGCGGCGGCGGCGGCGGTCTGGGTCTTGGCCTGTGCGGTGGCGTTCGCGGCCGTGCCGGCGACGGAGTCGGACTGACCCTCGCCAGTCGCAACGAGGACGGCGGCGGCGTCCGCCGCCACCGTTGCCTCGGCCGCCGGCGTGCCGGACGCGGCCGCCTGCGCTTCGGCCGGTTGCGTTTCATCCCCATCGGCGGCGGCCTGATCCGATTCCCGGTCGGTCTCGGCGGCATCGGCCTCCCGGGCCTTGCGGTCAGACGGCGCATCGCCCTCGACATCGTCGGCCTCGGCATCGGCATCCCGCGCCGCGTTCGTCTCGTCGCGGGGTCGATCTTCCCGCTCCCGCGCCGGCGGCGCGACCGGACGCGCCTCATCGGCGTCCGTGTCGAACAAGGCTTCGGAGAGGGGGGCGGCCGACACGAATGCCGTTGTATCGGGTGCGATCACGCTTCCCATCACCGCAGCGAACAGCGCCTCGGCGGAAGGGTCCGACGCCTTGCGGCTCGCGCCGCCGGAGGCCGACGAGGCGGTGTTGGCGGTTGCGCTGTAACCGGCGGCAACGCTAGCGATCTCCATGGCGGCCATCCCGTGGGCTGCTGGGACGGTCCGGCCGGCCCCGGCGGATCACAACGGATCCACGCACGCCGGACGAACCACATCGCCCTCTTGGCTCGCAAACGCCGGGCCAGATTGCCCGGATGATCGCACCACTCTGATATGTAAGGAAAAAAAGAGCCGCCACGGATCGTGGCCGCGGGGCGAGGGCACGGTCACGCCGTGGCGAGACGTGCCCGGGGCAGGACTTGCAGCGCGCCCCCGGCAACTTCTGCCGGGCTCCGCCGACCGGCGGGCCTCAGGTTGCGGCGCGGATGCGGTCCATGTTGGCGCCCAGGTAGCCGTCCACCGTCTTGCCAAGAACGTCCAGATGTTCCGAGAAGAAGTGGTTGGCCCCGGGGATGACGGTATGATCCACCGTGATGGTCTTCTGCGCCGACAGCTTGGCCGCCAGCTTGGCCACGGACGCCTCCGGCACGATGTCGTCGCTGTCGCCATGCACGATCAGGCCGGAGGAGGGACACGGCGCAAGGAACGTGAAATCCTGCCGGTTGGCCGGCGGGGCCACGGAAATGAACCCGCTGATCTCCGGCCGGCGCATCAAGAGCTGCATACCGATCCAGGCCCCGAAGGAGAACCCGGCCACCCAGCAGTGCCCGGCATCCGGATTGACGGCCTGAAGCCAGTCCAGCGCGGCGGCGGCGTCGGAGAGCTCGCCCTGGCCGTTGTCGAACGTGCCCTGGGAGCGACCGACGCCCCGGAAATTGAACCGCATGACCGAAAAGCCCCGGCGGGAAAACACATGATACAGGGTGTAGACCACCTTGTTGTTCATGGTCCCACCCTGTTGCGGATGCGGGTGCAGGACAATCGCGACCGGGCCGCCGGGCGCCCTGTTGTGGTGATAGCGGCCTTCCAGGCGACCTTCGGGGCCGTTGAAAATGACGTCGGGCATGGGGAGCGGCGCAATCCGTGTTCAAGAGGAAACCGAGGCAAGGGCTTTCAAGGCGGGTCGGTTCAGGGATGACCGTTCGTCGTCCTACGCCAGTGGCATCGATAATGTAAGGGAGTCGGGTATCGTTCCGCGTGTGAAAACATCGCGGAGTCGGGATGCGGGCCCGGGCACGGGATCGGACGACCGTCGATCCGGCCCCGCGCGTTCCAGCCCGGTGTCGGGAGGACAGGAAACGACGCGGGCCGTTTCTTGACCGGGTTGCTCGGATACCATACTATCCTCCGAACGTGCCGGCCATCGTCGGCCGGGCTGGACGAAACGAAACCGGTCACTTGGCGTTTCCCGTCCCGGGGCAGGCCGGCGGGGCCTTCGGGGGATGGCTCGGACGGGCGGGCCCCCAGGGACCGGACTCTCGAAAGCCGGGACGCCGAACCGGGACGCCGACAGTGTGCGGAAACCGGCAAGGGTGCCGATGTCGGGCGCGTTCCGGCGGCACTCTAGCACACGTCACCGCAAGGATTTCAAGCATCATGCCGTTCGCCAGACTGCGGGAAGACATCAGAACCATCCTGGAGAAGGACCCGGCCGCGCGGTCCGGGATGGAGGTTCTGTTCTGTTATCCCGGCCTGCACGCGGTGATGTTCCACCGGATGTCCCATCCGCTGTGGCGGCGGGGCTGGCGGTTCCTGCCCCGGCTGATCTCCCATCTGGGCAAGATGCTGACCGGCGTGGAGATCCACCCCGGCGCCACGCTCGGGCGGCGGTTGTTCATCGACCACGCCACCGGTGTGGTGATCGGCGAAACCGCCGAGGTGGGCGACGACGTCACGCTGTACCACGGGGTCACCCTGGGCGGCACGTCGCTGCACAAGGGCAAGCGGCACCCGACTCTGGAAAACGGCGTCATCGTCGGCTCCGGCGGACAGGTGCTCGGTCCCATCACCGTCGGCGCCGAGGCCCGCGTCGGGGCCAACGCGGTGGTGTTGTCCGACGTGCCGTCCGGCGCCACCGTGGTGGGCATTCCCGCCCGCATGGTCCGCCGCGACCATGTGGATGCCGAGCATCATTGCGAATTCCAGGCCTACGGAACGCCCGTGGGCGGCGTGCCCGACCCCGTGGCCCGGGCCATCACCGGCCTGACCGAACGCGTCGGACGCCTGAAGGCCCGGGTGGACGAACTGGAAGATCAACTCGCGAAAACCGGGGTCAGCAGCGGAACCGCCGTGTCCGACACGGCGGATCGGGACGCTCAGCCGCCCATCCCGTTGCGGCCGGAAGGCCCTGACGGCAGCACCGAACGGCCGTCCGAACGCCGGGCCGTTGGCGGATGAGGGACGCCGCGGTCTCGGGTCGGACCAGGGAATCAGGATCGGGGCGGTCGTCGCCCTTGACTGAAAAGGAGGGTAAGGGGTGAGGCTCAGCACCAAGGGGCGTTATGCGGTGATGGCGATGGCCGATCTGGCCGTCCACTCACAGAACAAGCCGGTGGCGCTGGCGGATATCGCGGAGCGTCAGGAAATCTCGCTGTCCTACCTGGAACAGCTGTTCGGACGGCTGCGCAAGGGCGGCTTGGTCAAGAGCGTGCGCGGCCCCGGGGGCGGCTACATGCTCTCGCGGCCGGGCGCGGATATCCGTGTATCCGACATCATCCTGTCGGTGGACGAACCGATTCAGACCACCCGCTGTTCGCCGGGCACCCCGGCGGGGTGTCACAACAACAAGGGGCGCTGCCTGACTCACGACCTTTGGGAAGAGCTGGCCAACCAGATCTACCTTTACCTCAGTTCGGTTTCGCTGGAGGACGTCACGGAGCGCCGCGTCCTGGGCACCAGCGGGCTGATCCAGGGGTTCGAGTCCACCGCCGCGCAGTGACCTCGTCCCCCGCCGTCTACCTGGACCACAACGCCTCGACCCCGCTGCGGCCGGAGGCTGCGGCTGCCATGCGCGAGGCCCTGACGGTCACCGGCAATCCGTCCTCCGTGCATGCTCACGGCCGCCGGGCACGCGCCCTGATCGAGGACGCCCGCGAGGCGGTGGCCGCCCTGGTGGGCGTGACACCGGGGCGCGTCGTGTTGACCAGTGGCGGCTCCGAGTCCAACGCCCTGGCCCTGACGACCCTTGGCGCGGATACGGCGCCCCGCCTGTGCTCGGCCGTCGAGCACGACTCGGTCCTGGCCTGGGTGCCCGAGTCGAACCGCGTCGCTGTGACCGCCGACGGCGTCCTGGACCTGGAGGGGCTGGACCGGGCGCTGTCCGCCGCGCCCGCGCCGGGCCTGTTGTCGGTCATGCTGGCCAACAACGAGACCGGAGCCGTGCAACCGGTGGCGGAGGCGGCGCGGCTGGCCCGCGCGCGCGGCTGGCGGGTCCACTGCGACGCCGTCCAGGCGCCGGGGCGGATGCCCGGTGTGTCTCCCGATGATCTCGGCGTCGACCTGACGACCCTGTCGGCGCACAAACTGGGCGGCCCGGCCGGCGTTGGAGCGCTGATCGTGGCGGACGGCCTGACGCTGGCACCCCTGGTGCGCGGCGGCGGACAGGAACGCGGCCGGCGGGCCGGCACCGAGCCCCTGGTGTCCATCGCCGGCTTCGGCGCCGCCGCCCGTGCCGCGACGGAGTCGCGGACCACGGAGCCGGCCCGTTTGGCGGCGTTGCGCGACCGACTGGAGGCGGGCCTGCGCGCCGCCACGCCCGGACTCGTCATCCACGGCGCCGGCGCCGCCCGCCTGCCCAACACCACCTGCGTCGGCCATCCCCGCATCGCCGCGCCCACCCTGCTGATGCGGCTGGACCTGTCCGGCGTATCGGTCAGCGCCGGGGCGGCGTGTTCATCCGGCAAGGTCACGCCGTCCCATGTGCTGCGCGCCATGGGCGTGGACGAGGCCGCCGCCAGCCGGGCCGTGCGCATCAGCCTGGGATGGTCCACGACCGAGACCGACGTGACCCGCTGCCTGGAGGCGTGGACCCTGGCGGCGTGATCGCGGCCGACGACGCAGGTGTGCGTTGGGTCGCCCCGGTCACTCCACCAGCACCGGATCGCCGGCCAGCCATCCCGCGATCAGGCGCCGGGCGATGGAACCTCCGCGCGGCAGGCGCCAGCCGTCGCCGGTTTGCAAAGCGGCGCTGTCGGCCATGGCCGCCACCTCCGCCCGGCTGAACCAGGCGGCGTGTTCCAGTTCGCGCGGGTCCAGAATGATGTCCGTGGTCTCGGCCTCGGCGTGGAATCCGATCATCAGCGAGGCGGGAAACGGCCACGGCTGCGACGCGCCGTAGGCCATTCGGCCGACCCGCACGCCGCACTCCTCGTGGACCTCGCGGCGCACCGCCTCCTCCAGGCTCTCGCCCGGCTCGACGAACCCCGCCAAGGTCGAGACCATGCCGGGCGGCAGATGCCGGCCGCGCCCCAGCAGGCAGCGCGCGGCCTCGCCTTGGCCGTGATGAACCAGCATGATGACCGCCGGGTCGGTGCGCGGGAAATGGCCGGCGCCGCATGCCTCGTCCACGCAGCGACGGCGCCAGCCGCCGTCCGCCGCCGCCGTGAGCGCGCCGCAGGCCGCACAGAAGCGGTGTCGGCGATGCCACGCCAGCACCCCCACCGCCTGGGCCAGAATGGCCGCCTCGTCCGGTGGCAGTGCCGGGCCCACCGTGCGCAGGGGCACGAAACGCCCCGCAACCCCGATGTCCGGGCCACGTTCCTCGTCCTCCACGGCCACGCCGGGCGGAAGCTGCACGCCGAACCACGCCGCGCCGCCCGCGTCCAGGCCCAGGAACACCGCCTCCTCCGGCGCCAACGCGGAATCGGACGGCCGCCAGTCCCCCGCCACGGACAGCAGGCGCGGTCCCACCGCCGGGTCGGCGTCGTCCACGACCACGCGATCGCGCCACACCGGCACCACCCGGCTGGCCGGTTCCGCCCGGCGCCGATCCAGGGCTTCCGCGTCCCCGCGCAGGGGCTCGGCCCGATCCAGCGGCGCGCCGGTGTAGGTCAACCCCTCCAGCGCCGCCCGCGCCGCCGCGCTCAGGGTCGCCATGGCTTGGTCCGCGCCGCTGCGGCATCGGTGTACAGATAGAGCGTGAAATCGTTGGGATCGTAATCCTCACGCAGGTCCGCGCGCGGCACCTGTTCCCGCGCCCACGCGATCGTAGCGTCGGGATCGGCGTGAAAAAGCTGCCATTGCCGGTTCTGCGGCGCCGTCAGGCTCAACGAGTTGACGGCCACGCCCTTCCCCGCCAACGGCAGCATGGCGGCGATCATGTCGCGCATGTGGGCGTCGGGGTGGTCGCGCCGATGGGCGAAGATGCCGCTGGCAAGCACCCAGTCGAAGCGGTCCTTCGGCAGGTCCACCCCATCCAGCAGGCAGCCCTGGACGAACGGGCGCTCCGGAAACCGCGCGCGGGCGTGCTCGACCATCATCGGGGTCAGGTCCATCCCCGCGTAGTCCACCGTCAGGCCGCGCCGCTCCATCCAAGCCAGCAGGTCGCCCGTGCCGCAGCCGACGTCGAGCACGCTGTCCCCCGCCTGAATGCCGATCTCCACCAGCACGCCGAAGCGGCGTTCCTGGCTCTCCCGACTGTTCCATTCCAACGACGCGTGCGAACGGCCATGGCGGCTGAGAAGGCGGCTGAAGTGGGTGATGGTGTGGCGGTCGTCGTCGTGCCGGTGGCGGTCGAGGGCGGCCCGGGTCTCCGGGTCCGGCGGCTCTGATCCGGCGGGCGGTTCGGGGCGTACCCTTTTGGAGGCGCCACGAGAAAACGGGAACAGAGGCATGGCGGGCGGATCCCGGGCGAAACGCGGTGCGGCCGGCCTCAGGCGGGCCTCGACCCGCGCATGGTGGCAAACCCAATGCCGTTCGCCAAGAACCAAGCTGTTGATGATGACATCGGAGGACGTATGAGAGGACCGATCTGGATCACCGGGGCCGGGCGCGGCATCGGCCGGGCGCTGGCCCTGCGGCTGGCGCGCGAGGGCCTGACCGTGATCGCCAGCGCCCGCACCGCCGGCGATCTCCAGGCCCTGGTCAGGGACGCCGAGAGCCTGCCCGGGCGCATCCTGCCCGAGCCCCTGGACGTCACCGACCGCGAGGCCTGCGCCGGGGTGCTGGCGCGGCTCGAGGCCGCCGAGGGTCTGCCGGAAATCGTGGTCCTCAACGCCGGCAGTCACCAGCCGATGCCCGCCGCGCGCTTCGACGCCACCGTCTTCGACCGCCTGTACGCCATCAATGTGGGCGGCGTGGTCAACGGCCTGGCCGCCGTGGTGCCGCGTTTCGTGGCGCGCCGACGCGGCCGCATCGCCGTGGTGGCCTCCGTCGCCGGCTATGTCGGCCTGCCCACGGCGGCGGCCTATTCCGGCACCAAGGCCGGGCTGATCGCCGTGTGCGAGTCGCTGCGGCCGGACCTAGCCCAATTTGGGGTGACCGTGCAGGTCATCAGTCCGGGGTTCGTGAAGACTCCGCTGACCGACCGCAACGAGTTCCCCATGCCGTTCCTGATGGAGGCCGACGCCGCCGCCGACCGCATCGCCAAGGGGCTGGAGTCGGACCGGTTCGAGATCACCTTCCCGCGCCGGCTGTCATGGCTGCTGAAGGTCTTGCGGGTGCTGCCCCATCCGCTGAAGTTCATGCTGACGAAGGGCGCCATTCCCGATGACGCCAAGCCGGCCGCGTTGAAGGAGTCCGGATCATGACCGAGGCCGACCGCTTCGCCGAGCCGCCGCCGCCCTCCGCCGAAGTGCTGGCCGGCGCGGCGCGCTACGCCCGCCTGTTCGAGACCCTGACGCCGGAGTCGCTGGGCGATCTGGACGCGGCGGTGACGGACGACATCCACTTCGTCGATCCGTTCAACGATGTGACCGGCCGGGCCGCGTTGCGGCGGGTGTTTCAGGCCATGTACCGCGACCTGGAGGCGCCCCGCTTCACCGTCACCCACCGCGCCTTCGACGGCGACGTGGGCTTTCTGCGCTGGACGCTCACCGCCCGGGTGAAGGCGCTGCGGGCGGACTGGCACATCGTCGGCATGACCGAACTGCGCTTCGCCCCGGACGGCCGCGTGCGCGAGCACATCGACCACTGGGACGCCGCCGGTCAGCTCTACGAGCGGCTGCCGGTGCTGGGCTGGGTGCCGCGCCTGCTACGCCGCAAGTTGGGGCATGGGTGAAGGCCTGGAGCGGTTCGCGCCGCAGGCGCAACCCGCCGCGTCGCAGCCATCCGGCGGATTGCCCCGCTGCGCGGGGCGAATCCGCCCTACCTTACGAAAAGAGGGTGGGGGTTTGCGCTTTACGACCACACACCCTTTCACGCGATTGCCCTGGCTGCACCCGCCGTCCGTCCATGAGGAGTTGTGTGAAACGGATCGTATCCACGGGAGGGCGTCCGGGCGTCGCAGACCGAGCGAATCGCGTGTTCCGGACTCCGTCTTCGACCTACAACAGAATGATTTCCACGCGGCGGTTCTGCGCCTCGGACACGCCGTCCCCGGTGGGAATCAGCGGCTCGTCCTCGCCCTTGGCGAACACGGCGATGGCGTCGCGGGGAACGCCCTGGGCGACCAGACGGGTCATGACCGCCTCGGCGCGGCGCTGCGACAGGATCATGTTGTAGGATTCGGGGCCGGCGCGGTCGGTGTGGCCGGTGACCTCAATGCGCGTCGGGCCGACCTGCAAGGCATTGTTGGCAGCGGTATCGACGACGCCGGTCGCTTCGGGCGTCAAGGCGTGGCTGTCGAAGGCGAAGAACACGAGATAGCTGTTGGGCACGACCGGCGGCGGTTCCGGAGCCTCGACCGCCGCGCTTGACTCGGCCGCCTGAACGGTCTCGGTCTGCGCGGGAACACCGAAGGCGTACCGCAGACCCAGCACAAAGCTGTGGTTCAGGTAGGAATCGCCCGGATCGCCGCCACCGCCACCGGAAAACTGGTGTTCCAGATCCACGGCGTGCAGGAACCGGTAGTCGGCGGTCACGGCCAGGTTGTCCATGATGTCGTAACCCATGCCGATGATCGCCTGATAGGCGAAGCTGACGTCCGTGTCGTCCATTCTGACGCCGGCGGCGGTATTCTTGGCATCGATGCTGACGACAGCGGTGCCGATGCCGGCCCCGATGTAAGGGCTCAGGCGGTTGCCGGTGGGGAAGTCATACAGCGCGTTGACCATGGCGTGCCAGGCGCTGAGATGCCCCGAAACGCTGGTCCCGCCCCAGTCTTCCACCGTGTTGCGGCGATGGCCGCCTTCGATTTCGGCGCGCAGCCCGTTGCCGAACGCGTACCCGAAACTCCCCAGCCCGACGAACCCCAGGTCGGTATCCAGGTCGCGGCGAACCCCGTTGTTCTTGATATCGCCGCCGCCGTTCAGATTCAGGCCGCCCCCGACGCCGAAATAGGGGCCTTCCGGCAGTTGGTCCGCCAGAACCGGGAACGATGCCGCCATACCGATAACGATCGCTGCGATGCCCGCGATCCGTCCCTTTCGATGCGCCAGCATCCTTCCTCTCCCGATCCGGCTGTCGGACTGAACGATATTCTTAAAACTCTGAACGAATCCCCTGATATGGCAAGATGATTCTTCAATGGACGCGGCAGCGGCACGGAGTCGGAGCACAATTGAGTTCGGGCTGATACCCGGGCATCCCAAGATGTGGGCGAGTCAAAGCAAGCCACCACGACATCACGGCCGGATGGTTAACAAAGCATTGACGCGCCACGACTCTCCGGAAGCCAAAAAGAGGCCCGGCTTGACTCTGAAGACAAGCGGTGGGACGTCCGGCATGTGATGACTCGGCTGTCAGGGCGACAGACTCGGGCTCAGGCCGGATGGGCGGCCGTGGCCCGGTGCGGGGCCTCCGCGATGGCCTGGATCAGCGCCATGAGGCGGCTGCCGGCGATCTCCACCGAGGCGCTGTTGTCCACGCGGGCCAACCGGGGGTGTTCGACCGGCAACATCTCCGTTCGACGCAGACGCGCCTCGATCTCGTCGGGCGTCTCCCGCCCCCGCGCCTGCAAGCGTTGGCGCAGCACCTCGGCCGGCGCGGTAATCAGAACCGGCCGGATGTCCGGATAGCGCTGGCTGGCCGCAGCCAGATGCTCGCGCGAGCCGTTGACGACCACGGTCAGGCCGGCCGCGCGCCAAAGGTCGATCTCAACGCCGATGCCGTACAGCGTTCCGACGCTGGCCCAGGCCATGGCGAACAGGCCGGCCGCGCGACGGGTCTCGAACGCGTCGAGGGTGAGCGGAACATGCGCCTCGCCCACACTGCTCCCACGGCGGGTGATGTAGCGGTGGGCGAAAGCGACCGGCAGATCGGGCCGCAGGGCGGCGAGGCGCTCGCGGGCCCAGTCGATCAGCGTATCCTTGCCGGCCCCGGAGGCCCCGATGATATAAACAAGCCCGCCGTGTCCGACAGGGGCCGGAGCGATCACCGTCATGGCCCGCCTACTCCGCCGCGGCGGGATCGGCCGCGCGGCGATCCATCAGCGCGGCAAGCGCGCGGGCGCGGGCAAGGCTGTCGGCCAGGGTGTCGGTATTCGCGTACCAGGGCATGATCTCCAGGGTCAGGGTGACCGCCTCCGGCAGGGGCAGGTCGGTGAGAAGGTGCTCCCACGGCAGGCTCCCCCAGCCCAGCGGCAGATGCAGATCCCCCATGCCGTAGGCCAGATCCTCGCCCAGACCCGGACGCGGCAGGGTCGGCACGCGGCCGAACGAATCGTGCAGGTGAAGGTGGCGGGTCACGGGCGCCAGCGCCCGAATCTGCCCGCGCGCGTCCACACCCAGATGAGCACTGGAGATGCAGGCGTGGCTGACGTCGATGGTGGCGGCAAGGTTCGGATGCCCAACGGCCTCGACCTGATCGCGCACGCTGACGCAGTCGATGCCGTGATTGAGGAGGTCACCCGTCAGAGCTTCGGCGATGACCGGCATGTTCTCCAGCGCCAGAGTAACACCGACCTCCGCCGCCCGCTCCGCCAGGGCGTGCAGTTCCGCCCGTTCCAGCGCCATGAGCCGGTCGCGCTCGACCAGCAGGCGGCGCCCGTCGATCCAGCCGGGATGCACCACCATGCAGCGGGCCCCCAGCGCGGCGCAGACCTCCAGGCTGGCCGCCCCGACCGCCCGGTGCAGATCGATCAGCGTCTCGTCCATCAGGTTCAGCGACAGGGGCGCGTGAACGGTCACCCCCAGGCGGCGTCCGGCCAGCGAGTCCTGAAGGTGCCGCAGCGGCTCGGGGCGAACGCGGCCGTCGGCGATCAGACCGGCGAGCGCCGGATTGATCTCGACATGATCGGCCCCGATCACGTCCAGGAGATCCAGCGCCTCGGCCATGCCCTTGGGATCATGACCGGTCAACATGACGCCGACGCTTGTGATGGTGCTCAAAACAGTCCTCTCCTTGTCAGCCGGTCTCCCGAAGGCGCCGCCGCATCCTAAAGGGCCCGCCGTCGTTCGCCCAATGCCGCGACGAAGAATGTTTTGTTGCGCCTATCATGGACCGCCCGGGCGCGGGGCGGCCGCACGGGCCAAGCGGTCATTCAGCGCGACGCCGAGACCATGCGCGGGGATGGGCGCCACGGCAATCGCTCCGAACGGGGGGCTGTCCAGCGCCCGAAGCATGGCGAACAGGTTGCGGGCCGCCTCATCCAGATCGCCCGATGGGCTGAGGTCCAGATCCGCGCCGGGCGTGCCGCCGAATCCGAGCAGGGCCTCGCCGGGCGCGGCCGACGTTGCGTTCAGCCGGACCGGCCGCGCCGGGGCATAGTGACTGGAGAGCAGGCCCGGCGACGGGGCCGGATCGTCGGTCCCGGTGTTCATAACGACGGCGGCGTCCCGGCTGTCCAGCGGCATGCCCAAGGCCTGCTCGATGGCCTCGCGCGTCACCCCGCCGGGGCGCAGCAGACGGGGCCGGTCTCGGCTCAAGTCCAGCACCGTGGACTCCACCCCCACGCGGCAGGCGCCACCGTCCAGGATGATCGCCGGGCAAGGGCCGTTCCCGCGCGCGAATTCGGCCCGGACGTGCTCCGCCGTGGTGGGACTGATCGCGCCAGAGCGGTTGGCGCTGGGCGCGGCAATGGGGATTTCGGCGCTGCGCAGAAGGGCCTGGGCGATCGGGTGGGCCGGCGCGCGCACGGCCACCGTGGCGGCGCCGGCGGACACCCGGGGCGCCAGTGGACCGTCGGGTCGGCGCCGCAGAACCAGGGTCAGCGGGCCGGGCCAGAACCGGTCCGCCAGCCGCGCCGCCGTGGGCGACAGGTCCACGAACGGGACCACCGCCGCCATGTCCGGGACATGCACGATGCACGGATTGTGCGCGGGGCGGCCCTTGGCGGCATAGATCGCCGCCACGGCGGCTTCGCTGCGGGCGTCGGCGCCCAGACCATAGACCGTTTCCGTCGGGAAGACGACGAGGCGACCGCTCCGCAGGGCCTCGGCGGCGCGGCGGATGGCCTCTTGTGTCGCGGGCTCCGGGGCGACGCAGGCGTCATCACCGTCCCCGGCCGACGGACGTGGAGAAGAACGATCCGGCATGACGGCGATCTGGTGCTTTCGGTGCAAACGAGGGAAGGGTTGGGATGGTCCAGGGATACCCGTAGGGCGGATTCGCCCCGCGCAGCGGGGCAACCCGCCGGGCTCGGTGACGCGGTGCATTGTGCGCCGCGTCGCGGCGGTCGCGGGCGCCCACCGTCGTTGTGTCTTTCCGGGACCGCTTGATCCGGCGCGGGCGGCAGGATACAGCCCGTCCCGGCCAAAGGGAAACCCCGGCCACGACGGGCCGGGGTTGGGATCAGTTTCGCGGGCGATCCAGCGGGACCACCCCGATTGCGGTGCCGGGCTTGTTATCAGCCCTTGGTCTTGGCTTCCGCGCGTTCGGCGCGCGCGACGGCGGATTGGAGTTCACGGCGGCAGGTGTTGAGGTCGCGGCGGTATTGACGCGCTTCCCGACGGGCGCCACCGCCCGTCATCGACGTCAGGAACACACCGATGATGAAACCGGCCAGCAGAGCTCCCTCGACGGCCCAGTAGAGCGGCACTTCAAGGTCGTACTCGGTCGGCCACAGGTCCAGCATGACCGGAGCCTGATTGGAGATCGCGAAAAACACGCAGATGATGATGACCGGCAGGCCGATCAGCCAAGCGAAGAATTTGAACACGGGTCGCGTCCTGTTCTTGAGTGTTGCCAGCCCCCACGCACGACGGAACGGATCGCGTCATCGTGCCTCGGCGCCCCTCATACGGTGACCGTGCCATGCGGCTCGGCCTTCCCTCCGGACATGCAATCGTCATCCCGCGAGAGCCCAGATCCGGACCATCCCGATCCCGACCCCGCGCCAGACGCACCGCACTTCTCCCTCGGGTCGGCCCACAGTCTAAGAGACTGTTTCGCCGCCGTTCAACAATTCCCTTAGCTGCTTTCCGGTCTTGAAGTAGGGCGCCGCCTTGGCGTCAACCTTAACGGTCTCACCCGTGCGCGGGTTACGCCCTATGCGTGCGTCGCGATGTTTGACCGAAAAGGCGCCGAACCCGCGCAATTCCACCCGATCACCGCGCGCCAGGGCGTCTGCGATCTCTTCGAAGATTGTGGAGACGATCCGCTCAACGTCACGTTGATAAAGATGCGGGTTTTGCTCCGCAATGCGCGCGATCAACTCGGACTTCGTCATTCTACGAACCCCATGGGCCATCCATCCGGTGTGACGACTCCGACTCGACGCGAATCGGACGCCCTCTGCCAGAGAACCTAAAACCTGCCAAAGGGGTGTGGACAGGTCAAGATAAGGCGTTCCATGGTAACGTTTTTTTCGTCGTCCGAGGACGATTTGCGATCACCCGCTGCAAAATGGCAACGGCGCTCCCCCCGGGGAAGGAGCGCCGCGCCATCACAGAACCGCACCCGAAAAGGGTGGATCGATCCCGCGTCCTATTCGTCGTCGCCCTTCTTTTCCTGCTGGGCCTGTTTCAGGGCCGCACCCAGGATATCGCCCAGCGAGGCGCCCGAGTCGGTCGAGCCGTAGTCCGCCATGGCCTGCTTTTCCTCGTCCATCTCGCGGGCCTTGATGGACAGGCCGATGCGGCGGTTGGCCTTGTCGATATTGGTGATCTTGGCGTCCACCTTCTCACCGACCGCGAACCGCTCGGGGCGCTGGTCACTCCGCTCGCGGGCGAGATCGCCCTTGCGGATGAAGCCAATGGCGCCGTCGACTTCCACCTCAATGCCGTTGTCCTGCACCTGGGTCACCACGCCGGTAACGATCTGGCCCTTGCGCAGGTCGGCCGTGGCGGCCGAGTACGGGTCATCGCCCAGCTGCTTGATGCCCAGACTGATGCGCTCCTTGTCGACATCAACGTCGAGCACCTTGGCCTTGACCACATCGCCCTTTGCGTAGTCCTTGACCGCCTCGTCGCCGGAGCGGCTCCAGTCCAGGTCGGACAGGTGAACCATGCCGTCGATCTCGCCGGAGAGGCCGATGAACAAGCCGAACTCGGTGATGTTCTTGATCTCGCCCTCGACCTCGGTGCCGACCGGGAACTTCTCCAGGAAGTCGGACCAGGGGTTGCCCAAGGTCTGCTTCAGGCCCAGCGAGATGCGGCGCTTGTCCGGGTCCACGTCCAGGATCATGACGTTCACTTCCTGGCTGGTGGAGACGATCTTGCCCGGATGGACGTTCTTCTTGGTCCAGCTCATCTCGGAGACGTGCACCAAGCCCTCGACGCCCGCCTCCAGCTCGACGAACGCGCCGTAGTCGGTGATGTTGGTCACGCGGCCCGCGAACACGGTGCCGACCGGGTACTTGGCGGCGACGCCCTCCCACGGGTCGGCCTCAAGCTGCTTCATGCCCAGGCTGATGCGCTGGGTGTCGGGATTGAAGCGGATCACCTGCACGCGCACGGTCTGGCCGATGCTCAGGGCCTCGGTCGGGTGGTTGATGCGCTTCCAGGAAATGTCGGTGACGTGCAGCAGGCCGTCCACGCCGCCCAGGTCCACGAAGGCGCCGTAGTCGGTGATGTTCTTGACCACGCCGTCCAGGATCTCGCCTTCCTTCAGGCGTTCCAGCAGCTTCGAGCGTTCCTCGGCGCGGGTCTCCTCCAGCACCGAGCGACGCGAGACCACGATGTTGCCGCGCGCGCGATCCATCTTCAGGATCTGGAACTCGAACGGCTGGCCCATCAGCGGGGTGACGTCGCGCACCGGGCGGATGTCCACCTGGCTGCCCGGCAGGAAGGCCATGGCGCCCGACAGATCGACGGTGAAGCCGCCCTTGACGCGGCCGAAGATCTGGCCCTTGACGCGCTGCGAGTCGTTGTAGGCCTTCTCCAGTTCGTTCCAGGCTTCCTCGCGCCGCGCCTTGTCGCGCGACAGGATGATGTTGCCGTCCCGGTCCTCGTAGCGCTCGACATAGACATCAATCGGATCGCCCGGCTTCAGCTCGGGATCCTCGCCCGCCTTGGTGAATTCCTTCAGGGGCACGCGTCCCTCTGACTTCAGGCCGACATCGACGACGATGTGGTCGTTGCGCACGGCGATCACCGTGCCCTTGATGACGGTGCCTTCCAGAGAGGCATTTTCGCCCAGGGTCTCGTTGAGAAGCGCCTCGAAGTCTTCGAATCCTTCGTCGGCGGTCATGGTGGCGGCTTCGGCCATGGAGTCGCTGTCCTTTCGGGTCGTTACGGTCATTGTCCGGCCGGCCGGTTGGATCCGGCGGTCTTTGCTGGAACGGTTCTGGGGTCGGCTGAGTCCTCATATCCGCTCGCGGCGTCGCGATTCAAACGCGGGCACGCCGCGACCAACGCCAGCGATGCGGCCAGCGCCCCGTCCCTGTCGAGATCGGAGGTGTCCAGCACGACGGCGTCATCCGCGGCAACAAGCGGTGCAATGCCGCGAGACGAATCCCGGGCGTCACGTTCCTTCATATCCTGAAGAACGCGCGACTCTATAACGTCTTGGCCGCGCTCCCGCAACTCCATAAAGCGCCGCCGGGCTCGCGTTTCCGGGCTCGCCGTGACGAACAGCTTCACGTCGGCGTCGGGGCAGACCACGGTGCCGATGTCGCGTCCGTCGAGGACCGCGCCGGGCGCGCCGTCCGGCGGCGCGTGCGCAAAGCTCCGCTGAAAGTCGAGCAGCGCGGCGCGCACCGGTTCCATGGAGGCGACGCGGGAGGCGGCGTCGCCGGCCGCCTCGCCGCGCAGATCGGGCGCCGCCAGATCCGAGGGCCGCAAGGCGCGCGCGGCCTGTTCGGCGGCCGCCGGATCGTCCGGGTCACCGCCGGCCCGCCGCACCGCCATGCCGGTAGCCCGGTACAGCAGGCCGGTGTCCAGATAAGCCAGTCCCAGCCGCTCCGCCATTCCCCGCGCCAGCGTGCCCTTGCCCGCCGCCGCCGGCCCGTCGATGGCCAGGACCACGGGCGCTTCGCCCGCGCGCCGGGCCGCCATCCACGCCGGCACGGTCGGCCAGTCCGGCGGCAGGACGGCCGGAGTCGTCTCCGCCTCGCCGGTGACGGTCAGACGGATCAACGCCCCCGCCGGCGCCGCCTCGCACGGCACCGCGAACGCCCGCAGCAGATCGGCCACCACCGCCGCGAGGACGGGCGGCAGGCACGCCGTCGTCGTTCCGGCGGCCGCGAGGCCGGCACTTACGCGCGCCAGGGCCAGCGTCCAGGGCTCCTGGGCCGGGTCGTCAGGCGCCGGAATCGCCGTCAGCCCCGCCCGCCCGCGCACCGTGACCGGCGCCCGGGTGCCGTCCCCAGCCGCCAGGACAGTGGCGCTGGCGTCCGCGAGCAGGGCGCCGAGTCCGTCCGGCGGGGCCGCGCCGTCGATCACGGCGGTCAGCGAGTGCCCTGCCAGCAGCCCGCACAGCACCGCCAGCGCCGCCCCATCCGTCACCGCAAGGGGCGCGTCCGGCTCCGTCAGGCCGCCGAGCCCGCGTCCGGTCATGACGGTTCCTCCCGCGCCGTCATCCGCGACCCGGGCGCCGACGGCCGTCGCCAGGGCGGTCGCTTCGGCACCGGCCAGTCCGGCGGGCAGGCGGGTGGCGCCCACCGTGGCGGTCGCCAAGCCCAGCGCCAGCGTCGAGACGGCGGCGGCCTCGCCGTTCGCCAGAATGGTTCCGCAGGGGGCGCGCAACGCGGTCATGCTGGGTTCTCCCGATGATCGTGAACACTCGACGCGGCCCTTTAGCATGCCGCCGCACGGGACGACAGGGGGCGGCGCGAAGGTCGTTGACTCGCCTTGACGATGATGGCAAACGCGCTTTTCTTGCTGCCGGGGGCCCGGTCGCGGGACGGACGGTCCCGCCGAGGCGCCCGGCGCGATCCGGTCAAGATTTTAGAGATCGGTCATGTGGATTGACCGTCGGTATTGGGGAGAACCAGGGTGGCCAAGCCGGAATGGGGAACCAAGAGGACCTGCGGCTCTTGTGGAGCCCGGTTCTATGACATGCGGCGACAGCCTATCGTCTGCCCGAAATGCGGGGCCGCGTACGTGGAAGAGGCCGCCGTCCGGTCGCGCCGCGTCAAGCCGGCGCCAGTGCCCGAAAAGAAGCCCAAGGCGGCTCCGGTGGTGGCGGACGAGACCGACCTCGACGAGGCCGACCCGCTGGAAGATGAAGGTCTGGACAACACCGACCTCGACGATGACGACGAGAACAAGTCCGACGACATGATCGAGGACGCCTCCGACCTGGGCGAGGATGACGAAGACATGGCCGAGGTCATCGAGCACCTGGACAGCGACAAGACCGACGAATGATCCCGGTCACGGCGGACGCCCGCAGCGGGACGGTGATCGGCGCCGGCCCGTGGCGCGCCCGTGGTTCGAACCGGGGGGTTCGCTTTCTCCGCCAAAGGGATTAGGGTACGGGACCAAGGCATGGCTTCGTTCCGCGCCGCCGCCACGCTGACGCGGCGCCGGGTCGATGTCGACTGCTCGGAGGTTCCGTTTGAGCACGCTTTCGCCCCCGTTCATTTCCCGCGCCGGCCAGAACGGATCGCGCTTCCGCGTCTGGCCCGGATCACCCTACAACCTGGGCGCCACCTGGGACGGGTCGGGCACCAACTTTGCGCTGTTCTCCGCCCACGCCGAAGCCGTCGAACTCTGCCTATTCGACGATTCGGGCCGCAAGGAGATCGCCCGCATTCCCCTTCCCGAGCACACGCACGAGGTCTGGCACGGCTATCTGCCCGACGTGCGTATCGGTCAGTTGTACGGATTCCGGGTCAAGGGGCCTTACGACCCGCAGCAAGGCCACCGCTTCAATCATCACAAGCTGCTGCTCGACCCCTACGCCAAGGCCCTGGTGGGACAGGTCAACTGGAACGACGCCCTGTTCGGCTACGAACTGGGACACGAGGACGGCGACCTGTCGTTCTCGACCGTGGACAGTGCGCCCTATATGCCAAAGTGCCAGGTGGTGGACACCGCCTACACCTGGGGGGCAGAGCCGTTCGCGCCGAACCAATGGCACGACACCATCCTCTACGAGATGCATGTGCGCGGGTTCACCATGCGCCATCCCGAGGTGCCGGTGCCCCTGCGCGGCACCTTCGCCGCGCTGGCCGAAGCGCCAGTGGTCGAGTACCTGCGCGAGCTTGGCGTGACGGCGGTGGAACTGCTGCCGGTGCATGCCTTCCTGCACGACCGCCACCTGATCGAACGCGGCGTCCGCAACTACTGGGGCTACAACACCATCGGCTTTTTCGCGCCGCATCCCGAGTACTTGGGCAAGGGCGGCCTGAACGAGTTCAAGATCTTCGTGCAGGTCATGCACGACGCCGGGATCGAGGTCATCCTGGACGTGGTCTACAACCACACGGCCGAAGGCAACCACCTGGGGCCGACGCTATCGTTCCGAGGCATCGACAACGCCAGTTACTACCACCTGATGGGAGACGATCCCCGGTACTACAACGACTTCACCGGCACCGGGAACGCCTTGGAACTGCGCCATCGCAACGTGCTGCGCATGGTCACCGACTCGCTGCGCTACTGGGCCGACGAAATGCGGGTGGACGGCTTCCGCTTCGATCTGGCCACTACGCTGGCGCGGGTGAACGGGGAGTACGACCAGCACGCCGGTTTCCTCGACGCCGTGGCCCAGGATCCGGTGCTGTCGCGCAAGAAGCTGATCGCCGAACCGTGGGATACGGGCATGGGCGGTTATCAGGTCGGCGGCTTCCCGCCGGGCTGGGCGGAGTGGAACGACAAGTACCGCGACACCGTGCGTCGCTTCTGGAAGGGCGACAACGGCCAGATGCCGGAGTTCACCTCGCGCGTCTCCGGGTCCGCCGATGTGTTCAACCACCGCGGCCGCAAACCGTGGGCCAGCATCAATTTCATCACCGCCCATGACGGGTTCACGTTGAACGACCTCGTCAGTTACAATGAGAAGCACAACGAGGACAACGGCGAGAACAACCGCGACGGCCATTCGCACAATTTCTCCTGGAACCACGGCGTCGAGGGGCCGACGGACGACCCCGCCATTCTGGCCCTGCGGCGGCGCCAGCGGCGCAACTTCCTGCTGACCCTGATGGTCTCCCAAGGCGTGCCGATGCTGGTGGCCGGCGACGAGTTCGGCCGCTCCCAGAACGGCAACAACAACGCCTATTGTCAGGACAACCCGCTGAGCTGGATCGACTGGGCCGGCATCGACGAGTCGGGCCACGACCTGCTCGCCTTCACCCGGGCGCTGATCCAGTTGCGCCGCCAGCATATGGTCTTCCACCGCTCCCGCTTTTTCCAGGGGGACGTGATCCCGGGCACCAAGGTCAAGGACGTCACCTGGCTGCGCCCGGACGGCCGCGAGATGACCGACGAGGACTGGCACGATCCGGCCGCCAAGACCCTGGGCATGCTGCTGTCCGGCGAGGCCGGCCTGACCCACCTGACCGAAACCGGAGAGCCGGAGCCGGACCAGACGTTCCTGGTGTGGCTGAACGCCTCCCACCTCGACATGACCTGCCGGAATCCCTCGTTGCCCACAGGCAGCCGTTGGCATGTCGAGGCAGACACCCTGGCCAGCGGGCCGCGCCACAACGCGGCGGGGGCGCGCACGGTGGGTCACAAGAACGCGGCGGCCTCCAAGAAGGGGCGGGTCTTCGTCGCTGCCCGTTCGGCGCTGATCCTGGTGCGACAGGACATCGCCGGCAAGGACGGGGTGCCCGGAAGCACGGATCTGGCGAGCCGCCTGTCCCGCCCGGGATTGTGACGTCCCCGCTTTCTTCTTAAAGTCGGGGATCGGTTCCCGATCACGGAGGGTTTCCCATGTCTGCCCCCGCTTTCCGGCACGACATGCCGTTCGGCGCCAACCTGCTTGAGAACGGTGGCACGCGGTTCGCGCTGTGGGCGCCGGACGTGGGCGCGCTCACCCTGGAACTGGTGGACGGCGACGCCGCCCACGGCCTGGCGGTGACGCACGCGGCCCCCATGACCGCCGTCGGCGACGGCTGGTGGACGGCCGAGGTGTCGCACGCAGGACCCGGAACCCTGTATCGCTATCGGCTGCCGGATGGCCTCGCGGTCCCGGACCCAGCCTCACGCCTGCAGCCGTATGACGTGCATGGGCCGAGCCGGGTGATCGATCCGGCCGCGTTCCCCTGGCAGACGGAGGGGTGGCGCGGTCGGCCCTGGCACGAAGCGGTGATCTACGAACTCCACCCCGGCACGTTTTCGCCGGAGGGGACCTTCGCCGGGATCGAGGCCCACCTGGACCATCTGGCGGCGCTGGGGATCACGGCCGTCGAGCTGATGCCGGTGGCGGACTTCCCGGGGCGCTGGAACTGGGGATATGACGGGGTCGCGCTGTTCGCGCCCGACAGCCGCTACGGCACGCCGGACGACCTGAAACGCCTGATCGACGCCGCCCATGCACGCGGGCTGATGGTGTTCCTGGATGTGGTCTATAACCACTTCGGGCCGGAGGGGAACTATCTGCACTGCTACGCCAAATCGTTCTTCGACGAGGCGCAGCATACCCCTTGGGGCGCGGCCATCGACTTCTCCCGCCCCCAGGTGCGCGAGTTCTACGTTCACAACACGCTGTACTGGCTGGAGGAATACCGCTTCGACGGGCTGCGCTTCGATGCCGTCCACGCCATCGCGGACCATCAGTCGGAACACATCCTCGACGAGATCGCCCGGCGCGTGCGCGCCCACTTCGCGGGCAGCGACCGCCATGTCCATCTGGTGCTGGAGAACGACGACAACGCCGTTCGCTTTCTCGACCGGCCCGGCACGCGCTTCGACGCGCAGTGGAACGACGACTATCACCACATTCTGCACCACCTGCTGACCGGCGAGGCGCACGGCTACTACGCCGATCACGCCACCGACCCCATGGACCGGCTGGCGCGGGTGCTGACCCGGGGCTTCGACTATCAGGGCGACGTGTCGCCGTTCCGGGACGGCCGGACCCGGGGCGAGTCCAGCGCCCATCTGCCGCCGACCGCGTTCGTGGACTTCATCCAGAACCACGATCAGGTGGGCAACCGGGCGCTGGGCGAGCGACTGACCGCGCTGGCACCCAAACCGGCCGTCGAGGCGGCGCTTGTGCTGTTGCTGCTGGCGCCCCGCCCGCCGCTGCTGTTCATGGGCGAGGAGTGGGGCTGCGAGCGCCCGTTCCTGTTCCACGTCGATTTCGGCGAAGACCTGCGGGAACCGGTGCGCGAGGGTCGGCGCGGCGAGTTCGCCAGCTTTCCGGGCTTTTCCGATCCGGCGGCGCGCGCGCGCATCCCCGACCCGTTCGCCATGGAAACGTTCACCGCCAGCCGCCTGGACTGGAGCAGTCTGGAGGCCGGCCCGCACGCCGCGCATCTGCGCTGGATCAAGGGCCTTCTGGCCACCCGGCACGCCGCGATTACCCCCCTCATTCCCACGCTGCGCCCGGCCTCCGCCGAGCGATTCGGCGCCCGGGGCCTGCGGGTGACGTGGCAGGATCAGGCCGGGTCCGGCCTGGTTGTGGTGATGAATCTCGGCCCCGATCCGGTCGAGGCCCCAGTGCCCGACCGCCCCACCGGTCCGGCCCTGGCCGCCACGCCGGCGGACGCGCGCGCGGCCCTGCGGGACGCCGCCACGCTGCCGCCGTGGACCGTGATCTGGGCGCGCGGCGATTAGGGCCGCCTTGACCGAGCACGCGGGACGGCCTACGTTACATGTAACGGGGCGTTCCCAGCGCGACCACGCTGGCGCGGCGACGTCGCCGAGGCCAAACCGGGCCCCGTACAGGTGTTGGCCGATCAGAGAAAGTGAACCGGAGGCGATCATGGCCCAGTCCGCCGCCGAACGCGTGCGCAAGCGCCGCGCCGCCCTGCGCGCCCAGGGCCTGCGACCGGTCCAGATCTGGGTACCCGACACCCGCCACCCCGGCTTCGCCGAGGAAATCCGACGGCAGTGTCTGGCCTTGGCCGAAGCCGACCGGGCGGATCCGGACTTGCTGGACGCGCTGGACGCCGGCTTGCAGGATCTTGACGACGAGTCCGAGGCGTGAGGCGCGGAGACCTTGTCACCGTCGCCGTTCCCGGTGATTTCGGCAAACCGCGCCCCGCCCTCGTAATTCAGGCCGACGGATATCCCGCGACCGCCACCGTCACGGTGCTGCTGCTGTCGGGGACACGGATCGACGCCCCCATGATTCGGCTGGATGTCGACCCGGGGCCGGACAACGGGCTGCGCAAACCGTCGCAGGTGATGGTGGACAAGGCCATGACCGTCCGGCGGGAAAGAATGAGCGACCCGTTCGGCCGCCTCGACGAGGACACCCTGCTCGCCGTCACCCGATCACTGGCCCTGTTCCTGGGGATCGCCTGAGGCGGAGAGGGCCGGAGGTGTCGGTCACCCGCCCGGCCCACAGCGTTGCCTACTCCCCACCGCCCAGCGAGTGGACGTACACGGCGAGCTGCTTGATTTCCTCGTCCGACAGGCGGTTCTCCCACGGCGGCATGACGCCGTGCGTCGGCTTGAAGACCTGCGAGGCGATGTCCTCCTGGGTGCCGCCGTACAGGAAAATGCGGTTGTTCAAGGGCGGGCCGCCCAGCATCTGGTTGCCTTCGCCGTCGGCGGTGCCGGGGACGGCGCTATGGCAGGCGGAGCACTGCTGCACGAAGATGTCGTACCCCTCGCCCTCCTCCGGCGCCTCGCCATTGGACAGCGCGAAGACGAACGAGGCCACGGCCTCGATCTGCTCCGGCGTCAGCAGTTCCCATTCCCCGAACGCGGTCATCTCGCTGAAGCGGGTCTCGTCGTTGTCCTGATCGCGGATGCCGTAGCGGATGGTGGTCAGAATGGCGTCGGGCGTTCCGCCCCACAGCCACTCGTCGTCGGCCAGGGTGGGATAGCCGCGGGCGCCGGCGCCGCCGGTCTGGTGGCAGGGCGCGCAGTTCTCCTTGAACAGGACCTCGCCGCCGCGCATGGCATAGCGGCGCAGGGTGTCGTCCTCCAGCACCTCGGACACGTCCTTGGCCGCGATCTGGGTGAGCCATTCGGAGCGGGCCTCGCGCGCCGCGTCCAGGTCGGCGGCCAGATCGGAGCGAGCATTCCAGCCGGCAACGCCGCCGAAGAACCCGGCCATGGCCGGCCAGGACGGATAGACCACCGAATAGACCACCGACCAGGCGATGCAGACATAGAAGACCCACACCCACCACTTGGGCAGCGGGGTGTTCAGTTCCTTGATGCCGTCCCACTCGTGCCCGGTGGTATAGCGGCCGGTGATCTCGTCGCGTTCAGGATGATCGGCCATCGTTTCTCTCCTCGCCCGCCTCGTCGTCCCTGAACGGGATCATGGCGTCGTCCCGGAACCGGTCCTTGTTGCCGGGCTTGTAGGCCCACCAGACGACGCCCAGGAACAGCACCATCAGCCACAGCCCCCAGAACTGCCGCAGGAAATCCGAGAGCGCGTCCAGGGCTTCCATCTCATGCCTCTCTTCGGCCGAGGGCCGCGCTCAGCGGATCCACTCGGCCTTGCGGGTGTCGTCAACGGCGGTGAAGTCCACCATGGTGCCCAGCACCTGAAGGTAGGCGACCATGGCGTCCATCTCGGTGATGACGTCGGGATTGCCGTCCAGGTCGCCCAGGGCCATGGTCGTCGCCTCGTCCTCGGCGCGATCATCGCCATAAGCGAAGTCGGAGTAGCGGGCCACCAGGGCCGACGTGTCGGCGTCCGGCGTGGCCTGGGCCTCCAGGTCGGCGACCGCGTTCTCGATGGCGCCATCGACGGGCGTGTACATCTCGCCGCGTCCGACCACGTCCAGCGTCTTCATGTGCGCGGCGATGGTGTCGTAGTCCAGCGGTCGCGCCGCCAGATGCGCATATCCCGGCATGATGGATTCCGGCACCACCGACCGCGGGTCGATCAGGTGGCGGACGTGCCATTCGTTGGAGTACTTGCCGCCCACTCGGGCCAGATCGGGGCCGGTGCGCTTCGAGCCCCACTGGAACGGATGGTCGAACTTGCTCTCGGCGGCCAGGGAGTAGTGCCCGTAGCGCTCGATCTCGTCGCGGAACGGGCGGATCATCTGGCTGTGGCAGTTGTAACAGCCCTCGCGGACGTAGATGTCGCGGCCGGCCAGTTCCAGCGGCGTGTACGGGCGCACTCCGCGCACATTCTCGATCGTCGAGCCGATGGAGAACAGGGGCACGATCTCCACCAGCCCGCCGACGGCCACCGTGATGAAAATGCCCAGGATCAACAGGAAGACGTTGGTCTCCAGGAACTTGTGCTGCTTGATGAGGCTCACGGTCCGCCCCCCTATCGCTGGGCGCCGACGGCGGCGCCGGCCGGCACGCTGTCCCGCGCGCCCTCGGCCACGTCGCCCTTGATGGTGCGGTACAGGTTGTAGGCCATGATGACGGCCCCGGCGATGAACAGCAGGCCACCGGTGGCGCGGATGATGTAATACGGCTTCATGGCCTCCACCGACTCGATAAACGAGTACTGGAGGAACCCGAGCTCGTCATAGGCGCGCCACATCAGGCCCTGCATGATGCCCGACACCCACATGGCGGTGATGTACAGCACGATGCCCAGGGTCGCGATCCAGAAGTGCAGCGACACCAGCTTCAGCGAGTACAGCGAGCGCCGCTTCCACAGCGCCGGCACCATGAAGTAGATGGCGCCGAAGGAGATGAAGGCCACCCAGCCCAGCGCGCCGGAATGGACGTGACCCACCGTCCAGTCGGTGTAGTGCGACAGCGAGTTGACGGCCTTCAGCGACATCATCGGCCCCTCGAAGGTGCTCATGCCGTAGAACCCGACGGAGACCACCAGGAAGCGCAGAACGGGGTCGGTGCGCAGCTTGTCCCAGGCACCGGACAGCGTCATCAGGCCGTTGATCATGCCGCCCCACGACGGCATCCACAGCATGACCGAGAACACCATGCCCAGCGTCTGCGCCCAGTCGGGCAGCGCGGTGTAGTGCAGGTGGTGCGGCCCGGCCCAGATGTAGAGGAAGATCAGTGCCCAGAAGTGCACGATCGACAGCCGGTAGGAATAGACCGGTCGATTGGCCTGCTTGGGCACGAAGTAGTACATGATGGCCAGGAAGCCGGCGGTCAGGAAGAAACCGACGGCGTTGTGTCCGTACCACCACTGGGTCATGGCGTCCTGCACGCCGGAGAACAGGCTGTAGGACTTCCACCACGTATCGCCGCCCAGCAGCGCCACCGGCACCGCCATGTTGTTGCCCAGGTGGAGCAGAGCGATGGTGACGATAAACGCCAGATAGAACCAGTTGGCGACGTAGATATGGGGCTCGCGCCGCTTCAGGATGGTGCCGACGAAGGCCGCCAGATACAGAACCCAGACCACCGTCAGGTACAGGTCGGTGTACCATTCCGGCTCGGCGTACTCGCGGCCCTGGGTGATGCCCAACACGTAGCCCACGGCGGCCAGGACGATGAAGATCTGATAGCCCCAGAACAGGATGTGGCCCATGGCGTCGCCGCCGTACAGCCGCGCCCGGCACGTTCGCTGCACCACGTACAGCGATGTGCCCAATAGCACGTTGCCGCCGAAGGCGAAGATCACCGCCGAGGTGTGCAACGGCCGCAGCCGGCCGAACGAGGTCCACTCCAGATCGAGGTTCAGGGCCGGTATAGCCAGTTGCCAGGCGATGAAGTCGCCGGCCACGAAGCCGATGATGCCCCAGAACACCGCGGCCAGCACGAACAGCTTGACCGGCCCCTCCACATAGGCCGTGCCGTCCGCGCGCGCGCCGTGCGCCATGGTTGCCTGCGTCAAAGCTGCCTCCCGTTCCACCTGGTCCCGGCGGTGTCGCCGGTGCATGGCATGTCCGCGCGGCGCCGTCGTGATCTGAACGGGCGGAGCCTGTGGGCCCGTCGTTGGCAGCGGGGGCGATCCGCGCCCGGTTCCCGAGAGCCCTCCGACCGGACCCTGTGCCTGGAACCGAACTCCTATCACACGGACCCCCGTGACCGGCCCGTTCGGGATCAAAACTATCGTCATCCGGCCCGCGCTGGCCATTGATCTGAATCAAAACGGCGACGAATTCGGGGCTTTTCGGGATCGGAGTTGCATTTTTGGGCTAGCGCTCCCTTTCGCGGGCATTGCCTCGTGGAGTCGCGAGCGACCGGGCACGTCTGTCGGCCGTGGCGTCAGGAACCGCTCAGACCCCCACACATTCGCGGCACTTCGTTAACAGCCGGCGCGATTCCTGGTATTTTTTCGGGGATTTTGTGCCTCGGCTCTGGGCTGACGGCGCGTGACGGACGAGGGGGTGCGTGATGACCAAGACCGCAGCCGAGATGTCAAATGTCCTTATAAAATACACGCATCATGTGACATCCGAAGTGAGACTCAGGAGGTCCATGTCTTTTGCGAAAGGGAGCGCGCCGGTTACGAGACTGACGTTCTACTATGTCATTGGAGACACATCAAAAACGAACGCGTGCTTTATATTTGCTCACGGAACAGGAAAAAGCGACTATTACTTCCGGGATAACAAATCATTCAGAGTCCCGAACGGAATGAGCGTCAATTTTTTTCAAAAGGCTGGGTATGGCCTGACATATCGTATGAGTCACCTGCTCCAGAATGGAGCGCCCTGGTCACAGGGCAGCCACGAGGAAAGATACTACGGCGCGGGATCGGACTGTCCCAACTACATCCTGTCCAAGGCTGCCGGCCGACATTCCGGCATGGACTCGCAGACCATCACGACGGCGATGACGGATTACGAGGGGCTTCAAAAGATCGCGGCGAACCTTGGAATCGTCATGGTGACCGTCCGCAATCGCTTTTTTCACTCGGGCGTCACTCTTGAAAACACGATCAAGGTCGTGAACACGAAATTCAAGAACATGCGGTATTTCTATTGCATTTGCTGCCGCGTGAACGATCAATCCGAGGACATGGGCAATCCTCTCTGGGACGCGGTTGACGGAAAAGTGACTTAGCCGCGTCATAACGCAGGTTTTCCTTCACGGCAAACGCGGTGCCGGCCCTATTGTCCCGCCCGGTTCGCCCAAGGCGGACTCGCCTGGGGTGGCCGGGGTAAACGTCGGGCGGCGGGGATCGCGGGATGGAACCGCTCTCATCCGCAGGGGCGTCAGGATGCCTCCTGTCGGCGCGCGCGTGCGCTCTGCATCCACCAGATCAGACCGAGCAGCCCCAGCGCCGGAATGAAGAACAGCTGATCCGGCGGGCGGTTCTCGTTGGGCACCATGACCTGGGTGATCTCCCAATCGAAATCGAAGCCCAGCCGCTCGGCGGCGCTGGCGAAGACGATGTTGTCCACCAGCATGCGGCCGTCCTCGTCGCGCAATTCCAGGCCGGCGTTGAGCAGGCGCTCTTCGCCCGTTCCGGGCGCGCCCAGCGGCAGCATCACCGCCTTGCTGACCTCGTCGCCCTCCAGGGTCATGCCCTCCACGCGAACCCGCAGGCGGCCGTTGGGGGGCATCTGTTCGGCCATGGCCTCGATTTTGGTGGCGTCCATGACGCTCAGTTCCGGCTCGACCATATCCATCCAGAACCCGGGCCGGAACAGGGTGAAGGCCACCAGCAGCAGGCCGATGGTCTCGTACCAGCGCGAGCGCGCGACGAAATAGCCCTGCGTCGCGGCGGCAAAGGTCAGCATGGCCACCAGGGCGAAGGCGAACACGAACGCCGCGTGCGCCCACGACTCCACGCCGATCAGCAGCAGTTCGGTGTTGAAGATGAACAGGAACGGCAGAATCGCCGTGCGGATGTCATAGATGAAGCCCTGGATGCCGGTCTTGATCGGGTCGGCGCCCGAGATGGCGGAGGCGGCGAACGCGGCCAGTCCCACCGGCGGGGTATCGTCGGCCAGGATGCCGAAGTAGAACACGAACATGTGGGCGGCGATCAGGGGCACGATCAGACCGTTCTCGGCCCCCAGGGTGACGATGACCGGGGCCATCAGGGTGGAGACGACGATGTAGTTCGCCGTCGTCGGCAAGCCCATGCCCAGGAGAAGACTGGTCACGGCGGTCAGCAGCAGCATGATCATCAGCGAGCCGCCGGACAGGTACTCGATGAACTCGGTCAGCACCTGCCCGATGCCGGTCAGGGTAACGGTCCCGACGATGATGCCGGCCGCCGCGGTGGCCACCCCGATGCCGATCATGTTGCGGCTGCCCATGATCATGCCATTGTAGACGTCGGCGAACCCCTGACGCGCGCCGGCCGCGATCCGCTCCGGCCCTTGGCCCCGGAAGAAGGCGGCCAGCGGGCGTTGCGTGGCGGCGTTGAAGATCATCATCACGGCCGCCCAGAAGGCCGACAGGCCCGGCGACAGACGCTCGATCATCAGGCACCAGACCAGCACCACCACGGGCAGCAGGAAGTGCAAACCAGAGCGCACGGTCTCGCGGGGTTCCGGCAGTTCGTCGATGTCGGCGGTCTCCGGCAGCGGCGGAACCGTGGTGATGAACCGCACCAGGGCCACATGAGCGATCAGCAGTGCGGCCGCCGCGATCCAGGGCGTGGCGTCGCCGGCCACCGGCTTCAGCCAGCCGAAGCCGAAATAGACCGCCGCCGCCAGGCCGGCGAACACCAGGAACCCGCCCAGGAAGCCGACGGCGGCCTGATGCCAGGGGCGCACATGGGCCCGTGGCAGGCCTTTCATGCCGGCCTTGCAGGCCTCGAGATGCACGATGTAGACGAGCGCGATGTAGCTGATGAGCGCCGGAACGATGGCGTGCTTCATCACCTCGATGTAGCTGATGCCCACATATTCGACCATCAGGAAGGCCGCCGCGCCCATGATCGGCGGGGTCAACTGTCCGTTGGTGGAGGAGGCGACCTCGACCGCGCCGGCTTTCGTGGCGGGGAAGCCGACTTTCTTCATCAAGGGAATGGTGAAGGTGCCCGTGGTGACCACGTTGGCGATGGACGAGCCGGAAATCAGCCCGGTCATGGCCGACGAGACCACGGCCGCCTTGGCGGGGCCGCCGCGCAGGTGGCCCATGAAGGCGAAGGCGACGCGGATGAAATACATGCCGGCCCCGGCGCGTTCCAGGAACGAGCCGAACAGCACGAACAGGAATACCATGGTGGTGGACACGCCCAGGGCGACACCGAACACGCCCTCCGTCGTGATCCAGTAGTGCGACATCGCCTTTTCGATGGACGCGCCCTTGTGCGCGATCACATCGGGCATGTACGGGCCGCCGAAGGTGTAGCCCAGGAACACCAGCGCCACGATCAGCAGCGGTGGACCGAGCGCTCGTCGCGTGGCCTCCAGCAGCAGCAGCAGCCCGACGACGCCGACGCCGATGTCCATCGTGGTGGGCGCGCCCGGCCGGTCGGCCAGGGCATCGTTGAACAGCACCAGATAGGCCGCGCAGAAGGCGCCGACGAAGGCGAAGATCCAATCGGTGATCGGGATGTGGTGGCGCGGCGACCACTTGAACGCCGGATAGGCGGTATAGGCCAGGAACAGCGCGAAGGCGAGGTGGATGGAGCGCGCCTCCGTGCCGTTGAAGATACCGAATCCGAGCACGAACGGCAGCGGCGAGGCGAACCAGAGCTGGAACAGTGCCCACGCCAGACAGACGGCGATGATAACGCGGCCGGCGAAGCCGTCCGGCTTACGGGCCCCGGATTCGACCTGGGCGACGATGTCCTCGGCGGCTCCGGCTTTGGCGGGGCCGTCCCCCCGGTTGCTGTGATCCTGACTCATGGGCTGTCTGGTCTCCCGGATGGGGCGCGCTACACCGGCATCGCCGTTCCTTGTCGAAAGGCGCGGATCCTGATCGATCCAAGGGGGAATACAACAGCAGTTCTCATTCTGGGTCTATCCCGGTCACGCGGCGTTCCGTGGGTGTCTGGCAGATGCCCCAGGGCGCAAACCAAACTCCCTCCCCTGGACAGGGGAGGGCTGGGGTGGGGTTGATATGGACCGCGCACAGGGTTGGCGCGGAAAGCGGCCCCGACGCGCAAACCAACTCGCCCCCCTCCCAACCTCCCCCCGTCGGGGGGAGGAGTCCAAGCAGCGCTGTCCGGTCCATTGTCGTCCAGCCATCATGAGAAATGCTGGGAATACATGAGGGGTCCGCGCGGAGCGGGCTCCGAGCGCCCACCCCGCGAGGTTTCACCGACGGCGCGGTCCTACTCGATCAGGCCGACCTCACGGTAGTACTTCTCGGCGCCCGGATGCAGCGGCGCGGACAGCGACGCGGTGGCCATCTCTTCCTTGGTCAGGACGGAGAACGCCGGATGCAGTTTCTTGAAGTCCTCGAAGTTCTCGAACACCGCCTTGACCAGTTCGTAGACGACGTCTTCCGACACGGCGGTGGACGTCACGATCGTGGCGCGCACGCCGAACGTGGTGGTGTCCTCGTCGGTCCCCCGGTACATCCCGCCCGGAATCGTCGCATAGGAGTAGTAGGGATTCTCGCTGACCAGCTTGTCGGTGGCCTCGTTGTGCACGTTCACCAAGTTGGCGTCGCAGGCCGTCGTGGCTTCCTGGATGGAGCCGTTCGGATGGCCGACGGTGTAGACGAAGGCGTCGATGTTGTTGTCGCACAGCGCCTGGGACTGCTCGGCGGCCTTCAACTCGGTGGCCAGGGAGAAGTTGTCGAACGACCAGCCCATCTCGTTCAGCAGCACCTCGATGGTGCCGCGCTGGCCGGAGCCGGGGTTGCCGACGTTCATGCGCTTGCCTTCAAGCTCGTCGAAGTCGCGGACGTTGGCATCGGCGCGGGCAACCACGGTGAACGGCTCGGGGTGCACGGAGAACACGGCCCGCAGGTCCTCGAACGGCCCGGCCTCCTCGAACTTCGAGGTCCCGTTGTAGGAGTGGTACTGCCAGTCGGACTGCACCACGCCGAAATCAAGCTCGCCGGCGCGGATGGTGTTGAGGTTGTAGACCGAGCCGCCGGTGCTCTCGACCGAGCAGCGGATGCCATGCTCCGAGCGGTTCTTGTTCACCAGACGGCAGATGGCGCCGCCGGTGGGGTAGTACACACCCGTGACACCGCCGGTGCCGATGGTGATGAACTGCTGATCGGCGGCGGACGCGGGGCCGGCGGTCATCAGACCGGCGGCGAACAGGGCGCCGACGGATGCGGCGGTCAGACTCTTCATGGCTTGAACCTCCAGGTTCCAATTGTCTCATTGCCCGAAGACGGCGGTCGGCAGACCCGATCACCGCTCCGGATGGCGCGCCGGTCCGGACGGATCGGCACGTTTCACACAGAACCGACGCCGTGGCGCGGCTCCGATCAGGAACGGGGCCTTGGCCCCGGTGCCTTTCCGACCAAAGGCACAGTCAGGCGCTCAGTGTTTCGTGCCCGGATGCAATTGGCAAGAGCGGGAAACACCATGCGGTCTCGGGATATGCTCCTGATAGGGGTCAGGGCCGTGCGGCGGCCGGCGTGGACTCCAGGGCGGCGGCCAGCGCCTGCCCCAGTTTTTCAACGATTTCGGACACATGCTCGGGGCCGATGATGAACGGCGGCGCCAGCATGACGTGATCGCCGCGCCGGCCGTCAATCGTGCCGCCCATGGGGTAGCACATCAGGCCCCGCGCCATGGCTTCCCGCTTGACTCGGGCATTGAGGCGCACGGCCGCGTCGAACGGGGCCTTTGTGGCGCGGTCGGCGACCAGTTCCAGGCCCAGCAGCAGGCCGCGTCCGCGAATGTCGCCCACATGCGGATGCTGCCCGAAGGCGGCCTCCAGCGCCGCGCGCAGGGCCGATCCCTGGACCCCGACGTTATCCAACAGACCGTCATCGTGCAGGCGACGCTGCACGGCCAGCGCGGCGGCGCAGGCGGTCGCGTGCCCCATGTAGGTATGACCGTGCTGGAAAAAACCGCTGCCGCCGGCGATGGCGTCGTGAATCCGGGCCGAGCACAGCATGGCCCCGATGGGCTGATAGCCCGCACCCAGGCCCTTGGCCGACAGGAGAATATCGGGCGACACGCCGTCCTCGGCGCAGGCGAACAGGTGGCCCGTGCGCCCCATGCCGCACATCACCTCGTCCAGGATCAGAAGCACGCCGTGGCGGTCGCAGATATCCCGGATTCGCGTCAGGTATCCGGGCACCGCCGGCACCGCGCCGGCGGTGGCGCCGACCACCGGCTCGGCGATGAAGGCGGCGACGGTCTCCGACCCGAGATCGAGAATCGCGGCCTCAAGCTCGTCGGCGGCGCGCCGGCCGTAAGCCTCCTCGCTCTCGCCCTCGGCGCGGTCACGATAGGCGTAACAGGGCGCGATATGGGTGGCCGGCATCAGCATCGGCTCGAACGGCTCCCGCCGCCACTGGTTGCCGCCGACCGAGAGCGCGCCCAATGTGTTGCCGTGGTAGCTCTGCCGCCGCGCGATGACGCGGTGGCGGGTCGGCTGGCCGATCTCCAGAAAGTACTGGCGCGCCAGCTTCAGGGCCGCCTCGGCCGCCTCCGACCCGCCGGAGACGAAATAGACCTTGTCCAGCCGGTTGTCGGGGATCTCCGCCTCGGCCCGGGCGATCAGGTGATTCGCCAGATTCTCGGCCGCGCGGGTGGTGAAGAAGGCCGAGTGGGCATAGGCCAGCGACTCGGCCTGCTCCCGGATGGCCTCGCGCACGGTGGCGTCACTGTGCCCCAGGCAGCATACCGCCGCGCCACCGCAGGCATCCAGATAACGCCGCCCCTGGTCGTCGATCAGCCAGGGGCCGTCGCCCGCCACGGCCACCGGATAGGCCGCGTTGGACTGGCGGTGAAAGACATGGCTCATGCGTGCCTCCTGCGCCGCTTGGGTTCCTGCCAATAGGCGGCGCAAGCATCGAGTTCGTGCTCGGTGCGGGTGATGGAGTCCAGCGCCGCGTCGCCGCCATCGACCACCAGCAGGGCCAGCAGGGCCTGGATCTGGGTCAGGGCCGGCACCAGCGACTGGAAATAGCTGGGCGAGGCGGTCTCGACGATCAGGGTCTCCCGCGCCTCCTCGGCCAGCGGCGAGACTAGGCTGTCGGTCACGGCGACGATCCGCGCCCCCTTGTCTCGGGCGAAGCGGGTCGCGCGCACGGTGTCGTCCGTATACGGGCGGAACCCGATGGCCAGAACGACGTCATGCTCGTCGGCGCGCATCAGGGTGTCCAGCACCGTGCCGGCGTGGCCGTCCACCAGCACCGCGTTCCCGGCCACGAACGAATACGCATAGCGGAAGAAGTAGGCCAGCGCGAAGCACGACCGCATGCCGACAACATACAGGGTTCCGGCCGAGCGGATCAGGTCGCGCGCGCGTTCCAGGGCGGCGGCGTTGGGGCCGCCCAGAGCTTCGTGCAGGGCCACGGTGTCGGCCTGGGCAAGCTCCTCAAGCAGCGGCGCGCACGACCCCCGGGTCGCCGGCGCGCGCGCCTGGAGCGTGCGGGCGCGGGCCACGAACGCGCCCTCGCCACCACGCAGCCACTGCCGATAGGGCTCGCGGAACGACTCGTAGCCGTCGAACTCCAGCGCCCGCGCCAGCCGCACCATGGTCGAGGGCTTAACGCCCGCGTGTTCGGCCAGCCGGCGCATGGAGGTCAGCGCCACATCCTCCGGGTGGGCCAGAACGTAGCGGGCCGCCTGCCGAAGCTGCGGGCTCAGGGACCGGTGCGCCTCCTTGATGCGGGCATGGATGTCCGCCAAAGGGCCGCTTTCCGGCAGATCGGGCATGCCGTCCGCAGGCGGACGCGGTGCGGTCTCGCCCGGTTCGGTGGGTTTGGTCATCGGGATGATATCCCCCATCCGCTTTTCGACGCCCCGCGAGGGCGCCCGGCCCCGAACTCTACGAAGGGGATCCGACTCTGCCAACACAAATGTTTCATTGATGCGGATCGGTCAATCGACCGTTTCTCCGCCGTCGGGTCCGCGGCATCGGCGCGGCGCGGCACCCGATGCTTTCCTTGGGCGCCGGGTGCCCTTAGGATGGCGCTGGATTTTCAGGAGGGGCTCTATCCATGGATCTCAAGGACCACATCCGTTCAATTCCCGATTTCCCCAAGCCGGGCATCCTGTTCTATGACATCTCGACCCTGCTGGCGCATGCCGACGCGTGGCAGGTGACCATGGGGCGGATGGCCAAGGCGGCCCGCGCCCATCAGCCGGACGTGATCGCCGGCATCGAATCCCGTGGGTTTCTGGTGGCCGCGCCGCTGGCGCTGAAGCTGGGCTGCGGCTTCATCATGGTGCGCAAAAAGGGCAAGCTGCCGGGCGCGACGATCAAGCACACCTACGATCTGGAGTACGGATCGGACACGGTTGAGATCCAGGAGGGCGCGGTCGAGCCGGGGCAGCGCGTGATCCTGGTGGACGACCTGCTGGCCACCGGCGGGACCTTTGCCGCCTCCATCGAACTGTTGCGCAAGGTCGGCGCCGAGGTGTGCGCGGCCGCCTGCCTGATCGAACTGGCGTTCCTGAAGGGCCGCGAGCGCGTCGACGTACCCTTGCACTCCCTCGTCAGCTACGACGAGTAGCCCCAAGGCGGAACGCGGCGCGTGTCACGGCCCGTGGATCGTCTCGCCACGCGCCCGCTCCACGGCATCGGCCGTGGACGGCGCGTAGGTGACGAGCGGTTTGCGCACCCCGTGCGTCAACAGGTCCCTCCGCACGCCCGGTGAGGCCCCGGCGATATAGACCGAGACACCGTGCCGGTGTGCCTTGCGCGCCAGCCCGTGCAGCATGTTGGCCGCCGATGAATCGATGAACGGCACGTTGGCGAAGTCCAGCACCAGGGCCTTGTGCGCGGCGGCGATGCGGTCCAGCACGGCGCCGACTGTCGAGGCGGCGCCAAAGAAAAACGCGCCGCTGATGCGGTAGACCACGACGCTCGGGTCGGTCGCCTCCTCCGGATGATACGGCGTGCGGTCGGCCGGCGACCCATCCGGCCGGTCCTCGCCCACGAGCGGGACGTGGGCCTCGATCGAGACGGCCCGCGACATGCGGTGGATGAACAACAGCGCGCCCAGAGCGAAGCCGACGATGATGGCCTCGGTCAGGTCACGGAACACGGTCAGCAGGAACGTGACCAGCAGCACCGCCGCGTCGCCCCGGCTGGCCCGCAGCAGGGTCACGAAGGCGTCCCGCTCCACCATGTTCCAGGCGATGATGGTCAGCAGCCCGGCCAGCGCGGCCAGAGGAATGTAAGCCGCCAGCGGAGCGGCGATCAGCACGAAGGCCAGCAGGAACAGCGCGTGCAGCATGCCAGCGACGGGACCGTGCGCGCCGGCGCGGATGTTGGTCGCGGTGCGCGCGATGGCGCCGGTCACCACCATGCCGCCGAACAGGGCGGCGCCGATGTTGGCCGTGCCCTGCGCCAGCAGTTCGCAGTTGGAGCGGTGCCGGCGCCCGGTCATGCCGTCGGCCACCACCGCCGACAGCAGCGATTCGATGGACCCCAGCAGGGCGAAGGCCACCGCGTTGGGCAGCACGGCCTCGATATGCGCCCAGTCCAGCGGCGGCAACGACGGCATGGGCAGGCGTTGCGGGATGCCGCCGAAGTGGCTGCCGATGGTCGCCACCGGCAGGCCGGCCAGGGCGGTCACGGCGGCGGCGCCGGTCACGGCGATCAGCAGGCTCGGCCACGCCGGGCGCCAGCGCTTCAGCGCCAGGATGGCGGCGATGGTGCCCAGGGCCACCGCCACGGCGGACGGGGTCACGGTGGGCAGGCTGTGCCACAGCACCGGCACCTTCTCGAACAGCGGCCCGGGTTGCGGCGCGTGCAGGCTGAGACCCAGCAGGTCCTTGATCTGGCTGGCGAAAATGATAACCGCGATGCCGGCCGTAAAGCCGACCGTCACCGGGTACGGGATGAACTGCACGTAGCCGCCCAGCCGGAACGCGCCCATCACCAGCAGGATGACTCCGGCCAACAGGGTGGCCAGCAGCATGCCGTCCACGCCGTGCTGTTGCACCGTGCTGGCGACCAGAACGATGAAGGCGCCCGCCGGGCCGCCGATCTGGAACCGGCTGCCCCCGATCATGGAGACGATGAAACCGCCGACGATGGCGGCGTACAGGCCCCGGTCGGGCGAGACGCCGGAGGCGATGGCGATGGCCATGGAGAGCGGCAGGGCGACCACGGCCACGGTCAGCCCGGCAATTGCGTCGGCGCGCAGTTCACGGGCGCCGTAGCCCTCTCGCAGGACCGTGACCAGCTTGGGCGTGAAGAGAACGCCAAGACTGCGGTCGGGTCTGGTCGATGGCGGTGTCTGTGTCGTCAATGACAAATCGATTCCAGATGAGGCCCCCACGACGGATTGCCTGAAGGCCAGTGGTATACCAGTGTTGCCGGTCAGACGACGCATCGCACGCGCTGCCGGCAAGCCAATCCGTCATTGCGAACCCTCGTCGCAAGACGAGGGTGAAGCAATCCAGGGCGGAGTGCGCACGTATTCGCCCTGGATTGCTTCGTCGCGACGCTCCTCGCAATGACGATGGGAAAACACCTTGTGTGAAACAGATAGCCGACGGGGGAAGGAGTCAGAGCGGCACGTTTTCATACAGTGTCGGCCACCCGCAACGGGAACCGCGGCTCCGTCTTTACGGCGCATCCACCTCCGCCGCGAACGTGTTCATGCTGCTCAGGTAGGTGTTGATGAGGATGCGCAGCGCCTCGCGACCGATGCCGCCGGTGGCGTTGATGTCGAGTTCGAAAACCGGATCGTTGTCGTCATCCAGGAACGCGCGGCCCCAACGCAGTTCCTTGTTGAACTGATTGATCACCCCCAGGCCGACATTGCTGCGCGAGCGGTAGTAGCTGTACATGCGGATGTCCTCGCACCCGGTCGGGCCGCAGTCATAGAAGAACACGGCCATGCGCTCGCCGACCAGGGACGCCGTGCCGTCCGCCAGGATCAGCGGATCGCCGACGTCGTCCGTCGTCACCTCGTACCGGATGCCGGCATCGTTGAGGATGGCGGTCACATCGGGGACGGCGATCTTTGTCATCATCTGGCCGGACGATCCCGCACCGGTGGTGGCCTTTCCGGTCGTTCCCTGTGCCAGGGCCGGAGACGCCGCGCCGCCGAGGGTCACGGCCAGGACAAGGGTGGCCGCGACGGCGACCGGACGAAGGGATTGGCGCATCGAGAAACCTCCTGGTCTAGCTTATGGGTCATGGCGAAGCGGCGCCCAGCACGCGGCGGCTCGGCCATGCCCATGTTAGCCGACACACTGCCCGCGCGGCCAGCCTGCATTCCGCCGTGACGCCGTGAACCGGTCACGATGCCAGCCGGGCCGCGCCGCCGCGCCTGGGATCGCCGACAGCCTCGAACGTGCCGTCGGCATAACGCGCCGTGATATGAACACCGCCGAAAAACATGGAGCGGTCGGGCCAGAGCCGGTGATTCGGAAAGGCGGCGGTCAGCTTAGCCACGGTCGGTTCATCCCAACCGGCCTCGATCTCCAGGTGGCCACGCTCCACATGCAGGCGCGGCGCGGCCACGGCGGCGTCCGGCGTGCGGCCGTCCGCGATCAGGCCGGTCAGCACCTGCAACAGCGCGGTGCGGATGCGGTTGGAGCCGCCGGAGCCCAGCGCCATCACCGTCCCGTCCGGCCCCTCCGCCAGGGTCGGCGCCATCATCGAGGACACCCGCGTATCCGGCTGCCATTGGAAGAAGCCTGCCGGGTTCAGGTCCTCCTCGCCGAGCATGTTGTTGAGCATGAAGCCCATCCCCGGGACCATGTGGCCGCACCCCTCACCATTGGAGACGGTGCAGGCGGCCGCGTTGCCCAACCCGTCCAGGATCGAGACATGGGTCGTTCCACCGGCCTTGCGGGCGCGGCCGTCCAGCGCGGCGCGCCATCGCGCCAGCGCGCCGTCCTCCAGCAAACGGGCCGCCCGGGCGTCGTCCACCCCCAAGGCCAGCCCCGCATCGTCGCGGGCCTCGGCGGTCAGGTGCATGATGGCCGCCATGCGCACCGGATCGGGGGGCGCCTCGCGCGCATCGGCCAGCGCCAGCCCGAAGGACATCAGCGCGCCACCGGAGGACGGCGGCGGGTTGGTCAGAATCCGCGTGCCCCGAAAGCGACGCTCCAGCGGTCGGTGCCGCAACACCCTGTAGGCCCGGATGTCCTCCAAAGTCAGCAGGCCCCCGTCCGCGCACAGGTCGGCCGTGGCCTGCCCCGCCGGGCCGTCCCGGAACAGCCGCTCGCCCTCGCGGCCGAGGGCTTCCAGGGTGTCGGCCAGGGCCGGCATGGGCAAAGGCGTGCCCGCCGCGATGGAGCGCGACGGGTCCCCGGGCGCGGCGAAGACCGCCCGTGCGTCGTCGGTATGCAGCAGGATGGGCGCGATCACGCCGACGATGTGGGCCTGCAACGGCGCCACCGGCGGGCCGGCGCGGGCGAGGCGGATTGCCGGCTCCAGAAGGCGGGGCAGGGGCAACCGGCAGAACTCGCGCTGGATGGCGCACAGGCCCGGGATCATACCCGGCACCGCGACGGCGGCGCGGCCGACGTGAAACTCTTGGGTGGCGGCGCCGAAATCGGCGTTCACCGGCAGGAAATCGAGCGCCCGATGATCATCGGGCGCCGCGCGGCCGGGGGTCTGGGCGAAAAAATCCAGCACCACCGGATCACCGCCCGCCGGATGGGCCAGCAGGAATCCGCCGCCGCCGGGCGAACTCAGCGCCGGTTCGACCACGAACGAGGCGGCCAGGGCCGCCACCATGGCGTCGAAGGCGGTGCCGCCGTCCTCCAGAATCTCGGCCGCCGCCGCCGCCGTCTCGTCATGGCCCGCCGCCACCGCGCCCCTGCGCCCGGTGGCGCGGGGTATTCCCACCGTCATGATCCGCGCCGCTCCCCTGCCGTCGCCGAACGGTCACCATCGCCCGGGCGGTGGCGCCATGGCAAGGGCGAGTCGGCTCGCACGCGCTCCGCGCGCCCCGGATAGACACACATCAATGCACGGTCGGCGGATTTCGGAGAAGATCGCGCATTCCCGACCGAAAGGGTCACCCAAGGACACGAACACGGAGACCGGCCATGCCTGTCATGGACACCAAGGAGCGCTTCGGCGCCGTTTCCATCTTCAATCACTGGACGCTTGTGGCGCTGGTGCTTGGCCTTCTGGTCACCGGGCTGGTGATCGCCGAGTTGCTGCCGGAGTCCGCCCGGGGCTACCTGATCCCGCTGCACAAGCAGGTGGGCATCGTGGCCGCCGTGGCCGTCCTCTGGATGGGGCTGTGGCGCATCGGCCAGAAGTCCCGCCCCGGTCCCGTCGCCGGCACCACGCCGCCGGAGGCCTTGGCGCGGTCCGGCATGCACGTCGCGCTGCTGGTCGCAACCGCGTTGCTGGCGCTGTCCGGGGTGATGATGTCCATCCTCAGCGGCCATGACGTCAGCGTGCTGGGCCTGTTCACCATTCCGGCCATCAGCGGCGCCGAAGCCCAGGCCGCGGTCCCGCACTTGGTCCACAAGTATGTTGGCTGGGCGATGGTGGTGGCCGTCATTCTGCACGCCGCCGTCGGCGTCAAGCATCATGTGCTGAACAAGGACGAGACCCTGACCCGCATGCTGGGCCGCAACGCCTGACCGTGTGACCCGGAAACCGCGTGGGTCCGTCCCCGGCGCACCGGGTGCGATCCGTAGGTTGGGGTGAGGCGCTGCGCGCCGCCCCCCAACTTCGCGGTCGATGTTGGGGGGCGCTGAGTTCACCCCAACCTACACGTTTTGCGAACGGATCATCCATCCCGGTCGCAGGCGGGGCCTATTCGCTCCGCGCCGCCTCGATCAGGTCGGTCAGCCGCTCCCGCGACAGCGCGCCGGGCACGAGTTCAGGGCCGATCACGAAGGCCGGCGTGCCCGAAATGCCAAGTGCCTGCGCCAGCGAGATATTCCGGCTGAACGTCTCGTCGAGGTCCGGATCGGCCATGTCCATGCGCAGGGCGTCCACGTCGAGCCCCGCCTCGGCCGCCACCTGCATGACGGCGGCCTCGGAGACGCCGCCCTTCAAGGACATCAGGGCCTTGTGAAACTCCGGATACAGGCCCTGCTCGCGCGAGGCGACGGCGGCGCGGGCGGCCAGCACCGACTCCGGCCCCAGAATCGGCAACTCCCGAATCACAAGACGCACGTTGCCGTCGGACTCGATAACGCTGAGCAGTTCCGGAAACACCCGCTTGCAGTATCCGCACTGATAGTCGGAAAACTCGACGATGGTCACGTCGCCGTCCGGATTGCCGAGCACATCGTCGGCATCGGCCTCGATCAGCGTGTCATGGTGCTCGGCGATGGCCGCGCGGGACCGGGCGGCCTGCTCGGCGGCCTGACGCTCCTGATACACTTCCAGCGCCTCGGCGATGATTTCGGGATTGTCCAGCAGGGTGTCCCGGACAAGGGCGCGCACGGCGGCCTTCTGGTCCTCGCTCAGGGCTTCGGCGGCCAGGGCGGTGGACGGGGACGACCCCCAGACGAGCGGAACGAGAAGGCTGGCCGTAACGGCGCCGGCCAGGATCGGACGCATCCTCATGAGATCGGTTCTCCTTGCGGCGGCCCGGGAATGCCGGGCGTGGGGTCGGGTTGCTCAGGGTGAGGGATACCGGGAACAGCGCCGGAGCGCCACAGGGAACCGACGCGCAGACCGCCGTGGGTGGGGCGTCCCATGTCATCCCATGCGGGGGCCGGCCAACCCCAAAAAGAACATAAGACGAACATTGGTCATGCCGGAGTCGTTGCAATAGAGCGATTCCCGCCAAAATACCAATGTGTTGCCGCAAGTCTTTCAATTTCTCTCTCAATATCTAGTCAGGCGAGGCCCGCACTAGACCATCCCATGTGTTTGATACGCCAAGGCATTGACTACCAATCCATCCCACGATATACCATGAAATCCCATAGTGGATCGGTTCTCGTGGTGTCTCCGAAACAGGGAGAGCGGCGGCGGGACAGGGCATCGGACGAAACACGGATATGAAAGGCGGACGGCCATGGGGCTGTTCCTGTCCACAACCATCAACAAGGTGGACAGCAAGGGTCGGGTTTCCGTCCCGGCCAACTTCCGTGCGGCGTTGAAGCAGGAGGAGTTTCAGGGGGTCATTCTGTTTCCCGGCAACACCGACCAGCATGAATTTCTGGAGGGGTGCGGCATGGAGTTCCTGGAGCGTCTGAGTGCCGGCCTGGAAACCCTGCCGACGTTTTCCGAGGAACAGGAGACGATCAACCACTTCGTCTTCGCGGCCGCCGCCCAGCTTCCCTATGACCAGACCGGACGGATCATGCTGCCGCGCGAGATGATGGACGCGACCGGCATCACCACCCAGGCCACGTTCGTCGGGCTCGGCAAGACCTTTCAGGTCTGGGAGCCGGAGGCCTACAAGCAGCACGTCGCGCAATTGCGCCAGCGCAGCCCGGGCCGGCGGCCCTCCGCCCCGGCCCTCGCCGATGTGCCACGTCCGCCGCCGAGGGGGTCGTCATGAGTGACGCGCGGGCTCCCCATATCCCGGTGATGGCGCCCCAGGTCGTGGCGGCGCTGGCGGTGCGCGAGGGTGGTGTCTATGTGGACGGCACCTTCGGCGCCGGCGGCTACAGCCGCGCCATTCTGGCCGCCGCGCCGGGCTGCACGGTCTGGGCCATCGACCGCGACCCGTCCGCCGCCCGCTTCGCGGACGCCCTGGCGGCCGAGCATCCGGGCCGCTTTGCCCTGATCCAGGGCCGCTTCGGCACCATGGATCACCTGGTTTCCGCGCGCGGGGTGGCGTCGGTGGACGGCGTCGCGCTCGATCTCGGTGTCTCCTCCCTCCAGATCGACGATCCCGCGCGCGGCTTTTCCTTCCAGCACGACGGGCCGCTCGACATGCGCATGGGATCGCATGGGACGACGGCGGCTGACGTGGTGAACACCCTGGACGAGGCCGCGCTGGCCGACCTGATCCATGCCCTGGGCGAGGAGCGCCACGCCCGCCGCGTCGCCCGCGCCATCGTCGCCGCCCGCGCCGAGGCCCCCCTGACCCGCACCGGGCGGCTGGCCGAGGTGGTGCGCGCCGCCATCCCCGGCGCGGCGCGGCAGCAGGCGCGCGAGGGCATCGACCCGGCGACGCGGACGTTCCAGGCGCTGCGCCTGCATGTGAACGACGAGGCCGCCGAACTGGCCGACGGGCTGGCCGCCGCCGAGCGCCTGTTGGCGCCCGGTGGGCGCCTGGTGGTGGTCAGCTTCCACTCGCTGGAGGACCGCGCGGTCAAGGCGTTCATGCGGACACGCTCCGGCGATCTGCCCAATCCGTCGCGCCACCTGCCGGCGGCGGCCAACGACAGCGGCGCGCCGACGCCCTCGTTCCGGGCCATCGGCCGGCGGGCCGTGCGTCCAGATGCTGACGAGGTGGCGACCAACCCGCGTGCCCGCTCCGCGCGGCTGCGGGTGGCCGAACGCACGGCGGCGCCGCCCCTTCCCCACGCCAACGGGGGAGGCGCGTCATGATGGCTCTTCTGACACGCGGCGGCGGCGCGGTGTTGTGGGCGGTTCTGGCCCTTGCGGTGGCGACGGGGCTGTTCCTGCTGAAGTACGAGGTGCAGGCGCTGGAGACCGAACTGGCGGAGATCCAGCGGACCAACGAGCGCCACCGGGAAGCCATTCACGTCCTGCGGGCGGACTGGAGCTACATGAACCAGCCGGGCCGGCTTGAGGGTCTGGTGACGCGCCATCTGGACCTCGTGCCGGTCGTGCCCGGGCGTGTGGCGACCCTCGACGCGCTGCCGTACAGGCGGGACGAGACGGCGAAGACGAGAGACGGCGCCCCATCGGCGCAGCCGCCGCGGGTGATGAATCCAGGGGACGCCGACGCGTTTCCCGTGCCGGGGCGCAAGCCGACGGTGATGGCCGAAATGGGGGTGCGGTGATGTTCAGACTGTTTCGAACCGGCCGCCGTCACGGCGCGTTTCTGTATCCCGGGGCCGAGATCGGCGCGCCGGCCGGCGGCCGTCACGGCGCCTCCGAACGGGTCAGCATCGAGGGACAGGCCAAGGCGGCCGTCGAGGTCGGGCGGCAACGATTGGCGGTGACCGCCGGGGTGTTCGCGCTCGCCTTCTGCGTCATCGGCGCCCGCCTGGTGGACCTGATGGCCCTGAACGGCGGGGCCGAGGCCGCCCGTTTCGCGGCCGGCCGCGACGCCGTGGCCGCCCCCGTGGTGCAGCGCGCCGACATCGTGGACCGCAACGGCGTCATCCTCGCCACCAACCTGCCGACGACGAACCTGTATGCCAACGCCACGCGGGTGATCGACCCGGCCGAGACGGCGCGGCGGCTGATCGAGGTTCTGCCCGGCCTGTCGTTCGAGGAGACGCTGCGCAAGCTGTCGTCCGGCAAGACCTTCGTCTACCTGCACCGCAACCTGACGCCGTACGAGAAGAATCTGGTGAACCGCCTGGGCCTGCCCGGGCTGGAGTTCCAGGCGGCGGAGCGCCGGGTCTATCCGCACGGGCGGCTGGCCTCGCATGTGCTGGGCGCCACCAACATCGACAACGCCGGCATTGCCGGCATCGAGCGCACGTTCGACAGCCGACTGGACAGCGGCACCGCGCCGGTTCGCCTGTCCCTGGACATCCGGGTGCAGCACGCGGTTCACGCCGTGCTGTCGCAAGCCATCGCCCGCTTCCGGGCCATCGCCGGGGTTGGCGTGGTCGCCGACGCGCGCACCGGCGAGATCCTGGCCATGGTCAGTCTGCCGGACTATGAGCCCCGTGCCTACGGTCGTGCCGAAGCCGACGCCCGCTTCAACCGGGCCACGCTGGGCGTCTACGAGATGGGCTCGACCTTCAAGCTGATGAACACGGCCATGGGCCTGGAGGTCGGCGGCTATCGCCTGAGCGACGGGTTTGACGCCTCACAGCCCTTGCACATGGCCGGGTTCACCATCCGCGACTACCACGCCCAGAACCGGTGGCTGTCGATCCCGGAAATCCTGGTGCATTCCTCCAACATCGGCTCGGCGCGGCTGGCCCTGTCGGTGGGCGGAGAGGCGCAGAAGGCGTTCCTGAGTCGGCTTGGCCTGCTGTCGCCCCTGGCCATCGAACTGCCGGAGGTCGGCGATCCGCTCTATCCCAATCCATGGCGGCCCATCAACACCGTGACCATTTCCTACGGCCACGGCATCGCGGTCACGCCAGTGCATCTGGTCAAGGCCGTCTCGGCGCTGGTCAACGGCGGGATTGTTCGCCCGGCCACGCTGCTGCGCCGCGAGCCGGACGATGTGCCGGCCGGACGGCCGGCGGTGTCGGCGGCGACCTCCGCCGCCATGCGCGATCTGATGCGACTGGTGGTCACGGACGGGACCGGCCGTCAGGCCGACGTCCCGGGCTACCGCGTCGGGGGCAAGACGGGCACCGCCGAGAAAGTGGTCGGACGCGGCTACGGCAACACCGTCCTGATGCCGTCGTTCGTCGCCGCCTTCCCGATCGACGATCCGCGCTACGTGGTCCTGGTCACGCTGGATGAACCCAAAGGCATTCCCGAGACCCACAATTTCGCCACCGCCGGATGGAACGCCGCGCCGACCGCCGGCGCCATCATCGAGCGGGTGGCGCCGCTGTTGGGGGTAATGCCGACGCGGGACGTCATTCTGACCCGAGACCGAGTGCGGCTCGCTGCGGCGGAGGGAGCCGCCCGTGCGACTGAATGACCTGCTCAACAGGGCTGAGGGAAAGCCGGACCACACCACAAGGGACGACGACATGGGCCACATGCCGCCGACAGGCTGGAGCGAACAGGGGGACAGCGCCGTGGAGATCACGGGGCTGACCGCCGATTCGCGCAAGGTGGCCCCGGGGTACCTGTTCGCCGCGCTGCCGGGCGCGCGGGCCGATGGCCGGTCCTTCATCGGTGATGCCGTGGCGCGCGGCGCCGTCGCCGTGCTGGCACCTCAGGACACACGCCTGGATCCCGGCCTGCCGGCGGTCAAACTGATCCTGGAGGCCAATCCGCGTCAGGCGTTCGCGCGCATGGCGGCGCGCTTCCACGGCCGCCAGCCGAAGACCGTGGTGGCGGTGACCGGCACCAACGGCAAAACCTCCACCGCGCTGTTCACCCGCCAGATCTGGGCGGCGCTGGGCCGTTCGGCCGGCAGCCTTGGCACGCTCGGCGCCAGCGCGCCCGGTTATGATCGCGGTGGCACCCTGACCACGCCGGACCCGGTGGTGCTGCACCGAATTCTAGCCGAAATCGCCGATGCCGGCTGCGACCACCTTGCCATGGAGGCATCCAGTCACGGCCTCGACCAGTACCGCCTGGACGGGGTGAGAGTCGCCGCCGCCGCCTTCACCAATCTGACGCACGACCACCTGGACTACCACGGCTCCATGAGTGACTACATGCGGGCCAAGGCCCGGCTGTTCAGCGAGATCCTGTCGCCCGGCGGCGAGGCCGTGCTGAACGTCGATGATCCGCGCGGCGAGGCGCTGGACGACCTGTGCCGGGTGCGCGGTCTGCGCGTGTTCCGGTATGGCCGCGCCGGCAGCGACCTGCGCCTTGAGGCGGCGACGCCGACCCCCACCGGCCAGGAATTGGCGCTGTCGGTGCTGGGTCGTCCGTTCCGCGTTCATCTGCCGCTGGCCGGTGCATTCCAGGCCATGAACGCGCTCGCCGCGCTGGGCCTGGTGCTGGCCACCGGCGCCCATGTCGGCCGGGCCGTCGCGGCGTTGGAAACCCTGACCGGCGTGCCGGGCCGCATGCAGACGGTGGCGACGCTGCCCAGCGGCGCCGTGGCCCTGGTCGATTACGCCCACACGCCGGACTCGCTGCAGACCGTGCTTGAGGCGCTGCGGCCCCACGCCACCGGCCGGCTGGTGTGCGTGTTCGGGTGCGGCGGCGACCGCGACCGGACCAAGCGCCCGCTGATGGGCGAAATCGCCGCCCGCCTGTCCGACACCGCCATCGTCACCGACGACAACCCGCGCACCGAGGACGCCGCCACCATCCGCGCCGCCATCCTGGAGGCCTGCCCGGGCGGGATCGAGATCGGTGACCGCGCCGAGGCCATCCGCGCCGGCGTGGCCGCGCTACGGGGTCCCGGGGACGTGCTGCTGGTCGCCGGCAAGGGCCACGAGCGGGGCCAGACCGTGGGCGGTCGCGTCCTGCCGTTCGACGACGCCACGCATGTCCGCGACGCCGTCGCCGACTGCCACCGCAACGGGGAGGATTCGGCATGACGGATCGTCTCCCGCTCTGGACTCCTGACGAGGCCGCGCGCGCCACCGGCGGCCGCGCCGACGGGTGCTGGTCGGCGTCCGGTGTCTCCATCGACAGCCGCACCGTGCAACCCGGCGATCTGTTCGTGGCGCTGCGCGGCCCCAACCACGACGGCCACGATCACGTTTCGGCCGCGTTGGACGCCGGGGCCGCCGCCGCCGTGGTGGAGCGGGCGCCGGACGGCGCCGATCCGGCCCGCCTGGTGGTGGTGGACGACACCTTCGAGGCTCTCAAGGCCCTGGGTCGGTTCGCCCGCGACCGCGCGGCGGACGCGCGCGTCATCGGCGTGACCGGCAGCGTCGGCAAGACCGGCACCAAGGAAATGCTGGCGCTGGCCCTGGGCGCGCTGGGACCGACTCACGCCACACAGGGCAACCTCAACAATCACTGGGGCGTGCCGCTGACGCTCGCCCGCATGCCGGCCGACACCCGCTTCGCCGTCATCGAGATGGGCATGAACCACGCCGGCGAGATCGCGCCCTTGACCCGTCTGGCGCGGCCGCATGTGGCCTTCATCACGGCGATCGCCCCGGCGCACATCGAGTACTTCGGCACGGAAGACGCCATCGCCGACGCCAAGGCCGAGATTCTGGACGGGTTGGACCCCGACGGGGTCGCCATTCTGCCCCGCGATAGCCGCCACTTCCACCGTCTGCGCCGGGCGGCGGCGGCGGTCGGCGTCAGTCGGATCGTCGGCTTCGGCGCTCACGCCGAGGCCGAGGCCCGGCTGCTTGATCTCGCGCTCGATCCCGGCGCCACGCACGTCTTCATAATCGCCGACGGCGCCCCCCTGGGCTACCGGCTGGGCGTCGAGGGGCGTCACTGGGCGCTCAACAGCCTCGCCGTGATCGCCGCCGTTCAGGCCGTGGGCGGCGAGCCCACGCGCACGCTGGCCGCGCTCGGCCGCATCGCCGCGCCGAAGGGACGCGGGCAACGGGGAGACATCGCCATGTCCGGCGGGCGCCTGCACCTGATCGACGAGAGCTACAACGCCAGCCCGGCGTCCGTGAAAGCCGCCATCGCCACCTTGGCGCTGGCCCGGCCGGACGGGGACGGGCGGCGGGTGGCGGTGCTCGGCGACATGCTGGAGCTGGGCGCGCATGCGTCCGCCCTGCACGCCGATCTGGCGACGACGCTGATGGAACACGGCATCGACCGGGTGTTCACGGCCGGCCCGCTCATGGCGCATCTGCACGACGGCCTGCCGGCCCGGCTGCGCGGTGATCACGCCGACACGGCGGAGGCGCTGGCGGGGATGGTGGTCGACGCGGCGCGGCCGGGCGATGTGGTGATGGTCAAGGGATCGCTGGGCAGCCGCATGAACACGGTGGTGCGGGCGTTGCTGGCGCTGAAGGACCAGGACGTGGAAGGCACGGCGGCCTGAGTCGGTCTTGCCGGCCGCCAGAGGGAAAGTGAACGGTCATGTTGTACTACCTGTCCCAGTTTTCGGACCAGTTCGGAGCGTTGAACGTCTTTCGTTATCTGACGTTCCGCACCGGCGGAGCCGTCATGACCGCGCTGCTGTTCGCCTTCGTGTTCGGGCCGGCCATCATCCGCTCGCTACGGAGCCGTCAGAGCAACGGCCAGCCGATCCGCGACGACGGCCCAGAGGGTCACCTGCTGACCAAGAAAGGCACGCCGACCATGGGCGGCGTGATGATTCTGCTGGGCGTGGTCATTGCCACCGTGCTGTGGGCGGACCTGTCCAACGGCTACGTCTGGGCGGTGCTGTTCGTCACGCTGGGCTACGGCGGCCTTGGGTTCGCCGACGACTATCTCAAGGTCACGCGGCGCCATCACGGCGGTCTGCCGGGCCGCTCCAAGCTGATCGGGCAGGGCCTCATCGCCGTCGGGGCGGCGGTCTGGATCACCGCGCTCGGGGACCCGACCGACAGCACCGGCCTCGCCTTTCCCTTCCTCAAGGACGTGCTGTTCGATCTGGGCTGGTTCTACATCGCTTTCGCCACCGTGGTCATGGTCGGCGCGTCCAACGCCGTCAACCTGACGGACGGCCTGGATGGGCTGGCCATTGTGCCGGTCATTATCGCCACCGCCGTCTTCACCCTGATCGCTTATCTGGTCGGCAACGCGGTGTTCTCTGAATACTTGCAGATCCACCATGTCTCCGGCACCGGCGAACTGGCCGTTTTCTGCGGCGCGCTGATCGGGGCCGGCATCGGCTTCCTGTGGTTCAACGCGCCGCCCGCCATGGTGTTCATGGGCGACACCGGCTCGCTGGCCATGGGCGGAGCGCTGGGCGCCATCAGCGTGGTCACCAAGCACGAGATCGTGCTGGCCATCGTCGGCGGGCTGTTCGTGTTGGAGACGGTCTCGGTGATCGTCCAGGTGGCCAGCTTCAAGCTGACCGGCAAGCGCATCTTCCGGATGGCGCCGCTGCACCATCACTTCGAGAAGAAGGGCTGGGCCGAGCACACCATCGTCATCCGTTTCTGGATCATCGCCATGATTCTGGCGCTGATCGGCCTGTCCACCCTGAAGCTGCGATAGAACCCGGAGGCTGACGCCGTGATTCCCGTTTACGCCTACGCCATGGAACCCGTTGCCGTCATGGGGCTTGGCCGCTCCGGACTGGCGGCGGCGCGCGCGCTGATGGCCGGCGGCGCGCGGGTCATGGCGTGGGACGACGCCCCCGAGCGGCGCGCGGCGGCCGAGGCCGAGACCATTCCCGTCGTCGATCTGACCACCGCCGACCTGACGGGCGTGCGGGCCATGGTCTGGAGCCCGGGCATTCCCCACACCTTCCCGGTGCCGCACCCCGTGGCCGAGCGCGCCCGCGCCGCCGGTACCGCCCTGGTGTGCGACATCGAGCTTCTGCTGGGTGCCCAGCCCGCCGCGTTCGTGGTCGGCGTGACCGGCACCAACGGCAAGTCCACCACCACAAGCCTGATCGGCCACATTCTGGCCCACGCCGGTCACGCCCCGCAGGTGGGCGGCAACCTGGGCACGTCCGCGCTGGCGCTGGAGCCGGCGGGGCCGTTCGGCACCTATGTTCTGGAACTGTCGAGCTATCAGCTTGACCTGACGCCCTCGCTTGTGTGCGACGTCGCCGTTCTGCTGAACGTCTCGCCCGATCACCTGGAGCGGCACGGCGGCCTGGAGGGTTACATCGCCGCCAAGCGCCGGGTGTTCCAGGAGAGCCTGCCGCCGCGCAAGGTCTGCATCGGCCTGGACGACACCATCGGCCGCAACATGCACACCGAACTGGTGCGGCAGGACAGCCGCGACCTGATCCCGTTCGCGGCGACACGGGAGGTGCCGCGCGGCGTTTCGGCCAAGGACGGGGTTCTGGTCGACGACATCGACGGCAAGGCGCAGCGCGTGCTGAACCTGTCCGACCTGACGGCCCTGACCGGCGAGCACAACGCGCAGAACGTGGCCGCCGCCTACGCCGCGTGCCGCGCGCGTGGCGTCGCGGCGCACCAGATCGCCGAGGCCATCCGCACCTTCCCCGGCCTCGCGCACCGCCACGAGACCGTCGCCACCGTGGACGGCGTCCTGTTCGTCAACGACAGCAAGGCCACCAACGCCGAGGCCGCCGAGAAGGCCATCCTGTGCCACGACGACATCTACTGGATCGCTGGCGGCAAGCCCAAGGAAGGCGGCATCGACCGGATCGAACCGCACCTGGACCGGATCGTCCACGCCTACCTGATCGGCGAGGCAGCGGACGCCTTCGCCACCTTCCTCGACCGCAACGAGGTGCCGTACTCGATCTGCGGCACCCTTGAGAAGGCCGTGCCGCTCGCCTTCCAGCACGCCGTCGAGGACGAGGAAGAGGCCCCCGTGGTGCTGCTGTCGCCGGCCTGCGCCTCGTTCGACCAGTTCACCGACTTTGAGGCGCGCGGTGATGCCTTCAAGGCCTTGGTGGCCGAACTGGCCGCCGAGACCGAAGGAGACGACGCGCTCGAAGATGACGCTCTTGAAGACGACGACGGGGAGGGCTCATGAGCGCGCGCCGCCGCACAGCACTGTCCCCGACGCCGGCCACCGCGTCGTCCGGGCCGGGCGTGGCGCCGCCGCCGACGCCGGCGGCGGGCATGGGCGGCCATGCCCATCGGGTCCGGCTCCGTCCCGCCGACGGCAGCGTCATCGGCCGCTGGTGGTCGTCCGTCGATCACCTGATCCTGGCCACCGTGATCCTGCTGGCGGTCATCGGCATGGTGCTGATCCTGGCCGCCGGCCCCCCGGCCGCCGGCCGCATCAACGCCGACACCTTCCATTTCGTGCAGCGGCAGATGCTGTTCCTGCCGCTCGGGCTGACGGTCTTGTTTGCCGTCTCCCTGCTGTCGCCGCGCGGCGTGCGCCGGCTGGCCGTGGCGGGGTTCGGCGCGACCCTGGTCCTGCTGGCGCTCACGCTGGTGATCGGTCCCGTGACCAACGGCGCGACGCGCTGGCTGGCATTGCCCGGGTTCACGGTGCAGCCGTCCGAGATGCTCAAGCCGTTCTTCGCCGTCGTGGTGGCCTGGATGCTGTCCGCCAAGGCCCAGTCGGAAGACGTTCCCGGCACCGTCATCTCCATCATGCTGCTGGTGATCGTCTGCGGCATCCTGCTGTCGCAGCCCGATGTGGGCATGACGCTGGTGGTCGCCGCGATCTGGTGCGCGCAGATGTTCATGGCCGGCCTGTCCTTGGCCTGGGTGGCGCTGATCGGCGCGCTCGGGCTGGGTGGCGCGGTGGGCGCCTATTTCATGTTCCCGCATGTGGCCTATCGGGTCGACCGCTTCCTCGATCCCGACAGCGGCGACAGCTATCAGGTGCTCCAGTCCATGAAGGCGTTCGCCGACGGCGGCCTGTTCGGGCGCGGTCCAGGCGAGGGCCGCGTCAAGGAAGACCTGCCCGACGCCCACACCGACTTCATCTTCGCCGTGGCCGGCGAGGAGTTCGGACTGTGGCTGTGTCTGCTGGTGGTGGCGCTGTTCGCGGTGCTGATCCTGCGCGCGCTGACCCGGGCCATGGAGGCGCGCGACCTGTTCGTCATGCTGGCGGTGGGCGGCCTGTCGGTGCAACTGGCCATGCAGACGGTCATCAACATGGCCTCTAGCCTGAACATGATGCCGACCAAGGGCATGACGCTGCCGTTCCTCAGCTACGGCGGCTCGTCGATGATCGGGGTAGCGCTGGCCACCGGGATGATTCTGGCGCTGACCCGGCGCCGCGCGCGATGGGAGGAGCGGCCATGACCGACTCCCCCTTCATTCTGCTGGCGGCCGGCGGCACCGGCGGCCACGTCTTCCCGGCGGAGGCGCTGGCCGGTGTGCTGGAGGCGCGCGGCTGTCGTCTCGGCCTGATGACCGATGTGCGCGGCCAGGAGTACGGCGGTACGCTCGGCCGGCTGGAAACGTGGCGGGTCGAGGCCGGCGGCATCGCCGGGCGCGGCCTGGGCGGACGCCTGTCCGGCATGCTGAAGCTGTCCAAGGGCGTGTTCCAGGCGTGGCCGCTGCTCACCCAACTGAAGCCCGACGTGGTGGTCGGCTTCGGCGGCTATGCCTCGTTCCCGGCCGTGGTGGCGGCCAGCGGCCTGAAGCGCCCGAGCGTGATCCACGAACAGAACGCCGTGCTCGGCCGCGCCAACCGCATGCTGGCCAAGCGCGCGAGCGCGGTGGCGACCGCCCTGCCCGCCGTGCGCTTCCTGCCGCCGGGCAAGGGGCGCCATGTCGGCAATCCGGTGCGCGCCGGCATCCTCACGGCGCGCGAGACGCCCTATGCGTCGCCGGGCGAGGCCGGGCCGATCCGGCTGTTGGTGACCGGGGGCAGCCAGGGCGCGCGCGCCCTGACCGATCTGGTGCCGGCGGCGCTGGCGGCGCTGCCCAATGAGCTGCGCGGCCGGCTGGCGGTGGCCCAGCAATGCCGCCCGGAAGACCTGGAACGCGGCCGCGCCGCCTATGCCGAGGCCGGCATCACGGCGGAGACGGAGACCTTCTTCGAGGACATGCCGCAGCGGTTGGCGGCGGCGCATCTGGTGATCTGCCGCGCCGGGGCCTCGACGGTGGCGGAACTGACCTGTGTCGGCCGGCCGGCGCTGCTGATCCCGTTTCCGTTCGCCACCGACGACCACCAGACCGCCAACGCCCGCGCGCTGGACGCGGCCGGCGCCGCGTGGCTGGCCCCCCAGGACAGCCTCGACGTCGCCACCCTGTCGGCCCGCCTCGCCGCGCTGCTGAGCGACGGCGCGGCCCTCGCCGCCGCCGCCGCGAACGCCCGCGATCTCGGCCGCCCGGACGCCGCCGAGCGCCTCGCCGACCTCGTCCTGTCCCTCACACCGACCCGGGAGACCGCCGCGTGAGAGCCCTGCCCCTTGATATCGGCCCCATCCACTTCGTGGGCATCGGCGGCATCGGCATGAGCGGCATCGCCGAGGTGCTGCACAACCTGGGCTATGCGGTCCAGGGCAGCGACCTGTCCGAGAACGCCAACGTCAAGCGCCTGCGGGATCTGGGCGTGCGGATCACCGTCGGCCATGACGCCGCCAATCTGGGCGAAGCCCAGGTGGTGGTGATCTCGTCGGCGGTGAAGGGCGGCAATCCGGAGGTGGACGCCGCCCGCGCCCGCCTCGTGCCGGTGGTGCGCCGCGCCGAGATGCTGGGCGAGTTGATGCGCCTGAAGTGGGCCATCGCCATCGGCGGCACTCACGGCAAGACCACCACCACGTCGATGGTCGCCGCGCTGCTGGAAGCGGCCGGCTTCGACCCCACCGTCATCAACGGCGGCATCCTCAACGCGCGCGGCACCAACGCCTATCTGGGTCACGGCGACTGGATGGTGGTGGAGGCCGACGAGAGCGACGGCACCTTCACCAAGCTACCGGCGACCATCGGCGTCGTCACCAACATGGACGCGGAGCACCTGGACTTCTACGGCAGCTTCGAGCGCATGCGCGAGGCCTACAAGACCTTCGTCCAGAACCTGCCCTTCTACGGGTTCGCCACGCTGTGCATCGACCATCCGGAGGTGCAGTCGCTGATCCCGGAGGTGCTCGACCGCAAGATCGTCACCTACGGCTTCAGCCCCCAGGCCGACGTGCGCGCCGTGAACCTGCGGCGCGGCGCCGAGGGCGCGCGCTTCGAAGCGGTGCTGACCGACCGCGCGACCGGCACCAGCGCGACCATGCCGGATCTGTTCCTGCCCATGTTCGGACGCCACAACGTCCAGAACGCGCTGGCCGCCGTGGCCATCGGTCACGAAATGGGCATCCCCGCCGAGACCATCCGGGCCGGACTGGCCGGCTTCAAGGGGGTGCGGCGCCGCTTCACCCGGACCGGAACCTGGAACGGCGTGACCATCGTTGACGACTACGGTCACCACCCTGTGGAAATCGCCGCCGTGCTGGGCGGCGCCCGCGAGGTGGCCGGCGAGCATCGGGTGATCGCGGTGGTGCAGCCGCACCGCTACACCCGGCTTCAGGCGCTGTTCGAGGACTTCTGCACCTGCTTCAACGATGCCGACGAGGTTCTGGTGGCCGACGTCTACCCGGCCGGAGAGGCGCCCATCCCCGGCATCGACCGCGACGCCCTGGTGGACGGCCTGCGCACCCACGGGCACCGCAACGTCACCGCGCTGGCGGGACCGGACAGCCTACCGGAGACCGTCGCCGGCATGGCCAGGCCCGGTGATCTGGTGATGTGCCTGGGCGCCGGCACCATCTCGGGCTGGGCCAACGCCCTGCCCGGTCAGTTGCAGGCCCTTGGCGACACGGCAGGCCGCCGCCCCACCGGGACGGGAGGACGCCTATGATGCCCGCGTATCATCTGGAAGCTCCGGCGCACCTGATCGAACGCCTGCCGCCCGTGCGCGGCCGGCTGCGCGCGGATGCGCCGCTGGCCTCCTACACCTGGTTCCGGGTCGGCGGCCCGGCCGAGGTGCTGTTCCGTCCCGCCGACGCCGAGGATCTGGCGGCGCTGCTGGCGGCCCTGCCCGACGACGTGCCGGCCACCGTGATCGGCGTGGGCTCCAACCTTTTGGTGCGGGACGGCGGCGTGCGTGGGCTCGTGGTGCGGCTGGCCGGCCCGTTCGCCGACGTGCACGTCGAGGGCACCCACGTCATTGCCGGGGCGGGCGCGCTGGACGCCACGGTGGCCAAGGTCGCGCTCGCCGCCGGTCTGTCGGGGCTCGAGTTCTTCTCCGGCATTCCCGGCACCATCGGCGGCGGCCTGCGGATGAACGCGGGCGCGTACGATCACGACGTCAAGGGGTGCCTCGTCTCGGCCCGCGTGGCGGACCGGCGGGGCACCCTGTTCGAGGTGTCCGGCGACGAGCTTCATTTGTCCTACCGCCATTGCGGCGCGCCGGAAGACTGGATCTTCCTGTCGGCGGTTTTCAAGCTCAAGCCCGGCAACCCGGTGGAGATCGCCGGCCGCATGGAGGCCATCGGAGCCTCGCGCGCGGCAAGCCAGCCGACCCGGGGCCGCACCGGCGGTTCGACCTTCGCCAACCCGTCCTGCTGCAAGGCTTGGGAACTGATCGACCGCGCCGGCTGTCGCGGCCTGAGGCGCGGCGGCGCCCAGGTCTCCGAGAAGCACTGCAACTTCCTCATCAACACCGGTGAGGCCACCGCCGCCGACCTGGAGGGACTGGGCGAGGAGGTGCGGCGCCGCGTGCGCGAGGCCAGCGGCACCGACCTGCGCTGGGAAATCCGCCGCATCGGCGATCCGCTGCCGGGTTTCGGTCCGGGAGGTGTGTCATGAGCCGGCGCGTCACGGTCCTGATGGGCGGCTTCTCCGCAGAGCGCGAGGTCTCGCTGAACAGCGGCGCGGCCGCCATCGCCGCGCTGGAGCAGGCCGGCTACACGGTCACCGGGTACGACGTCACCCGCGACACGGACGCGTTGCTGCGCGTGTTGCGCGACAGTCGCCCGGACGTGGTCTTCAACGCCCTGCATGGCCGCTACGGCGAGGACGGGCGCATCCAGGGCCTGCTGGACATCCTGGGTCTGCCCTACACGCACTCCGGGGCGCTGGCCAGCGCCATGGCCATGGACAAGCCCACGGCCAAGGCGGCGTTCGCCGCCGCCGGCCTTCCGGTGGCCGATCACGTGGTCGTCGGGTGCGACGCCTTCGCCGACCCGGCGGTCGAGCCGATGGCGCGGCCCTACGTCGTCAAGCCGCTGAACGAGGGCTCCAGCGTCGACGTCTACGTGATCCAGGAGGGCAGCAACGTCCTGGAACGCCTGCGCGCGGACTGGCCGTTCGGCCGCCGCGCCATGGTCGAGCGCTTCATCCCCGGCCGTGAACTGACCGTCGCCGTGATGGGCGAGGGCGAGAGCGCCAAGCCGATGGCGGTCACCGAGATCACCACAGCGCGCGGGTTTTACGACTACGACGCCAAGTACGTGGCCGGCGGCTCGCGGCACGTGCTGCCGGCGGACCTGCCACCCGACGTCACCGAGGCCTGCCTGGACATGGCCGCGCGCGCGCACCGGTCGCTGGGCTGCCGGGGCGTGAGCCGCGCCGATCTGCGCTACGACGGCGAGACCCTTTATGTGCTTGAGGTCAATACGCAACCGGGCATGACGGCGACGTCCCTGGTGCCGGAACAGGCGGCGCTCATCGGGATTTCGTTTCCCGATCTCTGCGTCTGGATGGTGGAGGCAGCGACATGCGATGGCTGAGCTTCGGCGGAGCACGTAACGCCAAGGGCCGCGCGGGACGCGGACGACAAAACACCGGACGCGGCAAGAAGACACGGCGCACCGCGACCCGGCGTCGTCTGCCGACGTGGTCGGCGATGGTGCAGGCCATGCGGCTGACCGCCGGCCTGCTGGTTCTGCTCGCGGTCACCGGCGCCGGCGTCTGGGTCTGGCAGTCCGGGGTCGTCGGCCGCCAGATCGACGTCGCCGGCGCGGCGCTGGAACGCGTGGCCGTGCGCGGCGGTCTGGTGGTGCGCTCCGTCACCGTCGAGGGCCGCATCCGCACCGAACCGGCCCGGCTGCTGGGCGCCTTGGGAACGGCGCGCGGCGAGCCCATCCTGAGCTTCGATCCGCACGCCGCCCGCGCCCGGGTCGAGGCCCTGCCCTGGGTGGCCCAGGCGCGCGTCGAACGGCGCCTGCCGGATACCATCCATGTCGTGCTGACCGAACGCAATCCGCTGGCGCTGTGGCAGCGTTCATCCGAGGGCGACTACGCGCTGATCGACAGCACCGGCACATGGCTGGAGGTGGACACCCGGCCGTTCGCCGACCTGCCGCTGATCGTCGGCGAGGACGCGCCGAGGGTGGCGCCTTCGTTGATGGACCTGCTGGCCACCGAGCCGCGGCTGGCCCAGCGGGTGCGGGCCGCGACCTGGGTGGACCGGCGGCGCTGGACGGTGCGCCTGGACGGGATCGAGAGCGGAATCGACGTACGCCTGCCGGAAACCAACCCGGGCGCCGCGTGGCGCCGGCTGGCGGCGCTGGACCGGGACACCAACCTGCTGGCGCGCGACATCGACCGGGTCGATCTGCGCCTGCCCGACCGGCTGGTGGTGCGCCCGCGCTCACCCGGCCGCGTCGGCGGAGACGGCGAGACGGCGCCGGGCGCGCCGGCCAACGCGCCCCGCGTTCTGGTGTCCACGTCGGGACAGGAGACCTGACCGCCATGCTGATGCTGACCCGAACCGACCGAGACCGGCATTCAGACGCGCCCCCGCCCGCATGGCGGCGCCGGGGCGGGCTGATCGCGGCGCTTGATGTCGGCACCACCAAGGTGGCGTGCTTCATCGCCCGGGCCGACGAGTCCGGCGGCGGGCTGCGCGTGCTCGGCGTCGGGCACCATCAATCGCGCGGGGTCCGCTCGGGACGCGTCGCCAATCTGGACGAGGTCGCCACGGCCATCCGCAAGGCCGTCGCCCGCGCCGAGGACATGGCGGGCGAGCACATCGACGGCGTGGTGGTGGCCGTCTCCGGCGGCGATCCGGAAAGCCGGCGCATCGACGTGGAAATGGCGGTGGCCGGACATCAGATCCGCGACGCCGACGTGCGCCGCATCCTCGCCTGCGGCGGCCAGCAACCGAGCGATCCCGACCGCGAGCTGCTGCACTGCATCCCGGTCGGCTACACCATCGACGGCACCGACGGCGTGCTTGATCCGCGCGGCATGTACGGAGAGCGCCTGGGCGCGCGCATGCATCTGGTCTCGGCCGCCGCCGGGCCACTGCGCAACCTGTCCACCGTGATCGAGCGCTGCGAGTTGGACGTGGACAGCCGCGTGGCCGCGCCTTACGCCGCCGGGCTGGCCTCGCTGGTGGAGGACGAGCGCGACCTGGGGGCCACGGTCATCGACATGGGCGGGGGAACGACGTCCGTCGGCGTCTTCCTGGGCGGCCACGTCATTCACGTCGGCGTCATCGGCGTCGGCGGCGGCCACGTCACCAACGACATCGCCCAGGGCCTGTCCACCCCGCTGGCCATGGCCGAACGGCTCAAGACCATGTACGGCGCGACCCTGACCTCGCCCGCCGACGCCCGCGAAATCCTGCGCGTACCCCTGGTCGGCGAGGACGAGGATCAGCCGGCCCTGGAGATCCCGCGCTCCTATCTGGTGCAGGTCATCCGCCCCCGCGTCGAGGAAACCCTGGAACTGGTGCGCGCCCACCTCGCCGCCGCCGGCGTGGACCGCATCGCCGGGCGCCGCGCCGTGCTGACCGGCGGCGCCAGCCAGCTTCCCGGGGTGCGGGAGTTGGCCGAGCATATTCTGGACAAGCAGGTCCGGCCGGGTCGGCCGCTGCGTCTGCACAATCTGGCCGACAGCGCTGCGGGCCCCGCGTTCGCGACCTGTGCCGGCCTGCTGAGTCACGCCGTTCAGGACCATGTCGAACGGCCGATCCTGGACGAACCACCCCGCTCCGGCGGGCTGTTCGCGCCGGTTCACCGCATCGGCCGCTGGCTGAGGGAGAATTTCTGATGACCCATCCCGGTGACGACCTTTTCGAACTGGCCGGCGCCGCGTCCGCCCCGGCCCCCGAGGCCATGGACGGACCCGAGCGGTTTCCGACCGCCGGCACCGGGCAGGACCCTTCGGACTTCGCCGCCACGGCGGAGCCCACCGACACGAACACGACCGGACCCGGGCTCGCGACAGAAGGCGCGGTCCTCCCTACCCCCCCGGTCCCCACACCCGCGGCACGGCCGACGGACCAAGAATCGGACAACCGATCATCCATCAACCCAGCAGACGGGAGAAGCGGTCATGACGCACCGCGCCCGACACAGCCTGAGACACACACGGAGGCAAACATGACCATCAGTCTTGGCGTGCCTGACGACATTGAGCCCCAAATGAAGCCCCGTATCACCGTGATCGGTGTGGGTGGCGCCGGAGGCAATGCCGTCAACAACATGATCGAGGCCCGGCTTGAGGGCGTCGAGTTCGTCGTCGCCAACACCGACGCCCAAGCGCTGGCCCAGGCGCGCACCGACCGGCGCATCCAGTTGGGCGGCGAGACCACGCACGGTCTGGGCTCCGGCGCCCGGCCGGACATCGGCCGCGCCGCCGCCGAGGAAAGCTATGAGGCCATCGCCAGCGAGTTGAAGGGCAGCCACATGTGCTTCATCACCGCCGGCATGGGCGGCGGCACCGGCACCGGCGCGGCGCCGGTCGCGGCGCGCTGCGCCCGCGACATGGGGATCCTGACCGTCGGCGTGGTCACCAAGCCGTTCCAGTTCGAGGGCTCGCACCGCATGCGCCTCGCCGAGGGGGGCATCGAGGAACTGTCGCAGTACGTCGATACCCTGATCATCATCCCCAACCAGAACCTGTTCCGGGTCGCCAACGAGAAAACCACCTTCGCCGATGCCTTCAAGATGGCCGACAACGTGCTCTATGCCGGCGTGCGTTCGGTCACCGACCTGATGATTATGCCGGGCCTGATTAACCTGGACTTCGCCGACGTACGCACGGTGATGATGGACATGGGCCGGGCCATGATGGGCACCGGCGAGGCCAGCGGCGACAACCGCGCCATCGAGGCCGCCGAGGCCGCCATCGCCAACCCGCTGCTGGAGGAAACCTCCATGCGCGGCGCGCGCGGCGTGCTGATCAACATCACCGGCGGCAACGACCTGACGCTGTACGAACTGGACGAGGCGGCCAACCGCATCCGCGAGGAAATCAAGTGCGAGGACGCCAACGTCATTTTCGGCTCCTGCCTGGACTCCTCGCTGGACGGCACCATGCGGGTTTCCGTGGTGGCCAGCGGCATCGACGCCGTCTCCCAGGCCCGCCCGAGCGACAGCGGCGACGCTGCCGGCAGCGGCTTCGGTCTCGGACTGGCGGCGGCCAGCAAGGTCGCGGCAGCCACCGGCGGAGCCGACCGGGCGGCCCGGGCGCCGGCATCTGCTCCCAAGACCGAACCGGCGACGCCGGAACGGCCGGCGGCGGTGGCCCGGCAGGGCGACGACCTGATTGATCCGTCCATGGTGCTGGGCAGCGACTCCGACGGTGAGGTCCGGCCGGCTGCCCGGGAGACGCACGAGGACCGCGCGGCCCCTGCCGCCACCGCTCCCGCGTCCCGTCCGGCCCAGGGCGCCCCGCGTCCGGCGCCGCGAGAGGTCACCCGTCCGCCGTTCCGCGCCCAGCCGGGATCCGCACCCACGCCCGCCAACGCGCCCGCGTCGGCGACCGGCCATCGCGCCTTCATTCCGCAGCCCCCCACCCATTCGAACCCGGCCCAGGCGCCGGCGTCCGCCCCGGCGGCGCGCCTCACCCCGGGCGCGGCCCCGTCTCCCGGACAGGCGTTCGGCGGTGGTGGCCAGGGCAACGCGGAGGTGGTCGGTCAGATCGATCTGTCCCGTCAGGTGCACGGCCAGACCGCCCTTGATCCGCGCTACGCCGAGCGCCACGCCGCCCACTCCCATGCCCCGGCGCCGCGCCAGGGTCAGGACCCGCAGCGCGCGGCGATGCAGCCCGGACTGCGCGCCGCGCCGTCGGCTCGGTCCGGTGATCGCGACAATCACCCGGACCACGGCCGCGGCCCCGAGCACGGCGAGACCCGCCGCGAGCGTCCCAGCCTGTTCCAGCGCATGACCGGGTTCGGCCGCGCCCGCGCCGACGAGGAAGAGCGCGACCACGGTCACGGTCATCACCTGGGCGAGGCGCGGCATGGTCACCACGGCCAGTCCGCCGCGCCCGGACCCATGCGGATCGATCCGGAGGACCGACCCGTGACCTCGCACCAGGAGGATCAGCTTGAAATCCCGGCGTTCCTGCGCCGGCAGGCCAACTGATCCGATCCGAACCAGCGCACACAGACAGGCCAATGGCGGATGAGTCCCCTCATCCGCCATTCGGCTGTCTGGAGGACTGCCCCGTGCCCTCAGGAATCCCCTCATTTCTTAAATATGCAATTAAATCAACAGGGTATCGCGCAGGCCGATGTCGTGAAACCCATTGGTATTGCGGCCCTTTTCCGAAATGAGGGGTTCGCAATGACGAGTCACAGTGTCGCGCGAGCGAAGAGCCGCCGCTTCGGCGGGAAGAAGAGTGAATATGAGAGCCGAAGGGGGAAGGAGAACAGGCCGGCACCGGCCGCAACCGGTGTTCTGCCCTCATCCTGAGACTTGCTGGCCCCGCGCTGGATTCGTTGATGTCGGCTGATGAATTCTCTACCCTGATCCAAGCTCTTGACCGAGCCATGAGCCGCCGTCACACGGTGGCGCATGGAGCGTGTCTCGCAGCATCGGGGCATGGATCAGTGCACGAGAAACACTGTCTTGTGCCGCGACGTTCCGCGGTCGGATCGGGGGCTGACGGCATCCGCCGCGGGTGGAGAGGGAAAGACAGAGCCGATCCGGCAACGGCCCCGTGGGGCGCGACGCGGGTCCAGGAGCGCGCGGAAGCGGGTGACCGTCGCCGAGTCGGCCATGGCCGGGCGGAGGCGCGCCATGATCGTTGACGCCATTCTGAAGCGGATCCTGAAAGACGGGTCCCTGACCATCATCAACCATGCCGGACTGCGGCGCGTCTATGGCGAGGCGCCGATCCCGGACCACGGCACCGGGCCGGTTCCCGGTCCGGCAACGATCCGGATCACCGATCCACGTTTCACCAGGAAGTTCGTCTCCGGCCCGGAACTGGCCTTCGGCGAGGCCTACATGGACGGCACTCTCGTGGTCGAGGAGGGCAGCCTCTACGATGTGCTGGGCATGATGATCCACAACCTGCACCGCTACAGCCGAGCGTCCCGGTTCTTCAAGGCCCACTGGGCGCTGAACCGGGGGCTGCGGTGGATCTACCAACACAATCCCGTGCATCGGGCCGAGCGCAACGTCGCCCACCACTACGACCTGTCGGGCGAGTTGTACCGGCAGTTCCTCGACGCCGATCAGCAATACTCGTGCGCCTACTGGCCGCCCGGTGTCGCCGACCTGGAGGCGGCCCAAGAAGCCAAGAAGCGGCATATCGCCGCCAAGCTGCTGCTGCGCGAGGGCCAGACCGTGCTGGACATCGGCTGCGGCTGGGGCGGTCTGGCGCTGCTCATGGCGCGGGAACACGGCGTGCGGGTCACCGGCATCACGCTATCGAAAGAGCAACTGGGCGTCGCGCAGCAACGCGCCCGGGATCAGGGTCTGGAGGACCTGGTCGAATTCCGCCTACAGGACTATCGGCGCGTCACGGAAACCTTCGACCGCATCGTCTCCGTCGGCATGTTCGAGCATGTCGGCGTCAATCACTACGCCGCGTTTTTCGACAGGACCCGGGCGCTCCTGAAGCCGGACGGCGTGTTCCTGTTGCACACCATCGGCCGCGCGGAACAGCCCGGCGGCACCAATGCCTGGCTGCGCAAGTACATCTTCCCCGGCGGGTATACGCCCGCGCTGTCCGAACTGGCCGGGGCCGTGGAGCGCTCCGACTGGATCCTGAGCGACCTGGAGGTGCTACGGGTCCACTACGCGGAGACCATCCGGCACTGGCGTGAACGGTTCGCCGCGCACCGCGATCACGTCGTCAACACCCTGTACGACGAGCGGTTCTACCGCATGTGGGACTTCTACCTGACCGGCTGCGAGGTGGTGTTCCGGTTTGATCGGCAGGTGGTGTTCCAGGCGCAGTTGACGCGCGAACTGGGCGCGGTGCCCATCACTCGTGACTACATCACCGACGACCAGCGCACGGCCGAGGCCACCGCCCGGCGGGGCGGGCCGCACTGGGGTACGCCCGTCATGCGCGAGACGGGGTAGGGGGTGGGAGGGCAACTCCCCCCCGACGAAGGGGAGGGTTCAGAGGGTGCCGCCCCCCGCGAACCCGAGCTCCCGTTCCAGCACCGCCAGCGACTCCTCCAGCGGTCCCATGATTTCCTCGATCTCCGGTTCTGTCAGGATCAGCGGCGGGCAGACCATGACGTGGTCGCCGACATAACCGCCCCGGGTGCGGCGCCAGTAGATGATGAGCCCCCGGTCATAGGCGAGGTCCACCAGCCGCGCCGCCGCCATGTTCTCCGGCGGCAGTGGGTCCATGGTGTCGCGGTCGGCCACCAGTTCCACCGCCAGCAGCAGGCCTTTGCCCCGCACGTCGCCGATGAAGGCGAAGCGCTCCTTCAGCCCTTCCAACCGGGCCTTCAACAGATCCCCGATGTGGGCCGCGTTGCCGGGCAGGTCGCGGCGCACCGTCTCGCGCAGCACCGCCAGACCGGCGGCGCAGGCCAGCGGGTTGCCGGCATAGGTGTAGCCGTGGATGAAGCCGCCGTGTTCCATCACCGCCTCGACCATTTTATCGGAGGCCACCATGGCGCCCAGCGGCGCGTAGCCGGCGGCGAAGCCCTTGGACAGCGCCATCAGATCCGGCTTCAGGTCCCAGTGCTCGCTGGCCAGAAACCGCCCGGTGCGCCCGGCCCCGGTCATCACCTCGTCGTGGATCAGCAGCACGCCGTAGTAATCGCAAATCTCGCGGATGCGCGGATAGTAGCTGTCGGGCGCCACCAGCGCTCCGGTCGAGGCCCCGCCGACCGGCTCCATAATGAAGGCCAGCACGGTCTCCGGTCCCTGTCGCAGGATTTCGGCCTCCAGCATGTCGGCGTAGCGGCGCCCGCGCTCCTCCATCGTCAGGCCGTCGCGGTCCAGGTAGCAGGTGGGCGCCGGAATCTTCGGCATCTCGTGCATCATGGGCGCGAACGGCGCCGTCATGGTGGTGTAGCCGGTCAGGGCCAGCGCGCCCAGCGTGGCGCCGTGGTAGCTGGGATAGCGCGAGATCACCTTGAACCGCGTCGCCTCGCCGATGGCCAGGGCGTACTGGCGCGCCAGCTTCAGGCAGCTTTCCACCGCCTCCGACCCGCCGGAGACGAAGAACACGCGGTCCATGCCCTCCGGGCTCAACTCGGCCACCAACCGGGCGAGGTGTTCGGCCGGCGCGTTCTCGAAATGCAGCCGGTAGCCGAAGGTGGACTTTTCCATCTGCGCCCGCATGGCCTCCAGCACCACCGGATCGGAATGGCCGATGTTGCTGACCATGGCGCCGGAGGAGCCGTCCAGATACCGTTTGCCGGCGACGTCCCACATGTGGACGCCCTTGGCGCGGTCGAGCAGGGGCCGGCGGTGGCGCGACTGATAGAACAGGTGCGAACGGGCCGGGCCGGCGTCCATGTCGGGCACGGCGGGGGCGTAGTCCGGCGGAGCTTCCGGCACCGGAGATGGCGCGGTCGAAACGTGTTCCATGGCGGAACCTCACAGGTTGGGGCGGGACGGGGCGGTGCGCCGTCAGCGTCGCGACGGCCGGCCGGGCCGCCCCCATGGAGGCCACTGCGTCTCCTCACTCACGGCCCGCGTGAGCCGCTGCGTCATGGTCTCGTGCATCCCCGTCCGCCTCATGCGTCCGAATCCCCGTCCAGCAGCACGCAGTCGTCGCCGCGCACGCGGATCCAGACCTCGGCGCCCTCCGGGAACGGTGCGCGGTCGATGGGGTTGATGGCCTGGAGATCGACGCCCGCGCCCGGATCGCCGTCGTCGCCGATGGTGGTCAGGAAGTAGCGGGCGCTCTGGCCCAGGTAGTCCACGGTGCGCACGCGGGCGCGCATCAGGCTGTGGCCGGGCGCCGGATCATGCGACTCGCCCAGCAGCAGCCGCTCGGCGCGCAGCACCAGCCGCACCCGCTCGCCCTCCGGCCGGCCGGCGCGGTCGCGGGTGTGGCACAGGATGGTGGCCCCGGCGTCCGTGATGACCTTGACGAAACCGCCCTCCTCGCCGGCCACGCGGCCCGGCAGAATGTTCGAATGCCCCAGAAAATCGGCGACGAACTGGCTGGCCGGCTCGTTATAGACAAGGTCCGGCGGGCCAATCTGCTCGATCCAGCCCTGGTTCATGACCACCAGGGAATCCGACATCGCCAGCGCCTCGGACTGGTCGTGGGTGACGAACACGGTGGCGATGCCCAGTTCGCGCTGAATGCGTTTCAGTTCGACCCGCATTTCCTCGCGGAGGTTGGCGTCCAGGGCCGACAGGGGTTCATCGAGCAACAACACATCCGGCTGGATGACGATGGCCCGGGCCAGCGCGATGCGCTGTTGCTGGCCACCCGAAAGCTGGATCGGCCGCCGGTCCTCGACGTGCGGCAACTGCACCAGGGCCAGCGCCTCGCGCACCCGCTTGGTGACCTCGGCCTTGGGCACGTCGCGATACTTCAGGCCGAAGGCGACGTTGTCGAACACGCTCTTATGCGGGAACAGGGCGTAGTTCTGGAACACGAGGCCCAGGTTGCGTTTGTGAATGGGGACCGACGTGACCGAGCGGCCCTTGACGCGGATGTCGCCCTCGGTGGGGTCGAGCAGGCCGGCGATCATGCGCAGGGTCGTGGTCTTGCCGCAGCCGGACGGGCCGAGCAGGGTGACGAATGAGCCCTCGGGCACGGCCAGATCGGTCTTCTGCACGGCCACGAAGGCGCCGAAGCGCTTCTCGACGGCCTCAAGCTCGACGGCGTTCGCGGTGGTGCTGGCATCGGTCATGGGCGAGGGTCCGTTGGTCGCTTGTTCTTGCGTTGGACGGCGGGTGTCCTTCGGCCACCCGCCCTAAGGAATAGGGCTAGGGCGGCTGGCCGCAGGACAGCCGCCGCCCCGAACAACCGGTCTGGCACCGTCAACACCGGACGGGGGTTCACCCAGGGCAATCGGGTGAATGCACGATTGACGAAATGCGAAGCCCGTAGGGCGGGTTCGCGCCGCAGGCGCAACCCGCCGTCGGCGGATTGGCCCGCTTTCGCGGGCCGAATCCGCCCTACGCGGACTCCACCGACCTGCATACGCAGCCGATGCGTTCTTGCAACGTGATGCTGCCGGATCATCATCCGTCCCACCTGGTGCCGGGGTATTGGGTTCGCGCCGCAGGCGCACCCCGCCTTGCGTTGGACGGCGGCTGGCCGCAGGACAGCCGCCGCCCCGCCCTGGAAATCGGACTTAGCGCCCCTTCTGCACGCGGCCGAAGGTCTTGGACCACTCCTGCTCGTTGGTGTTCCAGTACGTCGGATCGAAGAAGTTCAGCGACTCCAGCGTGCCCGTCGGGTCGAACGCCGGCAGGGTCGGAACCACCTCGCCCAGGTCCACCTTGGTCGGGTCGAGCGCCGGCGGGTAGTTCTGGCCCTCGGCGACGGCGATGGACACCGCCGGCTCCAGCATGAAGTTCAGCAGTTCCTCGCAGGCCTCCATCGGGCTGCCCTTGATGACGAACAGGCATTCCTGCCACGCCAGACCGCCCGGCGGATCCAGATAGCCGATGTCGTGGCCCTGCTCCTGCAGCGCCTTGACGCGGCCGGACCACGCCTCTGTGACGTAGATTTCTTCCTCGGCCAGCAGGCTCATCAGCTCGGCGCCGGAGCCCCAGTATTTCAGCAGCAGGTCGCGGTGTTCGCGCAGCTTGTCCCAGACGGCGTCCATGTCTTCGATCCCGTTGGGGTTCTGGCCGGTCTGCAATGCGGCGTACCAGATGCGGGTCTTCCACTCGCCCCAGCCGCCGATCTTGCCTTTGAAGTCCGGGTTGACCAGCAGCGCCGCGCCCTGGGCCTTGGCCTCGTCGTCGCTGACGTGCTTGCGGTTATAGGCAATGCCGGTGGTGCCGTAATCGTAGGGCACGGCCGACAGCGCCCCGCCGGTGATCGGGCGGAAGGCATTCATCAGGGCCTCGATCACCAGCTTCAGGTTGGGAATGTTGTCCTCGTTCAGGGTCGTGGACAGCTCCAGGCCGTGATAGCGCGCGTAGTCGAACACGCCCGACAGGTGGGCGATGTTGAACTCGCCGGGCTGGCTGGCCTTGACGCGGGCGAGGTATTCGTCGGCGCCGCCGAAGGTGCCGTCCACCACCGGGATGCCGGTCTTTTCGGTGTAGGGCTCGAAGGCGTGCTCACGGAAGGCCTCGGAGACGACGCCGCCCCAGCCGTCGAACCGCACCTGGTCCGGATCGGCGGCGCGGGCCTGCCGCGCCAGCAGGGTCATGGGACCACCGGCGAGACCGGCGCCCAACCCGGCCGCGCCCAGCAGGCCGAGAAAGCTCCGGCGGTCGATGTCGCCGTTGCGGTAGCGCTCCAGAAGGCGTTCGAGGCGTTTGGTCTGATCCATGGGTCAACTCTCCCTGTTGTGAAACCTGTGTCCCGACGATGGACCGGCGTGGCGTCACCGCCCTGTCGTCATGCGCGCCGACACCCGCCGCGCCAGCGCCGCCCCCAACAGCGGCAGGGCCACCGTGAACACCACCATCACCGTGCCGAGCGCGTTGATCTCCGGACTGATCGAGTTGCGCAGCATGGCGAAGATCTGGGTCGGCACCGTCTCCACCCCGCCGGGCTTCCAGAACAGCGTGCCGGTGATGTCGTCGAACGAAATCGTGAACGAGAACAGCATGCCGGCCAGCACCGCCGGCAGCATCAGGGGCAGCGTAATCTCGCGGAAGGTCTGAAAGGCATTGGCGCCCAGGCTGAGCGCGGCCTCCTCATAGTCGCGGCGGATGCCCACCAGCCGCGCCTGCACCACCAGCACGACAAACGGCAAGGTGAAGATGACGTGGCCCATCAGCAGCAGGAAAAAGCTTCGCGGCACGTCCAACGCCCGCAGGAACAGCAGCAGGGCCACGGCCAGCACCACTTCCGGCACCAGAATCGGCGCGATCAGGGCGGTCGAGATCAGCCGCTTGCCCGGGAAGTCGTAGCGCACCATGGCCAGCGCGGCGAGCACCCCCATGGTGGTCGAGATCACACTGGTCAGCGCCCCCAGCACCAGCGAGGTCTGGAAGGCGCGCACGATGGCGTCGTTCTCGATCAGCGCCACGAACCAACGCAGCGACAGCCCCTCCATGGGGAAGCTGCCGAACTGGTTGGCGTTGAACGACAGCAGCATCACCACCGCGACCGGCGCGAACATGAACAGGTAGACCAGCAGGGTTCCGAAGCGGATGGCGGTCCAGGCGAGGCTCATGACGTCTCCTCCCCGTCCCTAGCGGAAGCTCTTGGCGATCTGGTCGATGCCCAGAAACCGGCTGTAGACCAGGACCAGGGCGCTCAACAGCGCCAGCAGCAGCAGCGACAGCGCCGAGCCCAGCGGCCAGTCGAGTTGGGTGACGATGGCCTCGAACACCAGATTGGCGAACATGGCGTCACCCGGCCCGCCCAGCACCATCGGCGTGATGTAGGTGCCGGCCCCCAGCACGAAGCACAGCAGCGAGCCGGCGGCCAGCCCCGGCACCGACAGCGGCAGGGTGACCTCGCGGAACGCCTGCCAGCCGGTGCAGCCCAGCGAGCGCGCGGCGTCGGTCAGGCTGCGGTCGATGCCATCCAGGCTGACGTAGATGTTCAGGATCATGAACGGCAGCAGGAAATGCACCAGGCCGAGGACCACCGTGACCTCGTTGTAGAGCATCTGGATCGGCTCATCGATGATCCCGGCCCACAACATCACGCCGTTCACCGCGCCGGACACCCCCAGGATGTTGATCCATGACATGGTGCGGATGATGTAACTGACCCAGAACGGCAGCATCAGCAGCACCAGCAGCAGCGTTTTGTGCCGCGTCGGGGCGTAGGCGATGTAGTAGGCGGGGATGTATCCGACCAGCGCGCAGGTGATGGTGGAGATGGCGGCGATGCGCAGGGTCTGGATCAGGATGTCCCGGTAGAAGGGATCGGTCAGGACCTCCCGCCAATTGTCCAGCGAGAACGTGACCTGATCGGCGCCGGTGGCCGTGCGCAGCCAGAACGAATAGACGACGATGAACATCGCCGGTACGACCAGCAGCAGGGCCACCGACACCAGCGCCGGTGACAGCAACAGCCAGGGCCGCCGGTCGAAGCCGGTGGCCAGGGAGCCGGACGCGGACATCGCTGCGCCTCCCGCCTGTGGTGAACCCCCCATCCGCCCGTGTTGGGTCACGACGCGGAGCCCGGCCGGCGAATGTCCGACCGGAACGTTCGGTCCATCACGCCCCGGGAATGGACATAGCGCAAATAGATTGCAATAATGAATGGTATAGTCCGTTGCTATGGTGTCCGGAGGGAGGGGGCGATGATCGACGCGAACGACGGCGGAGGTCTTCCGGGCACCGTGCCGGATGCAGGCCGGGATGACGTCGCGCCGGATGCCGCCGTGCCGGCACTGGCCCGGCGGGACTTCGATTGGAACCTGCTGCACACCTTCATGGTGATCGTCGAGGAAGGCTCCATCACCCGGGCCGCCAACCGCCTTCTGCTGCGCCAGCCCAGCGTCAGCAACGCGCTGAAGCGGCTGGAGGATCGGCTCGGACAACGGCTCATCGACCGCGCCCCGGGCCGCTTCGAACTGACCGACCAGGGCCGGGTGCTGTTCGACGAGTGCCGCGACATCTGCGGCGCCATCGGCCGGCTGGGTCACCTGATGACGGACGCCGAGGCGGACCTGAGCGGGCACATCCGCCTCGCCATGGCCAGCCATGTGACCTTCCCGCCGCTCGACGAGGCGCTGGCGGACTATCACCAGCGCCACCCCCTGGTGACCCTGGAGATCGACATCGCCCGCTCCAGCGCCGTGGTGCAGACCGTGCTGTCGCGGCAGGCCAGCGCGGGTATCTGCCTCGTCGCCCGGCCGCATCCGCAACTGAGCTATCGAATTCTGTTCCGGGAGCACTTCGGAGTCTTCTGCGGCCCCCGGCACCGCCTGTTCGGCCGCCGCGACCTGACCATGGCCGATCTGGCCGAAGAAACCTTCGTGTCCTTCGTCACCGACAGTCCCCAGGATGCCCTGCGGGCCGTCAGCCTGTTGCGGGTTCACCACGGACTGACCGGGCGCATCGTCGGCACCGCCGCCAACCTGGAAGAGGTGCGCCGCATGATCGTCGCCGGGCTGGGCATCGGGGCGCTGCCGATCCACGCCGTGGCGCGAGACGTGGCCGACGGCCTGCTGTGGCGGCTGCCGCCGGAGGATGACGCGCCGCCACCCGGCGGGCCGCCAGCGGTGGACATCTTCCTGGTCACCAACCCGCGCACCACGCTGTCCCAGGCGGAGCGGACCTTCGTCGATCTGTTGGTGGCGCGGGTGGAGGAAGCAGGGGACGACCCGTTCGTGTATCCGGAGGGAATGGAGGGGTCGGCCTGACGCCGCGCCGGAGGGGCGTCGCCGGTCCTGCGGTTTTCCTGTGCCGTGCCACCGTGGCGCTTTCAAAACCCGCCCGGACCGGGCACAAGAGACCGGCATGCGATCGCCTGAAAAGGGGACGCTTCGGGCGGGGTGATGCGGCCGTCGCGTTCCCCACCGACACGGAAACCAAGGAAGCCCCTCCCATGAGCCCCGAATTCCTCGTCACCTCGATGGTCGTCATCCTGCTGCCGGGCACCGGCGTGCTGTACACCCTCGCCTATGGGCTGGGCCGGGGCTGGCGCGCCAGCGTCTGGGCGGCGCTCGGCTGCACATTCGGAATCCTGCCGCACATCGCCGCCAGCATCGCCGGGCTGGCCGCCCTGCTGCACACCAGCGCGCTGGCCTTTCTGGTGATCAAGTATCTCGGCGTCTGCTACCTGCTGTACATGGCGTGGAGCGTGCTGAGGGACGGCGGCGCGCTGGAGGTCAAGGGCGAGCACGCCCCGGCCCCGCCCGGCCGCATCGTGCTCAACGGGTTCCTGCTGAACATCCTGAACCCGAAGCTGTCGCTGTTCTTTCTGGCCTTCCTGCCGCAGTTCGTGCCGGCGGAAACCGCCGCGCCCACCCTGATGATGCTCGGGCTGGCGGCGGTGTTCATGCTGCTGACGTTCATCGTCTTCGTCGGCTACGGCGCGTTCGCCTCGGCCACGCGCCGGCACGTCATCTCCCGCCCCTCCGTGATGCGCTGGATGCGGCGCGGCTTCGCCGGGGCGTTCGGGCTGCTGGGGCTGCGGCTGGCGCTGGCGGACCGGTAGGGCTCACGCACACTGGAACGCGGGGACGGGGGAACGCCGTGACGACCGAACACGTGCTCATCTTTGTGCCTGCGGCCCTTTTACTCGGCGCGTCACCCGGTGCGAATAACCTGCTCGCTTTTGTGTCGGCAACCAAAGCCGGATGGCGGCCGACCGCGAAGGGAGTCATGGGACGGCTTGCCGCATGGGCGGTATTGGTCGTGCTGGCCTCGCTGGGGCTGGATGTCGTGCTGCGGACGTCAGAGATGGCCTTCGTCGCCCTGAAATGGATGGGCGTCGGCTATCTGGTGTTTCTGGCGTGGCGTTTCTGGAGAGCCGATACCGCTTCCGACGTCGCAGCACCGGATGCCTCGATGTTGATGCGGCGCGAGTTTTTTACCCTTTTGGGAAATCCGAAGGCGTATCTCTTGCTGACGGCGTTCCTGCCCCAGTTTGTCAATGAAGCCGAAACAATCTTGCCGCAGCTTTTCATTCTCGGGGGTCTATATATTGTAGCGGAGGGATTTGCAGCACTCATTTGGGTGACTGCCGGGTCGCTAGTGGGTGGGTATGCCCTGACACCTTTCAGGCGACGGATGATCAACCGGACCGCAGCGGGTGTTATGGGTAGCGCGGCCGTTCTCCTCGCTCGATCGGAAAGGGCCGCATGACCGAGGCCGTCGGCATCGCGACCGCGAGTCTAGGCGGTGCACGACGGCCGCTTCGGCCACCACGGACCAGGCGCTTTCTTCAAGGGGATCGGGATGCCGGGTCCCTCCCACCGTTGCAAAACGGGTCCGGCCTGAATATGACGGAGGCGGCATCATGGGCCGGGCCGGTCCCCGGTGCCTGTCTCCCGTCCCCTGGCACCCGAAGGACCCCATGGCCGCCTTGCAACCCGTGCGCGGGACCCACGACCTTCTGCCCGATGCCGCCCGCGCCCACCGCGCGGTGGAGCAGCGCGCGTTCGACGTCGCGCGCCGCTTCGGCTTCGGCGAGATCGTCACGCCCATCTTCGAGTTCACCGAGGTGTTCAAGCGCACGCTCGGCGACACCTCCGACATCGTCACCAAGGAGATGTACACCTTCGAGGACCGGGGCGGCGAAAGCCTGACCCTGCGGCCCGAGGGCACGGCGGCCATCGTGCGCGCCTTCATCTCCGGCGGGCTGGCCCAGCAGGTGCCGGTCAAGGCGTTCTATCGCGGCCCCATGTTCCGCTACGAGCGCCCGCAGAAGGGCCGCCAGCGGCAGTTCCATCAGGTCGGCATCGAGATCCTGGGGGTCGAGGGACCGGCCGCCGACGTCGAGGTCATCACCTGCGGCTATCATATCCTGGAGGCGCTGGGCCTGGGCGGCACCGTCACCGTCGAGGTGAACACCCTGGGCGACCTGGAGAGCCGCGCCGTCTACCGCGAGGCGCTGGTGGCCTACCTGAAGGGCCGTCAGGGCGAACTGTCCGAGGACAGCCTCGCCCGGCTGGAGCGCAACCCCATGCGCATCCTCGATTCCAAGGACGAGGGCGACCGCGCCGTGGTGGCCGACGCGCCGATTCTCGCCGATCACCTGAACGACACCTCGCGGGACTTCTTCGCCCGCGTGCGCGACGGGCTTTCGGCGCTGAACATTCCGGTCGAGATCAGCCCCCGGTTGGTGCGGGGCCTCGATTACTACACCCACACCGCGTTCGAATTCACCACCACCGCGCTGGGCGCCCAGGGGACCGTCTTGGCCGGCGGGCGCTATGACGGGCTGGTCAAGCAGATGGGCGGGCCGCCCACGCCCGGCGTCGGCTGGGCCGCCGGGGTCGAGCGCCTGTCCATGCTGATGACCGATCCGCCGCCGGCGCCGCGCCCCATCGCCATGGTGCCGGCCGGCGCCGAGGCGGACGCGCTGGCCCTGCCCCTGACCGACCGCCTGCGCCGCGCCGGCTTCGCGGTCGATCTCGGCTACTCCGGCAACATGGGCAAGCGCATGAAACGGGCCAACAAGGTGAACGCCCGCGCCGCCGTGATCCTGGGCGACGAGGAACTGGCGGCCGGCGAGGCCACGGTGCGCGACCTGGACAGCGGCGAGCAGACGCGGGTTCGCCTTAACGCGGTGGAGAGGGCGCTGGACCGGTTCCGGTGACGACACCCGGCGGCGACAGCCCCGACGGCCCCGGGGACGATGGCAGGGAGGACGCCCCGGACACCCTGGGCGCACTGATCATCGTGGGCGCCAACCACCATTCCAGTTCGATGGGCCTGCGCGACCGGGTGACACTGGAGGACGAGGCCGTGCCCGCCTTCCTGGAGCGCCTGCGATCCGCCGGTCTGACCCAGGCGGTGGTCTTGTCCACCTGCGACCGGGTGGAGGTGATCGCCCAGGCCCCGGAGGTCGACGTCGCCGAGGCCACGGCCGAAGTCGCCCTGGTCGCGCTGGCCGAACAGGGCGACGTCACGCCGTCGGTGTTGCGCGGCCAGGGCTACGTGCTGCGCGGCGCCGACGCCGCCCGGCACTGTTTCGCGGTCGCCGCCTCGCTCGACAGTCAGGTGATCGGCGAGCCGCATGTCCTGCGGCAGGTCAAGGCCGGCTATTCCACCGCGCGGGCCGCCGGCATGGTGGGCGCCGAACTGGAACGCCTGCTGCAATCGGCCTTCGCCTGCGCCAAGCGGGTGCGCTCGGAGACCCACATCGCCGAGGGGCCGGTGTCGGTGGCATCGGCGGCGGTGCAGGTGGCGCGCGATCTGCACGGCGATCTGAACGGCCGCACCGGGTTGTTGCTGGGCACCGGCGAGATGGGCGAGCTTCTGGCCGAGTCGTTCCAGACTCACGGGCTGGAGCACCTGATCGTGCGCGCCCGTCGGCGCAGCCGTGCCGAGGCCGTGGCCCGGCGCCTCAACGCCCACGTCAGCAGCAACGAGGCGCTGATCGACGATCTGGTGGCGGCCGACATCGTCATCTCGTGCTTCGGCGGGCGCGAGCACATCCTGGGCGAGGACGCGGCGCGCCAGTCCTCCAAGCGGCGGCGGCGCCGCCCGGTGTTCATCGCCGACGTGGCCGTGCCGGGCGACGTGGAACCGGCCGTCAACAAAGTGGACAACGCCTTCCTGTACGATCTGGATGATCTGGAGGGCATCGCCATGGAAGGCCGCGCCCACCGCGAGGCCGAGGCCGAGGCGGCGTGGCGCATCGTGCGCGAGGAGGTAGGGCGCTTCCGCACCGGCCGCGTGGAACGCGCGGCGGCGCCCGTCATCACCCAGTTGCACGCCCGCTTCGAGGAGGAGCGCAACCGCGTGCTGGCCGAGGCCGGCGACGATGCCGGCAAGGCGACTCGGCTGCTCATTGGCCGTTTGCTGCACACCCCATCGGAGGAACTGCGGCGCCTGACCGCCGGCCCGCCGGAGAACCTGCGCCACGCCGAGAACGTCACCCGCCGCCTGTTCCGCCTCACCGGCGCCGAGGCGCCCGGAGCGACGCGAACGGCGTCGGACCCTCAGGATCAAGACAAAAAAGACGAACCATCATGAGCCTGGACGAGAAACTGAGCCGCGTGGTCTCGCGGCATGAGGAACTGGGGGCGCTGCTGTCGGGCTCCGACCTGGACGCCCAGGACATCCCGCGCCTGTCCAAGGAACTGTCCGACCTGACCCCGGTGGTGGAGGCCATCGGCGCCTTGCGCCAGGCCCGCGCCGATCTGGCGGACGCCGAGGCGATGCTCGACGATCCCGAGATGCGCGGTCTGGCCGAGGAGGAGGTCGGGCGACTGCGCGAGGAGGTGCCGGAGCGCGAACGCGCGGTCCAACTGATGCTATTGCCCAGGGACGAGGCCGACGCGCGCAACGCCATCCTGGAGGTGCGCGCCGGCACCGGCGGCGACGAGGCGGCGCTGTTCGCGGGTGAACTGTTCCGCATGTACGAACGCTACGCCGCGTCGCAGGGCTGGCGGTTCGAGGTGATGGACGCCACCGACACCCCCATCGGCGGCCTCAAGGAGGCCATCGCCACCGTCTCCGGCCGCAACGTCTTCGCCCGCCTGAAGTACGAAAGCGGCGTCCACCGGGTGCAGCGCGTGCCGGTGACCGAGGCCGGCGGGCGCATTCATACCTCCGCCGCCACCGTCGCCGTGCTGCCGGAGGCCCAGGCGGTGGACGTCCACGTCGAGGACAAGGATCTGCGCATCGACACCTACCGCTCCCAGGGGGCCGGCGGCCAGCACGTCAACACCACCGACTCGGCGGTGCGCATCACCCACATTCCCACCGGCATCGTCGCCGCCTGCCAGGAAGAGAAAAGCCAGCACAAGAACCGCGACAAGGCGATGAAGATGCTGCTGGCCAAGATGTACGACGAACAGCGCCGCGCCGCCGACCAGGAACGCGCCGACGCGCGCAAGAGCCAAGTGGGCTCCGGCGACCGTTCGGAGCGCATCCGCACCTATAATTTTCCGCAAGGCCGGGTGACCGATCACCGCATCAACCTGACGCTCTACACCCTGGACAAGGTCATCACCGGCGAGGCGCTGGACGACGTCATCGACCCCCTCATCGCCGAGGACCAGGCGGCCAAGCTGGCGGAGATGGGGTAAAGGGGAACAACCGGCAACAAAGTCACTAAAATGGCACCGGAACGCTTGAACCCGGCCGCCATTGGCCCACATTATATACAGGCTTCGTACATTCTTGGCTGTCATCAGAAGACAGGTGGTTCAGGGTCGCACGGCCGTAGGCGTACAAAACAGTGCTTTTCCGTGTTCCGTACAATATTGCCCGCGACTCAGCGGCATTCTTGATCGTCTGTCTATCGTGACAGTCACAAAAAAAGAACACACCACTCTCCCTTTGAAAAAGGGGGGGCCTTGTTTTCACGGGCGTGCCGTCGAGGGTCAGTCAGGGACCACTTGAGGCAGACGAGGCTGTCTGGGGCTTGGCCGTCTGGGGCCGGGCACCATCCACGTGGCCGAAATCATCCTCAATGCTACTGAAGGCACGACGGACATGCTCACCTTTACCCGTCGTGTCACCATGGAATACGATTTCAAATCGGCTCTTTAACTCATCGCGGGCCTGCTGTGCGGCGCGCGCCTGGAGTTCTAGCCATTCAGGATCGGCCAAGACGGGCATAGGGTACTCCCCCAACTTCCAAGGGCGATGTCGATTGCCCTCAATCCCCTAGGCGTCCTGCCCAAGGAACGAGCGGTACAGGTAGCACGAAACCCTGGTCGGTGCCAAGCCTCCGCCCGCCATATCGTCGGCCCTTTCGTTCGGTGCCGGGAGCGACCATGGCAGCGTCAAGGCGTCAACTCATGCCTGAACTCAGTGTCGCTCAAGCAGGGGCTTTCACAACCGAGGTCGTTTACTTTCGCGGTCATCGATCCGAACCTGTCAGGATCAGAAGCGCGTCTTGTTCATTTGATGCGTTCCAACGAGCATGTCAAGACCCCACGCTCTCGCAGGCAGGTCGCCGAGAGCATCGGCAGCAGCTCAAACGATTCGCCTTTATACCATCGGGGTCACGATCCGGCAAGCCTCTCTTGCGCGCGGAGGTCAACCTCGATTAACGTAATGCACCTTTTGTTGGTTATCCTTGCTGGGGGTGGGTCGTGCAGACGATAGGCGAAATCTTACACACCCTCTTCAAGGGGGATCCGAATGCTCCGTGTGTCCCGTTCCCGGATCCCTTGAAGGACTTGATCCAGCAATTGGTGCAGCCATCGACGTCCGACCAATCGTGGCCGTCGTGTCCCGTTTTCCCACCGGACCTGTTCGCGGCGACCGCGTATCTGCTCGACATTGCGGGAGCCTACCATTATCTCGCCGCAGGGGAGACACCACCCGGGGCGGCAGCGTGGGACGCTGATGACGAGTTGGACATCGATTTTCACATCGCCGACGGGCCAGCCTTTCTCAGATCGGCGCGCACCCATAAGAGTTGCAGGAACGCGGCGAAAAAATGGTTTGATTCACCGAGAACACCGGACCTTGTGCTGAGACTCTGGTCTGAACTGGGGACGCACAAGGACGAAAAGGCCTTCCTTCCGCACACCAAGGATACGGTTGCGCCAAGATGGTGGAGCCTCGCTTGCAGCTTGATGGTCATCGCCGACCAGGCCTGCCCGGATGTCGGATACGGGTTCCTGAACCAGGATGACGCTGAGGCGCCCCACTCGGATGGAGGTGGCGGCGCGTCCACGCTGCCACAATCGGGAAAACTCGGACGAAAAAGCGAAACAGGAAACGCTGAAGGCGAGGAAACCGGGGCCGGAACGCGGGATAGGGGTGCTGAAACGCAGTCATGGACGTCCCTCTGGTTTAAGATAATTATAGAATATAAGCTTGAGAAATCAAAAAACGCCAACCAACATAATTCAACAAATGCAACTTCTCTTGATGGACACGTACATATTAAGGATCCTCTTTGGACTTTGTGTTTTGGTGTTGATCCAGACATTTCTTGTGTGCAGGCCAAGTCACGCTCAAGAAATATCGGGTGCTCCCTCAGAAATATGAGTCTGAATTTAGCGCTCGTTCCGCCGCGAGGCATTGTATGCTCTGTGTGGCATCAGCCTCCATTCATGATTACACCGGATGACGAGGCAGTCCTCAATATTCTTTTGGTCCCATTTCCGTTTCGCATTCCCGCCAAGTCGTTTCGCGGGACAGTGTCTTTGAAGCCACAGGATGTTCATCGCAACAAAGAAGATTATGACGGAGTTTCGCCCTGGGGGCGTTTTTGCGTCGATCAGCGCTGGTTGCATGGAGAGATCACAGATGATGATGACAAACGGGAGTCCGAGGCGAAGATAAGAGAAAAAGAAATGCGCCGCGCGTTATTAAGAATATTCCTGGATCAATTGGTTTGGTCTGCAAAAAAAGACGTTTCGTTTATACACGGTATTATATTTCCCGAGTATTCATTGGACTGGAAAACCTATGAAGTATTGTCGAGAGACATGTGTCGACAGCATTCTCGGCTAGAGTTTTTCGTTTCAGGATCTAGTGAGAATTGTGAAGGCGAAAAGGGAAATTACGCCATCTCCTCAGTTTTTACAAAAACAAAAAATGGGGCAACAAATAAAGCAATCGGAATTTCAACCAGCCGCGCAAAACATCATCGCTGGAGGCTGGATGAATCCCAAATAACAACCTATGCCTTGGCTTCCGCTCTTGATCCGCGCATTCTTTGGTGGGAAAACATTCGCCTAACAAAGCGAGAGGTGCACGTCAACGTCTTTCGGGAAAACTCAACTTTCGCGGCCATGATATGTGAGGATTTGGCTCGCGGGGATCCCTGTCACCCGATCCTCAGGGGCATGGCTCCAAACTTGGTGTTTGTTCTGCTCATGGATGGGCCACAGTTGGCGACGCGCTGGTCTTCTCGTTACTCCACGACACTTGCCGACGAACCGGGTTCATCGGTTCTTACGCTGACATCGCGTGCCTTAATTGAACGCAGCAATACGACATTACAGGGTCGTTCCCCCAGTTGGTCCGTTGCGCTGTGGAAAGATGACAGCGGAAAAGAGGTTTCCATCAATTGCGAGGTGCCCGCGCACGGGGTCGTGCTGTCCCTGTCCGGATATCGGACGTCCGAGGTTTCTCTCGATGGCCGGTGCAATGCGGAGGCGCGGTCGTGGCGGTACAATGGCCACCAACCCGTCAGTGTAACCCAGCCATCGCCTTTCGCGGAAACCGAGATTAGCAGGGATCTGCTGATGGGCATTGTCGGGACCGTGACCGGAGAGGTGGACGAGGTTCCGGCGGATCTCCAGGATTGGTATGATAAGAGGCACCCCAAGGCACGCGGATAAACTCTGACGGGAATCTGTCCTTGACCGCGCGATCGCTCGGTGCGGAGATGGTGGCGGATGGGCGGGTGACCGTGCCAGGGCAGTCCGCCAAGCTGGCGGAGATGGGGTAAAGGGGCGCCCGGAGGGGCCGAAGCGCCGCACCGGGGCCTCGGGCAAGTGGCCCTCATTGCGGGCCTTATCTGCGCTAATCTCTTATTTCGTTATAACCCCTATTACCCACAATAGGAAAAGCGACATATTGTCTGATCGTTCCAAAGAGGCGTACCATCGATCCGTCTGTTTCAATCAGGGCGGATCATCGCGCCATGCTCAAGAACATCCGTATCCGAACCAAGATTTGGTTCCCGACTGCAGTTGCCGCCATTGGTTTGATTGTGGTCGTTGCCTTCGCCTTTGCCTTCATTCGCGCCAATCTCTTGAGTGAGCGAACGGCGCAGGTGCGCGCCGTGGCCGAGGCCGCAGCCGGCATTGTCGCGCGCTACCATGCCGAGGTGGAGGCCGGGCGCCTGGACCTGGACACCGCGCAGACCCGCGCGCGCGATGCGATCCGGCCGATGCGGTACCAGGAGGGCAAGGAGTATGTGTTCGTCTTCAATTACGACGGCACCGCTCTGGTCATGGCGCCCCGCCCGGAGTGGGAGGGCACCGTGCGCACGGACCCCATCGCCCAGGTGCTCACTGCCAAGGCGCGAGCCGGCGGCGGCTTGGTTTCCTATGAGTTTCCGCGCCCCGGGTCGGAAACACCGGAAGACAAAATCACCTGGGTCGAAGCGTTTACACCCTGGCAATGGTACGTCGCCAGCGGTGCCTACGTCAGCGACATCAACGCCGCCGCCTTCGAAAAGGCGACGCAACTGGGCGCCATCGCCCTGGGGATCCTGGTCGTTGCGGCGCTGATCGCCCTGATGATTATTCGCGGCATCACGGGACCGCTCCGGGGTTTGACATCGGCCATGACCACGCTGGCCAGCGGCGACCTCGACACCGAAGTGCCGAGTACGAATCGGCGCGACGAGGTGGGCGAAATGGCCGGGGCCATTCAGGTCTTCAAGGACAACGCCCGTGAAGTGCAGCGCCTCCAGACGGAGCAGGCCACGCAGGAGCGGCGCAACGCGCGCCGGGTCCGGGCCGAGATGCTGGCCCTGACCAATGCCCTCGACGAAGAGGTGCGCAGCGCCATCGATCTGGTTCTGCAACAGGCCGACGCCATGCGCGAAGCGGCCGGCGAGATGGCCTCGGCGGTCTCGGAGACCGAGCGTGGTGCCGGGGCGGCCGCCTCCGCCTCGCAGGATGCGTCCCGCAACGTGGATGCCGTCGCCGCGGCGGCCGAAGAACTGTCGACGTCCATCGCCGAGATCGGCAGCCAGGTGTCTAACGCAGCGGACGTCGCGCGGCGGGCCGAGGAGGAGGCCGAGCAGACGAACGCCCGCGTCTCCGGTCTGGCGGAGGCGGCGAACCAGATCGGCGAAGTGGTCGGTCTGATCGAGGACATCGCCAAACAGACCAATCTGCTGGCGCTCAACGCGACGATCGAGGCGGCCCGCGCGGGCGAGGCCGGCAAGGGGTTCGCCGTGGTCGCCAACGAAGTCAAGACCCTGGCCACCCAGACCGCCAAGGCCACGGAGGAGATCGGCGACCAGATCACCGGCATGCAGGCCGCGACCCAACAGGCGGTGGACGCCATCAAGGGCATCGCCCGGGTGATCGCGCAACTCAGCGAGGTTTCGGCCGCCATTTCGGCCGCCGTCGAGGAGCAGACCGCCGCCACCGGAGAGATCAGCCACAACGCGCAATTGGCGGCGCGCAGCACCCAGGAGTCGTCCGACAACATTGAAGCCGTCTCCACGAGCAGCGAGACCACGGGCCAGCATGCCCGCTCAGTCACCGCCTCCTCCGATGAGGTTCGCGAGCGGGTGCAAGAGATGCAGGGCGCCCTGGAGCGCATCATCCGGTCCAGCAGCGACGAGGACCGCGACGCCAACAGGCTGCGAACCGTGAACGTCGCGGTGACGCTGGACTTCGGCGTCGGCGAGGCCCAAGCCTGCCTGTTGCAGGATCTGGCCTTCAGCGGAGTCGGAACCCTGGATCGCGTCATCAAGATCGGGGACAGCAAGGAGTTCCGGATGACCCTGCCGGGCATGGGCACGGTCGCGGGCATCATCGTCACCGTGACGGGCCAATCGTCTCACATCCGTCTGGACATGGACGAAGCAGACGCCGGCAAATTGCGGACCTTCGTGGCGCGGCATGAGCGGTCGGACCACGTGCCCACGGCCCGTGTCGCGTGACACCGTCCACCCCATGCGCGCGTGTTGACGGTCATGCCATGAGGATCGAACACGCGCGCCATGGCCCCCAGGCCCATCCCACCGCGTGCGTGGCGCCGAACGCCACGCACGCGGGGATGTGGCGGTGGAGCCGAACTGTTCCATCGGCTTCGGCGCGGTGGTGATGGCGGAGAGCGGGCCGGTCCACATCAGCACCGAAGCGCCGACTGCGTCATCATGGACACGGCGGTGCCGCGCGGGGTAAACGGAGGCCGCCGACCGGGAACGCGCCGACGCGTGCAAGAGCCAGGTGGGCTCCGGCGACCGCTCGGAACGCATCCGGACGTACAACTTCCCGCGGGGCCGGGAGACCGACCACCACATCCCCCTCACTTTCACCACCCTACACCCTCGACCGGGTCATCACCGGCGAGGCGCTGGACGACGTCATCGATCCCCTGATCGCCGAGGACCAGGCGGCCAGACTGGCCGAGATGGGGTGAGGGAGGGTGCCGAACCCTTTTCCGGGAGCGGGAGGGTCTTGTCCGGAGCTGATGAAGAAGGAGTCTGTCGTGCCCGTTCTGTTGTGCCGGCGGGTGTTGATCCGCCGTTCCGTCATCGCCGTCCTGGCACTGCTGTCGCTCGGCGTCGCCCTCGCCCCGGGGGCCGGCCACGCCGATCCCGCCGCCTCGGGCGGAGCCGAAACCGTGCCCTGGCCGCGCCTGATGGGTCTTGCGGAAACGCCCTACAACGAGGCCGGCGAGGGCCTGTACGCGATGATGGGGATGGGCGGCGACGGGCCCGACCTGCCCGGGGACTCCACCCTGGCCTTCGGCTCCCGCCGGCTGCCGCTGGCCGGATGGGGCCGGATCAGCTTCGCGGGAACCCATCTGACCCTGGTGGACGGCCGTCCGGTCTGGGCGGCCGACGGCCTCGAGGCCGCCCTGTCGGTGCCGGTTTCCGGGCCGTACGACGTCGGGATGGGCACCGCGCCCGGCCTGACCGTCGCCCGTGACGACCGGGGCCGCGTGGTGGCCACCCTGGAGGAGGCCTCGGACAGTACCACGGGCCATCCGGACAACCGCCCGCTGGCGGTGGTGGACCGCCAGGAGTCGGTCTTCGAGAGTCTCGCCGACGGCCCCGGGTTCCGGCTGGTCTCGCGCTACGACATGGACCGGACCTATGCGGACACCGGTGTGGCGATGCCCACGCGCCCGATGAAGTCCGCGACGCTGGATGTCGCCCTGCGGGCGGTGGCCCGCGAACCCGTGGCCGGGACGGACCGGTGGCGCTACAAGGTGGAAGCCGACGTCACGGGCGTTGTCGCGACGGTGAACCGCTACGCGCCGGACTACGATCTGTCGAGCCTCGACACCTACCGCATCCTCGAGCGGAGGCCGGACGGCGCGATGATCATCGAGACCCGGGGCGAGGTGTCCGAGACCGTCTACTTCCTCGGCCACGGCGTGCCGGGCGGCGCCGACGACGGCGCGGCCTGGTTCGCCGGCGCCTACCTAACCGTCGCGGATCGGCACGACGACCGCGTGCGCGGCGATCTGGAGCGCCTGGACGAGCAGGCCGCCGCCATCGCCGCCAGCATCGCGGCGCACGACTTCGATCTGGCGGGCCGTCAGGTCGACTCCCTCAGGGCATCCCTGGCCGAGCTGACGACGGCGGGAGTGGCCTGGCGCTGGCACACGGTCCCCACCCAGGCGGGCATGGATCGATACGACGCGCTGGTGGCCGCCACCGAGACTACCAAGGAAACCTACCTGGAGGCCACCGAGCGCAAGGCCGCCGTCTCGGCGCGGCTGGCCGAGCTGCGCGACACCTTTTCGGCCAACGTCTTCAAGGGCATGATCCGCAGCACGGTGGAGTGGATGAACACCATCCCGACGGATCCGTTTTCCGGTCTGGCGGGCTATTCACAGTTCACCGATGTGCTGGCGCTGCCGAACTCGGTGCTGGGCTGGGCCGCGCAGGCGGAGGAGGATGCCGCCGTCCTGAGCAGCCAGATCGGGGCCATCCGCACCCTGGAGCGCCTGGAGGCCGAGTTGCAGGCGTATGTGGATGATGTCGTGGCGGCCCGGCGCGAGGTTTTCGACGTCATTCGCGACCGCGAGGAAAAGCGGGTGATCGAGCTGCATCAGAGGCTGACCGCGCCGTCGTGATCGGCGAAGAGCGGGCGGCGAAACGGGCGTTGATGGGATAGGGTTGACTCGTCGACCCGGATCATCCCGGGGTGTCGTGCGGCCCGCCATCCGTTTCGGGACACATCCGGGTTCTTTATCCTCACAACACGGAGCCAAGCCCATGACCGAGACCCGCGCCCCATTGGTACTTCTGCCCGGCCTGCTCAACGACGCCGCGCTATGGGCGGCGCAGGTCCGGGATCTGGCCGACATCGCCGATCCGGTGGTCGCCGACCTCACCCGTGATGAGTCCATCGCGGCCCTGGCCGCCCGGGTGCTGGCCGAGGCGCCGCCCCGCTTCGCCCTCGCCGGGCTGTCCATGGGCGGCTACGTCGCGCTAGCGGTGGCGCTGGCGGCGCCGGAGCGGGTCGAGCGGCTGGCCCTGCTCGACACCAACGCCCGCGCCGACAAGCCGGAGCAGAGCGCGCGCCGCCACGAACTGATCGGCTGGGCACGCGACGGCCGCTTCGGCGAGGTCATGCCGGCCTTGCTGCCGATGTTGGTGACGCCCGCGCACGCCGAGGACGAGGCCATCGCCGGGACGGTGCGCGGCATGGCGACGCGGGTCGGGCCCGAGGGCTTCATCCGCCAGCAGACGGCGATCATGGGCCGGCCCGACCGGCGCGCGGCGCTGGCCGGAATCGCCTGTCCGACGCTGGTGCTGTGCGGCCGCGACGACGCCCTGACCCCGCCGGAGATGCACGAGGAAATGCGCGACGGCCTGCCCCATGCCCGCCTGGAAGTCATTCCCGACTGCGGCCACCTGTCGCCGCTGGAACAGCCGGCGGCGGTCTCGGCGGCGGTGCGGGCGTGGCTACGGGGGTAGGGACCCCATGCCAAAACCGGATGACCGGTTCTCACTATCCCGCATTCGGACGGAGCGTTCGCCCGTAGGGCGGGTGGACGAAGGACACCCGCCAGATTGCGATTGACCGGCGGCTGTCCCATGGCCAGCCGCCCTACGTTCAGACCCCAATCGCACGAACACCGCTTGATTGGTCCGCGCGTCGGCCGCCTTTCCGTAGGTTGGGGTGAGGTGCAACGCACCGAACCCCAACGGGTGCGGCCGACGTTGGGGTTCGCTCCGCTCACCCCAACCTACGGGCCAATTCGCCGGATTGCGAACGGTTCAACCGGTTTCCGTATCAAACGAAACCGGGCTCAGATCACCCCATCGGCCCGCAGGGTGGCGCGTTCGGCCTCCGGGATGCCCAGCAGGTCCGACAGCACGGCGTCGGTGTCCGCGCCCAGGGGCGGCCCGGCCCGGTCGATGTGTCCCGGTGTCGCCGACAGGCGCGGCAGCACGTTGGGCAGGGTGACCGGGCCCAGTCCCTCCGCCAGCACTTGGGTCATGTTGCCGCGCGCGGCGATGTGCGGATCGGCGAACAGGTCGGCGATGGTGTTGACCGGCCCACAGGGCACATGGCCGTCGGTGCAGACCTGAACCACTTCGTCGCGCGGCATGGTGCCGGTCCAGGTCTCGACCGCGCCATCGACGGTGGCCCGGTCGGCCAGCCGGTCGGCGGTGGTCGGGAACCGCGCCAGCAGGTCCGCGCGGTCCATCACCTCGGTCAGGCGGGCGAACATCTTGTCGCTGGTGCAGGCGATGGCCACCCAGGCACCATCGGCGCACGGAAAGTGGCCGTGCGGGCAGGCGTTGAGCGTGCCGGCACCCTCGCGCCCGCGCACCGTGCCGTCGTGGGCGTAGCGGGGCGCCATTTCGTCCAGCACGCGGAACACCGACTCGTACAAGGCGATGTCGATGACCTGCCCCTCGCCGGTCTGTTCGGCGTGGCGCAACGCCATCAGCACACCGACGGCGCCGAACAGCCCCGACATGTAATCGGCCAGCGAGGTCGAGCCGGGTGTGACCGGCGGCCCGTCCGGCATGCCCGCCAGATGGGTCAGGCCGCCGAAGGCATGGGCGATGCGGGCGAAGCCGGGTCGGCCGGCATAGGGACCGTCCTGGCCGTAGCCGCTGACCCGCAGCATGACCAGGGCCGGGTTGACGGCGCGCAGGTCGCTCCAGCCCAGCCCCCAGCGCTCCATGGTGCCGGGGCGGAAGTTCTCGCAGACCACCTGGGATTTGGCGGCCAGCTTCCGGAAGATGCGCGCCCCGGCCGGCTGACGCAGGTCCAGCGTCACCGAGCGCTTGTCGCGGGCCTCGCTGAGGAAGGCGAGGCTGTCGCCGCGCGCGGTGGGGGTGCCGAAGCGCCGGAACGGGTCGCCCGCGCCGGGCTGCTCGACCTTGATGACCTCGGCGCCGAACTCGCCCAGCACCGCCGTGGTGAACGGCCCGGCGATGAAGGTGGCCGCGTCAAGAATGCGAATCCCGTCCAGCGGACGCGGGGGGGCGGTGGTTGGCATCGGCGGTGTTGGTCCTCCCAGGCACGTGAGTCACCCCATCATGGGCGTCCCCGGGGGACGCGGCAAGGACCGCCCGGCGCCGCAGGCGCGCCGCATAGATCAGCAGCGCGAAGACTTCCCGAACGTGCGCTAGCGCGGCCACCCGCCGATCCGGGATGGGCACGCCGGCGCCCGCGATGTCCACGGCCAGCCCGCGCGCCCGGCCGACCCGGCGGAAGCACCACAACGCCCGGCGCAGGTGCGGCCGATCGGTCACCAACCGGATCTGCCGGATCGCCCGCCCTTCCAACAGGGCGAGGCTGTGGCGGGCATTGCCGAAAGTATCCCGGGAGCGTGGCTCCAAGATCAGGGCCTCCGGCGCCACGCCCTCCCGGATCGCCAGATCCGCCATCAGGCGGGCCTCGGGCGGGGCATCGGGCGGGTGACGCTTGCCCTGTCCGCCGGACAGCACCACCACCGCACCCGGCATGTCGCGCGCCAAACCCGCCGCGTGACGCACCCGGCGGACCATGGCCGCGCTGGCCGTGCCGTCCGCGCGCACGGCCGCGCCCAGGACGATGATCGCGACTTCGCCATTTACCGCCCTGCCGGGGGGGCCAGACCCTCTTTCCAATGCCGTCCCGCTCCTGTACAGATTGTGCGTCGGATCATGCCGGTTTGACCGAGGCTGACCAACGCAGAAAACAGCCCGCGTCCCGATCCGAGACATGCCATCAAGACGCGCAACGACGAAGCTAGGTTCCATGGCCACGATCGGCCCCATCACACTCTATCGCGAAAAGTCGGTGATCCACCGCTTCGGGGATCGATCCGAGAGGAAGGATTCGGAAACGCCGACCTTCGTGCTCAGGAGCAACCGGCTCACCATGGAGGTGTCTTCGAAGTCGCACTCGGACACCATCGTGGTGCGCGCGCATTCCGTCTCCGGAACACTGCGCATGGCGGCGGTCGTGGCCGAACGCTTTCTGCGCGATCCCGAAGCCTTCGAGCCCGAGAACGCCTACCCCCCGGACTGGGCGGCGTTGTGGGACCGCAAGATTCCGGCCTATGACCGGAAATTCAACGACGCGGCTTGGACATCCCTGCATGTCGGCGGCAAGACGGTGTTCGCCACAACCGACTCGCCGCCGATTGAGGCCATTGAGCGGATGGCACGCGGCGCCGACCTGGACGAGCGCACGATCAAGGCCGCCATGCTCAGCCTGTTCGGCCGCGTCTCCGCCTCAGAGATCGTGGTCCAGCACGACAGCCAGACCGCCGTCGTGGTCACCCCGTTCTCGGGATATCTGCGCGCCGCCGTCCTGGAGCGCAAGGAGGGGCGAACCGGCTCATTCTCGATTTCCGTCCACCATGCGAAGACGCGCAAGGTGACCGTGCCGGAAGTGCTGAACTTCTGCGCCGACCTGATCGAGAGCACCAATCTGCGGCAGTTCCTGGAACGGGCGCCCGGAAATGGCGGGTCCCCGGCGAAAGCGCCGGAGCACCTGCACCTTCAGATAGAGGCGGCCCTGGCGCGCCGCCGCGAACTCGCCCAGTTCGTGGATGGGTTCGAAACCGCCAACAGGGTACAGTACCGCCCTGAACGTCCGGACCTGTAGGCGCATGCCCGATCCCACCCTGCCCGAAAGCCTGACCCATGGTCTTCCCGTGCGCGGCACCCGCGCCGTGCTGTTGGACACGCTGGCGCCGCTGGAGGGGCGGCGGGTGGCCGACATCGGCTGCGGTGACGGCACCTGGACCCGGTTTCTGTCCGAGAACGGCGCCGACGTCGTCGGCCTGGATCCGAACCGGCGTCAGCTCGACCGCACGCTGGAGGTGCCGCCCGTCGCGCAGGAACGGTACTTCGAGGCCGGCGCGGAAGCCCTGCCCCTGGAGGACGCAAGCCGGGACATCGCCCTGTTCTTCAACAGCCTGCACCACGTGCCGGGCGACCTGATGGCCTCGGCCCTGGGCGAGGCGGCGCGCATCACCCGGCGCGGCGGCATGGTGGTGGCGTTCGAGCCGGTGGCGCGGGGCAGCAACTTCGTGCTGAACCGGGCGCTGGACGACGAAACCGAGGTGCGCGCCCTGGCCCATCGGCGCCTGCACGAGGCCGCCGACGGCCACCTTCCCCTCGCCCTGGAGCGCGAGTTCGAATACGTGACGGTGACGAAGAAGCGTGATTTCGCCGCGTGGAAGGACTGGCAGGTGCGCATCAGTCCGGCGCGGGCCGCCCGCTTCGCCGCCGACGAGGACGGCCTGCGCGCGCATTTCGAACGGGTGCTGGCCGACCTGCCGCGTGACGAGGAGGGCCACGCCCTGCTGGATCAGCCCATGCGGGCAACCATCCTGCGGCGGACGTAGGACGCGTTGCGTTCATGTGAGTCACCCAACGCGCCCTGAACCCGTGTTGTGTTGAGCAAATCGTCGTCGCGATCCGTTCCGGATCGCTCGGGATGGGCTCCAGGGCGCCCGTCCAGCCCTCACGATGGACCCTCTCGCCCCCCCTCACCGTCCGTGTCGGTTTCGGCCAACCGGTCGAGGATGAGGGCGTGGAACCCGCCGCCGCCCGCCCCCGACACGAACAGCCATCCCAGGTGGCGGCCGCAGCCGGCGCAGACGGTCACGATCCAGGAATGGCCGGGAAACCACGAGAACTGGTCACTGCGGGGCCCCACCGGATGGACGCCGGGCGCATCGGCGAAGCAGCCGATGTGAAACAACACGCCGGCCGGGTTGAAGACGTGGTGGGCATGGGCCTCGCGGACCACGATGGCGCGGTCGGGCGTGGTGACCACCGCGCCGCACGCCCGGCAGCACAGCACGGCACGGCGGCGGACGTCCGGATCGCCGACGCCCGGGGTCGGCGCCGACGTTCGCGTCGGCAGGCCGGTGTCCGGACGGCGCGGCCGCGCGTCCGCGCGCAGGGCGGCGGCTGGCGGCACCGCGGCCCTCAGTCCTTGGGGACCATGCGGCCGAGCTTGCGGCCGGCGAAGACATGGATGTGCAGGTGCGGGACTTCCTGGTTGGCGTTGACGCCGACGTTGGAGAGCACCCGATAGCCCTGCTCGGCCACCCCGGCTTCCTTGGCGACGGTGGCGACGGCGCGGACCAGGGCGGCGATCTCGGCGTCGCTGGCGGTCTCGCTGAAATCGGTCCAGCTCACATAGGCACCCTTGGGCACCACCAGAATGTGGGTCGGGGTCTGCGGATTGATGTCGTGGAAGGCGAGGGTGTGGGCGTCCTCGTACACCTTGTTGCAGGGGATCTCGCCGCGCAGGATCTTGGCGAAGACATTGTCGGGATCATAGGCCATCGGCGGGCATCTCCGGATCATGGAAAGCATCGAGGGACCGCAGGGTCGCGGACAGGAAAACGGCGCGCCGGAAAATCCGACGCGCCGCGTTCCGTCAGGTTGAGCGTCGCCTATGGACTGCCCAAAACCGAACCCGTCCGGGATCAGTTCTGGAACATAACCTCCACGCGACGGTTCATGCGCTCGACGGTGCCGTCCGGAGTGGCGACCATCAGGCGTTCCTCACCGTAAGCCTCAAGCTGCATGACCTCGGAGGCGATACCCCGGGCGGCCAGGGCGCGAGAGACACCTTCGGCGCGCCGCTGGGACAGCACGACGTTGTAGTCGCTCGGGCCGCTGGTGTCGGTGTGACCGACGACCAGAACGCGCGGCGGCACGACCGTCTGGTACTCGGCGGCAACCGTGTCCAGGGTGGCCATGGCCTCGGCGTCCAGACGCGAGGAGTCCAGATCGAAGTAAACCACGAACGGCGTCGCCGGCATCGGCGGCGTCTTCAGCTGGTTGATGGCGATCTCAAAGTTCTGCTTGCAGGCGGCGATATCGTCCGGCTGACGATCTTCTTCCGCTTCCTGCATCCAGCAGTCGAACATCGCCTGGGCCTTGGCGGCGACCGGCGGGTTGGCGTCGGCCGCGCCCTGGCTCATCACCGTCATCAGGTCGGCGCGGGCGGCGGTCAGCTCGTCGGCGTACTTCGCCGGGATATCGCGCTCGTCCATCGTGGTCGGACCGACAGCTTCGCCCATGGCGGCGCCCTTCGCCTTGGCGACGAAATAGGCAGTGTCGGGCCAGTCGCCCTCATTCCGCTCGGCGGCGGCGAGGTCGGCGTATTCCTTCTGCAGGGCGGCCTGGAACGGGCTACCCATGCTTTCCATGCTCTGGGCACCTTCCACGTCCCACTTGTTGGCGCAAGCGGACAGGAGGCCGGCCGCAGCAATCGCGACGATCACCTTCTTGTACATTTAGGCATCTCCTCCATCACCTGATCAGATGGGCAGCCGCATTTGCGAGGTTGCGACCGATCCCCATAAAATGACAAACACATACGGCCTCGGAACGTCAATCGCCGACCCCATGAAGGACATGGGAAGCGGGAACGCCGTGACCATAATGCCGCACCGACGCGACGGCACGACCCCTGTAAGTCCCGGTATAACGAAATTCTCACGGCTTTGGTACCGGAAATCGGTTGCGCCTCTGTTCTGTCAAGGACACATCGAACACGCCGGCTGTTGTGGCCGGTCATTGACCAGGAGCCCCGCCCCGCCATGACCCTGATCGGCCTGACACGGCCCGAACTGACCCGCGTGCTGGATGATATGGGAGAGAAGCCCTTCCGAGGCAAGCAGCTTTGGCATTGGATGTACCACCGCGGCGCTCGGGAATTCTCGGAAATGTCGACGCTTTCCAAGGCGTTGCGGACACGCCTGGAGGCCGACCACAATCTCGCGCGCCCCCAACCCTCGCGGGAGCAAACGTCCGGGGACGGCACGCGAAAGTGGCTTTTCCGCTTTGAGGACGGGCGCGAGGCAGAGGCTGTTTACATCCCGGAGGAGGATCGCGGAGCGGTTTGCCTGTCTTCTCAGGTGGGATGTACCCTGACGTGTCGATTTTGCCACACCGGGACGCAAATGCTGGTTCGTGATCTGACATCCGCCGAGATTGTCGGCCAGTTCATGGCTGCCCGCGACAGTTACGGGGAATGGCCGACGCCGACGGACGAGACTCGGCAACTGTCCAACGTCGTCTTGATGGGCATGGGCGAACCGCTGTTCAATTTCGACGCCGTGGCCCGGGCGGTGGAGATCCTGTCGGACGGGGAGGGCCTGGCGGTGTCGCGCCGGCGCATCACCCTGTCGACCGCCGGCGTGGTGCCGATGATCGAGCGGTGCGGCCGCGAGATGGGCGTGAACTTGGCCGTCAGCCTGCACGCCGCCACCGACGAGGTGCGCTCGGCCATCATGCCGATCAACCGAAAGTACCCGCTGGAGCAGCTGATGGCCGCGCTGCGGGCCTACCCGGGGGTGTCGAACGCCCGGCGCATCACGCTGGAATACGTCATGCTGAAGGGGGTCAATGACTCGCCCGCCGACGCCCAGGCGTTGATCCGACTGGTGCGGGGCTTGCCGTGCAAGTTCAACCTGATCCCGTTCAACCCTTGGCCCGGCGCGCCGTTCGAGTGCTCGTCCATGAACACCATCCGGCGCTTCGCCGATCAACTGGCCGACGCCGGCCTGACCGCGCCCATCCGCATGCCGCGCGGGCGCGACATCCTGGCCGCCTGCGGGCAACTGAAAAGCGCGTCGGAGCGCGAGCGGTTGCAGGGCTACCGCGCCCGGCTGGCACGCCTGGACCCGGAGGCCCGCGCCGCCGCCGAGGCCGAGCACGGGCGGGCGGCTCGGGAGTAGACGGGCGAAGGCCCGGCGACAAGGCGTTGCGAGCCGGTGTCGCCCGGTCAGGCCCTTGTCTTGCCCATCATATCGGTTTGGGACCGCAGCCCCTACATCCGGAAACCGTCCGGCAGGCGGCCGTGGGCATAGTCCCAGTACAGCTCGCGGGCGCGCCGGGCGACGGGGCCGTAGATCAGTTCCCGGTCCTCGAAACGGCGCACCGGCATGACCTTCTGGTGGTTACCGGTGGAGAAGATCTCGTCCGCTTCCAGGAGATCCTCGGGCTCGATCTCGCGCTCCAGCACGACCCCCCCGTCGAGCCGCAGCAACGCCAGCACCCGCTGGCGCGTCACCCCGTTCAGGAAGGTGCCGTTGACGGCCGGCGTGCTGACCACGCCGTCGCGGACCATGAACAGGTTGGCGGTGGCGAACTCGGCCACGTTGCCCCACGGATCGCACAGCACCGCGTTGTCGAAGCCGCGCGCGCTGGCCTCCCGCAGCGCCCGGCCGGCCAGCGGATACAGGCACGACGCCTTGCAGTCCACCGGGGCCTGATCGGGCGCCGGCCGCCGGTAGCTGGACAGGCAGGCGGTGAACCCGCCCGGCTCCTTCATCTGCATCGGGTCCAGGGTCAGCATGAACCGGGTGGTGTCCGGATCCGCCGCGACCCAACCGTCATCGCAGAAAAACACCGGTCGGATATACAGCGCGGCATCCTCCGGGAAGCGCTTGATGCCTTCCCGGGCCAGACGCTCGATCTCGGCCGCGTCCACGGTCGGACGCATGCCCATGCGGATGGCCGAGTCGACGCAGCGCTGGCAATGCCGATCGAGATCGGGCGCGACGCCCTCGAAGGCGCGCGCGCCGTCGAACACGATCGAGGACAGCCATGTGGCATGGGTCAGCGGGCCGAGGATGGGGGGGTTGCCTTCCAGCCACTCGCCATCGACATAGGTCCAGGCCTGGGTCATCGCGCCACACGCTCCTCTTTTCGGGCCAATTCTCGGCATATGCGGATCAGGCGCCCACGCCACCCGGCGCCGGGCAGCGCGCGCCGATCCAGCGTTTGGGTGTAGTATGGGCCACCCCCCATCGGCAAGTGTCGCGGTGGCGGGGATCGTGTTATCGGAAGAGGTATCGGAGGATGGGGCCGTGTGTCATTCGCCGCAAGAGGCCCCGTCGGAAGGACCCTGGGAGCGTGCTCGTGATCCTGTTCGGACACCGTCTCCACCTATTTGTGACCGCCGCCATGCTGGCGTGGGGCCTTGCGCCGTGCGGGTTCGTGCCAGCCGGGGCCGCGGAGACGGCGGAACCGCGCGTGCCTTACGAGGTCGCCTTGCGGGTTCAGACTCCGGACGGTGGGTCGGAGGATGACCTGAAGAGCGGCCTTGAGGCGGCCTCCAGCCTGCGCGCGCTGGCCGGCGATCCGCCGGCGACCCGCTCCGGTCTGCGCCGCCGCCTGGAGTCGGACGTGGCGGCCTTCCGGAAGGTGTTGCGCGCGGACGGATTCTACGACGCCACCGTGTCGGGCTCCATCGGCGAGGGCGCGCCGGCCCAGGTGGCGGTGACGGTGGAACCCGGCCCGCGCTACACCATCGCCGCCACGCGCGTGGTCTACCGGGACGATGCCGGGGCGGAGAGTGACGGCCTGCCCCGCTCGCTGGCCGAGGTCGGCCTGACGGAGGGCCAGCCGGCCCGGGCCGACGCGGTCTTGACGGCCGAACGCGATCTGATTGAGCACTTGCGCGCGCGTGGGCGGCCCTTCGCCGAGGTCGCCGACCGCCGCGTCGCGGTCAACCACGCCCGGCGCACCATGGCGGTGCGCCTGGAGGTGGCAGCCGGCCCGCCGGCCACCTTCGGCCCGGTCCGCTACGAGGGCCTGGAGCGGGTCGAGGCCGGATACCTCGACGGGCACATTCCCTGGCAGCCCGGCGCGGTGTTCGACAGCGGTCGTCTGGATGCCTTCCGCAATGCCGTTCTCGACACCCGACTGTTCGACGCGGTGACCGTGCGTCCGGCCGACGCGCCGGACGCGGACGGGCGCCTGCCGGTGCTGGTGTCGGTGACGGAGGCACCGCCGCGCTCCATCGGCGGCGGGCTGCGCTATGCCACCGACGCCGGGCCTGGCGCGCGGTTGTTCTGGGAACACCGCAACGCCTTCGGTCGTGCCGAGCGCCTGCGGGTGGACCTCGACGCCGCCCTGACCGCGCAATCCCTCAGCCTGGACTTCGACAAACCCCGCTTCCTGCACCCGGATCAGGCGCTGACCGCGTCGGCGTCCATCGAGCGGTCGGATCGGGACGCCTACAGCGGGCTGGAGGTCGAGGTCGGGGCGGGTCTGGACCGGCGCCTGAGCGACACATGGCGCGCCTCCGCCGGCGTGGTGGTGGACTATGCCGACCTGGACGACGACGAGGGGCCGCGTCGCTCATATCTGGTCGGTCTGCCGCTGGGCGCGGCGCGCGACGACACCGACGATCCGCTGAACCCGACCCGGGGCACCCGGCTGACGGCCCAACTCACGCCCTACGCCGGGCAGGCGGGCGACGTCACGCTGGGGTTTGCCGTGGCCAGCCTGGGCGGGTCGGCCTATTGGGCGCCGCTGGAGAGCGACCGGCTGGTCCTGGCCGGGCGCGCCGGCGTCGCCTCCCTGATGGGCGCGGAAACGGAGGACGTTCCCGCCACCCGCCGCCTGTACGCCGGCGGCGGCGGATCGGTGCGCGGCTATGGCCACCAGATGGTCGGCCCGCTGGATGCCGGCGGCGATCCGCTGGGCGGGCGCTCGGCCCTGGACCTGGGGCTGGAGGCGCGCATCAAGATCACCGAGACCATCGGCATCGTTCCCTTCCTTGATGCCGGGATGGTGGGGGACGGCGTCTGGCCCGACCCTGGCGCCGACGACATCCTGTGGGCCGCCGGCCTGGGAGCGCGCTACTACACCGACTTCGGCCCGGTGCGCCTGGACATCGGCGTGCCGCTCAACCCGCGCGACGAGGACGACCTGTTCCAGGTCTACATCAGCCTGGGACAAGCGTTTTGAGGTCGGCCTGGGCCTCGGACAGGCGCTCCAGGGCGATCCCGATCAGGCGATCATCGAACAGGCGCATCTTGCGCCGGGCCGAGTCCCCGCCCCCGGGCCAGTCGGCCAGCGCCGCGCGGATCCCGTCGGCCGTGGCCGGCGCGTCGCGTCGATCAATCAGCCAGTCCACCGTCGCCAGAAGCTCCAGCCCCAGCGGGGATTCGAAGCCGTCCACCAGGCGCGATGTTGCATTCAGGGCCGGAAGCCAGTCCTTGCCGTCCGATCCCAGGTAGGCCGCGACGTGGTCCCGCCGGCTGTCCTCGAACCAGATCGCATCCCAGGGTCCGGCGTCCGCCAGTCGTTTGCCGCAATGCAGGTAGCTGCCGTCGAGGCCGTCCAGAAGATGCGTCAGGCGTGGCGCGAACGGACCATACCGGTCGGCCTGAAACCGCAGGTCCAGGGTATTGCGCAAGGCCAGTGCCCGGATGTACCGCTCCAGGAAATAGGCCAGTTTCTGGATCTCGAGGATGGAGCACTCGAACCCCATGACCTCGTAGCGACGCACGAGTTCCACGATCATCGCCCGGGCCGGCGTGAGTGTTTCGACCCCCGACCGCTTCATCACGTTCTGGTATCGTTGCGTGGGCTCGAAGACCAGGACATCGACATCCGGAACGGCGCCGAGAGACCGTTCGATCAGCGGACGGACCTCGGTCCAGTCGAGGCCGCCGTTGCCGCTGCCTAGGGGCGGCAGCGCGATGGAGCCGATTCCCTTGTCGCGGATGACGCGGACAAGGTCGTCAAGGCCCTGCTCGATCCATTCGATCCGGGACGGATGGCGCCAGTGTCGCTTGGTCGGGAAATTGATGATCCACTTCGGACCGATCAGGGCGGCTCGTTCGGTCACGAACACCCGCCCCGTCTCGATCCCGTTGTTCTTGCAGGCTTTTTCGTAGGCGCGGAAGTTCTCCGGGAAGGCCTCCTTGAACATCAAGGCGATGCCCTTGCCCATCACCCCCACCGTGTTGACGGTGTTGACGAGGGCCTCGGCATCGGCGTCGAGCAAGTTGCCGGTGGTGAAGCGGATCATGGGAAGTACCACCCTGGCCGCGTGGCGACGGTCATCGACAGGCCGTGTTCGTCAAGGAGCCCGGTGACGAACGCTTTCGCATCATCATCGAAACACACCCAGCCGCGCAACCCGTTCGCTGGAAGGTGCCGATGGATCAAGGCCTCGGCCTGATAGCGCTCGAACTTCTCCGGGTTTTCCGGGTCCCGTCGGAAGTCACTGGCCTGCAATGCCGCCCAATCCAGGGATTGAAGACCGTCCAAGCCGCTCGAAAACGAGGCCGTGGCAAGGTATGCATGGCGATCCGACACCACGAACGGAATGGCACGGTCGAGGAGATCGTGGAGACAGGCAACCGCGACAACGATCTCAGCATTGGCACGCTTGCGGATTCCCCTGTGCCCGGTCCTGATGTTGTAGAGCATCGGGCTGCGCGGTGTGAAATAGAACGGAATGTAGTCACCCAAGACACCACAGGGCGGAATCGGGATGGGCATGTCGCGCCGGTGTTCAATCAGATCGGGGTTGCCGATGGGGACAAAACCAGGGTCAGCCAACGCGCTGTTGCGGCAGTGAAACCCGTTCGCGACCGTCCACGCCACGTTGTCACGGTGCATGATCCGGAAGATGAGCGCCCGTTCGGGTGTCAAGGAAAGCAACGATCATGCTCCAATTGAAGCCCGAACCACCCCCTCCCCCAGGGCCGCCGCCATCAGGGCCTTGGTATAGTCCTCGCGCGGCGCGTCCAGGATCTCGGCGGCCGGGCCGGCCTCGACCACCACGCCGTCTTTCATCACCAGGATGTCGTCGGCCAGCGCCCGCACCACGCGCAAATCATGGCTGATGAACAGGTATCCTAGCCGGTGGCGGTCCTGGATGTCGCGCAGCAGATCGACGATCTGCGCCTGCACCGACACATCCAGCGCGCTGGTGGGCTCGTCCAGCACCAGGAAGCGCGGTTTCAGGGCCAGCGCCCGGGCGATGGCCACGCGCTGGCGCTGGCCGCCGGAGAACTCGTGCGGGTAGCGATGGCGGGTGTCGGGGTCCAGCCCCACTTCCCGCAACGCCTCGATCACCACGGCCTCGCGCGTGGCCTTGTCGCCGACGCGGTGGACTTCCAGCCCCTCGCCGACAATCTGGCCGATGGACAGGCGCGGACTGAGCGAACCGAAGGGATCCTGGAACACGATCTGCATCCGCCGGCGCAGCGGACGCAGGGCGCCCGACTTCACGCCGTCGATGCGCCCGCCCTCGAAGGTCACCGGGCCGTCCGAAGAGATCAGGCGCAACAACGCGAGCCCCAGCGTGGTCTTGCCGGAGCCGCTTTCGCCCACCACACCGACGGTGTGGCCCTCCTTCACGCTCAGGGTGACGCCGTCCACGGCCTTCACATGACCGACGGTGCGCCGGATCACGCCCTTCTTGATGGGGAAGTGGACCTTCAGGCCGGCGGTCTCCATCACCGTGGCCGCGCCCTGCGGCGGCGGCCGGGGCGCGCCCTTGGGCTCGGCGGCCATCAGAGCGCGGGTGTAGGGGTGTTCCGGCCGGGCGAACAGGTCGGCGACGGGGCCGGTCTCCACGATCTCGCCGTCCTTCATCACGCACACCCGGTCGGCGATGCGCCGCACGATGGACAGATCGTGGGTGATGAACAGCATGGCCATGCCGAAGCGGTCGCGCAGGTCCGCCAGCAGATCGAGGATCTGCGCCTGGATGGTGACGTCCAGCGCCGTCGTCGGCTCGTCGGCGATCAGCAGGTCGGGCTCGTTGGCCAGCGCCATGGCGATCATCACCCGCTGGCGCTGCCCACCCGAGAGTTCATGCGGCAAAGCGCCGAGCCGATCCGCCGCCTCCGACAGCCCCACCAGCGATAGCAGCTCCAGGATCCGTGCCCGCGCCGCCTGTCCCGTCAGGCCCTTGTGCACGGCCAGGATTTCCCCGATCTGCTTTTCGATGGAATGCAGCGGGTTGAGCGAGGTCATGGGCTCCTGGAAGATCATGGCCACGGTCTCGCCGCGCATCTTGCGCAGCGTGGCGTCCGGCGCGGTCATCATCTCGGTGCCCGCCAGCCGGATCGATCCGGACGGATGACGCGCCAGCGGATACGGCAGCAGGCGCGCCACCGACAGCGCGGAGACCGACTTGCCAGAGCCGCTCTCGCCCACCAGGGCCAGGGTCTCGCCCCGGCGGATGGAGAACGACACGCCCCGCACAGCCTCCACCGCGCGCGGCGGGCGGCCGAAGGTCACCGACAGGTCGTTCACCTCCAGGACCGTCTCGCCCGCCATCTCAGACCACCCCCTTGCGCGGGTCGAAGGCGTCGCGCACCGCCTCGCCGACGAACACCAGCAGGCTGAGCATAACGGCGATTACCATGAAACTGGCGATGCCCAGCCACGGCGCCTGAAGGTTGTCCTTGCCCTGACGCAGCAGTTCGCCCAGCGACGGCGAACCGGGCGGCAGCCCCAGCCCCAGGAAATCAAGGGAGGTCAGCGCCACCAGCGACCCGGCCAGAATGAACGGCAGGAAGGTCAGGGTGGCGACCATGGCGTTGGGCAGCACGTGCTTGACCATAACGAGGCCGTCGGACATGCCCAGCGCCTTGGCGGCCCGCACATAGTCGAAGTTGCGGGCGCGCAGGAACTCGGCCCGGACCACGCCCACCAGCGCCGTCCACGAGAACAGCATCAGCACGATCAGCAGGGTCCAGAACCCCGGCACCAGCACCGACGAGACGATGATGAGAATGAACAACTGCGGCAGCCCGGACCAGATCTCGATGAACCGCTGGAAGAACAGGTCCAGCAGACCGCCGAAATAGCCCTGCACCGCCCCGGCCGCCACGCCGATCACCGACGACAAAGCGGTCAGCGCCAGCCCGAACAGCACCGACAGCCGAAAGCCGTAGATCAGCCGGGCCACCACGTCGCGGCCCTGGTCGTCGGTGCCCAGCCAGTTCTCGGCGCTGGGCGGCGCGGGGGCCGGCACCGGCAGGTCCTGGTTGACGGTCTGGTAGGAAAACCGCACCGGCGGCCAGACCATGAACCCCTTCTCGTTGATCAGGTCGGCCACGAAGGGGTCGCGGTAGGCCGCCGGGGTCGGGAAATCGCCGCCGAAGGTGGTCTCGGGGTAGTCCGCCAGCACGGGGACATACGGCGCGCCATCGTACCAGACGAACACGGGCCGGTCGTTGGCGATGACCTCCGCGAACAGGCTGAGCACGAACAGCACCAGGAAGATCCACAGCGACCAGAATCCCCGCCGGTTGGCGCGGAAGTTGGCCAGCCGCCGCCGCCAGATGGGGTTCAACCCGCGCCGGGGGGGCGCCTCGCCCGTGGTCCCGGCATCGGAGGCGGAAAGAGCGCCGCTGTCGGTCATGTGCGTTCGGATCCGTTCCCTTGTGAGGCCGTTCCGATCACCCTAACGCATTTGCGCATCCATTTCCCGGCTTCTGGCGCGCCCACGCGAGGCGCCGTTTCCCGCCGTCCGATCCGAACGGCGACGAGAGAGGGTGACGGCCTGTCCAGGGGGACCGTGATCCGAGGACACGGGCGCCGTCGGAGCCGTGGCCGCGCAATCGGCATCGCCTCAAGGGGAGCGTCAGGCGATCTGGGCGTCCGGGTCACCGTCCGCCGCCGGCTCGCTGTCGCCACCGCCGCCGCTGCCCGTCGCGGCGCTGCCGCGCCGCGAGGTCCGGCGCGGCCGGCGCGGGGGACGGGGCGCTTCGCCTTCGCCCTCTGTCCCCGTGGCGGACGCATTCTGGTCGCTGTCGCCGCCTGATGCGTTTGCGTCGGTGTCTTCGGTGTGGCGCGGCTCACGGTCACGGGTGACCCGGCCGTCGCGGCGCGAAGAGCGCCGTCGCGAGGAGGTTCCGCGATCCTCGGTCCATCGGTCAGCGTCGCTGTCGGCGTCGGACTCGCTGCCGTCGCCCTCGGCTTGGCGGGACGAACTCTCGGCCGACGCGTCGGCCTCGAAACCAGTCTGTGTCCCCCGACCGTCCTCATCCCGGTCAGCGCCGTTGCCCGACCGGCCGCGTCCGGACCCCCGGCCCATCGCCTCCGGGGCCTCGGTTTCGCCGGACGGTTCCGAGTCATCGTTGCCACCGCCAGCTCCGTATCCGGTCTGGCGCGGTTGCGGCGCGCCGCCCGGACGCGCGCCATCCGTCTGGCCGGTCAGGGCCATGTAGACCCGGTAGTAGTGATCGGCATGCTGAAGGTAGTTCTCGGACAGCACCCGGTCGCCCTGGGAACTCGTATCGCGGGCCATCGTGGTGTATTTCTCGACAAGCTGCATGGCGTTGCCGCGCAGCCGGACGCCCGGCCCATTGCTGTCGAAAGTCTGGTTCCGGTTCGGCGGCCGCTTGCCGCCACTGCCGCCGCCGCCGACGCGGCCACGGGGACGTCCCCTGGTGTTCGAGCCTTGTTTCATGGTCCCGTCTGTTCAAATGGAGAAACGGTTTACACTGCACCGCGATGGGTGAAAATGCCGGATCAGGGTTCCTCGCGCGCCTGCCCCGTGGAGCGTGGGCGACGGTACGCCCCCAACCCGAGCGGACGGTTCGCGCGGCGACGCGCCCGCTGGCGGAAGGCCCCCGTAAACAGGCGACCAAGGCTTCGCTGGGCGTTTGCCGTTGCGGTCCCTCGGGGCGTTTCGGTCGAAAAGGTCCCTAAGGGGCGTTATGTCTCTCAAGGGAGAGACGCGCTCGCGGCGCCGCAATGATCCATCCGGATCCAAGCCGGCCCCGCGGAGGGCTTGCCGTCGGCCGATGTCCAACGCTGCCCGAGCCCGATCTCGACCCCGGGGGCGCGGGCGGGCCTCAAGTGCCGAACCGGCGTGCGAAGAGACCGTAGGGCCCCCGGCGCCTCTTTCCAAGCTCTTTTTTCAACCGTCGGCACGATTTTTCGCATCCGCAACGGCGGTGACGCAGCGGGCCACGCCCCCCAGGTCGGGAACCGTCTCCGCCGGGCCGAGCCCGGCGGCGCCCATCAGGGCGGCGACCGCTTCGGCCTGTCCGGCGCCGACCTCCAGCGCCAGACGGCCGCCTGGGGCCAGTCGCGCCGCCGCCAGCGGGATGAGGCGGCGATAGGCCGCCAGCCCGTCGGCGCCGCCATCCAGCGCCACGGCGGGATCGTGGTCCCGCACCTCGGGCTCGAGCCCGACCAGATCGGCGGTCGCGATATAGGGGGGATTGGACACGATGACATCGAACGAACCGGGCCAGGCGAGAAATCCGTCGCTCCAGTCGGCGACCACGAAGAGAGCGCGGGTCTCCAGGCCGTGGGCGGCGGCGTTGGCGCTGGCCGTCTCCACGGCGCCCGGGGCGATATCCACGCCGATGCCGGTCGCACGCGGCACCTCGGACAGCAGCGCCAGCAGGATCGCGCCGGTGCCGGTGCCCAGATCGAGCAGGGTCAGCGGCGCGGCCCGGTCGGGCAGTCGGTCGAGCACCGCCGAAACCACCGTCTCCGTATCGGGACGTGGCTCCAGCGTGTCCGGCCCCACGGCGAGGTCGAGCGTCCAGAAGCCGCGCGTCCCCAAGATCCGGCCCACCGGCTCGCGCGCGGCACGGCGAGCGACCAGCGCATCAAGGCGGACGGCGGCGTCCGCCGGAATGGGGTCGCCCAGACGCACCCCAAGCGCCGCTGGGCCGGACAGCCCCAGCACGTGCGCCGCCAGGACCCGGGCATCCAGGCGGGGTTCCGGAACGCCGGCGGCGGCAAGGCGCTCGGCGGCACGGGTGAGGGCAACGGCAAGGGTGGAGCCTATCGGCGATGGATCAGCCGGGGTCACTCGTTCAGCGCTCCGTTCGGATCGACGGACGGGCAGGGTCATCCCGCCGCGCGGTTGGCCTCGAACGCAGGCCGGGTCTCCATCATGATCGGAAAGGAGACCACCGACAGCACGCTCTCCAGCCCCAACATCCAGCCCCAAGGCCTCATCGTTCCGCTACGCTTCGGGACCCCCGCGCCCTGCCATGGGGTGGTCGCGCGGCCACGCTAGCGCATCGGTGGGCGCTGTCAATCGGAGCGCTGTCCGCCCAGCAAGTCTCAGGATGGAGGGAGAACACCGGTTGCGGCCGGTGCCGGCCTGTTCTCCTCCCCCCTTCGGCTCTCATATTCACTCTTCCTCCCGCCGAAGCGGCGACTCTTCGCTCGCGCGACACTGTGACTCGTCATTGCGAACCCCTCAGGAATCCCCTCATTTCGGAAAAGGGCCGCAAAATCAATGGGTTTCACGACATCGGCCTGCGCGATACCCTGTTGATTGAATTGCATATTTAAGAAATGAGGGGATTCCTGAGGGCGAACCCTCGTCGCAAGACGAGGGTGAAGCCATCCAGGGCACAAAACGCAAGTATCCGCCCTGGATTGCCCCATGTTTTAATTTGCGCTGCGCTCCTCGCAATGACGAGCAGGAGTAAAGTTGTGTGAATGCGATAGCCCTATCCAGGGGAGGGCGTTGGGGTCGCGCCTGGGACTCACAGCCGTTCCCTTCGGAGGCCGTGCGGCCAAACTGAGAATTGCTGCTGTCCGCCGGGTCATCCGGGATGTCGGGAGGGGGACGACCGGATCGCCGAGGGGACACCCATCCCAAGGGGGTGTTCCACGCCGGTCTATATCGAGATCTGCCTCGTGACCTCGGGGACTCGTGGACGCGAGCGGCCCGTTCCGGTACCCTACGCTGGCCCCGGATGCGGCGGGCCGGCTGCGTGCATGGGCAAAGCAGGATTGTACCGGCTCGGCGCGGGACCCATATGCTGTTGCGGCAACACCGGGAACTGGATGGAAGAGGCGCTTCGGTGCGAGGGAAATCCATTGAAGCAGCGTGGCGCGGACAAGCGGAGTGCCGGAATTGCGGGATCCGTGACCTCGCCTTGTTCTCCGACCTTCGGGAACCGGACTTCGCCCATATCCATCTGCCCATCGAAGAAATCCAGTTCGAGCCGGGATCGGCGCTGTATCACGTCGGTGATCCGGGGCAGGCGGTGTTTACGGTGCGCACCGGACTGGTCAAGTTGGTGCGGTATCTGGCCGATGGCAGCCAGCGGATTGTCCGGCTTCTGCGGCCCGGCGACACGGCCGGGCTGGAGGCCGTGCTGGGCCAGGAGTACGAGCACACCGCCATCGCCCTGCGCGGTGCTCTCACCTGCCGTATCCCTCGCGAGGTGGTGACCCGGCTGTCCGAGGAAACCCCGCGCATGCACGCCCAGTTGATGCAGCGCTGGCAACAATCGGTGCGTCAGGCCGACGCGTGGTTGACCAGCCTGTCCACCGGCGGCGCCAAGGCCCGCGTGGCGCGTCTGATCCTGTTGCTGATGGAAGGGACCGGCGACACCGAGTGTGCCCTGTTCGGACGCGAGGACATGGGCGCCATGCTCGGTGTGACCACCGAGACGGCGAGCCGCATCGTCGCCGAGTTCCGCCGAGAGGGTATTCTATCGGAACGGGGACCGAACCTGTATGCCTGCGACGTCGCATCGCTGCAGCGCATTTCCGGTGGCTGAGCCATCTCGGTCACGACTCACGAACGGACCTCCTTTTCATGCCGAACCTCGACCACATCGACGACACCGTGCTGGCGCTGTTGCTGCTCGGTCTCCACAACGGAGACCGAGTCTGGAAGGGCATGGACTGGGACGCCATGGAGCGCCTTCACGAGAAGGGCTTGATCACCAACCCGGTCGGCACGGCGAAGTCCGTGGCATTCACCCCCGAGGGCCGGAAACGGGCCGAAGAGCTGTTTGACGCCTTGTTCGGCGATGACGCGCCCGGTGACGGACCCGCTGAAAAATGACAGCTTCGGCACGGGGGCAAGGACCTCGCCTCGACCCGGTCAACATCGGCTGCAACGCCCTGTTCGCGCTGCTGCTGATGATTCCGACGGTGGCGATCCTGATCCTGCTGGCCGTCGCTGTGGCCAGCGTGCCGGTGCTGGTGGTGCTGTTCCCGATCACCCTGACCGTGGCCGCGCTGGCGTTGAGCGTGCTGTACTGGCGCCATCGGCGGGCGCGGCGGCGTTCTCCTGACGGATCCTGAGAGGGCGCGCCGGAACCGGGCCAACGATTGAGCGGGATGCTATTGAGGCAGGGGATCTGTTCCGCCCGTCTGACCGCAAGGAGCCCCGTCCCATGCCGCTCGACGTCAATCCGCCGGTCGTCAACGATCTGTCCGCGTTCTGGATGCCGTTCACGGCCAACCGCCAGTTCAAGGGCGCGCCGCGCCTGCTGGTGGCGGCGGAGGGCATGCACTACACCGGTCACGACGGACGCCAGATCCTGGACGGCACAGCCGGCCTGTGGTGTGTGAACGCCGGCCACGGCCGGACGGAGATTGTCGAGGCCATCCGTGCCATGGCCGGTCAACTGGACTACGCTCCGGCGTTCCAGATGGGCCATCCGCTGGTGTTCGACCTCGCCAACCGGCTGGTGCGGGTGATGCCCGAGGGCATCGACCATGTGTTTTTCACCAACTCTGGCTCCGAGGCCGTCGAGACCGCCCTGAAGATCGCCATCGCGTATCACAAGGCCCGGGGCGAAGGCGGCCGCACCCGCCTGATCGGGCGCGAGCGCGGCTATCACGGCGTCAACTTCGGCGGCATCTCGGTCGGCGGCATCGTCAACAACCGCCGTTTCTTCGGCGGTCTGCTCAGCGGCGTGGACCACCTGCCGCACACCCACCTTCCGGAGATGAACGCCTTCTCGCGCGGCCAGCCGGAGCACGGCGCCCATCTGGCCGACGACCTGGAACGGCTGGTGGCGCTGCACGGGCCGGAGACCATCGCCGCCGTCATCGTCGAGCCCATGGCCGGGTCAACCGGCGTGCTGATGCCGCCCAAGGGGTATCTGGAGCGGCTGCGCGAGATCACCGCCAAACACGGCATCCTGCTGATCTTCGATGAGGTCATCACCGCCTTCGGCCGCCTGGGCAGCGCCACCGCCGCCGAACACTTCGGCATCACGCCGGACATCATCACCACCGCCAAGGGGCTCAACAACGCCGCCGTGCCGATGGGCGCCACGTTCGTGACCGGCGCGATTTACGACGCCTTCATGAACGGCCCCGAGCACCTGATCGAGTTGTTCCACGGCTATACCTACTCGGGGCACCCGCTGGCCTGCGCCGCGGGCATCGCCACCCAGGAGATCTACCAGCGCGAGGGCCTGCTGATCCGCGCCCGCGACCTGGAAAACACCTGGGCCGACGCCGTGTTCGCGCTGAAGGGCCTGCCGCACGTCATCGATCTGCGCACCATGGGCCTGATCGCCGGCATCGAACTGGAACCGCGCTCCGACGAACCCGGCAAGCGCGCCTTCGAGGTGTTCCTGAAGTGCTACGAGAAGGGCGTTCTCATCCGCGTGACCGGCGACATCATCGCGCTGTCGCCGCCGCTGATCATCGAACCCGGCCAGATCGACCGGTTGCTCACCACGGTCGGCGAGGCGATTCGGGAAGTGGGGTGATGGGGCCCGCCGTTGACGTCCGCTCCGATGGCACCGCCCCGCCCATCGGCGCCGCGCCAAACAAGAGAAGCGCAGACAGGGAGCACGCATTGCAGAGGCGCGCCCCCTGAAAGCGGCCGGCGCATTCCTTTTCATCCGAGGCCGCGGCGATCCCATCAAAGTCTCGGCATCATCGGGGTGCCGAAGTGCCCCCGAGCGGGACGAGACGTTTCTATTGTCGCGTGGCCTCAGAACCCGACCCGGTCGCCGCCCTTGAGGGCCAGCATCGCCCGCGCCTGCTCCGGCGTGGCGACCGGGCGGCCCAGGCCCTCCAGCACCTGACGGATGCGGCGCACTTGCTGGGCATTGCTCTCGGCCAACACGCCCTTTTCCAGAAACAGGTTGTCCTCCAGGCCGACGCGGACGTTGCCGCCCATGGCCGCCGCCATGGTCGCCAGCGGGACCTGATGCCGGCCCACACCCAGCACCGAGAATTGGTAGTCCGCCCCGAACAGCTTGTCCGCCGTGCGCTTCAGCGTCATCAGGTTGTCCGGGTCGGCCCCGATGCCGCCGAGAATTCCCAGACAGAATTGCAGGAACAGGGGCGGCCTGGCGATGCCCCGGTCGACGAAGTGCGCCAGCGCGTACAGGTGGCCCATGTCGTAGCACTCATACTCGAACCGGGTGCCGCGCGCATCGGCCAGCTCGGCGTGCAAGGCCTCGATATCGGCAAAGGTATTCTTGAACACGAAATCGCGGCTGGCCTCAAGGAATTCGGGCTCCCAGTCGTGCTGCCACACCGCCCACCGGTCCAGCGCCTGGAACAGCCCGAAGTTCATGGTGCCCATATTGCACGAGGCCATCTCTGGCGCAGCGCGGGCGGCCGCCTGCATGCGTTGCTCCACCGTCATCGGCATGCCGCCGCCGGTGGAGATGTTCACCACCGCGTCCGTGGCCTGCTTGATGCGCGGCAGGAAGCGCATGAACACGTCCGGATCGGGAGAGGGCCGCCCGGTCTGGGGGTCGCGCGCGTGCAGGTGGAGGATGGCCGCCCCCGCCTCCGCCGCCTCAATCGCCTGCTCGGCGATCTGGTCCGGCGTGATGGGCAGATGCGGGCTCATGGTCGGCGTGTGAACCGAGCCCGTGACGGCGCAGGTGATGATGACGGGATCGGGCATGGTTGCCCACACCTCCTTGTAGGGTGCGCCCGACCGCCGCGTTGGCGGCCGGCAGCGCACCGATTGAATTCGGGCCGGGGGTCCGAGCGCTACACCCACATTTCCATGCGAAGACCTTTATCATCGCGCTCCTCCGCGCCGGAGATGCCCTTGGCCTCACCCGCATGAATCCGGAGCGCAGTCCAGCACGCGGCCGCCGCGTCCAGGATGTCGTCTTTTTGGACCCCTGATGGCCTTTCACCGAAGGCGTTCGTGATTGCGGTCAGCCCATGGGCCACCAAACAGGCCAAACGTTCCTCGCGGCCCGCGCTCTTACTTTTGTTGTGCCGCATCGGGTGGCCCCCAGCCATCTTCCAGAAACACAGTTCCGGATGGATCTCCCACACCCGATCTTCCAACTCGGGAGACATTAAGTCGTCGATTTCTCGGATCTTGGGGACGATCCCGAAGCACTGGCTGGAAATACCGATGTTCGCCGGTGAACTTGCCCTGTTCGCCGCACAGGCCGCCGCATAGTCTCGTTGGTTAATCGCACCCCGAACCGGCGGTGGAAACACGCTGCTCGCCCGTGGGGCGCGCAAGGTGGCCCTGGCTTTCTGGTCACACGTTCGGCTGCCTCTGCGTGCGGCGGACAGAAGGCCAATCGGCACATCGATGGCGATAATCTGGGGGGCATCGGCGCCGCAGAGCACCTCGGAAAAGCGATCAACCCGTTTCCAGCGCAGGTCTTCGGGGCAGGCCGTGTCCGTCAGAACCACGAACCACCCCGTTCTACAGCCATCAACACCAGCCACGACCGCCATTCAGCCTCTCCGGCGCCAAGCCTCGGGCGTCCCGACCACAGTAGCCCCGACGCCACATGGGCCATTCGTTTGGTTTCCGGAAACGGTCTTCATCAAGAGGCGAGTTCCTGCAAGACCCCATCGTAAACGTCATCAACCTTCATGACGTTATAACGCACGAGGTCATAGAAATAATCCGGAATGTGCTTGGCCTCTCCGGACGCCTCTCGAGTTTGCTCCGAAAACAAAACACTCTCACGTCCTTCAGATATAATATAATGAATAACGTCTTCCAGGTGGAAGCGATCCACAATATCGCCGCGATGGTTTGTTACGCTCAATGAATGAACATAAGAATCGTCCCATTTGTGTTGTAAAATAGAAATCGAAGAGCTGGAGAAATCCGTGACGAACTCTCCTTCGTTGACGCTTTCACGCCAGTGAACTCGCCCTTCCACAGTCCTGTTGATTAGGCTGGCGACGAGACGTGCCTTCTTTTCCGAGTCAACCAGTGCCATTGTCTTGCTCCTGTCGTCCCGCTGCTTCCAGGTCCCGCAGGAACCCGCGAAGGTTCGAAAACACCTCATGGAACCTGTAATACTTCTGTTTCTCCACGTCTCGCGAGGCGTCGGCATTCGGGTCCAACGGCTCCGCGAAATCTCGTCCCAACAGGTCACGGTGGATCTCGCTCAGGTCGTTGACATACCCCTGGATTTCCCGGCGATCCTCAACACTCCTCACATGGGGTCCATGACGCAGGCGGTCCAGGAATTCAATGAGCCAATCCAGCTTGTCCGGCACCGCATGACGCTTGTTCGAGGTGTACAGCGTGATCAGGTCGCCCACCTTACCGATGGCCACCTCGATCCCGACCGTTTCCTGATGACGCACCATCGCGTCGGCGGCGGCGCGGGCGGCGTCCTTGGCCTGGACCGCGGCACTTCGGGCGCGGGTGGCCATCACGATGGACCACACCAGCCCGCCAAGCGTCAGAATCAGCCCGACAACGCCGATCCAGTCACTGGCCCACGGCAACACCGCAACCCAACTGAATATCTCCATCTCACCGCCAACTGTAGGCGTGGACTCCGGCATGGGCAAGCGACTCCGCTGCACGGAATGGGAACGAGACGGCGCGCATCATACCTTTACCGTCAGCGCGGTGCCAGTCCGCACGGAGCCATCCTCAACGCCCTCCACCTGCCTCCACGCCCTGTTGCCCGCCTGCGCCCCAGGGCGTAGGGTTCGAGGGGTCTTTCTCGTTCCACAGGGAGTGCGGTCACCGTGCGTTATGTGAGCACCCGGGGCAAGGCCCCCGTTCTCGGCTTTGACGAGGTGGTTTTGACCGGGCTGGCCGCCGATGGCGGGCTGTACGTGCCCGAGGACTGGATCACCCTGGACGACGACGACTGGCGCGCCATGCGCGGCCTGCCCTATGCGGAGGTGGCCCTGCGGGTGATGCTGCCCTACGTCGGGGCCGCCCTGACCGAGGAGGAACTGGCCGACCTGCTGGAGGGCGCCTATGCCCGGTTCGACCATCCGGCGGTCGCGCCCTTGCGCCAGATCGGCCCGCACGACTGGCTGATGGAACTGTTCCACGGCCCCACGTTGGCGTTCAAAGACCACGCCATGCAGGTGCTGGGGCCCCTGTTCGACCTGCTGCTGACGCGCTCCGGGCGGCGCCTGACCATCGTTGGCGCCACCTCCGGCGACACCGGCTCGGCGGCCATCGAGGCCTGCCGCGACCGCGAGGCCATCGACATCTTCATCCTGCACCCCAAGGACCGCGTCTCGGAGGTGCAGCGCCGCCAGATGACCACGGTGCAGTCGCCCAACGTCCACAACATCGCCGTCAACGGCACCTTCGACGACTGTCAGGCGCTGTTGAAATCGCTGTTCGCCGATACGGCGTTCCGCGACGAGGTGAACCTGTCGGCCGTCAACTCCATCAACTGGGCCCGCATCGTCGGCCAAGTGGTCTATTACGCCTGGGCCGGCGTCGCCCTGGGCGCGCCCGACCGCTCGCTGGGCTTCAGCGTGCCGACCGGCAACTTCGGCAACATCTTCGCCGGCTATGTGGCGCGGCAGATGGGGTTGCCCATCGACCGGCTGGTGGTGGGCTCGAACCGCAACGACATCCTGACCCGGTTCCTGGAAACCGGCACCATGAGTCAGGAAAGCGTCGTGCCGACCATCAGCCCGAGCATGGATATCCAGGTCTCCAGCAACTTCGAGCGCCTGTTGTTCGAACTGTACGGCCGCGACGCCGACGAGGTGCGCGCCGCCATGGACAGCCTGCGACAGAACGGGGCCTACAGCGTGCCGGACGACCTGCATCAGGAGCTTCTGGGCCTGTTCCGGGGCCACCGCCTGACCGACGCCGAGACATCGGACGCCATGCGCGTGATTCTGGAGGACGCCGGTCTTCTGGTCGATCCGCATACAGCCATCGGCATCGTCGCCGGTCAGATCGCCGGCCGGCGCGACGAGGGCGGCGTGACGGTTTCGCTGGCCACCGCGCATCCGGCGAAGTTCCCCGACGCGGTGGAGAAGGCCACGGGGGTGCGTCCGCCGCTGCCGACGCGGCTGGCCGACCTGCTCCAGCGTCCCGAACGCGTGGTCGAGGCGCCCAACGACACCCGCGCCATCCAGGCCATCGTGCGCGAGGGGCTCAGGCGGTAGCGGGGCGGGTTTTCGACGCCAAGAGCGTGCGCAGAGACGTGGGAGCGCCCTGGACGCCCAGGGCGAACACCCGATGAAGAGCGCCTCAGCCTGACCGGCTGGCGGTGGTCAGAAGGCCGCCGATGCCGATAAAGGTCGCGCCGGTCACCCTGTTGAACCATCGCCCCGCCCGCGCCAGCCACGGCGCCAGCCGGTGCGCGGTGCCAGCCAGGAGGACCTCGTAAGCGAACTCGATGGCCGCGAAGGTTCCGCCCAGCACCAGAGCCTGGGACCAGAACCCGGCGCCGGGGGTCATGAACTGCGGCAGGAAGGCGGCGAAGAAGATCAGCACCTTGGGGTTGGACACGGCGACCGTGAATCCCTGAACGAACAGGCGCGCCGGACGGCTGTCGCGGTGTCCGGCCGGGGTGGCGTCCTCGACCGACGGCGGCGGGGCTCGCCACAGCCGCACCCCAAGCCAGATCAGATAACCGGCGCCGACCCACTTCAGCACCGTGAACGCCTGCTCCGACGCCGCCATCAAAGCCCCCAGCCCGGCCAGCGACAAGGCGATCAGCACCAGAAAGCCGGTGATCGCCCCGGCCGCCGTGAACACCGCCCGCCGCACGCCGAAGCGGGCGCCGTGGGTCAGCGACAACAGGCCGTTGGGGCCGGGCGTCAGGCTCAGGCCGACGCAAGCGATCAGATAGACGAGCCAGAGATCGAAGGGCATGAGGTTCGGAGCTCCGGGACCGGAAGAAGGACCTTCGCCTTACCGCCTTTCTCGGATCGAGTCCATCGGGACCGCCAATTCCGCCGCACGGACGCCGAGGGATCATGTGCCGGATGGGGGCGGGTCTCCGTCGTCCGAATCGGTGCCCTCGCCCTGTTCGCTTCGATCCGGAGACAGATGGTTCTCGAACGCACTGGCCTCGTCCTCGATCCAGTCCAGGAAGGCGACCACGGCCGGATCGTCGGCCAGCGCCTCCGGCGTCACCGCGTAGTAGGTGAAATCCGCCGCCCGGGACACCGCGAACGGCCGCACCAGACGGCCGGCCTCCAGGGCGTCGAACACCAGCGCCGAGCGCCCCAACGTCACCCCCAGACCATGCACGGTCGCCTGGATCTGGACGTGCGCGTCCGTGAACCGGGGACCCCGGGTGATATCCACGTCGGGCACGCCCAACCATTGCAGCCACGGACGCCACCACAGCCACCGTTCCTGCTCCAGCACGGTGCTGTCGTGGATCAGGACGTGGTGGCGCAGGTCCTCCGGCGTGCGCAGCGGCCGCGGCCCCGTCACCAGGGCGGGGGCGCAGACCGGAAAGACGGTCTCGTCCATCAACCGCCGCACGTGCAGGCCGGGATAGTGTCCGGTGCCGTAGCGCAGCCCGATGTGCATGCGGTCGCGCTCGTCGAACCGGACGGATTCCTGACGCAGGTCGATGTCCAGATCGATCTCCGGGTACTGCTCGCGGAAGCGGGCGAGCCGCGGCGCCAGCCACATCATGCCGAACGAGGGCAGCACGGACACCCGCAGCGAGCCCGCCAGGCGCTGCCCCGGCAGCCGGGCGACGGCCCGGGCCATGTGATCCAGCCCCCGGGTTAGGCCGGGCACCAACGTCCGGCCCTGATCGGTCAGCCGCAGCCCGCGCGGCAGGCGTTCGAACAGGGCAACGCCCAGAGTTTCTTCCAGTTGGCGCACCTGATGGCTGATCGCCGTGGGCGTGACCGCCAGTTCGTCCGCCGCCTGGGCGAAGGACCCGTGGCGGGCAGCGGCCTCGAAAGCGCGAAGGGCGGTCAGGGGCGGCAGGCGACGGACCATGATCGGGGCGCGGGCTCGCGAATGGGGCAACAAAAGGCGACCGTCATGATGCGACAAGCCGCGCGGGAAGGGAACGCCGCCAAGCCCGAATTCGGCTCATCCATGACCCGAGGACTCCTCGTTTGTGGTTCATCCGGCCCTGCCCCACCCTGACGCCATGGGCTGGCGCCTTCCGCGCCCGCCGACCGACCGCAAGGAGATCGCGCGATGACCCAAGCCCCAGGCCCTGGTTCCGGCCCCGCCACGCCGACCTTGGCGGCGTTGGCCGCCGCCGTGTCCGCCAGCCGGCATGCCACGGTGCGCGATCTCGTGACCGGCATGGCGCGCCTGATCGCCACATGGCACCGTCGCAGCCGTTCTCGCGCCCAATTGCGGACCATCGATGATCGACTGTTGCGGGACATCGGCCTGGACCGCGCGACCGCAAACGACGAGGCGCGCAAGCCTTTCTGGAGAGTCTGACCCCACGCGATGTGGTGGTTGATCGTGTTGCCAGACGTCCCGAAAGGATCCCGCAGCGGGGACAGAACCCGGCCGGTCCCGCCGGGTTCAAGGTGCGTCACGCCCTACCCGGCGGCGACCCTGGCCACACGGTCGGCGAAGACGCGCGTGGCGTCCTGAAGCTTGGCGCGGCTTTCGGCGCGGTAGGCCATGGCCTCCTTGGCGCGCTCGTCCAGGCGCTCGATGGAGCCGGCCACATCGTCCATCAACTTCAGCAGCACGTCGGTGGACACGCCGCCCTCGCGCATCTGCTCGTTCAGAAGGTCGGCGTTGTACTCCAGTTGTCCGGCGACCTGCTGAAGCACCTCGTCGGTCATCTCCCGCGTCGCCTTCAGGTTCTCCAGGCGCCGGCCCTGGCGGGCCTGTTGCACGAACAGCGCGATCTGCTGGCGGATGGCGGGAATGAACTGGGTCAGCGCCGTGCCCAGTTCCTCCATCACGACCCGCTCCATCTTCAGCGTCTGATAGACGGTGGGAATGGTGGTGCCCATGATCGAGCGCGTCTTGGTCAGGTTGGTGACCACCCGGTCCCAGTGGTCCAGGCGTTCGTGCCATTCGCGCTGGCGCATGGCGTCCATGAGTTGCTCGGTCTCACCACCCGAGGCGTCGGGGGCGCCGGCGTTGGCGGGACCCTGGGCGCGCCATTCCTCCAGCTTGCGGTGCCCGGCCTCGACATGAAGCGCCAGTTCGCGAAACGCGGCCGTGACCTCCTGGCCCATGTTGGCGAGCGTCTGAATGGCGATGGCGCTTTCGCGCTGGTCCTTTTCGAGTTGGGCCACGACCCGATCCACGGTCGAGCGCGCCGTTTCGAACCGCTGGCGGAACTTCTCCAGTTCCTTCTGGAAGCTGAACATCAGCCGGCTGACAAGGCTGTGATTGTCCTTGCGCAGGCGGTCGGCGCCGAGCCCCTTGTAGAGCATCTGCAACTCGACGAGCTTTTCATGCACGCCGTCCAGTTCGGACGCGGTGACATGCTCCAGCACCCGGTTGCTGTAGTCCGACGCCATCATCGCCGGCCCGGCCGCGAACCGATCCGGCTCCATGCCGTCCATTTTGGCCATGATCTCGGCGATGCGGGTGGCGGTCGCCTGATCGGCGGGATCGAGGTCCCGCACCGCCTCCGCGCCCAGATGTTCGATGGCCTCGGCCTCACGGCCGCTGAGTTGAATGACCCCGTTCATGACGGCGCTCCCCACGCTGTTGACCGCTCGCACTGTACCGCAGGCGGTGGGCGGATGCCATTGGGGTCCGTGGTCGGGCCGCCTATTCCTCCAGGCGACCCAACGCCTTGGCCAGCACCAGATAGACCTTGCCCAGGTCGGAGCCGATGAACAGCGCGGTCAGGATGTCGGCGCGCGCGGTGCCCCGGACCTGTTCCAGCAGGCTCTCATAGTCGGTGATGAACTGGGTGACGTAGCCCCGGAACTCGCGGTCGGTGTCGAACACCTCGCGCACGGCGCCATGCTGCTTCACCGTCATGACGCGAGCCAAATGGCGCAGGAAGACGCCGTGATCGCCCTTCTGATAACGCCGCCACAGGTCCTCGTCGCGCACCGGATTGAAGATGCGCGCGATATCCACGGCCGCGCTTTCCAGGCGTTCGATCATGAAACTGGCCTGATGCAGGAACGTCGTGACCTGGGCCTGTTCCATTTCCGTGTGCAGCAGGCCGGCCCGCGTTTCGGCCCTGTCGGCGGCCTCGATCAAGGTGTTGGCATGGCGCACGAACTCGGCGCCCAGGCGGCGGGTGGTGTCGGTGACCTTGTCGCCGGACAGCGCGAGCGTGTCGGCCTCCTGGCGAATGGCGGCGATGGCCTTTTCGAGGGTCGGCATCAGCGAGCGGGCGCGCTCGTCCGCCTCCTCCAGCGAGCCGCCGAGCAGGGCGGCGGCGCCACTGACGGTCTCGGCGGCCTTGTCGGCGGCGGCCTGAATGCCGTCGGTGGACTGGCGCAAGCGGTTGCCGGCCACGGTGGCCTGGGACAGTCCGCGCCCGGTGACCTCCTCGAACTGGCGGGCGTGCTGGTCCAATGTGCCGCCCATCTCGGTCATGCGCGCCAGCGAGCGGCCCATAATCGCTTCAAGATGGTCGGCGCGGTCGTCCAGCAGGTTGGCCACACCGGAGAGGGCGGCCGACGCCTGCGCCGAGCCGTCGGTGAGCACCCGCACCTTGCCCTCGAACACGTCGATGGTGGCGCCCACGCGCGCGTCGGCGCCGTCGGCAGCCTCCTCGATGGCGCGGGCGCGGTTTGCCAGCGTCTCTTCCAGACCCGCAAGGCCCGCGTTCACGGCGTCGATGACCTCGCGCATGGCCCGGGTTTCGGCGCGCACGGCCTCGGCAGCGTCGTGGGTCCGCCGAACCGTCTTCTCGCTGGTCTCCTCCAGGGTTTCGGTGTGCCGGGTCAGATGGGTGCCGACGTTTTCGAGTTCGAGATTGACCTGTCCGGAGATCCCCGCCAGTTCCGTCATGCGCTGGCGCAGAGTGTCGACAGTGTCCTCAATCCGGCTGGCGGCACCCTGGGCGGCATCGCCCAGATGGCGGCCGTGCTGCGACAGGGCGCCCTGCACGGTTTCAAGCTGCTGGCCGATGAGCCGCGCGCCCTCGCCCAGTTCCTCGCACTGCGCGGCAATGGCGGCGCGGATGGCACCGGCCTGCCGGCTGGCCTCGGCGGTGTGGCTCTCCAGCCCCTCGGCCTGCTCCCGGACGGCCGCGCCGGCATCGCGGGCACGGGTTTCGGCGCGCTGCACGGCGTTGGTCAGGGCGCGCATCATATCGTCCAGGGTGCTGGCGGTGCGCTGCAGGGTTTCGGTCGCCGAACTGGTGGCTGTGACCGCCTCCTGACCGCGCTGGGCGACGTTCATGGAGGCGTCGGACAGCTTGCCGGTGGCCTCGTCCACCGACGCGTTCATGTTCTGCACGCGGCGGGTGAAGACGCCCTCCATCTCCTTCAGACGCGCCATGGACTGGTCGGAGGCGCTCATCAGGGCGTCGGCCTGACGGCCGATGGTGTTCTCGATCACCTGGGCGCGGCTGAGCATCCGCTCGCTGACCTGATCGATGCCCTGAGAGCGCTGCCCCAGGATCTCGATGGTGGACTGGCTGGACTTCTCCCAGCGGGTCCGCAGGTCGTCCAGGTGCGTCTGCTGGCCGCTCAGGGCATCGCAGACCTGCTTGGAAAGGGTCGCCAGCTCGTCGCCGAGCGTCCGCCCCTCGCGCAGCGAGCGGGTCATGGCCTCGTTGACCGCCTGAAGGGCCCCGCCATGCTCGCGCGCCTGCTGACCGGCCAGCGTCAGGTCCTGGACGTGCTTGCGCAGGCTGTCATCCAGCCCGCGCGTCTGCGCCATCATTTTTTCCGCCGCGTCGTTCAGGGTCGCGCTTTGCTTTTCCAGCGTCTCGCCAGCGTCCCGGGCACGGCTGACCGCGCGTTCGGTGGCATCCTCCAGGCCGTAGACTTGGCTTTCGGTGTCGCGGATGACCTGGGAGATGTCCTCGCGGAACTTGTCGGCAAGGGAACTGAGCGCCGCCACTTCGTTGCGCAGGCCGTCGCGCACCTGTCGGGCCTCGGACAGCGCTTGGCGCGACGAGTCCGTCAACAGGCGCGCCTGTTCGGTGAGCGACTGGGCGATGTCGCTCATCTGGCCGCGCGCGGTATCGGAGGGGTAGGCCAGCTTGCGCAACTGGTCGCGCAACACCAGGGCCTCGCGGCCGTAGCGGCCGTCGCGGGAGAACACCGCGACAAGCGCCCAGGCCAACGCCACCGGGATCAGCCCGCCGGCGGCGAAACCCGCGAACTCGTGCGGCAGAAGCATGAGCAGATTGCTCCAGCCCACGCTCTGCTGGACGTAGAAGCCGAAAAAGGCGAGCCAGAACAGCGAGAACCCGGCGGCGATCCAGGACCGCCATTCCACGCTGTTGGGCAGGTCCAACGGCGGATCGGGCGGCAGGGGCGGCACGAACGCAGACGCCTCGGTGCCCGCACCGGCACCGGCCTGTCCGCCGACGAAGGACCGCACGGGCCCCGTCTCTGGCGGTGCGTCGTTCGAGCCGTTCGGCGACCCGGCCGGAATGCTGGGGCCGGGCACCCGGTCGTTGTCGGCGATCAACCGGGGGGCACGCGGAAAGCGGCCAGGATCGGTTTCCGCCTTCGGGGATCCGATGCGCCCGGTGTCTTCTTCCGGATCGATTTCGCGGGTAGCCATGGCGACTCGCCCTTGCTGTCAAGGCCATCTTGACAGAAGGTACCGCATTTGAGTCAGGATTCCAACAGGTTATTGCAGAGTCTTGAGTCTCGAGTCAAAAGTCGCCTTCTATCCGCGCATTTCACGATCCCGGGGACAGGCGCGTTGCCACCACCTTCTGGTAGAGACCGCCGAAGAACGTCGACTTGCGCCATGTGAACTGCTTGGCCAGGGCCGGCGGCGCGTAGGAGGCGATCTCGTGCTCGCTCAGCGCCAGGGCAAACGGCTCCAACAGGCGCCAGACCAGGATCATGATCGGCCGCAACGGATGCGCCCAGTGCGGCCCGTGGTAATCGACGAACACGGTCTTTCCGCCCGGCCGCGTGGCGTCCAGCAGGCTCTTGACGATGCGGTGCTTGTAGTCCTCCGGCACCTCGTGCAGCAGGAAGAAGCAGCACACGCCGTCATATTGGCGGTCGCGGGGCTCCGCCGCGTCGGCCAGGCCGACCCGGGCGGTCGGATGGCCCGCCAGCTTCTTGCGGCAGGACTCGATCTGGTTGGTGGCCACGTCGGTCACATGCAGCGTGCCCTCCGGTCCCAGGACCTCGGCAAGCTTCTGCGAGAATGTGCCGTAGACACAGGCCGGCTGCAGCACGGTCTGGCCCGGCTCGAACTCCGAGAAGCCGGCCCGCATGAGCCGGTTCATGTTGCCCCACAAAATGGCCGACACGACCAGGGAGGTGTCCAGAAACCGGCTGTAGGCCGGCGTCAGGTAGGCCCACGTGTAGACCCGGCTCAGGTATTCCGGAATGGCGGGCGCCAGCACCGGGGTGGGGCGCTGCGCCTCGACGGGCGCCGGCCGAGAGGCCGGCAGCACGGCGGGATCCTCCGCAAGAGGATCAAGCGGGAACTCGGGTGCGACCGCATGGGGTTTGTTCATCGACCTGTCCTAAGAAGTGTTGACGCACAGCAAAACGCACAACGACAGAAAGGGGCGAGCCAAACGCTGGCCGTCGGTTTCGTCCCTCCTGCCTTCTCCCTACTATCTTTCTTCACCCGCGCTTTGACGTTTCCCGGCATCTCCCGGCGGGACCGGCGCGGCATCGGTCCCGGCATTGGGTACGAATGACGGGGGTGGCGGGATCTCGCCACGCGCAACGGCGTTGGCCCGCCGTTCGAACGCGGTGATCAGGCGGGGCGCCATCTCGCCGTACGTGGCCTGGAGAAGCTTCTGAAGCATTCGCGAATGCACTTCAACCACAAGGTCCAGTTTGGCCCGGCATTGTCCAGGTCCAGCAGTCTCCAAACCCCACTCCATGCGCAGGCTGCGCATCGGGCCATCCTGCGAGGCGACGACAATCCGATCCGGGAACGTCAGCGCCGTGTGGGAGATGAAATCCAGCTTGGCGGGGCCGATTCCCAGGCTCTGCCGGGTTCTGTACCCGTCGGCGGTGTGCCCGATGATCCGCGCCGCCTTCCACAGGGGGAGGAAGGACGGATAGGACTCCACATCCGCGACTAGGTCAAAAATCCGTTCCCGTTCATGCGGGACGACCCGCTGCACGGACTGTCTCATGCGCCTGCTCCAACACCCCGCGCGGTCGGTCCCGTCGAATGGGGCCGACCGCGCTGCATGATGCCTGTTCGCACTCGCACCGTAAACCGCCGCTTCACCGGAATTTCATGATTTCGTGGCATAGGAGCCGGAAACCGGTGCGCCGCGTGGCCGATGAGATAGGCCGTCCGGCATAGGCCTGTGACCGGTCCTGACCGGAGGGAGGACGAGTCGTCATGCCTTCGCGGGGGCGATCCGCCGCACGAGGGATGCCTTGGTCCGGGACCGGACGCGCGGTCACGGTCCTGGTCTGTCCGCTGGATGGCGTCAACGGCGCCGACGGCGGCCTTGGCGCCAACGCGGTCTGGCGCGCCCTGCGTCGGCGCGAGGGACTGCGAGCCCGGATCGTGCCCGGCAGCCCGACGGCCAACCTGACGCGGGACGGCGGACTGGTGGCGCTGCTGGCCCGTACCCAGCACGTCGGCCGGACGTGGCTGACGGACAGCGGCGCGGATGCCCTGATCTGGGGCCAGCGGGCGGGCAACATGCTGCGGCTGTCCGTCATCAGCTCGGACCCGCGCCGCGCGGCGGAGGAGCCGTTGGGCCTGCATCCCTGGTCCACGATCCAGGTGCCGATGCCGATCACCGAAACCGCCGCCGAAATCCTGCATGCCATGGTTCTGATCGCGGTGACGCCGTCCCGCGAATTGGCGTCGCGGACGCGGCGACATCGTCGCCGGGCGCTGCGGCACGCCATGGCCAGGGCCGAGACCCGGATGCTCGGAGGGCGCGCCCGGTCCGGTGTCATCGTGGAGGGCTACCGCGTCGCGCTCGGGCTGGTGCAGCGCGCGCACGGTCTGCTGACCCGCGATCCCGTCCGGCTGGCGCGGGCCGTGCGTCTGATGGAAACGGGACTCAACGGCCTGACGAAGTCTTGGCCGACCGACCTGCTCGCGCTGGCGCGGCTCGATTGGGCGGATACGGTGCTGGCCCTGCCGGACGATCCCGGCGCGGACGCCGGTTTCGCCGCCGCGTTGGCCGACGCGCGGCTGGACACGGTCGTGGCGGCCTGCCGGGCCGGGGCCGCGCGGCTGTCTCCCATCGCCTTGCCGGACGCCTATGCCGCCGCGCACGTCAGTCTGGCCCGCGCGCTGTGGCGCAAGGCCGGACGCGACGGAGACGCGGACGGCTTTGACGCCGCCCTGTCGGCCCTGACCGCCGCCGCCTGGGTCTGGACCCGCGACGGCGATCCGGAACGGCGCCGCATCCTGCTGACGGCCATGGGCGCAATCCTGCGGGATCGTGTGATTCACGCCAGCGGTGGCGATGCTTCCATCCGGGCGGTGCTGGAGATGATTGCCCCCGACGAGGACATCGTCCTGCGGGCCTGGGCCCAGGCGGCCCTGGGGGTGACCCTGATATGGTCGAAGACGGGCGCCGCTGATCCCGGAGCCGACGCCATGGCGGCCCTGGGCGAGGCCGTGGCGACGTTCGAGTCCCTCGGCATGACGGACGCGGCGGGCCTTGCGCGGACCCAGATGGACGGCGCCGCCGACGCGTGGGCGCATCGCGTGGCGGCGGCCGATTCGACCGGGCGCATCGTTGCCTTCCAGCGCCGCCGCGCGTGACGGAGGCCGGACATCCGCAAGACACGCCATATCATCGCTGGCGCTGCCGAACGAATGCTTCCAGTTGGGACAACTGGGAATCGCTGACGTCGAAGCGAATGTGCGTGTTGCTTTCCGTGCGGGCCACGATGACCGCCATCGTCTGCCCCAGGTCGGGAATGTCGATCATCAGTTGGTGACCCCGCTCGCCGTCCACCGAGCGGTCCAGCGTGCCCAGACCGCTGAAGGACATGTCCTGCAACAGGCACGAGCGCGCGTCACCGCCGCCGAGATCGACACTCACGGCAATGTTGACGGTGCGCATGGCATGGGTCTCGCGCTCTTCCTCGCTGCCCGACCGAATGATCTTCTCCAGTTCCTCCAGCATGCGCACGACGCGGACGCACACCGCCTCGGCGGATTCCCGCACGTCGCGCGCGTGACCGCCCGTGGTCTCCGCGCTGCGCGAGACCTCGTCAATGTTCTGGGAAGCGTCCTGCGTGCTGTGCGCCGCCTGCTGGGCGTTCTGGCTGATCTCGCCGGTGGCGGCCGCCTGCTGTTCGACAGCCGCCGAAACCCCGGTGGTGATCTCGTTGATCTCAGCGATGACCCGCACGATGGCCTGGATCGCCTCGACCGCCGCGTTGGTGGCGGTTTGAATCGTGCTGATCTGCCGGGCGATATCGTCGGTGGCGGTGGCGGTCTGGTTGGCCAGCGTCTTGACCTCGTTGGCCACGACGGCGAAGCCCTTTCCGGCCTCGCCAGCGCGCGCCGCCTCGATGGTGGCGTTCAGCGCCAACAGGTTGGTCTGCTTGGCGATATCGCTGATCAGGTTGACCACCTCGCCGATCTCGTTGGCCGCCTGGGCCAGACCCTCGACGCGCTCGTTCGCGCTCCCCGCCTCGCGCGACGCCCGGTGGGCGATGTCGGAGGCGCCGTTGACCTGTCGGCTGATCTCGGCGATCGAGCTGGCCATCTGCTCCGCGGCCGCCGCCACCGCGTCAACGTTGGCGGCCGAGTTCCGCGACGCCGTGGCGGCGGCGCCGGCACCGTCCTCCGTGTGAGCCACAACCTCCGCCATTTTCACGGCCGTATCGTGCATCACCTCCGACTGGCTCCGCACTTCAGAGATGGCCCCGCGCACCTGCTCATCGAGAGCGTTCGTCAGCGCGATCATCTCACTCTTGACGCGACGCGCGTTGCGCCGGTGCTCGGCCTCCTGATCGACCTGCATTCGCTCGATTCGGTGGCTGTTTTCCTTGAACACCGCGACGGCGGCGGCCATGGCACCGACCTCATCCTTGCGGTCGCGGCCCGGAACCTCGACCGTCAGATCGTTGTCGGCCAGACGTTTCATGGTGGCGGTGATGGCCCGGAGTGGCCGCGTGATGGACCGCCCGATCAGCAGGGCCGCGACGACCCCCACGACCAGCGCCAGCACGGCGCCCACCAGCAACAGCGTCTTTGCGAACATCCGGTCGTCACTGGCGCGCGCCTCGGCGGCGGCCTGCGCGTCCTCAAGACCGGATTCCAGGGCCTGCCGCGCCTCTTCCATTCCACGCGTGGCCCCATTTATGGCCTGGGTTTTCACCACCAGTTCCTCGAACATGCCCTCCAGTTGATCGCTGAGATGGGTTAAGGTCTGGTCCAATTCCACCACGTTCCAGGGATCCGTCTGGCCGATGCGCGCGATCAGGTCTTCGCGGATGGTCTTGAACGCCGCAATATGTTCGCGCACATTGGGGACGATCGAGTCGTCGCGCTCGTCAATGAACTCGATGATATGTTCGCGTACGATTTCGGCGGCGGCGCGCAGGTCACTGCCGACCCGGATGGTGTCCTGGGCCGTGTCAAGGGTCGTGAACGACCTGGTGGCGGCCTGGGAGGCCTGATCGGCCATCGCCCCTGCGGCCGCCCGGGCCCGACCGCTGATGTCGGTCAATGTCCGCAGGGTACGGTCCAATTCCCGTTCCGCGGCCGCGCCGGCCTCGGCAGCGGCGCCCAGTTCCTCGACAAGCTCGATGATCCGCTCCAGCGCCCGCCGATAGTCCTGCGTCGCCTGCGAGACGATGCCCACCAGGCTGGCTGTCGGCCCCTGTCCGGCGTTTCTGCGCACTGACAGGGCCCCCAGAAACAAAGCCTTGGTGGCCTCGCGTGCGGCCTCGGCGTCCTCCGGGTCGCCGGTGCGCAGGAACACCTCCTGCTGGATTCGGGCCCGGGCGGCCGTGTTGTGCAAGTCCGTCAGGGTCACCAACTGCCCCGTCAGTTCGGACAGAATGTCGCGAGACGCGAAATTCTGTTGCGCCGCCTTCAGACGCGCTGTCTGAAACCGGCTGAGCCGGGTCACCGCGTGGTCCAGCGCCTCTGACGCCTCACTCATCGTCGCGACCGTGGCATGGCGTTCCGCTTCCAGTGCGCGCTCCTGGGCGGCAATCTCGTCGAACGCCGTGAACGCGGCGATGACACCCTCACTGGCCTGCGACAGCTCTTCCCGTCCAATGGCATCGATCTCGCTGACCGATTCGCCGAGCCGTTGGACCGTGTTGGTCAAACGCTGGATCGCCGCCGCCGCCTCCGTGGCGCGGGCTTCCGTGTTGACGCGCCGATATTGCTCCACACGCAGGGTTCCGGCGTACACCGCGTCCTCGACGGAGCGCGCGACGGCCCGCATTGCGGCCGCCGCCTCTTGCTCCGCGATCGCGTTGGTCGCGGTCTCGCGCGCCTTGGCGAGACGTTCCGCCCGTTCCGCGGCAACCTCCCCCACGGTCGCCGACAGGTCTTCTTCCACCACCCTGACCGTGGAGGCGGTGGCATTGACCTCGCGTTCATTGGCTTTAAAGGTCTCGAAGTTGGCTTTGTAAGCATCGACCGCGTCGCGAGCGATCATGACCTGAGGCCTGATACTGTCGTGTTCGAGCAGTCGACTCAGCTGGCCCGTCATTTTCTCGATTTCGTTGTACACGGCCCCTTCCACGTCCGCGCTCAGATCCAACCGGCCCTGCAGTTCGTGCTGAACCACCTTGCCCAAACCAATCTGGGCATCAAGGCCGGTTCTTTCGATTCCGAAGGCGGTATTGCTGCTCTCCAGGGAGCGCCAGCCGATGGCGGCAACCACCATGGTCAGCAGAAGGACAAACAGAAATCCCGTTAAGATGCGTGTCGAAAGAGTCACGGCTCGGATCCTGCGAAAGGGCCGGGCAACGAACGTGCCTTGGCGCCAACAGGGAGTGGCACATAGCAAGCGCACGGCCGCCGCCTTCGCGGGCAGTCGAGAAGAGGGGTGATGCCGGCTCCGCGCATCGGGCATCCAGGGCCTGGAGCCGGCCGGCCTGCTCAGAACAGGTTTTCGACGTTCACGCCGACCGTGATGGCGCCAATGGCCTCACCCGTTTGCGGATCGACGATGGTCTTGCTGACCTGGGACAGGAACGCCTCGGCGCTGTCGTCGAACTCGACCTCGTCGATGAACACCGCGTCAGGGCCGACCGCGTAGGTCTTCTGCCACTTGTCCTCGTCCCCCTGCCAGAAGTCGGAGGTGATGTCCGACTGGCCGACGTTCAGGCCCCGGTTGTCCATCACGAACATCTCGGAGACCTTGCCCTCCATGGCGGCCTTGCGCTCGGACAACAAGGTTGACAACTCGTTGCCCAGGATCCGGTCGATGAGAGGACCGCTTCCGCTCTCGGCTTCTTCCCGCCACGTCTTGTCGAGGGCCTCGACATCGCCGTCGGACAACCCGGCATGCTCGGCGTTGCTGGCCTTGACCGCGTCCACCACGGTGGCGTCGGACAGCCAGGGTGCAATCTCCGTTGCGAGCAGCGCTTCCAATTGCGGCCGAAATTCGTTCGCGGACGCCGAGCCAAGCCACATTGCGGTGACCCCGACAAGGGCCACGGTCGAAACCAGTGTTTTCATGGTTGGGTGTCCTCCCGGTGGTTTGGGGAACTTGCGTCCCTCTAACGCGCCTGTCGGTCGCATCGTTTCTTCATGGAAACCATGTACGTCCGTCTGAAAGGGCGGCGAGAACGTATGGTTCCATGCGAGGAATGAACCAGCGGCGCTCGTGCGAACAGAAAGAGATCCGCAATAGGTGCTGTGTCAACCATACAGTTTTCGCGGCATGGCTTCCACACTGAAAAAGGAGCTTCAACTCGGAATCGCATGACCAGTTGTCTGCGGCCGGTTTGCGCCGCAGCAGGATTCGGCGAACCCGCTTCGCTGGCCGGGGCTGGACGAGGGGGGGAATCAGGTTAGAATGCCTGAGGAACGACAGGAGGCTGTTTTTTCGTGTGCCCTTTGTTGTTCCAAGTCCTGCCGGTTCGCCGTCAACACAGGGCGGAGCGGCGGGCGGTTTCGTTGTTTTCCGGGTCCCGCGCGGTCGGAATGGGCGGGACGACCGGAGGGGCCGGGGTTTGAGGGGCTCTGCACATGTTCGGTCGGGCGGGATTCGTCCGTTGGGGTCGTGTTGGAGCGGTGGTCGCCCTGCTTCTGCTGTTGGGGTTGGCCGCGACAGACTCGCGCGCTCGGGCCGTTGAATCCTTGCGTGTCGGCAGCGAGTTGGACTACCCCCCGTTCGCCATGGTCGATGACTCGGGGGCGCCGACCGGGTTTTCCGTCGATCTCTTCCGTGCCGTGGCCGAGGTCATGGACCTGGACGTGACGTTCACCGTCGGGCCTTGGAACGAGCTTCTTGAGGACTTGCGCGCCGGTCGATTGGATGCTCTGCCCTTCGTCGGTATCTTCCCTGATCGCGACGAATACCTGGACTTCTCGGTGCCCGTGGTGGTGACCCACGGCGCGGCGTTCCGGCGCGACGACGGTCCGCGCATCGAGTCCGACGACGATCTGGCCGATCTGCGCGTGGCCGTCATGCGCGACGATGTCGGGCACGAGTACGCGCGATCCCGTCCCTGGGGCGGGGATGTCGAGACCTTTGACAGCCTGGGCGCCGCGTTCGACTGTCTGGCCGCCGCCGCGTGCGACGTGGTCGTGGCCCCCCGACTCCAGGGCTTGCTGCTGATCAAAGAGCGCGACCTGGACGGCATTGCCCCCGCATCCCTGACGCTGGAAGGGTTCTCGCTGGCCTACGCCTTCGCGGTGCGCGCCGGCGATGCCGGCCTGCTGGCGAAACTGAACGGCGGGCTGGCCATCGTCGCCGCCGACGGCACCCTTGAGAGGCTACACCGGACGTGGCTGCCCGAGATCGAATCCCGGCGTGTGATTCCGGTCGAGGTCCTGCTGCCCTATGCGACCGGCGGGCTGGCGGTTTTCCTGCTGGTCGTGACGGTCCTTTATGTCAGACAGCGGCGCGCCACGGGTCTGGCGGATACGCGCGGACGGTCCCTGTGGCGACAGGCCGAACACCTGCGCCAGTTGGCGGCACGTCTGGACGACGAGCGAGCCCGCGCGGAACAGGCGCGCGCCGAGGCCGATGCCCTGATCCGGGTCATGCCGGACCTGTTCTTCCGGCTCGATGCCGAGGGCCGATTCGTCGACCTTCACGACCCGGACGGTCTCGCCCTCCGCGACCTTGACCACCTGCGCGGCCAGAGCCTTGAGGCGGCGCTGCCGGAAGATGTCGCCCAGGCCGCCCGTGAGGCGCTGATGCGCATGCATGAGACGGGCGAGGCCCAGCCCCTCGACTACGCCCTGGACCTGCTGGATGGCAAAACCCACAACTTTCAGGCTCGGCTCGCCCCCATGGAGGATGGCGGCAGCCTCGCCGTCATTCGCGATGTCACCGAAGAACGCCAGCGCGAGGCGGACGTGCGGCGGGCCGCCGGCGCCATGGCCACGGTCAGCGCCGCCAAGAGCCGCTTCCTGGCGACGCTCAGCCACGAACTGCGCACGCCTTTGAACGCCATTCTCGGCTTTTCGGAGGTGCTGTCACAGGAGATGTTCGGTCCGTTGGGCAGCGATCAGTACCGACAGTATGCCAAGGATGTCCACGTCTCCGGGCAAGCCCTTTTGAGACTGGTGGATGACCTGATGGACATCACCCGGATCGATTCCGGCCGGCTGGCGCTGCACGAGACCGCAGTCGATCTGGGGGCCGTGGTGTCGAGCAAGGTTGCGGTGTTGACCGGCCTCGCGTCGGCCAATCGCACGGAGATTCGCGTCATCGCGCCGGACCATCCGGTGCGGCTGTGGGCCGACGAAGGGCAGGTTCAGCGCATGGTGGTCAATCTTCTGTCCAACGCCGTGAAGTTCACGGAGGCCGGGACCGTCGAGGTCTCTATCGAGGATCAGCCCGACGCCGGGGTTGCCCTGGTGGTGGCCGATACCGGCATCGGCATGTCGCCCGATCAGGTGGCGAACCTGGGCGATCCGTTCTACCAGACCAGCCCGGACGTGGCCCGTGGGTCGGGCGGCTATGGCCTGGGCATTGCTTTGGTCAAGGAAATGATCACCCTGCACGGTGGCCGGCTGGACCATGAAAGTGTGCTGGACGTCGGTACCACCGCACGCCTGATCTTTCCGCCCGACCGCCGGCTGTCCAACGCCGTGGTTCCCGTGACCGTCGCGCAATCCACGACGGTTTCCTGACCGGCGCCCGGGCTGCTCCGTCACCGTCGGGGGTCAAGACGGGCTCATTCCGCTCGTGACGCCGGCCAACCCCTGTTACCCTGACCGGGATCGCCGATGCGCGTCCCGCGTACGGGCACCGCCTCGTCCACTGCCCTGACATGGAGAGAGCCATGCCGAAGCCGTTCCGTTCCATTCGGAGGTCCTTGTCCGACCGCGTTTGCCGTGGCGTGGCGGGTACCGTGGCCCTGGTCGCGATGATGACGGCGGCATCCGCCGCCCACGCCGGCCTTGAGGTCTGCAACCACACCAGTGTCGCCCGCTGGCTGGCCATCGGATACCTGAACAGGGACGAGGTCTGGTCCTCGGAGGGCTGGTGGCATGTGGAGCCGGGTGACTGCGTCAAGCCCATCGAGGACGACCTGACGCAACGGTACTACTATTACCGTGCGGAGGATCCGAACGAACAGTTCGAGGGCGATGGCTTTTTTTTCTGTGCCGTGCCCGATGCCTTCAACATCGTCGGCGATTCGGATTGCACGCGCCGGGGATACCAGGAGCTTGATTTCCGCGAGGTGGACACCGGCGACAGCGCCGTCACCTTCACGCTGGTGCTGAACGCCCGCACCGTACCGGGCGCCCGGCCCATGAACTCCGAGGGATCCGGGGGGAGCGCGCCGCCGCCCGACGAGGAGATCGCCGCCGTGCCGAATGCGCCGCCCCCGTCGGCTTCGGCCCCGTCGGCTTCGGCCCCGCAGACACCGGACACGGCCGACGCCGCGCCGCAGACACCGCCCGAGTCTCCGTTCGGGGCTCCGGCGGCCGACGGCGGCGCCAGTCTGTCCTCCGCCCACCAAGCCATCCAGGGGGCATGGCGGTCGCTGGATGACCGGGCCGCGCGAATCACGTTCGACGAGGACCTTTACGCCTCCTATCACGCCGGCGACCTGATGGAGACCGGCCCTTACGAGGTGGCCACGGCGTGCCCTGGGCAGGGCGGCGGGGAAGACGGCGATCCGGTGATCGTCGTCCGCCTCGTCGAGGAGAGCGCGCCACAGTGCTACGGCGTCCTGTATGTCGACGGCAGCACTCTGGAGTTGCTTGCGCTGCCCCGCGGCAATCTCCTGCGCTATGAGGCATCGGAATAACGCACGTCGCCCGGTGTCTCCCCCGCCCTTCATCGCCCATCCTGTCCAAGAAACGCGAGGTTCGGACCCGTGAGCACGGATCGATTCGAGGAAACCCTGTACCCCGGCTGGCGCCAGGTGTTCGCCGTTGACCGCTGGATCCACCGCGAGACCACCGCGCATCAGGATCTGGCCATCTTCGAAAGTCCTGTTTTCGGGCGTGTGCTGGCGCTGGACGGGGTCATCCAGATCACCGAGGGCGACGAGTTCATGTACCAGGAGATGATGGTGCATGTGCCGATCGTCGGGCACGGCGCGGCACGGCGCGTGCTGATTGTCGGCGGCGGCGACGGCGGATGCCTGCGCGAGGCGCTCAAACACCCTGATATCGAGCCCACTTTGGTGGAAATCGATGCCGGCGTGGTCGAATTCTCCAAGCAGTGGATGCCGGCCATCGGCAAGGCCGCGCTGGAGGATCCGCGCGCCCGCATCGTCATCGCCGACGGCGTGGATTTCATGAAGACCAGCGCCGAGACCTTCGACGTCATCATCATCGACAGCACCGATCCGCATGGCCCCGGCGAGGTTCTGTTCACCCAGGACTTCTACACCGACTGCCACGCCCGCCTGTCCGAACGAGGCGTTCTGGTGACCCAGAACGGCGTGCCCTTCACCCAGGGCGAGGAACTGACGACCTCGTGGCGGCGGTTGGGCGCGGCCGGGTTCGCCGACGTCGGATTCTATGTTGTGCCCGTGCCCAGCTATGTCGGCGGCTTCATGGCCCTGGGCTGGGCCAGCAAGGATCCGGCGAACCGAGCGCTGAGCGCCGAGGAGATCGACCGCCGCACGGCCGGCCTTGACCTGCAAACACGCTACTGGACTCCCGGGATCCAGGGGGCCTGTTTCGCGCTGCCACGCTACATTCAGGACCTGATGCGGTAGCCGCCCTGAGGCATCGGCGCTTGGGATGCTGAATCCACCCTATGATTCTTGGGCTTATTGTGTATTCTGTTCGGCGGTCGGTTGCGATGGGCGCGACCTTGGGACTCTGCCAAAAATGGGGGAAGCTTCTCCATGCTGAAAAAGACCTATCTCGCCACGGCCGCCGTGTGCGTGGCCTTTGCCATGTCGTTCTCTGCTCCGGTGGCTGCGGAAGACGTTACCGCTGCTGGGCAGCAAATCGCGGACGCCGGGGAATGGGTTCCCGTGAGCGTGCGTGGCCAGGGCATGAACGCGCGGTTCTCCTGCAATGCCGTCACGGAACGCGCGGATCGTGCGTGCGTGTTCGGTCCGCCGCGCAGCGTCAGCGAGTGCGTGTGCGAGGACAAGGAACTGGGCCGGACCATCTGCTACGTCATTGCTGAGTGCCACGGCGGCGCCCAGTAAGGATCGCGGTTGGGGTGCGGTCTCCCCCCACGCGTCGGGAACCCACCCCCAACAGCGCCGCCGCTGGCTGGCGGCGGAGCCGCGTCGGCGGGAGAGGCCTCTCCCGACCGGCCCGTTGTTCGTTCCGCGACTCGTCGGTCTCGAGTCTGTCCGGAGGTGACTGCCTCCAGGGCATGGTCGGGAAAGGCGGCTGCTTCCGCCGTCGGCTGTGGAGAGTCGGCATACCGGGGGGACGGGAATGGGCAGACGGTATGCGAGTGTCGGCGATCCATTGATGCAGAAGGCTAGGCGAGAGCACGGGCGTTTCCGGGCTCACGGCGTGGTCTTGGCGTGGAGCGATGGAGACGCCGGATCGATCCGTCAGGGTCAGCGGCGACACCAGAACCGGAGCCGGAGGGGGCATCCCCGCCTGTTCCGCCTGGACACAGATGGCTCAGGGTGCAATGCTTTATTCATAGACTGGTTGCCGCTCGCGCGACCGTCTGGAATCACCGAAAGGGGATCTAACGTCATGTTCAAGAAGGGCTTTTTCGTCGCGGCCGCCGTGTGCGCCGCCATCGGTTTCTCGGCTTCGTCCGCTGGCGCGGCGCCGGCCATGACCTCCCTTCAGATTGAGGACCCGGCTCTGGTCAAGGTCGAGTTCACGCGTTCGGGCGGAACCTATCGTATGGCGCGGGCCGGCGGTGTGCGCGCTGGGGATGCCTGCGAGCTCGCTGAGTATCGGGCCAGGACGGAGACCTGCATCATCGGCGAACGTCCGGTGCAGGCCCGTACTGGCTCCTGCGACTGTGAAGAAACGGCCGCCGGCTTCGTCTGCGAGGTGCAGATCCAGTGCCTTGGCAAGGTTCCGGCCGAATAAGCGTGGCCGCGAGGGTTAGAATGGGCCGCGCGCGCTCCTGATATCCGGTTTCCGGAGAGCGGACGGGCGCGTGGCAATGACGTTGGGGCGGGCTGGCCTGAGGGCCGTGCCCGCCCTCCGTTTGTTTGGGGTGGGGCTACGGCACTGCGGGGTCGACCCGCTATTTCGGATCGAACGAGCGGCGCAAGCGGGGGACGCCGCCTTGGTGACGGAGTGCCTTGATGGCCTTCCGTCCCCTGAATGATCGCAAGCGTCGAGACCGCAGGGAGCATGGCGGACAGACGTGTGACGACGATAGCGCTGAAGGGGTCCGAAACGGCCAGCTCTCATCGAATCCCGTGATGAACCTTTTTTGGGGCGCATGGTTTGTGGGCAGGCCCCTTGGCCGCGCGGAGCCCATCGGGCACAATGCCTTCCGAAACGAATCAGGCCGCCGGACGCTGAACCGGGCGGCCCACCGCGAAACCGGGAGGATGACCGTGACCGAACCGCTCTGGACCCCATCGGCGGAAGCCGTCGCCGCCAGCAACATGACCGCGTTCATGGCCAGGGTGAACGCCGAACACGGCCTGTCACTCGGCGATTACGACTCGCTGTGGCAGTGGTCGGTGGACCAGCCCGCCGCGTTCTGGTCGGCGGTGTGGGACTTCTGCGGCCTGATCGGCGAGAAGGGCGACGTGGTCGTGGACGACCCGAAAAAGATGCCCGGTGCCAAGTGGTTCCCCAACGGCCACATCAACTTCGCCCGCAACCTGCTGCGGCCGGACTGGGACCCGAACGCCGATGCCCTGGTCTTCTGGGGCGAGACCGCCGTCAAGCGGCGTCTGAGTTATCAGGACCTGTGGGACGCCGTCTCGCGGGTCCAGCAAGCCCTGATCGCCATGGGCATCGAAAAGGGCGACCGCGTCGCCGGCTACATGCCCAACATGCCGGAAACCATCATCGGCATGCTGGCCTGCGCCGGCATCGGCGCCATCTGGTCCACCGCCTCGCCGGACTTCGGCGTGCAGGGGGTGGTGGACCGCTTCGGCCAGATCGAACCCAAGGTGCTGATCGCCGCCGAGGGCTACTTCTACAACGGAAAGGCGCACGACTGCCTGGAGAAGATCGCCGCCATCGTCGAGCGCATGCCCAGCGTCGAACGCACCGTCATCGTGCCGTACACCCGCGAGTCCGCCGAGACGTCCGCCGTGCGCGGTGCCGTGTGGTGGGGGGACTTCATCGCGCCACACGCGGCCGGTGATATCCGCTTCGACGACCTGCCCTTCGAGACGCCGCTGTATATCATGTACTCTTCGGGCACCACGGGCGTGCCCAAGTGCATCGTCCACGGCCAGGGTGGCACCCTGATCCAGCAGGCCAAGGAGCATGTGCTGCACTGTGATGTGAAGCCGGGCGACCGCGTGTTCTACTTCACCACCTGCGGCTGGATGATGTGGAACTGGCTGGTGGCCGGGCTGGCCTCGCGCGCCACCCTGCTGCTGTACGACGGCAGCCCGGGCTATCCGTCCGGCGCTATCCTGTTCGACTACGCCGACGCCGAGGGCATGACGCTGTTCGGCACGTCGGCGAAGTGGATCGACGCCATCAAGAAGGCCGGCCTGAAGCCGCGCGAGACGCACTCGCTCAAGACCGTGCGGGTGATGACCTCGACCGGCTCGCCGCTGGTGCCGGAGTCGTTCGACTACGTCTACCAGGACGTGAAGCCGGACGTGCAGCTGTCGTCCATCTCCGGCGGCACCGACCTGCTGTCGTGCTTCATGCTGGGCAGCCCCATCAGCCCCGTCTATCGGGGCGAGATCCAGAAGCGCGGCCTGGGCATGAAGACCGAGGTCTACGACGAGGACGGCACCCCCGTGGCGGGCAAGAAGGGCGAACTGGTCTGCACCCAGGCGTTTCCGTCCACGCCGGTGGGGTTCTGGAACGATCCGGACAACAAGAAGTTCCTCGCCGCCTATTTCGAGCGCTTCCCCGGCATCTGGACCCATGGCGATTGGGTGGAACTGACCGAGACCGGCGGCCTGCTGGTCATGGGCCGCTCCGACGCCACGCTGAACCCGGGCGGGGTACGCATCGGCACCGCCGAGATCTACCGGCAGGTGGAACTGCTCGACGAGGTGGTCGAGGCGCTGGTGATCGGCCAGGACTGGGACAACGATGTCCGGGTGGTGCTGTTCGTGCGTCTGCGCGACGGCCTGGAGCTGGACGACGCCCTGACCGACAAGATCAAGAAACAGATCCGCCAGAACTGCACGCCGCGCCACGTGCCGGCCAAGGTGGTCCAGGTGACCGACATCCCGCGCACCAAGTCCAACAAGATCGTCGAACTGGCGGTGCGCGAGGTGGTGCACGGCCGCCCGGTCAAGAACAAGGAAGCGCTGGCCAACCCGGAAGCGCTGGACCAGTTCGCGGGTCGGGAGGAACTGACGACCTGAGAGCGGCGATGTGGCGGGTTGCGCCTTGGGCGCGAACCCGCCCTACGGGGTTTTGAGAAGCGGTCACGCGTCCGAGCGGCGCGACCAGGGGAGGGAGGCGAACTCGACCCCCTCCTCGCGCAGGGCCTCGGCCTCGTCTTCGGTGGTGCGGCCGTAGATGCTCCGGGGCGCCACCTCGCCGTAGTGGATGCGGCGCGCCTCCTCGGCGAAACGGTCGCCGACGTGATCGCAGGTCTTCTCGACCATTTCGCGCAACGCCGACAGCGCCGCCGGCGCGCCGGCCGGCGTCTGGCTGTCGCCGGCTCCGGAAGCGGCTTCCGAGTCGGTCGGCGCGTTTTTCCCGCCCGTCCCGTGAGCCGTCCCGTGGGCCGTCCCCTGGGCCGGCGCATCGGCCGGCGCAGGGGACGGTCGCGACGGCGCGGACTGCCGGGCGCCGTGATGCCGGGCCAGATTGGGCGCCATGATGGCCTTTCCAACCGCCGTACTGCCGCACTCGGGGCAGGCGATCACGCCGGCCTCGGCCTGTTCATCAAACGAGGCCCCGTCCCGGAACCAAGCCTCGAACGTGTGTCCATTGTCGCAATGCAACGCGTACAGGATCATCGGATCATCCCGGTTTGAACGGCGATCATGGCTCCAGTATACCCCGGAAACGTGAACGGTTCACCAAGGCATGCCCCGCTCCAGCAGGTCTCAGGAGGAGGGCAGAACACCGGTTGCGGTCGGTGCCGACCGGTTCTCCTCCCCCCTTCGGGGGGAGGTCGGGAGGGGGGCGAGTTGGTTTTCGCACGGGCAGTGCTTGCATCTCCAACCCCGCGTGTTGCCGATATCAACCCCACCCCAGCCCTATCCAGGGGAGGGAGTCCGGTTCGCGCCTGGGGCTCCCAGCCGTTCACTTCGGAGGCCGCACGGCCAAAATGAGAACTGCTGGCCCCTCTTCTCCGGAGACCCCCCGTGCCCCCACCCGACGTCCACCTGAAGATGACCGTGCCGTCGCCCTGGGTCACCCGCTTCGCCGCGCTGATCCGGCCCGGTGGGCGGGTGCTGGACGTGGCCTGCGGCGGCGGTCGCCATGCCCGCTGGCTGCTGGAGCGGGGCTTCGCCCTGACTCTGGTGGACCGCGACACCGAATACGTCGCCGATCTGGCCGACCGGGCGGAGGTCGTCACCACCGACCTGGAGGACGGCTCGCCGTGGCCGTTCAGCGGCCGCGCGTTCGATGCCGTCGTGGTGACCAATTATCTCAACCGGCCGCGCCTGCCCGATATGATCGCCAATGTGGCCGACGGCGGCGTTCTGATCTGCCAGACCTTCATGGTCGGCCACGAGCGCTTTGCCCGGCCGCGCCACCCGGACCACCTGCTGCGCCCGGGCGAGTTCCTGACGACGGTCGGCGGCGACGTGCAGGTGGTGGCGTTCGAGCAGGGTCGTCAGCCCATGCCCTCCGGGCGCGGCGAGGGTGTGGTGCAGAGCCTGTGCGCGGTCCGCGGCGATCAGCCGGTGGCGCTGCCGCATCCACTGTCGCCTGCTTGAGCCACCGACGCGAGTGAGCTACAATGTGGCGCAAACGGCAGGAGGATGGCCATGGCTCGGAATGATGTTGTGCGCGCGCGCATCGACGGGCGCATCAAGGAAGAAGCGGCCGACGTGCTGGCGAGCATGGGGCTGACGGTCTCCGATGCGTTCCGGATGATGATGGTGCGGATCGCCACCGAAAAGGCCCTGCCCTTCGAACCCCTGCGTCCCAACGCCGAGACCATCGCCGCCATGCGGGAGGCCCGGACCGGTCATCTGCCCCGGTTCGACAGCGTGGACGCTCTGATGGAGGACCTGCGTGCGGACGATTGAGCGGACCACGCAGTTCCGGAGGGACTACAAACGAGAGGCAAAGGGCCGCCATCGGCCCACTTTGGACGGCGATCTCCGCCATATTGTGGAGTGTCTTGCGACGGATCGCGCCTTGGCGGCACGGCACCGGGATCACGCCCTGTCTGGAGAATGGCGGGACCATCGCGACTGTCACATCAGACCCGACCTGATCCTGATCTACCGCAAACCCGATGACAAAACTCTGATCCTGGTTCGTCTCGGGTCCCATGGTGAACTCGGTCTATGATGGCTTTCGGTCGCCGGCGCCTGTGCGCGGTCCGCGGCGATCAGCCGGTGGCGGTGCCCTCACCCACCGCTGGCGGGGCGCCCGTCACCGGATCGCCGAACTGGCGGATGCGGCGGTAGATGGTGCTGGGGCTAACCTCCAGCAGGGCGGCGGCGCGCGGCACGTTACCCTGACACGCCTTCAGCGCCAGCGTCATGTGCTCCCATTCCACCTGCCACATCGGGCGCAGACCCTCGGACTGCCGCATGGCGTTCAGCGGGTCGCCGGGCGTCGGCCCCGGCCCGGGAGCGGCGGACGCGGCGAGCGTCGAGGCCTCGGCCGGCGGCGCCCCCTCCGGCGGGGGCGCGGGCGTTTCCGCTCTCGGCAGGGCACGGGTCGGCCCCTCCAGCATGGCCTCGGTGACCAGCGGTCCCTCGTTCAGCACGATGACGTTGCGCAGCACGTTCTGAAGCTGGCGCACGTTTCCGGGCCACCCCAGACGGACCAGCAGGGCCTCGGCCTCGGGCGTGAATCCCGTGAACGCCCGTCCCTCCTCCTCCGAGAACCGGGCCAGCAGGCCGCGCGCGATTTCCACCACGTCGACGTCGCGCTCGCGCAGCGGCGGCAGGTGGATCGGGATGACATGCAGGCGGAAATACAGATCCTCGCGGAAGCGGCCGTTCTGCACCTCGTCCCACGGATCGCGGTTGGTGGCGCAGATGAAACGGACATCGACGCTTTCCACGCGCGTCCCGCCCACGGGCAGGAACGTGCCGGTCTGGATGAAGCGCAGCAGCTTGGCCTGCAACCCCAGGTCCATCTCGCAGATTTCGTCCAGGAACAGGGTGCCGCCGTTGGCCCGCGCGGCGGCGCCCTGACGGTCGGCGGTGGCGCCGGTGAAGGCGCCCTTAACGTGGCCGAATACCTCGCTCTCGATCAACTCATGCGGGATCGCGGCACAGTTGATGGCCACGAAGGGACCCTTGGCGCGGGCGCTGGCGCGGTGCAGGGCCTCGGCACAGACCTCCTTGCCGGTACCCGACTCGCCGGTGATGAAGACACTGGCGCGCGACGGCGCGGCGGCCTCGATGGTCCGGTAGACCGCCTGCATGGCCAGCGACGAGCCGATGAAGCCGTGAAAGGCCTCACGCCCGATCTCCTTGCGGATGCGCCGCAGGGTGCCGGTCATGGCGTGACGCTCGATGGCGTTCTTCAGAGTCACGCGGAGGCGGTCGGGCGCGAAGGGCTTGGTCAGGAAGTCGTCGGCGCCCTCGCGCATGGCTTCGACGGCGACCTGCATCGACCCCTGGGAGGTGACGACCACGACCGCGACCTCATGCGTCTCGGCATGGGAATCGCCCCGGATCTCGCGCAGGATGTCGATCCCAGACGCATCCGGCAGCCGCAAGTCCAGAATCACCGCGATGTGCCCGCCCTGGGCCAGCAGGCGGCGTGCCTCCTCGCCTGTTTCCGCCAGATCCACCGGCCACGGCATATCGCTCAGGTATTCGATATAGACCCGCGCCATCGAGGGCGTGTCCTCCACCAGAAGAACACGGCCCTCCGGCGGAACCACGGGAGAGGCGGATTTGGACGCCGTGGAAAGGGTCATCGGCACTCCCAACGCCTGAACGGCGAAAATGCGGTGTGAGGGCATGTTACCGTTCGTTGCGGTCGCGGCGCAAACGCTGTGTGATTGCGCGCGAAAGAAAGCGGGAGCGGACCCGCCCCCGGTCCGACGGGTCGAAAACGACCGCCGATGGTTTATGGTGGACGCGAACCCGGGCGAAGGACCGAGACGCGGAAAGGCCGACCGCGATGACACCGTGACAGGATCGCTGTACCGCATGATCGTTCTGAGCGCGTTGGCCGTGGCCGTCGGCACGGTCACCGCGCTGGCGGCCATCGCCTTCGTCGATGCCGTCAACTGGCTCAACGACGCCCTGCTGATCTCACCGCGCGTCCGCGTTCAACTTGAGGACCAACGCCTGCTGGTCGTGGCCGTGACGGTCCTGGTGCCGACCCTGGGCGGCCTGGCCGTCGGCATGATGCTGCGTCATCTGTCGCCCGAGCGGCGCCCCCTGGGACCGCCGGACGCCATCCGCGCCGCCCAGACCCGTACGGCGCCACCGTCGGCGCGGGCCGGCGTGGTGTCCACCCTGGCCGCCGTGCTGGCGCTGGGCTGCGGGGCCTCGGTTGGGGAGTACGGGCCGATGGTCTATCTCGGCGCGCTGGTGGGCGGCGTGGCCGCGCGCCTGAACGCCCGCATCGGAAACCTGCGCACCATCGCCATCGCCTGCGGCGTGGCGGCCGCCATCTCGACCGCCTTCAACGCGCCCATCGCCGGGCTGGTGTTCGCGCACGAAGTGATCCTGCGGCACTACTCCATCCGGGCCTTCGCGCCGACCACCGTGGCGGCGGCCACCGGGTTCGTGGTCGCCAACGTGGTCTTTCACCGGCCAGCCCTGTTCCTGGTGGATTTCGGGGGCGTCCAGCACGGCTACGAGTTCCCCGTCTTCGCCGTGGTGGGGGTGCTGGCGGCTCTGGTGGCGGTGACGTTCATGCGGCTGATCCTGACCACGGCGGCGCTGGCCGAGCGCTGGCGGATTCCGGCGTCGCTGCGCCCGGCGCTGGCGGGTCTGGCCGTGGGGGTGGTCGCCCTGGGGCTGCCGGACGTGCTGGGCATCGGCACGGAGGCCCTGCGCTTCGCCACCATCGAGGGCGCCTTCGTCCCCTGGGAACTGGCCCTGCTGCTGGTCGCCAAGATCGGCCTGACGGCGCTGTGCCTGGGTTGGGGCTTCGCCGGCGGTGTGTTCAGCCCGTCGCTGCTGATCGGCATTTTGTTCGGCGCCCTGGTGTGGAGCGGGCTCGACGGCGCCCTGGGTCTCGCCACGTCGGGGCTGGTGGTCTATGCCATCTGCGGCATGATGGCGTTGACGAGCGCGGTGATCGGCGCGCCCCTGGCCACGATCCTGGTGGTCTTCGAACTGACCCACAACTACGACCTGACCATCGCCGCCATGGTCTCCGTGGTGTTCTCCAACCTGTTGAGCTATCAGCTCTTCGGGCGCTCGCTGTTCGACGTGCAACTGGCGCAGCAGGGCGTGGACCTGTCGGCCGGGCGTGATCGGGCCATGCTGGACGGCATGCCGGTGACCGCCTGCATGGGCGAGGACGTGCCGCGCGCCGACACGGGCGAGCCGGTCGGTGCCGTGCTCGACCGCCTGACGGCGGCCGGCCGCGCCGAAGCGGTGGTGACGGACGCCGACGGTTGCTATGTGGGCATGCTGCGCGTCCAGGACGCCCGCGCGCGCGAGCACGAGACCGCCGGCGCGGTGGCCCGGGTTGGGGAGGTGGTGCTGCACCGGGAGACCACCGTCTGGGGCGCCATGCAGGCGCTCAAGGGCTTCGTCGGCGACGCCGCGCCGGTGGTGGACGACGACGGCCGGCTGATCGGCATGGTCACCGAAGCGGCGGTCATCGGCGCTTATCTGGACACCATGCGCGACCTGAGGCGGGAGGAGCATGAAGGACCGTGATCCGACACCAACCGCTGCGGGGTTCTCCCGCCGCCGGGTGCTGGCCGGACTGGCCGCGCTGGCCGGACTGGCTGTGCCGCCGACGCCGGGCCGGGCGGAGACCGACCCGACGTCCCTGACCATCGCCACCTGGGGCGGGGTCTACGAAGCCGCCCAGCGCGCCGCCCTGTTCGATCCCTTCACCGCCGCGACCGGGATCGTCATCGAGACGGCGCGCCACGACGGCGGCCCCGATGTGCCCGGCCGTCCCGAGGCACGCGGCTGGGACCTGATCGACATGGGCGCCGCCGACGCCGGCGCGGCCTGCGCCGCCGGCCTGCTGGTGCCGCTGGACACCGCCGCGCTGCCCGCCCCGCCGCCGGGGGGCGGCGCGACGCGCGAGGACTTCCTGCCCGGATCGTTCGGTCGCTGCGCGCTGGCCCATTCCACCTTCGCCACCGTCGTGGCCTATGACGACCGGGCTTTCCCGGGGCGCAAGCCGGCCAGCATCGCCGATGTGTTCGATATCGAGGCATTTCCCGGCAAGCGCGCCTTCCGCCGCAATCCCGGGGCCCTGATGGAATGGGCGCTGATGGCCGTCGGCGTGCCGCGCGCCCAGATCTATGATCTGCTCTCGACGGATCGGGGCATCCGGCTGGCGCTGCGGGAACTGGACCGCATCCGCGAGCACATCCTCTGGTGGGAGGCCGCCGAGGCGCCCGTTGAGCTGCTGGAGTCCGGGGCCGCCGTCATGGCCTCCGGTTTCAACGGGCGCTTTTTCGACGCCCGGGTGATGCGCGACCGGCCGATCATCATCATCTGGGACGGCCAGCTTGTGGCCCAGGAGGCCTGGGCGATTCCCGCCGCCGCCGATCCGGCCCACCGGGCCGCCGCCGAACGTTTCATCCGCTTCGCCACCGGTCCGGACCGGCAGGCGGCGTTGGCCGAACGCCTGCCCTACGGTCCGACACGGCGGTCGGCTCTGGAGCGGATCGGCCTGCATCCGGTGGCCGGGGTGCCGATGGCCGATCACCTGCCCACCGCCCCGCACCGCATGGACCGGGCCCTGGTCATCGACAGCGCGTGGTACGCCAACACCGAGGCGCTGCGCCGCCGCCGCTTCGAGGCCTGGCTGGCGGAGGGGGCGGAGGACTAGGCGTTGAGCGCGGTTCAGGCCGCCCGGGGATGCACCGTGGCCGTGATCTGGTCTCCGGCCTCGATCATGGCCTTCTCAAGATCATAGTCCCGCTGCAGGTTCAGCCAGAATTCCGGGGTGGTTCCGAAATACCGGGCGAGGCGGAGCGCCGTGTCGCCGCTGATGGCCCTCCGTTCCGATACGATGGCCTGGATCCGACTGATGGGGACATGGGTGTCCTTGGCAAGCTTGTAGGCAGACAGGCCCAGGGGCGCCATGAACTCCTCCCGAAGCTGTTCACCCGGATGGACCGGGGGAAGGTCACGCGGTTCCATGTCCCGTCTCCCATCAGTGATAATCCACGATCTCAACCCGTTCCGCGTCGCCACCCGACCAGACGAAGCAGATGCGCCATTGATCGTTGATTCGGATGCTATGCTGTCCGGCACGGTCGCCCTTGAGTGCCTCCAGGCGGTTGCCGGGTGGCACGCCGAGGTCCTGCAGAGCCTTTGCCGCATTGAGTTGGCGCAGTTTGCGTTGGGCGCCTCGTTGGATCTGGGAGGGCAGTTTGCGGGCGGATCGCCCGTGAAACAGCCCCTCCGTCTCCCTGTCGGCGAAGCTCTTGATCATGCGAGCAGTATACCCGTGACGCGGTCACATCGCAAGGCGAGGCGGACCCACCTGGGACCCAGCAAGGATCAGGCGTCCAGATAGTCCCGGCACAGCGTCTCGGCGATCTGCACGGTGTTCAGCGCGGCCCCCTTGCGCAGGTTGTCGGAGACGCACCAGAACGACAGGCCGTTGTCCACGGTGGCGTCGTCGCGGATGCGCGACACGAACACGGCGTCCTCGCCGGCGCACTCGGCCGGGGTGACGTAGCCCTCGTCCTGGCGAAAATCGACCACCGACACGCCTTTGGCCGCACGCAGCACGGCGCGGGCGGACTCGGCGTCGATGGGCTTGTCGGTCTCGATGTTGACGTACTCGGCGTGACCGATGAACGAGGGGATGCGCGCGCAGTTGGCATGGACCTTGATCTTGGGGTCCAGAATCTTCCGCGTCTCGACGTTCATCTTCCACTCTTCCTTGGTGGCGCCGTCGTCCATGAAGACGTCGATGTGCGGAATCGCGTTGAAGGCGATCTGCTTGGGGAACTTTTCCTGATGGTCGCGCCACGGCTGGTTCATGAAGATGCCGCGCGTCTGGTTGAACAGTTCGTCCATGGCCGCCTTGCCGCTGCCGGAGGTGGACTGATAGGTCGAAACCACGACGCGGCGGAGGCCGAACGCGGCGTGCAACGGCTTCAGCGCCACCACCATCTGAATGGTGGAGCAGTTGGGATTGGCGATGATGCCCTTCTTGCGGAAGCCGGCGATGGCCTCCGGATTGACCTCCGGCACCACCAGGGGCACGTCCGGGTCCATGCGGAAGTGCGAGGTGTTGTCGATGACCACACAGCCGGCCTTGGCGGCGCGGGGCGACTGAACGGCCGAAACCTTGGCGCCCGGCGAGGACAGGGCGATGTCGGTGCCGGTGAAGTCGAACGTCTCCAGAGCCTGGACCTTGAGCACCTGATCCTCGCCGAACGACACCTCGCGCCCGACCGAGCGTTCGGAGGCCAGGGCGACGACCTCGCGCGCGGGGAAGCCGCGCTCCGCCAGAATGCCCAGGAGTTCCCGTCCGACGTTGCCCGTCGCGCCGATCACCGCGACCCGGTATCCGCCCTCTCGATAAGCCATGTCCGTTCGAAGTCCTTGTTGCTGGGATGAGGATGAGGCGTGGACCTATAACACGAAAACGGGGCGCGCCGTCACCCGGCCCACCCCGTGTCGTTGCCCCCGCCCGGCGCCGGGCAGGACCGTACCGCCGTCATTCGCCGCTGTTGGCCACCTGATCAAGGGCCTGTTCCTCGGTCCAGTCCGCGAAGGTCTGGGGCGGCGCTCCGGCCTGAAGCACCCGGGGACCGGTCTCGCGATAGAAATAGTGGTCGCCGACGCGAACCGCGAACTCCAGGCGTCCCGACCAGGCGGGATTGACGTCGCGGTTGTGGTACCACAAGGCACCGCCGGTCAGATCGCTGATGGCGTTGTTGCGGGTCAGCAGCGACTTCGCCAGCAGAACGGACTGGCGCCACGCAGCAGTCTCGTCCGGATCGTCGCTACGACCGTCGCACCACCAGGAAAACTGACACAGACCCGCCCGCTGCGAACGGTTTTCCGTCACCACGCCGCAAATGCTGTCCGGGAACCGGGGGTCCCGGGCACGGTTGAGCACCACCTGGGCCACGGCCACGCGACCCCGGGTGTCCTGACCGCGCGCTTCCCAGTAGTCGTTCAGGGCCAAACAGATCAGCTCTTGACGGGAGACCACCATGCGCGTCCAGTCCACATGCAGATCGGAGGGCAGCGCGGCATGCGGAACCTCGGCCCGCGCCGACACGGCCCCTCCGGTCACGACCAGGGCCGCCAGCACCAGGACACCAGCGAACAGGGTGCGGATGGGTCTCGAACGAACGGTCAACTCAAACCTCGCGCTTCAATGCCAACGGGGGAACCTGCCCTTAGGGAGGCATAACGCCTCTGAACGGGTCGGCGGGGTTGGGTTCGGCCCCATGCGGACAAACACAAAATATTGTGTTCTTCCGCGTCTAGCAGAAGAACATATAGCCCGTCGTTCTTCGGGACAGACGTTGACGCCGCTTCCCCTCGCGTCAACACACAGAGGCTTGCCACAGCCCGTCGCCAATGGCCACCCCATTTCTTTGTGCATTGCAACATAGGGAGGCGCAGGGGAGAGTGCCAACCACACCGTCACAAATCGGAAAAAAAATTCGATGTAAATGTGTTCCGTGCCGCTGTTGAGGATCGGCCGTCACACCTTATAGTACTTTCATTGCATGTTCCTCGTCCATGGGGTGCGACTGCGTCCGGCCCCGCGTTGCTTTCGTGCAACACACTTATCCGGGCTTCATGATAGTTTTCATATCTAAAGATGTGCGCTCATGCTTTTTGTGGGCCGAATCGGAAGCCTCAGTGGTGACCCGCCGTGTCTGGACGCGCCCGATGCAACTCCCCATAATGGTGTGAATTGCACGCGCACCAGCAATGACATCAGAAACCGTTGCGTCCCCCGCCTCGCCCCCCTTGACGCATCGGCTCGTCATCGCCTGAGTCGCCCTTGGTCCAACCGAAACTGACTTGGTGGATCCTATAAGGGAAAAAATTATGAGAGCGAAGATATTCTTCATCACATCTCTTGTAATGCTATTGATATTTATGTATTCGGGCGCCGTAAATTTTGGCCCTTATATCCTGCTCTATATTCATTTCATTTTTGGAAGCGCGTTTGCGGCGACCGGTTTTTACGTGATCGGCGCGCTCGTCGCCATGGACCAGACCGAGGCGGTCAGGGACACGGCGGCCGGCACGCGGCATGAACGGGACGTGGCCGCGTGGATCGCGACCCTACAGGCCGCGCGGGAGGCGGGAGAACCGATGTGCGGCATACGCCCGTGATACCGGCCGGCGCGCCTCTGGCATCGCTTCGCGACACCGATTTAAGGATGGCCGCCCTTTGGGCGGCCGGGGCGGCGGAGCCACGCGCCCCGAAGGGGCGCTGCGGCGAGACAAAGACTCAACATCGCCGGCTGGGCGTCGTGAAGGCCGGACGAGTCAAGTCTATCGTCGGCCGGTATGAGTCCCCGGCGTGCCGGAGCCGGCGGACGCGGGCATGGGCGCGACTAACGCTGGCCCCGCTCCTGACGCCATAGCACGGCGGCGGCGACCAGGATCGTCACCGTCGCCACCAGAACCAGCAGGGTGGCCAGGGCGTTGATCTCTGGCGTGACCCCCAGGCGCACCGACGAGAACACCACCATCGGCAGGGTGGTCGAGGCCGGCCCGGCGACGAAGCTGGCGATCACCAGATCGTCCAGCGACAGGGTGAACGACAGCAGCCAGCCCGAGACCAGCGCCGGGGCCAGCATGGGCAGGGTGATGACCAGGAACGCCTTCAGCGGTCGCGCGCCCAGGTCCATGGCCGCTTCCTCGACGCTGCGGTCCAGCCCGCCCAGGCGCGACTGCACCACCACCGCCACATAGGCGGTGCAGAAGGTGGTGTGCGCGATGATGATGGTGTCCACGCCGCGTCCGGACGGCCATCCCAGCGTGGTTTCCAGAGAGACGAACAGCAGCAGCAGCGACAGGCCGGTGATGACCTCCGGCATGACCAGGGGCGCGGTGATCATCCCGGTGAACAGCAGCCGCCCCCGGAACCGCCCGAAACGCACCAGGATCAGGGCGGCCAGCGTACCCAGCACCGTGGCCAGGGTGGCGGAGGTCGTGGCGATGCGCAGGGAGACGAGGGCGGCCTCCAGCATCTGCTCGTTCCGGAACAGCGCGCCGTACCATTTCAGGGAAAAGCCGCCCCACACCGTCACCAGCCGGCTCTCGTTGAACGAGAACAGGACCAACAGCAGGATCGGCGCGTACAGGAACGTCAGCCCCAGGGCCAGCGCGGACGGCAGGAAGAGCGGACGGGCGCGCATCTCACGTCTCCTCCGCCCGTTCGGCCTGGCGCTGCTGATAATGCTGGAAGATCACGATGGGGATCACCAGCAGCACCAGCATGGCGATGGCCACCGCCGAGGCCACCGGCCAGTCCCGGTTGGTGAAGAACTCGCTCCACAGCACCTTGCCGATCATCAGGGTATCGGCGCCGCCCAGCAGGTCGGGAATGACGAACTCGCCCACCGCCGGGATGAACACCAGCATGGACCCGGCGACGATCCCCGGCATCGACAGCGGCAGCGTTACGGTCAGGAACACCCGCAAGGGCCGGCAGCCCAGGTCCGCCGCCGCCTCGATCAGCGAGACGTCCATTTTCTCCAGCGTGGCGTATAGCGGCAGGACCATGAACGGCAGATATGAATAGACGATGCCGACATACAGCGAGATTTCGGTGTTGAGCAGCGGCAACGGATCGTCGATCAGGCCGAGCGCCATCAGCGCGTTGTTGATGAGGCCGTTGTTCTTGAGGATGCCGATCCAGGCATAGACCCGGATCAGGAACGAGGTCCAGAACGGCAGGATCACCAGCAGCAGGAACACCGCCCGCCACGACGGCGAGGCCCGGGCGATGGCGTAGGCCATCGGATAGCCGATGAAGAGCGCGATCAGGGTCGAGACCGCCGCCACCTTCAGCGAACTGAGATAGGCCGAGATGTACAGCGGGTCTTGTCCCAGAAACAGATAGTTGCCCAGCGCCAGCCTGATTTGGAGATAGCCGCCCTCCAGCCACTCCAGCAGCGGGGTATAGGGCGGCACGCCGATGCGGAACTCGGCGAAGCTGATCTTAAGCACGATCAGGAACGGCAGCAGGAAGAACAGCAGCAGCCAGAGGTAGGGCACGCCGATCACCGCGCCGCGTCCGAACCGGGCCGCCAGCCGTTGCAGGCGGGTCAGTCGCGGGCCGCCGTCCCCACCGCCGGCCCGCGCCCAGAGGCGCTCCGCCCGTGCCCGCGTATCCGACCCGGTCGTCATGACGTCACCACCACGACGTTGTCAGGCCGCCAGGACACATAAACCACATCGTCCCAGGTGATCTCCGGCGCGCTCATGCGTTCCAGGTTCTGGGTCGTCACCCGCGCCAGGGCGCCGCCGTCCAGGCGGACGTGATAGGTGGAGATGCCGCCCAGGTAGACGATGTCCTCGACGATGCCACGATCCCAGTTGTGGGGCGCGTCGGGCCGGGTCGTGGACACGGCCAGCTTCTCCGGCCGCAGCGCGATCCAGACCGTGGCGTGCTCGCGCGCGCTGATGCCGTGGCCGACATAGACCGGGTTGGCCAGCGCGTCACAGCGGATCAGCAGGTGGTCCGGCTCGTCCTCGACAAGCTGTCCCTCGAACAGGTTCACGGTGCCGAAGAACTCGGCGACGAAGCGGGTGTTGGGGTACTCGTACAGGGCGTGCGGCGTGTCCACCTGGATGATGCGGCCGGAGTCCATGATCGCCACCCGGTCGGCCATGGTCATGGCCTCCTCTTGGTCGTGGGTGACGACGACGAAGGTGGTCCCGACGCGCTCCTGAATGCCGACGAGTTCCAGTTGGGTCCGCTCGCGCAGCTTCTTGTCCAGCGCCGCCAACGGCTCGTCGAGCAGCAGCACCTTGGGATGCTTGGCCAGCGAGCGCGCCAAAGCCACCCGTTGGCGCTGGCCGCCCGACAGGTGATGCGGCTTGCGCTTGGCGAAGGGGGTGAGTTCCACGAGGTCCAGCATCTCACGCACCCGCTCGCGGATGGCCGCCCTGGGCATGCGATCCTGCCGCAGACCGAAGGCCACGTTGGCCTCGACGGTCATGTGCGGGAACAGCGCATAGGACTGGAACATCATGTTGACCGGGCGGTCATAGGGCGCCGTGTCGGTCATGTCCTGACCACCGATCAGAATGCGTCCGGCGGTGGGCCGCTCGAACCCCGCCAGCATGCGCAGCAGGGTCGTCTTGCCGCACCCCGACCCGCCCAGCAGGGCGAACAACTCGCCCTCACGGATGGTCAGCGAGACGTGATCGACGGCGACAAAGGCGCCGAAGGTCTTGACCACGTCGTCGATCTCGATGATCGGGCGCGCCTCCGCCCGGCGCAGCACCGCGCCCGGGCGGCTACCCTCGGGGCGGGCGGCGGCCGCGCCCGGCGCCACGGTCTCCATCATGTCGCACTGCCCCCAAACCGTGTGATCCGGCATCGGAGCTCTGGTATGACGCGATTGGGGCGCGGGATCTAGAACAAATCCCGAGCGATCCGGACCGGATCGCGATGTCGATTTGCTTGAATATCAAATCATTAGAGAGAGTCGAGATGGTGACTGCGATCACAGCAGTCTTTCAGCATCGGCAGATCCATGGCGCGGGCGACGTCGCGCAGACGCTGGATGACGGCACGGGCGTCCTCCGCCTCGATGCGGTCGATCAGACGATCATAGCACTCCGCCGCATCCTGAACGGCGTTTCGCGCGGTCTGGCAGGCCTCGGCCACATCGGCGGGTTTAGGGATCCGGCCGCGCCAACGGTTCGCCGGTGGCTCAAGGCCATGCCGCTCGAACAGGCGCAACAGATCATCGGTATTGCGCCGCGCCGCCTCCACCACGCCGACGAACGGCTCGACCGGCCCGAAGGCGGCGATGGCCGCCTCGAAGGTTGCCTCGGCGCGGTACTCCGAATCGAGCGCCTCCTCCAGCGCCGTGCGCAGGGCCTCGGACATGAGCGATGGTCTCCGGTGTGGGGCAACCCCTCCTTTGTCGGTCATGTTGGTCGGTCTGTAATTGTCGAAACGCAACGCCGCGCGACCCGATGCTGCTGGCGTGCCTTGGTGAGGAGGGCCGAGCCGCCCCCGGCCGCCCCTTGCCCTGGACCCCGCGAAGCCCCTGGTCAGGCGGTGTATTCGGCGAGAAACACGGCGGCCACATCCCGCGCGCCGAAGCCGTTGTCGCGGACGAACGCGGCGGCGCGGCGGCCCATTGCCAGCCGCCGCGCGTCATCGCGGCGCAACTCCAGACTCACGTCGGCCAGCCGCGCGGCCTGGGCCTCGACGGAGCCTTCGCCCAAAAAGAACCCCGTTTCCCCTTCCGCGATCAACGCCTCACTGCCGGCGAACCGGGTCGCCACCGGCACGCAGCCACAGGCCGCCGCCTCGATCAGAATGCGCGGAACGCCCTCGTTGTAGCGGGACGGCAGCACCACAACGCCACAGCGCGCCAGAAGGTCCGGCATGTCGCGCACCGGCCCAAGAAACGTCACGGTTTCGGCCGCCTCGATCTCCTCGACCGAAACCCCGTCAGGATCGTCCCGTTCCACGAAGCCCGCCACCAGCAGCTCGATGTCCGAGCGTCCGGCCAGCAGCGCGCCGGCCCGCAGGACCACATCCAGCCCCTTGCTGCGCAGCAGACGCCCCGCGAACAGCACCGACAGGCGGTCGGCCGGGTCGGCGCGCAAGCCGCCGTGAAACCGACCCAGATCGACGCCGGCGCCCTTGGTCACGAAGGCTTGGTCCCCTGTAATCAGGCGGCGGGACAGCCAGACGTCCCGGTCATGGGCGGTTTCAAACGACACGCGAGCCGTTTTCATGCCGATCCGCAAAAAGACCTCGACGACGGCGCGCCGAAACGCGGCGGCCCGGGATCCGTCGGCCGCCCTGTCGTACAGCCGGCCCAGGCCGGGAACCGTCACGACCGTCCGGCCGCGCCAGCCGAACAGACGCGCCACCCGCACCGCGAGCCCACCGTAGAGATACGGCTTGATGTTGATGAAGTGAACGGCGGCGGGCTTCTCCGTCAGAAGAAACCGCAAAACCGTCAGGAACAGTCCGGCATCGCGGCCCAGCGCAAAGCGGTGCCGCTCCAGGCGGATGGGCCTGTACTCGAACCCCGTGGTGTCGGTCTCGCGATCGCTCCCCACCGCGAACACGACAGGACGAAAGCCCGCCCCGGCGGCGGCCTCGACCACGTTGCGGCGGTGATGCACGAAGTTGTCCAGCGCATTGGCAACGAACAGGATCGTGTTCGGACTGGCCGACGACAGGATTGAGTCTTCCGGCTCGGCGTCTCTGCAACGACCCGGCAGCGTCGAGTCTTTGGTTTTCTCGCCGCAGCCCCCCTCCGGGGCGCGCGGCTCCGCGGCTTCGCCGCGCCGGCGCGGTTGCGCCGGCCGGCCTTCGAAAAGGTCTCCCTTTTCGTCGGCCGGTCTCATGCAGCGTCTCGGGCCTGGACAGCGGTGGCGGGCTCGCCGCCGGACGTCTGCCCGATCCGACTTTCCGTGCCGTCGCGCAGCCGGCGCACGTTGTCCCGGTGGCGCCACCACGCCAACGCGGCGAGCCCGGCGAATCCCGCCACATGCGGCCACCCGGCCATGGCGAAGGCGAAGCCCGGCGCCACCGTCAGGGCGGTCAGCGCGGCCAGCGAGGAATACCGAAACACCACGGCCATCAACAGCCACGTCAGGCAGGCGGCGATGCCGACCGGCCACGCCGTCGCCAACAGCACGCCGAGCGTCGTCGCCACGCCCTTGCCGCCCTTGAAGCGCAGCCAGAGCGGATAGTTGTGGCCGACCACGGCGGCCACGCCCGCCACGACGGGCACCGTCGGATCGACCCCGCTCCAGCCCGCCAGCGCCATGGCCCCCAGCGCGGCGAAGGCGCCCTTGCCCGAATCCAGCAATAGCGTGGCCAGGGCCAGATCCTTGCGGCCGGTGCGCAGCACGTTGGTCGCGCCGATGTTGCCGGAGCCGATGGCGCGGATGTCCCCCAGTCCGGCCAGGCGCGTCAGCACCAGGCCGAACGGCACGGATCCCAGCAGGTAGCCGCCCAGCGCGGCGAACTCCAGAGGCATGGACGGGTCGGTCATGGCGGCGGAAGTCTCCTTGTGTCCCCGGCGGCCCGAACCGTCGCGCCGCACGGCTTCATAACCCGTGGAGCGCCGCCCAAGTCAAGCGTTCGCCGGACGCGGCCCCGCGCCATGCCTTATATGGCGTCCGCCGCCTCCCGGTTGGCCAGATCGGTGGCCTTGGTGTCGATCCGGTCCAGGGCGGCGCGCGCCCCGCCCAGCTTGCCGACCATGCTCTCCAGTTCACGGGCGATGCGGAACACCTCGCGGGCCGCCGCCTGCACATCGTGGGCGGTGGTCGTGCTGTCGCGGGCCGCGTCGTTGACCTGGTTGACGATGTGGAACACCGAGTGCGTCTCCTGCGCCGCGTGGCGGGCGTCGAACGAAACCTCCCGCGCGGTGGTGGAGACGTGCTCGATGGCGTCGGAGATGGTGCGCGCCTCCTCGGCAGCGCGGGCCATGCCGCTGGAAATGGCCTCGGTGCTTCGCGACTGCTGCTCGACGGCGTCGTCGATGCGGGCGACCGACGCATGCACCTCTTCGATGACTTTGGACACATCGGCGATGACCGCGACGGCGGAACTCGTGCCGTCGCGCACCGCGTTGATGCGGTGGGCGATCTCGTCGGCGGCCTCGGCGGCCTCATCGGCCAACCCCTTGACCTCGTTGGCCACCACCTGGAAGCCCTTGCCGGCGCTGCCGGCGCGCTGGGCCTCGATGGCGGCGTTCAGGGCCAGCATGCGCGTCTGCCCGGCGATGGCGCGGATGGCGTCGACGACCTTGGTGATCTCGCCCACCGCGCCGCTGAGGGTCTCCACCGAGCCCCCGGCCTCGCTGGCGCGCGACGAGGCGTTGGCGGCGGTTTGCGCCGCCTCCCGCGCCGTGTTGGCGATGGCGGTGATGGCCTGCGAGATTTCCTCGACGTTGGAGGAGGCATTCACCACATGTCCAGACATCGTGCGCGCCGCGTTGGCGATGTCGAGCACGTTCTCGTTCAGGGTGCCCACGCCCTCCGACATGTTGCCCACACGGTCGGCCACGTCGTCGGTCATGGAGGCGACATGGCCGGCCCGGTCGGTCATGACCCCGGCGTCCTGGCTCATGGTGTCGGAAATGCCCCGCAGGTCCATGGAGGACTGAAGCAGGATGTGGGCATTCCCGGCCACGTTCAAGATCATGCCCTGCAGGCGCTCCATCAGAAGATTGAAGGAGCCCGCCAGTTCGCCCGACTCGTCGCCGGTCGAGTCGTCCAGGCGGTGCGACAAATCGCCCGCGCCCGTGGCCAGTTCCAGCATCGCCTTTTGCAGCATGCCGGTGCCCAGGGTCGTGCCGTGCTCGGCGACGTTCAGGCCCTGCAATTCCTCTTCCGCGGAAACGCGGATGCCGATGGTCGCGTCGAGGAGCCTGAAAAAGATGTAGGCGGTGCCGAAGGCCCAGAGGAAGCCCATGCCCACGCCGAGCATCTGCACGCCCACCTGGGTCAGGCGGTCGCTGGCGGCCAGCGCCTCCGGCACGGCCAGCGCGCCGGCCATGATGGTGCCCCAGGCGCCGCAGACGCCGTGGACCGGCACCGCGCCGATGCAGTCGTCAAGGCGCAGCCAGTACTCAATGACATGAGCGGCCAGCACCACCACCACGCCGCTGGACAGGCCGATGAACACCGCGCCGTAGGTCGAGACCGCATCACACCCGGCGGTGATGCCGACCAGCCCGCCGAGCACGCCGTTGATGGCCCGGTCGGGCCGGAACAGGCCGTCCACTTGCCGGCCGATCAGCATTGAGGCGATGGAGCCGAAAGCGCCGGCCAGGATCGTGTTAGAGATGATGTGGGCGAACGCCGGGTCGCCGGTGGTGGTCGAGCCGCCGTTGAACCCGATCCAGCCCACCCACAACAGAATCGCACCCGCCGTGGACAGCACCGCGCTGTGTCCGTGAATCGGCAGCGGTTTGCCGGTCTCGGGATCGAAACGGCCAATGCGCGGGCCGATCACGATCACGCCGGCCAGGGCCACCCAACCGCCGACCGAGTGGACCACCGTCGAGCCGGCGAAGTCGATGAATCCCATGTCGGCCAGGATCGCCGGGTTGTCGCCGTTCAGCAGGTTGCCCCAGGCCCAGTGTCCGAACACGGGATAGATCAGGATGGAGATGAAGCAGGTCACCGCCAGATAGGCGGTAAAACTCATGCGCTCGGCCACCGCGCCGGAAACGATGGTCGCCGCCGTGCCGCAGAACACCACCTGGAAGACGAAGAACGTATAGCTCCAGTCATCAAGCTGGCCGAACGTCAGCCCGCCCCATCCCAGCCAGCCGCCGCCGAGGAGCGACGGGCCGAACATAACGCCGAAGCCGATGACATAAAACCCGGCGGTGGCGATGACAAAGTCGGCGATGTTCTTCTGGGCGACGTTGATGGAGTTCTTGGACCGCACCATGCCGGCTTCGAGCAACAGGAACCCGGCCTGCATCAGGAACACCAGGGCGGCCGCCGTCATGGTCCACATGTGGTCCATGCTGGCCTGTTGGGAGGCGAGCGCGACCTCCATCTCGGCGCGCAGATCAGCCAGGGTCTCGGCATGGGACGGTGCGCCGGTCGCGAGGAGGACAGCGATCACGACAGCCAGCAATCCCGCCGCGCGCAAAGCTCCACCTTCCGTCCGCGTGCGCGAACGGGTGCGTCCCATCCGGTCCATGGCCTCTGACCCCTCCGCAATTCGGCGGCCGAGCTGCCTTTTGATTAGGCACCCCATGCCGGCCGCCCAATTCGTCAGCTTAATCTCCCTGATTTTCATGAGGCAATAACAATTCTCGGAACGGGGACATGCGTGGGGCGGGAGGCTGGTTGTCATCATACTGGGGGTGCATGCGCTTGTATGGGCCGCGCTGATGATCGGCCGCCCCCGGTCTCCCCCCAGGGACATCGCGGGAGCCCCCCTTACGGGGCATCCGGGTCGCGCTTGATCAGGCCGGTCAGGGCCACCACGGTCAGGGTGGACAGGAACCAGCCCATCAGGATGTGCGCGTACAGATAGATCAGCACCGCCCAGCCGCGCGGGTCCTCGGCCCAGGTCTCGCCGATGGGGCTCGGGTGCCATGCCCTTTCCTGGCCCAGCGAGATCAGCGGAATCAGCGTATCCAGCGAATACCAAAACGCGTTGAACGGCGTGTATTCGGGCGGCAACACGTAATGAATGGCGTGGGTGTCGGCCTTGTCCCATTTCTCGGGCGGCAGGGCGGTGCGGCCGCCTGCGGTGTCCTCCGTCGCGCGGGCGAGGCCCTGCATGATGGTCACCGGCACCGCCGGCTTGAGGATGCCCGGCCCGCCGGCGGGCGTGGGGGCGTTGGCCGAGAACACCACGCCGCCGAGGGCGAGAAAGCCCAGCAGCCCGATGACGCCACGCCAGGGGCGATAGCCGTGGCCGGTGGACAGGTCCAGGATGGTGCCCCACAGCCGCCGCAGGTTGGCCGGCAGGAGTCCCGCCCGGAGCCGCTCCAGCCGGGAGGAACGGGATTTGCCCCGCGCTTCGTCCTCGCGGGCGAGATGGCGGACCCGATGGCGCGCCTTTTCGCGCAGCACATCGCGCGCGCCGCGATCATCCCCGGAGCGACGGAGTACCTGGGCCAGAACCTCATAGGGACCGGGCTTGAAATCGTCGCCCAACGCCGCCTGGATCCATCGAATGCGCGAGGGGGCGTCGGTTCGTTCGGTCTCGTCCAGGAAGCCGTCGTATCGAAAATCCGTCAGGTTGATCGACGGACCACCGTCACAACCCCAATCCGATCCCGTCCAATTGTCATACCATTGCCCGACATGGGCATGTGCAAGGTTGAGGCGTCCCTCCCAATTGTTCGGGCGCCAGTCAAATACGGCGCTGACGCGGACGCCAACAAGACTCGCATTGCCAGCAATGTCAAAAGATCCGCGGGCAAAGACATTGCTCATGAAATTGCATCTGTTTGCGTGGATGCTGTCGCGATGAATCCCTTCGCGACCATTAGTTCTAAGTGTTGAATCGGTGAAAGATGCATATGCGCCAATTTCCGAATCCGATAGAGATATGGCGCCTCTAGCTTGGAAGTTGTTTCTGCATAACAACCGGTTCTTTACTTTTGCCATTTCGATCCTGAGGGCATACCTGTCTTTACCATCTAAGCGAGCGCCCTCTAGGTTTAAATCGCCTTCAATTGCAATCCCTAAAAGGTCAAGCTCGCCGATTGCTGCCAGTTCTTCGCAATTGACGTCTCCGAGGATTCTCGCGCGGATCCCGATCACAGCACTCCCTTGGTGGGCGGAAATGTTGGCATTGGAGAACGATAGATCCCCCCCGACCTCAGCGTTTCTGAAGCTAACTGCGCCTGTCGCGCTGAATCTGTCACGGCAGTAAAACGCGCCCGATATACTGGCTCCGTCGGCGGCCAACACAGGGTCATTCCCGCCATCCAGTTTTGCGCCTGTGAAGTCGAGATAGCCGCCGATTTGGGAGTCTGGCAGGCGTACCCCCCCGGTCGCCGTGAAACCCTCCCGACAAAACATCCCCCCTCTGACTACGATGCGGTTGGCGCTTAGCGCGGCGACGTCCTTGCCGTCCAGCGTCGCGCCCGAGAAATCCAGATCGCCGCCGATCTCGGCGCCGAGCAGGCGAACCTCTCTGATCGCCGCGAAGCCGTTGCGGCAGAACAGGCCGCCCTGAACGCGCAGGCCATCGCCCAACAGGCCGCGTTCGAGCCGGCTGCCGGACAGCACGAGGACCGACAGTGTGGCCTCAGCGAAGTTGGGCCGGTCGGCGAAATGGCAATGAAGCAAGCGCAACGGGCAGCACGCCGTGCCGAAGGACAGGTCCAGTTCGCCTTCGATCCGCGCGCCCCACACCTCAACGCCTCTCGGATCGACCGTCACATCGTCCCACAAGCCGAGGCAGAGGGCGCGGATCGTCTCGGCCCGGATCACCGGCATGGTCTGGACGAAATCCGGGTCCGCCAGTTGTTCCGGCGTGGGAGGCAGCATTTTGCCGTACCACGCCTCCCCCTGCCGCGCGGCCTCGACCAGCGTCCGTTCCTGTGGCCAAAGGCTGTACGGCATCGTGCCCATGGCTGTCGCGCCCCCCCTTGCGTGTGGGGGCTCAGCATAGCGCGCGGGCCGCGCGGCCGGAAGCGCAAACCCCGCGAAAACGAGCGGAGGGGGCGCCGGTCCTTTTATTGGGGTCGGGCGGATTCGACCCGCGAAGCCGGGCAATCCGCCGCGCGCTGGTGATGCGGCGGGCTGCGCCTTCGGCGCGAACACACCCTACGACATCTCGCGTTTCGTCAACAGGGCCTTCACCCGATCAGCAATTCTCAGGATGGTGGGAGAACGTCGGTTGCGGCCGGTGCCGGCCTGTTCTCCTCCCCCCTTCGGGGGGAGGTTGGGAGGGGGGCGAGGCGATCTCGACGCGGATCTCGCCTTTCGCATCAACCCCACCACAGCCCTCCCCTATCCAGGGGAGGGAGTCAGGCCCGCGCCTGGAACTCCCGGCAGTTCACTTCGGAGGCGGCGCGGCCATAATGAGAACTGCTGTCACCCGATTGCCCTGCTTCCGCCCCGCCTCACCTGGACTCCGGGGCGTCTCACAGGGTAAAAGCGCGGGCGCGTCCCCGGGATTGTCCCGCACGGTGAACGGAAACCGCCTCGGCCATGCAGACCACGACCCAGATCCGCAAGACCTTCCTCGACTTCTTCAAGCGTGAAGGCCACGAGCACGTCGCCTCCAGCCCGCTGGTGCCCCTGAACGACCCGACGTTGATGTTCACCAACGCCGGCATGGTCCAGTTCAAGAACGTGTTCACCGGCAACGAGCAGCGCCCCTACAAGCGCGCCGTGACCTCGCAGAAGTGCGTGCGCGCCGGCGGCAAGCACAACGACCTGGACAACGTCGGCCACACCGCGCGCCACCACACCTTCTTCGAGATGCTGGGCAACTTCTCGTTCGGGGACTATTTCAAGGCCGAGGCCATCGATATGGCGTGGCGGCTGGTGACCAAGGACTACGGCCTGCCGGCTGATCGCCTGCTGGTCACCGTGCATTCCAGCGACGAGGACGCCGCCGGCCTGTGGAAGAAGATCGCCGGCCTGCCCGACGAGAAGATCCTGCGCATCCCCACGTCCGACAATTTCTGGTCCATGGGCGAGACCGGGCCGTGCGGGCCGTGCTCCGAAATCTTCTATGACCACGGCGAGCACATCCCCGGCGGCCCGCCCGGCAGCCCGGACGAGGACGGCGACCGCTTCATCGAGATCTGGAACCTCGTGTTCATGCAGTTCGAGCAGATCACGAAGGACGAGCGCGTCGATCTGCCGCATCCCTCCATCGACACCGGCATGGGCCTGGAGCGCATCGCCGCCGTGCTCCAGGGCAAGCACGACAACTACGACATCGACCTGATGCGCACCTTGATCGAAGCCATCGCGGCGGCCGGCGGCACCGATCCGGACGGCCCGCACCAGGTCAGCCACCGGGTGATCGCCGACCACATCCGCTCCTGCGGCTTCCTGATCGCGGACGGCGTGCTGCCGTCGAACGAGGGGCGCGGCTACGTGCTGCGCCGGATCATGCGCCGGGCCATGCGTCACGCCCACATGATGGGCGTGCGCGATCCGATCATGCACCGGCTGGTCCCGACCCTGGTCCACGAGATGGGCCAGACCTTCCCGGAACTGGAACGCGCCCAGGCGCTGATGACCGAGACGCTGAAGCTGGAGGAAGGCCGCTTCCGCCAGATGCTCGACCGGGGGCTGCGCCTGCTGGCCGACGAGACGGCCGGTCTGGCCGAGGGCGGGACGCTGCCGGGCGAGGTGGCGTTCAAGCTGTACGACACCTATGGCTTCCCGCTCGACCTGACCCAGGACGCGCTGCGCGGCCAGGGCATGACCGTGGACACCGCCGGCTTCAACGCCGCCATGGAGCGCCAGCGCGCCGAGGCCCGCAAGGCCTGGGCCGGCTCGGGCGACGCCGCCACCGAAAAGGTCTGGTTCGAATTGCAGGATCGGCTGGGCGGCACCGACTTCCTGGGCTACGCCACCGAAAGCGCGGAGGGCCAGATCACCGCCATCGTGGTGGACGGCGCCCCCGTGGAGGCCGCCACCCCAGGGACGGAGGTGGCGATCATCGCCAACCAATCCCCGTTCTACGGCGAGTCCGGCGGCCAGATGGGCGACACCGGGGTGATCTCGGTGCCGGAGAAGGGCCGCGTGCGCGTGCGCGACACCCAGAAGAAGCTGGGCGACCTGATCGTTCATCTGGGCGTGGTGGAGAACGGCCCGATCAGCGTGGGCGACGAGGCCCGCTTCGACGTGGACGGCTCGCGCCGTTCCGCCCTGCGCGCGCATCACTCGGCGACGCACCTGCTGCACGAGGCGTTGCGCCGCGTGCTCGGTGAGCATGTGACGCAGAAGGGCTCGCTGGTGGCACCCGACCGGCTGCGCTTCGACATCAGCCACCCCAAGCCGCTGTCGGCCGAGGAAAAGGACCGGGTCGAGGCCATCGTCAACAGCCAGATCCGCGCCAACGAGGCCGTCACCACCCGCCTGATGGAGCCCGAAGCGGCCATCGAGGCCGGCGCCATGGCGCTGTTCGGCGAGAAGTACGGCGACGAGGTCCGCGTGGTCTCCATGGGGACCTCGGAGACGGGCTCTCGCGCCGTCTATTCCGTTGAACTGTGCGGCGGCACCCACGTGGGCCGCACCGGCGACATCGGCCTGCTGAAGATCGTCGGCGAGGGCGCCGTCGCGGCCGGCGTGCGCCGCATCGAGGCCGTGGTGGGTGACGCCGCGCTTGGGTATTTCAACGAGCGCGACGCCCTGCTGGCCCAGGCGGCAGAGGCGTTGCGGGCCTCGCCCGCCGACGTGCCGGCGCGTGTGACGGCGCTGCTGGACGAGCGCAAGCGGCTGGAGAAAGAGTTGGCCGACACCCGCAAAAAGTTGGCCCTGGGCGGGGGCGGCGGCGGGGCCGGCGCGGCGCCCGCCGACAAGACGGTGGCCGGGGTGACCTTCGCCGGGCGCCTGTTGTCCGACGTGCCGGCCAAGGACCTCAAGGGCATGGCCGACGAGATCAAGAAACAGATCGGCTCCGGTGTCGTGGCCCTCGTGAACACCGCCGACGGCAAGGTCTCGCTGGTGGTGGGGGTGACCGAGGACCTCAAGGGCACCCACGACGCCGTGGCCCTGGTGCGCGCCGGGTCGGCGGCGGTGGGCGGCAAGGGCGGCGGCGGCCGGCCCGACATGGCCCAGGCCGGCGGCCCCGACGCCGACAAGGCCCCCGACGCCCTGGCGGCCATCGAGGCGGCGCTAGGTGGAGGGTGATACGAAATCCGGATGATCCATTCGCTTCCGCCAGCAACATGTTCGGTTGTGGCGGAGGGCGACGCCCGGACTCCCTCCGCTGGATCGAGGAGAACTGGGGCGGGGCGGATCGGAAACGCGGCGCACGGCCCGCCCTTTCGCGACGGTCGAGTGCGCCCTACGGCGGTGTTTCTTTTCTGCGAATCGTCGTCGCGATCCGTTCCGGGTCGCTGGCGATTTTTCCTAAAACTGGATCCTCAACCCCACACCGAAGTCGACCGCGGACTCGTCCGTGCGCGCCACGTCGGTCTGGCCGAAGGCATCCAGGCTGACGGACTCCCCCACCGCAAGGCGCAGGCCGCCGCCCACCATGGCGCCGAACTGATCCGTGTTGCCGGCGCGCACGAAGTCGAACTCCAGACGCGCGGTGACATAGGGTTCGAGGAGCGACTCTTCGCCCACATCAAACAGATGGCCCAGCCTGCCGTCCGCCGAAGCCTGTCCCAGATGAGTGGGGCGCGGCCGCACCTCCGAACCCGCGCTGTCGCGGTAGGCCTCGAATGTCTCGACCCCGTACAGGAGGCCCAGGGCACTGTACGTCGTCACCCGGTCAAACAGGGCGTTGTGCATGACCGTCCCGGCGACGATGAAGCGGTGAGACCCGTGATCGTGAGAGGCCCCCGACATCACCTTGGCCTCGGTCTCGGTGTTCCATCCGTGGGAATAGGACCCGAGCAGGGACAGGCCGATCTCGTCCGTCAACAGGTACGCGCCGTACAGGGTGGGGCCGAAATAGCTGACGTCCCGCTTCCGGCCGCTGCCGAATTCGACGTCCAGAGTCTCAAACCCCAGCGCCACGCCCCCCATGAAGGAGTCACCGAACCGGTAGTCCATCCCGGCCATGCCGAGAAGCTGGCTCCCGTAGAAGCCGTCTGGCGATCGGCTGTTGTCGAACAGGGTGCCGGTAAAATCACTCCATGCGGCGAGGCGTCCCGCCACCGCTGACTCGGCGTCGCCGCCGGCCAATCCGAGCGCCCACCCGCCGACGGGACGGCCCGAGTGCTCCTGGCCGCCGGCAAAACCCGCGCCGCCGCCCCCGCCGCCCCGTGCCTTGTTGATCAACGCGCGGGTTCTGCGATGCAGCACCGATCGGATTTGCCGTCCGCCGCCGTTCAAGCTGACGGCGCCCGACCCCTCGATCGCCGCCGCATCGGACCCGTGGATTTCCTGGAAAACCGCGCGGGGGTCCGGCGTGGGTCTGATCTCATTCGACCCCGCGAAGTAGGCCGCAAGATACGCCTCAAGGTCAGGGGGAATGCCCATTTCTCCCCAGAAGTAGCTGGTCCTGAGGAACGCCGCGAGCGCGTCATCGTTCTGGGTATCCCCCCCATCGGAAAAATCGCCGAGGGCGCTAAAAAGCTGACCACCAAAATCACCGAAAGCGAAGTCCGCAAGCAATGAATCATACAGGGTGGCCTGCGCGACGGCGGGAGTGATCGGCGCCGTCGCCAAACCAACGGCGACAAACATGACGGCCAGAAATCGCCCGAGAATGCGATGCATCGACGTGAAACCTTGGTGGCTCGACAGCGGCCCCGCGTCCTGATCAATCGATCAGGTTCAGCCCCGCTCCACGTTCTTGACCCTGACACCTTCAACGCGCCGGAGCAACTGGGGACCTGCGGATACGGTAGCTCTCAAGACGGACTTAAGACAAGCTTAGATTGACGGACACCATTATTGCAGGCTTAAAGGAGCGCGCTCCGGGCGACCGTCGCGCCCGCCTCACCCCGCCTTGTGCGCGGCGATCATGTAGTTCACGTCCAGATCCCGGCTCAGCGACCATTCGCCGGCCAGCGGGTTGAAGGTCATGCCCACCATGCCGTCGATGGTCAGGCCGCCCACGCGCAGGCCGGCGGCGAACTCCGACGGGCGCACGAACTTCTTCCAGTCGTGCGTGCCCTTGGGCAGCCAGCGCAGCACGTATTCGGCCCCCACCTTGGCCAGCGCGAACGCCTTCATGGTGCGGTTCAGCGTCGCCCCCACCAGCAGGCCACCGGGCGCGACCAGGGTGCCGCAACTGTGCAGGAAGGCGTCGACGTCGGCGACGTGCTCCACCACCTCCATGGTCAGAACCACATCGAAGGTCTTGCCTTCCGCCACCAGAACCTCCGGCGTGGCGTTCCGGTAGGTGATATCCAGGCCCGACTGCTCGGCGTGAACGGCGGCGATCTTGGTGTTCTTCTCGGTGGCGTCGATTCCCGTGACCTCGAAGCCCAGGCGGGCCATCGGCTCGCACAGCAGGCCGCCGCCGCAGCCGATGTCCAGCAGGCTCAGGCCGGCGAAGGGGTGGCGCTGCTCCATGTCGCGTCCGAACCGCTCAACGGCCCGGTCGCGGATATAGGCCAGCCGCTTCGGATTGAAGGTGTGCAGCGGCTTGAACGGCCCGTCCGGATCCCACCACGTATCGGCCATGGCGGCAAACTTGGCCACCTCGTTGTCGAGCGCGGAACTGGCGGGGCGTTCGGAACTGGGGGCGGTCATGGCGTGTCTCCGGGACGACGGGGGAACCTGAGCCGGTGGGCGCGTGGCCTTGCCTCGCGCGGGGCGAGCGGGTATGAAGAGCGCGCCCGCGCGCCACCGACCGAAGCCCGTTTACAGGGAACCGGCGGCGGCGGCAACCGGAACGCCCGTCGGTCGCCGATATGACGGCGGGCCAGTGTGTCGGGGTGGGCGCGAACCCTGTCTCCGGAAACAAAAGGATCAGGCCGACCATGGCGCGTATCGTGATGAAGTTCGGCGGCACATCGGTCGGCAGCGTCGAGCGCATCCAGGCCGTGGCCCGCCGTGTCGCCGAGGAGGTCGAGGCCGGCAACCAGGTTGCCGTCGTCGTGTCCGCCATGTCGGGCGAGACCAACAGACTGTTTGGCCTGTGCCGCGACGTGGCACCGATGCACGACGCGCGCGAGTACGATGTCGTCGTCTCCACCGGCGAACAGGTGACCATCGGCCTGCTGTCCATTGCGCTGCAGAGCCTTGGCGTTGAGGCACGCTCCTGGATGGGCTGGCAACTGCCGGTGCTCACGGACGTGGCGCACGGCCGCGCCCGCATCCTGGACATCAACACCGAAACGTTGATCGAGCGCATGGAGCAGGGACAGGTCGCCGTGGTCGCCGGCTTCCAGGGCCTGGGCCAGACGGACAACCGGGTGACCACCCTGGGACGCGGGGGCTCGGACACGTCGGCGGTGGCGCTGGCGGCGGCGCTGATGGCGGATCGCTGTGACATCTACACCGACGTGCAGGGCGTCTACACGACCGACCCGCGCATCGTTCCCAAAGCCCGAAAGCTCGACCGCATCACCTACGAGGAAATGCTGGAGATGGCCTCGCTGGGCGCCAAGGTGCTGCAGACCCGCTCGGTCGAGATGGCCATGAAGCATGGCGTGCGCGTTCAGGTGCGGCACAGCTGGCCCGAATACTGGACCATTCCCGGAACCCTGGTTTGCGGCGAGGACGAGATCGTGGAAAAGGAAATTGTCAGCGGCATCACCTACAGCCGCGACGAGGCCAAGGTCACTCTGGCCAAGGTCTCCGACCTGCCCGGCGTGGCGGCACGGATTTTCGGTCCGCTGGCCGACGGCAACATCAACGTGGACATGATCGTCCAGAACGTGTCGGAGGACGGCCAGTCCACCGACCTGACCTTCACGGTCCCGACCGGCGACCTGGACAAGGCCGTCAAACTGCTGGAAGAGCGCCGGGACGAACTGGGCTACAAGGCCCTGACCGCCACCGACGGCGTGGTGAAGGTTTCCGTCATCGGGGTCGGCATGCGCAGCCACGCCGGCGTCGCCCAGACCATGTTCAAGGCGCTGGCCGATCGCGGGATCAACATCCAGGTCATCACCACGTCCGAGATCAAGATCAGCGTCCTGATCGCCGAGGAATACACGGAACTCGCGGTGCGCGCCCTGCACAGCGCCTACGGACTCGACGCCGCCTGAGTCGTCGCCAGTCCCGATTCCGAACGCCCTTTCGCCCGACCACCGCCGCCGCCGGACCAGACCGCCATGAACCTTGCCGAGACACCCCGCCAGCACATCGACCGCCTGTGGGCGCGCGGCCGCGCCCTACTGGGCACGGAGACGGCCATCATGGGCGGGGCCATGTCGTGGGTCTCCGAGCGCAATCTGGTGTCGGCCATCTCCAATGCCGGCGGCTTCGGCGTGCTGGCGTGCGGGTCCATGGGGCCGGACCTTCTGGCGGCCGAGATCGAAGCCACGCAGGCGCTGACGGATCGGCCGTTCGGGGTCAACCTCATCACCATGCATCCCGAGTTGGATGCCCTGATGGACGTCTGCCAGCGCCTGGGCGTGGGCCATGTCGTGCTCGCCGGCGGCCTGCCCTCCGGCGTCGCCATCCGGCGCCTCAAGGACGGTGGGGCCAAGGTGCTGTGCTTCGCGCCGGCCACCGCACTGGCCCGCAAGCTCATCAAGCTGGGCGTCGACGGCCTGATCGTCGAGGGCGCGGAGGCCGGCGGTCACATCGGCCCCGTCTCCACCAGCGTGCTGGCGCAGGAGATTCTGCCCGAAGTGGCCGACGCGGTGCCCGTGTTCGTGGCCGGCGGCATCGGCCGGGGCGAGGCGATTCTGTCGTACCTTGAGATGGGCGCGTCCGGCGTGCAGATCGGTACCCATTTCGTCTGCGCGACCGAGAGCATCGCCCATCCGAACTTCAAGGCCGCCTTCATCAAGGCCAATGCCCGCGATGCCGTGCCCACGGTGCAGGTCGACCCGCGCTTTCCGGTGATCCCGGTGCGCGCCCTGCGCAACAAGGGTACGGACGCCTTCATGGAAACCCAGCGCACGGTCATCGCCCGGCATCAGGCCGGCGAACTCGACCAGAAGGCCGCCCAGCTTGAAATCGAGCACTTCTGGGCCGGCGCACTGCGCCGCGCGGTCATCGACGGCGACGTCGAGACCGGATCGTTGATGGCCGGCCAGAGCGTCGGTCTGGTCAGGGAGGAACAGCCGGTCCGGGTCATCATCGATACCCTGATCGCCCAAGCCGAGGCCGCTCTGGCGTCACGGGCCATCCCGGCAACGCCCGGGGCGACGGCCCCTCGAACGGCCCCACCCGAGCCGGTTGCCTGATGCCCCTGCCCGACTCCAGCGGCCGGCGCCTTCTCGGGCGTTTGCGGGAATACATGGCCGGCGGCGGCACGACCCAGGACCGCCTCGACCGCACGGTGCGGCTGATCGCCGAGGAAACCCGCTCCGACGTCTGTTCCTGCTACGTCATGCGCGCCGGCGAGGTGCTGGAATTGTTCGCGACGGAGGGCCTGTCCCAGGAGGCCGTCCACCTGACCCGGCTGCGCGTCGGCGAGGGCCTGATCGGCGAAATCGCGGCGCGCGCCCGTCCACTCAACGCCCCCAACGCCTGGGACCACCCCAGCTTCGCCTACCGCCCGGAGACAGGCGAGGACGTGTACGCTTCACTCATGGGCGTCCCCATGATCCGGGGCGGGCAGGTCATCGGTGTGCTGGCGGTGCAGAACCGCGACCGCCGTCCCTACCAGGACATCGAGGTCGAGGCCCTGGAAACCGTGGCCATGGTGTTGGCCGAACTGCTGGCCGGCACCGAACTCGTCTCGCGCGACGAACTCGCGCCGGTGGCCGGCAATGCCGTGCTGCCGTTCCGCATGGAGGGTCTGTGCCTGAACTCCGGCGCGGTGCTAGGCACGGCCATCTATCATCGCCCCAAGGTGCATATTGAACGCCTGATCTGCGAGGACCCGGACGCCGAACTGCAGCGCCTGCGCGAGGCATTGCAGGCGTTGCGCCGTTCCATTGATGAACTGATCCGCACCCACGTCGATCTGTCCGGCGACTACCGCGAAATCCTGGAAGCGTACCGCATGTTCGCCGACGACGCGGGGTGGGTGTCGCGCATCTCCGACGCCATCCGCTCCGGCCTGACCGCAGAGGCGGCGGTACGCCGGGTGGACGACGACATGAAGGTGCGCATGGCGCAGGCCAACGATCCTTATATCCGGGAGCGTCTGCACGACCTGGAGGATCTGGCCAACCGCCTGCTGCTGCACCTGACCGGACATAGCCCGACCTCCGCCCAGGGAGAGTTGCCGGACGACGCGGTGCTGATTTGCCGTTCGCTGGGACCGGCCGAACTGCTGGACTATCCGCGCGGCACGGTGCGCGGCGTGCTGATGGAGGAAGGGGCTCCCACCATGCACGCCGTGATCGTGGCGCGGGCCCTCGACATTCCGGTGATCGGCCGCCTGGAAGGCGTGTTCACACGCATCGCGCCGTTCGACACGCTGGCGCTGGACGCCGACAACGCCCAGGTGTTCGTGCGCCCCAGCGACGATGTGCGCGACACGTTCCTGCACAGTCTGGCCACCCGGCAAGCCCGCCAACAGGCCTATCTGGCGGAACGCGACCTGCCGTTCGAGACCCGCGACGGCGCCCCCGTCACCATCATGATGAACGCCGGCCTGCTGATGGATATGGGCCACCTGGAGGACACCGGCGCGATGGGGGTCGGGCTGTACCGTACCGAACTGCCGTTCATGACCCGACCCAGCCTGCCCGATGTGGCCACGCAAACCCTGTTGTATCAGAAGATTCTGAAACAGGCTGGGGATCGGCCGGTGGTGTTCCGCACGCTCGACGTCGGCGGCGACAAGCTGCTGCCCTATCTGGGCGACGACGGCGAGGACAACCCCGCCATGGGGTGGCGCTCCATCCGGATCACGCTGGACCGGCCCGCCGTGCTGCGCGCCCAGGTGCGGGCGCTGTTGCGGGCCAGCGCCGGGCGCGACCTACAACTGATGTTTCCCATGATCGCCGATGTGGCCGAGTTTGAGCAGGCCCGCCGCGTCGTCGATGCCGAGGTGGCGCGGGAACAGTCACGTGGCGGCGCGCTGCCGAGCTCCGTATGTGTCGGCACCATGCTGGAGGTCCCGGCGCTGCTGTACCAGTTTCCGGTACTTCTGCGCGTGGCCGATTTCGTCTCGGTGGGCAGCAACGATCTGCTCCAATTCCTGTTCGCCACGGATCGGGGCAATCCGCGCGTCTCGGGGCGGTACGATCCGTTGTCCGTGCCGGTTCTCCGTCTGCTGCGGGACGTGCGCGAACAGTGCGACGCGGCGGGCCGGCCGGTGACCGTCTGCGGCGAGATGGCCGGCCACCCCCTGGAAGCCATGGCCCTGATCGGCCTGGGGTATCGGCGGCTGTCGATGGCGGCGCAGGGCATCGGTCCCGTCAAGCAGATGCTCCGGTCCATGGATAGCGGGATCGTGACCAATTACGTGCGGACCCTTATTGATCGCGACGCGCCGAATCCGCGTCGTGCCCTTTCCGCGTTCGCCCGCGACCACGACATCACGGTGACGTGATGCCCGCCGGCCGGATCGACGTCGTCCGGTTCCTCAAGTCGCTCTTTTCAAGGGGTTCCGAAAAAACGTTAAAGGCCTGCAAGCCCTGGAAAGCCGTTTCGTCATCCGATAAGGTAGAGTATAGGTCTGGAGAATGGTGGGCGCTCCGACCCGGTTCCCGGATCGGATGCGGAGCGAGCCGTGACCGGATACCCGGGCGTGCCGTCGAGCCGCACGCCAATAACGGGCAGCCGGTATTAGCGATCAGGTGATGAGGGCGACAACCTTGGCCAATTCGGCGGAACGGCGACACCCGGGAGACGGCTTCATCCCGGCGGAGCATGTCGGCACGTTGTTGCAGGAGACGCGCCTGCGGCTGGGGCAGGATCTGCGGATCATCGCCGATGATCTGCGGATCAAATATCATCATTTGCTGTCGATCGAGGACGGGCGCTTCGATGACCTTCCCGGGCCGACCTATGTGACCGGGTTCATCCGGGCCTATGCGGAGCACCTGGGGCTGGACGCCGAGGAAATCGTTCGGCGCTACAAGAACGAACCGCAAGGCGCCGCCGGGACCGGCTCGCTGGACTTTCCGGCCTCGTCGGGCGGTGGCGGTATGCCCGCCGGCGCGCTGCTGCTGATCCTGCTGGTTGTCGTCGCGGCGTCTTATGGCGTGTGGTACTGGATGTCGGTCAGCAAGACGTCCCTGGCGGACCTGCTGCCCTCCCTGCCGCCGCCGCTGGTTGCCATGATCTACGGCCCCGACGCGGCCGGCGGCTCGGACGCCACCGGCCACGACACGCCGGATGTCGAGGTGGCCGCCGACGAAACGAAGACGGGAACCGCCGAGGACACGGCGGACGAAACGCCCGAGCCCGCCCCGCCGGAGAGCGATGCCCAATCCGCGGACGGCTTGGCCGCCCTGAGCCCGACGCCCGCCACCACCCCGGAGGCACCCGCGCCGGAGGGGCCCGCGCCCGCCGACACGGCGGACACCGCAGTTTCGGCGGAACCGCCGGGTTCGGCAACCGCCTCCGATGCTGGCGAGGCGACGCCCGAACTCCAGCCGGAGGCCGGGACGGAAACGGCGGAGACGGCGGCGGCTGAGCCACAGGCCGGGACGGTCGCTGAGGCTGAAGCTGAAGCCGACCCCGAGACTGCGGCGGTGGACGCTCCTCAAGCCATGGCCGAGGACGACGCCCCCCCGGCCTCCGATGAGGCCGAAACCGCGTCGGCGGGAGAGGGCCAGGACGACGAGGCGCCGGCCCCCACCGAGACCACGGCCGAAGCCACCCCGGACGCCGAACCAGAGTCTGGAGACGATGCGGCCCAACCGGCGGCCGGCGAGACGGACACCGCCGCGACCGCGACGGCCCCGGAAGAAGACCAGACCGCGTCGGCGGCGCCCGCCATCCCCGAGACCTCGCCGGAGGCCGAGACTGAGACAGCCGCTGACGCCGAAACCGGGGCTGAGGCGGAGCCAGAACCGACCCCCGAACCGGAACCGCAGGAGACCGCCGAGGCGGAAGAGGAGCCGGAAGAAACGGTTCCGGCCTATGTGGGCCGCCCGGCGCCGTCCGATGTCCAGGCCGTCACCGGAGAGTCCCGCATCGTGCTGCGCGCCAATCGCGATTCCTGGATCCAGGTGCGCCGGGCCGGTGAACTGGTGGTGCGGCGGCTGCTGCGCCGGGGCGACACCTACGCCGTTCCGGGGGGCGTGGGCTATACCCTCAACACCAGCAACGCCGGCGGCCTCGAGGTGTACATCGATGGCCGGCGGGCCCCGAACCTGGGGCCGGTGGGCGCGGCGCGCAACGGCATCATTCTGTCTCCCAGCCGCCTGAACTGACGGCCGGACCCAATCAAACGGGTTCCGTATTGGAGACGCCCCGGACGGGCCCCGAGGTTTCGGAGCCTTCGGCAAAGCCGGGGCAGTTCATGACGCCATCGATCAGGATCGCTGTCGTGACGGGACGGACGCTGTCTTGGCTCCCGGTCTCCGGGGCGATATAAAACGCCCTACCCTTCATGCGCCACGGGAGCCACCCGCATGATCGTTCTGGTCACCGGCACCGCCGGGTTCATCGGCTATCACACGGCTGAACGTCTGATCGCGCGTGGGGACACGGTGATCGGGGTGGATGTGGTCGACCCCTACTACGACGTGCGGCTCAAGGAGGCGCGTCTGGACCGTTTGCGTCGCCATGGGGACCGGTTCGTCGAGGCCCGCATCGACATCGCCGATCATGAGGCCCTGACGGCGGTCTTCGACCGCCACCGGCCGGCGCGGGTCATCAACCTGGCCGCCCAGGCCGGGGTGCGCTATTCGGTGGAGAATCCCGGGGCCTACGTTCACGCCAATCTGGTGGGCTTCGCCTCGGTGCTTGAGGGGTGCCGCGCCCACAAGGTCGAGCATCTGGTGTACGCCTCGACCAGTTCGGTCTACGGCGCGAACACGGCGATGCCGTTCTCGGAGGACCAGGGGACCGCCCACCCGATGAGCCTGTATGCCGCCTCCAAGCGGGCCAACGAGGTGATCGCACACTCCTATGCGCATCTGTTCGCCCTGCCGTGCACGGGACTGCGGTTCTTCACGGTCTACGGGCCTTGGGGGCGGCCCGACATGGCGCTGTTCAAGTTCACCCGCGCCATTCTCGCCGGGGAACCGATCGAGGTGTTCAACCAGGGCGACATGCAGAGGGATTTCACCTACGTCGATGACATCGTCGAGGGCATTGTCCGGGTGCTCGACCGGGTGCCGGAGCCGGACCCCTCGTGGCGGGCGGACGAGGTCCAGCCGAATCCCGGCGCGAGCGGCATCGCGCCGTTTCGCATCTACAACATCGGACGGGGCGGGCCGGTTCCGTTGATGGCCTACGTGCGGACCCTGGAGGCCTGCCTGGGGCGGGAGGCCCGGATTGTTCAGAGGCCGATGCAGCCCGGGGACGTGCAGGCGACGTTCGCGGACACGAGCGCGCTCGCCCGCGACACCGGGTACGCGCCAAGCACCGACATTGACGAGGGCGTGAGGCGGTTCGTGGACTGGTACCAGGACTTCTATAAGGGCTGACGACAGGCCGGCACTGGCGTGGCCACTCCCGGCCAGCGGCCCAATCTCACCGATTGAGCCGAGGCGGACCATAAGACAAGCAAATCCCGCGCGATCCGGACCGGATCGTGACAGGCTGCCTGTCCCGACGTTTTCGCGCGATGGCCCCAATTCCGCCACGCCGGACGCGCAGGGTTCAGGTGTCGCGTGACATGAAGCGTTCCGCGTCCGCCGCCCCGACCGTTTCAGCCGGAGCCCCTGAATGCCAGATCAGCCCTTTTCCGCGACCCGCCCGACCCGCCGCGGGCTTCTGTCCCTGGCCGGCGCGTCCCTGCTTGCCGGCATCGTGGCCGCGCCCTTGCTCCCGGCCCGTGCCAGCGATGGCGAGAACGGAGACCCGTCCGCCGCCGCGACCGACCTGATCCACCGCTACCAGGACGCGCTGCTGGATGTCATGCGCCGCGCGGAGGCGCTGTCCGCCGTTGAACGGGCCGACGTCTTGGACGAAGCGGTGCGCGCGACCTTCGATTTCGACCGCATGGCCCGGGCCGCCGTCGGCAGGGCCTGGCGCGACGCCGACGCGGACACGCAGGAGCGCATGGCCGAGGCCTTTGCCGCCTACTCCGTCGCCGTCCACGCCGACCGCTTCGACGGGCATTCCGGCGAGTCCTTCCACATCGACGGCACCGCGCCCGGTCCCGCCGGCACGCTGCTGGTCAACACCCACATCGACCGCCCGAGCAAGGCCCCCGTGATCCTCAGCTATGTGGTGACGCAAAGCGGGGATGGGCCACGCGTGGTGGACGTGCTGATGGACGGGTCCATCAGCGAGGTGGCCCTGCGCCGCTCCGAATGGGCCGCAATCCGCGAGCGGGAGGGGCTGTCCGGCCTGATCGCCGCGCTCAAGGCTCTGACCGGGCGCATGCTCGACGCGGCCTAGCGCAAATCCCGAGCGATCCGGAACGGATCGCGACGACGATTTGCGTACTGATGAAGGCCAAGACAAATCCCGAGCGATCCGGAACGGATCGCGACGACGATTTGCGTACTGATGAAGGCCAAGACAAATCCCAAGCGATCCGGAACGGATCGCGACGACGATTTGCGTACTGATGAAGGCCAAGACAAATCCCGAGCGATCCGGAACGGATCGCGACGACGATTTGCGTACTGATGAAGGCCAAGACAAATCCCGAGCGATCCGGAACGGATCGCGACGACGATTTGCGTACATGTCAAATAATGAGAGCAAATCCCGAGCAATCCGGCGGATCACGTGATAACGCCATTCCGCCCTGCCCGGCAGGCAACTCACCCCGGCGCGCCGGGGCGGTCGCCGAAGGTCCACTGGCGCACGCAGTGTTCCACCACGCGGGCCACGAAGGACAACAGATCACTGGCCTGCTCCTCCGAGAAGGCGCCGGGGTGACGATCGCCCAGGGCCAGCAGCCCGGGCGGGTGCCCGTTGCCGGGCTCCAGACGGGCCAGGGCATCGCTGGCCACCAGCCCGGCGCCACCGCCGAACAGGCGCTCGTCCCCCTTGGCCTGGGCGCGCAGCGCGATGGGCCGCTCGCGGGGCGCCACCATGTCCACGTACCCCTCGGGCAACGTCGCCAGCGGGGCCGAGCGCGCCGGCAGGCGCCCTGCGTTCTCGAAGCGTAGCGCGGCCACGTCCACGTCCAACAGCAGCGTCAGGTCGTCGGCCACGGTCTCGCCCAGCGTGCCCTTCTCGTCGCCCTGCAACACCGTCAGCACCGCCTGATGGGTGCGGTTGAGCAGCGACATGTTGATGCGCGTGGTCTGGATCAGCGCGTCGGTGCCGTCGCGCATCTCGCGCAGTTCGTCCTTCAGGCGCCGAACCACGAAATCCCGGATGTCCACCACGCCGTCGCCGCGCGCCGAGCCGGGCAGCACCAGATGCAACAGCGCCTCCGGCCGGCGGTCGAGGAACGCCGGGTTCTCGGTCAGGTACGCCAGCACGGCGTCGTCGGTGAGGGGGGTGGAATTGTCGTTCAACCAACTCTCCCGTGTGGCCTGCTCCCAAAAAAGCCCGAGGGGCCTGCGCTCAAGGCGAAACAACTCGCCTCCCAGGGCGGGCCGGCACCGTATCACGCCCCGCGCCGGGCGCGATACGCCTCAGTTTTCCAAACGAAATTCCGAAGGCAGAACGACGGCCGCACGGGAAAGGGGGATCAAAGGTGCGGCCATCCTGAGGAGATTGAGGTCGGCGGCCTGCCACGCGTCCTCTTCATCGTAAACCAAACGCTGCGTCAGATTCAGCTCTCCCGCCCCTTTCAGATCAAGGTGAGCTATGGCACGCGAGTTGATGGAATTGGGGTCCGGTTTCACGGGATCCACCAGAAAATAGCGGTCTCCGCTTCCGTGGATGACATAATCGAAAGTGTATGGACGATTGCTCGTTCCCACGAAGCGCTGTCGGGTAATGCGTTTAGGTGGGAACGTTTGGCGCAGGACCGACAACAGCTCCGCGCGGACATCGCGACGGGGCTTGGATTTGAGGTGATCAAGGCCATAGGCCACGGCGGACGCGGACGCATTAGCAACGAAGGCCACTGCCGCTGCCAGTTGCGTGGCGCTGACCTTCGGCGAGACAATCTTGCCCTGCTCGGCTTTCAGGCCCGTTTTCTCGCAAAACCGACGCAGGAAGCGATCCGCGTCGGGGATCTCCCTGTTGCAGGCCGTCAGTTCGTCAATCGCACGGCCCGCGTCCGATACAATCGCGCCATTCGGGCCGCCCTGGACATACACCGTCACCGCCGCGAGCGAGGGGTAAAGGCACTGAGTCGGGACGGCCACGGTGCCGTCCCGTTCGCTCCCAATCGAATACGGCGCAAGCGCCTCAATGACGAAGTCCATATGGGTCACAGGAACCTCTCTCGGGGCGGCCAGGGCGGAATCGCGGTCGGCTGACGAATGTTGGTCTCTCCCAGAACGTGGCGAAATGCGCTATCCCAAGACCGGATGCTCGGCAAGGGGATCCGCATGGGAAGCTCATCCGGGATAAGACCCGACTTACCGAATCTCCTGTTTTCCTCCCAAGGGTGGCAATGCGGCCCCCGGATCGTGGCGCCGCTAAACGGATGCCCCTCCAGGAAGGGGTTGTGCTCGATCCGGTCCCACGGTTCGAAGTCCAGCCTTCAGACGTTCGTATCATGGCAGTTCAAGGTATTCGTGAACCTAAGATCTCGATCCTCCGGATAGATCGTGGCGGCCAGAAAGCAGTCCGCCAAGACACCGTTGGCGAGAACAGGCCAGGAGAATCGCGCCTGCTCCGTCGTTCGGTTCGGGCGTCGCCATGTGGGTTCTCCGGCCAGATCCTTCTCGGTCGCCAGCAGGGCATCCACGAAGGCCAATGTCGGTCGATCACGGATCATGCCCCTGGGTCGTGCGACAGCCTCCAGAAGGCGTCAACGAAATCGCGCGTCATTCTGCTTTACACACGACGCAGGCGATCCAGCCCCCCTCATCACCCGCCGGTCAGCAGCGCCTCGACCGCCACGCGGCGTGCCTCCGCCGTCAGGTCGAGCGCCCGCAGCGCCCCGATGACCCCGCGCAGGGTCTCCATGGACGCCCCGCCCGGTCCCTCCGGTCCCAGCGCCAGAAGGGCGAGGGCCACCGCCTCGCCCATGCGGCCGGCCTGGGCGGCGCGATCCAGGGCGTCCAGCCGCGCGGGGTCGACATACCCGCCGCCGTCGTCCCCGGACACCGTCTCGATGAACACCCGGTTGGACCGGATCGGCAGCCAGTGAACCGGCTCGACGGGGGCGCCCAGGGCCTCCAGCAGGTTGAGCAGGCGCACATGCTCCTGGTCCAGCGCGCGGCGCGCCTCGGCCCCCTCGCCCAGGCGGGCGGCACGGGCCTGCCGCCATAGGATCAGCCGATCCGTCGGCAGCGGGTCGCCCAGGGCGGTGTCGGCCATCCGCGCCAGTGGCCACAGCAGGGCGGCGGCGTCGGCGGCGTCCACATCGCCGGCCTCGCCCTGGTCGCGCAATCGGCGCAGCCAGGCCCGCCCGGCCTCGACCGAGCCGGCGGCGAACAGGGCGCGTCCCGCCGCCGCGCCCAGGAAGGACGGCACGCGCGGCTCCACCGGAAGCTCACGGATCAGCGGCGCATAGAGCCGGGCATGGGTTATGTACAGCGCGGGTGTGAGGGCGCGGCTGGTCTCCAGTGGGTGCAGCAGGCCCTCGGCCCGTCGCGCCGGATCGGTCTCGCGCGACACGATCCGGAACGCCAGCGCCCGGTTCAGCGGCGTGTTGGTCTGCACCACCTGGGAGACCGGCGTCTCCAGGTCGCGCGGATCGACGTCCAGTCCGCGCCACGCCGCCGTCAGGTCCGCGATGGAGATGGCACCGACGGCGGCGGCGTACTCGGCGGCCTCGGCCCGCACCGCCGGTGGGCCGTTGTCGGCCAGCGCCAAGGCGCGGGCGGTCCAGGGGTGGTCGCGCCGCAGCGCGTCGGCCGGCGCATCGACGTTGGGCTGGGCGCGCAGCAGGCGGTAGGTCACGGCGCCGGCGCCGGTCAGACTGTCCGGCGGCGGACTGTTCACTCCGGCCATGCGTTCGGCGAGGATGAAGAAGGCCTCGTCATCGGTGGCCCCGGCCCCCATCTCGCGCAGCAGCGCCAGCCCGAGCATGGCCTGACGCGGCGGATCGGGACCCTCCTTCAGGTCGCACCACACCAGCACTTGTTGCCACAGCGGTGCGCGGTAGGCGGTGCCGACCCGATCCGCCAGGGCGCAGGCGCGGTCGTCGCGGGCCTCCGCCAGCAACGCCCGAAGGCGCGCGCGGTCAAAGGTATCGTCGGTGGCGACGGCGGCATCGGCGGGGGCCGGCAGGTCCTCGGACGGTGTCCCCAGGTCGCTCAGCACCGACAGGCGGGCCTTCAACAGGGCGGCGTCGGACAGGCCGGACGGCGCCGATTGCTGGCTGAGCAGAAGGCGGCGGCGCAGATCCACCACCACCGGCGAGGGCACGGTCGTGGGCAGGGCGGCGATCAGGTCACGGACGCGCTCGGCCCGCGTGCCGGTCCACAGGTCGGCGGGAAAGCCGCCCTCGCGCGGGGTCAGGTGTCCGGCGGGGGTGGCCGGCACCGCGGTCCAGGACCCCGGCGCGCCGGGCGTGCCGGTGGTGGGCGCGCCGGGTCCGGGCAACAGGCGTTCGCTCTCGGTCAGGCCGCCCGGGGGCGGCGCGACCTCGCGCGGGGCGCCGAGCGGCGGCGGCGCGCCAACGGGTTGGTCGGGGGTCCACACCGGCCCGGGCGCCGACCTGTCGGGGGCTTGCGGGGGGGGCTCGCCCCGCATGTCCGGTGGCAGCAGGGGCACCGGCATGCCCGCGCCGCCGCCCTGCCCGGCCGCGCCCGTCGGCACCAGAGCCCAGGTCACCGCCACGGCCAACGCGGCCACGCGCCGGCCGCGTCTCCATCCCTCAGAAGCGGTCATTGGGGATGACCTTTTCCACCGGACGGGTCGGCGGCTTCATGTCCAGCGTGGCCAAGGCCACGCCGCCGGCCACCAGCAGAACGAGCAGGAGACTCACAAGGATCTTGATGAGAACTCCGGAGGACTCATCCCCTCCCGAGCGGCTCCGACGTCGTGCCACGTTTGCGTTCCTTCTCGATACGGCGGATGGGGCCGTCCCTGACGGGACCGCCCGGTTGGCGCGACCGTGTCCGGGGTCCGAGTCTGGACACGGCCGGCGGGTCGGTCTACACAGCCCGAATGTTACACCTGACGTCACGCACGGAACGTCACCGATCCGGATGCTGGGCAGAAACCATGGCGACCGCGAGGCAGTGTAGAGACGGGCCGGCCCCGACGCAACGCATCGACGATGCCAGCCCGGTTGTGCTGGTGGGGCTGATGGGCGCCGGCAAGAGCTGCGTCGGCCGCCGCTTGGCCGCCGTCCTGGAGTGGCCCTTCGTCGACGCCGACGACGAGATCGTCAAGGCCGCCGGCCTGAGCATCGCCGACATCTTCGAGCTGTATGGCGAGGCCGCCTTTCGCGACTGCGAGCGCAAGGTCATGGCCCGCCTGCTGGAGGGGCCGCCGTGTGTGCTGGCGGCCGGCGGCGGCGCCTTCATGGATCCCGGCACGCGCGCCCTGATCCGCGAGCACGCGGTGTCTGTCTGGCTGCGCGCCGACCTGGAGATCCTGGTGTCACGCACCGTCGGGCGCCCGCATCGGCCGTTGCTGAATACCGGCGATCCCCGGGCCATCCTCAAGAAGCTGATGGACGAACGCTATCCGATCTATGCCGAGGCCGACGTGACGGTGCAGACCGGCGCCGAAAGCGCCGACCACACCGTCCGGCGCGTCCTGGACGCCCTGACCGACCGTCTCGGTCCCGACTCCGCGTACGGATCCCTGCAATGATGGCGGTGTCGGACGCGCCCACAACGGTGACCGTCGCGTTGGGCGCGCGCGCCTATCCGATTCACATCGGCCCCGGTCTGATCGGGCGCGCCGGTTCGCTGATCCGCGAGGCGCTGCCGCGCGCCCGCCGCGCATTCGTCATCAGCGACGACACGGTGGCGCCCTTGTATCTGGAGGCGCTGGGCGCCTCGCTGGAGGCGGCCGGGTTCGCCTTCGCCCGCCACATCGTGCCGGCCGGCGAGGCCAGCAAGAGCATCGCCCGACTGGAAGCGCTGCTGGAGGACATGCTGGGTTTCGGCATGGAGCGGAGCACGCCGGTCATCGCCCTGGGCGGCGGCGTGGTCGGCGATCTGGCCGGATTCGCCGCCGCCGTGGCGCTGCGCGGGGTGCCGTTCGTGCAGATCCCCACCACCCTTCTGGCCCAGGTGGACAGCAGCGTCGGCGGCAAGACCGCCGTCAACAGCCGTCACGGCAAGAACCTGATCGGCGCCTTTCATCAGCCCTGTCTGGTGCTGGCCGACACCGGCGCGCTCGACACCCTGCCCCGGCGCGAACTGCTGGCCGGCTACGCCGAGACCGCCAAGTACGGCCTGATCGGCGACGCCGCGTTCTGGGACTGGCTGGAGGCACACGGCCCGGCCCTGCTGGCGGGCGACGCCGGGCTCCGCGCCGACGCCATTGCCGTCAGTTGCCGGGCCAAGGCCGCCGTCGTGGCCGCCGACGAGCGCGAATCGGGGCAGCGCGCGCTGCTCAACCTGGGGCACACCTTCGGCCATGCGCTGGAGGCCGAGACCGGCTACGGCGACGCCCTGCTGCACGGCGAGGCGGTGGCCATCGGCATGGTCATGGCGCTCGATCTGTCGCGCCGTCTGGGTGTGTGCCCGGGGCAGGACGTGGAGCGGGTGCGCGGGCATTTCGAGGCCGTCGGGCTGCCGACGCGACCGGACCCCGCGCGGGCCTGGGACATCGACCGCCTGATCGGCCACATGGCGAAAGACAAGAAGGTCGACGACGGGCGCGTCACCTTCGTGCTGGCGAAGGGCATCGGGGGCGCTTACCTTAACCGCGATGTTCCCGCCGACGCGGTTCGGGAGACGCTGGCGGCCAGTCTTGCATAGGCGGCGGGCGTTCCCACCCGCCCCCACCACGACTCCACGGCCATGATCGAATCACTGCTTGCCATCTTCGTGCTGCTCGTCCTCTCGGGCCTGTTCTCGGGATCCGAAACGGCGCTGACCGCCGCCTCACGGCCCCTGATGACGGAGCTGGAGAAGGGCGGCAACGCCCGCGCGCGCCTCGTCAACCGCCTGCTGCAGAAGCGCGAACAGCTCATCGGCACCATCCTGCTGGGCAACAACCTGGTCAATATCCTGGCCTCTGCGCTGGCCACCAGTTTCATGATCACCACCTTCGGCGAGGCCGGCGTCGCCTATGCCACCGCCGGCATGACGATTATGGTGCTGATCTTCGCGGAGATCCTGCCCAAGACCTACGCCCTGACCCACACCAACACCATGGCGCTGGCGGTGGCCCCGATCATGCGGGGGCTGACGTGGCTGTTCTGGCCCATCACCCGGATCATCCAGGGTCTGGTGCAGGTGATGCTGGGGCTCTTCAAGGCCGACGCCGGGCAGGAGAAGACCGCCGTCCACGCCCTGGCCGAACTGCGCGGCGCCATCGAATTGCACACCGCCGAGGCCGACGGCGGCGGCTCCGGCGGGCGCACCGTCCGCCGCGAGCGGGCGATGCTCAAGAGCGTGCTTGATCTGGCCGATGTCGAGGTCGGCGAGATCGTGGTGCATCGCTCCGATCTGGTGATGATCGACGCCGACCTGCCGTCTTCCGAGATCGTCGAGCAGGTTTTGAACAGCCCGTTCACCCGCATTCCGTTGTGGCGCGACCGCATGGACAACATCGTCGGCGTGCTGCACGTCAAGGCGCTGCTGCGGGCGGTGCAGGCCTACACCGGGAACCTGGACGAACTGGACGTGATCGGTCTGGCGGCGCCGACGTGGTTCATCCCCGAAACCACCACGCTCCTGCACCAGTTGCAGGCCTTCCGCGAGCGCCGCGAGCACTTCGCCATGGTCGTCGACGAGTACGGCACCATCATGGGCGTGGTGACGCTGGAGGATATCCTTGAGGAGATCGTCGGCGACATCAGCGACGAGCACGACGTGCAGGTGGCCGGCGTGCGGGCGCAGGGCGACGGCTCGTATGTGGTCGCCGGCGACGTCACCATCCGCGATCTGAACCGCGAATTCGAATGGGACCTGCCCGATGACGTGGCCAACACGCTGGCCGGTCTGATCCTGCACGAGGCGCGCCGCATCCCGGAGGCGGGGCAGTCATTCCGGTTCCACGGCTTCCGCTTCGAGGTGCTGAAGCGCGTGCGCAACCGCATCACCTCGATCCGCGTGGTGCCGGGATAGGGGACGCTGGGCCTCCCCTCACCGCTGTAGGGCGGGTTCGCGCCGCTGGCGCAAACCGCCACAGCGGGCTGCGCGCGGCGAATTGGGGGGCGAGTCACCCGCCGGACGGGGGCGCTCCCCGCCCGACCATGAGCGGTCCGGCGGATTGGGGCTTCGCCCCTGCCCTACGGGTTTCGGGCTGAAGCGCGTGCGCCACCGCCATGCTCACCGCTGATCGAGCTTCAGTTCGATGCGCCGGTTGCGGGCGTAGGCGTCTTCGGTGTCGCCCTCGGCCACCGGCCGATATTCGCCGAAGCCGGCGGCGGCCAGCCGCTCCGGCGGCACCCCCTTGTCGATCAGGAAGCGGACCACGGAAATCGCGCGCGCCGCTGACAGCTCCCAGTTGTTGGCGAAGCGGAAGGTATTGATCGGCCGCTTGTCGGTATGGCCGTCCACCCGCAGGATCCAATCGATCTCCGGCGGGAACTCCCGCGACACGCTCATCAGGGTGTCGGCCAGATCGGCCAGATCGGCGCGGCCGGCCGGCCCCAGCGTGGCCTCGCCAACGTCGAACAGCACCTCGGACTGGAACACGAAGCGGTCGCCCTCGACGCGGATACCCTCGCGGTCGCCCAGCACCGCGCGCAGGCGGCCGAAGAACTCCGACCGGTAGCGCTGCAACTCCTGCACCTTGGTGGCCAGGGCGGCGTTCAGCCGTTCGCCCAGGTTGGCGATCTGGACCCGCTGGTCCTCGTTCTCGGCCTCCTTGGCCTCCAGCAGGTCGCCCAGCCGGGCCAGTTCCGCGCGCACCTCCTTCAGGCGGGCGTTGAGCAGCGCGGCCTGGGCGCGGGCCTGCTCGGAGATGCTCTTCTGGTCCTCCAGCGCGCCCTCGGTGTCGGCAAGCTGGCGGTCCATGGTGCTGATGCGCTCTTCCAGTTCGTCGCGCAGGGCGGTCAGCGCCTCCAGGTCCTGACGCAACCGCGCCAGTTGGGCCAGCTTGACCTCGATGGTTTCCTTGTCGGCCTGGATGGTCTGGTTGGCGGCCTCCAGGTCCGCCCGCAGCGCGTCCCGCGCATCGCGCATGGCGGCCACCTGGGCCTCCAGCCGCGCCAGATCGGCCAGCCGCGCCTCGACGGTCTCCCGGTCGGCCTCGATGGTGGCGTAGGCCTCCTCCAGGTCCGCCGACAGGCTTTCGTTGGCAGCCTCCAGGCGGGCGAGGCGCTCCGCGCGCGCCGCCAGTTCCTCGTCCTTTTCCGAGACCTCCCCGAGCGCCGCCCGCAGCCGTTCGGCCAGGGTGCGGCGGTCGGTCTCCAGCGCGGCGATGTCCTCTTTCTGGCGCGCGACCAGTCCCAGCACATCGGACAGTTCGGCCTGGGCGGCCTCGCCGGCGCGGGCATCGCCGAGCAGGTCTTCCCAGCGCGCGTTGGCGGCCTGGAGATCCCCCGACAGTTGCTCCACATCGGCGCGCAAATCGGCGTTGGCCTGCCGCTCGATGGCCAGCAGGTCCTCGTATTCGGTCACCGTGTCGCGCAGTCGGGCCAGCGCGGCCTCGCGCCCGCTGAGCGCCTGCCCCATGAAGAACTGCGACAGCACGAAGACCATCAGCACGAAGATGACGATGATGAGCAGCGTGGCCAGGACATCGACGAATCCGGGCCAGATGTCGAGGGTCTGACTGGCGCGACGGCGGCTCAGGCTGGCCATGACACTCCCATCATCCTGTTCGGCAGCGACCCTGTCGGCGCCCTCACCCCGGGCGTTGCTGTTCCGGGACCCCGGCGGTGGCGGCGATGGTGCGCGCCAGCAGTTTGATCTCGGCGCGCAGTTCCTTGACGGTCTGCTCGCGACTGGCGGCCATCTCGTTGGCGATGTAGGTCACGGCGGCGTCGGTGTTGCGGATATGGCCACGGGTGGCGTCGTCCAGGCCCTCGCCGTCGCGCTGCTCGGTGGCCGCCACCAGCTGCTGCATCAGCGGGCGCAGGTCGGCATGGCTTTCGGCCAGCCGCAGCAGGACGGCCTGTTCCGTGCGCATCTGATCGGCCAGGGTGCTCAGGGTTTCGACCAGGTGGCGCATCTGGGTCTGCGTGCTCAGCCGGCCTTCCTCGCCCCGGGCGATCGTGCGTTGCAGATCGTCGAGGCTGTCGGCGGTCTGTTCCAGCAGCGCCTGGATGTACGCCGGCACCGAGCCGCCCCCGTCGCCGTCGCCCAGCCCACCCCCGGACGACAGGCGGGTCAGCCCGGACAGCCATTCCTCCAGATCGTTGAGGAAGGTGTTCTGGGCGCGGCTGGATTGAAGATCCAGAAAGCCGAGGATCAGCGATCCTGCCAACCCGAGCAGCGACGATGAAAAGGCGGTGCCCATGCCCGACAGGGGCGCCTCCAGGCCGCTCTTCAGATCGTCGAACACCGCCTCGACATTATCCCCGGCGATGGTCAGATCGCGGATCACGTCGCCGATGGAGCCGACCGTCTCCAGCAGGCCCCAGAACGTGCCCAAAAGGCCCAGGAAAATGGACAGGCCAATGAAATAGCGCGCGAGGTCGCGGGCATCGTCCAGGCGGGAGGCGAGGCCGTCCATCAGCGACCGCATGGCCGGCACCGAGATGGAGAAGCGGCCACGCCCCAGCGACGTCTCCTTATGCTCCGTCAGCATCTGCGCCATGGCGCTGAGCAGCGGCGGCGCCTGATCGGAGGCCAGCCCCACCTCGCCAGCGCGGAAGCGCTCCACCCAGGTCACTTCCGGCCCAAGCCGCAGCACCAACCGGAAGTTCAGGGCGATTCCGAACAGAACGACGAACAGGATCAGGCCATTCAGCGCCGGATTGGCCATGAAGGCCGACAGCAGCGGCGGGAACAGCACCGCCGCGACCACCGCCACCACGGCGACGAACAGCACCATGCGCGTCAGGAACCGGCCGGGCCGGGTCATGATAGGTCCTCCGGCGCGGGGCTTCGATCAGCGATCAGACGTGACCACATCGACCCGGTCCTTGTTGCCGTCGCCGGACTGGTTGCCCAAGGCGCGCACATCGATGCGCGCGCTGGCCAGGCCCTTGTCGATGAGATAGGCGCGCACCGACAACGCCCGCGACAGCGAGGTGCGGCGGGCCTGGTTGGCGTCACCGCCGCCGTCGGCGTAGGCCCGAACGGTGGCGCGCGCGGCGGAATTGCCGTCCAGCACGGCGGCCACCCGATCCAGGATGGCGCGACCCGAGTCCGGCAGGGTGGTGCTGTCCCCGTCGAACAAGACGCTCACGGTCCCCCCGGCCGGCGTGACGGAGCCGGGGGACGGAGGGGGCTCGGCGGGTCGGGCCGCGACCTGCGGGGCCGTTGCCTCGGCTGCGTTGTCCGCGACGGGTGCGGCTTCGAAGACCGTGTCGGAATCCGGCAGCCGGGCGGACGTGTCGGGCGGCGGCTCGGCGCTGGCCGCCGGAGTCGAGGGCGGGGGGGCCGGCGCTGGCGGTTCCGGAACCGGGGGCGTTGCCGGCGCCGATGCCGGTTCAGGCCGCGCCGGAGCCGAAAGGCGGGTGGAGGTCTGCCCCTGGATTTCCAGCGGCGGCGGCGCGGGTGCGACGCGTCCGCTGAGATCCGTGGTCAGGCGGGTGGTGCCGGCGGCCAGACGCGTGCGAACCGGCCCGGTCGCGGACGCCGGCGAGCGCGGGCGCGGCGGCGCATCGGGCTTGGCCATGGTCACCGACACCGGCGGCGGCGGACCGGCCGGCGCGGCGGCCGGTTCGGGTTCGGGCGCGGGTTCGGGCTCCGGTGCTGGCCGCGCAACCGGTTCCGGCTCCGGGGCCGCTTGCGGGGCGGTCGCGGGGGCGGCGACCGCCCGTGGGTCCGCTGGTGGGGCGGGGGGCGTGTCGGCCATGCGGGGCGTTGCCGGTGGTTCCGCCCCGGTCTCGACTTCGGAGTCCGCGGCGGGCGCGGGCACGGCGGCGACGGCGTCCGGCACCGGCGGCGGCGGCGGTGGTGACGGGGTGTTCGCGCTGGACGGCGGCGTCGGCGCGTCCGGCGGCATGGAGGCCGTCGCCGGGCGGGCGGGCGCCTGCGCGGACGGCCCGGTCGTCAGGGTCGACCCCGGCGCGGTCGCCGGCGGCGGCGCCGGTCGGGACGGATACGCCGTTCCCGGCATGCCGGAGATCAGGGGGGGCGGACCCGACCCGTAGGCGTTGAACGGCACGGTCAGTTGCGAACGGGGCATGCCACGGGGCGGCAATTGCAGGGGCGAGCCGACAACGGGCGGGGGTGCGTTCGGCGACGGCTGCACCGTCATCGTCCCCATGCCGTATCCTGGCGTCCCGTATCCCTGTGCCCCGTATCCCTGTGCCCCGTATCCCTGGTTGACGGCGGGAGCAGACGCCCCGGCGAAGGCGGGGTTGACGATGACATTCGGCTGCCCCGACTGCGCCAGCGCCGATCCGGGCAGGACAGTGGCCGCCGCCAACAGGATCCCGGCCGACGCGGCCGTCCACGCGGCTGCGACAGGTCGGGACGTGGTTTGGGTCACGGATCGTTTGACGCGCATGGCCGGCTCGTGCCTGCTGGAAGAGTGTATCCCGAACGCGGTTTCGGGGCCGCCCGTTCGCGCGGTCCCGATCAGGGCTCACCCTATATCACGGCGGAGTCGGGGGCAACTCGCGTGTTCGCGCTTTCCCCGGCGCGGGCGGCGTGCGCCGGCGACGGTCCCTGGGTCCAGGCGGCGGCGCAGGCGCCCTCCGCCGAGACCATGCACGCACCCTGGGGCCGCTCGGGGGTGCAGCCCCTGCCGAACAAGCGGCAGTCGCGCGGGTCCAGCGCGCCCTTGAGCACCGAACCGCAGTCGCAGGCCGGGTTTTCCCGACCGGTCAGGGGCGGCATGTCGAACCGGCGCTCGGCGTCCCAGGCGGCGAACGCGTCGCGGATGCCCAGCGCGGAGTCCGGCAGGGCGCCCAGGCCGCGCCATTCGAAGGACGGCCGCACGCTGAACACGCTCTCCATCACCGCCTGGGCCTTCGCGTTGCCATCGGGCCGCACCGCGCGGGTATACTCGGTTTCCACCTCCGCGCGGCTGTCGTTGATCTGGCGGATCAGCATCAGGATGGCGCGCAGAATGTCCAAGGGCTCGAACCCGGCGATCACCACCGGCACCCGGAACCGCTCGGCGCCCGGCCGGTAGGCCTCGCTGCCGATCACGGTGGAGACGTGGGCCGGGCCGATGACACCGTCGAGCGGGCTGTCCGATCCCACGCCGCCCAGGATCGCGCCGATGGCCGGCGGCGTGAGAACGTGGTTACAGAACACCGACAGGTTCGCCAGCCCCTCCGCCCGCGCCTGGGACAGCAGCAGGGCGGTCGGCGGTGTCGTGGTCTCGAAACCGATGGCCATGAACACCACCGAGCGGCCGGGGTTGTCGCGGGCCAGCGTCAGGACATCCAGCGTCGAATAGACCATGCGCACGTCGGCACCGTCGGCGCGCGCCCTGTGCAGCGTATCACCGCCGCTGGCCGGCACGCGCATCAGGTCGCCGTAGGTGCACAGGGTGACCTCCGGATGGGCGCGCACCAGCGCCAGCGCCATGTCGAGCCGGCCCACCGGCAGCACGCACACCGGGCAGCCGGGACCGTGGATCAGGTGCACCGCCTCCGGCAACAGGTGGGCGAGGCCCTGGTTGACGATGGCATGGGTGTGGCCGCCGCAGAATTCCATGAGGCGATAGGGTCTGCCGGGGCGAACGGCGGTGGCGATGGCCCGGGCCAGCCCCCGGGCCACGGTCGGGTCGCGGTACTCATCCAGGTATTTCATCATAACGCCGTCCCCGCCGGCGCGGCGGCCTCCAGGTCCGCCACCTCGCGCATCAGGGCGAGGGTCTTCTCCGCCTCTTCCGGGTCCAGCCGGGACAGGGCGAAGCCCACATGCAGAATGACGTAGTCGCCGACGGCCAGATCATCGACCAGCGCAACGGAGACGGTCTTGCCGATGCCGCCGACATCGACGCGGGCCATGGCGTCGGGCAGCAGGTCGGTCACCAGGGCGGGCACGGCGAGGCACATGGCAGGCTTTCCCTCTTGAGGCAGCCCTTATGCAGATGGGGCGACCATCATGGCGGCATGATGCGCGGCGATCCAGGCTTGACCCAGGCTCAGCCCCGGGTCGCCCGGCGAGACGTGGCGGTGGGCCAAGACCGTCAGGCCGCGCGCGGTCAACCCCTCGACCACGGCGGCGGTCAGCACCCTGTTGAAGAAGCAGCCGCCGGACAGCCCCACGACGCCGATCCCGGTGGTCTCGGCGGCGTGGGCGGCCCAAGCCACCAGCGCGGCGGCGAGCGTGCCGTGGAACAGGTCGGCGCCGTCCTCCGACGTCATTCCGGTGGCGCTGAGGGCGTCCAGAAGGGGCAGCACGTCCAGCACACCGTCGTCCCCGATCACGTAGCCGTCCGCCATCACCCGGGGCGTCGTGACCATGGCTTCCAGCGCCATCGGGGCCTGCCCCTCGAAATCCGCCACGGGATGCACGCCCAGCAGGCCGCACGCGGCATCGAACAGACGCCCGGCCGAGCTTGTCTCAGGGCTGTTCAGGCCGCGCGCCATGATCTGGCCGATCATGCCGGCGTGGGTCCGGTCGGCGAAGCGCGGCGCGATGTCGTCCGCCCGGCCCAGCGCGAACAGGGCCGCCGCCGCCATGCGCCACGGCTCGCGCGCGGCGATGTCGCCCCCCGGCTGCGGCAGGCGGCGCAGATGGCCCAGGCGCTCGAACGCGGTGCCATCCACGCGCAGCAGTTCACCGCCCCAGGATTCGGCGCCCGGCCCCAGGCCGAAGCCGTCCAGCGCCAACCCCAGCAGCGGTCCGGCGTGGCCGTGCTCGGCCGCCACGGCGGCGATGTGGGCATGGTGGTGCTGCACCGGCAGGGCGACCGCGCCGGTCGCCTCGGCCAGCGCGCACGCGGCGTGGGTGGAATGGAAGTCCGGGTGCAGGTCGTGGGCGATGACGCGCAGCGGCGCCCCGAGCCGGGACAGCATGTCGGCCACCACGGCGTCATAGGCGCGCCGAGTGGCCACGTCGCCCAGGTCGCCGGTGGCCTGGGAGAGGCAGGCCCGCCCATCGGCCATCACCGCAACGGCGGCCTTCAGATAAGCGCCCAGGCCGGCCACCGGCAAGGGCGGCGCACCGGGCACGGCGCCAGCCCAGGCCAGCCCCTCGTCCACTTGGCTCCGCGCCAGCGCGGTCATGCCGACCTCGCCCCGGCGCGCGCCCGAGCCGCCGGACGGCGCGACAGACTCCAGTCGATCCAGGCCGCCATGCCCTGTCCGGTGGTCGCCGACAGCGACAGCACCGGCAGCTTCGGATTGATGCGCCGCGCATAGTCGACACAGCGGTCGACATCGAACGTCACATGCGGCAGCAGGTCGATCTTGTTCAGGATCATCAGGTCGGCGGCGTGGAACATATCCGGGTATTTCAGCGGCTTGTCCTCGCCCTCGGTGACCGAGAGGATGACCACCCGGCCCCCCTCGCCCAGGTCGAAGGCGGCCGGACAGACGAGGTTGCCGACGTTCTCGATGAACAGCAGCGTGCCCTCGGCCGGGTCCAGCGACGCGGCGGCGCGGGCCACCATGGCGGCATCGAGATGGCAGCCTTTGCCGGTGTTGACCTGCACCGCCGGGGCGCCGGTCGCCCGGATGCGCTCGGCGTCCAGGTCGGTCTGCTGATCGCCCTCGATCACCGCCAGCGGTCGGGTCCCCTTCAGGTCGGCGATGGTGCGGGCGAGCAGGGTCGTCTTGCCCGATCCGGGCGAGGAGACGAGGTTCAGCGCCAGCACGCCGCGCTCGGCGAACCAAGCCCGGTTGGCGGCGGCGAGGCGGTCGTTCTCGGCCAGGATATCGCGCTCGACCTGGACGACGCGGGCGGCAGCCGGGTCCGGGTCGGCGTGGTGGTGATGGTGCCCGTGATCGTGCCCGTGATCGTGCCCGTGATCGTGCCCGTGATCGTGCCCGTGATCGTGCCCGTGATCGTGCCCGTGATCGTGCCCGTGATCGTGGTCGTGGTCGTGATCATGGCCGTGATGGTGATGGTGGTCATGACGATGATCATGACCGTGATGATGGCCGGGCGCGCCTTGCGCGGGCCGTCCGTCGATGGTCGCCTGTCCGCATCCGCACACACCGCACATCACACCACCTCCAGGTCCTTGAGTCGCATCTCGTCGCCGGCGGTCACCTGGATCTGATGTCCGCCGCAATGGGGGCACGGATCGAACCGCCGCGCCACGGTGATTTCGCGCGCGCATATCATGCACCAGCCGGTGCCCGGCGTGCGCTCGATCTCCAGCCGGGCGCCCTCCGCCAGCGAGCCGCGCATAACGGCGTCGAAGCAGAAGCGCATGGCCTCCGGGTCGGCGTGCGACAGCGCCCCCAACTCCAGGCGCACCACCCGCACGGCCGAGAAACTCTGGCGTTCGGCCTCCGCCTCCAGAAGGCGCCGGATGCTTTCGGTCAGCGCCATCTCATGCATGAGCCGCCTCGCGGATCGCCACGTCGTGAGCCACGCAGGGGTCCATGGCCGCCACCAGCAGCCGCACCCGTCGCAGCAGCGCCGTCCGGTCGCCGGCCGGCCAGCCCAGCGGTACCCGGGCCAGGGCGCCGTCGGGATGGAACGTCCATTCGGTCGGCGCCACGATGCGCCAGTCGGCGACCCGTCCGCCGTCCAGCGTCACCCGGTGGACCAGCAGGCCGCGCGCCGTGTCCACAGCCGACAGGCCCCGACCGGGACCATCGGACAACGCGGCCGGCGGTGGCGCCGCCGCACCGTGGGCCAAGTCGGCCAGCGCGGCCAGCATGCGGTCCAGATCCAGCAGCCGCGCCGCGAGCCGAGCGGCCAGACCGGCGCCGCGGGCACGCAGTCCCGCCACCAGGGGGTGACCGTCCAGTCGGGCCAGCGCGCCCGTTTCCGCCGGGGCGCCGCGCCAGTCGGGACGGGCCGCGAAAGCGAGACCGTTCGATCCGGACAGCCGCGCGGCAAACGTCCCAAGGTCCCAGTCGCGCAGGGGCGCCACGGCCGCGTCCGCCACGCCGCCGGCCCCGTCGTCCAGGGCCAGGGCGAGCGCGCCCGACACCGAACCGCGCCCCGACGCCGCCAGATCCGCCAAGGCCGCCTCCGTTTCCGGCACGGGCGCATCCCCGAACACCAGCGCGCGGATGTCCGCCGTCATCGGCGCCACCGCCGCGCCCAGGGCGGGCGGCGGCCAGCGCGCCCCGGCCGCCGCGCCGCCGATGCGGTCCCATGACGCGACGGAGGCCGCCCGACGCGCCGCCGCCACGCCGTGCCGCAGGTCGCGCACGGCCTCGATATCCGGCGCCGTCCCGGCCACCGCCGGCCAGTCCATCCCCAGCCGCAGCACGCTCTGTTCCACGGCCTCGCACAGCACCACCGCATGGCGCGCGCCGTTCGTCGCCGACGAGGCCCGCGCGCCGGTGGCCGCCTCCGCCGCCTGCACCGCCGCCACCGTCTGCGCCACGCCGCACAGCGAGAACAAAAGCCCGACCAGCCGCACCGCCGCCCCCACCGGCTGACCGATCAGCACCCGGGCCACGTCGGCGCGCCGCGAGGACTCCAGACCGACCCCCACGACGCGGTCGTCCGCGACGTCCAGCGCCACCGACAGCCGGTCGCGGTCCGCCCGCAGCCCCGGGTTGGTCGGCGACGGACGAGGGGGTCGATCCATGTTCCCTCCACAAGTGTTTCGCAGTCGCAGCATAGCGGGCGGATTTGGTCGGAGATCGTGCCGGAGCCGAATCAACGTTCTTGCATACCGGATAGGAATTGTGGTTTTCTCTTGTGGCTTGAGAATTGTCAATCTGAATCGGGGCGCTGCGCTGGGACGCCTTCGCCGAGAGCCGGCAACCTTCTGAAATTCGGGAGAGCCTTCCGAAACGCGGCCGCTCGATCCCGTCGGTCGCGAGCCGATCTGGCGGCCGGAGGAATGCGCGCGGCGCATGGCGGCGGACACGCGATCCTCACCGCGTCGGGATGGCGCACGCAAAACGAAGCGAACCATTTGGGGGAGGCACCATGTCCTCGGGAATCGAAACGTTCTATGATGTGATGCGCCGCCACGGCATCTCACGGCGCAGCTTCATGGCCTTCTGCGGCCTGACGACCGCCGCCATGGGCCTGGGGCCGACCTTCGTGCCCCGGATCGCCCGGGCCATGGAGACCAAGCCGCGCATTCCCGTGATCTGGCTGCACGGCCTGGAATGCACCTGCTGCACCGAAAGCTTCATCCGCTCGGCGCATCCGCTGGTCAAGGACGTGGTGCTGTCGATGATCTCGCTGGATTACGACGACACCATCATGGCCGCCGCCGGCCATCAGGCGGAGGAAATCCTCGACGAGATCCGCGAGACCCACAAGGGCAACTACATTCTCGCCGTGGAGGGCAATCCGCCGCTCCGGGACGGCGGCGTCTACTGCCTGCCCGGCGGGCGGCCGTTCGTGGACCGCCTGAAGGAAATGGCGTCCGATGCCCAGGCGGTCATTGCCTGGGGCTCCTGTGCCTCCTGGGGCTGCGTGCAGGCCGCCAAACCGAACCCCACCCAGGCCACGCCGGTTCACGAGGTCGTCACCGACAAGCCGGTCATCAAGGTGCCGGGCTGCCCGCCCATCGCCGAGGTAATGACCGCCGTCGTGACCTACATTCTGACCTTCGAACGCCTGCCCGAACTGGACCGCCACGGCCGGCCGAAGATGTTCTATTCCCAGCGCATCCACGACAAATGCTACCGCCGGCCGCACTTCGACGCCGGTCAGTTCGTGGAAGAGTGGGACGACGAGGGCGCGCGCAAGGGCTATTGCCTCTACAAGGTCGGCTGCAAGGGGCCGACCACCTACAACGCCTGTTCCACCGTGCGTTGGAACGAGGGTGTCTCCTTCCCCATCCAGTCCGGGCACGGCTGTATCGGCTGTTCCGAGAAGGATTTCTGGGACATGGGGCCGTTCTATTCGCGCCTGTCGTCGGTGCAGCCGTTCCCGATCGAGGGCAACGCCGACGCCATCGGCGGCACCGTGGCCGCCGTGGCCGGCGGTGCCGTGGTCGCCCACGCCGCCGCCAGCGCGGTCAAGCACGCCGCCGACAAACGCGACATCAAGAACGAGCGGCAGGCCCGGGCCGATCAGAACACCAACGGCTGATCCCAGGGACCGGACGGAAGGACACCTGACTGATGACGACGATGAGCACGCCCAACGGCTTTGCCCTGGACAATTCCGGCCGCCGCGTGGTGGTCGATCCCGTGACCCGGATCGAGGGACACCTGCGCCTGGAAGTGAATGTTGACGACGACAACGTCATCCGCAACGCGGTGTCCACCGGCACCATGTGGCGCGGTCTGGAACTGATCCTCAAGGGTCGCGACCCGCGCGACGCCTGGGCCTTCACCCAGCGCATCTGCGGGGTCTGCACCGGAACCCACGCGCTGACCTCGGTGCGCGCGGTCGAAGACGCGCTGGGCATCGAGATCCCCAAGAACGCCAACACCATCCACAACATCATGCAGCTGACGCTGTATGTGCAGGACCACCTGGTTCACTTCTATCACCTGCACGCGCTGGACTGGGTGGACGTGGTCTCCGCCTTGCGCGCCGACCCCAAGGAAACCTCCGCGCTGGCGCAGTCGATCTCGTCATGGCCGATGTCCTCGCCCGGCTATTTCCGCGACGTGCAGAACCGGCTGAAGCGATTCGTCGAGTCCGGTCAGTTGGGGCCGTTCCGCAACGCCTACTGGGGGCATCCGGCCTACCGCCTGCCGCCGGAGGCCAACCTGATGGCCGTGGCACACTATCTGGAGGCGCTCGACTTCCAGAAGGAGATCGTCAAGATCCACACCATCTTCGGCGGCAAGAACCCGCATCCGAACTGGCTGGTGGGCGGCGTGCCGTGCGCCATCAACCTGGACGGCACCGGGGCCGTCGGCGCGGTCAACATGGAGCGGCTGAACATGGTCAGCTCCATCATCGACCGCTCGCTGGCGTTCATCGAGCAGGTCTACATCCCGGATCTGCTGGCCATCGCCTCGTTCTACAAGGACTGGATGCACGGCGGCGGGCTGTCGTCCACCAACCTGCTGGCCTACGGCGATATGCCGGCGCTGGCCAACAACCATTCCAACGACAGCCTGATGCTGCCGCGCGGCGCGATCATCGGCGGCGACCTGTCCACCGTCCACGAGGTGGACCTGAAGGACCCCGAGCAGATCCAGGAGTTCGTGTCCCACTCCTGGTACACATACGACGACGAATCGGTGGGCCTGCACCCGTTCGACGGGGTGACCGATCCCAACTTCGTGCTGGGGCCGAACACCAAGGGCGATCCGTCCACCAGGATCGAAGCGCTGGACGAGGCCGCCAAGTACTCCTACCTGAAGGCGCCGCGCTGGCGCGGCCACGCCATGGAGGTGGGACCGCTGGCCCGCTTCGTCATCGGCTACGCCATGGGCCGGCCCGATTTCAAGGAGCCGGTGGACGCCACCCTGCGCACGCTGGGCGTGCCCATCACCGCCCTGTTCTCCACCCTGGGCCGCACGGCGGCGCGTGGGCTGGAGTGCCAGTGGGCGGCGCACCGCCTGAAGGAGAGCTTCGACGGCCTGATGGCCAACCTGAAGGCCGGCGACCTGAGCACCGCCAATACCGACAAGTGGGAGCCCTCCACATGGTCGCACAACTCGCGCGGCGCCGGCTTCACGGAGGCCCCGCGCGGCGCCCTGGGCCACTGGGTGGAGATCGAGGCCGGCAAGATCAAGTCCTATCAGTGCGTTGTTCCAACCACCTGGAACGGCTCCCCCCGTGACCCAGCCGGCAACATCGGCGCCTTCGAGGCGGCGTTGCTGGACACCCCGCTGCACGACCCGGAACAGCCGCTGGAAATTCTGCGAACGATCCACTCCTTCGATCCGTGTCTGGCGTGCTCGACCCACGTCATGAGCCCGGACGGGCAGGAAAAGGCAACCGTCACCGTGCGCTGACCGGCGCACGACGACCGTCTTCCACCGCGACGGCCCCTCAACGACGGAGTGACCGACATGACCCCTCCTCCCCCCGGCAGCGAAGTGCACGCGGCGGACGTCACCGCCGGTGACGCCTCGACCTCGATCGAGCGCACCTCCATCCTCGTCTACGAAGGCCCGGTGCGGGCCTGGCACTGGATCACCGCCCTGGCCATCACCACGCTGGCGGTGACCGGCTACCTGATCGCCAACCCGCTGCCCAGCGTCACCGGCGAGGCCAGCGATTGGTACGTGATGGGCAACATCCGCTTCATTCACTTCGCCGCCGGGTATGTGCTGGCCATCGGCTGGCTGGTGCGCATCTACTGGGCCTTCGTCGGCAACCACCACAGCCGCCAACTGTTCAAGTTCCCGTTCTGGAAAAAGGAGTACTGGGACGGCGTGGCGTGGGAGGCAAGTTGGTACTTTTTTTACCGCCGCTGGCCGAAGAAGTACGTGGGCCACAACCCGCTCGCCCAGTTCGTGATGTTCTTCGTCTTCACGCTGGGGATGTTCTTCATGATCATCACCGGCTTCGCGCTGTATGCCGAAGGCACCGGCCTGGATAGCTGGCAATACGCCCTGTTCGGCTGGGTGTTCGACATCTTCCCCAACAGTCAGGCCGTGCATACGTGGCATCACCTGGGGATGTGGGTGTTCGTCTGCTACATCATCATCCACATCTACGCTGCCGTGCGCGAGGACATCATGTCGCGCCAGTCGATGATCTCGACCATGATTTCCGGCGAGCGCATGTTCAAGGACAACCGGGATGATTGACGGCGTGGGAGCGTCCGGCGGCCGCACCCTGGTGCTGGGCATCGGCAACCTGCTGTGGGCGGACGAGGCGTTCGGGGTGCGCTGTGTCGAGGCGCTGCACCGCCGCTATGCCCTGCCGGAGACGGTCGAGGTCATGGACGGCGGCACCCAGGGCCTCTATCTGGTGCAGCACGTTCAGGCGGCCGAAAACCTGCTGGTGTTCGACGCCGTGGACTATGGGCGGACGCCGGGCGACCTGATGGTGGTGCGCGGTGACGAGGTGCCGCGCTTCACCGGCGCCAAGAAGATGAGCCTGCACCAGACCGGGTTCCAGGAGGTGCTGTCCGCCGCCGACCTTCTGGGGGCCTATCCCGCGCGCCTGACCCTGATCGGCGTGCAGGCCGGCGATCTGGAGACCTGGGGCGGACCGCTGACGCCGGAGGTGGCGGCGCGTCTGGACGACGCCGTGACCCTCGCCCTGGAGGAACTGGCGTCCTGGGGCATCGCGGCCATCCCCCGCGCCGCGCCGCTGGAGGCCGGCTCAAGCGACGGCCTGTTGCGCCACGGTCTCGACCGCGCCGCCTATGAACGGACGGACGGCCTGTCGGCCGCCAGCGGCTGACGGGAGGGAACGCGCATGTGCCTGGGCATTCCCATGCGGGTTCTGGCGGTGGACGGCCTGTCGGCCCGCTGCGTCGGGCGCGGCGAGACCCGCGACGTCTCGCTGGCGCTGATGGACCCGCCGCCGGTCGGGACCTGGGTGCTGGTGCATCTGGACACCGCCCGTCAGGTCCTGACCGAGGATGAGGCGCGCCTGATCGATCAGGCGCTGGAGGCCGTGGACACCGCCCTGGCTGGCGGCTCGGTGGATCATCTGTTCGCCGATCTGGTCGACCGGGACCCGGAGTTGCCGCCGCACCTGCGGGCGGAGGGCGCGCCATGACCGCGCTCTCACCTCTGGACGGGGCCGCCAGCCCCTCCGACCGCGCCCGCGCCCTGGCCGCCGCCGAGGCCCTGGTCGAGAGGGCGCCCGACGCCCTCGCCCTGGTCGAGGCCCTGCTGACCGACCTGCGCGCGCGGGCGACCCGGCCGGCCGACACCGCGCCGGGCGTGTTTGATCTGGCCACCATCGGCGCGGAGGGCGTGACCCTGCTGGACCAGATTCTCGGCGCCGGCGAGGTCTCGGGGCAGGTGCGCGAACCCGACGGCAACGTGGTGGCGGTTCAGGAATCCGTGCTGACCGGCGTGTGGCGGCTGCACCGGCGCGGGCCGGACGGCGCCTCCCGCGCGCGCTGGATCGAGGCCGGGCCGGTCCCCGGGGTGGTCTCGACCACGCGACCGGGCCGGCCGGCCGGCGACCTGCGCCCCGGCGATGCGGCCGCCGGCACGATGGCGGCGCGGCCCATCCTGACCGAGATCATGGACCGCGCCGCCGCGCACGAACCCGGCCGGCCGAACCACGTCGTCACCCTGTCGCTGTTGCCCGTCAACGCCGCCGATCTGTCGTGGCTGCGGCGGACGTTGGGGGACGGCCCGGTGGCGCTGCGGGTGCAGGGCTATGGGGCTTGCGACATCGACGCCACCGGCGTGGACGGGGTGTGGTCGGTGCGCTTCCTGAATGCCTCCGGCACCGTGATCCTGGACACGCTGGAGGTGGGCGGTGTGCCGGCGGCGGCCACCGCCGCGCCGGAGGATTTCGAGGACGCCGCCGACCGGCTGGCCGAAATCCGGGACGCCTATCTGTAGGCGGGTCCGTGGCGGCCTGGAGGAGCAGGCAGCGGACGGAAACCGGATCATCGATCCCACGGAACGATGGTTTGATAACGCTCAACGAAAAGGGGGACCTTTTCGGAGGACGGCCGGCGCGACAGCCCCGGCGCCGCGAGGCCGCAGCGCCGCGCGCCCCCGTCCCATCGCCTCGCGGTGCGTCCGGGGCTCACGCCTTGGCGACGTCGTGCGTCGCGGGCTCCGGTTCGCCCAACGCCTCGGACCGCGCATAGGCGCCTCCGGCCGCCGGATTCGGGGCCCCCGCGGACGCATCCTGGTTGGTGGCCTTGGCCTCCATCTCAGCCAGGCTCGCTTCGCGCGCGCGTTCCTGCTTCTCGATTTCCGCCAGCCGTTGCGCGTTTTCGGCCTTGTTGGCCTCCATCTCGGCGTAGAAGGCCTCGCCGTCCGCCGAGCCACCGCTCTGTTCCGTCACCTCACCGCGTCGGAACAGCTGCCCGCCGCCCACGATGTGTTCGTTCGGCTGCGTCGATTGCACGGAACTGATGGCGGTCGACTTTTCCTGAAAATCGAGGCGGTCATCCCCGTTCACGTCGTATCGGCTGACCATCTCGCGCACACCGATGGAAATCGCCGCCGCCAAGCCGATGTTCACAGGCGCATTGACATCAAACTCGAGTGACGCGGCGCGCGCCTCGTCCCGGCTCTGCTCCGCTTCTTCGGCCTTCGCCTCGGCCTTCTCACGCAGGTCGCGGACCTTTTCGGCGCCCGGGTTCGTCAGGCTGCTGGACGCGTCAGACGGCTCGATCGGTCGCTCCGTCTGACCTTGCTCCGCCGCGGCCTTTGGCGACAGCGCCACGACATCTTCCACCCGGCGGGCCTCCTGGTCTTGAGGATCACCAGATTGTCGGGTAACGGATCTGACATGCGACGACAACCAACCGGTCGTGCCGACTCCCGATGCATCAGACATGACACTCGTCCTTCCTTTCTGGAGGTGGCGACGCAATTGTTCCGCGTCTGATTTTCAATCGAACGCGCTTGGACCTGTGTTGGAACGATATCAGTTTGTTTGCCGCGTTTGAAGAGCTTCGCCGCAATGGGCACGCGCGCCCCCTTAACAGACTGAAAAGTCAATAGAAAAACAACGCGATAATCGCAAGTCGATGCAAATATCCATCAATTCGAGGGTGTTCTTTCGCGGCGGCGCCCGCCCGAGTCGTTTCGAACCGGCATGGGCAAGAGACCCCGGGACGGGACGTCAGCAACCGACCTTGGCCCCCACCTCCAAGGGCAGGCCCGTTCCCAGCAAGCGCAGACGCCTCACGATGTGCGCCTGTAACCGCTCCGCCTCGACCGCGCGCACATGAAACACCAGGCCGGCCAAGGTGCCGCGACACCACCGCACGTCGGCCGGGATCGGAACGTCCAGCCCGTCCAGACTCAACGTGCCCGCAGACCCCTCGGCACCGAAACCAACATCGACACTCTGGCGCCAAGCGGCGAAATGGCCTCGACCATCACGTCAATCCAACGCCCGTCCGCCGTCCAGCGCCCCGACAGCGGCAGCGCGTGGCGACGCGCCCGGCGCCGCTCGCCTGAATGCCTCTCCTACCCGTGAGCGCGGAGGGACCGCGCCCCCCCCTCCAGCCATGAAAACCCCATCGTCTCAGTGTCCGAATGCCGGGACGTCATCTGTCGGCCAAGGCGCATCATTTTCGGGTTCATTCGATATGACAGGTAACGAAGGTGATCGAAAAGCCTGAACCGCTTCGGGTGCCGACTCCACGGGGATGAGCTGTTCGTGCCCCGCAACACGGGCCGCATCGCCCGGCGCGGGCCGAACCCGCGCGATCACCGAGGCGCGACCCGACCGTGCAACGCCGCCAATCGTCCGGAAACGGGCGCGGGTGTTCTTGACGGGTCCGGCGATTTGGCCTTTAACAGAAAAGGCGGTCAAGACGAGCGCACAAGCGGGACGGGTGTTGACCGCCGCCACCCGCCGCCACCCGCCGCCATGTTGGGCGACGCCCGGGTCATCATCGGCAGGGGCGGCGTCGTTGATGGGCTGCCACGCACCGCCGGGGAAACGAAGGTTCGTCATGAAATCTTGCCTGATCGTGGACGATTCAAAGGTCATCCGCATGGTGGCCAAAAAGATCCTCCAGGAAATGAGCTTCGAGACCGAAGAGGCGGAGGACGGCCAGGGCGCGCTCCAACTCTGCCAAGACCACCTGCCGACCGCCGTTCTGCTGGACTGGAACATGCCGGTGATGAACGGCATCGAGTTCCTTCGGGCCCTGCGGGCGATGCCGGGCGGTGATCAGCCCGTGGTCGTGTTCTGCACCACGGAAAACGACATTGAACATATCCAGGAGGCCATCGAGGCCGGAGCCAACGAATACATCATGAAGCCGTTCGACAGCGAGATCCTGCAGGCGAAGTTCGCGCAGGTCGGCCTGATCGAGGGGTAGTGGACGGAAAAACCGGCGGGCGAGCCCGTCCGGTCGGGTTGGGAAACTGGCGTGCCCAAGCAGTGTGGCGGTAAGCTGTGGGCTCCACTCGGTCGGTAACGCACGGGGCACCGAAACAGGTCAGACGGCAGCCAGGGGGTTTTGTTCTTGTCAACGTCAACGTTCAGGGGTAGCTCCAAACAGCCCGGTAATTCCGCCGAGACGCCCATTCGCGTGATGGTGGTCGACGACTCGGCCGTCGTGAGGGGTCTTGAAACGCGCCTTCTCGAGGCCGACCCACAAATCAAGGTTATCGCATCGGTCGGCAATGGCCAAGTCGCCTTGCAGACACTGGAGCGCCACGAGGTCGAGGTCGTCATTCTCGACATCGAAATGCCAGTGCTGGACGGTTTGTCGGCGCTGCCCAAGCTTCTGGCGCGCGACCCGACGCTGAAGGTCATCATGGCCTCCACGCTGACGCTGCGGAACGCCGAGATCAGCCTTCAGGCCCTGGAGGCGGGCGCGGCCGACTATCTGCCGAAGCCCGCGGCGTCTCGCGAGATCTCCGCCGACGGTGCTTTCAAACACGATCTGATCGCCAAGGTGAAGGCCCTGGGGCTGGCGCGCCGCCGCAACCAGCAGCGTCCCGGGGCCAAGCCGGGTGGCACGGGCTTCACCGCCGCGCGAACCCGCCAGGAAGCGCCGGTGAAGGCGCCGGCGGTCACCCTCCGTCAACAGGCGCCCGTTGTTCTGCGCAAGGCGCCCGTGACCGCCGAGGCGGTCGATATCATTGCCATCGGGAGTTCGACCGGCGGCCCCCAGGCGCTGTTCACCGTGCTGGGCGCGATGAAGGGAAGCGGCCCGTTGCGTCAGCCGATCCTGATCACCCAGCACATGCCGGCCACGTTCACCACCATCCTCGCCGGCCACATCAGCCGCTCGGCGGGCATGGACGCGCACGAAGGGCAGGACGGAGAGGTCATCAAGGGCGGGCAGGTCTATGTCGCGCCGGGCGACTACCACATGACGGTGGAAAGCAAGGGCACGCAGAAGGTGATCCGCCTCAACCAGGACCCGCCTGAGAACTTCTGCCGACCGGCGGTTGATCCCATGTTCCGGAGCATCGCGCGAGCGTATGGCCGTCGGACGCTCGGCGTGGTACTGACTGGAATGGGGTCCGATGGAACCAAGGGGGGTGCCATGATCGTCGAGGCGGGTGGAACCATCGTCGCGCAGGACGAAGCCACCAGCGTGGTCTGGGGCATGCCCGGGGCCATCGCCCAGGCCGGCCTGTGTACCGCCGTGCTGCCGATTGGCGAGATCGGCCCGTACATCTCCAAAATCGCAAACAAGCGCTAAGCTCATGAAACCGGACGATTTCGACTACGTCTCCAGGCTCCTGAAGGAGCGCTCGGGGTTGGTCCTGACAAAGGACAAGGCCTACCTGCTCGAAAGCCGGTTGATGCCGCTGGCGCGAAAGCGGGGGCTGAAGGGGCTCGACGAGCTCATGGTGGCGCTGAAGAAGCGTGACATCGTGCTCGAAAAGGCGGTGGTCGAGGCCATGACCACCAACGAGTCGTTCTTTTTCCGCGACAACAAGCCGTTCGATCAATTCAAGAGCATCGTGCTGCCGAACCTGTTGAAGGCACGGGCGACCAAAAAGTCCTTCCGCATCTGGTCGGCGGCCTGTTCTTCCGGGCAAGAACCGTACTCGCTGGCCATGCTGCTGAAGGAAGAAGGGGCCAAGCTGAGCGGCTGGCGTTATGACATCGTCGGCACCGACATCTCGGACGAGGTGCTGAAAAAGGCCCGCGCCGGCGCCTACAGCCAGTTCGAGGTGCAGCGCGGCATGCCCATGACCCTGCTGGTCAAGTACTTCAAGAAGAAGGACGAGAACTGGGCCATCGATTCGGCCATTCAGTCGATGGTGCAGTACAAGGAATGGAACCTGCTGGGCGACCTGAAGCCGCTCGGCCAGTTCGATGTCGTGTTCTGCCGCAATGTGCTGATCTATTTCGATCAGCCCACCAAAAGCAAGGTATTGCAGGCCATCTCCCAGATCATGGCCGATGACGGCGTCCTCTATCTGGGCGGGGCGGAGACCGTGCTGGGCATCTCCGATCACTTCAAGCCAGTGCCGGGCCAGCGCGGCATCTATGCCGTCACCAAGGGCATCGGCAAACCGTCGCTTGGCGCCCCGCAAGGGTGATGGGGGACACCCCTTCGCGGCCCGGCCCGGGGGCACGGCCCTAGAACGAAAAAAACGCCGCAGGACGCACACAACCGTCGCGACGCGGCGGGCAGCGCGCCCCATCACCGACCGAGGCGGATTGCCCCCCTATGGCAGGGCGGCCGTTTCGTCGAAGGCGAGGCATCGCCTCCGCCATCGTTGTCGTCCCCCCGATCCGCCTGTGTGTCCTCGACCGGATTGATCGCTTCCACGGTCCCTGCGTGACGAGTTCCCCTTCAGGTCCAACGCCATCGAATCAGGGCAGGCGGCCTTTTTCAACAGGCCCCGGCGAGCGGTATCAGGACTCCCGTGCGTTCAGCAGGGCCGGCGGCACCGGCATGCCCACGGTGCCCAGGACATCCGACAGGTCGGTCTTGAGGACCTCCAGGCCGTCCTGGGTCATGGACTCGCAACGGGCCACCAGTTCCGCCTGGGTGTTGGAGGCCCGCAACAGCCACCACCCCTCCTCGCGGTTGACCCGCACCCCGTCCACATCCGAGAAGGCGGCCTGCCGCTCGGTCAACACGGTCTTGACGTAATCCATGATCTCGAACTTGACGCTGTCGGGACACGGAAACCGCAGTTCCGGGGTATTCACCGGCTTGGGCATATGGTCGTACCGCAGCGCGAGCGTCAGCGGTTTCGGCCAGCGCGCGATCATGCCCAGCAGGCGCACGGCGGTGTACAGGGCGTCGTCGAAACCGAAATAGCGGTCGGCGAAGAAGATATGGCCGGTCATCTCGCCCGCCAGAGGCGCGCCGACCTTGGCCATATGTGCCTTGATGAGGGAATGGCCGGTTCGGTACATCAACGGCCGGCCGCCCAGTTCGGCGATGCGGTCGAACAGCGACTGGCTGGCCTTGACGTCGGCGATGATGGGCGCGCCGGGGTTCGCCTTCAGCACCGGCTCGGCCAGCAACGCCAGGATCTCATCGCCCCACAGGATGCGTCCCTTGCCGTCCACGACACCGATGCGGTCGCCGTCACCGTCGAAGGCGATGCCGAGATCGGCCTGTTCCTCCAGCACGGCCTCGCGCAGTTGGGTCAGGGTCGCCGGGTCGGTGGGATCGGGATGATGCGCCGGAAAGGTGCCGTCCACAGCGCCGTTCAGCACGATGTGATGCCCGGGCAGCCCGTGAAGCAACGCGCCCAGGGCGGCACCGGCGGCGCCGTTGCCGGGGTCCCAGACCACGGTCAGTTCGCGATCGCCGCCGTCCCAGTCCTCAAGCAGCCGGTCCACGTAGTCGATGGTGACGAACGTATCCTCGACGCGGCCCCGGCCGGACGAGAACGCGCCGGCGGCGGCAACGCGACCCAGAAGCGCGATATCCCGCCCGAAGAACGGCCGCTTGTTGAGAACCATCTTGAAACCGTTGTGGTCCGGCGGATTGTGCGAGCCGGTGACCATAATGCCCGCCGAGGCCTGGAGATGGTGAACCGCGAAGTACAGCATGGGGGTCGGACCCAGGCCAATGCGGTGCACCTCCAGCCCGGTCGAGGCCAGTCCCTCCACCAGGGCCTGTTCAAGCTCGGGCGAACTCAGGCGGCCGTCGCGGCCGACACACACCGACGTGCCGCCGTCCTTGGTGACGATGGACCCGAAAGCCCGGCCGACCGCCCCGGCGTCGGCCACCGACAAGGTTTCACCCAGGATCCCGCGAATATCGTACTCGCGCAGGATGCTGGGGTGCAGGGCGTGGCGGGCTCCCGCAACGGACATGGGAAACGCCTCCGCGAAAGAAAACACGGCCGGCCGGCGCGGACGCCCGAACCGGCGAAGGGGACTGCCGTCAGGTGATGACGGTCGGGCCGCCGCGCCCGGTGCGGTCCTGAATGCCGGCCAGGGCGTCGGCGGTGGCGATGAGGTCGGCCAGGGCAGCCTGGGTGTCCATGTCGTGACGCGCCGGATCGTCCTCCGGCCGTTCAATGTAGACGCGCAGGGTCGCGCCCGCAGTCCCGGTGCCGGACAGACGATACACGATGCGGGCCCCATCCTCGAACAGAATCCGGACCCCCTGCCCGCTGGCGGTGGAGCCGTCCACCGGATCGGTGTAGGCGAAATCGTCGGCGAGCATCACCAGTCGGCCGCCCTGCTTGGTGCCGAACAAAGAGGGCAGGCGGGCGCGCAGGTCGTTCATCAGGGTTTCGGCCTGCCGCTTGGGCAGGTCCTCATAATCGTGGCGGGTGTAGTAGATGCGCCCAACCCGCGCCCACAGGTCGCGCACTAGGTCCTCGACCGACTTGCCGCTGGCGGCCACGATGTTGAGCCAGAACAGCACCGCCCACAGGCCGTCCTTTTCGCGCACATGGTCGGAGCCGGTGCCGAAGCTCTCCTCGCCGCACAGCGTCGCCTTGCCGGCGTCGAGCAGGGTGCCGAAGAACTTCCAGCCGGTGGGCGTCTCGAAACAGGGAATGCCGAGCAGCGCGGCGGCGCGGTCAGGCGCGCGGCTGGTGGGCATGGAGCGCGCCACGCCGGCCACGCCCCGCGCGTAGCCGGGCGCGAGCGTGGCGTTGAGGGTCAGGGCGGCGAGACTGTCGCTCGGCGTGACGTAGAAGCGCCGGCCCAGGATCATGTTGCGGTCACCGTCTCCGTCGCTGGCCGCGCCCATGTCGGGCGCCGCATCCCCGTCGGCGAACAGGCGTTCGACCAGATCGCGGGCATGCACAAGATTGGGGTCGGGGTGGCCCTCGTTGAAGTCGTCCAGGGGCTCACCGTTGATGACCGTGCCGGCCGGAGCGCCGAGCCGGTTCTCAAGAATCTCCCGCGCGTAGGGGCCGGTGACGGCGTGCATGGCGTCGAAACACATCCGGAACCCGCCCTGGAACAGCGCCCGGATGGCGTCGAAATCGAACAAACGCTCCATCAGGGCGGCGTAGTCGGCCACGGGATCGATCACCTCGACCACCATGTCGTCCACGGTCTGCTCCCCCAGCGCCGAAAGATCGACCTCGGGCGTGTCCAGGATGCAGTATTCGCCGATCTCCCGGGTGCGGGCGTATATGGCGTCGGTGATGCGTTCCGGCGCCGGTCCACCGTTGGACGGGTTGAACTTGATGCCGAAATCGCCGTCCGGGCCGCCTGGATTGTGGCTGGCCGACAGGATGATGCCGCCCCAGGCGCCGCGCTCGCGGATCACGCAGGACGCGCCGGGCGTGGACAACAGGCCGTCCCGCCCCACCAGGACGCGGGCGATGCCGTTGGCCGCCGCCATGCGGATGATGGTCTGGATCGCGGTTTTGTTGTGGAACCGGCCGTCGCCGCCCAGAACCAGGGTGGCGCCCTGCCGGCCTGGCACGCTGTCGAAGATGGCCTGGACGAAGTTCTCCAGGTATCGCGGCTGGCGGAACACCGAGACCGTCTTGCGCAGGCCCGATGTGCCCGGCTTCTGATCGTCGAACGGGGTTGTCGGTTCCACGCGGATCGCGCTCATGGATCGGGTCTCCGCTTGCGGTCGGGATGGGGTCAGGCGTCTGGCGTCGGCCGACCCACGCTGGTGTAGCGGAAGCCGGCGGCCACCATGTCGGTCGGATTGTAGACGTTGCGCAGATCGACCATGACCGGCGCCTTCAGGACCTCCTTGACCCGATCCAGGTTCAACGCCCGGAACTCGTTCCACTCGGTCAGGATGACCAGGGCGTCGGCCCCGGTCATGACGTCGTAGGCGTCCGCGCCGTAGGTGATGTCGGGCAGCAACTTGCGGGCCTCGTCCATGCCCTCGGGATCAAAGGCGCGCACCGTCGCGCCCGCCTCCACAAGCGCCGGCACGATGTCCAGGCTGGGCGAATCCCGCATGTCGTCGGTGTTCGGCTTAAAGGTCAGGCCGAGAATGGCGACGGTCTTGCCGACGACGGAACCGTCGCAGGCGTCGATGATGCGCTCGGCCATGGCACGCTTGCGCTTCGCGTTGATGTCCACCACCGTCTCGACGATGCGCAGCGGGCTGCCCACCTCCTTGGCGGTGGTCACCAGCGCCAGCGTGTCCTTGGGGAAGCACGAGCCGCCGTAGCCCGGCCCGGCGTGCAGGAACTTCCGCCCGATGCGGTTGTCGAGGCCGATGCCGCGCGCCACGTCGTGGACATCGGCGCCGACCTTCTCGCACAGGTCGGCGACCTCGTTGATGAAGGTGATCTTGGTGGCCAGGAACGTGTTGGCCGCGTACTTGATCATCTCCGAGCTTTCCAGCGTGGTGAACACGATGGGCGTCTCGATCAGGTACAACACCCGATACAACTGGCGCATGACCGCCTGCGCGCGCTCGCTCTCGGCGCCGATGACGACGCGGTCGGGGCGCATGAAGTCCTGGATGGCCGAACCCTCGCGCAGGAACTCGGGGTTGGAGACGACATCGAAGTCGGCGTCGGGGCGTTCCTCGCGGATGATGCGCTCAACCTCGCGGCCGGTGCCGACGGGCACCGTGGACTTGGTGACCACCACCGTATACCCGTTCATGGCCCGCGCGATCTCGCGCGCGGCGGCATAGACATAGGACAGGTCGGCGTGCCCCCCGCCGCGCCGGCTGGGGGTGCCGACGGCAATGAACACGGCATCCGAGTCGGCCACGGCCGGGCCCAGATCCGTGGCGAAGGACAAGCGCCCGGCGGCGGCGTTGCTGGTCACGAGGGCGTCCAGGCCCGGCTCGTAGATGGGAATTTCGCCCCGGTTCAGGCGCTCGATCTTACCGGCGTCCTTGTCGATGCAGGTCACGGTGACGCCGAACTCGGAAAAACAGGTTCCGGACACCAGACCCACATAGCCGGTGCCGATCATCGAGATGCGCATGACGGATGGGCTCTCCCTGTACTGCGATCAGACGGGCCGAAGGGATCCAGTCCCGTTCCGATAGGTTTCCCCCGCACGCTCTACATCGAAGCCGCCCGTCAGGCCAGCGCGAAATCCGCACAACTTCAAGAAACGCGCACCCCCGCGCCCCCGATGGATCGGGGCACCGCCGCCAGCAGTTCTCTTTTGGCCGCACGGCCTCCGAAGGGAACGGCTGTGAGCCCCAGGCGCGAACCGAACGTCCTCCCCTGGATAGGCTATCTGATTCACACAACTCTACTTTTGTTCATCATTGCGAGGAGCGCAGCGCAAATTAAAACATGGGGCAATCCAGGGCGAGCCTGAGTGTTCCATGCTCTGGATTGCTTCACCCTCGTCTTGCGACGGGGGTTCGCAATGACGAGTCAAGATGTCGCGTGAGCGAAGAGCCGCCGCTTCGGCGGAAAGACGTGTGAATATGATCGCCGGAGGGGGGAGGAGAACAGGCCGGCACCGGCCGCAACCGGTGTCCTCCCGCCATCCTGAGACTTGCTGCACCGCCGCCGTGCCGCTTTCGGGCGACGACGCCTTCGCGGTAGGGTGAGACGTTCGATCCGCCTGTCCGGAAGGCCACCGTTTCCATGACCGCCGCTCCTGCTCCCCGTCCCCTGTTCTCCTGGCGCAAGCACTGGGCGCACCGCTTCGGCACGGCGCCCTTTCTGCCCATGAGCCGGGACGAGATGACCGCACTCGGCTGGGATGCCTGCGACGTTCTGCTGGTCACCGGCGACGCCTATGTGGATCACCCCAGCTTCGGCATGGCGCTGATCGGCCGCCTGCTGGAGGCCCAGGGCTTCCGCGTCGCCATCCTCGCGCAGCCGGACTGGACCAGCGCCGAGGCCTTCCAGGTCCTGGGGCGGCCCGCCTTGTTCATCGCCGTGGCCGCCGGCAACATGGACTCGATGGTCAACCGCTACACGGCGGATCGGCGGCTGCGCCACAACGACAGCTACACGCCGAACGACGAGGGCGGGCGGCGGCCCGACCGGGCCACGCTCGTCTATGCCCAGCGGGCGCGGGAGGCGTTCAAGGACACGCCCATCATCGTCGGCGGCATCGAGGCGTCCCTGCGCCGCGTGGCACATTATGACTACTGGAGCGACACCGTCCGCCGCTCCCTGCTGCTGGACGCCAAGGCTGACCTGCTGGTGTACGGCAACGCCGAGCGGGCGATTGTCGAGATCGCCCACCGCGCGGCCAAGGGCGAGCATCCGCGCGCCATGACCGACATCCGGGGCACGGCAGCGGCCCGCCCGGCGGTGCCCGAAGGGTGGACCGAGATCGACGCCACCAACGCTGACCCGCCCGTCCGGCCCGGCGATGGCCCCGCCGTGGTCCGCCTGCCTTCCTACGAGGCCGTCAAGGCCGATCCGGCGCTGTACGCCCACGCCGCCCGCGTCGTGCATCTGGAGAGCAACCCCGGCCACGCCCGCCCGCTGGTGCAGCGCCACGGCGACCGCGAGGTGTGGCTGAACCCGCCGCCCTGGCCGCTGTCCACGGAGGAGATGGACGCCCTGTACGAACTGCCGTTCGCGCGCGCCCCGCACCCGACGTACGGCGACGTGCGCATCCCGGCGTGGGAGATGATCCGCTTTTCCATCACCATCATGCGCGGGTGCTTCGGCGGATGTGCGTTCTGCTCCATCACCGAGCATGAGGGCCGGGTGATCCAGAATCGCTCCCAGGCGTCCATCCTGCGCGAGATCGAACAGGTGAAGGGCAAGACGGCGGGCTTCACGGGGGTGATTTCCGACCTGGGCGGGCCGAGCGCCAACATGTACCGGCTGGCCTGCAAGAGCCCGGACATTCAGCGCGTCTGCCGGCGGCTGTCGTGCGTCTATCCCGCGATCTGCAAGACCCTGGACACCGACCATTCGGCGCTGATCGATCTGTACCGCGCCGCCCGGGCCGTGCCCGGGGTCAAGAAGATCACCATCGCCTCCGGCCTTCGCTATGACCTCGCCGTGCGCTCGCCCGCGTATGTGAAGGAACTGGTGACGCATCACGTCGGCGGCTACCTGAAAATCGCCCCCGAGCACACCGAGGCGGGACCGCTGGCGCACATGATGAAGCCGGGCATCGGGACCTTTGATCGCTTCAAGCAGATGTTCGACCGGTTCAGCCGCGAGGCCGGTAAGGAGCAGTACCTGATCCCGTACTTCATCGCCGCGCATCCGGGCACCACGGACGAGGACATGATGAATCTCGCCCTGTGGCTGAAGCGGAACGGCTTCCGGGCCGATCAGGTGCAGGCGTTCCTGCCCTCGCCGATGGCTTTGGCGACGGCAATGTATCATTCGGGGCGGAGCCCGTTGCGGCCGCTGCGGGGCGGGCGCGGCGAGGCCGTGTTCACCGCCAAAGGCCTGCGCCAGCGCCGGCTGCACAAGGCGTTCCTGCGCTACCACGACCCGGAGAACTGGCCGCTGCTGAGGGACGCCCTGAAGCGCCTGGGCCGCGCCGACCTGATCGGCCCCGGCAAGCGCCACCTCGTGCCCGCGCACCAGCCCGCCGGCACCGGCCGCACCGGCGGCGAGGGCCAACGGACCGGCCGCAAGAAGGGCGCGCAGAGCTTCGTGACCACGGGCGCGGGGAAGGGACGGCGGGCGCGGTCGTAAGGGCGGCGGATGTCCGTCCCCATTTTTCACCCCCGCCTTGGTTTCGCGGGATGCATCCGCTATCAACGGGTCATCCCTGATCCTGTCCACCCCGACGCGGCACGGTGGCCCCCATGCTTGGCTCATCCCTGAAGTTCGGAACCAGCGGCCTGCGCGGTCTGGCGGCCGAGTTGAACGGGCCGCCGACCCAGGCGTGGTCGCGCGCGTTTCTGGCCGTGCTGCTGGACCGCGCTGCGCTGCGGCCCGGCGATGCGGTCTATGTCGGCCGCGACCTGCGGGAGTCGAGCCCGGATATCGCCGCCCTGTGCCTGTCGGCCGTCCGCGACAGCGGGCTGGAGCCAGTCGATTGCGGCGCTGTGCCGACCCCGGCGTTGGCGGCGTTCGCCATGGCGCGGGGCGCGCCGGCGATCATGGTGACGGGAAGCCACATCCCCGGGGACCGCAACGGGCTCAAGTTCTATCGGGCCGATGGCGAGATCGACAAGGCGGACGAGGCGGCCATCGTGGCGGCACACGGGGCGCTGTCGCGGGACGCGGCCCCGGCCCCGTCCGTCCCACAGACCGCCGCGCCGGATCCGGCCGCCCTGGATGCGTTCCGGGTCCGCTCCACCGGATTTCTGCCCCGGGGCGCGCTGTCCGGCCTCAGGGTCGGCGTCTATCAGCAATCCTCGGTCGCGCGCGACCTGATGATGGAAGTGCTGGCCGACCTGGGCGCGGAGGCGGTGGCGCTGGGGCGCTCCAAAACCTTCGTGCCCGTCGATACGGAGGCGCTGCGGCCGGAGGACACCGATCTGCTCGCCCGCTGGAGCCAAGAGGGCGGGTTCGATGCCATCGTCTCGACCGACGGCGACGCCGACCGCCCGCTCATCGCCGATGAGACCGGCCGGTTCGTGCGCGGCGATCTGGTGGGGGCGATCACGGCGGCCTGGGCCGGCGCCGACGTGATCGTCGTGCCGGTCACAGCCAACTCGGCGCTGGAGGCGTGCGGGCGCTTTGGGCGCGTCGCGCGCACCCGCGTCGGCTCCCCCCATGTTCTCGCCGGCATGGCGGAGGAGGCCCGCCGGGGCGCGGAGCGGATCGTCGGCTTCGAGGCCAACGGCGGCGTGATGCTGGGCTCCGATCTGGAGCGCGACGGCCGCCGCCTCGGCGCCCTGCCGACCCGCGACAGCCTGCTGCCCATTCTGGCCTGCCTGAGCGAGGTCGCGGCGCAGAGCCGGCCCCTATCCGCCATCGCCGATGACTTCGGGTTCCGCGCCGCCCTCAGCGACCGGCTCCAGAACGTCCCCCAGGACCGCAGCGCGGCGTTTGTCGCCCGCTTGATGACAGCGCCGGCGGCGGCCATCCTGTCGGAGCTTGGACCCGTCGAGACCGTCGATACGACCGACGGCGTGCGTCTGCACCTGGAGAGCGGGACCGTCGTCCACTACCGCGCCTCCGGCAACGCGCCGGAGCTGCGCTGTTACGTCGAGGCGGCGACGGCGGCCGACGCCCATGCGCTGCTCGACCGGGGCATGGCGCTGGCCGCGCGGCAGACCGCCGCAAAGCCCGAGACGCACTGATCCAGGGGGCGGATGATATCGCAGTCCCATCGCTCGACCCTGCGGTTCGGTCGCCACACCCCGTTCACTTCGTTCGTCCCCCCATCACCGGAGACCGACCGATGAAACCGATCCACCGCATTCTCCTGACCGGGGCCGCCGGTGCGCTGGGGCGGCAGTTGCGCCCGGTTCTGCCGAAGCATTGCGCGCACCTGCGCGTCACCGACGTCGCGCCGCTGGACCCGCCCGGCGCGCACGAGGAGGCGATCCAGGCCGATCTGGCCGACCCCGCTCCGGTGCTGGCGATGACCCGGGACGTGGACGCCGTGGTGCACATGGCCGGCAAGGGCATGGAGGCGCCCTTCGACGACATCCTGCGCGGCCACATGCTGGGCCTGTACAACGTGTTCGAGGGCGCGCGGAAGAACGGCGTGCGCCGTGTGATCTGGGCCAGTTCGATCCACGCCGTCGGCTTCTATCCCTTCAGCCAGGTGTTGGACAGCCGCACGCCGCCGCGCCCCGACAGCAACTACGGCACGGCCAAGGCGTACGGCGAAGGGCTGGCGCAATACTACTGGGACAAGTACGGCATCGAGTCGGTTTCCCTGCGCATCTGCTCATGCTTTCCGGAACCGAAGGACCGCCGCATGCTGTCGACGTGGCTCAGCTACGCCGACCTCGCGCGTCTGGTCGGCGCTGCCCTGACCTGCACCCGACCGGACCATTCGATCATCTTCGGGGTGTCGGCCAACGCCACCGCGCCCTATGACAACCGGTACGCCGCGCATATCGGCTACCGGCCGGAGGACACGGCCGAGGCCTACCGGGAGCAGGTGGAAGCGGCCAACCCGCCCTACGCGCCCGGCGCGCCGGAGATCGCCACGCACGGCGGCGCCTTCGCGACCTTCGGGCACTTCGACGACTGAGACCACCCGGATCGAGAGCCCGTCCGCGCGGTGTATCCGGTGCCCTGTTCCCTTGCCGCCCGAACGATGCCACGATGCGCCGCGCGGAGTGGGGCACGTCGGGGCACGCCATGGTCAACAAAAACACACCGGTGTTCGTTGTTCTCAATCAGACCGGGCTCAAGACGGCGCGACAGGTCGCGCCCGTCCTGCCGGGGGCGGAGGTCCATGGCCTGATGGGCCGGGTCCAGGGCACGGATGCCGTCTTCACGGGCGCGGTCGGCCACCTGCGCGCTCTGTTCCGGGGCCACCGGCCGATCATCGCCCTGTGCGCGACCGGCATTATCGTCCGAGCCCTGGCCCCACTGCTGATCGACAAGCGCGGCGAGCCGCCCGTTCTCGCCCTGGCGGCCGACGGCTCGTGCGTCATTCCCCTGCTGGGCGGACACCTGGGCGCCAATGCGATCGCCCAGCGCATCGCCAGCGCCCTGGGCATCGCCCCCAGCCTGACCACCGCCGGCGATCTGACGGCCGGCGTGGCGCTCGACGCGGTCCCGGACAACTGGCGGATCGAGAACCTTCCGGCCGCCCGCAAGGCCATGGCGGCCCTGATCGACGACCTGCCCGTTGGCCTGGACAGCGCGGTCGACGAGGGCCTGATCGGCTGGCTTCTGGGCGAGGGGACGGCGTTCGTCCGCCTGCGCCCCGACTCCTGCGACGAAGCCGAGAGCGGCCGCGAGCACCATGGGCCGGTGGTGCGCGTCTCCGACCGGCGCGACGCGGTGACCGCCGGGTGTTCGGCCGACCGCGCCCCGCCCCTGGTGCTGCGTCCGCCGACCCTGGCCCTGGGCGTGGGCTGCGCGCGCGGCTGCGCGCCCGACGAACTGGAGAATCTGGTCCGGGAAACGCTGGCCCACCAAGGCTTGGCCCAGGGATCGGTCGCCTGTGTCGTCTCCATCGACGTCAAGGCCGACGAGCCCGCCGTTCTGGCCCTGGGCGAGTCCCTCGACGTACCCGTGCGCTTTCTGGATGCCGAGACGCTGGAGCGCGAGACGCCCCGGCTCGCCAATCCCTCCGAAACCGTGTTCGCCGAGGTTGGCTGCCACGGGGTCGCGGAGGCCGCGGCGCTGGCCGCCGCCGGGCCCAACGGAACGCTGTTGGTCCCCAAGCGGAAAAGCCCCCATGCCACCTGCGCGGTGGCCCGGACGCCAGCCGGCATCGCGGCGGACACGGTCGGGCATCCGCGCGGGGTTCTCCATGTCGTCGGCATCGGCCCGGGGGCCGACGTCTGGCGCACGCCGGAGGTCAGCGCCGCCATCGCCAACGCCACCGATCTGGTGGGATACCGCCTGTACCTGGATCTTCTTGGCGACGGCCAGCTCGGCAAGGCCCGCCATGCCTCGGACCTGGGAGCGGAGAGCGAGCGTGTCGGCCTGGCCCTCAATCTGGCCGCCCGGGGCCGCCGGGTGGCGCTGGTCTGCTCGGGGGATCCGGGCATCTACGCCCTGGCCACCCTGGTCTTCGAACTGATGGAACGTGAGAACCGGGACGACTGGCGCCGCGTGGAGGTCACGGTCTGCCCTGGCTTGTCGGCGATGCAGGCGGCAGCGGCCCGGGCGGGAGCGCCGCTGGGGCATGACTTCTGCGCCGTTTCCCTGTCCGACCTGCTGACCCCGCGCGAGGCGATCGAGCGCCGGCTGGCGGCGGCCGCCGAGGGCGATTTCGTGGTGGCGCTGTACAATCCGGTGTCGCGCCGCCGTCGCGACCTGTTCGCCCACGCGCGCGAGGTACTGCTGCGTCACCGGCCGGCGGAGACGCCGGTGATCATCGCGCGCAACCTGGGGCGCGAGGCCGAATCGGTGTCGGTGACCACCCTGGAGGCGCTCGACATCGAGGCCGTGGACATGCTGACCATCGTGCTGGTGGGCGCCAGCACGACCCGCCAGTGGGGCGGGCGCGTCTACACCCCGCGCGGCTATGCCGGAAAGTGGCAGGACGCGGCGGACGGGACGTTTTCGGGAATGACGCCGTGACCGTCTTTTTCATCGGCGCCGGCCCCGGCGCGCCAGACCTGATCACCGTGCGCGGACAGGCGCTGATCCGCCGCTGTCCCGTGATCCTGTACGCCGGCTCGCTGGTGCCCCGCGCGGTGCTGAACGAGGCGGCGCCGGACGCGCGAGTCATCGACACCGCCCCGCTGCATCTGGAGCAGTTCCTCGACGAGATCGTGGCCGCCCACGGCGCCGGCCTGGACGTGGCCCGGGTGCATTCCGGCGACCCCAGCCTGTACGGCGCCATCGGCGAGCAGATTCGGCGTCTGGACGGGTTGGGCATCCCCTGGGAAATCGTGCCCGGCGTGCCCGCCTTCGCCGCCGCCGCCGCCACCCTGGGCCGCGAACTGACGCTGCCCGGTGTCTCGCAGACGGTGATCCTGACCCGCACGGCGACGCGCAGTTCGGCCATGCCGGAGGGCGAGGACCTGGAGACCCTGGGCCGCAGCGGCGCCACCCTGGCCATTCACCTGTCGGTGACGAATCTGGCGCATGTGGTGCGGGCGCTCACCCCCGCCTACGGCGCCGACTGTCCGGTGGCGGTGGTCCATCGGGCGAGTTGGCCGGATGAACAGGTGGTCACCGGCACCCTGGCGACCATCCGCGACTCGGTAAAGGCGGCCGGGATCACGCGCACGGCGCTGATCGTGGTCGGCCGCGTGCTGGACCCGGAGGCGGGATTCGACGACAGCCGCCTGTATGCCGCCAGCCATCATCACGTGCTGCGACCGCGCGGCGGTTGACCGCGCCCGAAGGACGGACATAGTACCGCCATTCTGATCGGGGACATGTGTCCGTCCCACCGGTTTCCCTTCCTTCTCGCCCGGACGTCCGCCATGACCCGCTCCGTTCCCGTGTCCGCCGTGCTTTCTGCGCTGATCGCCTCGCCGACGAACTGGTTGTACGCCGCCTGGGCTCATCCCATGGCCATGGTGTACATGGTGCTCGGCCTGATCGCGCTGACCCTGGAAAACGTCGGCGTGCCCGACGTGACCGTGTTCGGCGACAGCATCACCGCGAAATACCTGGTGGAGATCGGGCTGATGATCTGCGGCGTCGGCTTCGCCATGGCGGTGGCCATGGACTGGGGCCTGCGCCGCACCGGATGGTGGCCGCGTCAGATGCGCATCGTCGCCATTGCCGTCGTCACGGGCGTGGCCGCCGCCAGCCTGTTCGGCATGCCGGATGCCTTCCTGGCGCGGTTCTATCCCTATCTGTTCTGGCAGGTCGGCGCCGTTGCCCTGGCCCTGTACTTCGCCCTGCGCCCGCCCCGGGACGTCCCCACGCCGGACGCGGCACAACTGACCGGGTGGTATGGTGGCCAGCGGGTGCTGCTCAGCGCGGCGACGACCTGGGTTCTGGCGACCATCCTGGGCGCCGGTGTGACGGTGGCCCTGATCGCGCTCGACGAACTGCTGGGCTTCCACGTTTCCTCAGACGTATATGCCGAGGTCTGGATTCTGGCCTACGCGCTGGTTTGGCCGATGTCGTTCCTGGTGGGCGCCGAACTGGCGCTGCCGGAGGAAACGCACGAGCGGCGCCCGGTGCCGGAAACGCCGCCGCGCTGGATCGCGGTCACCGTGGGGTGGGCGCTGATTCCGCTGGCGCTGCTGTATCTGGTGATCCTGTACATCTATCTGGTTCAGTTGATGCTGGGCATGGCGACCGACCTCGTGAGCGTCGCCGGCCTGAACGCCGCCTACCTGGCGTTCGGTGTGGCCACCCACACGGCGGCGCTGCCGCTGGCGCGGGCCGGAAACGGCCTCGCCCTGGCCTACCGCCGCGTTTTCCCCTGGAGCGTGCCGGCCCCGCTGGCGGCGCTGATCTGGGCCTTGTCGCTGCGCCTGTTCGAGTACGGCATGACCGAGCCGCGCGCGATCCTGACCGTCGTCGTGCTGTGGCTGGTGCTGCTGCTGCTGGTCTGGATGGCACGGGGCGCCGCCGCCGGGCCGGCCACGCCCGTGGGCCTGCTGGGGGTGTTGCTGCTGCTGTCGGGCAACGGCCACTGGGGGGTCCAGTCGGTGTCGATGGCCAGTCAGGACCGCGCCCTGCGCGACCTGCTGGCCGAGCACGGCATGATGAACGAAAGCGGGCAGGCGGTGCCGGCCGTTGAGCCGCTGCCCGAGGCGCAGGCGGAACGGGTCGTGGACCTGCTGGAGTACTTCGACGAGCGGGCCAGCAACTTCCGGATCGCATACCTGTTCCCGGCCGAACAGGGGACGGCGGATGAGCGCATCGTCTATCTGGACCTGGAGTCGGTCGCGCCCCGCGTCATAACGTCCCTGACCCTGGAGGCCGAGCCGGATCGCAACACGGTACCCGTCAGCGGGTACGACGAGGTCGTGCCGCTATCCGTAATCTTCGGTGGGAACACGGACCCGATTCGCGTCGGGGAGTATGCGCTGGAGGTCGAGGGTCTGACGCTCACCGTCCGGCCGGAGGGCGGTCCGCCGCAGATGTTCGGCCTCGCCCCGCTGCTGGACGCGGCGCGGGCCGGCCGATCCCCCGAAGACCTCGATGCCACGTTGGAGGGTGTTGTTTCCCTGGCGCCCGACGTCATGGAGAGGACGGCCACCGGGGCAAACGGCTGGCGAGCGCGGCTGGCGGTCGACATGCTCAACCTGCGGCACGACGGCACCGGCGCCCCCGACGGCATGGAGGTCTTGTCGCTGGATGGCCTGCTGGTCGTGGATCGGCCGCAGGAGTGAACCCGGCGCCGGAGGGTCCCGGCTTGACAGCAGCAGTTCTCGTTGTGGCTGAGGGATATCGGTCCTGGACAACGCCGCGGGGACTCCTCCCCCCGTCGGGGGGAGGCTGGGAGGGGGGGCGCGTTGGTTTTCGCGCGGATCAAGCTTGCCGCATCAACCCCACCCCAGCCCTCCCCTATCCAGGGGAGGGAGTCCGGTTTGCGCCAAGGGCACTCGCCGGACGTCTACCAAAGGAACTGTGACCCCCGTGGGTCCATCCTGGGAACTGACGCGGGGTTGACCCGCCGTTTGCCGGATCCGCCCCACGGCCTTATAGTCGGCGCCGTTTTTCATCCTGCCCCGACACACCACCACACCGTCTGATAGGTGAGGATCATGGCGCACTGGACCCTGGATGACGTCGCCTGGGAGGCCTTTGACCCCGCCCGGGTCGATCCCGATCTGTTGTGCATCATCAAGGCCGCCGCCCTGACCGAGCGCAACAGCGCCCATTACTCGAAGTACCTGTGCAACGTCTTTCGGGGCGACGAGGCGTTCTGCGCCGAGGCCGACCGCTGGTCGGCGGAGGAGGTGCAGCACGGCGACGCCCTGGGACGCTGGGCCGAACTGGCCGATCCGGGCTTCGATTTCGAGGCGACGTTCAGGCGCTTCACCGAGGGCTATGTGATCCCAACCGACGTCGAGGACTCGGTGCGCGGCTCGCGCGGCGCCGAGATGGTGGCCCGTTGCATCGTCGAGACCGGCACCTCCAGCTTCTATTCCGCCCTGCGCGACGCCACCGACGAACCGGTGCTCAAGGACCTGTGCCGGCGCATCGCGGCGGACGAGTTCCGCCATTACAAGCTGTTCTATTCCACCCTGAAGCGCTGCCTGGAGCACGAGTCGCTGAGCCGCCGGCGCCGCCTGATGGTGGCCCTGGGCCGCATGCAGGAAAGCGAGGACGACGAACTGGCCTTCGCCTATCACTGCGCCAACACACCGGACCAGCCCTACGACCGCGCCGCCAGCAGCGCCGCCTATGGCGCGCGGGCCTTCTGCCACTACCGGCGCGGCCACATCGACCGCGCCACCGCCATGGTCATGAAGGCCGCCGGGCTGGCCCCGCACGGCCGGTTGGGCCGGGTCTTCGGCGGCGCCCTGTGGCGCTATCTGCGCTTCCGGCTGTGGCGGCTGGGCGATGAGGTGCCGCGCGCGGCCAAGCGCGCCGACGCGGCGGCGTGAGCACCTGACCCCGCATGGCCAAAGCCCCCGCCCGCACCTTCGTCTGCCAGTCCTGCGGCGCCGTCACCCCGAAGTGGGCCGGGCGCTGCGAGGCGTGCGGCGAGTGGAACACCATCGTCGAGGAAACCGCGCCGGAGCGCCCGCCCGGCGCCGGCACCGGCGGCAAGGGCGGCCGCTCCATCGCGTTTGTCGGCCTGAAGGGCGAAGGCAAGCCGCCGCCCCGGCGCCTGACCGGCATCGCCGAACTGGACCGGGTGTGCGGCGGCGGGCTGGTGGCGGGCTCGGCGTTGCTGGTGGGGGGCGATCCGGGCATCGGCAAGTCAACGTTGCTGCTCCAGGCCACCGCCGCGCTCGCCGGGGAGGCCCCCGTGGCCTACATCTCCGGCGAGGAGGCGGTGGAGCAGGTGCGCCTGCGGGCCGCTCGCCTGGGGCTGGCCGAGGCCCCGGTGATGCTGGCCAGCGCCACCAGTCTACGCGACATCGTCGCCACCCTGGACGGGCCCGACACGCCGGGCGTGGTGGTGATCGACTCGATTCAGACCATGTACGCCGACACCCTGGAGTCGGCGCCCGGCACGGTCGCCCAGGTGCGCACCTGCGCCCATGAGCTGATAAGGCTGGCCAAGCGGCGCGGCTTCACGCTGTTCCTGGTCGGCCATGTGACCAAGGAGGGCACCCTGGCGGGCCCCCGCGTCATGGAGCACATGGTCGATACCGTGCTCTACTTCGAGGGCGAACGCGGCCACCCGTTCCGCATCCTGAGGGCGGTCAAGAACCGCTTCGGCGCCACCGACGAGATCGGCGTGTTCGAGATGACCGACGCCGGCCTGATGGAAGTCGCCAACCCGTCCTCGCTGTTCCTGGCGGAACGGCGCGGCAACGTGGCCGGGGCCTGCGTGTTTGCCGGCATCGAAGGCAGTCGCCCGGTTCTGGTGGAGATCCAAGCCCTGGTGGCGTCGGCCGGCGGCGGCTCGCCCCGGCGCGCGGTGGTCGGCTGGGATTCGTCCCGACTGGCGATGGTGCTGGCGGTGCTGGAGGCCCGATGCGGCCTTGCCCTGACGGGCTATGACGTATATCTCAACATCGCCGGGGGATTGCGGGTCAGCGAACCGGCGGCCGATCTGGCGGTGGCGGCGGCCCTGGTGTCCTCGTCGACGGGGGTGCCCGTGCCGGCGGAGATGGTGGTGTTCGGCGAGATCGGCCTGTCGGGCGAGCTGCGGCCGGTCACGCAGACGGACGCCCGCCTGAAGGAGGCCGCCAAGCTCGGGTTCAACGCCGTCATGATGCCGGCTCGATCAGGGGCGCGGACGGGCGGCGGAACCGGAGGCGGCCTGGAGCGGCACGTCGTCGGCCATGTGCAGGACCTGACGGCCACCCTCGGCATGGACGGGGCCACCCGGCCGGACCGGCGCACCGGGAGGGAGAACGCATGATGGAGAACTGGCCGGTCAATCCGGTGGACATCGTCGTCCTGATTATCCTTGTGATCTCGGGGGCCCTGGCCTTCTTCCGGGGGTTCGTGCACGAGGTCCTGGGCATCGGCGCCTGGATCGGTGCCATCCTGGCCGCCATCTATGGCCTGCCGCACGCCCAGCCGTACGTCCGGCAGTACATCCCCATCGACTGGGCCGCCGACTTGGCCGCCGTGATCGTGATCTTCCTGGGGGTCCTGCTCGTTCTGTCGTTCATCACGGCCGTGATCGCCCGCCGGGTGCAGGAAAGCGCTTTGAACACCGTCGACCGCACGTTGGGATTCCTGTTCGGGTTGGCGCGCGGCGGGGTGATCGTGGTCGTGCTGTATATCGCAGCGTCCTGGCTGGTGCCGCCGGACACCCAGCCGGTCTGGGTGCAGCAGGCCCGCAGCATGCCGACCATCCAGCAAGGCGCCCAAGCCCTGGTGGCGCTGGTGCCGGAGGACCTGATTCCCGGCGAGGAGGGAACACCGGCCGAGCCCGGCGCGGAGGCCCCCGGAACCGGCCTGCTTGATCGGACCATCCGCGATGACCTGATGCGCTCCGACGAGTCGGGGCGCACCGGGGCCAACCAGTAGTGCCGGGCGCGCGCGCCAAGACCGCCCCGCGCGACCGCGCCCGTCCGGCCCATACGGAGCCACTTGTGACACCAACACCCCGCAAGGCGTCCCTCTTGCCCCCCCCTGGGACACCGCTGATCTACGATCCCGCCACCGACCGTCTGCGCGAGGCTTGCGCGGTGTTCGGCATTCTCGGCACCACCGACGCGGCGGCCCATGCCGCGCTCGGCCTGCACGCCCTGCAACACCGAGGTCAGGAAGCCACCGGCATCGTCTCCCATGACGGCGACCGCTTTAACGCCCACCGGGACCAGGGGCACGTCGGCGACGTGTTCTCGTCCCCGGCGGTGATGGACCGGCTGGTCGGCGACGCGGCCATCGGCCACAACCGGTACTCGACCACCGGCGAATCCAATCCCCGCAACGTCCAGCCGCTGTTCGCCGACCTCGACCTGGGCGGCGTGGCGGTCGCCCACAACGGCAACCTGACCAACGCCCTCACACTGCGCGACGAGTTGATCCGCAAGGGCGCGATCTTCCAGTCCACCACCGATACCGAGGTGATCCTGCACCTGATGGCCCACGCCAAGGGACGCATGGTGGACCGGCTGGTGGAGGCATTGTTGCAGGTGGTCGGTGCCTATTCTCTGGTGCTGCTGACCCGGCAGAAGCTGGTGGGCGTGCGCGACCCCTACGGGGTGCGACCACTCGTCCTGGGCCGGCGCGGCGACGCCCACATCCTGGCGTCGGAATCCTGCGCCTTCGACATCATCGGCGCCGAGTTGGTTCGTGACATCGAGCCGGGCGAAATGGTGGTGATCACCCGTGAGGGGATCGAGAGCTTCCGCCCGTTTCGCCCGGTGCAGCCGCGCCCGTGCCTGTTCGAGTACGTGTATTTCGCACGACCCGACAGCATCATGGCCGGCCGCAGCATCCACGAGACGCGCAAGGCCATCGGCCGGGAACTGGCGCGCGAGGCGCCCGCCGACGCCGACATCGTGGTGCCCGTGCCCGATTCCGGCGTGCCGGCCGCGCTCGGGTTCGCCGAGGGGGCCGGGCTGCCGTTCGACCTGGGCATTATCCGCAATCACTACGTCGGACGCACCTTCATCGAGCCGACCAACGAGATCCGTCACCTGGGTGTGCGCCTGAAGCACAACGGCAACCGCGCCGTCCTGGCCGGCAAGCGCGTGGTGCTGATCGACGATTCCATCGTGCGCGGCACCACCTCCGTCAAGATCGTGCAGATGGTGCGCGAGGCCGGCGCCCGCGAGGTGCATATGCGCGTCGCCAGTCCGCCGATCCGCCATCCCTGCTTCTACGGCATCGACACGCCGACGCAGGCGGAGTTGCTGGCCAGCCGCATGGGCGAGGAGGGCATGGCGAGTTACATCGACGCCGACAGTCTAGCCTTCGTCTCGCTCGACGGCCTGTACCGCGCGCTGGGCGAGCCGGGGCGCGACCCGAACAACCCGCGTTATCTGGACCATTACTTCACGGGAGAGTATCCGATCCCACTGGTGGACGAGGAAGGGGGAAACCGCGCCCGCCAGCTCACCTTGCTGCGGGAAGCGGGCTAGCGCGGCGCATGGCCTGGGGGAACAGGGCCGGCCGGCATGATCAGGGGCACGGGGACCAAGGGGAGAAAGACCGATGGCTGAGATCCACGGACTGGATGAGCTGCTGAACGCGCATCCATTCTTCGCCAGCATGGATCAGCGGATTCTGGACGACCTGGCGGGATGCGCCCGCAACGAGCGGTTCGACGACGGCGACACCGTGTTCAGCGAGGGCGGATTTGCCGACCGGTTCTACATCATCCGGCACGGACAGGTGGCGGTGCAAGTCGCGGTGCCCGGCCGGGGTCCGGTGGTCCTGGAAACGCTGCACGCCGACGATATCCTGGGCTGGTCGTGGCTGGTGCCGCCGTACCGCTGGACGTTTGATGCCCGCGCCGTCGGCCTGCTGCGGGCGGTCAGTCTGGACGCGGTCTGCCTGCGCGCCAAGATGGAGACCGACTCCGAACTGGGCTATCACCTGCTCAACCGGTTCGTGCCGATCATGGGCGAGCGGCTGCGGGCGGCGCGGCTTCAGCTTCTGGACCCCAGCCCGTCGGTGGCGTGACGCCGGAGACCGCTTGGTTCATTCCCTGCCCCTGGCCCTGGCGATGGACAGGGATCCGTAGGTTGGGGTGAGGTGCTGCGCACCGAACCCCAACGTTTCGGCCCGGTGTTGGGGTTCGGTGTTGGGGTTCGGTGTTGGGGTTCGCTTCGCTCACCCCAACCTACGCGTCCGCGAGCGGAGCTCGGATCATGGCGTCATGGCGTTGAGCGCCTCAATCATGCCGCGCCGAATGCCGGGTTCCATGGCGGCATGACCGGCGTCGGGCACCATGACGAGCCGGCTGCAGGGCCAAGCCTGATGCAGATCCCAGGCCGTGCGGGGCGGGCAGACAATGTCATAGCGGCCCTCGACCAGGGTCGCCGGCAGGTGCCGGATGCGCGGCAGATCGCGCAGCAACTGCCCTTCCTCTAGAAAACCGGCGTGGATCATGTAGTGCGCCTCCATCCGCGCCAGCGGCAGACAGGCCTCGGGCGAGCCCTCGGTCAGGCGTGGCACCAGCCGCGAACAGGCTTCCTCGTAGCGGCTCCAGGCCACCGCCGCCGGGCCGTGAATCGACGGTGCCGGATCGCACAGCCGCCGATAATAGCTGTGCAGCGGCGTGGCGCGCTCGTCGGCGGGCAGGAATCCCAGGAAGGCCGCGTGCGCCTCGGGGAAGATCGTGCCCATGCCCGACAGGAACCAGTCGACCTCGATCGCCCGGAACAGGAAGATGCCGCGCAGCACGAAGCCCAGGCAGTGGTCCGGAAAGGTCTGCCCGTAGGCCAGCGCCAGGGTGCTGCCCCAGGAGCCGCCCACCACCAGCCAGCGCTCGATGCCCAGGTGGCGGCGCAGGCGGTCGATGTCGTCCACCAGGTCCCAGGTGGTGTTGGCGTCCAGCGAGGCCCGGGGCGTCGAGCGCCCACAGCCGCGCTGATCAAACAGCACCGCGCGATGGCGTTTCGAATCGAAGAAGCGACGGTACGTCGGGGAGGTCCCGGCCCCGGGGCCGCCGTGCAGAAAGACCACGGGCAGGCCGTCGGGATTGCCGCACTGTTCCCAGTACAGGGCATGGCCCTCCGGCACCGCCAGCACGCCCGACTCGAACGGCGTGGCGGGCGGATGCAGATCGGGCAGGTCCGCATATCTGGTGGTGGCGTTGGCGCTCACGGCGATCCTCTGTCTCACGGTCGGTGGCGGCCGCAGGGCGTGCCCCTGCTTACGACGGCCCACCCCCCAAAGACCACCTTTTTCGATGTCGTCAGCAGGGCAATCTGGTGAACAACGCCTGCGGAGGCACCAATCCACGCGAGCGGTTTCCGCGCGAGCAGAACACGCAGACCGTCATTGCGAGGAACGAAGTCACGAAGCAATGACGGGTTTTGTGTGGGCTTCTGGCCTGGGGTTCTGTCTCGGCGAATGCATCCTCGTTCACCCGATTGCCCTGGTGTCGTCCGACCGATCAGGGCGGGGACGCGCCGCCGTCCAGATCCTCGGGACGGTCGATGTCGCGTGTGCAGGCGGGATCGAGGACCGGAACCCGGATCCGGCGGTCGGGGTGGGCGCGCAGAATGTCCCGGCCGCCGATGTCTCCGCCCAGCGCCTCCAGGGCGGGCCGAAAGCCCGCGCCCCACAGCACCGGATGACCCTCGCGCCCGGCATGGACCGGACGCACGACGGCCCCGGCGGGATCGGGCGCGGCGCGGAAGGCCGCCAGCAGAGCGGGCACGGTTCCGTCCCAGGGGCCGGGCATGTCGCCCAGGGCCACCAGCACGCCGTCCAGTCCGTCCGGCAGGGTGCGCACACCGACCGCCAGGGACCCGCCCATCCCTTCGGCGGTGCGGGAACCGCGCGCGACGGCGAACCCCAGCCCGTCGAGCGCCCCGGCCACGGCATCGGCGTCGCGTCCGACCACCGCGACCCGGATCGCCTCCGGCAACAGGGCGGCCAGCGACGCCGCGCCGTGCCTCACCAGCGGTGCTCCCGCCATATCCAGCAGCAGTTTGTTCGGCCCGCCCATGCGCCGCCCCTGCCCGGCGGCCAGCAGCACGACGCCCAGGCCCCGTCCCCGCGCGATGCCGGTCACGGCTCGTTGGCTCCCGCATTGCCGCGCTCCTCGGCGAGGATCGCCCGCAGGCCCTCGCGGTAGGTCGGATGCAGCAACCGCACGCCCAGCCGCTCCGCGACGCGGTCGGCACGCACGCGCCGGGTCTCGGCGTAGAAGCTGAGCGCCATGGGCGACAGCCCGGCGTCCTCCAGCGCCACCTCGGGCGGCGGCTCGACCCCCAGCAGCGCGCAGGCCTCGGCGACCACATCCTGGGGCGGCGCCGGTTCGCGGTCGGCCAGAGTGTAGATCGTGCCCGGGGATGGGCGGTCCACGGCGGCGGCCAGCACTTGGGCGATGTCGTCCACATGAATACGGCAGGAGACATGCCCCGGCTTGACCGCGCGGTGGGCGCGGCCGGTGCGCACGCTGTCCAGGGCGCTGCGACCCGGCCCGTAGATGCCGGACAGGCGGAACACCTCCACCGGCAGGCCGTGGTCGCGGTGCAGACCCAGCCATGCCGATTCGGCCTCCAACCGGCGGCGGGAACGCGCCTGGGTCGGCACGGTCGGGCTGTCCTCGTCCACCCAGGCGCCGCCGGTATCGCCGTAGATCCCGGTGGTCGAGAGGTACCCCACCCACGCCAAGTCCGGCGCGGCGGCGGCGAAGGCCGGCGTCATCACGTCGAGCACGGGGTCGCCGCCTTCGTCGGGCGGAACCGAGACCAGCACATGCGTCACGTCCCGCAGGATCTCCACCGGCAGCGGGCGGTCGCGGTCGAACACCCGTCCCGTGATGCCGTCCCGGGCCACGGCGGCCGCGCCCGCGTCGGTGCGGGCGGTGCCGCTCACCCGCCAGCCGCGCGCCATCATGACCCGCGCGAACCGGCGCGCGGTGTATCCCAGGCCCAGGCACAGCAGGTGGCGGTCGGACGACATGGACGGGTCTCCTTTCTGGCGTTTCGTGTCATGGCGTGACGGCGGCGCCGCGCCTGCCTATCATCCCGGGCCATGGCGCACGCCGCAACGACGTCGCAGAAACACGGGGGACGGCCATGGACCTGTTGAGGGATACGGCCAAGGCGGGGGTTTGGGTCGCCGGGCTGGCCCTGGGCCTGACGGTCTCGGCCACCGGCGCCCGGGCCGCCGATCTGCCCATCGAGGATCCGCCGGCCGCGTACGCCCAGTGCATGGCTCTGGCAGAGGACCGGCCTCGGGATGCGTTCGGCGCCGCCGTGTCCTGGGAGGGGCTGGGCGGCGGCGAGGCGGCGCGTCACTGCGCCGCCGTCGCCCTGTTCCATATGGGCGCCTTCGCCGAGGCGGCAAGCCGTCTGGAAGCGCTGGCCCGGGAGAGTCGGCAGGCGCTGCCGCTGCGCCTGGATCTGCTCGCCCAGGCCGGCACGGCGTGGCTGTCGGCCGGCCGTCCGGGGCAGGCGGAGGTGGTTCTGGGCACCGCCATCGACCTCGCCGCGCGGCCCGACGAGGGCGTGCCGGCCCTGCTGCCCGGACTGCTGCTGGACCGGGCCACGGCGCGCGCCGACCAGGGCCGCGACTTGGAGGCGGCCCGCGACCTGGACCGCGCCCTGGATCTGAGTCCGGGCGATGCCGAGGCGCTGGCCCTGCGTGCCACCACGCTGCGCCGCCTGGGAGAACTAGACGCGGCGGCGGCCGATGCCCAGGCGGCGCTGGCGGCCCATCCCGACCATCCGGCGGCGCTGTTGGAGAGCGGCAATATCCTGCGCCTTCAAGGGAATCCCGACGCGGCGCGGGCAGCGTGGCTGCGGTTGATCTCGGTGGCGCCGGACGGGCCGGAGGCGGCGGCGGCGCGCGAGAACCTGGCGCGCCTGGACGTCGGCGCCGGAGACCCCTGACCCTCTTTTTTTGAGGTTGGTTTTATGCAATTATCTCAAGAGGCTGGACGGCATTCTTGTGGTCGCGCAAGAGGTTTGTTAGGCTTTGCGCTTGATCCTTTTGCGATGTACACTGATTTTCATCCTTATCCTTAAGGACACGGGAACGGGACGGATGGCTACGGGCGGCACGGGAAAGGGACGCGGGTCCGGTCGGGGAACCGCTCAGGGGACCACCAAGAGCGGTCCCCGCAAGCGCGCGCCGGCGTCCAAGTCGGCCGCGAAGGGAACCACGACGACCCGCGCCCGGACCGCGACGAAGCCCGCCAAGGCGGCCGCCACGAAGGCGACGGCCTCCAAAAAACCGACGACACCGAAAAAGGCCGCCTCCCGGGCCTCGACCCGCAAAAGTGCGCGGAGCGGGCCGGCCTGGGCCGTGTCCGGAAACCGGGGGGCGCGCCATGTCATGGGGTCCAGGCGCGGGGCGATCAGCCGTCGCGCCATGGCCGGAGGGGCGGTGCTGTTCGCGGTCGGCCTGATTGCCGGCCTGAGGCTGCGCCCCGAGGCCCCCGAGGCCCCGGCGACGACCAGCGTGCCAATGCCCCCGCGCCGCCCACCGCCCGGCACCGTGACGCTGGCCGATGTGCCCGACGCCTCCGCCGTGCGCATCGACATGCCCATGGCCGAGGGAGCGTCGCCCGAGGTGCTTCATGCCCCCGCCGCGCCGGCGCGCGTCGTGGTGCCGGATCGATCCATTCTCGCCAGCCGTTTGCCCGAACCCGCGCCCGTGCCCGGCCACAAGCCCGAGCAGGGCCATCACCCGCTCCCCGGAGTGTCCCCCGAAGTATCCATGGCGTCGAACCCGACGCCGGCAGGCGCGGCCCCGGCCTTGGCCCCGGCGGCTGGACCGATGCCGATCACGCCGGCCGGCCTGACCACGCCTGCCGCGCCGCGCGCGCCGCTGTGGCTCGCCAACGCGCTGAACGTGCCCGACCCGGGACGCCACCCCATGGTCGCGGTGGTGATCGACGATCTGGGCCTGGACCGTGCCCGCACCCAGCGGGTGCTGTCGCTGCCGGGACCGCTGACGCTGTCCTTCATGTCCTACGCCAAGGATCTGCCGGCGCAGGCAGCGGCCGGACGCGCGCGCGGCCACGAACGCATGCTGCACATGCCCATGCAACCGAGCAGCGCCGGCATTGATCCGGGACCGGGCGCGCTGATGGTCGAACAGGCGCCGGACGAGATTCGGCGCCGGCTGGAACGCGCCCTGGCGGGGTTCTCCGGATACATCGGACTGAACAACCACATGGGCTCGCGCTTCACCGCGAACGCCGCCGGGATGCGGGTGGTGATGGAGGTGGCGCGGCGCCGCGAGTTGCTGTTCCTGGACAGCCGCACGACGGGATCGTCGGTGGCGCCCCGGCTGGCCCCGGCGGCCGGCGTGCCCTTCCTGGAGCGCACGGTGTTTCTGGATCACGACCCGCAGCGCGGGGCCGTGGACCGGCAACTGGCGGCGCTGGAGCGGCTGGCGTCCCGCCATGGCCACGCGGTGGCCATCGGCCATCCCCGCGACGCCACCATCGCCGCCCTGGCGGCATGGATCGAGCCGGCCCGGGCACGCGGCCTTGCCCTGGTACCGGCCAGCGCCATCGCCCGCTTCGCCCGGTCGGCGTAGGGCCGCGCCACGAACCGCTCGTCTGTCGGCGAGGCGAAGGACGACCTTCGCCCAACCGCCCCGGGCGGGCTCAATCCGCCGGAACGAAACACGATCCCGCGGGACCGAAGAAAAACGCCCCACCGAAGCCGGCAGGGCGTTTTCCTCATTGGCGAATTTTGGTAGCGGAGGAGGGACTCGAACCCCCGACACGCGGATTATGATTCCGCTGCTCTAACCAGCTGAGCTACTCCGCCACGGACGAGGTGCTTGAAAAGGGAGCGGATATATACGGTCCGGCCCGCGCCGTTGTCAAGCGCGGGACCGTGGCCGATGTCCCATGTCTTGACGGCCGGACAGGGCGGGCGTAAGCGAAGGTCATGATCGCCTCCCGCCATGCCGCCCTGGTCGCGTTGCGCCAAGTGCTTGATCGACGCCGGCCCCTGGACGAGGTGCTGGGCGGCGCCGTGGCGGGGCTGGAGGCGCGCGACCGCGCCTTCGTTCATTCCCTGGTCGCCGCCACCCTGCGTCACCTGGGCCGCATCGACGCCCTGCTGGACCGCTGCCTGCAACGGCCGCTGCCGCCGAAGGCGCGCCCGGTGCGTCATGTGCTGCGGCTGGGCGCGGCCCAGCTTCTGGTGCTGGGGATGCCGTCGCACGCGGCCGTCTCGACGGCCGTCGATCTGTGCGTGGCGGCGAAGCAGGGCGGGCACAAGGGGTTGGTCAACGCGGTGCTGCGCCGGCTCGACCGCGAGGGGCGGGCGTGGTGGAACGCCCAGGACGCCCCGCGCCTGAACACGCCGGATTGGCTCTGGAAACGCTGGCGCACGGCCTATGGGGAAGAGACCGCGCGGGCCATTGCCGCCGCCCATCTGCTCCCGGCGCCACTGGATCTGACGCTGCGCGATGCGGCCGGGGCGGCGCTGTGGGCCGACCGCCTGGGGGCCGCGGTCCTGCCCACGGGCAGCCTGCGGCTGCCGCCCGACCATGATCCGGTTGTCAAGCTTCCGGGCTACGCCGAGGGAGCGTGGTGGGTGCAGGACGCCGCCGCCGTCCTGCCGGCGCGTCTGCTCCGCGCGCGGCCGGGGATGCGCGTGCTCGACCTGTGCGCCGCGCCGGGCGGCAAGACCCTGCAACTGGCGGCGGCGGGCGCCGAGGTCACGGCGCTGGACCGCTCGGACGGCCGCCTGAACCGGGTGCGCGAGAACCTGGACCGTACCGGCCTGACGGCGCGGCCGGTCGCCGCCGACGTGCTGACCTGGAGCCCCGACGGGGAACCGTTCGACGCCGTTCTTCTGGACGCGCCCTGTTCCGCCACCGGCACGCTGCGCCGCCACCCGGACGCGCTGTGGCTGAAGACGCCGGAGGCCGTGGCCGGCCTGGCCGAAACCCAGGCGGCGCTGCTGGACGCCGCCGTCCGCCTCGTACGGCCCGGCGGGGTGCTGGTCTACTGTGTCTGTTCGCTGCAACCGGAGGAAGGGCCGACGGTGGTGGCCGGCGCCCTGGAACGGCATGCGGCCCTGTCCCGAGACCCCATTACGCCGGAAGAGGTGGGCTGCCTTGGCGACCTGATCACGCCCGACGGCGACCTGCGGACGCTGCCCTGCCACTTGGCGGAGGTTGGGGGCATGGATGGGTTCTACGCAGCGCGGATGGTGTGGACCGGCTCGTCTTCTGGCGTTGGATGATCCGTCCCGAAATGTCAGCAGTTCTCATTTTGGCCGCACGGCCTCCGAAGTGAACGGCTGGGCGCCCCAGGCGCGAACCGAACGCCCTCCCCTGGATAGGCTATCATATTCACATATCTTCACTTATGCTCGTCATTGCGAGGAGCGAAGCCCAAATAAAATATATGGGGCAATCCAGGGCGGATACTTGCGTTTTGTGCCCTGGATTGCTTCACCTTCGTCTTGCGACGAGGGTGAAGCAATGACGAGTCAAGATGTCGCGCGAGCGAAGAGCCACCGCTTCGGCGGAAAGACGTGTGACTACGATAGCCTCCGGGGGGAGGAGACGGGCGGCACGCTCCGGACCCGAATCATTCATCCGGATCCCGTATGAGAGGATCGTGTTGCGATGTTTCAACGTCTGAAGACCACCCTCATCAATGAGGCCAGAACGTTCGCCCAGATCCGCACCGCCGACCGCCCCTGGCACATGCCGGTGGCGGCGGCCCTGGCCACCGGGGCACCGATGCTGACCGGCGCGTGGTTCGGACACGTGGAGTTCGGGCAGGCCTCGGCGCTGGGCGGGCTGGTGCTGATCTACCTGCCGCCGACGCCCCTGTCGCACCGCATGCTTGTCCTGATGGCCTGCGCCTTCAGCCTGACCGCCTGCTTCACCCTGGGGGTGATCAGCCACTTCTTCCCCCCGGTCATGATGCCGGCGCTGTGCTTCATTGCCATCATGGCCCTGATGGTGGCGCGCTTCTACGGCCTGGGCATGCCCGGCGCGCTGTTCTTCGTCATGGCGGCGTCCATCGGCGCCTACTTGCCGCTGGAGGTGATCGAGGTCCCGCTCTACGTGGGGCTGGTCAGCATGGGGTGCCTGCTGTCCTGCATCATCGGGTTCGCCTACAGCCTCTACGATCTGCGCACCCGCGCGCCGAAACCGGTGCCGCCGCGCCCGGATCCCACCTTCGACTTCATCATCGTCGAGCCGGTGATCATCGGCGCGTTCGTCGGACTGGCCCTGGTCCTGGCGCAGATCCTGGACATGGAAAAAGCCTACTGGGTGCCGGTGAGCTGTCTGGCGGTCATCCAGGGCGCCTCGTCGCTGCGGGCGGTCTGGGAGCGCCAGCTCCACCGACTGGTGGGCACGGCCCTGGGCGTGCTTCTCGCCGGCGTCATCCTGTTGGTGCCGCTGACGCCCTGGACGTTGGCCCTGATCATGATGGCGCTGTCCTTCGCGATCGAGACGATCGTGGTGCGCCATTACGCGTTCGCCGTGGTCTTCGTCACGCCGCTGACCATCCTGCTGGCGGACGCCGCGCACCTGGATGAAACGGGTGCGGCAGGCGCGCTCATGAGCGCCCGTTTCCTGGATACGGTCCTGGGCTGTCTGGTGGGCCTCGCGGGCGGAGTCTGCCTACACAACAGCGGCGTCCGGGACCGGGTTCGCCGCGCGCTGCGGCGCCTGATCCCGGCCCGTCTGGCCGATGGGGGAGCCGCATAGCCACCCGGCGAGTTCGGGAACGCCGCCCGCACACGGCGTTCCCGCGGGAACATGATCCAGAGAACTCGCCGCTGCTGCGCGACGCCTTGAAGCGCCCGGACCGCGCCGACCTGATCGGCCCGGGCAAGCGCCCCCTCCCCTCGTGCCGGCGTATCAGCCCGCCGGCGCACGGGTCGCGGGAAGGGGACGCAGAGCGTCGTGACCACGGGCGCGGTCAGACGTAATGCGCCTCCAGCGGCGCGAAGCCGTTGAAGCCGACGGTGGAATACGTGGTGGTGTAGGCGCCGGTGGACAACAGCCGCAGCCGGTCGCCGGCCTTCAGTGACAGTGGCAGGCGGACGCCGGCGCGGTCGTAGAGCACATCCACGCTGTCGCAGGTGGGACCGGCCAGCACGACCGGGCCGTCCGGCTCGCCGTCCGTCGCGTCCGGCGCGGTGATCGGATAGCGGATGGCCTCGCCCTCGGTCTCCGCCAGCCCGTTGAAACGCCCGGCGTCGAGGAACACCCAGCGGCGCGCCTCCGTCTCGTCCTTGCGGGCCACCAGCACCACCTCGGTCTCCAGCACGCCGGCATCGCCGACCAGCCCGCGCCCGGGCTCGACGATCAGCCGGGGCGGGGCGTCGAACAGGCGAGCCACCGCCTCGCGAATCCGCGCGCCATACGCCGCCACCTCCGGCACTGGCCGGGTGTAGCGGGTCGGCAGGCCGCCCCCCAGGTTCACCATGGACGGCGCCAGACCGTCCGCGCGCAGGTCGCGGAACAGGTCCGCCACCGGCGCCAGGGCATGGTCCCACTGCGCCGGATCGGTCTGTTGCGAGCCGACATGGAACGACAGCCCGACCGGCTCCAGGCCCAACCGCGCCGCCAGCCGCATCAGGTCGCGCGCCATGGCCGACGAACAGCCGAATTTGCGCGACAGCGGCCATTCGGCCCCGGCGTTGTCGGTCAGCAGGCGGCAGAACACCTGGGCACCGGGGGCATGGGCGGCGATCTTGCGCAGCTCCTCCTCGGCATCGAAGGCGAACAGACGCACACCGCGCTCGTGCGCGGCGGCGATGTCGGCCGCCTTCTTGATGGTGTTGCCGTAGGACAGGTGCGCCGGATCGGCCCCCAGGGCCAGGCACAGGTCGATCTCCGGCAGGCTGGCGGTGTCCAGGCGCGCGCCCAGACCGATCAGCCGCGCCACCAGGGGCGGCGCCGGGTTGGCCTTGACGGCGTAGTACACCTCCGCCTCGGGCAACGCGGCCCGCAGGGCGTGATAGTTCGCCTCGACCACGTCAAGGTCCACCACCAGACACGGGGTGGCGGGCCGGCGGTCGAGGAAGGCGGCGATCTTGCGCGTCAGGCCGGGCGCGACCCACTCCGGAGGGCGACGCACGACCGTCAGCGCGGGGCCGCATGGCGCCGGCTCCGGCAGCCGGCAGGCGGGCGGGGGCGCGCAGGACGGATCCGCGCGCAGGGCAATGGAGGACATCGGCCATCTCCACGGGGGAACGCGGGCGCGGGCGCACCCGCGACCGTCATACATCAGGAAACGGTCCCCGGATCAGACGACGCCGCGCTTGTGCTCGGCGATCTGGCTCCGGGTGGTCTCGAAGGCATCGCGGAACACCTGGATCGTCTTCATGGGCTCGGCGTCGCCGCACATGAAGATGTCCAGCGCCGCGTAGCCGCATTCGGGCCACGTGTGGATGCTGATGTGGGATTCGGCCAGCACCGCCACCCCGGACACCCCGCCGTTGGGCGAGAAGTGGTGCAGGTGGATGTGCAGCAGGGTGGCGCCGGCGACCCGGACGGCCTCCCGCATGGCCTGTTCGACACGCTCCAGATCGTCGATGCCCTTGGCCTCCCAAAGGTCGAGGATCAGGTGCCGGCCCGCGAATGTCAGCCCATTCTCGGTAATGAAGTGGTCTAGCCTGTCCTCGCTCATGGGCGGCTCGTTGGGAACGGCCTTGAGGTGGACGGACGGAACGGATCTTACCTCTGCTCGGGCTGCGTGGGCCTCCGCTTCAGTATTCACCGCCAATTGGGGGGACGCATAGCGCATATTCCAGCTCCCTCAAACCAGCGTTGAACCCGAAGGGTCTTGTTTCGTCGAACAAGCCTCATCTGTGGTTGGTGCCAAAAAAGCGAGACGCACCGGTCGGCCCCTGACAAGGGCCGGGTGCGTCCGCAACGGGCGAGCACCATACGGGTTTTGATGGGGTGCGCAAGTGAAATCGGGACCCCCTCAAAACCCCATCATCGGCGCCATCATGCGCGGCAGCAGGCCGGAGAAGCGCAACGGCGCGTCGGTGCCGATGACGCAGATGCAGTCCTCGCCCGAATCGGCGATGGGCTGGTGGTTGTCGTCACGGTCCAGTTCGGCCAGATCGCCGGGCGTGAACCGGCCCTGCTCGTCGGAGAACGAGCCCTGGAGCACCACCGTCAGTTCCAGGCCGGCATGCCCGTGATGCGGCAGCACCCGCCCCGGGGAGATGCGCAGAAGTCGCGCCGTGTCGCGCCCCTTGGGCCGCTGCATCAGGTCGAGCTGGCGCACCCCCGGCGCCACCCACTGCCACCGGGCGTGGGCGATATCGCCGACATAGGCCCGGATCGGCGCCGGCAGCCGAATCCCGTCCTGCCCGGCCTGTCGGGCCGGCGACGAGGTCGCACGGCGCCGCGTCACGGGCGTCGGATCGGCCTGCGCCGACATCGGCGCGTCCAGACGGGCCAGCACGGCGGACAGGGCGCCCTCCGACAGCTTCACCGCCGCGCTGTCCTCCAGCAGGGCGCCGCCCATGGCTTCGGCGTCCGCCACCACGCCCCGGCACGCGGGGCAGTACGTCATGTGTGTCGCGATCAGCAGCGACAGCCCCTCGCCCAGTTGCCCGGCGGCATAGGCGAGCAGTAGCGCCTCGCTGGGGTGGTGCTTCACGGTCATGCCAACTCTTCTCCAACCAGGGCCTTGACCTTGCGGAAGGCCAGACGCAGACGGGATTTCACGGTGCCGAGCGGAATCTCAAGGCGCTCGGCGATCTCGGAATGCGGAATGTCCTCATAGAACGACAACGTGAGCACCTCGGCCTGCTCGGCCGGCAGGGTCGCCATGGCCTCGCGAATGCGGGTCTGTACCTGCGCCGTGGTCAGGTGCGCCTCGGCCGACGGCTCGGGCTCGCCCACCAGCATGGGATCCTCGGCGTCCGGCTCGGGCCGGCGCTCGCGCCGCAACACGTCGATGCGCCGGTTGCGGGCGATGGTGAAGATCCAGGTGCTGACGGCGGCCTTGGACGGGTCGAATTGCGCCGCCTTTCGCCAGACCGTGAGCATCACGTCCTGGGCCAGATCCTCGGCCTCGCTCTCGGCCGCCCCCTGGCGCATCAGGAACCCCTTCACGCGCGGCCCGAAATGCTCGAACAGCGAGACAAAGGCGCCCTGGTCCTGACGTTCGGCGACCGCCCGGACCCAACCGGTCAGGGCGTCGGCGTCCACCGCGAGACTGGTCATGCGCTCACCTCCCCGTTCCCGGGGAGCGGACCCAGCGGGAGATCGACCCGCGGCGCGCGCGGAGAGAACCTCGGGTGCAAGCATCGGTTCGGCTGCCACGTCGTCATATCCGACCTTTCTTACGTCCGCATGGGACACCGGATCACAGGCGCGTCACATTTCTCCGTCCTTGGACGCGCCCAAAGTCCGATTTCCCAACCCAAGCTCCCGCTCTTCCCTCGCGGAAACCCTAACAGCGCATCTCCGACTTGGGTACTGGGAACATGGTCGCGCCGGCCCCACCTTCAGTGATCCGGGCCGGTTCGCAGGGCGTAAACGGGACCAGGATTGGGTCACTGTGCCGAATACGGGCATGAATCGGGACGAGAACCGCGGGGTTCAAGGGGAATCGCCACCATGACGTCACAGGCTGCATCGACCGCGCCACCCGGGGCCATCGCCCCCGGACAGGGGCCACGCCGAACCATCGCCGTGATCGGCACCGGCATTGCCGGCATGAGCGCCGCCTGGCTGCTCAGTCAGCATCACCAGGTTACGGTCTACGAGCGCGGCGATTACATCGGCGGGCACTCCAACACCGTGGAGGCCCCGGGCCGAGACGATCAGGCGGTGGCCGTCGATACCGGCTTCATCGTCTACAATGAGCGGAATTATCCGAACCTCGTGGCGCTGTTCGACCACCTCGGCGTCCCGACCAAGGACAGCGACATGAGCTTCGGCGCCTCGCTGGACGACGGTGGGCTGGAGTACTCGGGGGACGGCCTGAGGGCGCTGTTCGCCCAACCCATGAACGCGGCACGGCCGCGTTTCTGGTCGATGATGCGCGATCTGGTGCGCTTCTATCGGCAGGCTCCGGCTTTTCTGGCCGATCCGCGGTCGGAGCACATGACCCTGGGGGAGTATCTGAACGCCCACCGCTACGGCCGTCCGTTCATCGAGGACCACCTGCTGCCCATGGGCGCGGCCATCTGGTCCACGCCGGTGGCCGACATGCGGGACTATCCGGCCGCCGCCTTCATCCGCTTTTTCGACAATCATGGCCTGCTGCGCCTGACCGACCAACCGCTGTGGCGCACCGTGGACGGCGGCAGCCGGGAATACGTGCGCCGGCTGACCGCGCCTTTCGCCGACCGAGTGCTTCTGAACACCAAGGTGGTGCGCATCCGGCGCGAGCAGGGCAACGTGCGGGTCGATGACATGCGCGGGGAGTCGCGCGTGTTCGACGACGTCGTGCTGGCGTGCCACGCCGACGAGGCGCTGGCCCTGCTGGCCGACCCCGACGATCGCGAACGCACGATCCTCAGCGGCTTCCGCTACACCCGCAACCGCGCCATTCTGCACACCGACGCCAGCCTGATGCCCAGGGCGCGCCGGGCATGGTCGAGTTGGAACGCCATCGTCGGCCGCGAGGCGGGAGATCCACCCACCGTCTGCGTGACCTACTGGATGAACCGGTTGCAGGGCCTTGAGACCGAACGGCCCCTGTTCGTCACCCTGAACCCGCCGCGCGAGCCGGCGGTGGGGTCGGTGGTGCGGGGGTTCCTGTACGACCATCCGCTGTTCGACCGAGCGAGCTTGGCGGCGCAGAAGCAGGTCTGGCGGCTCCAGGGCCACCGGCACACCTGGTTCTGCGGCGCCTACATGGGTGCCGGCTTCCACGAGGACGGGCTTCAGGCCGGACTGGCGGTGGCCGAGGCGGTGGGCGGCGTGCGCCGGCCCTGGCGGGTTGAGAACGAAAACGGCCGCATCTCCTGGGACGGGCAGATGGAAACCGCGCACGCGGAGGCGGCGGCATGAGCGACACCGTCCGGTCCTCCGCCCTGTATGCCGGCGCGGTGCTGCACCGCCGCCTGAAGCCCAAGCGGCACCGCCTGGACTATCGCGTCTTCTCGCTGCTGCTGGACCTTGATGAACTGCCGGCGCTGGACCGGGACCTGCGCTGGTTCGGGCATAATCGGTTCGCGCCCTTGAGCTTCCACGACCGCGACCACGGCCCCGGCGACGGCCGGCCGCTGCGCGCCTGGATCGAGTCCGAACTGGCCACCGGCGGCATCGACCTGGGCGGCGGGCCGATCCGCGTGCTCTGTTATCCCCGCCTGTGGGGCTACGTGTTCAACCCCCTGACCGTCTATTTCTGTCACCACAAGGACGGCCGCCTGGGCGCCATCCTGCATCAGGTCAGCAATACGTTCGGGGAACGGCATTGCTATCTGATCCCGGTGGACGCGGCGGAGGCGGCGGGCAAACTGGTGCGCCAGACCTGCGACAAGGAATTCTATGTCTCGCCCTTCATGCCCATGGAAACCACCTACCACTTCCGCATCCGCCCGCCCGACGAGAAGGTCGCCGTGGCCATCCAGCAGACCGATACCGAGGGCACGGTGCTGCATGCTTCCTTCACCGGGCGGCGCCGACCGCTGACGGATCGGACCCTGCGCGCCGCCGTGACCCGCCACCCGCTGATGACGCTGAAGGTGATGGCCGGCATCCACTGGGAAGCGCTGTGGCTGTGGCTGAAGGGCCTGCGCATCGTACCGCGCGGCCCGGCGCCGTCCCATCTGGTGACGGTGGTCCGCCCGCGCGAGGCGGATGCGCCCTGACGACCTGACCCCACTCCAAGATCAAGAGACGCCGCCATGTCCGATTCGTCTGCCTCCGCCGCGACCGCGCGCCTCCCCCTGGTCCGCGCCGCGCGTCGGCGCCTGCCGGGCGAGGGCGCCCTGTGGACGCTGGCGCTGGACCGCCTGAGCGCGCGGCTGGCCCGGGGGCGGCTGACCCTGATCCGACCGGACGGCCGGGCACGGGTGCATACCGGGGCCGAGCCGGGGCCGGAGGCGACCGTGCTGCTGCGCTCGCCGCTGGCGGCGCGGCGGCTTCTGCTCGGGGGCGCGCTGGGATTCGGCGAGGCCTACGTGGCCGGGCTGTGGGACACGCCGGACCTGGACGCGGTGCTGCGCCTCGTTCTGGTCAACGAGGACCGCATCGGCATCGCCGAACCCGGCTCCGCGCTGGCGCGGCTGGTCCAGCTCTGGCGGCACCGCCGCAACGCCAACACCCGATCCGGCAGCCGGCGCAACATCGCCTATCACTACGACCTCGGCAATGCGTTCTACGGCGCGTGGCTGGACCCATCGATGACCTATTCGGCGGCGCTGTGGGGTGACACGCCGAACCTCTCCCTGGAACAGGCCCAGGCCGCCAAGTATCGCGCGCTGTGCCGGGCGCTCGACCTGCAACCCGGTCAGCACGTTCTGGAGATCGGCTGCGGTTGGGGTGGGTTCGCCGAGATCGCGGCCGGCGAGTTCGGCTGCCGGGTCACCGGACTGACCCTGTCGCGCGAACAACTGGCGTATGCGCGCGACCGCATGGCGGCGGCCGGGCTGTCCGAGCGTGTCGAGGTGCGCCTCCAGGACTACCGTGACGTGACGGGCTCCTTCGACGCCGTCGCCTCCATCGAGATGGTCGAGGCCGTGGGCGAAGCGCACTGGCCGCTGTTCTTCGACACCGTGCGCGACCGCCTTCGGCCCGGCGGACGGCTGGCCCTTCAGGCCATCGTGATCGAGCCGTGGCGCTTTCCCGAGTACCGGGTGACGCCGGACTTCATCCAGACCCACGTTTTCCCGGGCGGTATGCTGCCGACGGTGCCGCATCTGCGCGACGGCCTCGCCGAGGCCGGCCTGACGGTGACCGACACCCACGGCTTCGGCGCCGACTACGCCCGCACGCTGGACCTGTGGCGCGCAGCCTTCATCGCCGCGTGGCCCGACATCCTGGCCCTGGACGCCGGCTTCGACGAGCCGTTCCGGCGGTTGTGGCTGTATTACCTGGCCTACTGCAAGGCCGGCTTCGCGCACGGCAGCATCGACGTCATTCACCTGACGGCGGAGCGGCCGGCATGAGGCGGCGCCCGCTGCTCTGGAGCGCCCTGGGGCTGGCGGCTCTGCTCGTCACCATTGTTGTCTTCGTCTGGAAAGGGGGCGATTCCATGAAACCGTCCGACTTCGCCGCCGCAGAACCAAAGCTGGTTCTGGAGGAGTACTTCGCCGGCCACACCGAGGCCTGGGGCATCTTCGTGGACCGCTTCGGCACCCTGCGGCGCCAGTTCCGCGTCTCCATCGAGGGGACCTGGGACGGCGGCATGCTGAACCTCGACGAGCGGTTCGACTACGCCGACGGAGAGAAGGATCACCGCGTCTGGCGCATCACCCGCACCGGCGACGACACCTACGAGGGGTTGGCCGACGACATCCTGGGCGTGGCCACGGGGCGGGTGGCCGGCAACGCGCTGAACTGGACCTACGACATGAACCTGAAGGTCGGGGACAGCACCTGGAAGGTCCATTTCAATGACTGGATGTGGCTGCAACCCGGCGGGGTGCTCATCAACCGGGCCACGGTGTCCCGCTGGGGCCTGGAGATCGGAACCGTCACCCTGTTCTTCCGGCGCGACGGGGCGGAGGGGTAAGACGAAGTCCGTTTGATTCGTTCGCAAATGCGTAGGTTGGGGTGAGTGCAGCGAACCCCAACGCCATTCGGTTCTGGGGGCCGAAACGTTGGGGTTCGGTGCGTGGCCCCTCACCCCAACCTACGAAAAGCCGGTTGAAAAACGGGAACCGATCAAGCGGTTTTCGCATGAGACGGCCGGCTTGGCCGCGCCGTCTCAACAGCAACGCCCCGACGGTCGATGCTTGTCGTCCACCACAAAGACCCCACCTTTCGGTTAGGACGGATCACGACATATAGGGGGGGGCCATCAATGACGTCCAAGGTCTACTGGGCCGCGCGGGATCTCGCGACATCGCCCTTGGGGAACCACCACTTCATTCTCGTGGTGCAGGGCACGCCGACGATCACGTCGACGATGAGCGTGAAATGGCAGAACTGTGCCGGCACGGAGTTCATCACCATCGCCACCTTCGCGAAAAAACTAGGCGGCAAGACACGTCTCATTCTTGGCTACAACGAAACATCGGACGTTCATTCGGTCAAGGAAGTGCTGAACCCCAGTATCACAAGTTTTTTCCGACCGGACTTTGACCTTGCGAGGCACGAGGTCAAGCCGCCGAATGGAAACACTGTGAGCGGTTTTGTCCGTAATATTATTATGAAGGCCGAGACCTACAAGAAGAACGAGGCAATAAAGAACGTCCCCTACAGCCTGATCGACGAGAATTGCGCGTGCTGGGTCAACAGCCTGTTCAAGGCGTGCGGGGTCCCCAAGAAAGCCCGAATTGCGGCCGGCGAGTTCCCGGGCTTTGACTGGGGCGAGGAAGACGAGATCGACGCCAGCTACTTCACCTGAGGGCAACGCGCGGATGGCGGCGCGGCCTTGGCGGACGCCATGGCGACCATGGCCCCGACGTTGCCGACTCCGGCCGCCGGCTGAAGGCGAAACACTCCGGCGCGCAGCGCACCGATCCTTCGCCGCGAATCGCCCCATTTCCGGAAGCCGGGCACTGCATCGGGTGGGCCCGAACACACACAACCCGGCCCGCGACGGAAACGGGGGCCGGGTCGGAATTCCGGTCGAACCGGGAAACCGGTGCAGGGTCAGGGGCAGGGCACCTCAGGCGGCGGCCTTGGTCCAGTACGAGTCGAACGGCAGCGGGTCGTATAGGCGGCCCAGCGCGTCGGCGAGCACGTCACGGCGCACGCCAAGGGCCATGGCCCAACGGCTCATCTGCTCGCACGGCAGGCGCAAGCGCCCCGCCTCGACGTCCGTCACGAACGCCTCGGTCGCGTTCAGCAGGTGCTCGGCCAGTTCGGCCGACGTGATCTCGCGGCTTTCCCGAAGTTGGCGGAGGTGGAACCCGCCCGCGCGCAGACGCGCGTAAGTCTCCGGTGTGAATGAAACTCCTTCCTCGGTCATGCCCACGGCAGCCTCCTCGAACGACGACCCGACAAATGCGGTCATCAAAGTGCGATAGTCGAAACGTGATGAAACGCGATAACACTAGGACGTCTTGACGCCTTGTGCCAAACCCGGCGGACGCATAACTGTCATGCGCCGGAAACAATTCCCGTCGGAAAGCGCCGCCGCTCCCCCACCTAGCCGGGGCGCCATCCTTATCAATCTGACAAAAATGTGACCGATTGGCAATCCCGTTTCGCGGTGCAGCATGTCCGGCGGCCGGCGCCGCAAGGGATTTGCATTCCGCCGCGTTCGCCTTAAGACCATGGAGTCTCAGATCCACCCGTGCAGGAGTGACCACCGCCATGTCCGAGTTCGTCGTTCCACCGCACCCTCGCACCTGCCTGCCCGTCGCCGGTGAGACCGGACGCTTCCCCGTAAGGCGCGTTTTCTGCGTCGGCCGCAATTATGCGGACCACACGCGGGAGATGGGGGATGACCCGACTCGGAGCCCGCCGATCTTCTTTACCAAACCAGCGGACGCCGTGCTGCCGGAGGGCGGCGAGGTCCCCTACCCCCCGGCCACCGCCGACCTGCATCACGAGGTGGAACTGGTGGTCGCCCTGAAGGGCGGCGGTCGGGGCATCCCCACGACGCGCGCGCTGGACGCGGTCTACGGCTATGCCGTCGGCATTGATCTGACCCGGCGCGACCTTCAGGCCAAGGCCAAGAAGGCCGGCGAGCCATGGGACGCGGCCAAGGGCTTCGACCTGGGCGCGCCGGTCGGTGTGCTCTCGCCGTTGGAAAGCCTGGACGGCCACCCGACGCAGGGGCGGATCCAACTGTCCGTCAATGGCACGATCCGACAGAACGGCGATCTGTCCCAGATGATCTGGTCGGTGCCCGAGATCATCCATCACCTGTCGGCGCTGTGGGAATTGCAGGCCGGCGACCTGATCTTCACCGGCACGCCGTCCGGCGTTGGCCCGTGCGGACCGGGCGACGGCCTGGAGGCCCTGGTCGGCGGTCTGGCGCCGCTTCAGGTCACGCTCGTCGCGCCCCGGTCATGACCGCCGGCACGCCCAGCGATCCCAACGACCTGACCCCGGGAGAGGCCGCCGCCGAACTGGCGCGGCTGGCCGAGGAGATCGCGCGGCACGACGCGCTCTATCACCAGCAGGACGCGCCGGAGATCAGCGACGCCGACTACGACGCGCTGCGCGCCCGGAACGACGCCATCGAGGCGCGCTTCCCGGAGCTTGTGCGCGAGGACAGCCCGTCGCGCCGGGTGGGCGCCGCCCCGGCCACCGGCTTCGGCAAGGTCCGCCACGCCGTGCCCATGCTGTCGCTGGCCAACGTGTTCGACCGCGCCGAGGTGGCCGAGTTCGTCGGCGGCATCCGCCGGTTCCTGCGGCTGGACGCGGACGAACCGTTGGCCCTGGTGGCGGAACCGAAGATCGACGGCCTGTCGGTGTCGCTGCGCTACGAGGACGGCCGTCTGGTGCAGGCGGCGACGCGCGGCGACGGCACCGAGGGCGAGGACATCACCGCCAACATCCGCACCCTGGACGAGGTGCCCGACCGCCTGACGGACGACGATCCGCCGCCGGTGGTCGAGATTCGCGGCGAGGTGTACATGACCCGCGCCGACTTCCTGGCGTTCCGGGAGCGTCAGGTCGCGGCGGGGGAGAAGAAACCGCCCGCCAACCCGCGCAACGCGGCGGCCGGCTCGCTGCGGCAGAAGAATCCGGCGGTCACGGCCGGGCGGCCGCTCAGCCTGTTCGCCTATTCCTGGGGCGAGGTGCGGGGGCTGGAGGTGGCCAGCCACCACGACTTTCTCGACCGGCTGCGGGCCTGGGGCCTGCCGGTCAATCCGGAAACGCGGCTGTGCGCCGATGTCGAGGCGGCGGTGGCGGCCTATGACGATCTCGCCGCGCGGCGGGCCGATCTGCCGTACGACATCGACGGCGTGGTCTACAAGGTGGACCGCGTAGACTGGCAGAAACGCCTGGGCTTCGTCAGCCGGGCGCCGCGCTGGGCGACGGCGCACAAGTTCCCGGCCGAACGGGCGCGCACGGTGCTGCGGTCCATCGACGTCCAGGTCGGCCGCACCGGCGCCCTGACCCCGGTGGCGCGGCTGGAGCCGGTGACCGTGGGCGGCGTGGTGGTCTCCCGCGCCACCCTGCACAACGAGGACGAAATCCGCCGCAAGGACATCCGCGAGGGCGACACGGTGGTCATCCAGCGGGCCGGCGACGTCATCCCGCAGGTGGTGGAGGTCGTGGCGGACGCCCGGCCGGACGGCGCCGAACTCTTCGTGTTTCCCGACCACTGCCCGGTGTGCGGGTCCGAGGCGCCGCGCCCCGAGGGCGAGGCGGTGCGTCGCTGCTCCGGCGGCCTGATCTGCCCGGCCCAGGCGGTGGAGCGGCTGAAGCATTTCGTCTCCCGCGACGCCTTCGACATCGAGGGACTGGGCGCCAAGGCCATCGAGTCGTTCTTCGCCGACGGCCTGATCCGGGGGCCGGCCGACATCTTCCGGCTGGAAGACCGCGACCGGGAGGGCCTGACCCGGCTCAAGAACCGCGAGGGCTGGGGCGAGACCTCCGCCGCCAACCTGTTCCGGGCCATCAACGACCGCCGCACCGTCAGCCTGGAGCGGTTCATCCATGCCCTGGGCATCCGGCAGGTCGGGCAGGCGACCGCACGCCTGCTGGCCGGGCATTACGGCTCGCTGGAAGCCTTGCGCGCCGCCATGGCCGAGGCCCAGGACCCGGATAGCGAGGCGTACGCCACCCTCATCAACATCAACGATGTGGGCACCAGCGTGGCCAAGGACATCCTCGCCTTCTTCCACGAGGACCATAACCGGCAGGTCCTGGACGATCTGGCGGCGCAGTTGGACGTGCGCCCATTCGAACGCGCGGAGAGCGTCGGCGACAGCCCGCTTTCCGGAAAGACCGTGGTGTTCACCGGCACGCTGGAAACCCTGTCGCGCGCCGAGGCCAAGGCCCGCGCCCAGGCCATGGGCGCCAAGGTCACGGGCAGCGTCTCCGCCAAAACCGATTATGTGGTCGTCGGCGCCGACGCCGGGTCCAAGGCCGCCAAGGCTCGCGACCTGGGCGTGACCACGCTGAGCGAGGCCGAGTTCCTGGAGATGGGCGCGGGCGGGGGGCAACGCCCGTAGCCCGTAGGTTGGGGGGAGCGGAGCGAACCCCAACATTGGCTGGATTCGTTGGCCGGGTCCGTTGGGGTTCGGCGCGTCGCACCTCACCCCAACCTACGAGTCGGCGGCCGACGGGACCTGAACGAATCAAGCGGGTTTCGTATCCATTTGGTCTCCCGAGCCCGGGGAGGGCGTTCGACCCGTGTTCAACGCCAAGGAGCGAAGGTCCCGGCCTGATCCGCTTTTCAACCAACCAAAAAAAAAGTCCTTGGCGGCGCACGCGCGCCCTGGCACCAGAACAAACATCGAACGGGGAGACGTGTGACCGGACCTTGGCGGTCCTTGTCCCCTCCCCGTTTCGTTTGTTCCCCACCAGTCAGGGAGACCGCCCGATGGGAGGCATCTTCTCGCCGCCGTCCCCGCCCCGGCCGCGCGTCATCACGGTGCCGCAGCCGGCGCCCCCTCCTCCGTCGCCGCCCAGGCCGAAACCGGCGCCGGCGCCCGATCCCGCCCCGGACCCGCTGTCGGAAGCGGCCCCGAAGGACGGCGAGGATGCGGAAAACGCCGCCCAGGAGGCCGCCCGCCAGAAACGGGAGGCCCAGGAACGCGCGGCCCGGGGCTGGCGCTCCACCGTCAACACCTCCTACCGGGGGGTGCTGTCTCCGATCCAGACCGCCGGCCGCGTCGGCATGAAAACGCTGCTGGGAGACTGAGCCCATGGATCGGCATGCCCCGCCGGGGCAGGGCGATGACGACGCCGTCACCGTCCTGCTGCGGCGCTACCGCGCGGCGCTGAACCGCCGCCGGCATTGGGAGGGCACGTGGCGCGACTGTTCCGACCACGTCCTGCCGCACCGCGAGTCCGCGCTCGGCGACGCCACGCCGGGCGCGGCGCGCGGCGAACACCTGTTTGACGGCACCGCGCCCGACGCCGTCGATCAGCTCGCCGCCAGCATGGTGGCCCAGTTGACCCCGCCGTGGTCGCGTTGGTTCGAGCTGAGCGCCGGGGCCGACCTGTCCGAGGATGAACGCGCCCGCATGGCGCCGACCCTGGAGCACGCCGCCGAGGTGCTCCGCGCCCAGTTCGCGGCGTCGAACTTTGCCGTGGAGGTGCATCAGGCGTATCTCGATCTGGTCACCCTGGGCACCGCCTGTCTGGCTTTCGAGGAGGCGCCCCCCGGCGAGGCCAGTGCCTTCCGCTTCGCCGCCGTGCCGATGGCCGAGGTGGCGCTGGACGAGGGGCCGGGCGGCCGCCTGGACACCGTATTCCGGCGCGTGCGGCTGTCGCTGCCGGCGCTGCGGGCGCGCTATCCGGACGCCGTGTTGCCCCCGGACCTGGAGCAGCGCGCCCTGCGCGAGCCCGATCTGGAGGTGGCGGTGCTGGAGTGTGTCGTCCCGGACGGGCATGGCTACGCCTACACCGCGCTGCTGGCCGGCGCGGGCGACGGCACGGCCCTGCTCGACGGCCCGGCGGCGGCCACGCCGGAGGTTCTGGCGCGCGGTCGCTTCGGCGTCTCGCCGTACCTGTGCTTCCGCTGGCTGAAGGCGCCGGGGGAGGTCTACGGCCGCTCCCCGGTGATGAAGGCGTTGCCGGACATCAAGACCGCCAACAAGGTGGTCGAACTGGTGCTCAAGAACGCCTCCATCGCGGTCACCGGCATCTGGCAGGCCGATGACGACGGCGTGCTGAACCCGGCCACGGTGCGGCTGGTGCCGGGAACCATCATCCCCAAGGCGGTCGGCTCGTCCGGGCTGACGCCGCTGCGGGCGGCCGGGGACTTCGATGTCTCGCAACTGGTGCTGGACGACCTGCGCCGGCGCATCCGCCATGCCCTGCTCGCCGACCGGCTGGGCCAGCCCGACAGCCCGGGCATGACGGCCACGGAGGTGGTTCACCGCGCCGCCGAGATGTCGCGGGTTCTGGGGGCCACGTATGGACGGTTGCAGTCGGAACTGCTGACGCCCCTGGTGCGGCGCGGGCTGGCGATCCTGCGTCGGCGCGGCGAGATCCCGCCGATCCGGCTGGACGGGCGGTTGGTGGACCTCACGCATGCCTCGCCGCTGGCTCAGCAGCAACGCCTGACCGACGCCCAGACCACGCTGTCGTGGATCAACGCCGTGCTCGGCCTGGGCGAGGCCGGGGCGCGGGTCATCGACGTGGAGGGCGCGGCGCGCTGGCTGGCCCAGACGCTGGGGGTGCCGGAGGCGGCGTTGCGGCCGGTGGCGCCGCCGCCGTCCGGCCCGGCGCCGTCGGGACCGCCACCCGACTGGACGGCGCTGGCCCGCGACCTGGGCGCCGCGCTCGCCGGCGGCCCGACACCGGGAGGACCGCCCCATGCCGGCCCCTGAGTCCGAGGCTAGGTCCTGGTCCTGGCCCTGGACCGAGTCCGGATCACCCGATCCGATCCCGGAGGCAGGCGAGGACCGGGCCGCCCTGGCCCGCGCCTGCGCCCGCCTGTTCACGCACGACGACGGCCGGCGCCTGCTGGCCCACCTGCGCGCCCAGACCGTCGGGCGGCACCTGGGGCCGGAGGCCTCCGACGCCGCGCTGCGCCACCTGGAGGGTCAGCGCGCCCTGGTCGCCCACCTTGAGCGTCTGATCGCGGAGGGACGGACGCCGGGTTGACCACCGCGTTCCGTTCCCGACCCTGTCCCCACCACAGGAGACCCATCATGGATCATCCCTTTCCGCCCGGCGTGGCCGGCGCGGCGCGCTTTCCCATGCCCGGAACCCCCATCGCCGCAACGTCCATTGCCGACGCACCGGCGGTGTCCGATGTGATCATGCGGTTCATCGATCCGGGCACCGGACAGGTGAACGTGCCGGCATTGATCGCGGCCTTCGAGGATCTCGCGCGGCGCCTGCCGGGCATGGTCACCGTGCCCGGCCCGGACGCCGACATCGACACTTGCGTCCGCTTCCGCCGCGCCCTGGGCATTCCGGACACCCCGGACGGCTACCGCGTCTCCGTCGGCCATCCCGGGCTGGCGGTCGATCCCGAGGTCAACCAGAGGCTCCACGAGGCCGGGTTCACGCCCGAACAGGTCCAGCTTGTCTATGACCTCGCGGTCGAGCGCGTCATGCCGGTGATCGAGGCCATGGGCGAGACTCACCGCGCCGAAACCGACCTTGCCGCGCTGGTCGAGCACTTCGGCGGCGAGGAGCGCTGGGCCGAGGTCAGCCGCCAGGTGTCGGCCTGGGGCAAGGCGCATCTGCCGGAGGATGTCTACCGAGCGCTGGCCTCCACCCGCGAGGGCGTCATGGCGCTGTTCCGCATGATGGCCGAGGGCGAGCCCACGCTGGCGGCCGGTGGTGGCGCTGGCATGCCCGCCGGGGGCGCGCCCGGCGAGGAGGACCTGAAGGCCCTGATGCGCGACCCCCGCTACTGGAAGCAGCGCGACCCGGCCGTGGTGCGCCGCGTCGCCGAGGGCTTCCGCCGGCTCTATCCGGGCGGAGTCTGAGCCCGCCCGTTGTTCCGCCGTAGGGCCGTAGGGCGGGTTCGCGCCGCAGGCGCAACCCGCCGTATGCATCGGTCTTCGCGGCGGATTGCCCCGCTTCGCGGGTCGAATCCGCCCTACGGTGTTCGATCCCTCCCGAGGACAAGGAATCCCGCCGATGTCGATCACCATCGACCAGTCGTTCATCAAGCATTTCCAGGCCGACGTCCATCTGGCCTACCAGCAGATGGGCTCCAAGCTGCGCAACACCGTGCGCGTCAAGGACAACATCAAGGGCGCCTCCACCGTCTTCCAGAAGGTCGGCAAGGGCACCGCGTCCACCAAGGCGCGCCACGGCATGGTTCCGGTCATGAATCTGGACCACACCCCGGTCGAGTGCGACCTGGAGGACTACTACGCCGGTGACTGGGTGGACCGGCTCGATGAACTGAAGACCAACATCGACGAGCGTCAGGTTCTGGTGAACGCCGGGGCCTATGCGCTCGGCCGCAAGACCGATGAGTTGATCATCACCCAGTTGGACACCTCGACCAACCATGCGCTCGACGGCACCACGGCCCTGACCCTGACCAAGATCATGGAGGCGTTCGGCAGGCTCGGCGCCGCCGACGTGCCGGACGACGGCGAGCGCTACGCCGTGGTCGGCTGGCAGCAGTGGTCGGAGCTGATGCAGATCGACGAGTTCTCCAACGCCGACTATGTGGGCGCCGAGGACCTGCCGTGGCGCGGCACCCAGGCCAAGAAGTGGCTGGGCACGCTGTGGTTCCCGCACTCGGGACTGACGCTGAATGGCACGGTTCGGCACTGCTACTGGTACCACAAGACGGCCATCGGCCACGCCATCGGCGCCGACGTGCAGAGCGACATCACGTGGCACGGCGACCGCGCCGCGCACTTCGTCAACAACATGATGAGTCAGGGCGCCCGGCTGATCGACGCCGAGGGCGTCGTTTCCCTGCGCTGCCTGGAAAGCTCGTAACGCGAGGTCCAAGGGTCCGTAGGGCGGATCCGCCCCGCGAAGCTGGGCAATCCGCCTCGTCGGTGATCGCCGCGCGGTGCACTGCCCGCCGCTTCGCGGCGGTCGAGTGCACCCTACGACCCACGGTGTCCACCTGCATTTCCAGAAGGAGTCCCCGACCATGGCCTTCGCGCCTCAGGATCTGTCCGTGCTGTGCTACAGCAACGGCTTCACGCTTTGGCACTACACCACCGCCGACGACGCCGTGACCGGCGCCAACTATTTCGACCCGGCTTCGCCCTATGTGCGCCTCGGCGACATCATCGTCTGCAACACCGACACCGACGGCACCCCGGCGGCGGCGTTCTACCGCGTCTCCGCGAACACGGGCGGGGCGGTGACGGTGGCGGCGGTGTAGGACCGAACGCATCGCGGCCTCGCATTTCCTCGACGGCGATGTATCATCATGATACTTTTGCGTTGAGCTTTCCGGTCCGGGAGCCCCGTTGTGTCCGGCGATGAAACGACCGTGTCTGGCAGGGGTGGGCCGTCGGCGCGCCCATGGACCCGGGCACAAGCCACGGCCCGTATCCGGGCGTTGGCGGGTGGCACAGGCCTTGATCTTCCGTTCACCCGCCATGCCCTGGAGCGGATGGACCTGCGGGACATCTCGACGTTCGATGTCCTCGCGGTCCTCCGCAACGGGTTCGTCCATGCGGATCCGGTCGCGGGCAACCGTCCAGGGTCGTTCGTCTATGCGATGGAGGCCAGAATCCAGGATCACGGTGGCCGGACGATCAGGGTGGTGGTCGCGGTTGATCCGGAGCGAACACGGGTCAAGATCGTCACCGTGATGTTCGTGGATGAAAGCGGGTAGTGGGAACGGTTCGCGCGGAGACTCGTCATGGCTGGATCGACGACACAGGATGATCTCTACCACTTCACCGAATGCGGCCTGGACGACGTCTGGGTCGAGGGTGTGGAAGAGACGGTGGACGAGGACGGCGATACGGTGCTTGTCGTGCCCCGTGTCCAGGCCCTTCACCGCCTGATCGTGCGCGCGCTGATCGGACGCGACGGGCCGCTGATCGGGGCCGAGGTCAAAGCCATTCGCACGGAAATGGGCCTGACCCAGGCCGAGCTCGGCGACCTGCTGCGGAAGGAAGCATTGACGGTGGGACGGTGGGAGCGTGGCGAGACACCCATCGATCCGAACGCCGATGCCGTGCTGCGTCTGGTCTCCAACGAACGCCTTGCGCTCGGGCGAGCCGAGAGCGCCGAAACCACGGCAAGGCGTTGCGCCGCCCCCCGCGACGGAACGCCGATCATCATCCGCCGGAACGACCTGGACCGGTTCTTCCTACCCTCGGCGGCCTGACCCGCCCGTCCGTCCCGACGCCCAGACCTGACCGACCCCCGCCCCTTCCGGGCGGGGGTTTTTTGTACCGTCCGACGAAAAGGGTGACCCTTTTCGTCGGGCGGCCGGCGTGACCACGCCGGCGCGGCGAAGCCGCGGAGCCGCGCGCCCCGCAGGAGCGCTACGGCGAGAAAAACAAAGACTCATCATAGCCCCCGGAGGGCCCCCCATGCCGCTGTCCGCCGTTGCCATCTGCTCGCGCGCGCTCCTCAAGCTGGGCGCGCGGCCCATCACCAGCCTGGACGAGGGCACCGCCGAGGCCGAGGTCGCCCAGGCGCTGTACGCGCCGGCGCGCGACGCCCTGTTGTCGGTCCATCCGTGGTCGTTCGCCACCGCCCAAGTGAGCCTTGCCCGCCTGTCCGCCGCACCGGTGGCGGACTTCACGTACGCCTACCAGCTTCCGGCCGACCATCTGCGCACGCTGTCGGCGGGCGGGGCCGGCCGGGGCGCCGGCCTGGTCTACCGCCAGGCCGAGGACCGGCTGTGGACCGACGCCGGGGCGGTCTTTCTGACCTACATCTTCCGCCCCGACGAAAGCGCCTTTCCGCCCTTTTTCGTCGAGGCGCTGTCGGCGCGACTGGCGGCCGAATTCTGCCTGCCGCTGACCGAGAGCACCAGTCGCGGCGAGTTGCTGCACACGCTGGCCGAGGCCGCCCTGCGGCAGGCCCGCCTGCTCGACAGCCAGCAGGACACACCGCCCGCCCTGTCCCACTTCCCCCTGGTGGAGGCACGCGGATGACCCGCGTCAACACGACCCAGACCAACTTCACGGCCGGCGAACTGTCGTCCGACCTGTACGGTCGCTCGGACCTGCGCGCCTACGTGAACGGCGCCGCGAAGCTGCGCAACGTCTTCCTGCGGCCGACCGGAGGTGTGTCGCGCCGCGACGGCCTGCGCCACATCGCCAGTCTGCCCGGGCGGGCGCGGTTGATCTCGTTCGAGTTCAACACCGAGCAGAGCTACCTTCTGGTGCTGACGGACGGCCGCCTGGATGTGTACCTGGACGGCACCTACGCCTTCCACACCGTGGCGCCGTGGACCGCCGCGCACCTGCCGGAACTGACCTGGACACAGATGGCGGACACGCTTCTGGTGGTCCATCCGGAGGTCGAGCCGCGCCGCATCACGCGGGCCTCGCACACAAGCTGGACCCTCCGCACCTGGGACTATCCCACCGAGGGTGACCGCGTTTACGAGCCGTATTACCGCTTCGCCAATCCGCTCATCAGCCTGACGCCGTCGAGCACGGTGGGGTCGGTGACGCTGATCGCCTCGTCGGCGGTGTTCACGGCGGATCATGTGGGCACGCGCCTGTTGCTGCGCGGCAAGCCGGTGTCGATCACCGGATACACGTCGGGTACCGAGGTCGCCGCCACCATCCACGAGGAGATCGAGAACGCCAACGCCACCCGCGAGTGGGTGGAACAGGCGCTGTCGTCGGCCCATGGCTACGCCCGCAGCGTGACCTTCCACAAGAACCGCTTGGTGATCGGCGGATCGCGGGATGTGCCGCACCACATCTGGATGTCCCAGGTGGGCGACCTGTTCAATTTCGACACCGGCGAGGGCCTGGACGACGAGGCCATCTCGTTCGAGCTGCTGTCGGATCAGCTCAACGCCATCCGCGCCGTCTTCTCGGCCAGCGATCTGCAGGTCTTCACGTCGGGCGCGGAATGGGTGGTCGCGGGCGCCCCCCTGACGCCGAAGAGCGTGACCACGGCGCGCCAGACCCGCATCGGTACCCTGGGGCCGCACAGCGTGCCGCCGCGCCGGGTGGACGGAGCGACGTTGTTCGTCGGCGCCACCGGCCGGGACCTGCGGGAGTACCTGTTCACCGATCTGGAGCAGGCCTATCAGGCCGCCGATCTGGCCCTGTTGGCGCGGCACCTGATCCGGGACCCCGTGGACATGGATTACGATCCGGTGCGCCGGTTGCTGCATGTGGTCATGGCCGACGGGACCCTGGCGACCATGACCAACTACCGGGCCGAGCGCATCACCGCCTGGATGCTCCAGGAGACGGACGGCGCGATCCATGCCGTCGCCGAGGTCGGCGGCGCGGTCTACGTGGCCGTGGACCGCGAAAACGGGGTCGGCCTGGAGCGGTTCGACGCCGATGTGCCGCTGGACGCCGCGTTGCCGGGATCCGACACCACCCCGCGCCAAAGCTGGAGCGGGCTGGATCACCTGAACGGGCGCACGGTGCGCATTCTGGCCGACGGCGCCGACGCCGGCACCAAGACCGTCTCCGGCGGCTCCGTCACCCTGGACGGTCCAGCCAGTGCGGTCATCATCGGCCTGCCCTTCACGCACGAGATCGCGCCGTTGCCGCCGGCCATCGACGGCGGACGCGGCGGCGGCCCGGGCACGCTGATCCGGCTGATCCGCGCCACTTTCCGACTGCGCGACACCGCCGCCCTGTGGGTGGACACCGGCGACGGCCCGCGCGCCCAGCCGTTCCAGGCGCTGGGATCGCATGCCGTGCTCGATCAACCGCCGACGCCGGTCACGGGCGATCTGTCGATCCGCGCGCTGGGCTGGCAGCGCGATCCCATGGTGCCGCTGTGGCGGGTCGTCCAGGACGCGCCGCTGCCCTGCACCGTTCTCAGCGTCACCAGCGAAGTGAAGGTCACAGACTAATGGCTCAATTCGCCACCATCTTCATCCCGTTCGCGCTGCAGGCGGCCAGCACCGCCTGGCAGCAGTATCAGCAATACGAGGTCTATGAGGCCGAGCAGCGCCAGCGCGCCGCGGTCAATCAGGCCAGCGCGGAAGCCGCCCACGCGGAGTCCCAGGCCACCGCCCGGCATACGGCCGCCAGCGCGGAAAGCGCCAACCGCGCCGCCTGGGCGGCGCACGACCGGCAAGCCGGGGCCATCGCCCGGGACACCGACGCCGCCATCCAAGCCCTGAACCGGACCTTCGCCCGCACCGAACTGGAACGCGCCGACGCGTTGCGTCACGCCGGTGCCAGCCAGCGCGCACGGTTCGCCGACGCCGGCCTGGACACAGGATTCGGCTCGGCGCGGGCCGTGCTCGCCGGACTGGGGGCGCGCGAGGCGGAACAAACGCGCCGCGACCATGCCGATCTGGGCGCCGAGACCGCGGCCCGGCGCGACGCCGCGCGGGCGCGGATCTCGGCGGACTGGGACGCCACCGCCGACGAGACGGCCGATCGCACCTACCGGTCCAACCTGGACATCTGGAAGCGGCAGGTCGCGCTGAACAGCCGCCTGCGGACCATGGGGATCCAACAGACGGCGGCGGAGCAGCGCGACCTGCTCGACCTCACGCTCAGCAACCAGCGGGCCGCGCTGGGACTGGTCGACGCCGGCCTGGACGCGCTGGGTCGCGGCCTGTCCTGATCTCCACCACCCTACCGGAGCCTTCCCGCATGACCGCGCACATCCAGATCGGGGATATCCGCCCCCGCATTCAATACGTGGGGGACGGGACACAGACCGCGTTTCCTTACCCGTTCCCAGTCTTCTCCGAGGGTGACCTGCGCGTCTACTTGGACGACACCCGGGTGACCTCCGGCTTCTCCGTGACCGGCGCCGGAGAGTCCGACGGCGGCACCGTGACCTTCGCCAGCGCCCCGGCCAGCGGTGCGCGGGTCACCCTGGTGCGTCACCTGGACATCCAGCGGGTCACCGACTTTCAGGCCGGCGGGCCGCTGCGCGCGGCCGCGCTGAACGACGCCCTGGACACCCTGACCGCCGTGGACCAGCAACTCGACGACGGGCTCCGTCGGACCGTGCGTCTCGCGCCGGGTGCCGGCGAGGACGCCGACCTGACGCTGCCGGCTCCGGCCCCGGGCGCCATCCTGGGCTGGAACGCGACCGCCACCGCCCTGGTGAACGATCCGCTCAACACCGCCGGACTGACGGACGCCATCGCGGCCGTCATGGACGCCAGCGGCGTCGCCGGTGAAATCCCAGGCCTTGCCGCGCGGGCGGAAACCTGGGCCGATGACGCCGCGCTGTCGGCCTGGATGGCCACCGTCTCCGGCGGTGGAGGGGCGGGCGATGGCGTCGGCCCGGGCGACGACATCACCGTCGCCAGCCTGACCATCACCGGCACCGTGTCCGTCGGCGGCGCCCTGGTCGTGGCCGGAAGCGCCATGTCTGTGTGGGGCCAATCCCTCATGGCCGCCGCCGATGCCGCCGGCGGGCGCACCCTTCTGGATCTGGGCTCCGCCGCGACGACGCAGGCGGCGGACTACGCCACCGCCGTGCAGGGCCTGACGGCCGACAGCGCCGTGCAGCCGGGCGATAGTGTGCGCCTCGCCACGGTCGACTACACCGTCGGTCGTTTCATCGTCGGCGCCGCCAGCGTCGGTGCGTCGCACACCGTGGACCTGGGCGACGGCGAGTTTCGGCGCCTGACCCTGACCGACGACACCGCGTTCACGCTGCCCGATCCGCCGGCCGGGCGCGGGTATTCAATCACGCTCAAGTTGATCCAGGACGCCACCGGCAGCCGCGCACCGACCTTCGCGCAGGCCGATGCCACGGCGGCGAAGTGGCTCGGCGGCGCCGCGCCCCCATGGCGGACGGGGGCCGGGGCGTTCGACCTTGTGACGCTGACGCACGACGGCACCGACCTGATCGCCGCGCATGTCGGAGGGGTGGGCTGATGCTGGCACAAGCCGCGTTGCGATCCGTGCCGGTGTCCGCCGGGATCACGCCCCTCTTCCAGGCCGGCGCGATCCAGGCGCCGGCGGCGTTCAGCCGGGCGTCGGCGGCTTGGCTGGACCTGACCGCCCACGCCATCGACGTCCCCCGGATCAACGGCAGCGCCCTCCTCATCGAAGGCGCGGCGACCAACCTCGCCCCCTATAGCGAGGATGTCGCGCAGTGGGACGCCATCACCATCACGGTGGGCGCCGCCACGCCCCCCGGAGACACCGGGCTCGCAAAGACGCTCACGCTGGT
>NZ_FNAP01000043.1 GCF_900101965.1 Rhodospira trueperi | reverse complement strand
GCGGCGGCCAAGGCCTTCGAAGCCCGTCATGCCGAGTGGGCAGCTAGGTTGCCCGACAATCCCGGCGAACTGTGGGGGGCGCTTGAGGCCATGTCCGCCGAGGATCGGATGGCGCTGCTGGCGCATTGCGTCTCGCGGAGTGTCCATGCCGTGGTCGAAAGCTGGAACCGTCCGCCGGGGCGTTTGCGTCATGCCGACGCGCTGGCCCGGGCCGTCGGGCTCGACATCGCGGCGGCGGGCTGGGAACCCACCGAGGACACGTACCTGAACCGCGTGCTCAAGGCGCGGATTCTGGAGGCCGTGCGCGAGGCCAAGGGCGAGCGTCCCGCCGCGCGCATCGAGCATCTGCGCAAGACCGACATGGCCAAGGCCGCTGCCCGGCTGCTGGAAGGCACCGGCTGGCTGCCGGAGCCTTTGCGCATGCCAGATCCGCAACCTCAGGAGGCCATGGAACCAGCTCCGGAAGGGGAGGCGGCTGTGGCTGTGGCCAACGACTGCGATCCCCCGCGCGAGGAATTTCTCCCCGAGGCCGCCGAATAATCGACCAGCGGCCCCGACAACGTCTCGGCCCGGTGTCCGCACCGGGCCATTTTTTTGCAAGGGAGATTCCTCATGAAAGCAAATGATGTGGCCCGGGCTCTTGCCGCGCGGGCCGAAGCCGTCTGCCGTGCCTATCTGCCCGCCGGGCGGCGGGCCGGAAACTACTGGCAGGTTGGTGACGTTCACGGACATCCCGGCCAGAGCCTGTATGTCCGCCTGACCGGTTCCCGCGCAGGGTCCTGGACCGATTCCGCCACGGGTGAATACGGCGACCTGCTGGACCTGATCGCGGTCAATCGGGGGCTCGACTTCTTTGGGGCCATGGAGGAGGCGCACGCCTTCCTCAGCGAACCATGGCCCGTGCCTGATCCTGTCAGACAGACCAGCGAACGCGACACCGTGGTCTCGGCCCGGCGGCTGTTCGCCGCTGCGCGCCCCATCACCGACACGCTGGCCGAGCGGTATCTCGCCGGGCGCGGCATTGTCCTGTCCGAACCGGAACCGGCCTTGCGGTTCCATCCGCGTGTCTGGTGCCGCCCCACACCGGATGCGCCGCTGGAGGCCCGACCTGCCCTGATCGCTGCCGTGACCGACGGTGACGGCGCGATTACCGGCGTCCACCGGACCTTTCTGGACCCGGACACGGCGGGTAAGGCGGCCATGCCGAAGCCCCGCCGCGCCCTCGGTCGGTTGCTGGGCAACGCCGTCCGGTTCGGCGATCCGGGCGACGCCCTGGTCGCGGGCGAGGGGATCGAAAGCGTCCTGACGCTGCGCATGCTGTTCCCCGGCCTGTCCATGGTCGCGGC
>NZ_FNAP01000042.1 GCF_900101965.1 Rhodospira trueperi | reverse complement strand
GGACTTCGCCTCGCCCAGGAGCTTCAGCAGGGGATCGTGGCGCAGGCTGTCGTGATCGGTGAGATCCTCGTAGCCTAGCGCGATCCCGGTGACCCGCTGGGCGAGCAGGTCGGCCAGCGGATGGCGGACCCGGGACGGGTCCCGGCGGTCGTCGAAGCACGCCGCCATGCGGGGGAACAGGTCCAGGCGCTTGGCCGTCTCCCGCAACAGCAGGCCGCCGGCGTCCGAGGTGATCTCACCGCCGTCGAAGGCGGCGATGACCGCGCGCGGGCCGAAACCGGAAAAGAGCATGCGATGTCCCGTTATCGGATTGATTCGGCTCGATATTATAGAGGTCGGCACGTTCCCGGACGAGGAAAAACCGGGACCCGGGCGACGCTGTTTTGCTATCCTCCCCGGCGTGGTCCAGAGAAGGGAGAGACGCGGTGCCCGTCAGCAAGAACCGCCGCAAGGATGGCACGAAGGCCCCCAAGCCGGCGCCCCGGAAACGCCGGACCGCCGATCCGTCCCCGGCCCCTCTGCCGGAGGACCTGCCCCCGCGGGTGACCATGGAAAAGATGATGGCCAACCTGCAGAGGAGCCTGCTGGCCGAGGATCTCCTGGGCGAGGCGGAGGCCGATCCGCTCCACGCGGCGCAGGACATCATGTATGACGCCTGGGAGCGCGGGACGAAACGGGAGCGGGTCGCCCTGGCGAAGCGGGCGCTCGGGATCTCAGCGCTCTGCGCCGACGCCTGGCTGCTGCTGGCCGAGGAGGAGGCCAGGTGCATCGTCGAGAGGCGGGCCACCCTGGAAAAGGCCGTGGCCGCCGGGGAAGAGGCCGTGCGGCACGTCCTGGGGGAGGAGGCGTTCGAGGAGGAGGAAGGGAACTTCTGGGGGATCCTGGAAACGCGCCCCTACATGCGGGCGCGGGCGGCCCTGGCCGAGTGTCTCTGGGAGATGGGGGACCGCGACGAGGCCGTGGCCCACTGGCGCGACATGCTGCGGCTGTGCCCAAACGACAATATGGGCCTCCGCCATGTGCTGGCGCCGAAACTGCTGCACCTGAACCTGTTCGAGGCCACCCGGGAGCTGCTCCACGAGTACGAGGAGCCGGACTTCGCTGAATGGGGTTACACCGATGCCCTGCTGAAGTTCAAACAGGGCGGGGCCACGTCGGGGGCGACCAAGGCGCTGACCGCGGCCATCAAGAACAACCCCCATGTGCCGGCCTACCTGCTCGGCGAGAAACGCCTGCCGAACCAGCCGCCGCCCCACTACGCCCTGGGATCGAAGGACGAGGCGATCCTCTATGTCCTCTCCAGCCTGGAAACCTGGACCTCGACCAAGGGCGCCCTGACCTGGCTGAGCGACACCGCCAAAAACACCCTGTAAAAAATCAGCCGCTCAAAATCCG
>NZ_FNAP01000040.1 GCF_900101965.1 Rhodospira trueperi | reverse complement strand
ATGTCGAACGGCGGCTTGACCATGCCCGCAGCGAATCACGAACCGCAAGTTCGCGCAACCAAATGTGAGTCGCGACGCAGCCACCGCCCGCACTTCTGCCCCGGTTACTGTTTTTCCTTCTTGATTGCCAATGTTACTGTTTTCCGATGGCCAAAGATTGGGGCCGCCCCTTCGCGCGCGGTAGATGCCGCATGGACATTCCCGATACCGCCCCCACCACGCCCTCGATGCCGGCGTTCACGTCCTCGGCCGAGGTCACAGGCAGCCATGCCGCACACCCTCGCGACCTAGCGCAGGGACACAGGTGGCCGGAATGAGCGTGCCAAGAATGAAGTGTATCCGCCACGGCTACGCCGTCGTGCCAATCGGGTATGCGTCGATCTTCTCCGCCAGCCGCTTTTCGAGATAAGGGCTGCATTCCCGCAAAGCCGACAAAATGCCCGTAGCCTCATCTCGATAGCGGACAATCTTCTCGCTCGACCAGTGACCTGGAGGCGGTTGGAGGTTGGTGATTCGATCAGCCATCTTTACCATCCACACCGCTTTCGGCTGACGTATGATCCGCCTGAGGCTGTCCTCCATCTGGCGCGTTTTTCGCTCTGCCTTGGGCAAGTCCCGGCCGATCGCCGAGTCCTTGGTGAGGGCCAAAACGCCATCCGCAATCACCGGCCCAAACTCGGCGAGCAAATCGCCATGGCTGATCGCGGTATCCTCAATCGTGTCGTGAAGCAGCGCGCACTGTATCGCGACGTCTCCGTCATGACCGCTTTCGACGGAAAGGGCCGCGATCACTTCCATCGCCACGAAGCTGACGTGCATCAGGTAGGGCAGATCAGTGCCAGGAACGCATTGCCGCAGGGTTTCATTCCAATGAGCTTCCGCAGCGAAACGGTAGGCCCTGATGTAAGTATCTTGGGACCATGCCGATGGCATGTCATGACCTCCCATACGGCGCAAAGCCAAAAGGCGTGTGACGACACTAACCCATGCCGACCGTGCTTGATACACCGCCGGTTTCCGGAGCCTGCCAGCCGTAGGCGGCGCACTGGAGCGCGTCGGCGATTGAGGCAAGCAACACGCCGGCGGCCGCCGGAATCCATCTCCGATCGGATGGGAGGGGCCGTCCTGGCGTTTCCAGAATTGTAACCGGGGCAGAAGTGCGGGCGGTGGCTGCGTCGCGACTCACATTTGGTTGCGCGAACTCGCGGTTCGTGATTCGCTGCGGGCATGGTCAAGCCGCCGTTCGACATTGATGCCCTGTATCCCACGGCAACGAGTCCAGGTTAATGAACCGGGTCTGCAATGAGCTGGGCAATGACGGCGGGGTCCCAGCCTGCGACCTTGCGGGTAGTCTTGATGGATCGCTTGCCGCGTCCGGCGCGGATGATATTGAAGGCGAAGCGGCGCACGAGGGCCATGTTCTGGGCGCCGTGCCCCCGTCGCAGTCGCGACTGATCCTCC
>NZ_FNAP01000015.1 GCF_900101965.1 Rhodospira trueperi | reverse complement strand
TCTTCAGCCGCGCCGTCTCCACCACCTTCAGCTTGGCGGCGATGAAGTCCAGGATCTCGGCCACGTCCTCGCCCACCAGACGCAGCGGCCCGCCGTAGGCCGGACACTGCTCGCCCGGGTCGAGAACGATGCGCTCACGCGGGGTGTCCGGCGCCACCTTGGGCTTGCCGCGACGGCGCGGTGCGGTCTTCTGGGACGACTGGCCCGGGTCCGATGCTGTCTCGCTCTCGGGGGGCGGGTCGGTCTCCTCGTCGTCCGCCGGCGCGGGTTCGGCCACCGCCCGCGCCACTTCGAGCCCCTCCAGGGCCAGTTCCAGCTGCGCGATCTCGCGGTCAATCTTCTCGGAACTGCGCCCGAACTTCTGCCGCTTCAAGCGGGCGATGCGCAGCTTCAGCGCCTCCACCATCGCCTCGTAGGCCCGCAGCGACGTCGCCATGCGGCTGACCTCCTCGGTCTTGGCCAGCAGCATCGCCTTCAGGACGGCGGGATCGTCGGGCAGGGTCTCGGGCGTCGGCGTCATGGCCAGAGTATACCCGGTCGGGATCCCCAGCTCCAGCCCTATCTCTCTGATTCCGTTCGGAGATTCACACCACGCGGGCCGGCGGCGCGGTCCACGCCGGGCGCCGCCAGTCGATCCCCTCCCACAGCATCGCCAGTTGGGCCGGCGTCAGCCGCACGGTGCCGTCCGCCGGCGACGGCCAGGGGAAGCGGCCATGCTCCAGCACCTTGTAGGACAGGCAGAAGCCCTGGCCGTCCCAATACAGAAGCTTCACCCTGTCGCCACGACGACCCCGGAAGGCGAAGACCGCGCCCGACGCCGGATTCTGCCGCAAGACCTGCTGGGCCGCCGCCGCCAGGCCGGCGATGCCCTTGCGCATGTCCGTCACCCCGCAGGCCAGATAGACCCGTACCCCGCTGCCCGGCCCGATCATGACGCCTCCGCGATCCGGATGACCCGGGTCAGGACGGCGTCGGGGACCTCCGACGTCACCCGCACCACACGGCCGTTGCGCAGCACGATCTCCACCGGGTCGACCGTGGCACGGCGTGTCGGTGTCGGGTCGTCGGGTGCCAAGACGGCGGCGGCGTCTCCGATGGTCGGAGCCGGACCGATGGGCGTCCCCAGTTCGCCGTCCCGGTTGCCGCACCCTCGAGATGTCCCATCCTCATCCACCAGGGTGACGGGCAGGAACAGGCCCGGTTCCCCCGACGCCAACAGACCCTTGCGGCGCAACTCCCGGCGCCAATGATAGACCTGCTGGCGCGAGACATCATGGCGCCGCGCAACCTCCGCGACCCGGCCCGGCGGCCCCGCCGCCTCGTCCACAATCGCCATCTTCTGCGCGACGGACCACCGCCGCCGACGTTCCACACCCGTCAGGATCTCCTGGCGCATCCCACCACCCGCTTGCTGACGTCAGTAACGACGTCGTTACCGACGTCCGTAACGACAAACGCTACTCGTCACGCGCCAGCGCGCAAGGCGGCCCAAACCGGCCGCTTACGGTTCTCACCGGACGGATACCCTGCCAGACCGCCGCCGCCTAATCTTCAAGCCCCTATCCCGGCGGCCCCGAGCGGCCGGTTACCATCGGCGAGGTGGCCATCGACAACAATCCGGCCGAGCGGCCCACACCGGCCGATCACAACCAGACCGATTGATTAGCGGTTGTCACCCGAGGTATTCTTCGATTGGGCCATCAACCGCCGATAACGCTGGGAGATGTCAGGGGGGATGTCGTCACTGCGCTCCCAGTACTTGCGTAGAGAGAGGCTGCGCCTGGGTGCGAGCGTGAATGATTCGCCAATGTTTAAGCAGGCGCGAAAATATCTGGATTCACTATATGATGCAAGAGATTTTTCAAGAGCAAGGTAGCTCTTCATGAGGCGTCTCTGGTTTATTGTTAGTCTGCCGTAGTCGTCGGTATTATGCTTCGATTTAATTGTTTTTACGGCTGAGTGTACGGGCTTGTATTTTGTTCCGGTTGAGGGCGCTATGATAGCGCCTGCCTCGCGGACCACCCGCAGCGTCCCGCCTTTTGCCGCGAAGCGCAGCATCCAATCGAAGTCCTCGAGTCGCCGCAATCGTGCATCGAATAGCCCAACACGCTCAATGGTCTGTCTGTGCAGAACGAGCGTTGATCCGGGGCACATCCAACACCCCGATACGAAGATCGAAACCGCACAGGCCTCTTGCGGGATCCGAAGCTGCAAACGGTTTGTGATGCCATTGCGTAGGTAAAAAGAGGTTGCGCTTGCGATCAATCCAGTTCCGCCCTTGGCGTCGAGCGATAAAAAATCGCTTATCTGTCGCTGCAACTTATTTGGCAGCCAAATATCATCTGAGTCGAGGAAGGCAATATAATCTCCGCGACTTGCCAAAATGCCTGCGTTGCGTGCTCCGGCCGCGCCCAGGTTCTTCTCAAGCCGCAGGACCTTGATACGGTCGTCGGAACTGGGAGCCTCAACAGGGTGCGGAGAAGCGTCGTCAACGATGATGATCTCAAAATCCAGCGGCTCTTTGATTTCTTGGTCCAGAACTGATTGAACTGCAAGGGAGAGAGTGTTCCGGCGTCCGAATGTTGGAATAATGACGCTTATCACGGTGGGCGTCTTTCCTAAAAAAGAAAGTAGATTGAACTTTTTTCCACGTTCGCCCTGGTTTCACTAGGGCGCTTCGCGCAGGTTTTGGCTTGCTCAGCGCAGCTTAGCCAATTTATATTTCATCGGACCGTCATCGCGATGCTTTTCGGATCGCTCTGGTTTGGCTTCGGAAGGGCGGATCGCCTGTGCGGGGCGTCGGTCGATCAGCGTTTGCGAGAGGCATTGGCTGGACGTCGTGCACGGACTGCGTCAGACGGCGGGGGGCTTTCTGGCGACGAGCCTGACCTGCTTCCATCGCGTCTCAACGCGTCCTTGAAGCCGAGCCAATGCGTGGAATACCCGCCAGCCGAACCGCTTCACGATCTGTTCATAGCGCCGTGGCCATGTGTGGATGAACAGACCGCACTGTTCCACCTCGAACCCGGCATGCTTGAAGAGGTTGCCAAGATTCATCGGGCTCCAGGAATAGAGATGCTGGTTGATGTCGGACGGGTCGAAGTCGACCCTGTAATGGTCACACGGGACCACGATGACGACGCGTCCGCCTGGCTCCAGAACGCGCAGCATCTCAGAGGCGACGGCGAAGGGGTGCTCGACATGCTCCAGCGCGTGATTGGAAACGATGAGGCTTGCCCACCCGTCCGAGATCTCGGCGAGGGACGCCACGACCTTGAGGCCATGCCCTTCGGCTGCCTGGCGCGCGGTTGGGTTGACCTCGACGCCGACCTTCTCTTGGCAGTTCATGTTGGCGAGAAGAAACCCGCCGCCGCAGCCGAAATCGACGACGCGATCATCCGGCGTCAAGAAGGGCTCGAACTTTATGAGGTTGGCAACGCCACCGAACGCGCCGATGTTCTTCTGCCAATCGAAGTAATCAGAGTCGTAATGTTGTTCAGCCGTCATGCGTTTCATCCAACTCGTTACGTCGGGCGTCCAAAGCGGTCGACGATCTCATCGTACCAATCCATGAACGCCCGGGTCTGGACCGACAGGTCGTATCGGTCTCGCGCATCGCGTCTCGCGTTTTCCGACAATCGGTGCCGGAGGTCATCCTGGGTCAGCAACGTTTCAGCGGCCCTCGCCATGGCACCGTCGTCACGATGGGGGACGAGAACCCCGGTCTCATTCCCGGAAACCGTGTGCGGATTCGTCGTGTCGCAGCCGGGAAGATCGAGAGCGCGGATCTGTTCCGGAATTCCGCCCACGGCGGTAGCGACAACCGGGAGACCAGAGGCGAGCGCTTCCAAGATGGTTGTCGGGAAGTTATCGGTATGCGCCGCATGAAGATAGAGGTCGGCGGCATGATAGGCATCCTGGATGAGCCGCTGGTCGTTCGTCAGGCCGAGAAAGCGCACGTCCAAATCGGCTGCTTCGGGATCGTCCCCCGCGTCGCCCAATGCCAGGAGGATGACATCGCGGTCCGGAAAGGCCTGGGTCAGCCGACGCACAGCCTGCCGGATCGTCGGGTAGTCCTTGAAGGCGTTGCTTCGCATGCTGTTGGCGGAAAACAGCACCACATGGGCGTCATCGGGGAGTCGCAAACGGGACCGGGCGGCGGCGCGGTCGCCGGCCTGGAACGCGGCCGTGTCGATGCCGTTCGGGATCACGCGGCGTTCCGCGATGGCGGGCGCCACCATGGACCGGTCCACCCGCGCCATGAGCCACTGCGAGGGTGTACTGACGAACAGGCGGGAGTCTTTAAAAATATCCGCCTTGCGGCGCCAATTGGCGGCCGTGTTGTCGCGGCGCAGCGGAGGGTAGCGATCAAGGTCGGGGCACTGGCCGCACCCCGTCGTCCATCGTTCGCATCCCATCGTCCCGGCGCAGTGGCCCGTGAGCAACCACTCGTCGTGCAACGTCAAGACGAGCGGGACACGACGCGACACGTGCGGCAAGACCCGGAGGTCGAAATAGCCGTGATGCAGGTTGTGGGCATGCAAAACGTCTGGGGACCGAGGGGAGAGCTCAAGAATTTTGCGTGTGTGCGGTCGATGGAAGGGTTCGCGGCCCCACATCCAATCGACGGCATCCACGGGCTGTTCGGCGAGGCGCGCGCTCCGCTCCAGGGGATGCCCGAGGCGATACGGCAGCCTGCGCGAAAACCTGGCGAGAGCCCGACAGGCTCCGCGCCACAGAACCGAACCTCCGCCGCTGTCTGGTAAGGGCAGAACGGCGGAATCGTCCGTCAGCTTTCGGTTCACCAGCAGCCAGCTCTCCCGCCCCGCCGAGCGCGCGGCCTGGACCATGCTGCGGGCAATCACCTGAGCGCCGCCCCCGGCATCTGCTTCGTTGACATGAACGATGCACCGTGCTGGCCGAGACGACATCAGAGCCGATCCTTGCTCTTCTCTCGGGCTGGGTCGGCATCGGTGGGATCAGACTCGCCTTGCCTAAAAAGAGAGTTGATGGTGTAGACGATCAAACGGTGTAGTCTATAGGGCAGGTAAGGCCTGACTAACGCATAAAGGCGGACCAGCACGGAATAAAGAATCTGCACCACCATCCGCATTGCGCTCGGTTGGGGGATCTTCACGTATCCTTTTTCCGGCCACAGCGGATGATGACGCAGGCGCCGAACAAGAACCCAAAACCGGGGCATCGGCCGCAGGCCCGCCTCGTCGAGGCATTCATCCGCCGATAGGATCGTATAGTCGGCGGCACGGAAATCGTTGGTTTCGATTGCCGCAAGCGCGCGATTGGCGTCCGCCTCCGGGCCTTCCCATTTATTGCCCTTGCCTTGCGGCACATGCCTGTAGCCGTGGTTCTGGTGCACGATCCTGCACACCGCAGAAATGTCCACCACCGGAATGCCCAGCCGTTTCGCCTGCATGATCAGCCAGTTGTCCCAGCAGGGGCGCCCTACGGCGAAGTCCGGCAAGGCAAGGGCCGTCGCCTTTGAGAATGCGAAGACGTCGATGCCGTCCGGCGCCTCAAGCTTACCTTCCCGGCGCATGCACCTGCCCAACTCGGCCCAGCCGCGATCATCGAACGACAGGCGCGTTGTTACGTCAAGGTTCAGGCGCTGCACGACGACGAGAAAACGCTCGCGCTCCTGAACGACGCGCCCAATCGCCGTCACGAAATCCGGTCGCAGAACGATGTCGGCGTTGATGTAGGCCAGAACCGGGTTCTTGGCCTTTTCGCGGGCTTGGTCGAAGATGTCGCTGAGCAGCGGCGTCCCCTGCTCGGTTCGCTTGACGTCCGGAACGTGGCGCAAGCCGCGCCGCTGTGCCGCCTCCGCCGTCCCCGGGTCGTCCCCAAACAGGATGACCTCAACACTCGGCCCGAGCGCGCACCAGCTGTCGAGCGCGTTCTCCTGGATCACGGCCGTGTGTCCCTCAAAGCGCTTCGCGGTGCTGAATAACGTGATCATGCGGTCGCTCTTTTGGATGCAGCGTGGCGCGCCGCCAGCGCCTCAAGATCTCGGACCCACAGCTCCAGCACCAATGCCTTGAAGGACAGTGGCACAACCGACTGACTCGGAAACGGTCCTTTGGAGAGCTGGGATGCCGCCGGGGCCGCGAGAACCTGATGGGAAACGAGGCGCCCATTCTCTAAACGGCCGCCCAGGGAGTCGAATATTCGACGATGCCACTGATCAGTCGGGGGCGTAAATCCTTTCTTGGGCCGCGACAACACCCAGGATGGCAGCAGATCGGCCGCAGCCGCCTTGAGCCAGCTTTTCGCGGACAGATGGTCGTCTCGTTGCGCCTTTCTCAGACCGATCACCGTTTCCGCGAGGCGATAGTCCACGAGCGGGAGACGCGTTTCCACCGAGGAACTCATGCCCAGTCGGTCAGCCTGCGTCATGCCGTTTTCGAGGAGATACGTCGAGCAGAGGAGATCGGTCACCAACAGGTCCGGTCGATCCCACGGTCGCGGTACGCGGAAGAGAGCGCCCGGATCAACGCCCGCCAGGGCCTGCCGCCATGATTTGCTGTAGAGTTGCTCCACTTGACCTTCAGCGGAGCGAAACACCGGGGCGACGTCATAGAACGGCAGGCGATCATCCGCAGCCTGCGGAGGCCGCGACCGGTGTGCGCTGCGCCATGACGACAGAAGTCGCCGCAGACGACCGGATGGGGCCGGCGTGTCGAGCAGGCTGTTGACGTCTTCACCGCGCTGCTTTCGCTCGGCCAACTCGACGGCGCGGCGCGCCCATTCGTACCCCCAGAACAACTCGTCGCCGCCTTGACCCAGAAGCAAGACCGGTACGTCGGCATCGCGCGCGGCTCGCATGACGGCCCGATAGCCTTCGCCGGAGATGTCGGCGATGGGATCGTCGCGTTCGGCGATCAGGGATTCGAAGCTTTCCGGGATGGCGTTTTCGTTGATCTCGATCTCCTGTACCGGCAGGTCGAGGTGCCGGGCCAGGGCTATCGCATCATCGCGTTCGTCGGTTGCCGGGCGACCCGAGTACCCGACGGTAAAGGCCGTCAGGGGCCTGTCGGCATGGCGTACGGCGAGGGCCGCGACGATGCTTGAGTCGAGCCCGCCGCTCAAGGCGACGCCAACCGGCACATCGGATCGGATGATGAGCCGACCGGTCTCGTCCAACACCCTCCCGATTTCGCTTGCCGGATCAGCGTCAATGGGGGGGCAGGAGAGCAAGTCCCAATAGCGGCGCTGCTCAACCACCCAACCGTCGACATCAATGGTCAGGAGGTGCCCGGCGGGCAGCTTCCGCACACCCTTCAACGGGGTTCGCGGTTCCGGAACATACGAGTAGTGGAAATACTCGTGAACGCTGACCGGGTCCAGATCGACCGGCGCGACGCCGGCGGCGACAAGGGCCCGGAGTTCGGAGCAGAAGGTCAGGCCGCCGGGACGCTCCACAAGATACAGCGGTTTTTCGCCCATGCGATCCCGCCCCAAAACCAAGCGTCGCTGGGCGCGGTCCCAGAGCGCGAACGCAAACATGCCGCGCAACCGCGAGACGCCAGCCTCACCCTCCATTGCGTAGGCGTGCAGGATGGTCTCAACGTCGCCATTGGTGACGAAGTCGACGCCCGCCGCCGCCATCTCGGCACGAAGCTCTACATGGTTGTATATTTCACCATTGGCTACCAAAACATAGCGATCATCCCGACTGTGGATGGGCTGCGCCGCGCCCTCGAGATCGATGATCGCAAGCCGGCGCATCGACAGGGCGACGTGGTCGTCCGCGAAATGCCCCTCGCCGTCCGGGCCACGGTGACGCAACAAGGCGCACAACTGAGCTGCCGTGCCGGCGTCATTGTCCGCTCCGGAGCTGATGCTTCCCGCAATGCCACACAAGGCTAGGCCCCCTCAGTTCTTTTGGTGTTTCGTTCTCTTGGCTTGCCGACGCACGCTGACGGCGACCCCGATGCGCTCCAAGGGAGTAAAGCCTTCCTCGAAGAGGGCATTTAGAAAATAGGGAAAGCGTTGCCGATCACGTCGCAGCGCCGCTTCAAAGACATTGCGAGAGAGGTGCCAAAGTTCTCTAATGATAAACTTAAAGAATGCGCCCAAGCGCAGATCATAATTATTCTTTACTTCGTCAAACCTTAGCGTTCCTTGGGAGAGGCCGTTCGCATAACGGGACCGAACAATAAACCAAAGGCCAAGCTTTTGCTTTCTCACCATATGTGAAACAGCCAATGCGGGGTCAAACAGCCGCGTGGCCTTGGGATCATGCAAAACAAGACGCTTCTGGAAATCGACCTCCTCAGCATACCCCAAGCGATTGCCGGACATGCCAAATGCCGCGTCAAACCCCCCCAACTCCTCTAATTTACTGCGCATTATAAACATGTTACCGCCATCGATAAACTGCTCCGCCCCAAGCGCCCGCATTTCCTGTCCGGCAGACTCCACCGTACTGAAATAGGAATCACGTGCCCAGGCCGGCCTCTTTCCCTCGAAATGGCAACTGTATGGCCCCCCCATCATTTCCGGGCGGGCGTCGCGGGCATGTCGCTGAGCCACGAGCAGCCAATCCCTAGGCACCAAACATTCGTCGTCGAGGTAAGCGACGTAAACTCCACGAGCCGCGCGATAGCCGTTATTGCGGGCATGAGAGAGGCCCTGTTTCGGTTCATGGGAATAGACGAAGTTTGTCAGGCGCTTCGCCGCAGCCGCACACACTGATTTGGTCTCGTCATGCGAATTGTTGTCCACAACAATAACTTCAAAGCACATCGGGTCGGCGGCCTGTTCCGTCAAACTCTCCAGGAGCGTCTCCAGTAATTTAGCGCGGTTGTACGTGCAGACTACAACGGAGAAAAGAATTCCATTTTCAGAATCTGTTTTTTTCTCTATAGGTTGAGCCCTAGTCAATGAATCGACCTTTCCTGCCGAGGGGAAGGTGGTTGCTTGCTTTCCGCCAAACTCTCTCCATCAGAGTCTCGCGCGTCGATGGAAAAATAAGCCCAAGGCCCACCAATCGCGACCGTTCGCAGTCCGTGATGTCAAGAGTTTTTTCAAACGCACTGAAGAGACGCCGCAGCAAAGACAATGCAGCGGCCTTATGCTCTTCAATGATACCGTCATCGTGCCCATGGACGAGTCTGCGCAGTACCTCTACCTCAGACAAAGTCACTTTTTCGACCTTAAGCAAGGCCGCCATCTGCCGAGCGGATATCTCATCGCTGATCCGCTGTTGTTGGACGCGTCGCCGAGTGCTGATCGCGTGAGGATGTGTGCGCCAGGATACCAGAGGGGCCTCAAGATTCGCGACGCGTGTATACGGCATGATCCGGGCCCAGAGATCGAAATCTTGGCTGAAAGCCAGGGCCTCGTTGTAACCGCCGACACGGTCGATAAGGTCGCGCCGCACCATAACGGCGCTGTGACAGAAAGGATTGTGGAAAAGGCCGAGCCAGCGCAGAGTCGTATCGCTCGTTTCAAGGGTTTCTGTTTTCAAATGATTGCCATCGACGTCGATGACATCGTAACTGGACCCCACCAGCCCTAAGTGATCATTCTCCGAAAACGCGCGAAATTGCGTTTCCAAGCGGGAAGGATGGCTTAGGTCATCTGCGTCCTGCCGGACGATGAATGGGCTCCGCGACGAAGACAGGGCGACGTTCAGCGCTGGCGTGAATCCGAGATGTCGCTCTGGCGAGATGACTTGAACACGGCTGTCGAGACGGGCATGTTCCGCAAGGATCGCGGGTGTTGCATCGGTGGATCCATCATCGACGATGATGAACTCGAAATCCTCGAAGCTCTGGGTCAGGATGCTGTGGATCGCCGTGGCGAGGTAAGGCTCTCCGTTATGAACGGCCATGACGACGGAGGCGGCGGGCGTCATGTCGGATGCGCCTCGGCCCATATCTCGCCCCAATTCACGCGCTGATCCGTGATCGTCAGGTTGGCCAAACTGAGTTCTTCGGCGAATTCGTCAAGCCGGTACTCAATGTAATGGGTCGTGTCCAACCGCCACTCCACACCAAGTTCCTTTTTCAGCGGCACCCGCCAATCGCGCTCGAAGGTGGGGACCCGCAAGAGAATGCGGCGCGCGCCGGTGGAGCCCATGGCGCGGCGCAGGAATGCTGGTCGCTCCGGCAGGTGCTCAAGCACGTTGGACATCACCACGGTGTCGAAGCGGTCGTTTGGAATCTCTTCCAAGGCATCTCCCACCACATACGTGATGTTGGGATGGGCGTGATTGCGGCGCGCTGCTTCGATGTGGACCGCCTCCAGGTCGATCGCCGTGACCAGAGCCCCGGCCCGTTCGGCCATGCTCAGCGCGAGCGCGCCGTTGCCGCAGCCGATATCAAGGACGGTTTCCCCTTCTGCCAGACGCTCAACGAAATAGTCGTGGTAGCGGATATGACGGTGCTTGCTGTGCAGGCCGTCGCCATAGGCCACGGATTGCCGACCTTGGTGAACGTAGAGGAAGGCATCCAGACGGAACAGAAACTCCAAGGCTTCTCGCGGCGGCAGAGCGTCCAGCCGCTCGGATATAAGCGATTGCAGGTGCGCTTCAAAATCCTCCTGCTTCGTCTTCGACAAGGCCCGGCTTGTGGCACGAGCCGAGGGGGACGGCTTGGCCACCAAGCGCTCGAAAACGGAGCCAAGGCGACGTTTCGTGCTCATTCGCGCAGACATGGTTCATTCCAATCAGCCAAGATGTTCCGGTACAGATCCACATACGCGTTTCGTTGCTGTTCCGGCCGATAGCGCTTTTCCGCCAAACAGCGAGCGTTCTTCCCGATGTGGCACCGTAGACTTGGGGAATTCAAGAGACCGATAGCGGCACGGGCCATTGCGATGGCGTCGGCACGATCGACAAGGACGCCGGCTGCCGTAGCTTCGTCTTCGCCAGCGACCGACCCCGTTGATAGGGTGGTGAGCGCGGGAAACTGATCCTTGATGCCGCCGACGGCCGTGGCCACGACCGGCAAGCCGGACGCCAGCGCTTCGAGAACAGCGATCGGGAAGTTCTCCGCGTGTGCGGCATGAAGGTAGAGATCGGCTGCGCGAAAAGCCTCTGGCAATAGGTCCGAGTAAGACGGTATCCTTAATGGCCACTCGACAATGTTATCAGCTTTTTTTGGGTGACCGTCACCTCCAAGAAGTAAGAATACAGGCGGAGGAGTGTCTTTAGGGAGGTAACGTGAAAACTCCACAACGGCTCGTCGAACGGTCTCAACGTCCTTCATGGGATTTTTTGTCCCACCCGACGCCGCGAACAAAAATATATGATTGTCTTGAGGAAGACCAAGACGCTGCCGCGCCTGCCCAGGGTCGCCCGGGCGAAATCGACCAACATCGACGCTGTTGGGAATGGTGGCCCAACGGTGGACCGCCGCAGCAAGAATGGATGCTTTTGCCCTTTCCAGAAGCCAATGAGATGGCGAGACAACAGCCACATTGCATTGTGAATAAATCTGTTGCTTTCGAAGCCAATTGTCTGCCGTCGCATCGCGCCGTACGGCAGGATAGGTTTCTAGATCAGGGCACTGTCCACAGCCATGAAACAGTCGCTCACATGTTTTGCTATTGCTGCAGTGTCCGGTCATCAGCCACTCGTCGTGAAGCGTAATGACGACCGGGATGCGGCGGCTCAGGTCAGGGAGAATTGTCAGGTCGAAGTAATCGCCGTGAACATTGTGGATGTGGAGAATGTCATAATTTTCTTCTGTGTCGTACAACAGGCGATGGGAGCCCGGCCAGTCGAAGCACTCGCGACCCTTCCACCAGTCCGCCAGGCGACGGCGACGCGCCAGTCTGCGCACCCAAACACGGGCGCGTCCGGGGCCAGGGAAACGCCCGGCGAGCGGCGCAAGCCGATGGTCCAGTTTTCTGAGAACGCTCTGATACGTGCCGTCAACGGGATCGGTCAATTCGATCAGGTCGATGGCATCAGACGCGGACCGGGGTGTGGCGGTGCGCCCTTCGCGTCCGACGGCCAGGCCGGCGGAGTGGCCCGCGTTCCGAAGGTCCTTGACCAAGTCAAGGGCCACGCGCTCAGCCCCGCCGCCGACATCGGTCGAGTTGACATGCAGCACACGCAGCGGGCCCTGTCCCTGTGCGTTTCGGCTCACGACGGCTTCGCGACTGCGGCCTTGCGGCGCGTTCGCGTCCATCACATCCATCGCCGCACACCTGTGACGAGGCGCTGTTTCACTCCACGGAGACGACGGATGATCCTTATTCCCAGATCGGTCAAAGTCCTTGACGAGATACCGCGACTGAGGAAGAACCGTCCCAACCGGTAACGCGGCGAGTTCAAAAGGTGATCCACATCATCCATGGGGCGCAGGGCGTATGCTGACTCTGGCTTCTTGAGTTCGCCCCAGAGGTCTTGGAACGCTGGTGGGTGTGGGCCGTGATATCGCTCCAACCAGCTTGGGTACTCGTAGACATTGTGCACCCGGTAGGGGCTCTTCAGTCCAAAGAACGCGGTGTTCGCCCATTCGACGGCCCCCGAGCGCGCGGCCCAGTCCGCCGCACCATAGTATTCGCACTTTTCCTGAACTTGCTTCGGCAACAATAGGGAGTAATGGTAAAGAACAATCCCCTTCTGCGAAAGGTCATAGCCAGATATCACATGACCGGAAGAGATGTCCTTGCCGGTTTCATCACAGACTGTGGGAGGTCTATGGGAAACGTATTGAAAGCCGGGACCCCACCGGAACAGGCGGCGGTATATTTCAGCTCCACTCTTCAAATACCAGCCATCAGCCACAACGTTCGGCGCGCCCCAGAATGTAACTTGCTTGAAGGTGACCATGGAAACTGGGGGGTCCGTAGCCAGCATGGACCGGATCGCCTCTATATTTTCAGGCATATAATACTCGTCGACATCGACTTGCCACAGATACGTGCCGGTCGCTCGCTTGGCGTAGGCTCTGCTCTGTTCGTGCTTTTCGCCGGGCCAAAAGCCGTTGGGGTGCCCCTCATCTTCAGCCGTGACGATCTTGATCTTGCCTTCTGGATCATTCTCCTGCGCAATCGCACGCAGTGTTTCGAGCGTGCCATCGCGCGAATGGCCATCATGAGTGGCGATTGCTGCCGCAGCGAGGGCCGCGCCTTCAACGACGATAATCTCATGGGCATGAGGGTAAAGAGCGGCAATCGTGTGCCTGACGAAAGGCTCCCCGTTCAACACGATGATGCCGAAGGTGAAGCGAACTCCCTCCTGTTTGACGACCATATCCCATCAACTCTCTAAGGTGTTGTGTCGCAAAATCAGGTGCCTTTTAGGCTTTCGTGGGGCGAGGTTTGTCGTGCGTCCCGTCTTGCCTTTAAATGCGGTTCGTGACTGGCAACCGACATGGTACCGTTCCCTCCCGCGACAAGACGCGGCCCAAGGCGTTCGGCCGTTGCCGTGTGTTCTGGTTCGGGGCGCCTTGAAGCTGGGGCCAGCCCGTCCGTGGTTGGAGGTATACTCCCGTATATCTCGGCGCGTCCCCACCCAGGAGACGGTCCCGGATCGGTCCCGCATCTCCGCCGAATTTGCAGCCCCGCGTTTCCGGTGAGGTGCTCGGCCTGTTGCTCAACCTCCAGACCACAGTTGAATGATGCCGGGAAGAGAGGTAGCGTCTTGCCTACGGCGAAGACAGATTTGCGGTGGCTACAGTTGACGGGGCTGCGCTTGTTGAGAACCGTGGACGGATATGTTGGCACGACGGCTCCCCCGTCAAGCGCCTGTGTTGTTCTTTACGGCTATATTATTCTCTGTCTTCAGGTCCCACAAACCATGTGCTCCCAGGGTGCTGCGTCACATTAGTGGCGCGTATTCTACTTTACGGTTTACCGCAATCACCCGAATAAAGGCAAGTTTGATGCTCGACAGATTGAGACGTCGTCTGGGGCTACTTCAGGAACGGGAACGCCCGGATTCTGCCCCGCCGCTTGGTGGCCTTCTGACGCGAATCCGGGGCCTCGAACCCGGCGATATTGCCATCGATTGCGGGGCCAACGTCGGCTTGGTCACACAAGCGATGGCCGATAGCGGGGCAACCGTGCACGCCTTCGAACCCAATCCCAGCGCGTTCTCAGTCTTGCGGCAGAAGATGGCGGACCGGCCCAACGTAACCTTGCACAACGCGGCCGTATCGACACACGACGGAACGGTGCGCCTGTATCGCCACGAGTCGGCGCACGAGGATCCGGTGCACTGGTCGGTCGGCTCATCGGTCATTGAGGACAAGGTCAACGTCGACCGCGAGTCCTATGACGACGTCCAGGCCATTGATCTCGACCGGTTCCTGGGTGATCTGGGGCGCCCCGTGGCGTTGATGAAGATGGATATCGAGGGGGCCGAAGTCGCCGTGCTGGGCAAATTGATCCAGAGCGGCAGGATTCGCGGCATTGGAACCGTGCTGGTCGAGACCCACGAGGCCAAGATTCCGTCCTTGCGCGAACCCACGGCGGAGCTACGCGGCTGGATTGAGCGCGAGGGCCTTGACAACGTGAAGCTGGATTGGATCTGACGGCCACGGACGTCAGCGGGAAGCAAAAACGCTTATGCTGGCCGGCGCGTCCAGATGGCGTAGCCGCTGGTGGGACGGGGCAGCAATGGGTCCACCCGTCGCGCCATGCCGAAGGCTGTGGCATAGGCGCGCAGGGCCTTGGGGCCCTGGCGCAGGCGTGGCAGCCACGGGCGTCCGGCGCGCCCACGCCAATGGTCGTCTGGCCCGCCCTTGCGCAGCCAATCATGAAGGATCAGGCGGGTGATGCCCGCCTCTAGGGTCCCGATCCACACAGCGTGGAGCGCGAGCGAGGGGAGGCCGCCGAGCCGCGCCATTCCCGAGACCTCGAACCCTGCTGCCTCGAAAAGCCGGCACAGGGTATCCGGATCGTAACGCCTCCAGCCATGATAGCCGTAAAGCACGATTGATCCGGGCGCCGGAACCAGATGCAAGCCCAATCCCCCCGGGCGGGTCGCGGCGTGTAGCTTGGCGACAGCGGCCGTGTCGTCGGCGATGTGCTCTAGAGCCGATGAACTGAAGATGAAGTCGAAGTGTGCGTTTGGGAGGTCGAGGCTTTCAATCATGCCTTGTCGGAAGGTCGTGTTGAGGCCACCCTGTGTCCCGGCGAAGCGTTGCCAGTCGTCGGAAGTGGCGATATCGACGCCGAGGTACTCGCCGACGATGCCACGTTGGCCTAGAAACGCGGCGTAATGTCCGCGTCCACAACCGACATCCAGAACCGCCACGGACCGGCCGGCGAAGGGAGTGATCGCCTCCGCCAGGATCGCATCGCTATAGATTCTGAGCGGCGAGTCGCCGCGTTCGGACCGTAACGCGTCGCTGCGCTGGAGCATGTGCAGAGGGGGGCGCGCTTGGCTGCCGGCTTCGGCGCGGAGTTGCCGGCGTGCGTGGCGCAGGTAGCGGTGTCGCTCATCTTGGCCCATGGGTAGATCGCCGTTGGGCGAAGGGTGGCCGCCTGCCTCCGGTGCGGCGACCGTTGCGAGCGTGTGCAGCTCGTTTTTTACAACTAGGTCCAGTGAGAAGCGGGACAGGACCGAGGCGCGCGCGGCGCCGCCGAGGCGGCCCGCCAGAACAGGGTCCGCGACGAGGCGGTCGAGCGCGTGGCGTATACTTGCGCCGTTCGGTTCGCAGAGAAGGGCGTTGACCTCGTCCTCGACCATTTCGGCGATGCCTGGAACGGCAGTGACGACGCAGGGCAGGCCGGTGCTCATGGCCTCGATCAGGACCTTCGGGTGCCCTTCGAACAGCGATGGCAGCACGAATCCGCTGCAGCCGTGCAGGAAGGCAGGCAGCTCGTGGTTCTGCATCGGTGGCCGAAACTCAACCGGCAAGCGCTCGGTTTCGGCGCGCTGTCTCAGGTGATCTTCCAACTCGCCGGCGCCGACCAGAACGAGTTCGCCCTGGAACCCCCGAAGTCCGTCGAACAGCGCATCAAGGTTCTTCTGTGGTGCCAGTCGGCCGACGAAACCGATGCGCCCAGGCACGGCGTTCGCCGGGTCTCCCGGCGCGAAGAGGTCGGCGTCGACATAGTTCGGAACAACCACGATTTTCTCGTCCGGCAGACCGTAGCGCTCCATCGCCGTTCGGCGCATGGCCGGCGTCGTGACCACGATTCGGGTCGCGGCGACGAAGATCCGGCGTTCCAGGTTGCGCGCGTCGCGCGCGTCGGGGTGGTCCTTTCCGCGCATGCGCTCGATGAATTCGGCATGAAGGTAACCGTTGCGCGCCACAAAAGGGGCGCCAAGCATCGCGGCAGCTTCGGCGGCCAAGTCGCCACCGGGCAACTGATTGGTCTTGACGATGATCTGCCGGCCCTTCGCCGACTGAAGAATCTGCTCGGCCAGATCCGCTGCTCTCCACCCCGCCGCGCGGCTTGGGACGAGGATATCGATGCCGGGCAGTCGCTGCGCATAGCTTTGATCGCTGGCGTTGCCGTGGCTGACAATCGTGATGCCGCCGAGATGCGGGGTCAGCCGGCGGTAGATCTCGATCTCGCGGCTGAGATGCCCGCCCTTCTCCCAGGCGGCCAGCGACATCCCCTTCGTCATGGTGACGACGAGGTAGAGACGGCGAAGACGCGACATCGCGACCGGGGTCATGGGGGGCTCGGGATCGGCAGATTGCAGTGGCGCAGAATACGCTCGGCGCGGCGACGATAAGTCCAGTCCTCGGCCCGCGCCAGGGCGGCCACCGTCGGGCTGTTGGCGCGGGCCGGAGCATCCAGCACGCTTGAGATGGCTCTGGCCAGATCGGCGCCGTCGTCCGGAGCGGCGAACCGGACCATTTCGTCGTCAAGCCAGTGCCGCAACGCCGGAATGTCGGAGGCCACCACCGGGGTTTCGGCCATCATGTATTCGCCAAGTTTGACCGGGCTGGTCCAGGCGGCGGATGGATGGTGGGCCGACGGCGGTAACAACAGAACGTCGGCATGCCAAAGATAGGCGGGAACGGCCCGGTGCGGGACCTGCCCATGCAGAACGACGTTCTGAAGGCCCATTTTAGCTATCTGCGCGGCCAAGCGCTCCCGATCCGAGGGAAGCCCTCCGACCAGGTGAAACCCGACATGCGGAAGACGCGCGGCGGCGGCGAGCATGGCGTCGGTGCCCTTGTAGGGGTAGAGGTGGCCAGTATAGACCACCCGCGGACGAGGCCAACAGGCGAGAGGGTCCGCGGGCAGGCGGGGCGGCCGCCGAAACAGGCGCTCGTCCACTGCATCCGGCTCGACGATGATCTTGCCGGCCAGCGCACCCTTGCCCACATAGCTCTCGGCAAGGACCGGCGAGATGGTCACCAAACCGCGCAGGGCCGGACGGTTGGTCGCCCCCAGGAGCGCCAGAAAGTCAGGGTCTTCGTTGTCCGGGTGAGCGTGGCTTTCGACCATGGTGGGTAAGCCCAGGCGCGCGCTCAAATACGGAAGCACATAGTTTCGGGCAAAGACCATGCGCGCGCCCCGGCGCAGCCCGCCGGCAAGCGTCGGCAGGGCGAAGGCCCAGCGGTGCCCCACGGGCCGACCTCGAAACCGGGCCGACGTCTGCAGCCATGTCACCGGTGAGGAGATGCCATACACCTCGTTGAGCGCCGCTTCCTCACACCGTCCATCCGGTGGGGAGACGCACCCGATCACGACCCGGTGACCCAGCCGGGCGAAGCCCTCGGCCATCTTCACCGTATTGATGGCGTGCGCCAGAGAAGAGCCTGCTTCAAAACCGCCGGCAACGAGCAACGCGGCGGTCATTGCTCCGCCCCGCCCTCGGACTGGCCGCCGTCCAGGCGGTACAGCCTGACCATCTCGATTTGATGGTGACGCAGAATGATGTCCGGTTCCGTCTCGCGCACCCACGCCACGAGAGGGTGCCAGTCCGGCGCGCCGAAGGTCAGTTTGGGCAGGGACACGAGCCAGTCGTAGTCCACCAAGTCTTCCGGCGAAACGGGCGCGCCGAGGTGTTCTCTCGGGTGATAGTACATGGCATTATTCTCGCCCGTGAACATACCGATCCGCGCATCGGGGCCGGTTCGTTCGACGATCAACTGGACGGCTTCCTTCACGCCTTCGCCCTCGGCCACCAATTCCCGGAAGCTCGACTCTTGCGGATCACTGACCCAGGGCCAGAGGTACATCGCCGGGTAGGGCCACCAGATCAGGCTTGTGGCCCCCCCCGCCGACAGCAGGACGACGGTGGCCAATACCCGCAGGCGCCCCCGCGCGTTGACGCGCCGGGCGATCCAGTCGGTCAGGGCGCTGACGGCGACCCCGGCGAAGAGCGCGACGACCGGCAGCACGAAGAGGAAGTTCTTAAGGTTCTTGCGCCCCGGGGGAACGCTGAGCAGCAGCAGGATAACGCCCCCCCAGACGATCAGAACGAGCGCCGCGCGCCGATCCCGACGCCAGAGCAGCGCAATGCCGACCAAGGCGAATGCCAAGACCCAGGGCGTCAGGTGCTGCGGGCTGCGCAGCAGATAGAACCAGTGGGAGACCGGCATGCGGGTGCCGGCTTCTCCCTGAACATGCGGCGTGGCCAGGACCGTCTTGACAATCTCGACGAGGCCGAGCAAAGGATTTGGCCAGAGGTTCGGATAGCTGACCAGGAAAAAGGTCAGCGCCACGCAAGCCCAGATCCAATCCGAACGATCAATGAGATGCCAGAGCGCCCAGCGGGGTCGATGCTCAGGTAGCCTCACGGGAGGGCCATATAACAGCCGAACGGTCAGAATCGCGGGGACCGCGAAGAGCCCATAGGGGTTTGTCGCCAAGGCGGCGCCAAACGCAACAGCCGAGAGGACACTCGGCAGGGGGCGGCCCGTCACGCGCCCCTGCAGATAGCCGAGCACCGCGATGGTTATCAGGGTCACGGCGGCAAGGTCTATGCGGGCCAGACGGCTGAACCCGACCGCGATCGGTTCGACGGCAAGAATAGCCGCCGCGAACAGGACGGCTTGTGTCCCGACCAGAGTCCGTCCCCACGCGAGAACGCAGCCTATCATCAGCAGCCCGAACGCAATTCCTGGCACACGGGCCGCCTCAATCCGACTCAACAGATCGACGCTCCACGAGGAGGCGCCGTCCGCCAACAGGATCTGCGACAGCCCCATCGTGAGCGCTGGGACGACCCCGGGATGAGGTGCGGGCATGACGACATCGAAAGGCCACCCGGACAGAGTCCAGGGTTCCCCGCGCAGGTCGACAAAGGTGGGCTGCCAGAAGACGGGAAGCGCCTCGACCTGAGCCGGGGCAAAGGGCCCCAGGAGACTGACGACGTAGCGCATTGACCGCTCGTGCCAGACCGTCTCGTCGTTCTGCAGGCCCGGGAGCCCCAGATCCGCCGCACGCAAGGCTATCGCAGCAACCGTGAGCAACAGAATGCAGACGAATACAGACCATGTTCGCACGGTCGCGTCCGGTTGTTGCGTCGGTGCCATTGTCATTGTTCTTTCCTTTGGAGGGCGTAGTGACGCGCATAAATCACGGCGAGCCCAACCAAGCCAGTCACCATCGCAGCGATTAACTGGAGCACGCGAAGCGCGATTGCGGTTGCTGCGGCGCGCCCCACATCAACGTCGGCGACATAAACAAGAACCAGCGTCCAGCTTCCCTCAACGATGCCAAACCCGCTGATCGAAAGCGGAATCCAGGACGTCATCAGGACAAGACTGACCATGACCGCCATGGTCAGGATCGCCGTTTCGACCCCCACACCGACAAGCACGATGGCCTGGCAGAAAACAGTTCCGCCGTAGACCAGACAGGTGGCGAGTGCGGCGCGCATGATCGCGTTCGTTCGGGCAACGTCCTCCAGATGTGCCGCCGCCTCGTCGGCAACGACCATCATCCGATCATACAGCGGCCCCAGCTTGGCGGGCAATGCGGGCAGAACGGCTGAGAGCATCCGCTGGGCGAAACGAATGAGCGTGCCGCCTCGAATCAGAACCACCAGAGCAGCGAGCATCAACGCCGTGAGAGCGACGGTGCTGATCGTCGTATCCATGGATTCGCGAAACCGTAGGACGAGGAGCGCTGTGCCGCCGAAGAGCACGACGGCCAACAGGTCCATGAGTCGTGCTGACAAGAGGCTGCTCAGACCGTGGCTCACCGGACGCCCGAAACACTGGCGAAGGAGAAAAGGCCAAGTCAGTTCGCCGAGCCGAAAGGGCACGACTTGGGTAAGACCGTTGTGCGCAAGGGTAGCGGGGAACAGAGACATAGATTTTATCGCTTCGCCCCCAACCAGGGCGCTGAAGCGAACTGATCGCGCGTAATTCACCAGCAGATATGCAAGGAAGAACGTTGCCATGCTCAACGGGGCCATAGCCTGCAACGTCGTTTGGATTTCGCTGAACGTCGTCAAAGACAGGACAGCGAACAGCCCCGCACTCGACACGATCACGGCTATGATCAGTCTTCGCACGAGGACTTCCTTATCTCACTCACGGTGATGACCGAGGCCGAGACCATATCGCCGATCTTGGCCACCCTAGGTGACCACCCGCGTCAAGGCGCCGTGCAAAGAGTCGAGCACGCGGTCTTGCTCTTGCAGGGTCATCTCGGGAAACAGCGGCAATGAAATCAGGCTGGAACAAAGGCTCTCCGTGGCCTGCAAATCGGTTCGCGGATCGCGGCGCGATAGGTAATACGGTTGCTTGTGTACCGGCGGATCGAAGTGCACGCTGGCCCCGATGCCTTCGCGGCGCATACGCGCGAGCACGCCGTCTCGTCGGTTCGCCGGGATGCGAACGGAATAAGTCTGGTAGACGTGAGTGGCGCCCGGCGCCACCGCGGGCGTTTCGACCATGGCGTCGAACTCTGCGATGCGCTGATCGTACCGCTCAGCCAGTTCGCACCGGCGGCGATTCATCTCCGGCAGGCGCTTCAACTGCTCGAATCCGATGGCAGCCAGGACATTGGACAAACGATAGTTGTGCCCGGCCCGCTCGGCCGCTCGCAGCCAGGGGCGCTCCGCGCGTTCGCGGGCCAGGGTCGTCGACGCGATGCCGTGTGACGCGATGGCACGGGCACGTTGTTCAGTTCCTGCGTCGAAGCAGGTGAACATCCCGCCCTCGCCCGTTGTGATGTTCTTTGTGGGAAAGAACGAGAAGCAGCCGATCCCGAAGGAGCCGACAGACCGTTCTTGCCATGTGGCGCCAAGCGTCTCGGCACTATCCTCGATCAGAAGCAGGCCATGGCGGCTGCAAAGTTCGACGATCCCGTCCATCTGGCAGGGCTGGCCCCCGTAATGAACCACGATGACTGCTTCCGTTCGCGGCGTAATCGCAGCCGCGACGGTTTCAGCCGTAACGTTCCGGGTGGCAGGGTCGATTTCGCAGAAGTGCGGTGTCGCGCCGCTGGTCACAATGGCATTGGCCGTAGCCACCCACGTGAAGCTTGGAGTCACGACTTCTCCGCCGATGCCATGAGCCTTCAGCGCCAGTTCAAGCGCCGATGTACACGAATTCAGCGAGATCGCATGCGGCGCGCCGGTCAGTTGCGAGAACGCTTCCTCGAAGCGCTGGTTAAACGCGCCATGGGCCAGCCAACCGCTCCGCATGGCCTCCGTCGCCGCCGCGATCTCCGTCTCCGTGATACTGGGACGACAGAGCGGTACGTGCTGCACGTCCACTGTGTCGCGAGAGCTATTGACGGCCATAGGGGGCGTCTCCTGCAACTATCATCTAATTGAACGCGCCGAGCTACCAGACGGAGTCCGCACAAGATCGTAGTACCCCCGCTTCAGTCGGAATAGGAAGCGGATCACCTCGGGCAGGCCCAGCAATAGCTTTTTGAAGGGGCGGTATTTCGACTCTCCGTATCGCCGGCTTCGATGCCTGACGAGGACCTCGCGTACATGCCCCTCTCCGCGCCGCATCGCGATCAGCGGCAGGTAGCGGTGGTCGTTCTTACGAAACGGTACGTCTTTTACCAAGGCAGTGCGGAAGCAGACATAGCTGCCACTATTGGAGTGAAGCGGCGTATCGAAGATCAGCATGATCATGATGTCGTACACGGCGGAAGCGAGTCGAAGCAGTCGCCTGTGCCGTCGGCACTCCCTCAGTCCCATGACAAGATCGGCGCCCTCTCGCATTGGCTCGACGAATTTCACGAGGTCGGCCGGAGAGTCCTGCAGGTCTGCATCCATTCGGATGATGTACGGCGCGTGCGCGGCAGCAAACGCGCTCCGGTAGCACTCCGTCTGACCGCCTCTGCGCGCCAGTCTGAGCAGGCGAAAACCCTCGTGCGACGCCGCGAAGCGTTCGACCATGTCCGCGCCGTCGTCCGTCGATGCGTCGTCGACCAGAAGCGTCTCGCAGGTCAATGGAAAGTCCGTCAGGGCAGCCTTCAGTTCGTCGAGTAGTTGTGGGAGCGAGTCCCGCTCGTTGTGAAAGGCGATCACGATCGAAACGTCAGGACGCTCCGTCATCGACGACGCTCCGACCGGTGCAGGTGAAGCGTCATGAAGGCTGCGTCGAGCCGAAAACCAAGGGATTCATAAAGACGAATCGCTGGAAGATTGTGTGCCTGCGTTCCTACGCGACCATACCGATAATCGGCGCGCCGGCAATGTCGCACGAAAGCTCCGATAAGGGCTCGCCCATGCCCATAGCCACGCGCGTGGGGAGCGACAGCGATCAGATCCAGCCGCCCGCCGGGTTCGGCCCCGTCCAGGCGTCGGCAGGCGACGAAGCCACTGGGGCCTCTCTCGGGATCAACCGTGCAATAGACCGCTTCCGCGCGTCCATCTAATGAGTTCGCCAGCCAGCGCCTGCGGGACTCGTCGGCCTGAGCCTTGGGGATGGCGGGATCGAGATGCAGGCGGGAACTCGTGAAACCGCTAGACGCGATGGCTTTCAGCGCCGAGCGGTCGGCTGCACCCGCGAGGCGCAGGCCGTGCGTTGGACCGTCGGGTTCGTCGGAGGCCGTCGCTTTCATGTTGATCTCGAAATCCAAGTAGCATTCGATCATGCGAAATCCGCTTTCTTCGAGAGCCTGGATTCCATTCACATCATCCGCGCGAAGTCGGCAACTGACGAGGGCCGGTGTCCCATCAACCCCGAAGTTAGCCAGAAGCGCCTCAAGCGGCGCGTCGGCCGCAGTGGCGGTCGCCTCTGTAGGAGCGAGCTTCAGGTCATAGGCCGGCTTGCCCATGATATCCGACAGGAAACTGTCGAGCACCAATGTCGCCCCGCCGCGCGAAAAATCGCGCGGGATTCCTCCGGCATTTCGCTCTGCGGACGTCATGTTTTGCTCGTCTCAGCCACCCGCGCGAAAAGGGGGTTGTGCCGCCGCGCGAAGTCTACGTACTCGTCGACGCCACGTTGCAGGGAATAGACCGGCTCGAAGCCGAGCAGACGCTGCGCCTTTTCGATCGACAACGTGCCCCGTCGGGGCCGAAAGGCATCGCGTTCCTTTATGGTGTAGCGAAGGCCCGGAAAGTGCGTTTTCAAGGCCTCGACGTAATCAACCAGTCGTTGCGCTTGACCGAAGGTGATGTTGAAGGTCTCGGCAGCGGCAGCCGGATGGGTTCCAGCCAGCACGAAGCCATGCGCTACGTCCTTGACGTAGGTGAAGTCGAGCGTCTCGTCCTCTCCCGCAACTTCGATCATCTCGCCGGCGATCGCCTTTTCCAGGAAGATCTGGCTGACACGGCGGTTCATATCTGTCGGTCCGTACACGGCCGATGGCCGAACAATGGCCACCGGGACGTTGTAGAAGCGGCCAAGGCCATCGGCGATCCTTTCGCCCGCCAGCTTCATCGTCCCGTATATTTCCTTGGGCTTCGTCGGGTGTTCTTCCGTGGCTGGATCGGTGACGAAGTCGCCGTAGACCATGCTCGAGGAAGCGTAGACGACGCGCTCGGGCAGCCAGCCGTCGCGCTGCGTGAGGGTTCCGATCACCTCGAAGATGAAGGCGGTCGAATCAATACTGCCCTCGCGGGCCTCCTCGACGTTCAAATTGCTCAACTTGGCGAGCGGCAGGGCGGCCAGGTGGAAAATCAGATCCGGCCGATGACGGTCCAATAGCTGAAACAGCACGCCGACATGCTTGGCCTCGCCGCGCTCGATCACCACGCGGTCAGCGATCCCTTCAAGCCGCAGCTTCCGATAGTCCGTGAACTCCGGGCGATAGGGACTGACGTAGCGCCCGAAATGATCGAGAATGACAACGCGGTCCACATGGCCGTCCTGTATGAGTTCGCGTGCTATGTATGAGCCAATAAATCCCATACCGCCCGTAATCATCGCGGTCTTCATGGCAGATCCTGTCGTGAACGGCTGGTCGTTAGGACGTCGCAGGCCTTGTTAGCCAATCGTGCCTCGCCGAGCAAAGCCGTTTTTTGGTTGGGCGCGCAAAACAGCCCTTCGCGAAGTCTTCTTCTAGCGTTTCCGTCGAGCCAGGACCGTGACTGCGGCGTGCTGATGGCGGCGGTTTCGGTCACTGGCGGCGTCGTCAACGTTTGGATTGGAACGAACGACGTTACAGTTGACTTCATTGAACCAACCCCCAACCTCACCGAGCGTGTGGTGGGTTGCTATAGGTGCAGACCACCAGTCATACATGTGGTGCTCCGTAGGCAGAAGATTAAGATGGGGAAAAATCTTCTGATAAAGGCGGAATTTCCAGGGCTCACGCTTAAGGTAGCGGCAAAATCTTGCCATATTGCGAGCGAAACGGACTTGACTATCAATTGAGAGACGGGTCGTCACATACCGAATTGACTTGTCTAGAAATTCATAGGTCGGCAGTCCCTTGCCATAGACGTGCGCAAGTACCAGTCCGTTTGTCTTGGCTTTCATTGAAATCTTCTGCGTTGCCAATTTGGCGTTGCCTGTGTGCATAAGGACGCCAATCGAGAAGACCCGGTCAAACGTACCATCTGAAACCGGCAGCCTAAAAATGTCTCCCCTAGCAATGTGTACGTTTTTCTTGTGCCGCAGATTATTGAAGGCGCTATAGACGCCCCATCCTAGGTCCACTCCGACGACAGTGGCTCCCATCTCCGAGGCGCACTTCGAGAAACGCCCGTTGCCGCAGCCTGCATCGAGAACGAGATCGCCAGGTCGGAGGTCTTCCTTTTCGAAAAGCGACTTGCCCCAGAAGGCAGCGTGGGTGTGCTCGATCAAGCCACCGTAAAACTTCTCTTGCGCCTCCGCGACGTCGGGGTAGTCAGGAAGCCATCCCCATTGTTCATAAGTCTGCCATTCCCACCCGAACCGCTCGATGGTTCGCTCCTGCAGCGCCCCCATGTCCGCACCGTCAACGATCGCGGCATCTTCCGGAACAAGATGCGGTACGCCTTTCCGGATCGGATATCCTGCGCCACAACTTTCGCACCTTAGATCGCCTTCGAGAATATGTCCGTCAGCCTCTGGCTCGCCTCGATCCAGGACGAGGCGCTCAAAGTCCACGGGGCAGCGCAGAATGTCCAGGGCGTTCTTAAGCATGAAACATCCTCTTCATATCCGATGGGCGTCGCTCCAGCGCGCGATCGCCGCCAGGGTCAAGAGCCGCGCTGGTTTGTACGGGTGATCCGCGTCCAGCAGTGCGCCGATCCGGCGCGACCAAACGCCTTTTCGCACTAGGGACGCGTTCAGCACATCGCTGCGGGCGGCGTCCCAATCGATGCCCTCGTTGCTCGCGAGGCTGAAGCCGCGCTTGGGGTGCCCGGCCACGCGAGCGGGCACCTGCCCCTCAAGGTAGCGACGCAAGGTTGGTTTGGACGCCTGCCCTTCCTCTGCCATGAGGGGCAAGGACAACCCATATTCGACGACCCGATGGTCGAGCAGGGGTACGCGGACTTCCAGAGAGTGCGCCATGCTGGCTCTATCGACCTTGGCGAGGATGCTGTCGGTACAGAAGGTCATCAGATCGACGCGCTGCAGCGCGCGGCGCAACGGCAGGTTCGACCGGTAATGGCGCCGCAGGGGCTCCAGCATGCGTTCCTCGTCGAAGCGCAGCCCGGTGGGGGCCAACAGCGCCTCGGCTTCTTCAGGCAGGAACCGTGGGAACAGTCGCGAGGCATGGGCATGCAGCGGGGACCGCGCGGCGAAGGCGCGCCAGGCCGCGGCCGGGTCCCGTCTCGCCAAGGTGTCGGGTCGGTTGACGCGCCCGACCGCGCGGGCGGCCAAGCGGGCGTACCAGGGAGGGCGCGGGCCTCCGGGGGAGGGCGAGTTGCGGGCGTCGGTCTCGGCCTCGTCGTACCAACGGTAGCCGCCGAAGACTTCGTCGCCGCCATCGCCTGCGAGGACCACCCGATGCTTGGCGGCGACGGCTGCACTGACCCGGTGCATGGTCAACAACGCACTGTAGCCTTGGGGTTCGTCGAAATCACGCGCCACGCAGTGGGCGAGGCTGTCGATATCCACTCCGGGCAGCCGGATCGGCCTGTGAGTCAAGGACAGGTGCGCGGCTGTTTCCGCAGCGATCTCGGCCTCCTCGTCGGCTCCGCCGAAGTCGACCGTGTACGCCTCGATTCCTGTCCGGTCCAGGTGCGTCAGGCCCAGGGCAACGGCCGTGGAGTCGATGCCGCCGGACAGCAGGAGCGACACCGGCACGTCGGCCATGAGGTGCCGGGCCACGGTTGCCTCGAACAGCGCGGCGAAGCGCGTCGGCGAGTCCGCGCCGTCCAGAGCGGCCGGCGGCTCCCAGTAGCGTCGACGCCGTGCCCGTTCGCCGGGCTGCCAAGTCAGTACCGTCGCCGGTTCCAGCTTTTCAATGCCCTGCCAGACCGACAGCGGTGCCGGGACGTAGCCGAGCGTCATGACGTAAGCGAGGGCCTCTGGGGCCACCGTGGGCGACTCCGGCAGGAGGGCTCGCACCGCCTCCGCCTCCGAGGCGAACACGAAGCCGGCGCTCGTCTCGGCGAGATAGAGCGGCTTGATGCCCAGGCGGTCGCGGGCGGCCAACAGGCGCCGTTGCACTCCGTCCCACAAAACGAAGGCGAACATGCCCTCCAGGCGCTCGACGACCCCGGGACCCCAGGCCCGGTAGCCGTGCAGAATGACCTCGCTGTCGCACTCGGACGCGAAAGCGAAGCCCCCGTCCTCCAGTTCGCGCCGCAGGTCCGGAGCATTGTAGATTTCGTTGTTGGCGGCCATCGCGATGTGGCCGCAGGGGCTCACCATGGGCTGGCGGCCCGCCTCGCTCAGGTCCACGATGGCCAAGCGCCGGTGCCCCAGCCAGACGCTGCCATCAACCGATTGCCAGCAGGCGGTCCCATCGGGACCACGGTGCGCCAAACGGTCCAGAGCTGTCCTCTGTTCGTCCGCCAAAGGGCCGGCGTGAACGGTCGCGACCAAGCCGCACATTTCAGATTTCGTCGGCCCTTCGCCGGGCTGATCCGAAGAACTTGTAACCGAGTGCGCGCAGCCGGTGCCGAACCTCTGTGCGCCGCATAAATGGCAGCCAGCGCTCAAGCGGTAGTTCCGTCGGCATCAGTCTGATGTCGGTGAACCAAGGGGCTAGATCGCTTTCGACTTGGTGGATGCGCACGCGATTGCAGTGCGTGGGATCGTCGAAGAAGTAGTAACGGAATTGGTCGCGGTGACGTAGGGCCGTAAACATGTCGAAGGCCCGTTTAATGGGATAGTTCGGTGCGCCGACCGCAAATATCCCGTGGGGCTTAATGACCCGGGCAATTTCTTCGACATATCCCAAGTAGACAGAGCGCGGTATGTGCTCGATCACATTTGAGGAGAAGACCACATCGAAGTAGCGGTCCGGGAACAGCAGCTTGGGCTGAGATGATTTGAGCTCGGAAACGTTGAGACCACTTTCCCGGGCAGATTCCAGCGCCTCGGCATCGACATCGACCCCCTGCACGTTAGCGCGCGGTACGCACCGTTCGAATACTTCCATGTAACGACCCGATCCGCAGCCGAAATCGAGAACACGGAATTCTGGACCCACGATGTCGCGTGAGATCCCGCAAGCTTCCAAGACGTGTGCGGCTGTGTTCTCGTGCACGGGGGTAAAGAGCCAGGGCTTCTCGGCGTTCGCCATGGAGGAACCTCGATTACCGTTGCCGCAGCATAGGGCGATCATCGACCGCCCACTCGATCGGCGTATAGACAAAACCCAATCCGGCGGATTCAAGCGCTATGCGATCACTCGCCTTAACATTCAGTGTTGCGCCAATCTCTATCATGTCGAGCAGAATGTCGGATGTGACCTTCACTTGCATAGCGTAGCGGCCGGCCAGCAGTGGAAACTCAAGAATCGTGCAGTCAAACACCGCCCGGCCGTCGACACTGACGCCGCGGCGGTGGTTGGTGAAAGCGACGGAGAGAACCACGGTGTTATTCTCGTCGACGAAACGCAGACCAAAGTTCGGCTCGTGGATCGGTTCACGCGCGCTGCAGTGCAGCCGGATCTTCAGCGGCTCCATGGTCCGCACCTCGTCGAGCGGCCGGTCGTTCAGGTCCAGCACCTCGATCTTCGTCACACGCATATCGCCGGTGCCGCTGCGTTGCTCGAGGCTCTGGTCGCCCGAGGGCTGGGCACTCTGCGCCGTCTTCGGTGCGTTGATGCGAAAGTACTCAGCAACGGCCTCCGTGGCGTCGCCCATGGCCACGGTGCGCCCCTCCTGCAGCACGATGACACGGTCGCACATCCGCTCGATCATGTAGGGGTTGTGCGAGACGAACACGGTCGTCACGCCGGCATGGCGCAGCCTTGAGAAGGCGCTGATGCACTTCTTCTGGAAGGCGAAATCGCCGACGGCCAGGACCTCGTCGATCAGCAGCACGTCCGCGTCCACATGCATTGCGACCGCGAAACCGAGCCGGGCCATCATGCCGCTGGAGTAGGTTCGCACCGGCCGGCGGAACCATTCGTCGAGTTCGCAAAAGGCCTCGATCTCGGGCATCTTGGCCGCGATCTCGGTCTGGCTGAGCCCCATGATCGCGGACAGGGTGCGGGCGTTCTCCAAACCGTTGAGGTCGGGATTGAGACCAGCGTTCAGTTCGATCATCGGGAAGAGCCGTCCGGAAACCCGGACATCGCCCGCCGTCGGCGGCGAGACGCCGGAGAGCACCTTCAGCAGGGTGCTCTTGCCCGACCCGTTGCGTCCCATAATACCGAGCGTCTCGCCGCGCCTGAGGGAGAAGCTGAGGTCCTGGATGGCGAATGGGCCCGGGCCGAGACCTCGCTCATGTCCGCGAAGCCTGTGGACCGCGCGTTTGGCCCAGTAAAGCGGCGACAAGCCAAAGGGCAGGCCATAAGACTTCCAGAGCCCGTCGACACGGATGACCTCCGGAGTCTCATCTTCAGCATGCGTGTGACCCTCGTCGAGGCTTATGTCCGCAGGACGGTCGGGTTCTGCGGGCTTCTCGTTGGCGCACGCCACCGATCGCGCAACCGGCTTGCTGTTTGGCTGCTCTGGCACGGCATTAAAGGACATCGGAAAAGTATCTCGACAGTTTTTGATACAAGGGAACCGCGATAATCCACATGATGATCGTCACCGCGACGGGGCTGATCAACATCTCCATGTCTGGTGCGGTGCCGCGACCCAACACGGATCGGAAGGACTCCAGCAACCCGACCAAAGGGTTCAGGATATAGATGCCGCGCAAGGCTTCGGGCACGATGTCGATAGGATAGACGATCGGCGAGACGAACAGGAAGGCCTGTAGCACGACCGGCAGGGCCACCAGGATATCGCGCACGAAGGTTCCGATCGCGCAGATCAGAAGACCGAGGCCGACGGCGAAGCCCGTCAGAAGCAGCAACAACGGCGCCAGCCAGAGCAGATGAGGCCCGAGCGGTACGCCGAAGGCGATCATAAGACCAAACATGCCTAAGGCCATCACCGTGAGGTCGACGAGCGGCAAGGACGCGCTCACCAGCGGGAAGATAAAGCGATTGACGCTGATCTTCTTGATGATGTCGGCGTTAGATACGACACTCGCCCCTGAGCGATTGAGGGCATTGCTGATGTACAGCCATGGCATCAAGGCGCTGAAGACGAAGACCGGATACGGCAGACCCTCGCTCGGGATGTCTAGGAACAATCGCAAGCCGATGAAGACCGTCATATAGAACAGAGGCTGGATGACCGCCCAGCCGATTCCGAATTTCGCGCGCCGATATTGGGCGCTGAAGTCGCGGATCCAAAGCGTACGGAACAGTGTCCATTGCTGTCGCAGGCCGGTCTCTTCGAACCGCGCCCGTGCGTTCGGAACCAGCGTCATCTCCATCCTTTCCAGCAATGCGGGAGGAAACCCGAAGGAACAGACCACATAGACTCGTTTCGCCCAAAGGCTCAACACGGCAACAATCCGCCGCGTCGCAACCGTGTCTCGGTCGTTGACGGGAGGTTTCGGCCGAACACCCCAACGCTCGCGTAGGAGGACGCGCTGGCGCCCGGCGGGAACAGTCTCTGAGAGGCCACTGGCGAAAACCGCGATTAAGGCGGGCCGGTGGTCAGGTATGACAGGGCCGTCAGGTCTCGTTGCGCACGGCGGGGCGGACGCGCATCGCCTTGAGATCGCTGGTCACCATCTCCGCGACCAACTCTGCAAAACCAGTGGTATGGCGCCAGCCCAGACGCTCCCGCGCCTTGGTCGGATCGCCCAGCAGCAGATCGACCTCCGTCGGCCTGAAGTAGCGAGGATCGATACTGACCAGAACGGCCCCGGTGCGAGAACACCGTCCGACCTCGTCCACGCCGTGGCCATGCCACTCAATGCTGCGATCGATCACCGCGAAGGCACGCTCGACGAACTCCCGCACAGAGTGCGTCTCACCCGTGGCCAGGACGTAATCGTCGGGCGTCTCTTCCTGAACAATGCGCCACATCCCGTCGACATAGTCGCGTGCATGTCCCCAGTCGCGCTTGGCATCGAGATTGCCGAGCCGGATCCGGTCTTGAAGGCCGAGCGAAATCGCGGCGACAGCGCGGCTGATCTTGCGAGTGACGAAAGTCTCGCCGCGGATCGGGCTTTCATGATTGAACAAAATGCCATTGGACGCATGGATGCCATAGGCTTCACGATAGTTAACGGTGATCCAGTAGGCGTAAAGTTTGGCTGCGGCATAAGGAGAGCGAGGATAAAATGGGGTCGTTTCGCGCTGCGGCGTCTCTTGAACCTTGCCGAACAATTCCGAGGTCGAGGCCTGATAAAACCGCGTTCTGGATTCAAGGGACAGGATGCGAATCGCCTCCAACAGGCGCAAGGTCCCGAGCGCATCGGCATTCGCGGTATACTCGGGGGTTTCAAAGCTGACCTGCACATGGCTTTGGGCGGCCAGGTTATAAATCTCGTCTGGCTGGACTTTCTGGATCAGGCGTATCAGGTTGGTTGCGTCCGTCAAATCCCCGAAATGCAGGAAAAAGCGGCATTCGTGTTCCTGCGGGTCCCGATACAGGTGGTCGACCCGTTCGGTGTTGAAGGACGATGAACGCCGTTTGATGCCATGGACGATGTAGCCCTTCTCCAGCAGAAATTCCGCAAGATAGGCGCCGTCCTGCCCTGTTACACCGGTGATAAGCGCGGTTTTTTCCGTCACGTCGCTGCGCTCCGCTCCGTCTTCTTCATACGGCCTTGACGATTTTCTCGATGCCGCACGTGCGGGGCCGCGTTGTCTGAGGTGTGAATCGCGCAATGCACCCTGGTCACTTTCTTTCCATCAAATCGCCGTCGCGATTCGTTCCGGTTCGCTCGGGATTTGCTCTAGGATCGGAAACGTTCAAGATTGTCCAGGAACCACTGGTAATAGAGGGCCAAGCCGTCGCGCAGGGACGTCCGCGCCCGCCAGCCCAGACCGTTGATGCGCGAGACATCCAGCACCTTGCGCGCCATGCCGTCCGGACGCGTGGAGTCATACCGGAAGACGCCGTCGTAGCCCACGGTCTCTCGGATGGCGGTCGCGAAATCGGTAATCGTCAGGTCTTCACCCGTGCCGACGTTGATCGGCGCCTCATCGGAGTAGTGCGTCATCAGGAACACGCAAGCCTCTGCCAGATCGTCGACATAGAGGAACTCGCGCCGGGGCCGCCCGGTGCCCCAGATCGTGACCTCGCGTGCGCCGCTCTGCTTGGCCTCGTGGATCCGGCGCAGCAACGCGGCGGGGACATGGCTGTTCTCTGGATGGAAATTGTCGCCGGGCCCATACAGATTGGTGGGCATGGCGGAGATGAAGTCACACCCGTGCTGGCGTCGATACGCCTGACACAGCTTGATGCCAGCGATCTTGGCGATGGCATACCATTCATTGGTGGGCTCCAGGGGGCCCGTCAGCAGGGCGTCCTCGGAGATGGGCTGGGCCGCTTCGCGCGGATAAATGCAGGACGACCCGAGAAACAACAACTTTCTGACGCTGCCCCGCGCGCAGGCATTGATGATGTTCGCCTCGATCATCAGGTTGTCGTATAGAAAGTCCGCCGGGAAGGTGGAGTTGGCATGAATGCCGCCCACCTTGGCCGCGGCCACGAAAACCATGTCGGGGCGTTCCGCAGCGACGAAGGCCTCGACCTCGCCCTGGCGCCGTAAATCCACGTGGTCGCGGCTCTCCCGGATGATGGTGCAGCCCTCACGCTCCAGCCGGCCCACGATGGCCGCGCCGACCATGCCGCGGTGCCCCGGAACCCAAACCCGCTTGCCCACCAGACTGAGAATAGCGGCTCTCCCTTGCGTTTGCAGAAGCCCGTGATCGCGACCCCATCACCAGCGGCGGGGTCATCCTGACAGACAGATGGCGGTTCGCCACAGCTACCGCACTCCGGGTGAACGCACCCGGAGGCCAATGGAACAAACCCGAGCCGCCCACGCGCTACGCCGCGCCCCGCCGGCCCTCAAGGGAGCGGGGGTCAACTCGCCCGACGGACGGCGCTGTGGTGCGCGGTCACACGAATCTCGCGGCCCAGAAGGTCCAAGAGAACCGTGACCCGCTCCCTGTCGGCCATGATCTCGAAGCGGGCCACCAGATCCCTAAACGGTCCCTCCTCCACGACCAGGGCCTCTCCGGGATGGAACGCGGGCACCGGGACTGTGACTGCCCCGGCCTCTGATTCTCGTTCCATGAGCGCTTCGACCAAGCCGCCGGGCAGCGGGGTTGGGCGCTCCCCTCGACCGACCAGATGCTTGACGCCGAAAGTCCCGTTGATCGCATGCCAAGGTTGTGCCTCAACATCCAGGGGTGTGAACAGATAGCGCGGGAACATGGGCCGCAACACGGTCTCCACCCGCCTTGCATGCCGCCGCGTTCGCTCCAGGCGAGGGCAATAAACCTCATAGCCCTGGCGGCGCAAGTGAAACTCCGCCTTTTCCTCCGCTCGCGCGTGGGTATGGACGGCATACCAACGTCTCATGCGGCGGTCCACTTCCCGTCGCCAAGACGCCCGAGCTCGGCCGACACCGCAGGACCATGCGGGTGCAGGAAGGCCGGGGCCAACAGGCGATCCGTCGCGATGTCAGCCGCCCTGGCGGTCTGAACCCGCGCGGATACCTCCAGAACCTCGGTCAGGACGATCGCATCCAACTGGCCTCCCATCGCAAGCGCCCGGGCGGCGGCAATGTCGGCCACAACGGCCACGCCAGATCGGACCTGCCCGGCGCGCGCCGACGCGATCACGGCAAGAGGAGGCACGCCGGCCTCCTGCGCCCCCAGGAGCGCGATGTCGGCCATCTCGCCGCCCCCCAGAAGGGCGACCCGGGTCCAGCCCTGGCGCTGGCAGGCCACGAATTCGGCCGCGAAGGCTTCGCGCGCGTCGCGAATGACCGTGAGCGAATGCTCCAGATACTGAAGAGTCAGGCGAGACTTCTCGGCGAACCCCTGGGGCGTCAGGTAGTAGGCATACCGCCGCGCCGGCGCCGTGCCGACCTTGACCAAGCCCTTTGCGGCGGCCCGCTTCAGGACCGCGTTCGTCAGGCCCACCGCAATGCCCAGCCGGGCCGCGAGGCTCCGCTGGGACTGACGAGGATCATCCTCGATCGCCCGCAACAGCCCGAGGGTGAGATCAGTGTCGGCCGCCGATCCAGCCGCAGTCGTGGCGCCTCTCGTGTTCATGGCATGAACGTCTACGCTCCGGGCCCCTGCGTGTCAACCACGGCCAATCCGTTGTCCTGCCGGGGGCCATGCTGAACCGGCCCTCATGCCCCGGGTGAAGACCGTGGACCTGAGCCGATGGCTCAACATCCGTTTTCAAACCGCTCGACCAGACTCGCGATGAGGCGGTCAACCGCGGCCATTGATATGTCGTGACGGGCGATGGTGTCGTCTACCAACAAGGAATAGTGTCCACCGCCGCCACGGAGGCGAGCCCTTCCACGCTGGGCTCATCGACGTCCAGCACGACCTCATCGGCGACGCGCGCCGGCAACTGGTCGCGTTTCCAGATGGATCGGATCACGGCTGTTCGAAGCCGGGCAATGTCGTCCGTGGCTTGGATGTCGATCAGGGCACGAACGTGATCGATGGAGGCATAGGGGGAGCGCGGCGCTGTTCGTTCGGCCGGGCGCGCAGGCTCCTCCGGGGCCGTGTCGGCCTTGATCTCCGGCGGCACGGCTGTTGGCGCAAACATGCCTGCTCCGACGGCGAATCCAAGGCAGAACACGACCGAGAGGATGCCGACGACGGTCTTTGGTCCTTTGGTCTTGAACCGACCTTGCATCATGAGGCCCCGCCCGCGGCCGCCGCGCGGGTCTTCCGCGCGCTCAGGATGCACAGTCCGGTGCCGCCGAGCAGAAGACCGAAAACCACGATGGAAACGGATAGGCCCAGGGACCGTGTCCGAGACTGATACGTGAGCTCAACGCGGTTGTGGCCCGCAGAGATGGGAATCGCCATAAGGGCGAAGTTCGCCCGATAGATGTCCACAGGGTTTCCGTTGAGACGCGCCTCCCAGCCGAAATAGAAGGGCTCGCTGATCACCAGCATGGCGGGCTCAGGTGTGGTCACCTCGATCACACGCTGGTTGAGATCGGGCATGGTCACGGTTGGGACTGGCAAAGGCCCGGCGCCGATGTCCCAACGGGCCGGGGCCGTATCGGCGAACGGCAGGCTGCCGTACAGTCGACTGGCAACAGGGTTGGGCGCCAGACGCCACTCATAGACGTTGTGTCCGACGCGGAGCGGTGCCTCCGGCCGCAGGCCATACCGCGTTTCATCGCTGGGCGCCGTCGACGTACGCGGATCGACCTCAAGCAACACGGTATCTGGCGTGAAGGTGAGGTCGGTCAGCCGGCGCAGCAGCGCGCGTCGTTCCGGAATGACCTCCACCGCGCTTGCCAGCCAGGCGCGCGGTTGCGCCCCCACGTTTTCGTAAAGATTCATCGGGCCGTCTTGGCGCTTGACATATTGCGGTACCGATAGTTCAGCGGCACTGAGGACCCACCGCACGTTCAACAAATCGTAGGAACGCGCATGCAGGGGAAGATCGTAATAAAACTCGCTCAACATCTGGGGGATGGTGGGGTCGGTGCCGGGCGGCTGAGCCTGGACCGCTTCAACAAAGATCCGGTAGGCGCGGCCGTTGAGGGCAGAAACACCGCGGATATCTTCCACCCTGTAAAGCAGTGACATGCCGCCGACAAAGGGCACTTCGCGGCTGATGCGGACCACCGGTCCGGCTCCCAGATCCTCGACGGTGTCGACCGTCTCCAGGTAGTTTCGGATCCGTTCTTGTTTGTCGACAGGACGATTGACCGCGACAACCCGTCCCGGTTCTGTTTGTTGGCGGATCGTGTCGATGGCGGGAACGTCGGGAACCAGCGAGTCCGCCAGGGTCCAGTCGAGTTTGTTGTGATAGGACACATAGCCGGTCACGGCGAGGGAGACGCCCATCACTCCAGCCATGACGGCCCGACGGCGCGGATAAGCGCGCAGGCCTAGAACCAGGGCGAATTCAATAGCGAGAAGACCGAGCGCGGCGGCCAGTTCCCAGGGCATCGGATCCCATCGCGCAATCAGACGGTCCACCTGTGCCGCGACCAGCGGGGGAATGTGTTCTGGAACGCCGGCCTTACCAGCGGACAGGAACGCTTGAAGGTCGCTTTCCAGCAGGCGCCGCATGGCCCACGAGGCGTAAATCGCAATCGAGGCCGCGACGACAAGGACGCCTGCCCAAGCCCACCGGGCCCAACGCCATCGGCGATCCGAGGCCAACCGGCCGACCGCAACCAAGCCGAAGCCGGCCCCCAGCCAAAGAAACACGTTGGCGCGGATGACCACGCCGGGCAGGTTGATGGCGTCCAGCAAGGGGATCGCGTTCAGCAGCGCGGCGATCTGCGGTACCTTGGCGGCGAGCGCTAGGGCATTGTACCCGAAGAAAATGAGGGCGAAGCTCAGCAACAGCGGCGCGGCCTGACGCCGCGTTTTCGGCTCCACAACGGCGAGGACGCACAGCATATAGGCCGTCAGGGACAGGTAATGACCGTCCAAGTTGAACCCAATCACGGGGATCTGGCGGAGAGGAAAGATCTGGTTGATATAGGATCCAAGGCTATCAAACGAGAACCAAGCCTGAAGCCCGAGCGTGAGGTCCTCGTAGCGCGGGAACGGCAGCGGCATGAACCTGACATAAACCGGCATATTCGAGCCTTTCGGCGTCACCGACCGGTATGAGTCAAACGCCACCTCGAGGGTTGGCAGCCAAGCCCAGGCCCCAACGGCAGCCGCCGCAAGGCAGAAGGCGGCGCCCGCGAGCAGGGTTCGGCCGTCAGGCCACCGCAGGCGGCCATCCGGACGCAACACCGCGCAGGCAAGCATGAAAACGGCGAGGAACGGTATGGCGGTCAGAAGGGTAAACTGCACATGACTGCCCAGGTGCATCAGACCGACGAGGGCGCCCCCGCCCAGAGCCCAGGCGGCCTTTTCGGCCGTTATCGACGCCTGCCAGATCCGTAAGCCGACCAGAACACCCACAAGAAGCCAGAGATTGACTTCAGCGTGAGGCGTCTGAAGCCAAACCAGCATATCATATGTCAACACCAGCAGGACGACACTGACCGTCCGCGCCCAGACCGGGAGGCCAAGCGTTCGCAGGATCAGGTTGCCCAATGCGATCACCGCCAGCCCTGTCACGAACGGAAGCACGGAAAACCCCAGTTCCGGCCCAAACAGGTGCGCGATCTGGGCCATCAGGCCCGCCAGCGGATAGCTGCCCTCCGGCCACAGCGGGACGCCGCCGAACATGAAGGGATTCCACTCCCAACTCGCACCGGTCTCGCGCACCCAATGGGCGAACGACCAATAGGGATAGGCGCCCTGAACCATGTCCTGGTTGAACGCCTTCAGGGGAGCGGCATCCGGTTGGGCCAAGGACCAAGCGTAGGCGGGATCAACCCGCACGTGGCCGCCAAACAAGCCCGGGACATGGAACAGGGTCAGCAACAGTGTGGGCAGCCACCAACTGATCAACGCGGATCGATCAGCTTTGTTGTCCATCGCGACCTTTGCTGTCATAGGTGTTCCTTACTCAAACCGGCGGTCTCGGCGAACCCGACGTTCATCAGACAGTCTATGATTGATAGTCCGGGACGGAAGGTGTTGCGGTCGAACTGCGGATACGTCGGGTGTTTGAAGGTCTGATAGGCGAGGGTAATCCCCGCCTCGGCAAAAAGTTCATCATTCTGATAGCCGTCCGCCCCGCCGCCACATAGGTACGTATCTCCGCCCAGGCGTTGGACGATGCCGATCAGAAGATCGGTAGCCTGCCCCTCCGGGGCCACGTCGGACGACCTCACCAATCGCGCGCCGTCGATGCCCAAACGGCCCACAAGCGATGTGATGATTGCGATATTGAAGTCGGCGACGTTGTTCGCAGGGTGATCCAGCAGGTCCAGAAGGACCGGAAAAACGCTGTCGAAATGCGGCGCCTTGCCATAGTAGGTCCGCAGGGCGCTCGCCACCTTTCGCCGCCAGGGGAACCCCGGCTTGAAAACGGTCTGATTGATTGCGTTGTGCGGCGGCCGGCCTCTTTCCACGGGGGCGGTCAACCAGTCGTCGCCCTTGCCTGACCTGACCATGACGCGGTTCATGTATGTTCCGCCCTTCAGCGGAAACTGAACATGGTCGAGAAACACAAAAACGTCAGCGCGGACGATTTTGTCAAAGTAGCCCAGCCAGGGAAAAAAATTGGGCTGGTGAATGGCAATGGTGACACTCATGAGCGTTCTGTGCGGAGTAGGCCAAAAATAAGAACATCTAGCCAGCGCCCTTCAATAAAAGCCGCCTCCCGCAATAAGCCCTCTTGCTTGAATCCGGCCTTTTGATAGACATGAATGGCGCGCAGGTTCGTAGAAAACACATGAAGCATGATCCGGTGTAGCTTTAATGTATGAAATCCGTGATCGACCAATAGACGCACAGCCGCACTGCCAGCTCCCTTATTTTGGAAGTCAAAGCGACCGATTCTGATTTGTAGTTCTGCCGATCTGTGAATATCATGTATGTTTGTAAGCTGACATGATCCGATTGCCAATCCGCTATCACTGTCCTCAATCATGAAAAAAGAAACATCTTTCCGTAACGATATGCCCTCAAACCATTTCTTATGTTCAGTTTCAGAGATAGGGCGAAATGGCGCATTCATAACCACTAGATCACGATTGTTGATCCACTCAAATAGGAGGTCCGAATCTTCAAGCTTGACAGGTCTGAGCCGAACTGAGGCGGAGAAACTTGATCCATTCATGCCACCGTCTCTCCGATGCGGAAGGCTAAATCGGTCCCGGGGCGTCCCGGCAATGCGATGGTCCGGACGTGCGCCAGCTTTCGGTCCCAGATCCGCGCCGGTGACAGGTAATGGTCGATCACCACGGTCGTCCCATTTCCTTCCTGATAGCGCGCGCCCGGCAGCGGCGCGACCAGCGCCCGGATCATGTCGTGAATGCGCCGCACCGGCCAACACCACGCGAACAGCCCATCTTCCGGGGTGCGGCGTGGCCAAGAGCGTGCCTTGCTTTCATCCTGGGGGATACGAGGGGCCGTCTCGGGCAGGACTTTCGGCAGGTTTTCGGCGATCATCTCGGCCATTACGGGTCTCTGCCGCTTCATCACGTCCAGCCAAACGTCGTCCGGCCGCAATGGCACGACCCTCCTCTCCACGATATCGCCGGCATCAAAGGTTTCCGTCATATGGTGCAGCGTGACACCCGTTTGCGTTTCGCCGTTCAGGATTGCCCATTGGATCGGATTGGGGCCTCGGAACTCTGGCAGAAGAGCGCCATGCAGATTGATCCCGCCCAACCGAGGCACCCGCAGGATATCTCCGCGAACCATGAGGGAGTAGCTGTTGACGAAGATGAGGTCCGGGGCGAGGTGACGGACCGCCCGCGAGAACGAACCGTAGTCGGGGCTTCCCATCTTTGGCTGGACGAGGAAGGGCAACGCGTGTTCGCCCGCCGCGGCCCGCAGCGCGTCATGTTGGCCGGGTCGGAGCGCCGATGCGACGATGCCGCAGATCAGGTTCCGGACGGGCGAGTCCAGGGTCAAGCGCGCGCCAAAAGGATCGGTGAACAGCAGCACCCTGTTCATGGCGGGGCAGCGCCGGTTACGGCGCCCCTGAGCCGGCCGATCAGCGCGACAATGGTGGCGTTGCTTTGATGGTCGTTCCGATCCTCCTCCAAGCGGGACTCGTCCCCGATGCCAAGATCAGCCAAACGTCGCCTCAACTCAACCTCGGCCAGGTGCGGGACCCGGCGGCGAATCAACTCCTCAACGAGATAGCCCAGCGCTTCGTCCCATGACAGAAGCCAAGTGAACGCCTCCTGATCCGCGTGGCGCAGGTTGACACGGCCACTGTCCGCAATCAGCGAATCGTAGTGCCGATCCAGCCAGTCCGCCCGCCCGCCAATCACCCGAGCCATCCGTTGTCGTGGGGCCATCGGTTCCGGCGTCCACCAGCAAGGGTGTGTCAGAACGTGCAACCGTTCGTCCGCAACCGCCTCAAGGACGTCCGCCAAACGCTGGAAGCGCCAGTACCCATTGGAGTCGGAACAATAGGCGAAGCGATCCCGAACGCCGCGCCCAAAGGCGTTGATCAGGCCCGCCACCTCGTCGTCATCGGACGCCTGCCACCGGCCCGTGTCGGGCATGTGGAAGGACAGGGTCTCGACGCGGACATGGAGCAGGCGTTCCAGCAGCGCGCGTTCCTCAGAGATGAAACGCTCAAGGTCCGCTCGGCTGTCAATCTCCTGACCGTAGAACGTCGGATCGAAATGCAGACCGATCGCATGCCCCATCGCGGCGATATCGCGCAGACGGTTGAGAATGCCTCGCTCCAAGACGCTGTAGAATTCGCTATGGAGCATGATGAAATACGTGGAAAACGCCCCACACTCGGCTTCAATTCGTGCCAGGGCATGGGCGCGATGGACGGAAAAGTCCACGTCATGGCGCCAAAGGCAAATGCGTCCTTTGCGGTATATATCGGTGAAGGAGATAAAAGTATATGAATCAAGCGCTTTTCTAAGAAGGTGGCGGTAGTGTATCTCCGTAAAATCCGCTGTTGCTTCATATGCACTCATGCTGAGGTTAGCCTATAGAAATGGCTTGACTTGTATTCATCAATTCTGTGTTCTTGATGATCTGATACTTTTTGTCCGGCTTCCTTTGCAAATGCTTCGAACTCATCGGGTGAGAAGCGTTTGAAGTGAAAGGGGTCCTCAGCGCCATCCGGAATTTTTAGATCATCATACCACGCATTTCGAATCGTCGGTTTAGGTGCGTTTTTTGATTTTTCCCCAATCCAAACGATTGTCTCTCCGCCTTTTTTCGTGACTCGTTTCGCCTCACGCAAGGCGACGATCGGCTCAATGAAGTGATCAAGTGAAGTGGCAAAAACAGTTTGATCAAACAGACCATCACGAAAAGGAAGGCACTCGCCCAAACCGCGAACAAACGAGAAGCCGCGCGGTTGGAAGCCTACAAGAGGATCAATTCCTACAAACACGGCATCTGTCGACGCGCCATGCTGGATGTGGGTTGGTATTTCCTGTGGGCCACAGCCAATATCAAGAATCTTACCCGAAAACTTCGCGAACTCGGCAAACGCGATACCGTCAGGCCGGTGACCCACCAATAGGTTCTTCTCAGGATCTTCTGTGTAACTGACGACAGAATTGTCCTGCAGTGTCTGCCATGTCCGCCAATCTTTCTTTTCGAAGACCGGAATTTGATCGGGTACGAAATCGAAAAAATATCCGTTTTTGTCTAGGCAGTAATCAGCGACACTCGATTTCAGACAATTACCAACCCGCACCAAGGTCTCGCGGGTCACCGGGCAAACGAACCAATCAACAGGGATGGCACCAAGGTTCATCAATCTATTCCTTTTCAGCGTTTAGAACTCACATCCGGGTCCGCTTGTTAACATTGTTCCGGAATCGACAAAGGTCAGAATGGTTTATTAAGCAATAGCATTGCCTTTACTTTTAACATCTCAAGGAGATACAGTATTATGGTCCGCAAATTGGCAACTTTTGAAGAACCGCTCAATCTTCTTCGGAAAAAAATTTGACCGGACCCAAAGCTACACCCCTTTTTTCGGCATTTGAGGATAAGCTCAATTTGCACCAGCCCCGTTCTTGACCAGAGTTCGGTGCCCCGGGCCAAGTCACCACGAAGCAGAAGCGGCCCCTCTTTGCCCACGGGGTCTACCCCAAGAACAAATATACTCAAATAGCGAAGTCCGGCGCTTAGGAAGCGACGCGACAGCGGGCGGACAGTTTGTTCGATGGTAGGGTCTTCGGCCGAGCGTGAACTTGTTATGACGTCTGCCTGTCTCCGTAGGGCGTACAGCCTCAGCGCCTCGCTTGGAGGAATTTCACCATCGGCAGGAAGGGTGGTAACAAAGCTGCCGGAAGATACAGAGTATCCAGTGTTTAGGGCGCTGCCATAGCCCTGATTATTACGGTGTTTCCGAATCATAACTTCTGGGTGCTGTCTCTCAAGATATTCAGCAACAAAAGCCGTCTCATCAGTGCTGCCGTCGTCAACAATAATTATTTCAAAAGATGGTAGATCCGGTGAATCTTTCAGTTTTTTAAGTGTTTCCTCTATAACCGGCCGCAGGTTTTCCGCCTCATTGTAAGCCGGAACGACGACGCTGAGAGCCGGCGCGGGACAGCTTTCCTGAGGTGTCGCATTGATCATGTGTCTTAATGCCTAAGTTTTCTTGAAGTGTCAGGGGCCGGTGTGAAAGCGGCCGCCAATGCGCCGACAGCCCCCAACGACGTGACCGTAAGCGCCAACCAGACCAGTGACAACACGATGGCCGCTTCACTGGGGAACCCTGAGTGAACCAGGAAGAGCAGGAACGTCGCCTCGCGAATGCCCAAGCCGTTATAGGAGACCGGCAGAATCGACAGCAGCATGGTCAGTGAGACGGCCATCACCACCGACCACAAATCAACCGGCCCGAGGTCACGCCCAACCCACCAAACCAGAACGCACACAGCCAAATGTAAAATGATGCTGTATCCGAGCAAGGCCAGCATGGCCCAGACATGGTGGCGGTACCCGGCCAGCATCCGAACGGCGTTGGCGGCCGCGAGGTAAAAGCGTCGCGCGAAGCGACGCCCCAGAAGAATCATGACCAGAATTGCCGCGAAAGCCCCTCCGGCGGCATAGGGCAGGTAACCGCCGAAGCTGAATGCGACGTCGCCCAGGACGGCGGCCACCAGCGGGTCGGTGGCGACGGCGGCGGCGCAGGTCGCCACAATCGCCGCCAGACCGAGAACGCGGTCGGCGAAGACCGTGCCCAGCGTGTGCGAGGCCGTCCTTTTCGGGTATTCTGTGACGTAGAACACGGACAAAATGTCACCCGCGACCCCGCCCGGCAGGGCCACGCTCAGGCCCTGAGCAATCAGACGCACCCGCATCACCCATAACAGTGTGGCGCCATAGCCCCTCAACCTAAGAAGACCCCACCAGCGTACGGCGCCGGCCAGCGAAAGCGCGATCAGCCCGGCCGCCGCCGCGGTCAACCGCCAAGGCTCAAGGTCAAGCGCCGCGGCGACCATCCGGTCCCAGTCGACGAAGTGCAGAAGAACGCCAACGATCAGAACAGAGAGGCCCAGGCGCCACAGCACCGCGAGACCCTTGCGGCCCCAGGTCGATGATCGATCCCGCTTCGGCGGCGGCGGGGCGGCGATCTCAGGCATATGCCTCGTAGCCTCCCTTGAGGAACATGCGACACCATGTTTCAAAAGATAGAAGAGACCATATCAGAAGACGCCGGTTGGTCTTGCCGCTCAGATGTTCCTCGATCAAGTCCTTAACAACGGAATAATCCATCACATTGTAAATTTCCGCATCGGGCCTGCAGAGCGTGTCGCGAACATAGTCTATACTGTCACCCTTGAACCAACTGCCGTCCGGACCGGAGAAGCCTTGCTTGGCCCGATCTGTTATTTCATTGGGAATGTGTCGTGACATCATCTTGCGCAGGATCAGTTTGCCGTCTCGCGTTCTCTGGAAGTACATGGAGCCCTTATCCCCGACCTCGTTTTCGTTCATTTTCAGAACGTCTTGCAGGTTCGCGAGCTTGAACCGTGTCGGCACACGCATGCCGAAGTCCACGAGGTCATTGTCCAAGAACGGTACGCGCGTCTCAAGCGAATGCGCCATGCTCAACTTATCTTCCATGAGAAGAAGGCCATGGAGGAATGTTTTTGCCTCAAAGTACAAGGAGTGATTGATGAAATCTTCCGGGGTGTTTAGGTCGTTGGCGTGGGACAGGAAGACGTCTCTAAATATATTGCGCGTCCACACACCCTCAACTTCATTTGCCACGGGAGCAAACAAACTTTTTACGAGCCGATTTGGGATCAATCGCTGCCAAAACACGTAGTATTTATCGATGTAGTCGTCAAAATCGGTCGCGGTTGATGCTCGGTAATAACGCCAAGGGTATCCCGCAAATATTTCATCGCCACCGGCTCCCGACAACACCACCTTGACAAACTTGCTGGCCAGTCTCGCGGCAAAGGCATTTGGATAGCTTTGTCCAATGCGGGGATCTTCCAGGTGCCAGATCAGCGAAGGCATAATCCGGGCCATATCCCCGCCTTTAAGGATAACCTCGTATTGCTCTGTTCCGAACAGATAAGACATCCGCTCGGCGTTCTGTCGCTCGTCGAACGACAGCTCAATGCCAGAGGCTGACGTCATGTCGAAGCCGCAGGTAAAAGTCTTAAGGTTTGGGTTGCTCCTCGTGGCAAGCGCTGTAATCGAACCGGAATCCATTCCGCCACTGAGGTAGCTTCCCACCTCGACATCAGAAACAAGCTGTCGATTTACCGCTTGGTGAAAAAGTTCGTCCAATTCTTCGAGATAATCTTCTTCGGTTCGTAGGGTATCGGTCTCAAAGAACTGGAAGTCCCAGAACGTGTGCCGTTCGTCGATCACAGACCCATCGGCTTTGAACTGTGCCCATGTCCCCGCTGGCAGGAGTTTGACCCCCTTGAACAGAGTGTTGTCTGTAAAAATGTTCTGAAACGTAAAGTACTCCAAGAGAGAGGGATAGTTTAGGGCGATAGAAAAGCCAGGGTGCATCAGCATTGATTTGATTTCGGATCCAAAAAGCAAGGATCCGTTTGTGACAGTAAAATACAACGGCTTAATGCCGTATCGATCTCGCGCGAGTATGAGGGTCTTTTCCCTTCGGTCCCAGAGCGCCAGAGCGAACATGGCATTGAAGCGTTTCAGGGCATCGGGGCCCCATTCCACCAAGGCGTTCAGAACGACCTCGGTGTCGCTGTGACCGCAGAAACGATGCCCTTTGCGTTCCAACGCGGCGCGCAGGGGGGAAGCGTTGTAGAGTTCGCCATTGTAGGCCAACACGAAGCGGCCGCAGGCGCTCACCATAGGCTGATGGCCGCTGGGGCTCAGGTCGATGATCGCCAAGCGTCGATGTCCGAGACCCAGGGCGCCGTCGATGAAGCTGCCGGAATCGTCGGGCCCGCGGTGGGCAATAATATCCGTCATCGCCTTAAGGGCGGTTTCGGATGCAGGCGCACCGTCGAAATTCAGAATGCCAGCTAGGCCGCACATAACTTCCTGTTGATTCCTGAGTTAATGTGATTGCGGAAAGGTATTATTGTGGAGTGTTCTGTATAACCTCTGCCAAACCTTCCGCGATGCCGAGTCTTGGTGGCGCGAGCTCGGCCTGCATCTTCGATATATCTGCGATCAGGTGCGGTGACGGCCCTGGACGCTCCTCAAACGACGGAACGCGCCCGACACACTCGCCGATCACCCCCCCCAGGGTCCGCAAGTCAATGGCCTGTGGGCCGGCAACATTGACCGTCTGATGGCCGACCGCGGATCGGGTCGCGGCAAAGGCCTCGGCCGCGTCGTCCACGTGAACGGGGTTCAGGGATAGTCCTGACGGGCCCTGAAGGTGGATTGGTTTGCCATCGCGCACGCTGTTGATCAAACGGGGAATCAGCATGGTATCCCGTTGGCGCGATCCGTAACAGAAGAACACCCGCAGAATCGAGACAGCCAGTTTGTCGCGATACGCCTGTGCCAACGTTTCGGCCGCCAGTTTGGTCGCGACGTAGTGGTTCTGAGTCCAGGCGGAGGCAAGTTGACCGTCCTCGCAGACGGGGCTTGGCGATGGGGCATAGACGCCGCCCGACGAGGCCAGAACGAACCGTGAGCAGTTGCGGCTCGCGGCAAAATCCAATAGCGCCTGCGTCGCCCAGGTGTTGACCATGAAGACGTCGTTGGCACCTTGTGGAAAGCTGGTGTAGTGCGGTGATTGCGCAAGGTGAAAAATGCATTCGGGTTCGACCCTTGGAAGGTCAAGCGGTGCGCGCGCCAGATCAACGTGATGCACCGTCACCGACGCCGGGAAATCGGGCCGGGTCCGATGAACCAAGGCATGAACAGCATCGCCTCTGTCCGCGAGGAGACGCACCAATGCGTCGCCAAGCAGCCCACCGGCTCCTGTCACAAGAATTGGCTTAGCCATGTCGTCCTCTGGGCCGGCTTATGGCGGTCGGCCAAGCGACCGATTGAAAAGGCCCCTTCACCTTGGCGCCCCTTGCCCTGACCGGTCAGCCCGGCAGGCTGGCGTTGCCGCGCCGGCGTTCGACCTCGCCTTTGTGGGCCGCGCGCCAAGCGATAAGGCGCCTCAGCCCTTCGTCAAGGCCGACTTCGGCCCTGAACCCGATGTCCTTCGCTGCCTTCTTTGGGCAGCCGATGCGGTTGCGCACGAGCGTCGCCTGACTGCGCGGGGCGTAGTTGATGTCCTGAGTCGTACCTGTAAGGGCGACAAGTTTTTCGGCAATTTCGCGCAGCGAGGTCCGCTGTCCGGTGCCCACGTTATAGAACTCGTCGACGACATCGGCTTTCATCGCACAGATATTGGCCTTCGCGCAGTCCTCAACCGCAACGAAGTCGAACGCCTCAGACCCATCGCCGAAGACCGTGGGGCCAGAGCCTTGATCAATGGCGTCGAGCATCTTCATGATAACGGCGATATAGGCACCCTCGTAATCCTGGCGCGGACCGTAAACGTTCATGTAGCGAAGCCCGACGTAATTCAACCCATATCGGTGATGGAAGGCGCGCAACATAGCTTCGCCGCAGATTTTGGTTGCTCCGTAGAAGTTCTTGTTGTTGAAGGGGTGATCTTCCGTCATCGGTTCTTGAAGGGCGTCGCCGTACACCGAGGCTGACGAGGAATAGACGAGGCGCTCTACTCCTTGTTGAACGCAGGCTTCCATGACGTTGAAGGTACCCGCAACGTTGACCTCGAAAGCCGAGCGCGGGTAGTCATGGCAGTGTAAGAGCCATAGTGCCGCAAAATGAAAGACTGCGTCCCCTTCTTTCAGAGCGCTGGCAACAATATCTGTCTTGGTGATATCGCCGCCCGCTTCAAAAAGCTTGACGCGAGGGTCTTTAAGGGCTTCGGTTAGATTTCCCATCGAGCCGCGCAAGAAATTGTCGAAGATGACAATTTCCTTGACGTCTTCTCGGGTGAGTTGATCCACCGTATGCGAGCCGATTAGCCCGGCGCCGCCGATGACAACGACACGTTTTCCCGTCAGGTCCATCCCAGTCCTCATGTTGCTTTCGTTCGAACATCCGATCTGACCCTAAGGCGATCCGTCATGTTGGGCGCAGGCCTTCACAAGAGCATCGACAACGTTCTGGAACACAGGCTGTTCCATATATGGATGCATCGGCAGGCAAAGGACCTGATCGGCCGCCTGGTCGCCTTCGGGCAAATCCGCGGTCGGGTCGGCGACGGCGGGCTGTCGGTTCAGCGGCACGGGATAATGAACGGCCGTCGGGATGCCCGCGTCCTTCAGGGCGGCCTGGGCCACTTCACGGTTGGTCACCCGGATGGTGTACTGCGCCCAGGCGCTGCGCCGGTCCTCCAGGATCTGCGGCGTGGTCACGCAAAGCGGGGTCAGCGCCGCGTCATAGGCGTCCGCCAGGCGCTGCCGTGCGGAGATTTCGTCATCCAGCACAGCTAGCTTGGGTAGAAGAATCGCGGCCTGGAGGGTGTCGAGACGGGAGTTCACCCCGACGCGGAGGTGATGATAGCGGCGGTCCTGACCGTGGCGGGCGATCTGTCGGAGGACCTTGGCAAGCTCGGGGTCGGAGGTGAACATGGCGCCGCCGTCGCCGTAACATCCCAACGGCTTGGACGGAAAAAAGCTGGTGCAGCCGATCAGCGAGAGATTGCAGGACCGGCGCCCCTTGTAGGACGCGCCGAAGCTCTGCGCGCCGTCCTCGATGACCGGCACGCCGTGGCGGGCGGCGACGGCGTTAATGGCGTTGAAGTCGGCCGGTTGGCCATAGAGCGAAACCGGAAGGATGGCTTTCGTTCGCGGCGTGATGGCTGCCGCCAGCCGGCCCGGGTCCATGGTGTAGGTCACCGGGTCGATATCGACATAGACCGGCCGCGCCCCCAGCACAGCCGCCGTCTCGGCGGTGGCGATAAAAGAAAACCCCGGACAGATGACCTCGTCGCCCGGTCCCACGCCCACGGCCATCAGGGCAATTTGCAGGGCATCCGTGCCGTTGGCGCAGGTGACGCAGTGCGTGGCCCCGGTGTAGGCGGCCAAGCGCTCTTCCAAAGCGGTGACCTCGGGGCCCAGGATGTACTGGCCATGGGCCAGAACACGGGCGATGCCGGCCTCGATCTCCGGCCTCAGGCGGTCCTGTTGGGCGGCGAGATCCACGAAGGGAATCATCCTGCCGCCTCGTCGTTCCAGGTTACCGTGTCGCCGCGCAGGGCATAGCGCAGCCCGGTGGCCGGGCAGATCGCCTCGCCCTCGCCCTCGATCGGCAGATCCAGGCGCTCGCCGTGGGCACTCATCCAGCCGATCCGCCGTGCCGGTGTGCCGACCACCAGAGCGAAGTCAGGCACGTCGCGGGTTACCACCGCGCCGGCGCCGACAAAGGCGAAACGTCCGATGGTCACGCCACAAACGACCGTGCAGTTCGCCCCCAGCGTGGCGCCGTGGCGGACGAGGGTGTCGCGGTACTCGTCCTTGCGCTGGACCAGGGCGCGCGGGTTGCGCACGTTGGTGAACACCATGGAGGGGCCGCAGAATACGCCGTCTTCCAGGGTCACGTTGTCATATAGGCTGACGTTATTCTGAATCTTGCACCGGTCGCCGATCACGACCGTGTTGCCCACAAAGACGTTCTGCCCCAGCGAGACCTCGCTGCCGATCCGCGCCCCGCCGCAGACATGCACGAAGTGCCAGACGCGGCTTCCGTCGCCGATTTCGGCGCCGTCATCGACGATGGCGCTGGGGTGAATGCTATAGGTCACGGGTGGACACGTCGGGCACGGGGGTGCGTCTCGTCTCCCATCGCCGACAGCGGCGTTGAACGGATGTGCGCGACCGTTTCGATCGCCACGCGGTTTTCCTCCAGCCCGAAACCGTTTCCGGCCAGGATCTCCTCGTAGGACCGCGTGTGTAGATCGGCGAACCCGCCCGAAAACTCTATCTCCTCGCCATCGACCGTAATCGACCGATAGGTGCGCTGGCCGTTGGCGCGCGGCGCTTCTGGAACGTCTTCGACATTGAGAGAGAGGAACCATCGCACCCGGGCTCGCTCGTACTCCAGGTATCCTGCGGCGCGCGAGTCCTCCCGCAGATGAACGCGGTTCTCCTGCAGGTTTCCGAAAATGAAGTGAAGCATGTCAAAGAAATGAACGCCAATGTTGGTGGCAATGCCGCCGGATTTCTTGACGTCGCCCTTCCAGCTTTGGTGGTACCAGTGCCCCCGTGAGGTGATGTACGTCAGGTCCACCTCGTGTTTACGTGCGGCGGTTTCCGCCGAAACTTGGTCCCGCAAACCGAAGATGGCTGGGTGAACCCTGAGTTGGAGGATCGTGTTCACACGCCGGCCGGTGTCCTGCTCGATTTCCTGAAGGCCGTCGATGTTCCAGGGATTCAGGACCAGGGGTTTTTCGCAGATCGCATCCGCGCCGGAGCGCAACGCGAAACGCATGTGACTGTCGTGCAGATAGTTGGGTGAACAGATCGAAACGAAGTCGATGCCGTGGCCTTGGCGCCGCAGCTTGTCAACGTGGCGGTCGAAGCGCTCGAATTCCGTGAAAAAGTCCGCCTCGGGAAAATAGCTGTCGATGATGCCGACCGAATCGTTGGGATCAAGCGCGGCGACCAACGTATTTCCGGTCTCACGGATCGCGCCCATATGGCGCGGAGCGATATAGCCTGCGGCCCCAATCAAGGCGAAGCGCTTCATCGTGCCATTGTCCTCGAGAGTCTTTTCATGGCGTGTGCAAATGACCGCGCGGCAACGGGAACGTCAGGAAAGCGCGCGGTTGACGCGCCCGAGCCATTTGGTCGTGAGGCAAATGCTCGTTGCGATCCGTCCCGGATCGTTTGGGAGTTCCGCTCGGTTGCCGAAACAAGGTGCTTGAATAGCTACCGCACTCCGGGTGAAAGCACCCGGAGGTCAATGGAACAGATCTGCGCCGCCCACGCGGCGCGCCCCGCCCGCCGCCAAGGGCGCGGGGAGTCAGCCAACCCGACGGACGGCGCGGTGGTGCGTGGTCACGCGAATCTGGCGGCCCAGCAGGTTCCAGAGCGCCGTGACCCGCCCTCTGCCAGACGTTTCGCCGCCTCCCAGAAGGGCGACCCGGGTCCAGCCCTGGCGCTGGCAGGCCACGAATTCGGCCGCGAAGGCTTCGCGCGCGTCGCGAATGACCGTGAGCGAATGCTCCAGATACTGAAGAGTCAGGCGAGACTTCTCGGCGAACCCCTGGGGCGTCAGGTAGTAGGCATACCGCCGCGCCGGCGCCGTGCCGACCTTGACCAAGCCCTTTGCGGCGGCCCGCTTCAGGACCGCGTTCGTCAGGCCCACCGCAATGCCCAGCCGGGCCGCGAGGCTCCGCTGGGACTGACGAGGATCATCCTCGATCGCCCGCAACAGCCTGAGGGTGAGATCAGTGTCGGCCGCCGATCCAGCCGCAGTCGTGGCGCCTCTCGCGTTCATGGCATGAACGTGTAAGCCCCGGGCCCGTGTGTGTCAACCACGGCCAATCCGTTGTCCTGCCAGGGGTCATGCTGAACCGGCCCTCATGCCCCGGGTGAAGACCGTGGACCTGAGCCGATGGCTCAATCCCAAAAATCGATGAGGGTCGGCGACGTCGGTGGCCATGACCCAACATCCTCAATACCCCCATGAGACCGGACTGTTGATCCGAGGGGATGGCGACCCCGGCAGGGTTCGAACCTGCAGCCTGCGGATTAGAAGTCCGCTGCTCTATCCAGTTGAGCTACGGGGCCCTGAGCATTGTCCCTAGCAAAAGTCTCGGAGGAAGGAAAGGTGGGCCAGCGGGGGGCGGGCGTCAGCGCTTCTCGGCGATATTCGCGATCATCAGCAGACACAGTGCCAGACTCAACCCCACCAGCGACAGGGCGACAACGACGCCCAGCCCGGAAACATAGGGGCTGTCCAGATAGATGGCGTACCCGCAGAACGGCATCGCCGCGGCGGTTAGGATGGCCACGATGCGGCCGAGAACAATCGGCTGCCGCCTGCCGGCGGACTCCCGGCTGTCCGTCTGGGACTCAGGATGGTCGCTCATCTCGTTGCCCATTCCGATGTCGGTCCGCACGTCGCCCGCGCGGCTCCCGATCTGTCGTGCTCGACGGCGCCCTTGTCCAGCCGCTTGCCGGGCTCCGCCTGCACGGCGGGATCACCGTTGATATACGTCCCGTCGGTCTCCCTGACCAGCATTCCGCACCCGGATTTCGTGCCGGTCGGTCCTATTCCGCCGCCGTGGCGGTCTCCGCTGCCGGCACGTTGGCGCCGAGCAGGGCGAAGGTGATGGAATCGTGCAGCGCGTTGAACGAGGCATCGATGACGTTGGGTGAGACCCCGACCGTGGTCCAGCGGTTCCCGGCTCTGTCGGCACTTTCGATGAGCACGCGGGTCACGGCGGCCGTGGCCGCCTCCGGCGTCAGAATGCGCACCTTGTAGTCCACCAGCCGCAGCCCGGCGAGGTGCGGATAGGCCGGCACCAGCACCTTGCGCAACGCGGCGTCCAGCGCGTTGACCGGGCCGTTGCCCTCGGCCACGGCCATGTGATGCTCGCCGCCGATATCGGCCTTGATGGTGGCCTCGGACAGGGTGATGAGTTCGCCCTTGGCGTTCCAGCGCCGCTCGTCGATGACGCGGAAACTGGTGAGGCGGAAATACTCGGGCACCCGGTGCAGCAGCCGCCGCGCCAGCAGTTCGAACGAGGCGCCGGCGCCGTCGTAGGCATAGCCCTTGAACTCGCGCAGTTTCACTTCCTCGACGACGCGGGCGATCTTGGGGTCGTCGGGATCGACGGTCAGCCCGATCTCCCGCAGGCGCGACAGCACATTGGACCGCCCGGCCTGATCGGACACCAGGATCTGGCGCTTGTTGCCCACCAGCGCGGGGTCGATGTGTTCATAGCAACGCGGATCCTTTTCCACCGCCGAGACGTGCAGCCCGCCCTTGTGCGCGAATGCCGACTCGCCGACATAGGGCGCGCGGCGGTCGGGCGCCCGGTTCAGGCGCTCGTCCAGCGCCCGTGAGGTCTCGGTCAGCTTCACCAGGTGCTCCGGCGACAGGCCCACATCCAGATCCATCTTGAGCATCAGCGAGGGGATCAGGGAGACGAGGTTGGCGTTGCCGCAGCGCTCGCCCAGGCCGTTCAGGGTGCCCTGCACCTGACGAGCGCCCGCGCGCACGGCGGCCAGCGAATTGGCCACCGCGTTGCCGGTATCGTTATGGGCATGGATGCCCAGGCGGTCCCCGGGGATGCCGTCGGCCACCAGGGCCGTGATGATCTCGCCGATCTCGTGCGCCAGGGTTCCGCCGTTGGTATCGCACAGCACCGCCCAGCGGGCGCCGGCCTCCAGCGCCGCCTTGACGGTGGCGGTCGCATACGCCGGGTTGGCCTTGTAGCCGTCGAAGAAGTGCTCGGCGTCGTACATCGCCTCGGCCTTCTCGCGGCTCATGAAGGCGATGCTGTCGGCGATCATGTGCAGGTTCTCGCCCGGCTCCACGCCCAGCGCGACCTTGCACTGGAAGTCCCAGCTCTTGCCGACCAGCACGGCCACAGGCGCCTTGGCCTCCAACAGCGCGCGCAGGCCGGGATCGTTGTCGGCGCTGCGTCCGGCACGCCGCGTCATGCCGAAGGCGCACAGCCGCGCCCGACCCAGACTTGGCGGGTCGGCGAAAAAGGCGTCGTCGGTGGGATTGGCCCCGGGCCATCCGCCCTCGATGTAGTCAATGCCCATTGCGTCCAGGGCCACGGCGATGGCTGCTTTGTCGGGTGTGGAGAAATCGACGCCGTGGGTTTGCGCGCCGTCGCGCAGGGTGCTGTCAAACAGATGGACGCGGGCGGAACTCATGGGGGGCAATCCTGCCGTGTTGGGACATTGGGGCGGGGAATCGAAAACCACGGGCGAGCGGCAATGTTCCACGCGCCGACGGTCGCCGATTGCCTGAGACAATGCACCACGAGCGCGCGGTGGCGCAATGACGGATGGGGAGGGCGCGAACCGGGCTCGTCTGTCAGATCAAAGACGGTCATTTCGGGCTGGTATTGTTTTTTCCCTGACCGCATCTTGCCTTTACGAGCCTTGCGGGATAGAACGCAAGAATGTCCCTGATACAGACATCTGACGACTTGGCCGCATTCCGGGAACGGTTGCGCGGAGAACGCTTCATCGCCGTGGACACCGAGTTCATGCGCGAGAAGACCTATTGGCCGCAGCTCTGCCTCGTTCAGGTTGCCGGATCGGAGGACGCCGTCTGCATTGATCCGCTGGCGGATGATCTCGACCTTGAGCCGCTCAAGGACCTGATGCGCGATACGAGCGTGCTCAAGGTCTTCCACGCGGCGCGGCAGGATCTGGAAATCTTTCACCAAATGCTGGGCGAGTTACCGCGCCCGTTGTTCGACACCCAGATCGCGGCCATGGTCTGCGGTTTCGGAGAGCAGGTGGGCTACGAGACGCTCGCCGGCAAGCTGGCCAAGGCGCGCGTCGACAAGACCATGCGCTTCACGGACTGGGCGCGCCGGCCGCTATCACAGAAGCACCTGATCTACGCTCTGTCGGACGTCACCCACCTGCGTGTGGTGTACGAGAAGCTGGCGGCGATGTTGTCCGCCAATGGCCGGGCCGGCTGGCTTGACCAGGAAATGCAGGCCCTGACCAATCCCGCCTCTTATGAAACCGATCCGCAACAGGCGTGGCGGCGGATGAAGCTGCGCGGCAAGTCGCAGCGCTTTCTGGCCGCCGTCATCGAATTGGCCGCATGGCGCGAGCACGAGGCCCAGGCCCGCGACCTGCCGCGACAGCGGGTGCTGCGGGACGAGGCGCTGCTGGACATCGCCGCGCAGAACCCAGAGACGGTCGAGGCCCTGGCTCAGGTCCGGTCCATGTCGCGCGGTCAGGCGGAGGGACGGCACGGTCGCGAGATTCTGGACGCGCTGGAGCGCGGTCGCGCGCGGCCGATCGCCGATCTGCCCAAACCGCCCGCCCGTGAGGACTTGCCGCACGGGCTGGGGCCGATCATCGATCTGCTGAAGGTGCTGCTGAAAATGAAGTGCGAGGCCGCCGGCGTGGCGCAGAAGCTGGTGGCCTCCAGCGCCGACCTGGAACGCATCGCCGCCGATGACGAGGCCGACGTGCCGGCGCTGGATGGCTGGCGTCGGGAGCTGTTCGGGGACGCCGCGCTGGCGCTGAAGCACGGGCGGCTGGCGCTGGCCGTTTCCGAGGACGGGCGCCGGGTGGAACCCCTGGACGTCGAGGTTGCGGATGACGATGGGGGAACAGCCGGTTAGACCCGCGTTCGGGGCCTCCCGGTCCTATTGGGTTCGAGGCGGGGGCGCGTCGGCCGTCAGGTCCAGCGTTCCCGAGGCTTCGAACGGAAGGGTCGTGTCGCCCACGGAATCCAGCAGGGCCTCACCCCGCAACGCGTAGTCCAGGCCGCCGCGCGTGCCCAGGTCCATGAACCGCCGCACAAGATCGAGGGAACTGATCGAGGCCCGCACCGGTACCGTGACCGTTGATAGCCGGGGGACCTTCATCGAGGCGTTCGAATATCCGTTGGCAAGCGGTTGGCCGTTCAGATCCAGGGCCACGCGCAGTCCGTTCAGCGGCATGTCGCGGCTGTTGGGATTGGTCACCGACAGAAGCAGGTCCACATCCTGTTGCAGCAGGCCGGCGCCGACGAGACGCAGGTCGCGCAGGGCGACATCCGGCGGCGCCAGCCCGCTCGGGGCGGTGGCGCAGGCTGCCAAGGGCGTCATGAGAGCGAGGGCGACCAGGGCGCGGCGCGACAACATGGCATCCTCCTGTGAGCGTCCAAACAGACGGTGCGGTGGTGAACGGTGCCGCCTGGACAGGCCCCCTATGTGATCCCTACATCATGGTCAAATTGGGGTGCCGGTCGGGCAGGGTGAAGACACCGGATCCGGTGCCGCCGCTGCTGCTTCCTGGACAGGCGCCCCGGCCGGCGGATACAGATAACCTTGACCCGACTAACCTTGACCCGACGCCCCGCGTCCGACCGAATCGCCGGTCCCGCGCCAATCGCCCCACCGAACCGGAGAGGAAAGGCCGCATGCCGACGTCAAAGCCCCTTGTCGTGGTGACGCGCAAATTGCCCGAGGCGATCGAGACCCGTATGGCGGAACTGTTCCGCGTGCGCCTCAACGAGGATGACCAGCCCTTCAGCCGGGAGGATCTGGTCCGGGCCATGGCCGAGGCCGACGTCCTGGTGCCGACGGTGACCGACCGCCTCGATGCCGCCGTGCTGGCCCAGGCCGGGCCGCAACTGCGGCTGATCGCCAACTTCGGCACCGGCGTGGACCATATCGATGTCGGCACCGCGCATCAGCGCGGCATCACCGTGACCAACACGCCCGATGTCCTGACCGAGGATACGGCCGACATGACCATGGCCCTGATCCTCGCCGTGCCGCGTCGCCTGGTGGAAGGCGAGCGTCTGCTGCATTCGGGCGGCTGGACCGGATGGTCCCCGACCCACATGCTGGGCCACCGCATCTGGGGCAAGCGGCTGGGCATCGTCGGCATGGGCCGCATCGGACAGGCCGTGGCTCGCCGCGCGCGCGGCTTCGGCATGGCCATCCATTACCATAACCGCCGCCCGGTCCATCCTGACATCGAGGCCGAACTGGAGGCCACCTACTGGGAGAGCCTGGACCAGATGCTCGCCCGCATGGATGTGATTTCGGTTCATTGTCCGCACACGCCGGCGACCTACCACCTGCTGTCGGCGCGGCGCCTGAAGCTGTTGCAGCGGCATGCCTACGTGGTCAACACGGCGCGCGGCGAGGTCATCGACGAGACCGCCCTGGTGCGCATGCTGTCGGCCGGGGACCTCGCCGGGGCGGGCCTGGACGTGTTCGAGCGGGCCCCGGCGGTCAATCCCAAGCTGTTGGGCATGGACAACGTGGTGGCCATCCCGCACATGGGCTCGGCCACCATCGAGGGGCGCATCGACATGGGCGAGAAGGTCATCGTCAACATCAAGGCTTTCGCCGACGGCCATCGTCCGCCGGATCGGGTGCTGCCGAATCTGATGTGAAAAGGGCGGTCGGAGGCGTATGTCGCGGTGTTGCGCCGCGCGACGCAAGCGCGCGGACAGGCCTCCTGGCGCCGACAATGATGGCCGATGATGGGGGCTGGAGGGCGATGACGGGTTTGAACCCCTGCTGCTCAAGGATCTCGTGGACGGGGACTCAGGAGACGCCGGTGGACTCCATCGCCACCGTCCTGACACCGCATCGGGTGAACCACTCGGCAAGACGGTGAAGGTCTCCGGTGAACGTCGCGAACGCCCGCACCGGATCTGGATCCCGGTCGGGAGGCACGGCCGCCATATGCAGGGTGGCTCCGATGTCGATGGTCCCTGCATCCGCGTGGATCGGGGCCAGAGCCCCGGTCTTGCTGCGTGCCACGGCATGTCCTCCGTCTCTTTCAGAGCAGAGAGGGGCTGGGCCATGTGAACGAAACCAATTCTCCAATCAGGATCACCGCAGGAGCGTTACCACTTTCAAGCCCACACAGGCCCATGCGCCACGTTTTTTGCCGGAGACTTGTGCCACCAAAACTGGACGGCGCCCCCTCTCCCGAAGGCACCGTATCATCACGGCCAGTTTCTTTGGCCGCAGGCGGACTTCGGTCGGTGATCGTTTTTCACAATTTTCTTCAGGCTGGTCGTGACGACGCGCGTGATTGGGACTAGCAGAATGTCTCTGAATACGTGCTGACCGTCCGGATGAACGGTTGGTCGAGCGTGACGCCGATGCCGGGACCGGGCGGCACGGGCATTTGTCCGTCGACGGCTTCGAGGGGCTCCTGAATGATGTCCTTGGCGAAGTAGCGGCTCGAACTCGACGTGTCGCCCGGCCTGCAGAAGTTCGGCAGGGTGGCGAGGTGGATGTTGTGGGCCCGCCCGACGCCCGATTCCAGCATGCCGCCGCACCAGACGGGAAAGCCCCAGGCCGCCGTGAGATCGTGGATCCGGCGCGCTTCCTGATAGCCGCCGACGCGGCCGACCTTGACGTTGATGACGCGCGTGGCGCCGGTCTGTAGGGCCTTTCGGGCCTGCACCGACGACCGGATGCTCTCGTCCAGGCAAACGGGGGTCATCAGGACGGACTGAAGCACCGCGTGGTCGTGCAGGTCGTCATAGCCGAGCGGCTGTTCGATGTAGTCGAGATCGAAGTCGTCCAGTTTCTGGAGCAGCGGGAGATCGGACAGGCTATACGCCGTGTTGGCGTCGACGCTGATATGCGCATGGGGCAGGACGACCCGGACCGCCGCGACGAGGTCGAGATCATGGTTCGGCCGGATCTTCAGCTTGATCCGCTTGTACCCGAGGGCGTCATGCTCAAGGGCCTTCTCGACGGTTTCGGGGATTGCTTCGATGCCCAGGGACACGCCGACGTCCACGCGGTCGCCGGTGCCGCCTAGCGCCGTCTTGAGCGGCATGCCGAGGGATTTCGCCCACAGATCCCAGAACGCCATCTCGATCATGGCCTTGGTCATCTGGTGTCCGCGCCAGACCGCCATCACGCGTTCGAGCGCCGAGGGGTTTTCGAATGATTTGCCGATGATCCCGGGAAGAAGCGTCTCGCGCAGCAGGGCGACGGACCCTGAGATCGTTTCATCCAAAAACTCCGGATGGGGATCGGCGACGCCTTCCGCGTATCCCTCCAGGCCGCCGCTTCGGAGAGTCAGCAGCGGAACAATCTTTTCGTGGGTCGTTCCGGTGGACACTGTGAACGGCCCGGCGAGGGGCAGCTTCAGAAGCTCCAGGGTTGCGCCGTCAATTCGGATGCTCGCGTACACACACACCTCCCGTGAAAAAAAAAGACGAACAGACTTCACGCGCAATGAGCCGGCTTAAACACAAGTTTGCTCGAACGCGCTCATTTCCGGGACAGGAAGCGTGGATGAGATAAGTGTCCGCGTGTATTCCGTCTTCGGATTTCGAAGCAGTCCATCGTATTTGTCGACTTCAACGATTTCCCCCGACTTCATGACCGCGATTCTGTCGGCGATGTACTCGACGACGGCGAGGTCGTGGGAAATGAACAGATAGGTCAGGTTGAACTCTGCCCTGAGGTCCATGAGCAGATTGAGAACCTGCGCCTGCACCGAAACATCCAGCGCCGAGGTGGGCTCGTCGCAGATGACGATCTCCGGCCGCGCGATCAGGGCGCGGGCGATGGCCACCCGCTGGCGCTGTCCGCCCGACATCTGGCTCGGGTAGGCCTCGAGCGTCCTTCGGGGCATGCGCAGGATGTCGAGGATGTCGGCGATGGCCCGGCGGCGCGCCGGGGCGCTCATCCGTTTGTTGACGATCAGCGGCATCTCGATGATCTGCCGCACCGTCCGGTAGGGATTCAGGGACGAATACGGGTCCTGAAAGATCGGCTGGACGCGCGCCGCCAGCCGCCGCCGGGGAATGGTGCCGACCGAGGTTCCATCAAGCAGGACATCCCCGGCGGTGGGACGATCCAGGCCTAGCATGATCCGCGACAACGTGCTCTTGCCGCTGCCGGACTCGCCGACCAGCGCGAGGATTTCTCCGCGGTACAGGGTCAGCGAGACGTCCCGGAGCGCCTCCAAGGTGCCCGAAGGCCGGAAGAGGCCCCGGTTCACCCGGAACGTCCGCGATACCCGCCGCACGTCCATCAGGGGCGGGGTCATGACGGCGCCTCCGCGCCATCATCGGTCCAGGTCACCGCTCCGAGCGGATCGCGCCCCCAGCGCATGCCGGGGCGCGGGATGGCGGACAGCAGGGCGCGCGTATAGGGATGGCTGGGACGGGCCAGCAGGTCGTGGACGGAGCCGGCCTCGACCGTCCGGCCCGCGTGCATGACCTGAACCGTGTGGGCGATGCGGGCGACGACGCCGATGTCGTGGCTGACGAAGATCATCGCCATGCCGTGCTCGGTCTGCAGGCCGGCGAGCAGGTCGAGGATCTGCGCCTGGACCGTCACGTCCAGGGCCGTGGTCGGCTCGTCGGCGATGATCAGGTCCGGCCCGCACATCAAGGCCATCGCGATCATGACCCGCTGGCGCAGTCCGCCGGAGAGCTGATGCGGATAGGCGCGCAGGCGGTCCGCCGCCTGGGGGATGCCCACCCGCTCCAGCAAATGAACCGCCCGATCCCGGGCCGCCGACCGACGCCCGCCCCGGTGGCGCAGAAAGGTTTCCGTCAACTGCCGCCCCACGGTGAGGACCGGGTTCAGGGCGGTCATCGGCTCCTGGAAGATCATCCCGATCCGGGCGCCGCGCACGTCGGCCATGCGGTGTTCGGTCAGGCCGGAGAGGTCCAGGTCGCCCAGGCGGAGGTCGTCGGCCTCGACCATGATCGGCGGTGGCAGCAGGCGCATGACCGCGAGGGCGGAGACGGACTTGCCGGAGCCGGACTCGCCGACGATCCCCAGCGTCTCCCCCGCCTTCACCTCAAGGTCGACCCCTTCGACGGCAACGAACGGGGCCGTCGGGGTGGGGATGGTCACGTGCAGGTTCCGCACGGACAGAACCGGGGATCCGTCGATCATGCGCGCCCCTCCGGCGCGAAGATGTCCCGCAGTCCGTCGCCCACCAGATTGACGCCGAGCACCGTGAGGGCGATCGCCGCGCCGGGCAGGGCGATCAGGCGGGCGTCGAAAAAGATCATGTCCTTCCCCTCGGCCACCATGAGACCCCAGGAGGGGGTCGGTGGTTGCACGCCGAGCCCGAGAAAGGACAAGGCCGATTCCAACAGGATCGCGTGTCCGACCTCCAGCGAAGCGACGACGACCAGCGGGCCGACCAGGTTGGGCAGGAGTTCCGCCAGCAGGATCCGGGGCGTGCTGCATCCCATGGCGCGGGCGGCGGTGACGAACTCCTGCGACCGGAGCTGCTGCGTGGCCGACCGGAGGACCACGGCGAAGCGGTCCCAAAGAAGCAGGCTCAGGACGGTGATCACGATCCACAGGTGCCCGCCGAACAGCGAGACGACGGCGAGCGCGATGAGAATGACCGGCAGGGCTAGGCGCGACGAGATGATGAACGAGACGACGCTGTCCACGCGGCCGCCGAAATAGCCGGCGACCAGCCCCAGAAATGTCCCGATCACCCCCGAGCCGGTCGCCGCGCAGACCCCGATGAGGAGCGAGACCCGAGCGCCGTGGATGAGGCGCGACAGATAGTCGCGGCCGAGCGCGTCGGTGCCGAAGACGTGGTCCCAGGTGCCGGTCTCGGCCCACACCGGCGGCAGCAGGCGGTTCGCGAGATCCTGGGCATAGGGATCGTGCGGTGCGATCACCGGCGCGGTCAGGGCGGAAACGATGAGAACCGCGACGATCGACCCACCCAGGAGGAAGCCGGGATGCGTCCGGGCGCGGCGCAGCATGAGTTGGCGCGGGCTCGGTCCGTCGATGGCGTCAACGTCTGTCATCGGTCAACTCACCCGAATTCGCGGGTCAAGCCATGCATTGATGATGTCGGCGAAGAACGTGAGCCAGACATAGATCATCGAATACAGAAGAATGATGGCTTGTATTGTGGGGAAGTCGTTGCGGCCGATGCTTTCCCAGGCCAGAAGGCCGACCCCCTTGATGCTGAAGACACTCTCGACCACCACGGATCCGCCCAGGATGAATCCGAACTCCACGGTCGCGACACTGACGACCGGCAGGATGGCGTTGCGGATGGCGTGGCCGAACAGAACCTGACGTGGACGCAGCCCCTTGGCCCGCGCCGTGCGCACGTAGTCGGACTGAAGCGCGTTGATCATCCCCGTCCGGCACAGGCGCAGCATCGACGGGACGGCGTAGTACCCCAGGACCAGCGCCGGCAGGATGAAGTGGGTCAGCGACTCGGACCCGGACACCGGCAGCCAGCGCAGCTTGACGCCGAACAGCCAGACGAGCATCAGGCCGAGCCAGAAGCTGGGCGTCGCCTGTCCGATGGTGCCGATCAGGAGCGAGATCCGGTCGGCCAGCCGGTTCCGGTAGACGGCGGCGGTCATCCCGAGCGGGATGGCCAGACCGATGGCGAGGGCGATCGCCAGTCCGCCCAGGGTGGCGGAGACGGGAATGCGGTCGGCCAGCAGATCGGCCACGGGACGGCTGAAATAGAAGCTGTCGCCCAGGTCTCCCGCGAGGACATCGCCGACCCAATCGACATACTGAACCACCACCGGCCGGTCGAACCCGAAGCGGTGCCGTACCGCCTCGATGTCCGATTGCTGGGCGCCTTCGCCGGCGATGGCCACGGCCGGATCGCCCGACAGGAAGATCAGGCCGAAGCTCAGGCCGGACACCGTGAGTGCCACCAGCAGGGCAACGACCAGTCGTTTGACCGTGAACTGAAGCATGCACGAGATCCTCGGCAGCTGTTTTCCCAGGTCGGCGGCGTCACGCTGGCCGACGGCCGCGCCCGCCGGGAGGCGGGCGCGCGCCACGCAGCCAGACGGTTACTGTTTCCAGGATGAGGCGAAGAACTTCGGGATTTCGTCGGCGGTCGGGACGAACTCCAAGGTCTCGTTGAACGCGTAGTTCTTGGTGTAGGTAAACAGCGGGATCCAGTAGGCCTCCTCGGCGATGCGTCGCAGGGCCTGTTCGTAGGCGGCCAGCCGCGCGTCCGGATCGGCGGCGCTGTCCCCCTCGCGGATGGCGGCCTGCACCTCGGGATCGTTGGCCGGGTCGTCGGAGCCGCCGCCGAAGAAGTAGCTGGTGATCGCGGACACATCGGGGATCGAGTTGGAGCCCCACGTCATGTTGGCGATTGGCACCTCGCCCTTCACGATCAGGTCACGCAGCGCCGCGTACTTCATCCAGCGGAGGTTGGCCGTGATGCCCACCTTGGCAAGGTCGTCCATGATGGCCTCGGTGACGGGACGATCGCGGTAGCCGTAGAACTCGACGCTGAATCCGTCCGGATATCCGGCCTCGGCGAGTTGAGCCCGCGCCTTGTCGGGATCGTACGCATATGTGGCCACGTCGGCCGTGCATCCGAACTGCACCGGATGGCAGGCCGCGTTCACGACCACGCTATTCTCGCCCATCAGGTACGTGGCGATGCGCTCCCGGTTCACGGCGTATCCGATCGCCTGGCGGACCGCCGCGTCCGTGAAGACGTTGGTCCCGCTCGTGCCCTTGATGTCGAACGTGATGTAGCTGATCCGCATGGTCGGGGCGTTGAGGGTGGTGATGCCCGGCGCGCCGGACAGGCCCGCCGTCTGGTCGTTGCCGAGACCCCAGATCCAATCCACGCCGCCGGTCATCAGTTCCGCGACCTGCGTCGAACTGTCGGCGATGGTGCGATAGACGAGCGTGTCGATCTCCGGCTGTCCCTTCGGGCCATCGGCGAAGTAGTCCGGGTTCTTCACCATTGTGACCGTCTCGCCCTGGGCGAAGTCGGCGACCGTATAGGGGCCGGTGCCGTTCGGGGGCACGGCCGCGTACCGCTTCTGCCCGTCCGCGCCCTCTTCGGCGGCGTCATAGTGTCCGTCTGGAAGGATCGGCAGCACCAGGGCGAGGTTGGACAACAGGGCCGGGAAGGGTTCGGTCAGCGTCAGGGTGACGGTGTGCTCGCCGGTTTGCTCGGCGCTCTTGAACCAGCGGACATCGCTGGAATTCAGGATGCCGCTGTCGTCGCCTGTGACGAAGGTGAAGGTGTAGATGACGTCCTCCGGCCCGAAGGTGCTGCCGTCGTGGAACGTCACGTCGTCACGGAGGTCGAATTCCCAGGTAACCGGGTCGAGCTGGCGGAACGATGTCGCGAGGAGCGGAAGGAATTCCTCGTTCTCCTCATCCCAGTAGATCAGTCCATCATAGACGTGCTGAGACAGGATCACGGCTTCCCGCGAGGTGTCGTAGTACGTCTCGACGGCGGCGACCTCCTTGGGCCCGGCCCAGACCAGACTGTTGTCGGCGGGGCCGGCCATCGCCGGTGAGTCCAGCACCAGACAAACGGCCAGGGCCGTGCCTGTCACTCCAAGAATTGTTTTGGACATTCTCTGACGCTCCATCTGTTCGAAGGGAGGGTGACCTGTCTTGGCGCGTTCTTGTCGCGAACGCTTGGTCCGGGTCGGTCCAGCGTCGTCGGGCGGGGCCTGGGTCTGGCCGTATCGTCCACGCCATCAAAAGTCCTGTCCGCCGCCATGCGCTGTCCTTAACGGGTGAGGCGATGGCCGCACATATCATTATTCGATATTGTTGGGCACATTTTAATATGTTAGGGTCGTAGGATGTCAAGAGTGCATTTCGAAAAGGCAGTCGGCATCGCAATGACCACATATTCGGCAGTTCGTCCTCAGGTGCTCTCCTCCACGCTGGAGAAGGGGCTACGGATTCTTCGTCTTTTCCGTTCAACCCAGGACGGGTTGAGCCTGTCGGAGATCACGCGCCTGACAGGGCTCGAAAAAAGCGCGGCCCAGCGGCTCACCTACACGCTACACGGGCTCGGGTATCTGGACCGCGATGAGCGCACGCGCCGATACGGGCCGGGCCTGAAGATGCTCGACTTGTCCTATGCCTACCTGATTCACGACGACCTGCTCGAACGGGCGCTGCCGCGCATGCTCGAGACCAGTCGCGCGATGAACATCGCGGTGAACCTGGGCGTCCTGGATGGAACGGAGGTGCTTTACAAATACCGGATCCCGCATTCGGCGGTGGCGTTCGACAATGCGCTGATCGGCGTCCGGCAGCCGGCACCGGTCACGGCGATCGGGCAGGTCATCGCGGCGTTTTCCGACGCGGACGTTCTCGACCGTATGCTCTCGGCCGGGCTGCCCGAGCCGGTTACCCCCTATACGTTGCAGGATCCGGAGATTGTCCGCAGGCGGGTCGCCCAGGCGAAGCACGACGGTTTCGTTATCTCGGTGCAGCAGGTGATGCTGCAGGAAATCGCCGTGGCCGCCCCCATCCTGGGGCCGGATCGCACCGCCGTGGCGGCCATCAGCATGCCGGTCTACATGCCTGAGTGGGACGAGGACCGCGTGCGCCGGGATCTGGTCGCGCCCATCACGGCGGCCGCCCGCGCGATTTCGTCGAAGGCGGCCGGGTAATCAGAGGTGGCCGGAGTCGTCGCGATAGCGTCGGGCGGATTTTACGTGGATCGCCTGCCGTGGGTGGATCGCCCCTTGGGCTCCGGCTCCGGCAGGGAGGGCGGAGCCCGACCGGAACGGGCCCCGGAGGGTAATGATCAGGCGGCCAGGGCCTCCGGGGACATCTCCCCTCCCCATACCATGGCCGACGCCGAGCCCCCCCCGCTGCCGGTTCACCGAACACGCTCGTGGCGCCCTCCAGACGCTGGGGGCGCCACGCCGCGATCAGGTTCGGGTGGACGTCGAACTGCTGCGCCAATTCGGCCAGCGTCTTCTCGCCCTTGAGCGCCGCATTTTGCGCGTCGAAAGTCCTTCTAATTCCTTGTTTTTGTTGGTGGGCGATGACGGGTTCGAACCGCCGACCCTCTCGGTGTAAATCACTGAACAGTCGCAATCCGGTCCTATCACAGGGTCTCAAAGGAGAAGGTCCGGAACGGCTATAAGTCTTTCAATTCATTGCAGTGAGGTCATTCGATAGGGTAGGGTATATCTCAGAAGGTACCACCCCCTACCGGGCCGTTGTGGTACCTCAGTTGGTACCTTGAGCGACCCTCTCTCTTTCGGCTGGACCCTCTCGCCATGCCCACGACCCGCTTGACGGCGCAGTCGGTCGCCCGCCTTCCGCCTCCTGAGGTGGGGCAGACGGACTATTTCGACGCATCGTTCCCCGCCTTCGGTCTTCGCGTCACGGCGAAGGGGGTGCGGACGTTCATCCTGTTGACCCGCATCAACGGAAAGAAGGCCCGCCTGACGATCGGGCGCGCCCAGACCAGGAAGGACGGGCCGGGCGTGTCGTTGGCCGATGCACGACGGCAGGCTGGCGAATGGCAGGATCAGGTGGCGTGCGGGCGCGACCCCCGCGAGGAACAACGGGCCGCGAAGGCGGCGGCGGAACAGGCGCAACAGCCGGACCCGGACACCTGGGACCAGGTGGTCGAACGGTTCATCCGCCAGTACGCGAAACCCCGCAACCGCTCATGGCGGGAGGCGGAGCGTGTGCTGGGCAAGGACGTCACCCCCCGATGGCGGGGGCGGCCGATCCGGGAGATCAGCAAGCGCGAGGTTGTGGACCTGGTGGACGCGCTGGTGGAGGCCGGCAAGCCGGCGTTGGCGAACCGCGTCCTGCAGCACATCAAGCGCGTCATGTCGTGGTGCGTGGAGAAGGACATCCTGGAGGACAGCCCGGCCCGCACCGTCAAGGCTCCGGCGAAGCTGGAGGCCCGCGACCGTGTTCTGACCGATGACGAGATCCGGCTGTTCTGGTCTGCGGCCGACCGCATGGGCTTCCCGTGGTCGGTGCCGCTCAAAGTGCTGCTGCTCACGGGCCAGCGGCGGTCCGAGGTGGCGGAAATGGAATGGTCCGAACTGTCCGACCTGGACGGGGAAACCCCGACCTGGACGATCCCCGCCCGGCGCGCGAAGAACGGTGTCGAACATGGCGTCCCCCTGTCACCGCACGCGGCGGACCTGTTGCGGTCGGTGCCGCGCATCCAGGGGTGCCGGTACGTGTTCAGCACGACCGGCAACAGCCCGGTGTCCGGCATATCGAAGGCGAAGGCCCGCCTGGACGGTTTCATAACGGAGATGAAAGGCGACCCGCTGGAACCCTGGACGCTGCATGATCTGAGGCGGACCTTCGCCAGCGGCGCGGCGGCCCTCGGTGTCCGCGTCGAGGTGGTCGAGCGGTGTCTGGGCCATACGTCCGGGACCTTCCGGGGCATCGTCTCGGTGTATCAGCGCCACGAGTTCGGGCCGGAGAAGCGCGCGGCCCTGACGGCATGGGCCAACCACATAAACCTTTTGGTCCAGAACACGGAGGCCGACGATACCGTGGTCATGCTGGCGGAGGCGCGGTGATGCTGCTGCCTTGGAATCGGGCGCGGGGGCCGAAACCACGATCACGAACAATGTAAACGCCCATGCTCAGCCACCGCCCTCTGGCGTCACATCCGGCAGCATCGGCCAGTCCAACGGATCGAGCGTATCCCGGGGAACCACGCCATGTTCGTCGAACGCGGCCTGAAGCCGTTCAGCCAGCCAGGAGCGTCCTTCCTTCGATAGCTCGACGGCCGCCTGTTGCAGATATGCTTTGCGGGGGTTGGTGTTCCCGTCCCCGCGCGCCGCATTGCGCTGGGTTGGCGCGAACGAGTCCGCGCCCAGCGTGTCCATCAGTGCGTTCAGGGACACGCCGTTCGCCATCGTCCCTGCGACGAACTCGGCATGATGAACCCGGATATATCGCGGCCATTTCTCTTTCCACGCTCGGCGAGCAATGTCGTCCGGTGTCGCGTCGTCCCGTCCGGGTTGGTATTTCATGCCGATGGCGCGGCCAAAAATGCGAATGTCGTTCGGGTCACGGGTCAGCCGTGCAATGAAGATGACCGCATCGTCCTGAACCCCGCTTGGCCGCCTGTTGGCTGGATAGGCGACAGCCCAGTGACAACCAGCGCGCTCGATCTCGGAAATGGTGGTAATGTTAAGCGGCTTGCGATCGTTGCCTTCTCCCAGAAACTTGACGAAGGCCTGGGGCGCGTCAGCGACCGCCGGCGGCAAAGGCACGCCGGGGGCCCCCGTCGGAACCTGAACGGGCAACGCCGGATCGACGCTTGCATGGGCCCCGAAGTCCTCAAGGGGTGTTTGGTTGCTCTGACGACCACCGAGGGCATTATAGCGGTTGACGATTTCCGTCCAGGAGTCGACCTGCGAGGCCGTGAGGTCGTCTCCGCCGCGCTGCCAAAGGTCATCGAAATAGGCGCGGCAGGCGCCAATGACGGCCGCATCCTTGGCGACCACCCCGAATTCGTGGTTGCTGTCGAGCGCCGCCTTGGTGAGGTTGGCCGAGGTGATGATCGCCCGGCTGGCCCCGAACAGGTACAGCTTGGCGTGAAGGTTGCGGATGCCCCGGACCCGCGCCCCGGCATCGAGCAATATCCGAAGCGCGGGGACATCGCTGACGCCCTCGGCGAAGTCGGCAAGGTTGAAGCGGGTGATGACCTGAATCCGGGCGGGCTTCAGGCGTAGCAGGCGTTCCAGGGCGCCCGCCTTGATGAACGGGCAGATGATCCGAAGCGCGTTGGCGTCCGCGCGCAGGGCATCGGTCAATTCCATACCCCACCCTGCATCGACCAGCCGGACCATCATGCCGCTACCTCCTGTTCCGCTTCGGGCTCCAGGGCCTCATGGATCAGGGCATCAAGCAGGCGGGCGCGGGCGGTGTCGGCATCGGTCAACGCGGCCTCCAGCCGGTCGCAGAGGGCCATGAGGGCTTCGACCTTCGCCACGATGCGGTGTTGTTCGGCGAGGGGTGGGAGGGGGATAGTTAACGAGCGAATGTTGTCCAAATTCAGTCCTGGTCGTCCGGCACCATAGGCGCGCTCAACCAATTCACGCCTAGCACCACAATCCGCCAGAAGGCAAAGAAGCAGCCACTCGGAGATTGCCGGATCAGTGGGGCGAACTAAACCGACATGCTGGCTCACGTAGGCTTCGCCAATATCCTTTTCGAGAACCGCCGGATTCGTGACGCCGGCTCCTGTGATGACGATTAGGAGGTCGCCCCGTGCAACCTGTGTTCGGCTACCCTCGCTGTTCGAAGGCGGTTCCACGTGGGCGAGATCATCGAGGAGCAAGCGCCCGAATCGAATGTTTTGCGCCCGAATGAAATACGGCCCGGAGTCGGAGTAATACTCTGCCCATCCGCGCGAACCGCTCGTCACGAAATTGATCACATCGCCAAGCGCGACACTGTTCCAGCCAATAGGCAACGGCGCAAATTCGCGTTCAGAATCAGTTGAAGGCGCCTTTTGACGAGGGACCAACCTCGCCATGAGCAGTCGCATTCTTTCGGCGTCGATCCGCTTCAGCAACTCCGATGCCGGTTCGTCGGTCGGGTCCTGGGGCATCAGCTTGCCCCGAACGGCAAGATTGAGAATGCTCTGGCGGAGGGGTTTGATCTGGTCGGCGCGGGTGGTCAGGGCGGGCAGCGCGTCGAGGGCGAAGCGGGCATGGTCGGCGAGGGCCTCAGCGTCCATTTCCGGCGCGGTCAGGCGGGCGAGGGTGGCGGCGGTCAGGCGGTCTCGGGTGGCCTCGCGGGAGGATCGCGCGGCCTCCAGCCGGTCCAGCAGCGTCATCAGCTCGTCCACCTTGGCCACGATCCGCCGTTGCTCGGCCACGGGCGGGAGGGGGAGCGCCATTGCGCGAAGACCGGCAAGTGGGACCGTCTTTTGAGCAATTCCGGTGGCGGCTGCTTCAGCCTGCCGAAAGGCGAACTCGCTTTCCAAGAAGATGGCGAGGACCTCCACATCGACCTGCTTTGTCGGTCGCAGAATGCCGATGTGTCTCTGAATGCAAAACGGCTCATCGCTTCGAATTGGCACCGGAATTCCAAACGATCCAACAAGGGTATAGAGCAGATCACGCGACTGAGGTTTGCGGATCGGGTCAAGTCCGTCGAAGTATTCCTGCGGCACTTTCCGCGCAGCATCATAGTTAATTGTCTTGGTTCTCACGTCACTGATGACGAGGAAAGGCACGCCGTTCTCTGACTTTGGTGGCGGCTGATGGTCGCCGTCGCTTATTGAAAGGCAAATGGATTGAAGGTTGGTCCATGCCCATCCAATCGGTAAATCGAACAACTCTAAAGGCGCAGATGGTTCTTTGGGTTTGCGTTCGGCCTTCAGCGCGCCCGCCTTGACCAGCCGGGCTTTCTCCGCTGCGATCCGCTTCAGCAACTCCGATGCCGGCTCGTCATTCGGATCCTGCTCCACCAGTTTGCCCCGGACGGCGAGGTCCAGCACCAGCCGCCGCAGGCGTGCGACCGCGTCCGGCGCGTCGGCCACCCGATCATAGAGCGTCAACAGACGGTCGGCGTTCATGTCGTCGCACCGTCCTCTGGCGGAGGCGGAATCAGGGGTTCGATGACCGCGATCAGGGGCGCAAGGCGTTCCGTGGCAACGCGCCAGACGAGGTCGATCCGGACCTCGGCATAGCCATGGATCAGGCGATGGCGCATGCCGATGATCTCGCGCCACGGAACATCGGTTAGCGTGGCGCGGGTTTCCGTGGAGACCTTGCCAGCAGCCTCCCCGATCACTTCCAGGGAGCGGATGACGGCGTTCTGGTGCAGCCGGCTGGCCGCGAAGTCCGCCTCGTCAAGGTCGCCCACGAACCCGACCGCATCGCGCGCGGCCAGCAGCATGTCCAGCAACAGGGCCGCGTCGCGGTTCGGGATCGGGTCAGCCATGGATCCGCTCGGCGTCGGCCAGGATGCTTCGGCGGCGGATGAAATTGCGGCTCGATTCCACAGCCTCGCGCTCGACCAGATCCACGGGGCGGCCCAGCATCGCTTCCAGTGCGTCCTTCAGGTCGGCGAAGGCGGCGAGATCATCGCGTCGATCCGGCGCGAAGGTCACCAGGAAATCCGCGTCGCTGCGGCCCGGCTGGAAGCCCTCGCCGCGCGCGGCGGAGCCGAACACCTCCAGCCGCGTCACCCCGTACCGGCGGCAGAGGTCCCGGATCTCGGACTGTTTCACGGCAAGGTCTGGATGCATGGGTGTCTCCGCAAATCCTGGTCCACGTTACCCGATCGCGCTCATCGCGTCAGCGCCTCCGCCAGGACGGCCTTGATCTGGCCGCGCAGGGCGGCCACCTCGGCTTCGGCGGCGGTCAGGTCGGCCAACAGGGTCTCCGGGTCGCCGTGGTCCTCGGCCACCGTATGCGGGTTCTTGATGTCGAGGTTGTAGCCACGGCCTTTGACCTCCTCGGCCGTGACCCTCCAGGCGCGCTCGGTCTCCACGCGCCCCTCGCGTTTCGGGCCGCCCCACCACGCGGCGCAGTCGTCCAGGTGCTCCAGGCGGATGGGTCTGGTCATGGAGTAGGCCTTCTGGCCCTCCGGCACGCGGTGTTCCCAGAACCAGATGTCCCGGGTGGGCCGGCCTTTCTCGAAGAACAACAGGTTGGTGCCGATGGAGGCGTAAGGCCGGAAGACCGAGTTCGGCAACCGCACGATGGTGTGCAGGTTGCATTCGGTCATCAGATGTTCCTTCAGGCGGGTCTTGACGCCCTCGCCGAACAGCGTGCCGTCGGGCAGAACGACGGCGGCGCGGCCGCCCGGTTTCAGCAGGCGGATGATCAACGCCAGGAACAGGTCGGCGGTCTCGCGGGTGCGGAAGTGCTGGGGGAAGTTGGCCTCGATGCCATCCTCTTCCTTGCCGCCGAAGGGCGGGTTGGTCAGCACGATGTCCACCCGCTCGTCCTTGGACCAGGAGACATAGGGCCGCGCCAGCGTGTTGTCGCGGCGGATGAACGACGGGTCTTCGATGCTGTGCAACAGCATGTTGGTGACCGCCAGCATGTGCGGAAGCTGCTTCTTTTCCACCGCGCGCAGGCCGTTTTCCAGCATCCAGGCATCGTGCGGCTTGCGGACGTGATGGTCGCGCATGTGGCGGATGGCACAGGTCAGGAAGCCGCCGGTCCCGCACGCCGGGTCAAACAGGGTTTCGCCGGGGCGCGGGTCGGTCATCCGGACCATGAAGCCGGTCACCGCACGCGGCGTATAGTATTCGCCCGCGTTGCCCGCCGATTGCAGGTCGTTCAGGATCTGCTCGTAAATGTCGCCGAAGTGCTGGCGTTCCTTGAGGTTGTTGAAGTCGATGCCGTTGATCTTGTTGATCACCTGGCGCATCAGGTGGCCGGACTTCATGTAGTTGTAGGCATCCTCGAACACATCACGGACCGTGCGGGCGCGGGGTGTCGTGGGTGCCATGTTTTTCAGGGCGGGGAACAGGTCGGCGTTGATGAAGGTCAGAAGGGCCTCGCCCGTGATGCCCTCCGGATCGGCCGCCCAGGCGCGCCATTGCAGGCGTTCGGGAATGGGCGAGCGGAAGTCGGTCTTCAGCAGTTCCAGTTCCTGGTCCTGGTCGTCGATGATCTTCAGAAAGAACATCCAGCACAGCTGGCTGATGCGCTGGGCGTCGCCATCGACGCCGGTGTCCTGGCGCATGATGTCCTGGATGGATTTGACGAGGGTGCGGACGATCAACTTTTACTCACTTTCAAACAAGATTAACTCTCTTGGCTCGATGATCCATTTGTTTGGGTTGCCGTTCCGGCTACCGGCATGCAGGCTTGTGCGATTTTTTCGTTGAAAAGGCTTCATTGGGTCAGTGTCAACAAAGTTAACGCGGGTACCTTCTCCGCAGTAAGCTACAATCCAGTGATATGAAGGGCGAGTCAGTCCAAGTATCATGCACCGAACATTGGCATTTGATTCGAAAAGATTGTCAAATCTATCCCAATATTTTTTGTTATTCTTCGGAGGGTTCCGGCTGAATGGATAGCGTGTTTTTATTTGTTCTGCACCATCAATGCGCTCTCGGCAACGCTTTATCATTCTTTTTAGATCTCCAATTGTTGTTCCTTCCCATAAAACATTTGGCCATCTTTTTTGTGAAATTGCGCCGCAAGCAGTTTCGAATATATTTTGGTGCGCATCTATGCCACAATGCTCGAAAGCATTGACTATAGCGTAGGGGCCGCAAAGCCCGTCTAGCTGCCCTTGGTAATTTGGCATTGTACCTCCTTAACCAATCTCTTGGTAAATCGCTTCTTCCAAGTCATGCACAGCCTGATCGTATCCGGCTTTACCACCGAAGGTACGGACCAGTTCGATGGGTGTCCCCAGCGTGTCCAGCGGCGGAATTTTGAGGACGTTGGCGTCATCGAGGTTCAGTACACCCTCGTCGGCATATTTCGCCAGCAGCGCGTCGAGCACGGCCCGGGCCTTGCCGCCGTACTTCGCGAACACGTCACGCTTCCTGACGGTCTCGGCCCTCTCGCGCCGGGTCAATGGCTTGGCGTCAAAGGCGACGTGACAGATCAGATCGAAGGGATCCAGGTCCTTGCCCAGTTCGTCCAGGATCGGGTCGAGGGGCAGGCCCTCGGCCTCCAACTCGTCGATGATGGCTCGCTTGCGGTCGGCGGCGTTCCATCGCCTCAGGAAATCGTCCAGGCTGGCGAAGCGCTTGCGCAACGCCCTCCGGGTAAAATCCTTCAGCGATTCGGTGATCAGCCGGCCGTTCTCGTCAAGGTATTCGATCCGCTCCGCCACGATGGTGGCGCCGACCCCATCGACATAAACCTTCCTCTGCTGCCCGTCTGGCGGCCTGAGCGGCAACCCCGGCTGATCAGGGCGATCCATGATCGTCTCGTCGTCGCCCGGGTCCTCCGGCAGCGGCACGCCGTCCTCGTCCGTCGGCGGCGCCTCGGGCGGGTCGATGGGATCGTCGTCGTCCGGCTCGTAGATCTGGACCGGCTCGCCGTCGAAGTCCGGATCGGCGAAATGGCTGGTCGCGCCCCTGAAGTCCATGAGCGTGAAATAGAATTTGCGGGTGTCTTCATGGACCCGCGTGCCGCGCCCGACGATCTGCTTGAACTCGGTCATCGAGCCGACCTCGCGGTCGAGGACGATCAACCGGCAGGTCTGCACGTCGACTCCGGTCGAGAGCAGGCGGGATGTTGTCACAAGAACCGGCCAAGTCGATTCCGGATCCATGAAGTTGCCGAGTTGCGCTTGGCCCTCAGCATCGCTGCCGGTGATCCGCATGACATAGCGCGAATTTTCAGCGACAAGATCGGCGTTCTCGTTGACCAGGGCCTGTCGCATGCGGGCGGCGTGTTCCTGGTCAACACAGAAAACGATGGTCTTTTGATAGCGGTCGCCGCTCTCCCTCAGGAACTGTGTGACCTTGCGTGCGACGAGTTTGGTTCGGTCATCAAGGACCAGCGTGCGGTCGAAATCCTTGGTGTTGTAGATGCGGTCCTCGACCTCGTCGCCATCGCGGTCGAGCTGCCCCTTTTCCGGACGGTATCCTTCGACATCCCGGTCGATGTGGACCTTCACCACCTTGTAGGGGGCCAGGAATCCGTCGCGGATGCCCTGTTTCAGGGAGTAGGAGAAGACCGGATCCCCGAAATAGCCGATGTTGGAGACGTACCTCGTTTCCTTGGGCGTGGCCGTCAGACCAATCTGAGCGGCTGATGAAAAGTACTCCAGGATCTCGCGCCACGCCGAATCCTCGGCGGCGCTGCCCCGGTGGCACTCGTCGATGACGATCAGGTCGAAGAAGTCGGGCGAAAAGTCGCGGAACAGCTTCTGCCGCTCGTCCGGGCCGGTGATCGCCTGGTAGAGACCGAGGTAGACTTCGTAGGCGGTATCGATCCGTCGCTTGCGGTCGAGGGCGAGGGTCAGGTCCTCCTTGCTTCCGTCCGGCCTCTCGATGGTTCGGGCATTGGTTGACAGCTTGGCCATGGCCCCGCCGAAGGGCCGGAAGTCATTGACCATGGTCTGGTCGATCAGCATGTTTCGATCCGCCAGGAACAGGATGCGCCTCTTCCGGCCCGCCTTCCACAGGCGCCAAATGATCTGGAACGCCGTATAGGTCTTGCCGGTCCCCGTGGCCATGACGAGCAGCACCCGGTCCTGGCCCTTGGCGATGGCCTCGACCGCCGCGTTGACCGCGTTGACCTGATAGTAGCGTGGGCTCTTGCCAGGGCTGTCGGGGTAGTAGTCCTGCAGCACGACCAATTCGGCCTGTTCGTCCAGGCCCTTCCAGGCCCGATAGCGCGCCCAGAGATCGGCGGGGGACGGGAAGCCGTCCAGGGGCAGGGTTTCTTCTGGCTGGCAGCTCATGCCCGTGCGGTCGTGAAAGACGAACCCATCACCGTTGGACGAGAACGCGAACGGGATGTTCAGCGTCTCGGCATAATCCAGCGCTTGCTGGATGCCATCGCCCACGCTGTGGGTGTTGTCCTTCGCCTCGATGACGGCGATGGGGATGTTCGGCTTGTAGGACAGGATGTAGTCCGCGCGCTTGCCCTGCCCACGCGTCACCAGTTTGCCGCGCACGATGATGCGGCCCTTGGTGAAGCTCACCTCTTCGCGGACCTGGGTTGGCCCGTCCCAGCCGGCATGATACAGGGCCGGCGTGATGAACTGAGTACAGATGTCGCGTTCGGAGAGGTCCCGCGTGTTCATCCCGATCAGCCATCCCCAGTCGGTGGGTCGCCCGTGGAGCGATGCACCACACGGGGAGGGGCGTCGAGGCCGGCGGCGATGCAGGAGGCAGGCCATCCCATGACGTGATTTCCGCCAACCCTTGCGCGCCATATTCGGAGGATTCAGCGTTCTCCGCAACCGTCAGACCAGCGCTCACATTCCGGATTGAGGCATCCAAAAAGGCAAGGACTGCCATTTCCGCCGCGATTTCCTGCGGTTGCCTATAAATCGCCAAGTCGGATAAGAGAGTATTAGATCGTAGAATGTGAAGGGTAATGGAGAAAAGGCAAGATAAAAGAAAGCCTCCATGTAGAGGCTATCCTCTTGCCTGCACATCATTTTTTCGAGAGGCTTGGGAAGGGCGTGGAGGGGCCTTTCCGTAGTTCGTTGATGTTCAATGTGTTTTGGGGAGGCACCATCTTGCGCGACGACTTCGAGCCGACGCTGGGCAAATCGTAACCGGGGCAGAAGTGCGGGCGGTCAGGCTTGGCAGCGCGCTGTGACGAGTTCGGCGAGGTTCGGCACGGGGGAGGCGACAGGGGCGCCGAGG
>NZ_FNAP01000037.1 GCF_900101965.1 Rhodospira trueperi | reverse complement strand
CCGGTTCTGGGGGGCAGACGCCTGTTGAATCACCCTCGAATCCCGTTCGCCACTGAAATCAGCCCTCGGCCGTTAACCTGAGCCCGTTGCCCTGGGTCGTCGTCCTGATCGATGAAATCGACAAGGCGGAGGCGGAACTTCCTAACGGGCTGCTGGATGCCTTGGGCTCGCGGGCCTTTGTGCCGGCCGGGCGCTCGGATCCCGTCCAGGCCCGCCAATGGCCCCTGGTCGTCGTGACCACGAACGAAGAGCGCCGCCTGCCCGACGCCTTCGTGCGACGCTGCGTCGTCCACATGATGCGCATCCCGGACAACGAGGCGGACTTCATTACGTGGATGGTCGCGCGCGGCCGGGTCCATTTCCCACAGGCGAGCGACGCTGTACTCACCCTGGCGGCCGAACTGACGTACCAGGACCGCGACGCGTGCAGGCGCCAGAGGCTACGCCCTTTGCCGGGACAGGCGGAATACCTCGATCTTCTGAGGGCCGTGGCGGCGGACGATGGGGGGAAGGAGCGCGCGCCCGAGGACCGGCTGCAGGACATCGCGAAGTTCTTCCTGCGGAAGCACCCGGGGCTGCGGTGATGGCCGACCGGAGCCTCACCGGGCGCGCGGATCTGGCGCGCCTCGTGGCGGACCAGCCCGGAGAGGACCCGGCGCGCCTTGGGGCGCTCCTTGGGTTCGAGGTCCGGTCCGAACCTTCCGAACCGTCTCACCCGACCCTGGTCTCGGAACCGGCGGCCGAAAACGACAGGCCCGAACCCACCAGCGTGGAATTCACGCAGGGGCAGACTCGGCCCGTCCCCTTCTGGATGCCCGTTCGGTATGAACGGCTCAAGCGGCCGGAACGGTCCAACCAACCGCCGCAGTCAACCGAAACGGCGCCGCCTCAGGCGACCAATACAGAATCGCGGTCGACCGACGCGGCGCCTTTGCCGGTCTGGCGATCCCCGCCGGCCGACCCGCCGCCCTGGCCGCCGCTGCGGTCCTGGGCGTCCCTTCAGGGGCTTTTGCGCGCGCTTCTGACCCCAAACACGGACGGTCCCGCGATCGACGTGGACCGGGCCATCCGGGATCTGTCCGAATGCCGGGTGCTCGACCGCCCGCCACGAAAGCGCATGCCCGCGTGGACCCCTCGATGTGTCGTCGTTCTGGACCGCGACCGGCGCCTCGTGCCGCTGTGGCGGGATCAGGAGATGGTGCTCGCGGCCCTGTCACACGCGGCACCCCACATGACCGTGACCCCGGTGACGTGGGACCCCGCGACCGGCGTCTACCGATCCATCGCGGCGGACGGATCGGAGACGGTGGACCCCCGGCGCGATGGGACGCCCTGGCTGGTGCTGGGCGACCTCGGCGCGGTCACGGGTGGCGGACCGGATCCGTGGATTGCCCTGGCCCGAAACCTCGATCCCCGGTGCGCCATCGCAGTCACCCCGGTGCCACCAGACCGCCTGCCGTCGGACCTACGCACCCTGTGGCGGCTCGCCCCGTGGGAGGACACGGCCCCCGCCCCGGACGATCTGGACCGCCGCGCGCTGGCCCGCAAGCTGCTGGTCTGCCTGTCTCCGGCCTTTTGTTTCACGCCGGGGATGCTGCGGGCCATGCGGCGCGAGGTGTTGCCCGAGGCGGATGCCCTCGTCGAGTGCATGGCCTGGAACGATCCGGCGGTGGAGTGCCTCGCCTCCGTGGCGACTGCCCTGACGCCAGAGGCGGCGACGGCCCTTCGGGCGGAGTTTGCCGGCCCGAAGCTGACGGACGGGCAGCGGGAAACCGCCCTGTCGGTGATCCGCAGTTGGCGGACCGGGGGACCGGCGACTCCGGTCGGCGAGGACTACTGGTTTCCGGAGGTCCTGAACCTTCCGCCTTCCGCCAGGCGGTGCCTGCCTGAACCGAGCGACGTGGAGGATGCACGGCGGTATTTCGTGGACTTGGACCGCCGCAGGTGCGGTGACGGTGAACCGCTCTCCCAGCAGACCCGCGCTTGGCTGTCCCAAATGGGCGACTGCGCACCCCAGGCGTTCGAGCAGGAAACAGCGTTTCGACACGTCGTGTGGTCTGTGAAGGCAAAGGAACCGGGATATACGCCGCCAAAGGGAGACCTGCCGCCGCTTGAGGATCAGTTGGATGTGGGCCGCGTTGCGGTGGCCCACGTCGGCGGCTCTCTGGCGCTGAAAACTGCGCCGGCCGGGCTTGGCTCCCCGGTCACCACGCTGGAGAGCGGTAACGGGGTGGTCGACATTGCGCTCGACTCGATCGAGGACAATTTTGCGGAGATCGACCGGCGGTTTCCATGGTGTGGGCCGCCGGGCAAGGCCGATCCGCTACGGCCGCTACGCGCCCGGGTTGGGAGCGGTCGCGAAGCTTGGTTTCCGCTGACGCTCCCGACGTTCTCGATCGACGATGACTCCTACTGGTGCCGGATCGATCAGGCGCTTGACGATGACCTCTCCTGGGCGTCGGCGACGGGGCGGGACCACATGGGCCTGTGGGCCGAATTCCGCGCGGAAGACGTGACCCAACGCCTGCGCTGGATCCCGCCGGGACGTTTCTCGATGGGCTCACCTGAGGATAAGGTAGGACGCCGGGACAACAAGGGATTTTGGAGTGACGAGAGCCCCCAGCACGAGGTCACATTGGACCAGGGGTTCTGGCTGTTCGATACGCCCTGCACGCAGGCCCTGTGGCAGGCGGTGATGGGCGACAATTCGAGCCGGTTCAAATCACCGGATCGGCCCGTGGAGACGGTGAGTTGGGGCGACGTACAGACCTTCCTGCAACGCATCAACGATCGCGTGCCGGGGCTGGACCTGACCCTGCCCAGTGAGGCGCAATGGGAATACGCTTGCCGGGCGAATGCGGACCCGCCGTCCGATTTGGAGGCCGTCGCTTGGTATGACGAGAACAGCGAAGACCAGACCCATCCGGTCGGTCAAAAGCAGTCGAATGCCTGGGGTCTGCACGATATGCTCGGCAATGTCGAGGAGTGGTGCGCGGACCACTGGCATGACAGCTATGAAGGCGCGCCGGAGGATGGATCCGCTTGGCTGGAGGATATCGCCGACACCGGCGCGGATCGTGTTGTTCGCGGCGGCTGCTGGCTCTATTTCGCGGAGCTCATGGGCGCGGCGTATCGCCGCGGGGACCATCCCAATGACGGGTTCGACTATCTGGGCTTCCGGTGTTCCCGAGTTCCCGTGAGCCCAGCCAGCGGCGGAGCCGAGCCGGCGGAGCCGAGCCGCCAGGTGGAACAGGAATTTGAAGGTTCCCTTGCACGTCCGCTGGCCCGTCCGCTCGCGCACCCACTCAGCCGGCGGATTTCACGTTCCGGCGAAGAGTTGTTGAAGGATAAGATATCGCTCGATCGCCCGGGAACGGAGTCTTCGCCGCCCATTATAGAGGGGCGAGACCGAGAAAAAACCTTCGTCATCAGAACCGATCGGGAGCAGGTATTTCTTGAACAGCGCACCCGCCCCCCCTGGGCCGAGGCCATGGGCCGCGACCGCTTCGGTCTGTGGACCCGGATCGCTCTGGAGGCCGCCGAAGGGCCGCCCGTGACGCAGCGGATGCGCTGGATCCCGCCGGGGCGGTTCCTGATGGGCTCGCCGGAGGATGAACCGGGGCGTTTCGAGCGGGAAGGGCCGCAGCACGAGGTGACGCTGGCAAACGGCTTCTGGCTGTTCGACACCCCCTGCACCCAGGCCCTGTGGCAGGCGGTGATGGGCGACAACCCCAGCCGGTACCAGTCAGCGGACCGGCCGGTGGAGCGGGTGAGGTGGAACGACGTGCGAACCTTCCTGACGCGGATCAACGAGCGGATCCCTGGCGTTGACCTGACCCTGCCCAGCGAGGCGCAGTGGGAATACGCCTGTCGGGCGGGAGAGGGGCCTCCCCCGGACCTGGAGGCCGTGGCGTGGTACGATAAGAACAGTGGCGGGGAAACGCATCCGGTTGGGGAAAAGCAGGCGAATGCCTGGGGATTGCATGACATGTTGGGCAATGTGTGGGAATGGTGCGCGGACCACTGGCACAAAACGTATGACGGGGCACCGGCCGACGGCACGTCTTGGCAGGACGCGGGCACCGGCGCGAGCCGCGTCGGGCGCGGCGGTTCCTGGAGCAGCAACGCGCGGCACGTGCGCGCGGCGTATCGCGGCAGGGGCCTTCCCGCTGTGCGCGGCGACGGCCTGGGCTTCCGGTGTTCCCGAGCTCACGGCCGGATGGATGTCCGGCATTCAACAGATCATTGCCCGGGGCGCCTGTTCGCGGGTGCCGAAACGAAGCGGCCGGCGGCGTGCCAGTAGCCCTGGTGGATGCGGGGCGACCGCTCGCCGTCCGGCTTCGTCCCCTCCAGCGCGCGCATGAGCCAATGAACACGCCGGCATCCGTCATCGACAGGTCCTGGCACCCCCTGGTCAACGGCCATGCGCCGGAGTGGGCCAGCGGCTGGGGCGAGGATCGGTTCGGGGTGTTCGCCGAGTTCACCGTCGGTGAGGTCACGCAGTGTCTGCGCTGGATCCCGCCGGGGCGATTCACGATGGGATCGCCGGAGGACGAGCCGGGGCGGGACGAGTTTGAAGGCCCGCAGCACGAGGTCACCTTGGCGCGAGGCTTCTGGCTGTTCGACACCCCCTGCACCCAGGCCCTGTGGCAGGCGGTGATGGGCGACAATCCAAGCGAGTTCAAATCGCCTGACCGACCGGTGGAACAGGTGAGTTGGGATGATGCGCAGACCTTCCTGCTACGGATCAATGAGCGCGTTCCGGGGTTGGACCTGATCCTGCCCAGCGAAGCGCAATGGGAATACGCTTGTCGGGCCGGGGCAGTCCCCCCCGCCGATTTGGACGCCGTAGCTTGGTACAACCAGAACAGCGGCCAAACAACGCATCCGGTTGGACGCAAGCAGCCGAACGCCTGGGGTCTGTATGACATGCTGGGTAATGTGTGGGAGTGGTGCGCGGACCACTGGCACGGGAACTATGACGGCGCGCCGGAGGATGGGTCGACTTGGCTGGAACACAGTGTTGATGCTGGCGAGTATCATGTCATTCGTGGCGGCTCTTGGAACTACCCAGCGCGATACGTTCGCCCCGCGTATCGCGACAGGGACCATCCCGGTGGGAGGAACTTCATCGTCCTGGGCTTCCGGTGTGCCCGAGTTCATTCGTGAGCCCGGCCAGCGCGGCGGACGCCCGACCCCGGGCCACCGCGACAAGCTGAACACCATGCGCGTTCGGCTGCATCGCCCAGAACCATATTCGAGCGCGCCATATACAACGCCCCTTGCGGCGTCCTGAACCGTCCCGGGACGATGTCCTTGCTGGTGTCGTGCCCCTGTGCGCCATGAGCAACAGCTTTTGTTTTCCGGGTCTGATTGTCGGCAACAATGCCGTTCCAACGTAACCGGCCGGTTTGGGCCGCCGGGATAGGGCCTTGAGGATTAGGCGGCGGCGGTGTGGCGGTCTTCGGTTGCGCGCCAGTTCCAGGGCAGCAACTCGTCCAGGCGGTTGATCTTGTGATCGTTGATGCGGGCCAGGATATCGGTGAGGTAGGCCTCGGGGTTCAGACCACTCATCTTCGCCGTCTCGATGATGGTCATGGCGTCGGCCAGGACCTCGCCGCCGCTGTCGGAGCCGGCGAAGAGGAAGTTCTTGCGGCCGAGGACCACGGGTTTGATGGCCCGCTCGGCCGGATTGTTGTCGATGGCGACCTCGCCGTTCTCGAGGAACAGGGTGAACGCGGGCCAGCGCCCGAGCGCGTAGCGCATGGCCTTGGCCAGATCGCTCTTGCCGGGGATACGCGGCAGCTGGGTCTCGCACCACGTCTTGAAGGCCTCGACGCTGGGGCGGCTCTCGGCCTGGCGGACGGCAAGACGCTGCTCCGCCGGCAGGCCTGTGATGCGGTGCTCGATGTCGTACAGCGCGCCGATCTGTTCGAGGGCATCCCGGGCGAGGGGGGAGTCCGTGGCTTTCCAGACATCATGAAAGTCACGCCGCAGGTGAGCCCAGCAGGCAGCCTCGCGCACGCGCGGCGCGGCGCCGTCCCCAGCCTCGTACAGCTTGCGGAACCCCGCGTAGGCGTCCGCCTGCAGGATGCCCCGGAACCCGGCCAGATGCCGTTGCGGATGCTCGCCCTTGCGATCCGGCGAGAAAAAGTAGGCCACCGCCGGCGGGTCGGTCCCGGCCCAGGGGCGGTCATCGTGGACGTAGGCCCAGATGCGGCCTTCCTTGACGCCGGGCTCGTCGCCGGTTGCCTTGCGCCGGCCCGGATCGAGCACCCGGATCGGCGTGTCGTCGGCGTGCAGGCGGTCGGCCGCCAGGACCTCGGCCTTGATGCGCTCGATCAGCGGCCGCAGCGTGGCCACAGCCAAGCAGACCCCAGAAGGGGTCTGCTATATTTGAAAACCAAGAGCGCGA
>NZ_FNAP01000028.1 GCF_900101965.1 Rhodospira trueperi | reverse complement strand
AACGCCAAAGGCCTCGCCTTCCTCCGGCTCGCATCAATCCGGCTCATGATGCGTCGGCTTTGTAAAATATCGTAAAGTCTCCGGACAGACTCTAACACCCAACGCGACCGTTCTGAATGGTCCAACAAAAGGAATTTGATATAATCCAGTAATGAATGGCCGCTTCCGGGAAATCGGAAAAAATTTGCAAATGACCTACAGGGGCGCAGAGCTGTCGTTGCCAAAATGTACCCGTTTTTTGGATTGTTGGCGCAGCAGTTTTCTCACAAACATAGTGGCGCCCGCGCGGCGTAGCCACCGCGCGCCGGGTTCTCGTGAACCGAACCGCCTTCGGCGTTTCGGGCTTCGCCTTCGCCCCCTGGCGCAAGGAAGACAAAGGACAAGGAGTCTAGCGAGCGTGTCGATGACCGTTCGCATTCCCCCGACATCGGCGTGTGGCAGGCCATCGTAAACGCCGGAATCAGCACCCACTGGCTCCCGAGTCGGCGGTTGGCCCGACCGTGTTCGGGGCCGGCTTGACCCGCGACGGACGAGGCGGATGGGCCGTTCAAGGCGCGCGGATCGGTCCCAAGGCCGCGCGCTGGACAGCGAACCAGGCGTCTCCCGTCATCCTCGACTGCGCGTACGTCCGCCCATGCGGAGACGCGTATGGACCCGATGTCGTCGCCAGGAACCGGCACCGAATGCCGAGGATGGCGACGGTGCAGGCGGTCTGCGGTGTCCCGATGAAGCCGTCGTCTGTTCAGTGAAAGCCTGCCCGTGGATGGCCTTTGCGGTCTCCAATGTCGTCCGTGTCTTGCGCGCGCGACCGTCCCTGCGGGTCTCCTGAAGGCCGTGAACCCGCGCCGCGCCGGTCCAACCCCGCGCCCCGACAAATTTCCCCTGGCCGGCTCCCGGCCATTCCTCGCGGAACAAATTTGCCGGGCCTTGGGGCCCTCCCCTGCGGTCCGGCCCTCCGCTGCGCTGCGGGTGGGCCGACGCGTCTCGCGGGCTCCCTGGCCGAGACATCGCAGGGATGGTCCCGGCGAGACACGGCTAAGGAGACCGATCATGGCCATCACTCTCGGCAGGTTCACAAAGCAGGACGACAACAGCTTCACCGGCATCCTGAAGACCCTGAACGTCACCGCCAATCTGAGCATCGTGCCGGTCGCCAAGGCGTCCGACAACGCCCCCGACCATCGCGTCTACGCGGGCGCCGGACAGCGCTACGAAGTGGGCGCGGGCTGGAGCCAGATCGCCAAGTCCAGCGGCGAGACCTACCTCAACCTCAAGATCGGCGCGCCCGAATTTGGCCCGCACTGGGTCCGCGCGCGGCTGGTCAAGCTGGAGCGCCCCGGCGACGACGGCACCACCCACATCGCCCTGTGGGAGCCGCGCGACCGCTGATCCCGGCCCCGTCCACGAGCCCCGCCCCGGTGCGCCGGCGGCGGGGTTTCGTGTGGTTGGGCCGGGTCCGCCCGCGCATGCCGCCGTTACGCCCAAGGGGGGCTCGAAAACGCCCGCGCCCGTTTTCGAGCGTCCCGCGCCGCCCTCATGCCCGCCACCCTGGCCCCCGTTGCATCCCCATACGAGGAGGATCCGGCCATGGACGATAAAAACGACTCTGGGGCCACCCGGGCGGCCCGGGCCAAGAAGGGCAGCCCGTTCCTGAACACCGCGCAGGCCGCGTTTTATGTCGGCCTGTCGCAGCGCACGTTGGAGAAAATGCGCCTGACCGGCGGCGGCCCGCGCTTCCGCAAGCACGGTCGATACGTGCGCTACCACATCGATGACCTGGACGCCTGGTCGCTGGGCGAACAGCGCGCCTCGACCTCCGATGCGGGAGACACGCCATGACCGCCCGCGCCATCCTGCGGCGCCGCCGTCGGCGTCAGCGTCCCGCCGTGCTGGCGCTGGCCGGCCTGGGTGTGGCGATCCTGTCGCTGACACCGACCGAACGGGCCGTACCCTGGCTGGTGTGGAACGCCTCCGCCAGCGCGCCCGTCGGGCTTTACCGGGTGGTCGCCAGACCCGCCGAACGCGGTCCCCTGGTGTTGGTCAACCCGCCCGCTGATGTCGACGCGCTGGCCGCCGAGCGCGGCTATCTCCCGGCCGGTCTGCCGCTGATCAAGCGCGTCGCCGCCGTCGCGGGTGACCACGTCTGCGCCGTCGGATCGGCGGTCGTTCTGCACACCGAGACCGTCATTCGCCGCCTTGAGGCGGACGCCGCCGGACGCCCGTTGCCGCACTGGAGCGGGTGCCGCCGGCTAACCGACGGCGAGATCTTCCTGCTCATGGCAGACGCCCCGGACTCCTTCGACAGTCGCTACTTCGGGCCGGTGCCGTTGGCATCGGTGATGGGGAGGCTCGTGCCGCTATGGACCGACTGACGCTCGCCCTGCTGGGCGCGATCGCGGTCGTGGCCGCGCCCGCCCAGGCCGCCGACCTTGCTGAGTGGCGGCCCCATGTCGCCGAGGCCGAGCGCAGGCTTGGCGTGCCGGCCGCCTGGATTGCGGCCGTGTTGACCGCCGAAAGTGCGGGCGATCCGGCCGCCATCTCGCCCAAGGGCGCCATGGGCCTGATGCAGATCATGCCCGCGACTTGGGCCGAATTGCGCGCCGAATACGCCCTGGGAACCGATCCCTTCGCACCACGGGACAACATCCTGGCCGGCGCCGCGTACCTGCGCGTGATGCACGACCGGTTCGGCTTTCCGGGGCTGTTCGCCGCCTACAATGCCGGCCCGACGCGGTACCAGGCGCACCTGATGACCGGCGATCCGTTGCCGGCCGAAACGGTCGCCTATATCGCTCGTGTCACCCGGTTGATCGGTCAAAACTCGGCGCCCGATGCATCGAAAAACACGGCGCCGGACGAATCAAATGGCGCGCCAAATGCACCCCCCAGCGTCACACAAACCACGTCAATTCCGTCCGGACGCGGCCTGTTCTTCACGCTCAGAACGACGTCCGGCGCGTCGTTTTCGGCGTCCCAAAGCGGCCTGTTCGTGCCCCTGAAGACCGTCGTCGACGACGCCGATTGAACAGCTTCAAAAGCAAAAAAGGTCGATGTAGGAAGCGTTTTTTTTGTAAATCCTCAGTAATATACATCGTACAAGAGAGCAATTGAGCGCAAAGAGCAGAAAAGCGGGGGCTAAGGCAAGATAAAAGAGGGCCTCCATTCGTCGGCTATCCCGTTGTCTGCACATCGTTTTTTCGGGAGGCCGGCCGAGGGCGCGGAGCAATTCAATTATAGCCCATTGATGTATCGTGATTTTTCAGGAGGTTGCCATGGCCGAGGACGAGTTCACGCCGAAGCTCGGCAAACCGCGTTCGCGCGGCTCCAGAAGCGGCAAGCGCTATGCTCATCAGGTGCTGGCCGCCGTCAACCGGGCCGGTGGTCGGGCGGTGCCCAAGCCCGGCGCCGGGCTCGGCCGCATCGGACGTGGTGGGGTGCCAGCCGCCGCGCTGGCGGGGCGGTATCGGTCGGCGTCGAGGTCGCGCCGCCGCGTCATCGTCAAGGCACGCATCGTCCGCCTCGCCGGGAAGGGGATGGACACGGCCCGCACGCACCTGCGCGCCATCCAACGCGACCGCCAGGACGTAGGCGTTACACCAGCCTGATCGCGTTCGCCGACAGGCGCGGGAGTGCTAGCCCGCGCACGACTGAAGCGCTATGATGGCAACGTCAAGCCTGTTTCGTCCCAACCGTGCCCGTTCCGCCCGCGCCTCCTATGCCCGACCGCACCCCTGTTACCGTGTTCATCTCCTCGCCCGGCGATGTGGCCGCCGAGCGGCGTCGCTGTGTCCTGGTCATCAACCGGCTGAACCAGGAGTTCGGCCGCTTCCTGGAGGTCCGCCCGTACCTCTGGGAGACCGAGCCCATGCTGGCCGGGGGGCACTTCCAGGACATCATCGAGCCCCTGCCGGGCGACAGCGATATCGTCGTGGTGATCCTGTGGTCGCGGCTGGGCTCGCCGCTGCCGGCACGCACCGACAAACGCGAGTACCACGGTCTGGATGGCCGCATTCCCGTGACCGGCACGGAGTGGGAGGTCGAGAACGCCCTGCAGGCCCACGCAGAGAAAGGGCGGCCGGACCTGCTGGTCTATCGCAACCGCACGGAGGCGCGGGCCACCGGCCGTGACGGCAAGGCGCTGCGCCACGCGGCGGAGCAGCTTGACGCGCTGGAGGGCTTCTGGACCCGCCACTTCAAGGACGCGGAGACGGGCGGCTTCAAGCTGGGCTACAACTCTTACTTCTCCGCCGACCAGTTCGAGGAAAAGCTGGAAACGCACCTGCGGGCGCGCCTGAAACGCCTGTTGCCGGCGGATCCGGCCGTGCCCGGCGGGGGCGGCGCGGCGGCCGGGCTGTCGTGGTACCAGGGCTCGCCGTTCCGGGGCCTGCGCGCCTTCGACGTGGAGCACGCGCCGATCTTCTTCGGCCGCTGGCAGGCGCGCACCCAGGTGATCGACACGCTCAGCGCCCAGGCAGAGCGGGGCCGGGCCTTTGCCCTGGTGCTGGGGGCCAGCGGCAGCGGCAAGTCGTCGCTGGTGCGCGCCGGTGTGTTGCCGTTGTTGGAGCGGCCGGGGGTGACCTCGGGCATCGGCGTCTGGCGGCGCTGTATTCTGACGCCGGGTGCCCATGGCGCGGCCGACGATGGCGACGTGTTCGACCGGCTGGCGCGGGCGCTGCTGGAACGCCGCGAGGCGCTGCCGGAGATCGCGACCGACTACACCGCCGAGCGTCTGGCCGCGCGCCTGCGTGAGGGCGGCGGCGGCGACATTGTGGAAAGGGCCCTGCGCCAGGTGGCCAACGGCGAGCGCCTGCCCACCCGCCCGGAGGCCCCGCCGCCGGCCCGGCTGGTGCTGGTGATCGACCAGTTGGAGGAGATCTTCACCGACGCGCGGGCCTTCCCGGCGGAGGCCGTGGCGCGCTTCGGGAACCTGCTGCAGGCGCTGGCCGAAAGCGGCGTGGTGTGGGTGATCGCCACGCTGCGGTCGGACTTCTTCCACCGCCTGGCGGAGGTGCCGGCCCTGTTGGCTTTGAGCTCCGGGGACGGGCTGATCACGCTGGCCCCGGCCAGCGGGGCGGAGCTGGACCAGATCATCCGGTTGCCGGCCCAGGCGGCGGGCCTGACGTTCGAGGCGGACCCGGAGACCCGCGCCGGCCTGGACACGGTGCTGCGCGAGGCGGCGGGCGGTCCGGATGCCCTGCCACTGCTGGAGTTCACGCTCGACGAGCTGTACCGCCGAGACGTGGACGAGCACGGCCGGTCGGTGCTGACCTTTGAGAGCTACGAGACCCTGGGCGGCCTGGAGGGGGCCATCGCCGGCCGGGCGGAGGCCGCCTGCGCGGCCTTGGGACCGGACCGGGCAAAGGCGGTGGACGGGGTTCTGCTGGCGCTGGCTGGATTGGAGACCGGGGACGGGGCGGAGGACGCCGAGGCGGCCGCCCTGCGGGTGGTGGCTGGGGCCGACCTGGGGCGCACGGCGGAACGCGCGGCGGTGGTGGACGCGCTGGTGGCGGCGCGCCTGCTGGTAAGCGACGCCGGCCCGGTTGCCGAGGGGGACGGCGGCCGGGGCAAGACCACGGTGCGGCTGGCGCACGAGGCGCTGCTGCGCCGCTGGCCGCGCTACACGGATCTGCTGGCCCGGGAGCAGGAGTTCCTGAAGGCGCGCGAGAGGGTGACGGCGGCCCTGGGCGTCTGGCTGGACCAGGGCAAGGATCCGGCGCGCCTGCTGCCCGACGGCATCGCCCTGGCCGAGGCCGAGGACCTTCTGTCTCGCCGCCGCGAGGATCTGGAGGCGGCAGGAGAGCCAATCGTCGATTTTATTGAAGCGTCGTCGAAAGCCGCCCGCGCCCGGCGCGACCGCCGCTTGCACCGCACCCGGATGGTGGCCGCCGCGATGGCGGTGCTGGCGGCGTTGTCAGTGTTTGGGATCGTAGGGGCGTGGTTTGGTTATCAGGGCGAACTTGAGGCGAGGCGACAGGCAGAAACAAAAGAAGAAGAGGCTAAAAAACAGGCTCGTCTAGCTCAGCTTACCTTGAACAGGATTGGAAATCTGCGAATACAACGACAAATAGAGCCTGCACTTGTATTACCTGACGATGATGATTTAATTTTGATGCGGACGCTTACTGAATTGGACCAGAACAATGCGCAATGGAAACACGATCTTGTCGCCGCCATTAACAACATAGGTGACGCAAATATGAAAGCAGGGGAATTCAATGTTGCCCTGGAGAGATACAAGGAAAGTTTGTATATATCAAAAGAAATGGTTGCGTTGGAGCCGTTGAAAATAGAGTGGTGGCTTGACCTGATTATAACCCATTGGAAAATCGGTGCTTGGCAAACCGAACACGGCTCCTTTAATGAGGCGCGAGAAAACTACGTAGAGGCGTTAGATATCGCAGAACGCCTCGCTCGAAATAATGACTTGGATTCCCGATATGTGTGGATGATCGACGATCTAAGACGTCGCATTACGATATTGGAGGAGTGGTCTGATTGAGTGATTAGAAGGCTAAGAGCCTGACTCAAAAGCCTACTGGCGGGCGAGCCGTCGCAGAGCGAGTTGGATGGAGGCGATGCTGACGAAAGCGGCAAGGGTGTCGGCGAGGTTCTCGTAGTCCTTCGCCAAACGGCGGTTACGTCCGAACCAGGAAAAGGTTCGTTCGACCACCCAACGGCGCGGCAGGACGACGAAGCCCTTCATGTCATCGGTCCTTTTGACGATCTCCATGCGCAGCACGGGGATCTTGGCCACGGCATCCTTGACCTGATGGGCGTTGTAGCCGCCATCGGCCCAAACCAGTTCCAGCCAGGGGAAGCGGTTCCTGATTTTGTCGAGCACACGGGCAGCGCCATCTCGGTCCTGGATGCCGGCGGAATGGACGACGACCCGCAAGGGGAGGCCTTCGGTGTCCACCAGGGCATGCAGCTTGCGGCCCTTCACCTTTTTGCCTGCGTCGTAACCCACTGCGTTGTCTTGACCGCCCCCTTTTCCGCCGACTTCAGCGACTGGCTGTCGATCACGGCGGCGGTCGGGCTGGCCTCGCGCCCCATGCGTTCCCGAAGAGCAACATGCAGTTCCGCCCAGATCGCTTCCCACACGCCCTCCCGCTGAAACTTGCGGAAAATGTTGTAGACAGTCGAGCGAGGCGGGAAGTCGCCCTTCGGCAGATAGCGCCACGGGCACCCCGTCCGCAAAAGGTACAGGATGGCATTCATTGCCGAACGCATGTCCGTCTTTCGCGGACGGCCACCCAGTTTCGGCGGCGGAATCAGCGGCTCAAGCCGCGCCCACTCTTCGTCCGTCAGGTCGCTCGGGTATCGGTCATTGTCTCGCTTGTAGGTGTCCCGGTGCTCTTTGGTCCACATCTCGCGTCACTCGGTAGTCCATACCGATGACTTTGAATCACGCACCCAATCCGGGCGCAAGACCCTTTTGGGTCAGGCTCTAACAACAAACAACAGGTCATCAAGGGTTGGCAAATAGCCGTACCCTCCTTTCCCCTCACCCCCCCTTGATGGGCTCGATGGGGCGGTCGCGGTGGGCCAGCAGCCAGTCGCCGTTCTCGCCCAGGGCTTCCCGGCCCAGCTCCCGCAGTACCCGCTGGGCGCGGTCCGTGTCCTGCCCCCGGGGGCCGGTCAGGATCGCCAGGGCCCGGCGGAACACGGCGCCCATGCGGTGGTACTGGTGCGCATGGTCCATGAAGGCCCGCTTCTCGGCATAGACAGAGAACGCGCCGGCGAACGCGGGGGCGAGGCCCATCAAGGTGACGGCCAGGCCGAACCCCAGGCCGTGGCCGCCGTGCCCGCTGTGGGCATCGGCTGCATCGGCACCATGGGCGGCGTGCGCGCCATCCGCGCCGTGCGCGGCGACCAGTGGATAGAGTTCCCACGCCAGCAAAGCCAGCCCCACGCCCAGGCCGGACAGATAGGCGATGGTGGTGAGGCGGTCGAACCGGCGGGTGCGGCCCTGCTCCCGGTGCGCCGCGCCGCCGTGACCGTCCGCGCCACCGAAGAAGGTAGCCTGCTTGCGCACCCACAGGTCCGTCACTGCCTCCACCCGGGGCGGGCCGGAGACCGCCGCCGACAGCCCCCAAGGGGACAGCCCGCGCACGGCATCGCGGATCCAGGCCAGATCGGCGCGATGTTTCCGCAGGTAGCATTCGGACACGGGTGTCGGAATGCCCGCCAGCCCCCAGAAGGCCTGCACCCGCAGCGCCTCGGCCAGGGCGCGCAGGTCCTGGTACCACGCCTGCCATTCCAGGCGCGCGGACACGCCGTAGTGAAACAGAAACGCGCCGGCCACGATGGCCAGATAGGCCGACAGCGCCGTGATATCCTGATAGAGGTGCGAATAGACCTCGAACGTCAGAACCGCCGCCGGCAGTGCCGCCACCAAGCCGGCATGCACCCGGTAGGTTCTCGTCTGGTAGCGGGCGGCGCCGAGGGCCGCCGTCGCCCGCGCCCGGCGCAGCACATCCAGGGCCGCGCGCCGGGCCGTTGGCTCGGCCTGCATCCGGCCGTCGGGGATCAGCGACGCGGCCCCCTGGTCGATCCGCCGGGTTTTCGCCCGGCCCCGCATCGCCAGCCGCCGGTTGGCCTGGTCCAGCCGGGCCAGGCTGTCCACGGTCACGGTGGCGGCGATGTCCGTCAACGCGGCGCCATCGGTCTCGCGGGCATCGAACAGCCGCCCCAGGGAGCCGTCGTTCGGGTGGTCCGCGCGGCTCACGCCCAGGCGCAGGGTCGGCCCGGGATCGGTCATGTCCAACTCGTCCAGGCCCGCGGGGTGCAGCGGGCTGGACACGGCCACATCAGGGGCGGCCTCCGGCGTCATGCGCATGGCGACCACATGCGCGCTACCGCCCCGGTGGGCCTCGCCCGAATGCGGGACCCCATCCCACAACGCCACCAGAATGTGGCTGATGCGGGCCAGATAGAGCCCCAACTGCTCGTAGGCTGTGACCGACGGCACCCCCTCGGGGGCGCCCGCCAGCGGCGGGGGGAGGGTCACGGTCAGCACCGCGCGATCCACGATGCTGGACAGGCCCGCTCGCGCCGCGTCATCGGACATGGTGGTCGCATAGTCGTCCAACGGCATGGGCAGGGTGACGATGACCGGCAGGCCCATGTCCAACGCCACCTGGCAGGCAAGCTGATCCGCACCCTCAGCCGCGCCGCTCATCACATGCACCGGCGTGTGGGGATAGGTGGCGCGCAGCGTGGTCAGCAGGCTCCGCACCGCTTTCTCCGCCGGGGCACGGGCGGCCTCGCTCAGGTCCCGGTGCCCGGTGATCCCGACGATGAGGGGCAGAGGTCCGATCCGGGGCCCGGTTCGTTTCATGAACACGCTGTCGATCCCTTTCCGCGCGCGACTGGACAGGCGGACGCCATGGCCCTTGAACCGCTCCGTCCTTTGTGGTTTTCCGTGTGGTCAGCAGGAAATCATCCCGCAGGGTAGCGTCGAAGGCCAGCCATGTCGAACACCACCGATCCCAGCGACCGCGACCGGCACCTGTTCGGCCCGGGTCCCAAGCGCATGCTGGCCCTGGATGGCGGCGCGGTGCGCGGTATCGTCTCCGTCGCCTTCCTGGAACGGATGGAGGCCATGCTGGCGGCCCGGTCCGACGATCCGGACGGCTTCCGCCTGAGTCACTATTTCGATTTGATCGGGGGCACCTCCACCGGGGCTTTGATTGCGACCGGTCTGGCCCTGGGCCTGAAGGTCGACCACCTGCGCCGGTTTTATACGGAGCGCACCAGGAAGATTTTTCGCCGCAGCCGCTTCCGCATCGCCGGTGTGCAGCTGCTGTTCGATGCCAAGCCGCTGGTAGAGGAAATCTTGGCGGAGGTCGGCGACCGGACCCTGGACAGCCCGGACCTGAAGACCGGCCTGGTCATCGTCACCAGCCGCATGGACACCGGCAGCCCGTGGATCGTGACCAACATCCCCGGCACAAAGTATTGGGACACCCGCACCGAGCGCGGTACCCTGGGCAACCGATACTACCGCTTGGCCAGCCTGCTACGCGCGAGCACGGCGGCGCCCTACTATTTCAAGCCGGAGCCCATCGCCGTGGTCGAGGGTCAGCCGCCGGGCTGGTTCGTGGATGGCGGCGTGTCGCCCTACAACAACCCGTCGCTGGCCATGCTGCAAGCGGCGACGCTGTCTGCGTATGGGCTGAGGTGGACACCGGGGGCGCAGACTCTGTTGCTGGTCTCGGTGGGCACCGGAAGCCATCGCCGCCGCGTCCCGGGGGAGCAGATCGGGCGCATGTCGGCGCTTGGGGTGGCGATGCGGGCGCTGTCGGGGGTGATCGCCGACAACCAGCGGATGACCCTCGCCCTGTTGCAGGTCCTCTCCACCCCCGCCGATCCCTGGCCGGTGAACAACGAGGTTGGCGACCTGTCCGATGATCTGCTGGGCGGGCGGGCCCTGCTGTCTTTCCAGCGCTACGATGTGCAGTTCGATCCGTCCTGGGTTGCTGAGCACACCGGGATCACGATCTCGGACGACGAAGCGAAGGCGTTCGAGCGCCTGGACAATGCCGCCGCCGTGGACAGCGCCTACCGCATCGCCGGCGCCGCCGCCGAACGCCAGGTGCGGGCGGCGCATTTTCCGCCGGCGTTCGACGGGGTCTGCAAGGATTCTGGCGAGGGCTGCGTCGCGCCGGTATGATGGCGCGCGGTGATGTGGTTCACCCCCTTCGTGTCGTCCCGATCCCAAGGCCGCCCCCATGCCAGACCGCACCCCCGTTACCGTCTTCATCTCGTCGCCCGGCGACGTGGCCGCCGAGCGGCGCCGCTGTGTCCTGGTCATCAACCGGCTGAACCAGGAGTTCGGCCGCTTCCTGGAGGTCCGCCCCTACCTCTGGGAGACCGAGCCCATGCTGGCCGGGGGGCACTTCCAGGACATCATCGAGCCGCTGCCGGGCGACAGCGACATCGTCGTGGTGATCCTGTGGTCGCGGCTGGGCTCGCCGCTGCCGGCGCGCACCGACAAGCGGGAGTACCACGGTCTGGACGGGCGCGTGCCGGTGACCGGCACGGAGTGGGAGGTGGAGAACGCCCTGCAGGCCCACGCCGAGAAAGGACGGCCGGACCTTCTGGTCTACCGCAACCGTACCGAGGCCCGGGCCACCGGCCGCGACGGCAAGGCGCTGCGCCACGCGGCGGAGCAGTTGGACGCGCTGGAGGGCTTCTGGACCCGCCACTTCAAGGACGCGGAGACGGGCGGCTTCAAGCTGGGATACAACTCGTACACGTCCGCCGACCAGTTCGAGGAAAAGCTGGAGACCCACCTGCGGGCGAGGCTGAAGCGGCTGCTGCCGGCGGAGCCGGCCGCGCCGGACGGCGGCGGCGCGGACGCGGGCTTGTCGTGGTACCAGGGCTCGCCGTTCCGGGGCCTGTGCGCCTTCGACGTGGAGCATGCCGCGATCTTCTTCGGCCGCTGGCAGGCGCGGACCCAGGTGATCGACACGCTCAGCGCCCAGGCGGAGCGGGGCCGGGCCTTTGCGCTGGTGCTGGGCGCCAGCGGCAGCGGCAAGTCGTCGCTGGTGCGCGCCGGTGTGCTACCGTTGTTGGAACGGCCGGGGGTGACCTCGGGCATCAGCGTCTGGCGGCGCTGTATTCTGATGCCGGGTGCCCATGGCACCGCCGACGATGGCGACGTGTTCGACCGGCTGGCGTGGGCGCTGCTGGAACGCCGCGAGGCGCTGCCGGAGATCGCGACCGACTACACCGCCGAGCGCCTGGCCGCGCGCCTGCGCGAAGGGGGCGGCGGCGACATTCTGGAAAGGGCACTGCGCCAGGTGGCCAACGGCGAGCGCCTGCCGACCCGGCCAGACGGGCCGCCGCCGGCGCGGCTGGTGCTGGTGCTGGTGATCGACCAGTTGGAGGAGATCTTCACGGACGCCAGGGCCTTCCCGGCGGAGGCGGTGGAGCGCTTTGCCCGCCTGCTGCTGGCGCTGGCGGACAGTGGCGTGGTGTGGGTGATCGCCACCCTGCGGTCGGACTTCTTCCACCGGCTGGCCGAGGTGCCGGCGCTGCTGGCGTTGAGCGCCGGGGATGGGCTGATCACCCTGGCGCCGGCCAGCGGGGCGGAGCTAGACCAGATCATCCGGCTGCCGGCCCAGGCGGCGGGCCTGACGTTCGAGCAGGACCCGGAGACCCGCGCCGGCCTGGACACGGTGCTGCGCGAGGCCGCGGGCGGCCCGGACGCGCTGCCGTTGCTGGAGTTCACCCTGGACGAACTGTACCGCCGGGACGTGGACGAGCACGGACGGTCGGAGCTGACCTTTGAGAGCTACGAGGCGCTGGGCGGTCTGGAAGGCGCCATCGCTGGTCGGGCGGAGGCTGCCTGCGCGGCGCTCGGCGCGGACCGGGCAAAGGCGGTGGACGGGGTTTTGCTGGCGCTGGCCGGGCTGGAGGCCGGAGACGGGGCAGAGGGTGCCGACGCCGCGACCCTGCGGGTGGTGGCCGGGGCGGACCTTGCGCGCACGGCGGAGCGGGCGGCGGTGGTCGATGCCCTGGTGGCGGCGCGGCTGCTGGTCAGCGATGCCGGCCCGCTGGCCCAGGGAGAAAGCCAGGGCCGGACCACGGTGCGGCTGGCGCACGAGGCGCTGTTGCGCCGCTGGCCGCGCTATACGGAACTGCTGGCCCGCGAGCGCGACTTCCTGAAGGCGCGCGGGCGGGTTCATGCGGCGCTGGGGGTGTGGCTGGACCAGAACAGGGACCCTGCCCGCCTGCTGCCCGACGGCATCGCTTTGGCCGAGGCCGAGGATCTGCTCTCCCGCCGCCGCGAGGATCTGGAGGCGGCGGCCATCGCCTATATCGAAGCCTCGTCCAAGGCCGCCCGCGCCCGGCGCGATCGCCGCCTGCGCCGCACTCGGATGGTGGCCGCCGCCATGGCCCTGCTGGCCGTGCTGTCGGGGGTGGGCGCGTGGTTCGGGTTCACGGGGCAGAGGGAAGCGGAACGTCAGGCGGTGATCGCGGAGCAGCGCAAGGACGAAGCGGAATCCGCCCTGCGCACCGCCACCCGGGCCGCCAACACCCTGGTCGTCGATCTGGCGCAGAAGTTCAAGGACTCCAGTGTGCCCATTGCCATCACCCGCAGCATCCTGGAGGAAGCGCGCAAACTTCAGGACACTCTGTCGGAGCGTTTTCCCGACGATGCCGGCCTGCAACGCAGCAAAGCAGTCGCTCTAAACGAACTCGGGGAAATGCTGGCGAAACAAGGCAGCCTGAGCGATGCGGAAGCCGCCTACCGGGAGGGGCTGGACACACAGCGTACTCTGGCAGCGCGCGATCCAGAGAATACAGTTTTGCAGAGGGGCGTCTCGGCTGACCTGCTGGGAATAGGCGATGTGCGTCTCTTGGCGGGCGACGCGGCAGCCGCCCTCGTGGCTTACGAGGAGTCCCTGGACATCAGCCGCGCCCTCGCGGCGCGCGATCCGGACAAGTTGGAATTCCAGATCGACGTATGGGCTAGCCTGAACAGGGTCGGAGATGTGCGATCACAGCAAGAGGAAGCGGCTGCAGCACTAGCGACCTATGAGGAGGCTCTAGAGATCGCCCGCGCCCTTGTAGCGGGCGATCCAGACAATCCCCTGTGGCAAGATAACCTTTCAATGAACCTGGACAATGTCGGTAATGCGCGGCTGCAGGAAGGGGATGTAGCCGCGGCCCGCGCGGCCTACCAGGAGGGGCTTGAGATCCGCCACGCCCTGACGGAGCGCGATCCGGATAATACTCGGTGGCAGAACCTTGTTGCGAACAGTCTGAACCGGATCGGCGATGTACGGCTGCGGGCGGGGGACGCGACGGCGGCCCTGGCGGCCTTTCAGGAGAGCCTGGAGATCATACGCTCTCTGGCGATAAAAGATCCGGAAAACATGTTTTGGCAGAATGACGTTTCGGTAGCTCTGAGTCGTATCGGAAATATGCAGCTGCGGCTGAACGATCCGGCAGCGGCCCTTGTTGCCTATCAGGAAAGCTTGGACATAAGTCTCGTTTTGGTTGACCGCGATCCCGATAACAGTCACTGGCAGCGGGGCCTAATTGTCTCCCACTGGAAAATTGGTGACTGGCAGGCGGATCATGGCACAGCCGCCGAGGCCCGGGACCACTACGCGGAGGCCCTCCAGATCACCGAGGACTTGGCGGCTGCCAATCGACTGGCGCCGACCAATGCTTGGTTTGTCGACGGACTGAAACGCCGCATCGCAACTCTGGAGGAAGTCACGCCGCCAAATGATGGAGGCTCCAAGCCGGGCTCGCGAAAGAGGCAATGACTGCCGCGCTGGACCCCATTCCAAATCCCCCCCCCTTGATCGGTTCGATCGGCCGGTCGCGGTGGGCCAGCAGCCAATCGCCGTTCTCGCCCAGGGCTTCCCGGCCGATATCGCGGAGCACCCGCTGGTCGCGAACCTCGTCCTGCCCCGTGGGGCCGGTCAGGATTACCACCGCCCGGCGGAACACCGCGCCCATGCGGTGGGATTGGTGGGCGTGGTCCTTGAACGCCCGCTTCTCGGCATAGACGGAGACCGCCCCCGCCGGCGGCAGCAACAGTCCCATGCTCAAACCGGAGAGGCAGAACATGGCGGTGAGACGGTCGCCCCCCCGAGCGTCCCTGCTCGTGGCCGTCCACGCCGCCGTCCCAATCCGTGCCGCTGGAAAAACTGGTCGTGCCCTACCCTCCATCTCTTTTTTGAGGCGCGCCCTGGCCGATGCGATCCACGCCACTTTGGCCCAACGGCTGGGCCATTACGGTCTCCATCACATGCCGCTCCCACGCTTCCAGCGCCGCCCGTTTCTCGTTGGCCCAGTCATGGCGCTGGTAGATCCCGATCACGCCTGCCCGGGAGCCGGAGACGTGATCGAGAATGGCTTCCGTGACCTCGAGACGCACGCCCAGGCGCTGAAGCCCTGTCGCCACCGTGCGGCGGATGTCGTGCAAGCGCCAAGGCGCCATTGGTCCGTCGCCCGTCGCCTCCCCGGTCTCTTCGGCCAAGCGCCGCTCCATGGCCGCGTCCAGCCGCGCCTTCGCTTTCGAGAACCCGCTGAACGGCGACGCGCCCGTTGTCGTGAACACGTGGCGCGCTGTTCCACCGCCTGACTCGTCCGCCGCCATCACGCGCGGCCGGGACGCCAGGATCGACAGAGCCGTTTCGCCCAACGGAACTGGGTGACGAACGCCGTTCTTGGCGCGCTCGCCAGGGATGGTCCACAGGGCCGCATCCGTGTCGACCTCGGTCCATCGCATGCCGGCTACCTCGTCTCGACGCTGGCCGGTCAGGATCAACAGACGCACGATGGACCCGAACGGCTCGCCCACATCGTCGCAGGCGGTCCACAGCGCGCGTAGTCCCGCCTCCGACAACACGCGGTCGCGTTTGGTCTCCTGAGCCGGGGCGGCAACCCCGGCGCAGACCGACGTCGCGACCAGATCGCGGGAAACCGCCCAGTTGAAGAGCTTCCGCGTGTGCGCCAGGACACGGTTGGCCATGACCGGCGCGCCCCGGTCCACCACGCTATCGATCAGGCGGATCACGTCCTTGCGCTCGATCTCGCCAATGCGGCGATGGCCCCATGCGGGTTCGACTTCACGCCGGAGCACGCGCTCCACCTCCTGCCAGCTTCGATTCCTGACCTTGGCATGGCGCGCGATGAACTCGGTGATGATGTCGCGGATCGTGTCGTCTGGTGGTGCCTCTGGGACCGCCTGGGTTCGCTTCACTTCCCGCGGATCGGTGCCGGCATCCAGGAGCCGGAGCGCGTCGCGAGACTTGTCGCGCGCTTCAGCCAGGCCGATGACCGGATAGTCGCCGAGCCGGTACTTAACCGGCGATCCCTGCCATCGGTACCGCAAAGCCCAGCTTTTCCCACCGGTCGGCTGAACCACAAAGTACAATCCCTGGACTCCCGCATCCGGGATCTCAAGCCGGGCCGCGCCGGGCTTTTTTGCCTTGACAAACCGATCTGTCAGGACCTGTCCCATGAGCCCCTCCTCAGGCCTTCTGGGTAACATCTGGGTAACAGACGACGTGATACGAAGCGTTTTCCCATATCGTAACGATGCCGGACGCAGCTCCCTAATGCAATGAATATTAATGATAAAATACGATTCCTCTGTGATGCTGTGATCGCTCCCGCTACCCCCGTCGACATAACTTTTAATCAGCGGGTCGCAGGTTCGAGTCCTGCTGGGCACACCAATTAAATCAAGAGCTTACGGCCAGAAACGGTAACCGGGGTAGAAGTGCGGGCGGTGGCTGCGTCGCGACTCACATTTGGTTGCGCGAACTTGCGGTTCGTGATTCGCTGCGGGCATGGTCAAGCCGCCGTTCGACATTGATGCCCTGTATCCGGCGACGCTGAAGCCGCTGACGCTGGGCCTGTTGGAAGAGAACGCCCGGCTGGTGTCGGAGAACGGGGCGTTGCGCGACGAGATCGCGCGGCTGAAGGGTCTGAAGGGCAAGCCCGACATCAAGCCGCCCTCCAAGCCGTCCGGCATGGACAAGGCAACGGACAAACGGCCCCGGCGCGAGGGCAAGCGGCGGCGCGGGCCGAAAAAGCCGTCGGGTCCGGTCGAGGAGCGGCGGATCGCGGTCGATGGTGTCCCGCCCGGCTCCCGGTTCAAGGGCACCGTGCCGTTCACGGTTCAGGAGCTGCGGATCGAAGCCCGCACGGTGTGTTATCACCGCGAACGCTGGGTGACCCCGGACGGAGTCACGGTGCTGGCGCCACTGCCCGATGGGGTCACCGATCACTTCGGTCCCGCGCTCAAGCGCTTCATTCTCGCCCAGTACCATCAGGGTCAGACGACGGTGCCGCGCCTTGTTGAGATGCTGCAAGGGCTGGGCGTGGCGATCTCCCAGCGGCAGGTGGTGCGCATCCTCACCGCGTCCAACGACCTCTTCGTGACCGAGGCCCGGGACGTTCTGCGGGCGGGCCTGACCCACGGACGGTGGATTTCGGTGGACGACACCGGCGCCCGCCACCAGGGCCGGAATGGCGTCTGCACCCAGATCGGCAACGACGCCTTCACCGCCTTCGCCACCACGGTTTCCAAGAGCCGGCTCAATTTCCTCGACCTGCTGCGGGCCGGACACGGCGATTATGTCTTGAACGATCAGGCCTTCGCCGCCATGCGCCGGCGCGGCCTCGCCGGTTCCGTCATCGCCCGACTGCAGGCCCACCCGGACCGGTTTTTCGCCGAT
>NZ_FNAP01000035.1 GCF_900101965.1 Rhodospira trueperi | reverse complement strand
ACCTCGCCGACACCCTTGCCGCTTTCGTCAGCATCGCTTCCATCCAACTCGCGCTGCGACGCCTCGCCCGCCAGTAGGCTTTTGAGTCAGGCTCTGAGGCCAAAACCTGCCAGTCCCCTTCCGGCCCAACCCGGCCGGAAAGGCAACGGCGTCAGCGGCTATGACACTCGCTTTTGGCGGCGCTTACGCGCCGCCCTCCGAACCGACCTTCCACACGGGGATGCCCATGCGGCGGGCGGTGTCGGCGAGGTTGTCGGTGATGCCCGAACCCGGAAAAACGATAACACCAATGGGCAGCGACTCAAGCAGCTGCTCGTTTCGGCGGAAGGGCGCGGCCTTGCCGTGGCGGGTCCAGTCGGGGCGGAAGACGACCTGCGGCACGCCGCGCTGGTCGGCCCAGCAGGCGGCGATGCGCTCGGCGCCCTTCGGCGCGCCGCCGTGCAGCAGCACCATGTCGGGATGGCGGTCGCGCACCTTGTCGAGCACAGCCCAGATACGCCGGTGATCGGTGCAGGCCGGGCCGCCGGCGAAGGCCACGCGAGGCCCAGGCGGCAGCATCACCTGGGTCTCGGCGCGCTGGCGGGCGGCCAGGAAATCCCGACTGTCGATGACGGCGGCGGTCAGCGCCCGACGGTTGGTGAGCGACCCGGCGCGCGGGCGCCAGGCGCCGCCGGTGATGGCCTCGAAGGATTCGGCGGCGGTGTCGCGGAACGCCTCGAAGGCGTTGCGGCGTTCGATCAGCCCGATGCCTTCGGCGGTCAGGCGCTCGAGCTCGACCGAGCGCACCTCGCTGCCATCCTGCTCGGCCTGCGAGCGCCGCTGGGCCTGCTCGTTGGTGTCCAACGCCCGGTCGAGCGCGCCGACGCGGCGGTGGAAGGCGTTGACGACGGACCACAGCAGGTCGCCCAGGTCGTCCTCGAGGCGGGTGCCGGTGAGCAGGTCGGCGAGGGTGTCGAGGCAGGCGGTGACGGCGCTTCCGGCGGTCTCCGCGTCGGGCATGGGACGTGGATCGGGCTCGTCCTGGAACGGCCGGATTCCGTAAAGGTGCAGCTCCTCGAGCAGGTGGGCGGTGGCCGAAGCGGTGGCGTGCGGATCGTCGGTGGGGGGCAGGACGTCGCGGATCATGGGGCTCTCCCTCTGGATGGAGGCCGCGCCCATCGCGGCCTTTCCCGGGATCGCCCGCCGGAGGCCCCGAGGACGGCGCCGCACCCGAACGGGCCGGAACGCAGTGGAGGAGGACGCCTTGGCGTCCTTGCGGCGGCGGCCGGCCTCCGGCAGATCCCCCGCATGGAAAGGCCGCCGGCGCGGTCCCCGGCGGGGGAGACTCCAGCGCGCGACCGTCGCTCCCCGCCGACCCGGCGCCCCCGTTGCGGCTCACGCCCTGTCGAGGGCCAGGGGCACGTCGGCCGGATCCAGGTAGCCGAGAACGCGCGCGCGGAACCGGCGCGGGCCGAGAGCCAGCAGGTCCGCGTTGGCATCCGCGCCGAGCGGCGGCAGCGGACGGACGGTGATAGCGCGGGGTCCGAGGCGATCCGTCAGGCGCTCCAAGGCGCGCAGGCCGGCGGCGTCTCCGTCGTGGGCCACGTACAGGCGGCGCAGGCCGGGCGGCGGCTCGAAGGCCCCGAGGTGGCCCGCCGACAGCGCTGCGACGGCGGGCAGATCCGGCAGCACGGAGCGCAAGGAGAGGACGGTTTCCAGGCCCTCGCCGACGACCAGGACGGGGCCGGCGGCACCGAACCGCACGCCGTTGCCGAGCAGAAAACCGAGGGCACGGCGCGGCCGAACAAGCGGCGCCTTGCCGCTGGTGGCGGGGTCGAGGAAGGTGCGATGGACGCCTGTCAGCGTGCCGTCGGACGCGGTCACGGCAGCGATCAGCGCCGGCCATTGGGTGCGAGTCATGCCCGGATCGGGCCGGCAGAAGGCACGTGGATGGAACCGCAGCGCAGGCTCGGCACGGGCCGGAACGATGCCGCGTCCGGCCAGATAGCGCGCGGCCAGGGTGCCAGCGATGGGCCGGGAGGCCGCGAACAGGCGTTGCGCGGCGGCGGTGGAATTGGCGGGAACAGGCTCGCGGGCGGGCGCCGAACGATCACGCGGCAGGCGCAGGAAGGTGGTGGCTTCGTCGAGCGCGGCGCGAAGATCGAGGCCCCGGTTGGCGGCGATCAGGTCCAGCAGATCGCCGCGTTCCAAGGTTGCGGCATCGGTCCAGCGGCCGGCGCGAGGGCCGGTCAGGCGGACATAGAGACTGCGACCGGGCGTGCCGCGCACGTCGCCGACCTGCCAATAGGCGCCCTGGCGACGGCCGGCGGGAAGGTAGGTGCGGCAGACCGCCTCGGCCTCGGCGGCAAGGCGGGATGCGATCTCGGGAAGGGACATGGCGGAGCCCTCCGGCAGAGAAACGGCCCGGCCCCGGGAACACCGGAACCGGGCCGCGTGAAGGATGCGGGCTATTCGGCGGCGCGGGTGGCGTCGTCGATGTCTTCGGGGGCGGGGTCCTTCTCGCCGTGCTCCGGCGTCGCCCCCTCGTCGCCGTTTTCGCCATCTCCCTCGGTCGCTTCGTTGTCCTCGTCTGCCTCGCCTGACTCGGCGGCGGGCGCTTCGGGAGCGTCCGGCCCGCTCACTTCGGGCGTCCGCAACGGCTCCGGCAGCCAGTCGGTTTCGGCCAGCAACGCCTCGGCCTCGGTCGCCATCTCGCCCTTGCGCAGCGAAACGAGACGGTCGGCGGCTTCGTTGCCCACCGCCTCGCGGACGGCGGCCAGGATGCGCGCCTTGGGCACCCGGTCGAGGTAGGTCTCGACCGTCGGGCGCCAGCCGGCGGCGACCATGTCCAGCCCGACCGCCCGCGCCAGTGCGTCGGCGTGGTCCGTGCGACCGGGCACACGGTTCCACGGTTCGACCACCGCGTTGACGGTGCGCGAGGCGCAATGGGCCAGCAGCTCCATGCGCTCGTCAGACGACAGGACCTGCAGCGCCCCCCACAGGTCGCGGGGATCGGCGGGCAGGCGGTCGATCCAGGCATCCTGGCGGACGTCCAGGGACTGCGCCGATACGCTGTCCTTCAGGCCCGGTGCCTGGGCCGCCAGCGGCCCCGAACGGCCGGTGATTTCCAGGCAGCTTGCGACCGCGTGGCGGTGGAAGGTGGACAGGCACAGGGCGTGCAGGACGGCCAGGAAGGCCGTGTCCGGATGGCCGGCCAGCGCATCGCGGAGCGCCAGCGTGCGGTGCGCGGTCAGTTCGGTGACCAGCCGGTCCGGCAGCGGACGCAGCGGCGCATCGACGGGATCCGGGTCGGGATCAGTTGTCTGGGTGTGGCCCGGTGCCGCCGGTTCGGGCATGGCTCCGGTGGGCAGCGGGGCACCCTCGGTGCCCTCCGGTGCCGCCGGGGCCTGCCCATCGGGCGCCGCCTGCGGCCCGGGCGCGGGCACGGGCGGTTCGTCCTCGGGCCGGACGAAGCCCCGTTCGATGCGCGCCTCGCCGTCCAGATCGATGGAGACGAAGACGCCGGCGCGGGAGACCTCGTCGGGCTCGAACGTGGCCGGTCGGGTCTCGAAGGCCTTCAGCGCGGCCTCGATCTCCCCGACACGCGCGTCGACGTCCTCGGGCAGTTCGGTGGGTTCGGGATAGCCCGCCAGCAGGGCATCCATCTCGCCGACCAGGGCGTCGCGTTCGGCCTGCTCCGCCTCGGTCAGGGGGGCGGTCTCGCGCGGCAGACGGCGCAGACCGTTGGTGTGCCCGTAGGGGAAGTCGACCGCCGCCTCGACCCAGCGCCAGCCCTCGGCGCGAACCTCCTCAGCGACAGCGCTGAGCCGTTCGGCCACCAGTCGCTCCAGCAGGCCGACGTCCTGCAGCCAGCCGCCGTTGTCCTCGGTGAACAGGTCGCGCAGGACCAGACCGCCGGCGGCTTCGTAGGCCTCGATGCCGACGAAGCGGGCGCGCCGATCACCGGCCCGCACGGCGGTCTCGGTCAGCATGCGGCGGATGACATGGGGCGGGCGATGGCTGCCCTGGGACAGCGCCTCCCAGACCTGCTCCTGGCGGTCGTGGTCGGGGGTGACGGCGAAGGCCATCAGCTGTTCCAGGACCAGGGTGCCCTCGGCATAGAGGTCCAGCAGGCGCGGTGAGACGGACGCCAGCCGAAGCCGTTGCCGGACCACGGTGGGGGTGATGAAGAAGCGCGCGGCGATGTCCTCTTCGGTCAGCCCGGCCTCGCGCATGGCCTGGAAGGCGCGGAACTGATCGAGGGGGTGCAGGGCGACACGCTGGACGTTCTCCGCCAGCGAATCCTCCTCGGCCAGGCCATCGTCATGGACGATGCAGGGCACCGGCGCGGTCTTGGCCATGCGCTTCTGCTTGACCAAGCGTTCGAGGGCGCGATAGCGACGGCCGCCGACCGGCACCTCGAAGGTGCCGGTCTCGGCGCCGGCCTCCTGGCGGATCGGGCGCACGGTCAGGCTCTGCAGCAGACCGCGTCGCGCAATGTCGTCGGCCAGATCCTCGATGGAGACGCTGTCCTTGACCCGGCGCACGTTGGCCTGGGACAGAACCAGCGCGTTGAAGGGGATGTCGCGCGTGCCGTTCAGGGTGACCTTGCGGGACGCGCTCTTGCGGGATGCACTCGTCATGGCGGTTCTCCGTGACCGGCCGGTCGGAGCCTCCCTCCGACCTGACAAACCGGTCACGAAAACCCCCACGGCCCTTCACCTCCGGCGGATGGCGCCATCGGTCAGGCCGGGCATGTTGTAGACCTCGGCGCCGGCCTCGGCGTAGGCCCGGGCCACGTCGAGCAGCGGGGCGTAGGCGAACCCGTGCCACGGTGGCGGCGAGGCCGAGCGGCCGACCGCGATCATGGGACCGTGGACGGCCAGCCGGACGACGGCATCGAAGGGCACCGGCCGGCTGTCGATGACCGGCAGGCCGGCGCCGATGCAGGCGGCCTTCATGCGCTCGGTATCATACCCCGACAGGGTGGCGCCGTCGGCGAAGCACAGCGTGTAGCCGCCCCGGCCGATGCTGAGGTGGCCGCCCTCGGTGGCGCGGGCCTGATCGATCAGGCCGTAATCGACAGGCGGGTGGTCGAGCGTCGTCATGATCCGTCCCTCCCCCTGGCCAACGCGTTGGCGTCGGTGTGGTCGGGGTCGTCCCACAGGCCCTTTTGCAGGAACCGGGCGGTGCGTTCGGCGCCCAGGTATTCGGTGGACGGTTGACCGATGGCGACCGCCAGTCCCTCCAACAGCATTGTGCGGCCCAGATCCTCGCCGCGAACGACGCAGCGCGCCGGGGCGGCGCCGTCCTGTTCGGGTCCCTGGACGGCGCAGGACACGACAAAGTCGCCGATGGCCTCGCGCAGGGTGGCGACGGCCTCGGCGCCACAGGGCCAGGGGCGGCCGTGGCGGTCCCGACAGACCTGCGCGCGCGCGGGGGCGTGGACGTTGGCGAGACGGAAGGCGCGCTCGTGAATGACCAGCGTATCGCCGGACAGGACGGTGGCCGGACCGATGGGCAGGGGCTTGGAGAGCGGCCAGTAGGCCCAAAAGCTGAAAAAGAGGACCGCCATCACGACGCAGGTCAGAAACACCGGTGTGCTGATCGTTCGCATCAGGCTGCCTCCTCATCGTGTGGCGTGGTCTCGGGGATGGCGACATCCTCGGGCAGGCAGCCCATCAGCCAGTCGGCGGCCTTGCTGGCCTGGCTGGCGGCGCGGATGATGGCGCGGTTGTCCTCGCGCAGGCAGTCCAGCCACGAGGCGATGTAATCGGCGTGACGGACGGTCGGTACGATGGACAGCGCGGCACAGGTGAAGGCCGCCGTGATCTCGGCCACCAGTTCCTCGAAGGCGTACTTGCGGGAGCCGAAGGACCCCGACATGTCGCGGTCGAGGCGTGAGCGGTGGCCGGTAGCGTGCCCCAGTTCATGCAGGGCGGTGCGGTGCCAGTTGACCGGCTCGAAATAGGCCTGCGGGGGCGGCACCTGCACGAAGTCATGCAGGGGGTTGTAGAAGGCGCGGTTGCCGCCGATGCGGAAATCCACCCGGGTGCCGGCGATCAGCGCCTCGGCGCGGGGCAGGATCAGCCCCTCGGGAACCGGCGGCGCGGTGGTGGCGATAACCTCGGGCAGGTCGTCGCACTGGTCGGTGTTGAAGACCGTGAAGCGCTTCAGGAACGGGATGGCCTGCGGGTCTTCGCCCTTCTCTGATGCGCGGCGGCGTTCGTCCTCGGGCACGAATTTGTCGGCGTAGACGACGGTGGTGCCGCGCTCGCCCTTGCGGACGGCCCCACCCAGGGCCTTGGCCTGGCGGAAGGTCAACCAGCCCTGGCCGGAATAGCCGCGCTCGATGACGGCACCCCACAGGATCAGGACGTTGATCCCGGAGTACGGCCGGCCCGAACCGGCGTTGCGCGGCAGGCCGACCGCCGTTCGGGCCTGATCCGTGCCCCAGGGTTGGACCCAAGGCAGGCGTCCGGCTTCAAGCTCGGCGATGATGCGGTCGGTGATCTCGGAATACAGGTTCGCGCGGTCGCCCGTGGACCGCCGTGCGGGTGCGCGGGACATGGCGTGTCTCCCCGACGGGCGTGCGGAAGGCCACTCCCTCCACCATCCAGACCCGTCGCGGATCCCCACCGGCCCTCCACCTCCGAAGGCCGGCGGTCACCGCAGAAGGTCGCGGTAGCCGCCGCCGACCATGCGGTCGCCCGCCCGCACCAAGCGTTGCACACGCAGCCGCAGATAATCCGAGGACCCGGCCCAGTCGTCCCGCACCCGCTCCTGGCCGAACAGGGCCGCGGCGATCTCCCGGTGGGACGCCCCCGCCAATCGCGCATCGTGAGCGCGCAGCATGTCGGCCCAGCGGAGCCCGCGCCGTTCGGGCCGGTAAAGCTGATCGGGCAGAGCGCCGGCGGCGCGCAGGTGCAGGAACCGGCGCAGAGCGAGCACGCGCGGTTCGTCCTCCAATGGCGGCCACACCGGAATGAGCAGCCGGACCGGATCGCGGAACAGCCGGGTCACCACGACCTCGATCTGCAGGCGGCGCGGGCCGTCCAGGATCAGCAGATGCAGGCGCCCGTCCGGCTGGCGCAGCATGGCGATGGGCAGGGCCAACCGGCGCAGGTCCAGGGTCTCCGGGCCGCTGGCCTGGGCCTCGCTGGCGATGGTGGTCAGCACGATGGGCGCCTCGGCACTCGACCAGAACACCAGATCCTCGGTCTCGTCCGCGAAAGAGGACACCCCAGCGGGGGTCCAGCAGGGGCGTCAAGGGTCGCGGCAACAACGAACCAAATACACCACCAAAGAACCAGCACTTTGCCCATCTTGGCAAAATGGCCTTCCTCCAACACTGTGGAAGACGGAAGCGCTGCCACACCCTGTGCGCGCCCCACGGAAACTAAACAACAAAAGAGAGGGGCGCGCAAGTCAAGTTCCGTTAGTGAACGTGACTACCTTTGATCAAAAATCATCTGATTCATCGCCCTCAATGAAGAAACGAATTGATGGGGCTGGAGACTTATACAGAACACATCCAGCGGAATGCCTTGTTTCGACATCCTTCAAAAACAAAGCTGCATCCCACCCCTCTTCCTGGGCAGCACTGACAAACCAACTTCTGACCTTTTGCGACATTTTAGATGCAGTGTCACCAGTATGGTTTCTGTACAACTGGAGAACTCTTTCCTTGGTGCAGAGCACCGCTGGATCATTCGCTGTACGGTCACCTGGATCAGGAAGCTTCCTCGCCATTTCAACGCCTCATTAAAAGTTGAAGATAAACAGTATAAAAGCGCAATGCTTGGCCTCTGAAATAGTGCAAATCACAAAATATACCGATGGAGTAAGGCAAGTCTTGCCCTATCTTGGTCCAAGAAAAGCCCGGCAATTTTGTTCTCCCCATTTAGAAAATTTTAAGCATCTACGGCCATCTCGACTAACCCGGATCCGTCACCGTGTTTCGGGCAAACCTGGATTCCGTGAGCGATAACAGGGGGCTATCGCGGATTTTGAGCGGCTGATTTTTTACAGGGTGTTTTTGGCGGTGTCGCTCAGCCAGGTCAGGGCGCCCTTGGTCGAGGTCCAGGTTTCCAGGCTG
>NZ_FNAP01000034.1 GCF_900101965.1 Rhodospira trueperi | reverse complement strand
GGAGGATCAGTCGCGACTGCGACGGGGGCACGGCGCCCAGAACATGGCCCTCGTGCGCCGCTTCGCCTTCAATATCATCCGCGCCGGACGCGGCAAGCGATCCATCAAGACTACCCGCAAGGTCGCAGGCTGGGACCCCGCCGTCATTGCCCAGCTCATTGCAGACCCGGTTCATTAACCTGGACTCGTTGCCGTGGAGTGCGGCCGGTGACCCTTGCACTTATGACCTATACCTGCGAGGTCGCCGTCCGCTCGCCGTTTTTGTTCCGGGGCCTCGCGGCCGCCCCTTTTGGCGTGGATGCCATCGCGCTCCGCGACGATCAGGGCACGCCGATCATCCCCATGGATCAGATCCGGGGCGTGATGAAGGAAGCCCTGCGCGACCTGCCGGAGAGCGTCGTGTCGGCGAGCGGGCCGCTGGCGATCGACTCACTATTCGGCATCAAAAGCAAACGGGAAGACGAGTCCGGCGCCGCCAACGAGCCGGTCAGGCGCCGCATCCATTTCTCCGACCTCGTGGCCAAGGGGATCCTGCCCGATCTCACCACACCGGACACGGTCGAAGACCTTCCGCAGAAGGGCGCCCACCACACCCGCATCGAGATCGCACCCGACACCGGCACGGTGAAGACAGGCGCGCTCCAGGTCGTCGAGCTTGTCGCGCCAATGGGGGCCGTCGTGCTGTTCACGGGCACGGTTGAGGTCCTGGCTCCGGCCCAGAATCACGACTGCGTCACCGACATGCTCTCCAAGGCGCTGGCGCTGGTCGGCGCCATCGGCGGTCTCAAGAGCCCCGGGTTCGGCGAGGTGGTGGAAGACGGCACGCGGTTGATCCCGAAGGGCGATCCCGTGCCTTTGACGGAACCGACCCCGAAAGATCCGAACAACGATCACATTCGTCTGCGCGTCACCTTCGACCGGCCGATCCTGGTAAATGCCAAAAAACTGGCCGACAACGCCGTTGTCAGCGCCCAGATCATCCCGGGCGCGGTCTTCAAGGGCACGCTGGCCGACCGGTTGAACCATGCCGGTGCGAAGCCGGCGGAGGGATTGCTGGGCGATGTCCTGGCCGCCCTGTCCTTCTCGCACGCTTGGCCGCTCTCCCGCGCGGGGGACCGGCTGTGCCGGCCACTGCCCCTGTCTCTGGTCGGCGCGGACTCGGACGGAACCCTGACGTTCGGCGATGCCCTCAGCGTACCCGACGGACGGGGCACCATGATCGGCTGCCGCCCGGCGTGGTTCGTCGGCGACTGGAAGAGCCCGTGGTTCGAGCCGGGCGCCCAGGCGGCCGGTTATCCGACGGCACAGGTCCGCGCCCCGGTCGCCCGCACCCACACCGAAATCCATCAGGAGACCGGAACGGCCGCCGACCACATGCTCTACACCACCCTGCTTCAGCCGGTGCGAGAGATCGACGGCAAGCCCATTGCGTGGAGCCTCGACATTGACCTGGGTGCGATTTCGGACGACCAGGGCCGACGCCTGGCCCAGGGCCTGATCGAGATCCTGACCACGGAGGGGCTCTACGGTGTCGGCGGCACCGGCGCGCGCGCCACCTTCACCGAAGCCTCTGGCCCCGTCGCTCCGCCGTGCGCAACCCCGGTGCACGGAACGACCAACCGGTTTGCCCTGATGCTGGAAACGCCGGCGGTGTTGTTCGATCCGCGTGACGCGTGGCCGGCGGACGGAACGGCCGTGGCGGCGCGAACAGTGTACGAAGCGGCCTGGGCCAAGCAGGTGCCAGGCGCGCGGCTGCTTTCCTTCTTCGCGGCGCAGAGCCTGGCCGGGGGGGACATCGCGCGCCGGCGCCGTGCCTACGGCAAGGACTATTACGTCCCCTTCGTGCTGACGGATCCGGGCTCGATCTTCCTGATTGAGGTCACCGATGATTCGGGTCGGAAAGCCCTGGACGATGCGGTCCGGTTCGGCCTCACGCCAGCGGCCTTCGGCACCGAGCCCGTGACCTGGAAAACCTGCCCCTACATGCCCGAGAACGGCTACGGACGCATGTCCACCACCTACCTGTCCCAGGCGGATCAGGCGCGGCTGATGGAGGCGGTGACCCATGCCTAGGCTGCGCTACGACATCGAAGGCACGTTGGAGGCCCTGTCGCCCCTGCATGTCGGAACAGGCGAGATGCGGGAGGTGGAGGGGGTCAAGGGCAGGCCGGGCGATAACGCCCCGCCCGGCGTCGCGGCGTTGGCGCGAGACGTGGCGGGAGCGCCCCTGCTGCCCTCGACCACACTCAAGGGACTGCTGCGCGGGTTGGCCGGGTCTCTCGGCGCCGAGATCGGCGGCCCCGACGCGATCACCCTCCTTCTTGGGGAGATCAAGGACACCGCCGTCGGCGGGGACGAGCACGGCCAGCCCTTGCCTCGGGGCAGCATGGGCCTGCTGACCGTGTTCTGTGCCCCGCGCACCGGCGCGGTGCCGGACGCAAGCGCGATGCCCTTCGCCGATGCGCGCCCCATTGCCCAACACGGCCTGGGGGACGGCGTGTTCGTGGCCGCGCGCACCAGGATTGACGGGGCCAGCGGCACCGCCTCCCACGCGACCCTGTTCTTCCAGGAGATGGTCGCCAAGGGCACCCGCTTCGCGTTCCGTTGCCGGATCGAGGCCCGGGCGGGGCGGATCGACAAGGCCGAGCAGGCCCTGACAACCCTCAAGGACCTGCTTGCCGCGCTGACGGCGGAATACGGAGTCGCCTTGGGCAAGGGACAGGCCGACGGCCTGGGGCGGGTCCGGTTGCGTCCGCAAACCCTGTCCGTGACGCGGCGAACCGTGGCCGACGACGGCACGTTCACCAAGACGGCGGTCGAGGACTTCGGCCTGCCGGAAGTGACCGCGCCGCCCGAGGTCGACCGCATCCCCATCCGCCTGCGCTGCGATGGCCCGTTCGCCGTGATCGACGCCTCCAGCACGCGGGAGCGGGGCCGGCATGGGGATGAGGATCCCACGCCACACCTGCGTGCGCAGCGTGAAACCGAGACCATGCCGCTTCTTATCGGCACAGGCATTTCGGGGGCACTGAGGGCGCGTGCCGCGTGGCTCTGGGCTCGCAACGAGCCGGGAATCCGGGCGGCGGCAGAGGAGACCGAGGGACCAGTTCCGGACGACAGAACGGTGGGACCGAAGGATCCCGTGGAGCGGTTGTTCGGACTGACGGGATTTCGCGGTCTGCTCTCGATCGCCAGTCTGGCCGTGACAGCGGAGGCGCCGCTGAACTTCACCTCGGTGCGGATTGATCGCTTCTCCGGCGCGCCGGTCGACAATGCCCTGTTCACGACAGCGGCGTTTATTGGGGTCGATCTGAGCTTCACGCTGACGCTACGAGGCGGTGCCACGAGTGTCGACAGAGCGCTGTTCAACACCCTGTGCGGGGATATCAAGGCCACGGGTCTCATGCTGGGCCACGGCACGAACAAAGGCTTCGGGTGGTTCGACTGGAAGGAGGCCGCGGCATGACCGTCTCACCTCAACAGATCGCCCGGGCCGTTGAGATCTTGAACGCTGAGTTCTCCAAGACACCGTCCCTGGAGGATGCCCTCGATACTCTTGCGGTAGAATTCGAGGACCTGCCCCTGGCGGAACAGGAGCAGCTTGCCCGGGCAGCCATCCCCAGGCTTTCTGTTGCGTCTGCAGTCTCTTCGCCACGGGCGCACGGCCATGGCACGGCCGGAGCAAGGCAGCAACAACCACGCACGATCGACGTGGAGATCGGCGCCCCCTTCCGGTTCGTGACCCTGAACGACATCGTCGCCCCCCGGGACACCGACGCCGGCGCCCTCGATAAACCGATTCCCGGTGGAGTTTCCGCCTGCATCGAGGTGCAGTGGATCGCGGAAACGCCGCTGCTGATCGGGGTCAAGAACGCGCAGGGGGTCACGGAACCCATGACGCTGGGACCGGACGGGCCGCCGGTGATCCCGGGCGCCAGCCTGCGGGGCATGATCCGCGCGGCCACGGAAATCGTCGCCCTGGCGCGCCTGGGCAGCGCCAACCTACACCACAAATACGGTCTGCGCGATTTCGAGCACCCGTCCTATGGCCAGGACCTGCCCGTGTCCGACGTTGATCAAGTCAAGGCCGGCTGGCTGACGTTGCAGTGGGACGACGACGTCGCAAGGAAGACCCCGGAGAACGCCCGCTGGGAGATCGCCTCCCTTGACCACGGCTGGTCTCATCTGCCGGTGGACGACCTGAAGTCCTTCGTTGGCTCCGCCTTCTCGAACAGGGAAGGCTGGATTCAGAAATCGCTCGAAAGCAAATACGGCCTTCTCGGCATGACCCACTCTCAAGGCCGCGACACCCTTTTTACGTTCGACAAGACCGTTGCCGTCTCCCAGCCCCGCAAGGAAGAGACCGGCAATCGCCGCATGGTGCACCCCGGCGGTCCGGTCCAGGGCGTGATCGTCTGTTCCGACAAGCTACCCGGCCGGGGCGGCAACAAGAAGGTCGAGTACGTGTTCCACGGCAGCCCCGAGCCGGGCGTGGTTCTGACGCCCGAGATCGTGGACACGTTCCTTCGCCTCTCCTGCAAGCCGTCGCGCAACAAACCGGAGCCGGATGGCTCATTCAAGAAGCTGTTGCCGACCCTGATGAGCGGCCATCGCGTTCCGGTCTTCTTTGTCGGTGACCTGAACCGGCAGGACGACGGCTTCTTCTTCGGCCTGACCCGCCTGTTCAAGGTCCCGCACTGCAACAGCGTGGGCGACATCCTCGCCCGCCAGAAGGCCCACACCGAAGGTCGCGTGGAAAAACAGGACGGCACGGTGGTCGCCTACAACGCCGATTTCGTGGAGCACCTGTTCGGGTACGTCGTGGAGCGCGAGGACCTGGGGCTCGACGAAACCGACCGCATCGACCCCAACCTCGCCGGCCGCAAGGGGCGCGTCGCGTTCTCCTTCGCCACGTTGGAGCCGGAGCAGAGCCATCGCCTGTCCGACGAGGTGACAGCGGCCATGATGGCGCCGCGCGCCTCCTTTGCGCCCTTCTATCTGCGTGGTCAGGGCGAGATTGACTACAGCTTTCCCGATGACGTCCGCTTGGCGGGTCGCAAGCGTTATCTGCCCCGGTTTCCCGACGGACACACACACGAGGCAATGGCCGCCATCCAGGACATGGCGCACCGCCAAAGAGAGCAAATGGCGGGCGTACGGAGCACCGAGATCTTCTCGAAGATGCGCTTCCTCCTGCCGGGCCCCGGGCAGACCGACCTGCGGTTCCGCAGCCGAATCCGCATGCACAACGTGACTGCGGCGGAGCTGGGGGCGGTCCTGTTCGCCCTGACGCATGGCGGCGATCGGTCGAAACCCTGTCGCCACATGCTGGGCCATGCCCGCCCATTCGGGGCCGGCCAGATTCGCGTTGGCCGCGTCCGCCTCGTCGTCGACCCGAGCGACGCGGAGGCGAAGAGAACGTGGTGCACGCCGGCCGGCCCGGAGGATCTGGTGTCGGAGGACGGCAGGTCCGGCTTCTGCCCCCCGCACACGGAACCCCAGCCCAGCCATGCCATCCAGCCCCTTCTCGCCGCGTTCACGGCCTTCATGCGGCGGTCCCGGACGGCCAACGGAGCGGGCGTCCCGCGCTTCCCGGATATCCCAGAGGTGCGGGAGTTCCTTGGGGCCTGCACACCGGAGGTGACGGCGCGGATCGGTCAGGTCCCGCTGGACTACATGCCGCTGAAGTCATTCAATGCCATCCGGAAGGGAACCAAGCCTCGGAAGGACGGCGGCCCTCCGGCCGCCATCACCCCGGCCAACGGCGCTGCGCCGGTCCCGGGCGTCCGCGACCGGTTCCTTCCAGCGTCGCCGGCGGAGGCGCCGGCCACGCCGACCAGACCGAAAGGAGCTTCGGCGAAGGGGTGACAGGGGCTGGTCGCACACCGCCCCGACGGCTCGGCAGACCGATGCCCACAATCCGCCCGGCGGACCGGAAGACTGGGTGGATAGTCTTGAAAATCAGTGCATTACGGCGCGGTCTGGAGAAATTGAGATCCGTGGAAAACGGCAAGGCTTTGCACCATATGGGATATTTTGGCATGTGCACGCCTTATAATATAACTTCTCGGAAGCTTCGCGGAATGATTTCCCGCATGGGTGGAAAGTGGCCTCAAACAACGGCCTTGATCAAGGGGTTGCAGGGAGGTAAGGTGAACACCCTTCCGCTGATCCACGCGGACTGAAACATGGGGAGCACGGTGTGGTAACCACTGGACGTGGGGTGAACACCCTTCCGCTTATCCACGCGGACTGAAACAATGTCGAAATCGGCATCGGGGAGAAGTCTTACGGTGAACACCCTTCCGCCTGACCACGCGGACTGAAACACGCAAAGTTCGCAAAGAATGGATGCAAATTGTGGAGCCTGGTGAGCACCCTTCCGCCTGACCACGCGGACTGAAACGTTTGCCGCTTGCCACCTGCTGGAGCGTAGCTGGGGTGAACACCCTTCCGCTTATCCACGCGGACTGAAACAGCAACTTGCTGCAGCGTCACTGGTGCCAGGCGGGTGAACACCCTTCCGCTTATCCACGCGGACTGAAACGACAATCGTGAAGCGCATCCCTTCGTGGGCCAGCGCGGTGAACACCCTTCCGCTTATCCACGCGGACTGAAACGAAGCGTTGGGGGCAATAACCCAGCTGTCGCCAGGTGAACACCCTTCCGCCTGACCACGCGAACCGGGCGTCGGCGCCACCCTACCCGAGCCCACCGGCCTACGCCTTCTGATTGCACCCTGACCCGCCGCGCCGTTATGCTGTCGTCCGTATCGGGGGGCAGCCGGAGGGCGGCGATGGAGGGCGCAGGGGCGCGGCAGACGAACAACCCCAACCGTCTGCGACAGCGGTTGGCGGAGCCGATCGACCACGCCACGGCGGACGACCTGCTCGCCCGCTGGTTCCAGGCCGATATCGTGGTGTGTCTCGGCCCCGCCCTGGCCCCGGATCGGATCTCCGACCCGCGCTTTCCCGGCCGCCTGCGCGGCGCCCTGGGCGAGGCCCTGCTGGCCGGCGCCAGCGCCGAGGCCCGCGCGGAACAGCCCTGCCCGTGGGACCCGCCCTGTGCGCTGGACGTGCTGTGGGGCAAGACCGGCACCGTGCGCCGGGGCGTGGAGATCCCCCGGCCGTTCGTCATCCGCGTCGATCCCGATCCGCCAGAAGGCGCCCGCGTCACCCTGTCGCTGTTCGGGTTCGCCACCGACTGGGCGGAGGGCGCGGCGGACGCCCTGGTGCGTGCCCTGCGGGGCGGCATCGGCGGCGGGGCGGACGGCACCCGCCTGACCCTGGAGCCCCAACACCGCACCATCATCACGCCGGAGCCGCCCGCACCCGTGATGCCGGAGGAGGTCGGGCCGGGCCTGGGGGCGGTGGCGCTGACTGTGCGCACGCCCCTGGTGCTGCGGCGCCGGTCCGCCCTGGTGCTCGACCCCCTGGCCCTGCTGACCGGCCTGTCGCGGCGTGCAGAGGGCTTCGCGCGCTGGCACGACACCGCGTTGACGGTGGACGGTGACGCCCTGGCCGAGACGGCCTCGGCCCTGACGCTCGACGGACAGGGCCTCAGCCCGGCCGGCTGGACCCGGAGTTCGGCGCGCCAGCCCGGACGGAGCATCCCGGTGACGGGGGTTGTGGGCCGGCTGGTGCTGCGCGGCCCGCTGGCGGCGCTGGCGCGCGCGGGGGCGCTGCTGGCCCTGGGGGACCGCTTCGGCGCCGGCGGCCACGCCGCGCAGGGGATGGGACGCTACGACATCGAATGCGGCGCATGATTCGGATGGCCGGATGGTGGCCCGCGCATCACGCGGAATACTCCGGGCACGGACGGAAGCGTGACTTCTTCCACGTCTCAAGATCCTGGCGTCGCCAATAGCGCCGCCGCGAAATGAGAACCGGCTGCGGAAACTCGAGATCCGGTCGGTGCAGCCAGCGCCAGAGGGTCATGTCGCTGATGCCACCCAATTCGGCGCGGACGACGCGGGCCGGCACCAGCGCGGTGTCGGACGGAGGGGGTGGGGCGTCGTTCATGGGGACTCCTGATCGTGGCCAAGCGTGATGACTTGGCTGATCATGAGGGGCCGCATGCGAAACAAGCACCTCCCCCCGCTACGCCGCATCCGCCCTGGTGTACGCCCCGGGGCATTTGATCAGGAGGAACTGTTCACCCTGGTAGCCGCCATCGGCAAAGAGTTTCACCAGAAACGGATACAACCCGAACAAGGTGGCCATGACAAGAATGCCGCCATCA
>NZ_FNAP01000032.1 GCF_900101965.1 Rhodospira trueperi | reverse complement strand
TTCGGCGATCCGGGCGACGCCCTGGTCGCGGGCGAGGGGATCGAAAGCGTCCTGACGCTGCGCATGCTGTTCCCCGGCCTGTCCATGGTCGCGGCTCTGTCCGCCGGGCATCTCGGGGCGTTCGCGCTTCCGCCGGGTTTGATTCGTCTTTACATCGCCCTCGAGCCTGATCCCGCCGGGGAAGCGGCGTTCGAGCGTCTCGCGGATCGCGCGGGGCATCGCCGTGCATCCGCTTCTCAGCCACGGCATCGATCCGAACGCGGACCTTCAGGCCTTCGGTCCCGCCGCCACCGCCGCGCGGTTCACCCGGCAACTGGCCCCGGCCGACCGGGACAGGGTCCGTGCGGCCTGATCCTCCGTCATGGGGCACCAGAGGCCCCGCCCGCGTCCTTTCCAGAGGGGGATCTGCCGGAGGTCGGGCAGCGCCGCAAGGTCGCGTTCCGCGTCCTCCTCCACTGCGTTCCGGCCCGTTCGGGTGCGGCCCCGCCCTCATGGCCTCCGGCGGGTGATCCCCGGAAAGGCCGCGATGGGCGCGGCCAACAGCCCCAGACCGGAGGATCACCATGACCGACCAGACCCTGCTTACCCTCGACGCCGAACCGGACCACGCCATCTCGCCGACCGCGCACCTGCTGGAGGAACTCCAGACCCACGGCATCCGGCCGTTTCAGGACGAGCCGGACCCGAGACCGCTGCCCGACGACGACACCGCCCGCATCGCTGTCTCATCCGCCTTCGACATGCTCTCCGACCTCTTCACCGACACGCGGCTCGAGGACGATGTCTCCGATCTTCTCTGGTCCATGGTCGGCGCGTTTCACCGCCGCGTCGAGGCCTTCGACCGTGACCTCGACACCAACGAGCAGGACCAGCGCCGCAGCCAGCGCGAACAGGACGGCTCCGAGATCCGCTCCGTCGAACTCGAGCGCCTCACCGCCGAAGGGCTCGGGCTGATCGAGCGCCGCAACGCCTTCGAGGCGATGCGCGAGCACGCCGCCGACAGCTTCGAGGCTCTGACCGGCTCCCCGTGGCGGCCCCGGTCCGGATCGCGGGTCAATCGCCAGGCCATGACCGCCGCCGTCATCGACAGTCGCGACTTCATCAACGTCCGGCGGCTCAAGGACACCCAGGTCCTGCTGCCACCTGGTCCCTGCATCGCCTTCGCCGGAGGGACCGCGTGCAACGACCATCACCGCATCTGGGCGGTCCTCGACAAAGCCCACGCCCGGCACTCCGACATGGTCCTGCTGCACGGCGGCTCTCCCAACGGGGCCGAGTGCATCGCGGCCTGCTGGGCCGACAAGCACGGCGTGCCCCAGGTGGTCTTCAAGCCCGACTGGACCGCCCACGGCAAGGCGGCCCCGTTCCGGCGCAACGACCGTCTGCTGGAGGCCATGCCCATCGGCCTGATCGTCTTTCCCGGGTCCGGCATCACCGACAATCTGGCCGACAAAGCCCGCAAGATGGGCGTTCCCGTCTGGCGTCATGGTGACGGCGGGGCATAAGCCCCGCTTCATCCCGCCGTGCTCTGCGAGGCACCGCGATATGCTGCTACATCCGGAGATTGCAAGCTTCTGGAGTGCTGAAGATCCTCTATCGGCTCAATTATCCTTCAGAACCAAAGGCTTTAGACGGCTTCAAAGATCCTTGTTTCCTTTTTTGGGCCCTCTCTTAATGTTTTAATAATACTTATGATTGTATACTATAGATATAGTCCATGAACAAGAAGGTTTGCATCATGAAAATCCGAATTCAGGGGGAGATGAGCCTGAGCGACATTGAACGAGCCATCGTCGAGACCTTCTCTGAACTCGAGGAGGACTACAGAGTTCGCTACTCGCAGGGAGCCACCGTCTACATCAATCCGACCAACGGCTTCGGTCATGACGTCAAGCCGCTGACGGACGATGGGCACGAACTCGTCTGCCTGTCGTCCAAGGGGCCGACCCGCTCCGCCGCCGAAGAATACAACCTACTGTAGGAGGGCCGCCATGCAGAAAGAGACCATACGAAAACCCACTTACCTTGACTTTGACGGCGCGCGCGATGTTCTGGCGGAGATGGGCGTGCCCCTGAACGACCGCCAAATCCGCCGTGCCGCCGAAAAGGACGCCTACGGAAACCGCAAGCTGCCCTTCTTCGTCGATCCAATCGACGGACGGCTGAAAATAGAACGCAGCGCCTTGATTCGAACCTACTACAAGGCTCAGATGGAAGCCGAGCAGCATTTAAGGCTGTAAAACTATTAAAGTGGGCTTGATTTGACAGAGTCCTTTATTTATTATGATTTTATCATGTCGGATATTCGCAAGAGAGACGGAAATAAAGGCGTTACCTATCAGGTCCGTTACTCCAGTGCCGGGACCAAAACCGGCTATGCCTACAAGACCTTCCGGACGATGAAAGAGGCTCGGGCATTCCGCGAGAGCGTCGGCGCCATGCCAAAGGGGTTCGTCGCCGACATCGTGGACGTGCCCGCCGCCGTCACGACCTGGCTGAATACCTGTGAGAAGATCGGGCGCGATGGCCGGGAGACGGTGGAGCCGGAGACCCTCAAGGAGTACCGCCGCCGCGCGCGCGTCATGACGGACTATGACTGGTCCAAGCCGTTGCAGGACCTCATGCCGAAGGACGTCATTCAGTTCCGGGACTGGCTGCTGGAAAACCAGACCCGGGATATGGCTCGCCGGACGCTGTCGTCCTTCCATTCTGTGCTGATCGAAATGAAGCATCGGGGCGAATTGCGCCATGATCCCGCCGTCGGGATCTCCATCAAGTCCGGCGGTCGGCATGAAGAGCATGAAGGCGAGGTGCAGATCCCGACGGACGATGAAATGAAGCTGATTCTGCAAGCCGCTGACCGCCTGTCCACCAAGGACCCCTTTTTGGCCCGGTGCTGGGCGCGGTCGCGGACCATGATCTATCTCGCTGCGTTCACCGGCATGCGGCCCTCGGAGTATCGCGGGCTGACCTGGGCCAACGTGCTCGAGGATCGGGTCCAGGTGCGCCAGCGCGCGGACATCTCCGGCCGCCTCGGGCCTGTCAAATCCCGCGCCGCGCGCCGCGATATCTTCGTTCCCCAGTTCGTGCTCGACATGCTCGCTGAGTGGCGAACGAAGTGCCCAGCGTCCGAGGATGATCTCGTCTTTCCGACGGACAGCGGCAAACCAATCCTGGCCGCGAACTTCTTCAAGGGAGCGTGGCGCCCGCTGATGCGCGAGGCGGGCATGATGGTGAGAACCCAAGGCGGAAAAGAAGACACCCGCTACACTCTCTACTGCCTGCGTCACTATTTCGCCAGCAAGCTGATCGAGAAGGGGCGGGACCTCAAATTCATCCAAACCGTGATGGGGCATTCCCGGATCGAGATCACGCTCAATGTCTATGGACACTTGATTCGGGGCAAGGAAGACGAGTATAAAAACATTGCAGAAGAGATGTTTTCCGAAATTGTCCAAAATTGATGTGGCAAATCTGTGGCGAAAAGCTTATAAGCCGCAGAAATCCTACGTTTTATAACAGCTTCCCAAGCTAAGTGTCGAGGGTTCGATTCCCTTCACCCGCTCCAAAACAAAATCAAAGACTTAGCCTAGAATTAAGGTAAGAAATCTCCCAAATCCCAAATACCTGCCACAAGTCGCCACACTGAATGACATCTCCAGAACACTTGGGAATCTGCCATTCTCTGTTTCGCTCTTTTTTGCCTTGTGGCGAATTTGTGGCGAGATCTGATGTCGCAAGGGCTCTTCGACGTTGATTCGAAGAGCCCTTGTTTGGTCGTTGCTATGGCTGTTTCCGGCTGGCGGTGGTCTTCCCGGTGGCGTGACGTCCGATGAAGCTGTCGAGGGCCGCCTGCGCGCGTTTGACGTCTCCGATGGTCAGATGGTCCCCGGTGTCGCGCGGTCTGGCCTCTGGGAGGATCTCGCTGTCCCTCTTGATTCGGAACAGCAGGAGCAGCACCAGCGGCATCAGGTCCAGTGCCAGCCCCCCGGCCCAGAGCGGCAGAATGGATAGGCCGTGAACCCACACCGCCTCGACGGTGCTGATCCGGTGGAACTTCGGCACCTCTGGGACCGGCCAGCGCCCCAGTTCGGCGGATCGGCTCGCCACAGGTTTTGCCACAGCCTGGGTGATCTCCATCAGCTTGAGGACGGCGTCCGCCTGAGCTTCGGCGACCGATGCTGATCGCGCGGACGGGGCCATCGTCGTCTCCGCCGTGGCCAGACGCTCAAGATCGCGGGACAGGGCTCCCGCCAGTTCGAGGCTGTTCAGGCTGATCAGGACACTGCGCATCCGGTCGCTTTCGGCGGCAAAGCGACCCAGCCGCTCGGGCACGCCGGTTTCGGATTCGGCGATGGCCCGCATCTCCTGAAGGTGTCCGCGCGCCCGCTCCGCAAGCGCCGCCCCGTCCGCCAGACCTTCGTCCAGCGTCTGCCGAAGGGTGCGCATCTGCGCGGCGGCGGCCATGGCCGCCGTGTACACGGTGCCCCGACCGGGATGGCCCGACAGCGCGCCCCGCGTGGCCTCCGCCTGTGCCCAGTCCTCCAGGTCGGAGGCGCCGGTCATCAGGTTCGCGCGCACTTCCGCCGCCTTTGAAAGCCGGGCTTCGGACTCGCCGAGCGTCGTCTCGAACTGTCCGACCGCCGCGAACATGGCCGCTTGCTGGGCATTCGCCCCGCCGATGGCCACCACGTTCAGACACGACGACAGGAACACGATGAACATCAGCCCGAGCAGCAGCGCCGCGAGCCCTTTGGCCAGATGCTTGCCGCCGGGCAGGTGCGGCACGAGGTGCAGGGCATGCTTCCACAGCGCGAACCCCGCCGTTCCCGAGCCGAGCGCGAACGCGGCGGCGCTCAGGCGTTCCATGGTGTCGGAGCCGTTGGACCCCAGGGCGGATTCGACGCCGAGATAGGTGAACAATCCCGTCACCACCATCATCAGCACCAGCGGCCCGTCGATGTACTTCACCTGCTTGCGCATGTATTCGCTGAGATCTTCCATGCCGGTCTCTCCGCTGACGGCTTAACCCCAGACCACGTGCGCCGCGAGGATCGCGAGGACCCCGGCGGCGAGCAGTTCCATGGGATGACGGATCACGAAGGCCCCGGCGGGACCGGATCCGGTGACGATCTGGACCGCCAGTCCGGCGATCCAGCCCACCAGGCTGAAAACCAGCCCGATGATGATTCCAAGCAAACCCCACATGAGCGAGCCCTCCTGTTCCGTGCTTCGGAGGCCTGAGTATCGCCCGGCCCGGCCCTGCGGATTCCTCGCGCCGGAAAAACACGCCCCGTTCGGCGGAACCATGTTTGGCGATGCAATGCACCAGAGAAGCCGAACGATTTTTCACGCTCCGGCGTCCTGAGATCCGTTTTTCACGAGCCGAGATCAGTTTTCAGGAACGGTGAGCCAGGATGCAAAAAAAAGGGCTGCCGGGACGCCTGATCGCGTCCCGGCCGACCGAGTGAATTTCGCGAGGAATGGGTGAGGTGGCGTTCAGATTTCGTCGTCGACCGGTTGGTCGGCATATTGCTGGTGCGGATTGCCGATGGCTGCGCTCTCCGCGCCCGGTGCCGTGACCATGAAGCACCCGTTCAGCCGGTCGAGCAGGGCACGCGCGCGGACCTCGCCATGGACGTTGGCGATGACGATGGCCTGCTGGGCATAGCGCAGCACCACGTGATAGCTCTCCCGCAAGTGTCGGCGCGGTTTTTTCTGGAGGGCCTGCGCCCGCCGCAGGCTCCGGTGCGGTTCCAGTTCGAAACGCAGCGGGACGTGGCGCGCGTACCGCCGCCACCCGAACAGCCCCAGAACCCGGACGTCACGGGGCGTCAGTTCGATGACCGTGGCGCTGGTGAACAGGATGCGCAGGATCCACTTGATCGGCCAATATGCCAGAACCGCAGCCAGGAGGACGCCGAACACGGCTTCTTCGGCGGTGTGGCCCGGTGGCGGTTCGAACGCGGCGTAGACCATGACCGCCAGGGCGTAGACCTTGAACACCATCATGATCCCGGCGATCAGGCCCTCGCCGAGCGGCGTGCCGTAGAAGGGAATGAGTCGCCAGGACGTCACGCCCTTCGGATCGCCGAAGGCGCGGTAGCCGACCGTCCCCGGATAGCGCGGGAAGAGTGGTTCGGCGCGCAAAGGCAGAAAAAACATAGCGGGCAAACTCCGCAATGAGGGATGGACGCCGCCCCTTCAAACGTCTGGATTTGGCGGGCGGCTCTTCCTATCGTGGCTCGAAACCCCGCGCCGGATTCCTCGCGGACCGACATTCCGGTGCGATCCGCCCCGTGTGACCGAGGGACCCCGATGCCTCCCGCGCCGCCCGTGCTACCCATTCCCGTGCCCGACACGCCTTTGATGGAATCATTTTTGGCCGCCGAACTGCTGGCCTGGCTGGTGTACCGCAAACGCCATGGCAAGCGGTTCAGCGCTTTTAAGATGGCCGAAGAGATCGTGCTGCGGGTTGATCGTCCCAACATCATTGGCCCCGACACGATCCGCCGGATGCTGCGCTTCGATGTCGTTCAGCACCCGCTGCCCGAGACGCTTTCGGCGGTCGCCGCGTATCTGGTCGATCAGGGATGGATCCGCGAGGCCGATCTTCGGAAGGTCGCGGACGCCGATTTTTCTCATTGGGCCGCTCGACACACGGCGGAGATGAAAGCCGCAAACCGGGACTTTGCCTCTTTGGTGCAAGGCGAATACCGGACGTTCCGGATTGCTGGGCGCACTGTGTTCGAGACCCGGCTGACGCTCGGTCTCGAGAATCCGGAAAAGCACGCGAACCCCCGGCTTCTCGCCGCCCACCGGATCATCGCACATCGTATCGAGGATAAGGCGCTCCTGATTTCACAGATCGCGGGCTTTCACAGGACCCACCATGATCGCATCGACGACCTGCTTGTCCAGAGCCGCTCGGAGCGCGCCGAGCCCACAAAGATTTTCTATGGCAGCATGTTCGCCAATTCTCACATCGCCTTTGTGACGGCCATGGGGTGGGGCAACCATGGCAGCAGCATGGTCTTCGCCGTGCAACGGGTCCTGTACGATCAGGAATTCCCGGGCGCCTTGATCGGGCAGCGGACGGAGACCTGGACACCGGGCTACGTGGCGGACTTTCCGTCGATGGACGCATTGGAGAAGCCGAAGCAGCCGAAGCCGGATGATCTGGAACCCACGCTCGAAAGTGTGTTCGATGTCAGCGCGGAGACGCTGGTCCTGATTCGCCGCGCGGCGCTGGCCCTGACGCGCCCGTACCCGAAGCGCGACAAGCCGTCCGAACAGAGCGAGGCGACGGACGAAGACCGGCCGAAAGCACTCGGCTTCACCGCCCTCGGCAGTGCCGACGAAGACCGTATGCTCGAAATCGCAGAGCAAAACGAGCAGGAGGTGCGGGCCGTCGAAGCGTATTTCGCCTCCGACGACCACACACCCACCGAAAAGCTCCGCATGGCCATCGACTGTTTCGAGCAGGATGAAGGCGTCAAGGCCATTGAGGCGGGCGCAGACGTGAACGCGCTTCACCCGCGAACGGGTGAACCGCTGGTTTTCAGCGCCGCCGCCTGGACCATGGAAACGGTGCTCCGCGCCATGCTGGCTAGCAGACGCCTCGACCTCACCGTCCGCGACCGGAACGGCGCGCTCCCCAGCCGCCGGATCACCGACCCGGACCTGTTCGAGGTCTTTGTCGACGCCGAATTCGTGCAGCACGAGGAGAAGGGGCTCGACCCGAGGTCCCGTGTGACACAAGTCACCTGATCGGGGTTGACTGAAGTCCCAGTTCCCGTGCCGCGAAGTGCTCCCGCCCCGGGCTTTGCTCGTCGTAGTATTCGACCCGCTGGAGGACCATGGGCCGGTGTCCGCCCCACAGAACCAACTGGCGCCGGGCCGGATCGTCGCGGGAGAAGGTGCGCTCCAGTTCGTCGGGGGTCATGAGGGGGTGCAGTTCCGGCCCCGCCGACATTCCGGACCGGCCGGTTTCCGCGTCCTTGCTGCCCACGTCCGCCGCCCGGCCGACGATCACCGGCGTGCGACCGAGCTTTCGCGACAAAACGTCGCAGGTGGTCGTGTCCACAAGGCCGAAGGCCTGCCAGATACCCGCGTTCGCGGCGAAGGACTCCCAGCGTTTGCCGTACAGGTCCACACCCTGGTTCCAGTCCTGAAGAACGATCCAGAGCTTCAGGCCAAACCCCGCGACCTGCCCGATGGCCATCTCCAGTTGGCGCATGCGCCCAAGGACCGGGAACTCGTCGAGGCACACGAGCAGGGACGGCCTATGAGGCGGGGCCGCCGTGGTCTCCGCCATGTCCAGTAGCTGGTTCAGGAGAACCCGCAGCCAGCGGCTGTAGCTGGCCATGGCCCCGGCGGGCAGGCAAAGATAGACGGTGACCCCCGCCGGGTCCCCCTTCAGGTCCGCGAGATCGAAATCATGCCCGGTCAGAACGCGGCGTAGCGTCGAATACCCGAGCAGCCGCGTGTGCCGCCGCGCGGTTGAGAGCACGCTGTCCATCTCGTTCGGACTCTTGTCGTAAAAGTCCCGCGCCCCCGCCTCGATGGCGTCCGCGAGATCCTCCATGGCCGCGTCGGCACGCAGGGTGCGGGCGTGGTCGAGCAGCTCCCGCAACAGGGCGGTCTCGTCCCCGCCGTCCTCCGCGGCCGTGGCCCGGGTCAGAAGCCGCCGCACCTCGACCAGCGTCCGCCGCCCCTTGAGCGCCGGGGCCGTGGCGACATACAGAATCAGCGTGGAGATGAAGGCCCCGGCGGCCTCGTCCCAGTGAGGGTCTTTTTCCTGTCCCGTGGTCAGCGCGAGGCCGTCCGTGATCCGGTCGGCGTCCTCAATCAGCGTCGGGCTGTCCCGGCGCAGAACGCGGAGCGGATTGTAGGCCGCGCGGAACCGGGCAACCGCCGGATCGCACCGACCGTACGGGTCCAGAATGCGGACCTTCTGCCCCATCCCCGCGCGGATCGCGGCCGTCCGGTTGGCGAGGTGCCCCTTCGGGTCGATGACAAGAACCGAACCTCTATAGAAGTACAGATTGGACGTCACGGTGACGGACTTGCCCGCCCGCGTCCCGCCCAGAATCATCGCGTGGCGCGGATCGTCGATGCCGATAAGCCGCTCGCCAATCCGCCCGACCAGCAGGCTGTTGCCCGGATCGGAGGGGGTGTAGGTCAGGCGCCCGCTGGCGAGAATGCGCGCCCAGGATTGCCAGTGCGCTTCCGGGATCCGGTGCTCACGCGGCGGCACATGCGGCAGCCCGCGCAAAACACCCCGGGCGAGGGCGGTCTGGTCCGGGTCCGATGCAAAGGGCGTGCTCATGGTCCGGGCTCCTGTCGCGGTGAAGGCGCCCTCAGTGTGCCCGCGCCTGCGGCCCGAAATTCCTCGCGCGCCCGGCTCATCGGCTCAATTCGCTGGAATGGACACGTCAATGCCGTCCGGTTCTGGAGAACTTCCCAAGGCCAAAGGACGTTATGTCGCCTCCGGGGTGTCCCTTGATCTGGCCGAGGAGCTGGCCCGCCGGGCAGGGATTCCGTTCGACCGCGCGGAAGCCGCCGCGCTGAGTGGGCATCTGTACGAAACCTGTTTCGCCGCCATCGTGAAGGCGCTCGGGCTCGATCCGGACGCCGTCGCGTTCAGCCCCGAGGTCTTCGGGCTGACGAAGACCTTCATCGTCGCGGACCCGGATGGTGGCGCGGCGGCCGGGCGGATCCTGTTCGACGAGACGTTCGATCTGTGGCTGTTCGCGCTCTCGCACTACAGTACCATCGCCGCCTTCGCGCCCATCGACGACGCGGGCTTCTTCTCCCTGCTGGAGAAGATGAAGCGGGGCCTGCTGTTGCTGGCCAGGCCGACAACGCGGCCCCGGGTGCTGGAGGACCTGCGCCCCGAACTCGAAACCCACCCTGAGTGCCTGAACGTTTCCGGTGGCATGGCGCGCGCCCTGATGGTGTTCGTGCTGTGCCACGAGATCGCGCACGGGCGGCTCGGTCATCTCGACCAGCCCGAAGGGCCGGAGATCGAATTGGAGGCCGACCGGGAAGCCGCCCGGATGTTCTTGGCCATCGTCGCCCGGGGCGAGGCGCTGCGTCACTCTCCCATCTACATCGATCCCAAGCTCACGGGTGTGCCCGTGATCCTGCCGCGCTGGCTGGCCCTGTTCGAGCAGCGCGTGGAAGCCCTGACCGGCAGGCCCGCCGAGCGTGCCGGGCATCCGGACCCCGACCGCCGCGCCGAGGCCACCGCCGTTCTCCTGCGTCCCCGGATGGGCGAGACCGCCACCGTGCTCTTGAACGCGCTGGAAAGCGGGATCGACGATTTCCACCGGGCCATGGCCGCCGGGCACTGACCCAGGGCGCGTGGACACGCCAAGTCCGCCGCGTTGCCGTTGCCGGACGGCGCATATCCGGGCTTTTGCCGCGCCCCGTCCTGTCCGGGATTGGGGCCGTTTTGGATCGTGTTTGGCGTGGACACGCCAGCGGTCTCCCCGTGATGCGCAATCCGGGCCGATGACCATTCCAACCATCCTTTGCCCACAGCCGATAGCCGCCGACCGGAACTGCCTCCGGCGGCGGGTCAATGGCCTGCCCGCTCCGTTCGCCCGCCCGCCTTCGCTGCGCTTCGGGGCCGGGCTCCCGTGTTGGCCATGACCCGGTCCCGGTTCGGACGGCTGACCGGCGGGCAAGGCTGGAATGGTCCGGCCAGAATTTAACACGGAAAGGAACCCTGTCATGACCACGAACACAAACCCCAACGCCAACACGACCCCCGACACTCAGGCATCCGGTGGCAATGGCCGCCGCAGCCCGAACCCGCCCGACTTCATCGCCAAGCAGCGGATCGGGTACGGCAAAGGCGCGACCTGGGAACGGATCGGCGTCGCATGGGAGACGGAGAGCGGCGCGATCTACCTCCGCATCCACGGAACCCAGATCCTCAGCGGGGGCATCTCGCTCTTCCGGGAAGACCGCGAGACCGAGGCAAGCGAACCGACCGAGGCGGGGGCATAAACCCCCTCCCCATCACGCCCGGGAGCCGGTCGCATCGTCGACCGGCTCCAGCGCGACCATGTGGTCGGCGCAGATCAGCGTCACCCCGTGCCGGGCGCGGGCAATCAGACCGCAGACCGGACAGACATACTTGAACCAGCGCCCGCCCCGGGCCGACGGGACGGGCATCGCGTCCGCGTCCACTCGCGCTGACCACGGGATGGCGAAGCCCGTTTCGGCGAGGTCCGACAGGGCGCGCGCGAACGGACCGCCCGCGATCACCCACTGTCCCATCCTCTCCCCGGTCTCCTTGCCGCCCGGGGCTCCGGTGGTGCTCGGATGCAGGCCGATGGCCTTCATCTTCGCCGCCCATTCCCGGTTGTGATAGCGGGCACGCCCCGGTTTGCCATACGCCCGTTGCCAGAGATGCGTCATGTCATGGGCAAGCTGGGCCAGCGGTCCCTCCAGGGTGCCCCCGTCGAACAAGACCGGGTTCAGCGCGATTTCGTCGGCCACCGTGCCGTCGATCCGCTCGAACGGGGCTGGCCTGTACAGCCCCGGACAGCCGGGCCGCCGGTGCAGGGTGACAAGCCCGTTCGGCAGCGTGCCGCCGAACAGGCGTCGGTTCAGGTGGTCGTAGGCCGCCTGCAACGCCGTGTAGGTCTCCGCCGTCGGGGCCGGGACCGCCCGTTCCGGTGTTTCTAAAGGAGAATCCGCGTGTCGGTCTGTCATGTCCATTCCAAAGCCTCCCGTCCGAATGCCCTCGAACGGTGACTGTTCCATGACCCGCTGGCCGGAATTCCTCGCCTGTTTCGGCTCCCGGTCGGCTCCGCCACGCTCCGGCGGGCTCCCAACCCCCTGTCAAACCGCGCGACTCCGCTTCGGCATCGCGCTGCTCCGGCATGATCCGGAGACCTCCGCATGGGTCCGTGGAAATTAGGTGAAGGCTGCGAAAGTGGTGTAAAATAAAAGGGTTATGGTGGAAGGGTGTAACCGGGGCAAAAGTGCGGGCGGTGGCTGCGTCGCGACTCACATTTGGTTGCGCGAACTTGCGGTTCGTGATTCGCTGCGGGCATGGTCAAGCCGCCGTTCGACAT
>NZ_FNAP01000031.1 GCF_900101965.1 Rhodospira trueperi | reverse complement strand
CCTCGGCGCCCCTGTCGCCTCCCCCGTGCCGAACCTCGCCGAACTCGTCACAGCGCGCTGCCAAGCCTGACCGCCCGCACTTCTGCCCCGGTTACCAAAATCCGCGATAGCCCCCTGTTATCGCTCACGGAATCCAGGTTTGCCCGAAACACGGTGACGGATCCGGGTTTATGTTAGGATTTGCGTAAGACGTTAGGCTTTTTAGAACAAAAAGTGATTTTTTTGGTGTGATAAATATGGAAAAATGCTTGGAAACAAAGCTCAGTTCTTTTGCCACGTTTAATTCAGGCCAATTGAGGTGCCCTGCTGAATTTCAATCCCACATCCCCCGCGTTGCAGCGCATAGGGTGTGCATCGGCACCGTGGCCGACGCCCATCGGCGTGGTCGGCCGCTTGGTTGTCTTTGAAAGGGGTGGGGCTGGCCCAGGCGCCGAATCCACATACAGGACGCCCAACGAGGTCCACCGGCCAGGCCCGACGACGATTTTTCTGGATTTTCCTAACCTCTATCAGTCCGGTTGAATCTCAAGTCCGGTAGCTTTGAAGCATCAATCGACCTGGAGCGGTGCTGTCATGGGTGCATGGTGGCGCCTTCCATTGCGCAAGCGGGCTTGCCGTCGGCGGCCGTTGTGAGACTGCGTCGGAGCCACGCGCGCTTTTGAGTGGGCGGCGAAACTTTGCAGCCCGACAGGCCGCTGCGGTCCGCCATATCGCCGTGGTGGGCCACGCTGGGCTCAAGGCTCGCTGAGGGGCGTGTTATGAGCCACTTTTGGCAACGCTCATTGTCGAATGTGTGGGCGCGGCCGATCCGTCAGGTCTTGCCGCTTTTTCAGCAGACCAAGTTTTTTTAGAGGCGTTTTTCGGGGCTTTTTCGCACAAAGGGACCAGCCAATGCCTGCCGGTGACACCTTGCCTCCTCGTCGTTGGGACCCGAAGCCTCAGGTGTCGCCGGAAGGGCCGAAAAAATGGGAGCGCCGCAGCCGAGGGGCGGTCTGGCTCTGCCGCGCCCCGGCGCGCAATAGGGTGAGGGGCGCGTTCAGGACCCGGCATCCGGACGCCTTCAAGGCGCGGGTCGCGCCTCCTGATACGTTGGCGACATGACACAGCCGCTTGCCCCCCGACCGGCAGGCGTTGTGACCGCGATCCGCGGCAGCGTCGTGGACGTGCGCTTTGATGGGCCGTTGCCGCCGATCTATTCGATCCTTCGCACCGGAGCCGAGCCCCGGATCGTGATCGAGGTTCTGGCCCAGCGCGATGCGCACCATGTGCGCGGCATCGCCCTGACCCCAACGCAAGGGCTGACGCGGGGCCTGGCGGTGGAGGATACCGGCGGGCCCCTGAAGGCGCCGGTGGGCAAATCGATCCTGTCGCGCATGTTCGATGTGTTCGGCAACACGATCGATGGCGGCCCGCCCCTGACCGATGTCGAATGGCGCTCGGTTCACCGCGCCCCACCGTCTCTTGCGCAGCGCGCCACCACCTCGGAAGTGTTCGAGACCGGGATCAAGGTGATCGACGTGCTGATGCCTCTGGAGCGGGGCGGCAAGGCCGGCCTGTTCGGCGGTGCCGGCGTGGGCAAGACCGTGCTTCTGACCGAGATGATCCACAACATGGTCGGCCAGCATGAAGGCGTCAGCATCTTTTGCGGCATTGGCGAGCGCTGCCGTGAGGGGGGCGAGCTGCATCACGACATGAAGGCCGCCGGTGTGCTCGACTCCATGCTGATGATGTTCGGCCAGATGAACGAACCGCCCGGCGCGCGGTTTCGGGTCGGCCATGCCGCCCTGACAATGGCCGAGTATTTCCGGGACGACCAGCACCGCGACGTGCTCTTGCTGATCGACAACATCTTCCGATTCATTCAGGCCGGGATGGAGGTTTCGGGGCTCTTGGGTCAGATCCCCTCGCGGCTTGGCTATCAGCCGACCATGGGCACCGAACTGTCGGGGCTGGAAGAGCGGATCGCCAACACCGATGCCGGAGCCATCACCTCGATCCAGGCCGTCTATGTGCCCGCCGACGATTTCACCGATCCGGCGGCGGTACATACCTTTTCGCACCTGTCCGCATCAATCGTGCTGTCGCGCAAACGCGCGAGCGAGGGGCTCTATCCCGCAATCGATCCGCTGCAATCCATCTCCAAGATGGCGACACCGGGCATCGTGGGGGCGCGACATTATGCGCTGGCCCAGGAAATCCGCCGGACCCTGGCGCAATATGCCGACCTGAAAGACATCATCGCGATGTTGGGGCTGGAGCAGTTGTCGCCCGACGACCGCAAGGTGGTTGGGCGCGCGCGTCGGCTTGAGAGGTTCCTGACCCAGCCCTTCTTCACCACCGAAGCGTTCACCGGCCTCAAGGGAAAGCTCGTCAGCCTCGCGGATGCGCTGGACGGCTGCGAGGCCATCTTGCGCGATGATTTCGAAACCGTGGCAGAAAGCGCCCTGTACATGATCGGTTCGATTGCCGAGGCCAAGGCGGTGCCACGGGCAAAAGACCCGGAGGCGACTGGCCGGGAGGCCGCACATGCACCTTAGGATCCTGCTTCCGTTCGAGATCTTTGCCGAGGTCACCGGCGTAACCCGCATCGTGGCGGAAACGCACGACGGTTCTTTCGGCCTCTTGCCCAACCGCCTTGACTGCGTCGCGGCGCTGGCGCCGGGCATTCTGACCTGGCAGACCCCCGCCGATGGCGAGGGTTTCGCGGCGGTCGATGTCGGCACGCTGACCAAGGTCGGTCGCGAGGTCGTGGTCACCGTGCGCCGCGCCCTGCAAGGCCGCGACCTCGCCAGTTTGCGCACGACGGTGGACCAAGAATTCCTCGCGCTGGACCAGACCGAACACCAGGTTCGCACCGTGATGGCCAAACTGGAAACCGGATTTGCGCGGCGTTTCATGCAGATGCAGTCATGACCGACAGCGTGCCGAAACCCGCCAATGACGATGACCGTTTTGCCGGGATGATCGGTCGCAAGGCCGCCCGAAAGGCGAAGGCCCGGCGCGACGGATCGCCCGGGATCTGGTTCGGGTTGGGCATGATGGGGCTGATCGGATGGTCGGTCGCGGTGCCGACCCTGTTGGGTGCGGCGCTTGGGGTCTGGCTCGACAGCGGCCAGGGTGCCCATCGGTGGACGCTGGCCTTGCTGATGGCCGGGCTGACAATCGGGTGCTTCTCGGCCTGGACCTGGGTTGCTCGGCAGGACAGGGACATTCACGACCAGCGCGGAGACGACGATGCCTGATGTGCAGACTCTCGCCCTTGTCTTCATGGTCGGCGTGCTGCTCGGCGTGGCGTTTTTCGCGAGCCTGTGGTGGACGGTGCGCCGTGGTCTTGCCTGTGCCCAGCCGGCGTTGTGGTTTCTGGGCGGCTTCATGCTGCGCATGACCGTCACGGTCTACGGGTTCTATCTGGCCGGCGGGTCCGATTGGCGGCGCTGGCTGGCCTGTGTGGCCGGCTTTATTGTCGCGCGCCTTGTGGTGGACCGCCTGACGCGGGCGAACCCGGCCGCCATAGCCGAGGGGGCGGGCCATGCGTCTCAGCCCTGACGAGATCATCTTCTGGCAGAGCGGGTTCGTGAAACTCAACGCCACCATCGTGTTCACATGGGTGTTGATGGCTGTTCTGGTGATGGCCTCGATCCTCATCACGCGGCGGCTGTCGCGCGACATGACGCGCTCGCGCTGGCAAAACCTGCTGGAAATCATCGTCACCGGCATTCAGGACCAGATCCGCGAAGTCGGCCTGAAACACCCACGGACCTACATCGGCTTTATCGGCACGCTGTTTCTGTTCGTCGCCATGTCGACACTGAGCACCATCATTCCCGGGTTCGAACCGCCCACCGGCTCGCTTTCGACCACCGCGGCGCTGGCGCTGAGCGTCTTTGTCGCCGTGCCCATCTACGGCATGACCGAGCGGGGCGTTGGCGCCTACCTCCGATCCTATCTGGAGCCGACCGTGATCATGCTTCCCTTCAACATCATCAGCGACCTGTCGCGAACCCTCGCGCTGGCCGTCCGCCTGTTCGGCAACATGATGAGCGGGACCATGATCCTGGCCATATTGCTGACGATCTCTCCCTTCGTGTTTCCCGTTTTGATGAGCGCACTTGGCCTGCTGACCGGCATGGTTCAGGCCTACATCTTCAGCATCCTGGCAACCGTCTACATTGCCTCGGCCACCCTCACCCAAAAGCCTTCGCCCGCACGGCCCGCCGGCGAGACTTGACCCCCATTGAGGACCATCGCCATGGATAGCGCGACCTACATCGCCATCGCTTCGATCATCACGGCCGGTCTGACCATCGCGATCGGCAGCGTCGGCCCCGCCCTGGGCGAAGGACGCGCGGTCGCGACGGCCTTGACCTCCGTGGCCCAGCAACCGGATGCGGCGGCCACCATCACCCGCACCCTGTTTGTCGGCCTGGCCATGATCGAATCCGTCGCGATCTATTGCTTCGTCGTGTCGATGATCCTGATCTTCGCCAATCCGTTCTGGAACAGCGCCGTCGCCGCCGCCGCCGCCGCAGGACATTGAGCGATGCTGATCGATTGGTTCACTGTCGGTGCGCAGGCGCTCAACTTTCTGATCCTGGTCTGGCTGCTCAAGCGGTTTCTCTACAAGCCGATCATGACCGCCATCGACACCCGCGAGGCGCGGATCAGGAAAGAGCGCGCCGATGCCGATGCGATAAAGGCGGATGCAGAGACGGCGCGCGACACCTTCCAGAAGATGAGCGCCGATTTTGAACAGGCGCGCGCCGGCCTGTTGCAACAAGCGACGGACGACGCAACCGCCGAGCGCCAGCGCCTGATGGCCGAAGCGCATAGCGCCGCCGATGCCCTGGCAGCCCAGCGCGCCAAGGCGCTTCAGACCGAAGCCCAAGCCCTCGCCACGTCGATCACCGACCGGGCCCGGGACGAGGTTTTCGCCGTTGCCCGCAAAACGTTGAACGATCTGGCGGATGTGCGTCTTGAGGACCGCATTTGCGATACGTTCGTCCACCGCATCCAGGCATCCGGCGATCAGCCCGACTCTGCCTTGTCCACCGCCATTCGGGGGACCTCTGAACCGATCCCGGTACGCAGCGCCTTTGACCTGAGCCCAGAGCAACATGCGGCGATCCGGTCCGCCCTGCACGACACGTTTTCAACCGATGCCGAATTGACGTTCGAAACCGCGCCCCGGTTGATCGCCGGTATCGAGTTGACCGCCGGCGGGCAAAAGCTGGCGTGGAGCATTTCCGACTATCTGTCGTCCCTCAAGGCCAGCGTCGGCGAGACCTTTTCGGCCCGCGATGCCTCGCAGGCCGGCCCGACAGCCGATGCCGACAGGACGCAGGAAAAGGTAAGCGCGTGACCAAACCCCAGCCCGAGCCATTGCGGATCGTCTTTGACAGCCTGTTTGGCGATCTGGCCAGCGCGCGCGAAGCGTTCGTCGCCGAGTTGCGACCCCGTGAGATCGGCACCATCACCAGCGTCTCGACGGGTGTGGCCAAAGTCTCCGGCCTGCCCGGTGCGGGCTCGCAGGAACTGTTGCACTTTCCCGCCGGCCTGTCGGGACTGGCCTTCAATGTGGACGAAACCGAAATTGGCGTGGTCCTGCTGGGCGACTACGCCCATTTGAACGCGGGCGACGAGGTCACCCGCACCGGCCGGGTCATGGATATCGTCGTCGGCGACGCGCTTTTGGGTCGCGTCATCGATCCTCTGGGCCGCCCGCTGGATGGTGGCAGGCCGGTTTCGGCGGACCGTCGCCTGCCCATCGAACGCCCCGCCGCCGCCATCATTGATCGCGCGCCTGTCTCCGTGCCGTTGCAATCGGGACTTAAGGTCATTGACGCGCTGATCCCGATCGGGCGCGGCCAGCGCGAGTTGATCCTGGGCGACCGCCAGACCGGCAAGACCGCCATCGCGGTCGGTACGATCCTGAACCAGCGCGACCAGGACGTCGTGTGCGTCTATTGCGCCATCGGCCAGCGCGCCTCCGCCGTCGCCAAGACGGTCGCGACCCTGCGCGCGCATGGCGCGATGGATTACACCGTGGTCGTGGTGACCGAAGGCAATGCCGCCCCTGGTCTCAGCTATATCGCGCCTTATGCCGCAACCAGTATTGCCGAGTATTTCATGGAGGCGGGCCGCGATGTGCTGATTGTCTATGACGACCTGACCCAGCATGCCCGGTCTTACCGCGAATTGTCCTTGCTGCTGCGTCGTCCCCCGGGTCGCGAAGCCTTTCCGGGTGATATCTTCTACATTCATTCCCGTCTGCTGGAACGCTCGACCCACCTGGGCAAGGATCTCGGCGGTGGCTCGCTGAGCGCCCTGCCGATCATCGAGACCGAGGCGCAGGACATTTCGGCCTATATCCCGACCAACCTGATTTCGATTACCGACGGACAGATCTACCTCTCGCCGACGTTGTTCGAACTGGGCGTCCTGCCGGCGGTGGATGTCGGCAAATCGGTCTCGCGGGTGGGCGGCAAGGCGCAGCGCGCCGCCTATCGGGCGGTGGCGGGCGATTTGAAACTGGCCTATGCCCAGTTTGAGGAATTGGAGAGCTTTTCGCGCTTTGGCGCCCGGCTGGACGACGACACCCGCGCGACCATCGCCCACGGTGACCGCATTCGGGCCTGCCTGAAGCAGCCGGAATTCGCTCCGGTTCCGGTTGCGGGGCAGATCGCGATCCTGACGTCGCTGACGGCCGGGCTGTTCGACCCTGTGCCTCTCGACGCCATGGACGAGGCCGAAAAGGCGGTTCTGCGGGCCGCCCAAACCATCCCCGATGCGGTTTGCCGGCGCTTCGATACCGACGACCTCAGCGACGAAGACCGCGCGGTGATGACCGAACTCTGTCGGGCGGCACTCGCGGCCCTTCAACCCACCGAAGCCGAGCTCCCGTCAACACCGCCTTCAAAGACCGCGAACGCTCAATGAGCAACATGATCGAGAGCATGCGGCGCAAGATCTCCAGTGCCGGAGACCTGCAAGCCGTTGTCCGCACAATGAAGGCGATGGCAGCCGCGAATATCGGCCAATATGAACGGGCCGAACGGGTGCTCGGTGACTACGATCACAACGTCCGGCTTGGCCTTGGCAAATGCCTCCGCGATCTCGGCCCGGGCATGGCCATGGCCGCCGGCCCGACCCCGACAGGACGGGCGCCTGTCGGAGTGGTGGTTTTCGGCTCGGATCAGGGGCTCGTGGGGCGGTTCAACGACGATGTGGCCGATTTCGCCGTCGCGGCACTGCGCGGGATGGGCCCAAACCCGCGCATCTGGGCTGTGGGCGAGCGTGTGCATGACCGTCTCGGCGATGCCGGGTTCCCGCCCGCAGGCCGGTTTGCCGTGCCGAACTCGGTCAGCGCTGTTGCCCCGCTAGGCGGGCGGGTCCTCGTCGAAGTCGAAGCCGAAGGCGGTCGGGCGGGCGGCGCGATCACCGAGCTTCACCTTTACTACAACCGCCCCGCCCCGGGAGGCCGCCATGCGCCTGTCACCCAACGCCTGCTGCCGCTGGATGCGCGCTGGCAACAAGAGGTTCTGGCGCTGACCTGGCCCACAGCCGCCTTGCCCGAAGTTTTGGGCGAAACGATGCCAACGCTAAAGGCGCTGATCCGCGAATACCTTTTTGTCTCGCTGTTTCGCGCCTGCGCGGAATCGCTGGCCAGCGAGAACGCAAGCCGCCTGGCCGCCATGCAAAGGGCCGACAGAAGCATCGACGATCTACTGGAAACGCTGAGTGGCAACTTCCATCGGCTACGCAAGTCCAGCATTGACGAAGAACTGTTCGACGTGACGGCGGGGTTCGAGGCCCTGGGCACCGATAAGGCCTGATGCCAGCCGACAAAAGAACGAACTTTTTTGTCGGCTGGCCGGCGCCGCCCAGGGTATTACGCCCGGTCTGGTGCGGATCTCGGTCGGACTGGAGGACGTCCGCGATGACCTTGCCCCGAAAAAGTGGACACCGTGCCCCAACCCACGAATGGCAGCGCCCAACGCCGCGAACCGGGCTTCGGGATCAGCGCGGCTTGGCAGGCGGGCATATCGTCATCATTTGTATTGATGGGGTAGGGCCTGGCAAGAGGTTGAGGATGAGCAGTGTGGACCAGGCCGGGCTCGCCGCGTGTCCCGAGTGCGACGAACTGCACGTCCGCCGTCCCTTGCGGCGGGGGGAACGGGCCCGCTGTGCCCGCTGTGGTACGACCCTGTACCGCATGCAGCGGCGCCGGCCGGAACAGATGCTGGCCATCGTAACGGCGGCGCTGATTGCCTTTGTCCTGGCCAACACCTTTCCAATCCTGGTGCTGCGGTCGCAAGGCATGATCAACGAGGCGACCCTTCTCGGCAGCGTGGCCACCCTGTGGGCGGAGGGCCAGCAAGTGGCCGCCGTCATGGTATTCTTCACCGCCTGGCTGTTTCCGCTGTTCGACCTGCTGTCCATGTTTTTGCTTCTGTTGGCGGTCGAGACGGGATGGCGTCCCGCCTTTTTCGCGCCGCTGCTGCGCGCGCTTCAGACCATGCGGCCTTGGGGAATGATCGAGGTATTGATGCTGGGCGTGGTGGTTTCCCTCATCAAGCTGTCCAATATGGCGGACGTGGTGCCGGGGGTGGCGCTGTGGGCTTTCATGGCCCTGACCGTTCTGCTGGCGGTCATCCTGTCCTATGATCTTCGCGCCCTGTGGCGGCCGGGCTGCCGCCGGGCGGTGGCCCCATGAATGCCCGGGACGCGGGCCTGCGCGGGTGCCTGGTCTGCCGCGCGGTGTGTGATGCCACCGGGGCCGGCACCGCCCCCGTGTGGTGCCCCTGCTGCGGCGCCGCCGTCCATTCCCGCAAGGCCGACAGCCTGACGCGCACCTGGGCTTTCCTGGTGGCGGCGGCCATTCTGTACATTCCGGCCAACCTGTTGCCGGCCATGCACACGACGACTCTGTTCGGCACCACCCGGAACACCATCATCGGCGGCGTGGCCTATTTCTGGACCTCGGGCTCGCCTGAACTGGCGGTTCTCATCTTCACCGTCAGCGTGATCATTCCCACCACCAAGATGAGCGCGCTGGCCTATCTGGCCTATGGGGCGCGCCGGTCCACCGGGGCCGACGCGCATCGTCTGGGCCGTCTGTACAAGGTGATCGAGCGGGTCGGCCGCTGGTCCATGCTTGATGTGTTCGTCATCGCGCTGATGGCCGGCATGGTCCAGTTCCAGTCCCTGGCCATGGTCGAGGCCGGGCCGGGCGCAGCCGCCTTTGGCGCCGTGGTCGTGCTCAGCATGCTGGCCACAAGCAGTTTCGACCCCCGCCTGTTGTGGGACAAGCACGGACGACCAGATCATGCCTGACGACCTGTCGCCCTCGGCCAGCCCGTCCGAACCGGACATCGTTCAGCCCCGGCGCTGGCGGCCGTCGTTGGTGTGGGGAATCCCCCTGATCGCGGCCCTGATCGGTCTGGCGCTGGTGGCGAACCAACTGTCTCGGCGTGGCCCGACCGTCACGGTGTCCTTTGCCTCGGCCGAGGGGATCGAGGCCGGCAAGACCAAGGTCAAGTTCAGGGACGTGGACATCGGCAGCGTGACCGACGTCGCGTTGACCCGGGACCGAACGCGGGTGGTTTCCACCATTGACCTGCTCAAGATGGCCGAGTCCTTCGCGGTCGAGGGGAGCCGATTCTGGGTGGTGCGGCCCCGCTTCGCTGGGTCGGGCGTCTCCGGCGTCGGAACCCTGCTGTCCGGGCCCTATATCGCCGTCGACCCGGGGGGCGGAGAGATGCGCGTCACCGACTTCGTCGGCGAGGAGGAACCGCCCGTCGTGGCCTCGGACGCCCCGGGCCAGCGCTTCGCCCTGTTGGCGGACGACCTCGGGTCGCTGGACATCGGCTCGCCGGTGTACTTTCGCGGCATCCAGGTCGGGCAGGTGGAGCGGTTCACCCTGCTTCCGGACCGGCGGCGCCTTTCGCTCGGAGTCTTCGTGAAAGCGCCTTACGACCGCTTCGTCACGACAGAGACCCGGTTCTGGCATGCCAGCGGCCTTGACCTGCGGGTGGATGCGTCGGGCGTGACGCTGCGGACCCAGTCCATTGCCAGCATTCTCCTGGGTGGGGTGGCGTTCGAGGCGCCGCCCGGCGACAGCCTGTCGGACCCTGCCGAGGACGGACATTGGTTCGTGCTGGCATCGGATCGCGCCGAGGCCATGCAGGTCCCGGAGCGCGATGCGCAGACATTGGTCCTGAACTTCCGCCAGAGCATCCGGGGTTTGTCGGTCGGCGCGGCGGTTGATTTCCGTGGCGTGGAGGTCGGGCGGGTCCGGTCGATGAACGCCGCTTATGACGCGGACAGCGGCGAGTTCACCTCGCGGGTCGTGGCGGACACCTTCCCCGGGCGCCTGGGCGGCGCCATCGAGTCCTTATCGAAGGATGCGACCCCCCAGCAGCGCCTGGCCGTTCTGGCCGACCTGATCAAACGAGGCCTGCGCGCGCAGCTTCGATCGGGCAATCTGCTGACGGGCCGGCTTTATGTGGCGCTGGACTTCTTTCCCGACGCAGAGCCCGCCCGCTTCGACCCGGACAGCGCACCACCAGAGCTTCCGACCGTTCCCAGCGACCTGCAGGAACTGCAACAGCAGGTGCAGACCATCGTTCGCAAACTGTCCCGGATTCCGTTCGATACCCTGGCGGAGGACGTTGGCGACGTGATGGCGGCGCTTGAGTCCGCCATTGGGCGGCTGGATACGGTGTTTGAGCGGGTGGACAGCGAGACCATGCCGGATGTCCGTCTCGTCATGACGGGGCTGACGTCCGCCCTCAAGCGGCTGGAGACCCTGGCGGAAACGCTGGACACGGCGACCCTGCCCGAACTGGCCCGGGCGAGCCGCAATCTGAGCCGAACCCTGCGGGTCGTCGACGACAGCATGGCCGGTGATGCGCCCTTGCAGCAGGACGCCCGTCAGGCCCTGCGTGCCGTGGCGGAGGCCGCCCGCTCGATCAGGACCCTGACCGATGCCCTGGAACGGAATCCCGAAGCGTTGCTGACGGGGCGGCCCGACGACAGGTAGGATGAAGAACCCGCGACATCGAGAAGGCTTCACGCCATGACCTCGTCCGCTCGTTCGCACATGGTCCGATCCGTCTTTTGCCTGCTCTTGCTGGCCGGCTGCGCGACCTCGCCGCCGGTGCGCTATCATACCCTGGCGCATCCTGGCGGCGACGCCGCCACGACTGGGTCGGACGCGGCCCGGGTGCTGGTGCAGATCCTGCCCGTCGGCGTACCCGAGGGCGTGACCCGCGAAAACATCGTGCTGAAGGACCCGGGCGGCCGGATTACCGTTCTACAAACGGACCGCTGGCTGGCGCCCGTTGCCGACGACCTGAAGCAGTTGGTGGCAGACGCGCTGTGGCGGTCGGTGCGGGCGGCGGATACCTATGACGCGCCGGTGCCGGAGGACGCCACGGCGCTGCCCCGCTACCGGCTGGCCCTGCGCGTCGAGCGGTTCGACGCCATCCCCGGCCAGTCCGCCGTGGTGGCGGGGTCGTGGACGCTTCGTTCCCTGACCGATGGCGCGGTTCACATCTGCCGTTGGGCCGGCACACAACCGCTTGCCGGGCCGGACCCGGGCGCCGCCGTGGCTGCCCTGGCCGCAGCAAGCCAACGCTTGGTCGGGCGGATCGGTGATAGTCTGCGCGAAGCCCTGAATGGGGGCGCTGACGTCTGTGGCGCGACCAGCTCTGCGGGAGTCGCGCAGTAATTTCAACGGTGTTGATCGGCACCCGAGGCGGCTCACCCATTTCGTTTGGACTCAAGGGCCTGACCACACCCATCGGCGCCAGCGCCAAGGGCAAGCGGATTGTGGACCCGATGCCGTCGCCAGGAACCGGCCCCGAATGCCGCGGATGGCGACGGTGCTGGCGATCTGCGGCCGCCCGATGAAGCCGTCGTCTGTAAGCCGGCTGGTGGGGTCAAGGACCCGACAGGCCTTGCGTGGACATTGTCAATCCGGTCCGGCGGCCCGCCTTCCCTCCGCGCGGCGTCCAAAGAGGGCCGTGGCGGCTTTCTACCACAGGCTAATCTGTGTCAGTGCGGACACGGCGGGAACCTGTTCATCTGAGACTGTCCGCAAGGTGATCCTGCTCCAAAACGGTGGACACCTCCGTTAAGCTCCCCTGGGAGCGGAGAGGTGAAACGATGACGACTGAAACGCGACGATCCTTCACGG
>NZ_FNAP01000030.1 GCF_900101965.1 Rhodospira trueperi | reverse complement strand
ACCTCGCCGACACCCTTGCCGCTTTCGTCAGCATCGCTTCCATCCAACTCGCGCTGCGACGCCTCGCCCGCCAGTAGGCTTTTGAGTCAGGCTCTTAGGCGCCTCGGAAAACTCTCAAGGTGGCCCACTTTGCAGCACTTCAAGCGCTAAAAACCAACAAGGTCACTTCCAGTGAGATTAATCTTTCAGAACTCTTCTCACAGTAATTAAGGACTATTTTAATGCAAATATATTCATGACTTTTCTGAGTTGCATTTCTATATATTATTGTGTAAATAAAAAGATGTGACAATCCAATTGCACGCATAGTGTCTTAGGGACCGAGATATAGGACACATCATTGTCGACATAAGATCGCACTTTGAGAAAGCGACTATTGTCACAACTCAATATATGCATATTCATCATATCATATTGAGGTTCTTGAGTTTTATATAAAAAGTAGTCAAATGCCATGTACGTCAAGCCAGCTTGAAATCGCCGGACTTATCCTTTCTGCGGTTTCATTAACAATAAACATACCGAGCGCCCAAAGAGAGTAGTAAAGATACGCAAATATTCTAAATGAAATGACAACAAAAAACGAGATCAACGAAAGGGAACCCGCAGTAGAAACAATGATTAAATTTTGAACACTCAAATCAATATCAAAAAATCCTGCAATTAACTGCGTCATAAAACCGTATCCTCCGAAAGTCGCCGCGAGCAACATTGGAACCGCTAAGTAATCAAAGAACGTGTTTCCTTTTTTTTCAAATAACCGAAACACAAAACTAGATATATTCCACAAAGACCAAATGAACACTATGCTAGCTATAGCTATGAATACAGAGTAGACGATCTCGAATACAATAAATATAGCAATACAAGAAAACAAAGAAAGCAAAAACTTAACTATCAGGCGTACCTTAAGATTTTTTTTAGCCATATCGCAATTAATTTTTGAATTCTTTACATGCACCTCAGCTTCTTTTGAAAGATCGTCCAATTTACGCCTCAATTGCGTTTCAAAATGGCTCCTATTTTCTTGCTCTCTCCTTCTTTCTTCCCTTCTTTTTTCTGCAGATTTTCTTCTTCTTTCTGCAATTTTTTTGTTTTCTTCATACTTTTTGCTCGCCATCTCTGGGTCAAATTCCTTACTTTCCCCAACGATTTCTGTTGACTTTATTTCTTCTAGGCTCTTTATTAATTCTATTTCTTCTATGGCCTCAATAGATTCTCTTTTAATTTTCTCATTCCACTTTTGGCGATTTTCGCCTGTGGAATCATGGAATTTCTTGTCTAAATATTCTTCAATTTCCTTGATTTCCGTTCGGTGCCTTGCTTCAATTTCCTTCTTCCGCCGAGCTAGTTCAGTCATGTACGGAAATGCGTTGACCGTCCCAATCATTCGCACGCTTAGTATCACGGGAATAAAAGACAATGCCAAAAAAGACAAATAAACGTTAACAAATGTCAGGTCTACGTTAATTATAGAGGAGATAAAACTCCAAAAAGCCATCGAAAAAGTCTTAAATTTCAATATTATTCTTTCAACCAATGGCAAAAAATCAAGTCTCTCGTCCAATTTTGCAAGTATACTAAGACCGGCAGGAGCCGAAAACATAATCAAAGCTACCTCTCTAAAAATAGGCATTTCTGTTTCATTTTTACCTTCTCTGTTTAGATGCATGTTTCACCGCATTCATATTGGAGATCATTCATAAAAAGGCGAAGCGCCTTGAGAATACTTTCTCAATTGATATCGTATCTTGCCGTTAAAATATTATTGACTCCCAGCCGAGCACCGCAATCGTCTAACTTAGGAGCAGAACTTGTCGATACCAGATTTTTTCAAAAAAATGAAGATGCTCATTGCCTCAAACTGGTCGAACTGGTTCTGGATGACCTCGACGCCCATCCCGGTCTGGTCAACCAGCTGCTGGAGGTTGTCCTCGAGGACGTGGACGACGCCGAGATCCGGGTGCGGCGATACGACCTGCCGCCGGCATCATGAGATTGATGCCCCCCCGCTGCGGTAGCGATTATTCGGGCAAGGCGGCAAGGTCCGCTTCCAGGTCCGCCATGACCACGTCATGCGGGATGCTCGGCCGGGGATCGTCGATGGACGCGGCGATCTCGCCGGCGAGCCAGTCGGCATGGCGGCGCGCGTCAGCGCCCCTGGCGTTGGCATCGTCGACGCCACGAGTCCGGCCGGTCGGGCGTGTTTGGTCCAAGGACACGAAAGGCATCGAACACTCCTCTCCGCTCGAGATCCTGAGGGTGAAGCCATGATGGACCGCCTGCAAGGCCTGTCCACCCCGCTTACGAGATCGACGGCCCCCCACGCTGCCGGCCGATGGTCCATGAGACGGCCTCGCCGCGCATCACGCCGGAGACCGACCGGCCGACATGGCGGCCGAGCACCGGGCGCCAGGGAACCAACGTGAACTCGCGGGCCTTCTCGATCACGGCCATCCTGCCGCTGGCAAGGTCGACCGCGCGGCGGTAGGTGCCCTCGACCCGCTCGCCGGGCCGCGCCTCGGCATAGGGCAGGCCCAACTCCTCCGACAGCGCGCCCGCCGCGCGCGTCATCTCGCGCCGGCGCAGGGTGGCCAACAGGGTCTGCTGGAACCGGACCCCTCCCACCTCGTCCCAGGCCAGGCCCTGCTCGATGAGCCAGCGGGTGCGACGCATTCGCGCGGCTTGCACCTCGCGGCCGAAGCCGGCCTCGCGGGTTGCCTCCGGGATTTCGCTGGTCAGGTCGCGGTCGAGCCACGTCGCCCCATCGGTCTCGACCTGTTGCTCGAGCGGTAACGGCGACAGCACGCGCACGACCATCGGCACTGCGCGCGCCCGGGTCTGTTCATAGTCCGACACGCGGTCCAGGTGATCGGGGCCGATGACCCAGGTGCCGTCCGGCTGGCGTTCGACCGCACCGGTGGCGCGGCGGATGGCTTCCAGCCGGCGGACATGGGTCTCGGCGAAGGCCTCGGTCGCCGACGGGTCATGGGCCAGATGGTGGTCGACGCTGTAGCGCCCGCCATGGGCCACAGCGACGGCGACCACGGTGCGGTCGACGTCGCGCGGCTGAACGGAGCGCGGGGAGACGGCGACAATGGCGCCTTCCGGTGTGGGTTCGCCGCCGTCGCCTGGACCGATGTCGAGGTAGTGCGTTCGCCCGTCCAGCCCGTCGACGATCAGGTATTGGCGGTCGCGGATCTCGTCGGACAGACCGCGCGCCACCACCCGCCCGACAACACGGGTCGCGGCGGTGCCCGGATCGTGGACCACGGTCTCACCCGGATCCGGCGCTCGCGCACGATCGGCAAGGGCACGGTTCAGGGTCTTGATGATGTCGCCACGCTCACCCATGCGGCGCAGCGTCTCCTCCAGGTCGGGGTCCAGACGCCAGCGGCCGGCGCGCATCTCTTCGGCCAGCCCCAGCCGCTGGAGCTTGCGCAGGCGTCCGGCCAGCAACGTCTGGCGGGTCGCATCGCGGACGGTCGGCGACATAACGCCGTCGTCGTCGGCCATCGACCGCAACTGGCGGTCCAGCGGCACCAGCCGCTCGGCTTCGATATCGGCGCGCTCGCGCAGGGCGATCTCATGCTCGGTGCGGGGACCGAGGTCCAGGCTGACCAGATCGGCGGCGCGCTCGCGCAGGCCATGGGACATATAGTCGCGGGCTATGACCAGATCGTGGCCGCGCTCATCCTTGCCGCGCAGCAGGATGTGGGTGTGCGGATGGCCGGTGTTGAAGTGGTCGACGGCCACCCAGTCCAGACGGGTGCCGAGGTCGGTTTCCATCTGCGCCATCAGGCGGCGGGTGAGCGGCCGCAGGTCGTCGTATTCGGCGCCGTCCTCTGGCGCGACGATGAAGCGAAACTGGTGACGGTCGCCGTCGGCCCGGTCCAGGAAGGCGCGGCCGTCTTCGCGGTCGCGGTCGGTGCCATAGAGCGCGCCGCGCTCGCCGTCGCGGGTCACGCCGTCGCGCTGGATGTAGCGCAGGTGTGCGCGGGCCGTGTCCATCCCCTTCCCGGCCAGGCGGACGATGCGTGCCTTGACGATGACTCGGCGGCGCGACCGCGACGCCGACCGCCCCCGTCCCGCCAGCGCGGCGGCCGGGGCACCGCCCCGCCCGATGCGGCCGAGCCCGGAGCCGGACTTGCGCGCGGCGCGACCGCCGGCCCGGTTGACGGCGGCGAGCACCTGATGGGCATAGCGCTTGCCGTTTTTTGAGCCGCGCGCACGCGGTTTGCCCAGCTTCGGTGTGAACTCGTCCTCGGCCATGGCGGCCTCCTGAAAAATCGCGATACATCAATGGGCTACATTCGAACTCCTCCGCGCCCTCGGCCGCCCTCCCGAAAAAACGATGTGCAGACAAGGGGATAGCCGACATGGGGAGGCCCTCTTTTATCTTGCCTTCCAGTGCCCCTTCCTGCCGTCTGCGCCCTCCTACGCTCTCATCCGATCTCATGAGGGAGGGGAAACCGCGCCCGAAAGTGCCAAACCGGAGCCGATGGCCCTCGGAACCGCGTCAATCGGTGTCGTCGGCGACGGGATTCAGCGGCACGAACAGGCCGCTTTTTGACGCCGAAAACGACGCGCCTGACGTCGTTCCCAGCGTGAAAAACAGGCCCCGTCCGGACGGAATCGGCGTGGTTTGTGTGACGCTGGCGGGCGCATTTGGCGCGCCAATTGAGCCGTCCGGCGGCGTGTTTTTCGATGCGTCGGGCGCCGAATTTTGGCCGATCAGTTCCGTCACGCGCGCCACGTAGGCGACCGTTTCGGCGGGCAATGGATCGCCTATCGTCAGGTGCGATTGATACCGCGCAGGGCCGGCATTGTAGGCCGCGAACAGCCCCGGAAAGCCGAACAGGTCGTGCATGGCGCGCAGGTACGCCGCACCGGCCAGGATGTTGTCGCGCGGCGCAAAGGGGTCGGCCCCAAGGCCGTGCTCGGCACGCAACTCGGCCCAGGTCGCCGGCATGATCTGCATCAGGCCCGTGGCGCCTTTCGGCGAAACCGCAACCGGGTCCCCTGCGCTTTCCGCGCGCAGAACGGCTTCGATCCAGGCCGCCGGCACGTCGAACCGGCGTTCGGCCTCGACGATATGGGGCCGCCATTCGGCGAGGTCGGCGGCCTGGACGGGCGCGGCGATAACCGCGACCGGACCCAGCAGGGCGAGCGTCAGTCGGTCCATAGCGGCACGAGCCTCCCCATCACCGAGGCCGACGGCACCGACCCGAAATACCGGCTGTCGAAGGAGTCCGGCGCGTCCGCCATGAGCAGGAAGACCTCGCCGTCGGCGAGACGGCGGCACCCGGACCAGCGCGGCAAGGGTCGTCCGGCGGCGTCCGCGTCAAGGCGACGAACGACGGTTAAGGTGTGCAGGACGACCGCCGATCCGATGGCGCAGACGTGATCGCCGGCGACGGCGGCGACGCGCTTGATCAGCGGCACGCCGGCCGGCAGATAGCCGCGTTCGGCGGCCAGCGCGGCCATATCGGCGGACGGCCGAACCAGCACCGGGGCACTGCGTTCGACGGGTCTGGCGACTACCCGGTAGAGCCCGACGGGCGCGCTGGCGGACGCGTTCCACACCAACCATGGCATGGCCCGCTCTGTGGGCGTGAGCGACAGAATGGCAACGCCCAGGCCAGCCAACGCCAGCACGGCGGGCCGCTAGCGCCGACGGCGGCGGCGCAGAATGGCGCGGGCGGTCATGGCGTCTCTCCCGCATCGGAGGTCGAGGCGCGCTGTTCGCCCAGCGACCAAGCGTCCAGGTCATCGATGTGATAGCGCACGTATCGGCCGTGCTTGCGGAAGCGCGGGCCGCCCCCGGTCAGGCGCATTTTCTCCAACGTGCGCTGCGACAGGCCGACATAAAACGCGGCCTGCGCGGTGTTCAGGAACGGGCTGCCCTTCTTGGCCTGGGCCGCCCGGGTGGCCCCAGAGTCATTTTTATCGTCCATGGCCGGGTCCTCCTCGTAGGGGGATGCAACGGGGCCAGGGTGACGGGCATGAGGGCGGCGCGGGACGCTCGAAAACGGGCGCGGGCGTTTTCGAGCCCCCCTTGGGCGTAGGAACGGCATGGGCGGCCAGACACGGCCCAACCACACGAAACCCCGCCACCGGCGCGCCGGGGCGGGGCTCGTGAGGAAGGCCGGGATCAGCGGTCGCGCGGCTCCCACAGGGCGATGTGGGTGGTGCCGTCGTCGCCGGGGCGCTCCAGCTTGACCAGCCGCGCGCGGACCCAGTGGGGTCCGAATTCGGGCGCGCCGATCTTGAGGTTGAGGTAGGTTTCGCCGCTGGACTTGGCGACCTGGCTCCAGCCCGCGCCCACCTCGTAGCGCTGTCCGGCGCCCGCGTAAACGCGATGGTCGGGGGCGTTGTCGGACGCCTTGGCGACCGGGACGATGCTCAGGTTGGCGGTGACGTTCAGGGTCTTCAGGGTGCCGGTGAAGCTGTTGTCGTCCTGCTTGGTGAACGTGCCGAGAGTGATGGCCATGATCGGTCTCCTTAGCCGTGTCTCGCCGGGACCATCCCTGCGATGTCTCGGCCAGGGAGCCCGCGAGACGCGCCGGCCCACCCGCAGCGCAGCGAAGGGCCGGACCGCAGGGGAGGACCCCAAGGCCCGGCAAATTTGTTCCGCGAGGAATGGCCCCCACCCATCGGCGCGGGACGCGACGATGGGCTTTTCATAAGACCCGGCCAGGGGAAATTTGTCGGGGCGCGGGGTTGGACCGGCGCGGCGCGGGTTCACGGCATTCAGGAGACACGCAGGGATGGTTCCGCGCGCAGGACATGGACGCCATGGGAGACCGAAAAAGGCCATCCTTGGGCATGCTTTCAGCGGACAGAAGACTGGCTTCATCGGGCGGCCGCAGACCGTCTGCACCGTCGCCATCCTCGGCATTCGGGGCCGGTTCCTGGCGACGGCATCGGGTCCATACGCGTTTCCGCATCGGCGGACGTACGCGCAGTCGAGGATGACGGGAGACGCCGGGTTCGCTGTCCAGTGCGCCGCCTTGGGACCGATCCGCGCGCCCTGACCGGCCCACCAGCGCTGTCCGTCGCGGGTCAAGCTGGCCCCAAAGACAGGGCGATCAACGGCCGACGCGGGAGCCGGCGGTTGCCGCTTCCGGCGTTTTCGATGCCCTGCCGTGCGCCGGTAAAGGGGGACGCGAACGATCCTCGCCGCCCGCACAGCGCCCAAGTTTCCTTTGTCTTCCTTGCGCCAGGGGATCGAAGCCGAAGGCCGAGACGCCGCATGGCGGCTCGGTTCACGAGAGCCCGGCGCGCGGCGGCCAAGCCGCGCGGGCGCCACCATCCTGACGTATAAAGTGACGTATCGATGAGCTAAAACGGGTACGGGGAATCAGCGACAGCTTTGCGCCCATGGTGGTCGTTTAATGGCCGGAGTGCGGTTCCCGAAAGCTGCCGTTCGTTGCGGGTCGGGCGAATGCACGTAGAGGGCGGATTCCGGACCTTCGCTGCGGGCGCTAGAAAACTGGCTTCCTGCCCGGCAAGCGGTCGTTCTCTGCGGGCACGGTGGAACATCGTCAGATTAGAAGCAACGGACTTTCAGAGAGTTGTAGTCCGCCTTTCAGCAGCTCATATTGCAGGATAACGAAGAGGGAATGTTGAGCATGGCTGTCACGATCACAAAGCAGGCTGAAGCATATCTTGAGGCTTTGGCAAAGGCGCTCGAGATCCCGGCGGCACGCTACGAACAGGCTGAAAAGAGCTATAAAGCACTTGGCGACTGGCTGCATCGGGACTCGTCCAGTGTCCGGGATCATAATCCCGACATCTTTGTACAGGGTTCCTTTCGCCTCGGCACGGTCATCAGGCCAATGTCTAACGATGAAGAGTATGACGTAGACTGTGTCTGCTCGCTCACAAGTCTGAGCAAGTCGGACCTTTCGCAGCACGATCTGAAGGACCTGCTTGGTAAGGAAATAAAGCTCTACCGACACAGCAAGGGCATCAAGAAACCGGTGCATGAAGGCCGACGGTGCTGGCGCCTCGAATACGCCGATGGCGCGCAGTTTCATATGGACATTGTGCCTTGCATTCCGAACGCTGAGGACCAGCGCCTGCTGCTCGAGGCCCGCAGTCTCGATGCAACCTACGCCGAAACGGCTATCGCCATCACGGACAATGAGGAAGCGGCGTACGACTTCATCACGGAAGATTGGCCGCGCTCCAATCCGCGTGGCTACGCAGAGTGGTTCAAATCGCGCATGGGCGATGTATTCCTTCGCAGGCGAAAGCAAATCCTGCAAGAGATGCGTGCTGAGGGTGTGACCGCCAGTGTCGAAGACGTCCCGACATACCGCGTTCGCACGCCGCTGCAGTCCGCCATCATGATTTTGAAGCGGCACCGTGACACCATGTTCGCGGACGATCCCACCGACAAACCAATTTCGATCATCATCTCCTCGCTCGCCGCGCACGCCTACCAGGGCGAAGAAACTATTGGTTATGCTCTGCTATCGATCCTGAGCCGGATGGAAGAGGCCATCGAGCACGACGGGACGAAATACGTCATCAAAAACCCGACGGACGCGCTCGAGAATTTCGCGGACAAGTGGGAGGAGCATCCGAAGCGTGCTAAAGCGTTTTTCGAGTGGCTGAACCAAGCGCGAGATGATTTCTCCGCCGCAAGCCGCCTAGTCGAACACAGGCGAATGTCGACGGTTCTGGCCGACCGTATGGGGCAGGACCTCACCGATCAGGCCAGTGATGCTGCGTTGCAGCCGACGCGGTCAGGCTCGCCCGGTCTTGTGAAAGTGGCAGGGGTACCCTCTGCGGCCTCTGCCCCTAGTGTTTCCTTTGCAGATGCACGTCGTACGCCCAAAAAGCCTGATGGTTTTGCATGACTTGGTGGCTGCTACAGCATTCAAGACTGGGGAGCGAAAAGGCCGCCCTCGCTGAACTCGAAAGCGGCGCGGATTGGCTGACTGTCGAGAACTGGCAGGCCAACAGTGATCTTGAAATGTGCGTCGCTTTTACCATCAGGCATGGCGACAAACGCTTTGGTTTTCGGATGCGGTATCCGAGCATGTTTCCCGATGCCCCGCCAATGATTTTTACGGACGACGCATCGCAGATTTCAAACCATCAGTACGGGGCTGACGGTGAGCTTTGCCTCGAACACCGGCCGGATAATTGGCAACCTTCGATCACGGGCGCGGATATGGTGGCGAGCTGCCAGCGTCTGATTGTCGAAGAGCAGCCCGAGAGTGGCGAGATCGTGCATGCGCGATCCGCACACACTGCATCTCTCGGACGTGACCTTCGCTCTCAGTCTTGTCGTTTCTTGATGAGCGAGAATGATCTGAAAGCAGTCAACGGGCTGCCGGACCTTGAGGAAAGCGAGTTCACGCTGTCGGAGCGGAAGGCAGCAACCAGCTATCTTGCATCACTGACACGCATCGGACCAAAGGATGATCCGACCTGGGTTAGCGATCTGGTTTTGCCCGATGGATATGCGAAAGAAACGGGAACGGTCGTGCGCGTGCCGGGAGCAGGAAACTTTGGCGCTGTTACCGTCGAAGCGCTTGGTGCTTTTCTTGACGGTGAAGGTCTTGGTGAACTGCGCGGTCGAGTGATCGACACTGATGCGTTCACCCATTTTCTCTTGGGTGACGAAGATAAGTGGGAACTGTTCTTGATATTCGGCAAAGCAGACGACCGTAAGATCATCCCTTGTAAGACTGTGATGGTCCCGGCCGCGCAACAACGCTTGCCAGACGAGTTCAGAGTGCTCGCCGACAAAACTGTTGGAATTGTTGGATGTGGCTCCGTTGGGTCGAAGATTGCGGCCAGTCTTTGCAGAACTGGCGTCGGCAAGTTCCTCCTGATTGATGAAGACATCTTCTTCCCTGGGAATGCGGTGCGCAACGAGTTGGACCTGAGTTTCACGGGCGCGCACAAAGCGAATGGCCTATGCGATCGACTTAAAAACTTGGCGCCTGAGGTCAGTGTCAGATTATTTCGCATGACACTTGGCGGCCAGGAAAGTGCGGCGTCGATGGTTGGCGCGCTTGAGGCACTTGGCGACTGCGATGTGCTCATAGACGCCACCGGGTCGCCCACCGCATTTAACATGATTGCGTCGATGGCCACGCGCAAAAGCAAGCCAATGGTCTGGGCTCAGGTGTTCGCCGGGGGAATTGGTGGTCTTGTCGCCAGAGCGCGGCCCAATATCGATCCAATCCCGCTCATGGCGCGGGGGCAAATCGACAGGTGGTGTGAGGATCAAGGCGTCGAATGGATCAAGCCGGACGATCCAGAGCGCTATGCCGGTCAGAGCGCTGATGGAACACCAATGCTTGCGGACGATGCAGATGTCGGTGTCATTGCCGCGCATGCCAGCCGCTTCGTGATCGATCTACTCGCCCGCCCGGACGGTAGCATCTTTCCTGTCTCTGCCTACGTGATCGGCCTTTCATCGGAATGGCTCTTTGACCAACCCTTTGACACGCGGCCAATCGATTTGATCCCTGTTGGGGAATGGGGTGAAACCATCGAACCGCTTGACGCGGATGCCTTGGTCGAGATTATCAAGGCCCATTTGCCTCCAAAGGAGGACGCGGATGCAAGTGCAACTGCCGACTGATGTTCTGCGACGCATGCGACGCCATCTTTTCAGGTCAGGGTCACGTGAGATCGGCGGCATCTTGATGGGAGAAGAGATCGCCGACCAACTATTTCGGATCGTCGATTTCAGCGTAGACACATCCGGCGGAACGCGCGCGCAATTCTTGCGCGACGCCGATCATCACGATGAGGCCCTTTCGGCCTTCTTCGAAAGAACGGGCGCCAACTACGCTCGCTTCAACTATCTGGGCGAATGGCACAGCCACCCGAGCTTCAGCGTGAACCCAAGTCTTCAAGACGTGCATGCCATGCAGGACCTCGTGGACGGCTCTGGAGAGGTGGATTTCGCCGTACTCTTCATCAGTCGGCTAAGATGGTACTGGCGCTTCGAGTGCAGCGCCTATCTCTTCGTTCGCGGCCATCCTCCCTCCTTGGTCAGTGTCACACGTGTGGAACGCGCCACCTAGACGAAAGACCCGCTCGAGAATGCTGAAACGACACTTCGACAACTTTCTCACAAAGCTCATCGACTGGTGGTTCCGGATCACAGCAGTCGAACGGTATCTGATCGGTACGGGCGTAACTTTGTTGATCGCGATTTTTGGCGGCATGCCCCTGATTCTTGAGCTTTTGCGATTTATACTTGGAGCCGTTCCCGAAAGAATCTTCCATTTCGAGGCAGAACTTGAGACCATCGATGTTCTCATTTTCGGAGCCGCACTGCTTCTCATCGTCGTCGGCATTGCATTCGCAATCGCAAGATTCATCAGAGAGGCACGAGCGCAATCGAAATTGCGGAACATCGTTATCGAGGCGCGCGGTTTGCGGGACGACGACGGCAACCCATTGGCCGACACTGTGGCGAAACACCAGAAGGGCACAGTGGTGCCCGTCTTGCTGGACTTGAGAAACAGATTGGACGGTCAGGTGATCGCGCCAGATAGAGCCCTAAACGACATTACCTCCATGCAGCGGTCTGTTCTGCAGAACAAGATGGATGGCGACCGGGCCAATCTGACGACAGTCTATGGCGGATTGACATCGGTCCCCTACACGTTCCTAACGGGCATCTTACTCGACGATGAAGGCAACATAGTCACCTATGACTGGGACCGCACTCAGGAAACATGGCGCAAGGTCGAGGGGCCTGACGATGGCGCTCATTTCCAAGTGGACGGGATCGAAGCGATAGGAGACGCGCCGGAGGTGGTGCTGGCAACGGCATTCTCCTACCCGATCTTAAATGACGACTTGGCGACGACATTTGATTTCCCGAGGGTCAAAATGACTCTCGATGGTATGTCTTCAGACGGGCATTGGTCGCAACAGAAGCAGAACCGCCTGGCGCAAGAATTTCTGGAGGTCGTGAAAAACCTTGCCGGGAAAGGCGTAAAGCGGTTGCATCTGGTGCTGGCCGCACCAAACAGTGTGGTTTTCACATTTGGTAGGCGCTACGATAAAAGGAACCTGCCGGAAATCGTAGTTTATCAGTATCAGCGCGGGAAGCCTATCGCCTATCCGTGGGGTGTATCCATGCCCGTCGCTGGCCTTGACGAAGCCAGAGTAGTCTATGTTGGGTGAAACGGTTGATGCGCGGGGTCCCGAACGACTTCGGCGGTGAAGCTGCGCTTCAGCAGCGACAAGGACAACAAAAGTCAGGTATGGGCCGAAAGCGACTATGCGCCTACTAAGTGCGGATGTCTGCTCCGCCAATTGCTGAGAGCCTGACCCAAAAGGGTCTTGCGCCCGGATTGGGTGCGTGATTCAAGGTGCTTGGTATGAACAGCCGAGCGACGCACGATGTGGACCAAAGA
>NZ_FNAP01000029.1 GCF_900101965.1 Rhodospira trueperi | reverse complement strand
GGCTCCGGTTCTGGGGGGCAGACGCCTGTTGAATCACCCTCGAATCCCGTTCGCCACTGAAATCAGCCCTCGGCCGTTAACCTGAGCCCGTTGCCGTGGGGGGTACCCCCGATCGGCCAACAATATCTTGATTCGGGGGCCGGGATATGAGTCAACATATCCATGACTCGGCCCGATCTGTCCCAAATGACTTCGGAAGAGAAGGACGCGCTGATCCTCGCGCTGCTCCAGCGCATTGAGGAGTTGGAGGCGCGTCTGGGCGGCGGGCCGCCGAAAACCCCGGACAACTCCAGCGTTCCGCCGTCGCGCGGGCAGAAACGCAACCGCCCGCCGCGTCAGAAAAAGCCGCGCAAGACGCGGGACGGGCCGGGCACGACACGCACCCTGACCCTGGACGCGCGGGTTCGCTTCGTTCCCAACGACAGCCGCGAGACCGACCGGGCTCGGCGCTCTCCATCACGATTATTGATCTGCGAACCAAGGGTGCAGGATTGATCTCATACCAGCGGCAGATGAGTTTGACTCATCTGCCGGGCGGCGCCGGCCCGCTCCCCCACCCGGCCACCCATAGGATACTGGCCCAAAGAAAATGAGGCGGGGGTGGCCGGGTGGGGGAGTGGGCCGGCCACGGACTTCAACGGTCATTGTCAAATGCCGTTGGTATCATTCTCAGGGCGTTGACAGCTCACGGGGGTGGCGGGCCGTCTTGAGCAACGATGGAATCACGGCTCCGTCCAAGTCTCGCCCCTGGTTCTACGCTCACGGCGTCCCCAATGTTTCGTGAGGCTACGAGCGACAAACCGCACCGTTGCGGACCGAAGGGTCAACGGTCCAGCGTTTGGAGTCACCACGATGGGACAGAATACTCTCCGGGCCAATCGAGATCCCCGTGCCGATATCAGCGGTCATCAGGGCACGGGGATCTCTTTTTGCGGCAGTGCCTGCGTGGGCAGCCGGTCCCCGTCGCTTGGGCAGGGGCCCGGCCGAAGCTCCTTATTTCGCGAGCATGACCTCGGTGGCCTTGACGATGGCCGAGATCTCGTCGCCGACCTTGAGGTCGAGATCCTCGACCGCTTCCACGGAGACGATGGAGCAGACGGTCTGGCCGCCCACGTCCACCTTCACCTTGGCCACGATCTGGCCCTTGGCGATGTCGGTCACGGTCCCCTTGAGGGCATTGCGGGCGCTGATCTTCATGAGAGGGCTCCTTATGCGTCGAAGACAGGCCAGCTCATGTGAGAGCTGGCGACAATTTTGAGTAGGCCGCATTCAACAGTCCGTCAACATGAAATTACACCCATCTTCGTTGTATATTTTAACTCTATAGCGGGCGCTATGTAATGAAGTCCGAGAACGAAGTAGACGGCTGGTCGTTGTGTTGTTTTCGTTTGTAATTATTCGATCTGGAAAATCGTGACCGTGCGTAACCCGCCCGTTGGCGGTGCTTGGACGCAGGCAAGGGATGACTCGTCCGGGGCGATCTCATTCTGGTCCTATCGAACCGGACCGTCGCAGGTCAGGCGGCACGCCGTTTCCTTGCCACGGTCCATCCGACGTCAGGCGGCCGTCGCGCAGGACCAGCACACGGTCGGCCAGGGCGGCGGCCTCCTCGGGATCGTGAGTGACGATCAGAGCCGTCATGCCGACCCGCCGGCGCACCTCGGTCACGTCCGCCCACAGGAGTCGTTTGGTGTCGGCGTCCAGGCTGGAGAAGGGTTCGTCCAGGAGCAGCAGACGCGGTCGGCGGGCCAGACAGCGCGCCAGCGCGGCCCGCTGGCGCTCCCCGCCGGACAGGGTGGCCGGTCGGCGCGCCGCCAAGTGGTCCGCCCGGGCCAGGTGGAGGGCTTCGTCCACGCGGTCCCGGCGCCGTTCGGGGCCGTCGAACCCAAACAGCAGCGCGAGGCGCACGTTTCCGGCCACGGTCAGGTGCGGGAACAGGTGCAGGTCCTGGCTGAGGTAGCCTAGCTGCCGCCCGTGTGGCGCGCGCGCGCGCGCGGGCTGTCCGTCAAGGAAGACCTCGCCGGCGTGGGGTAACAGGCCGGCCACGACCTTCAGGAGCGTGCTCTTGCCGGCCCCCGACGGTCCGAGGATGGCGACCGCCTCCCTGTCGGCCACGGTCAGGGACAGGCTGGCCAGCACTCGACAGGACACATTCTCGAGGAGAACCGCCGTCATGCCGCGCGGGGTCCCGGTCGGGTCGCCGACAGGGCCTGGACGACCAGCAGCAGCGCGAACGCGATGGCCAGCAGGATCAGAGCGCAGGCCACGGCCAGTCCGGTCTCGCCGCTGGCGATGTTCAGGTACACGGCCATCGGCAGGGTCTCGGTCCGCATGCGGGTGGCGCCGGCCAGCATCAGGGTGGCGCCGAACTCGCCCAGTGCCCGCGCCCAGCCCAGCACGGCGGCCGTGGCCAGCCCGCGCGCGGCCATCGGGACCTCGACCAGAAGGAACGCCCAGCCGGGTGACAGGCCCAGGGTCCAGGCCATGTATGCATAGGCGGGCTCGACCTCCTGGAAGGCGGTGCGGGCCGTGCGCACAACGATGGAGGCGGCCACGTAGGTCTGGGCCAGGATGATCCCGGCCGGAGAGAACAACAGGTCGATGCCCAGCGCCGCCAGCCCACCGCCCACCGGCGACTGCCGCCCCAGCAGGAACAGCAACCCCACCCCGGCCACCAGCGGCGGCGTCACCAGCGGCAGGTCCAACAGTGTTTCCAGCACGGCCTTGCCGGGGAAGCGGTGGCGGGCCAACAGATGCGCCGCCGGAATGCCCAACACCAAGGCCAAGGCCAAGGACACCAGGGATGTGCGCAGGCTGAGACCGATGGCGAACAGAGTCTCTTCGTTCGCCATCACCGCCGCCAGATCCGCGGCGTCGAGATGGGTCGCCAGCGCGACCACCGCGCCCAGAACGGTCACGGCGATGACCACGAGGGGGACGGCGCAGATCACCGCCAGCGGGATCATGCACCCCCCCGCGCCGGGGTGTGATTGACGGACGCCTTAGTCCGCCGCATCGGGCACCGGCAGGAACCCCAAGGCTTCAAAGGCGGCAATTCCGTCCGAAGAGGCCAGAAAATCCGCGAATTGGCCCGCCAACTCGGGGTCTTCGCTGGTGGACAGCACCCCGGCGGCGACGATCTCCGGCGTGTACCAGTCCGCCGGGATCGCGCGCATCACGATGGTGTCCGGGTTCAGCACGGCGTCGGTGCGACCGATGATGGCCGCGTCCACATCGCCCTGGATCACGTAGAGCGCAAGCTGCTTAACCGTGCCCGCCCGCAGCACGGTGTTGGCGCGGATGGCGCCCCCCATGCCGGAGGCATCCAGGATGGTCTCGGCGGTGCGCCCGAGCGCCATGGCTTTCGGGTCGCCCAAACCGACGCGGAGGCCCGGCTTGGCGAGGTCGGCGAAGGTGGTGACCTCCCCGGCCTTGGCCTTTGCCACACCGACGACCGGCGTGTGGGCGACGATGGGCCGGGGCGTATCCACGTCGCCGGCGTCAAGGAGGGCATCGAAGAACACGAGGGACCCGGGGACCAGGACGTCGCCCCGGCGGGAGGCGCTGAAGCGCGTGACCAACTGGCCGGAGCCGGCGTATTCGCGGATCACCGTGGTGCCGGTCTCGGCCTCGAAGCGATCCGCGAGGGTGTCGATGGCCGGGCGCAGGCCGGCGCCGGCATAGACGAGAATCTCGGCGGCGTGTGCCGGGACGGCGGCGATCAGGAGCAGCGGCGCGACGGCCGCGAGGACCCGGATGATGGCGGGCGGACGGGGCATGGATGGGTGTCTCCTGTGTAATCGCAGTGTTGCTGGGCTATGCTTCTCGGGCGACCGGGCCGGTCGGGGAAGTCCGGGTCCGGCCCTTCTTGCCCGCGCCCCAACTCTCCGCGAGCCGATGCAGGATCTCGCCTGCCCGCTCAATGTGGTCGAATCCAAGGCGGCGCACACGTCGGGCCGACCGGAGCAGACGATGGCGCTGTTCCGCGTGGCGCAGCCAGCGCGATGGCCGTGCCCGGAGGTTGTGGATCAAATCCTCTAACGCATTGGCAATGCTCCACCCCGCGCACCGCACGATGGGGCGAACGCCCTGCCGACTGAGACGCGCATGGGCGGATTCGCCGATGTCGCTGGCGAACACCAGGGCGCAGCCCCGGAGAGCCTTGAACTTGGGCGGTAGCTTGCGGTCATCGCCATCCGCGCGCAGGGGCCCTTTGAACCGGACCGTCCGTAGGTACGTGTGCCCCTCGGCCGAGACCTCATAGATCAGGAAATGCTGCGCCCATCCGAAGTGCGCGTCGATGTGCGTCAGGTTCTGTGTTGCAAAGGCGATCTTCATGGCCGTGCCTCGTCGCACGCGGAAATGTCGCGATTCCCAATCTGGAACGATCCGGATGGCCCTTGGGAAACGACATCGCATGACGTTATGGTGTTTACCTATACAACGGTAGCCGCGAATTGCGTCCTTGGTCAAGGCCAGCGGAGGGGTTGGGTCTCTCAGCGGCCGGCACCGGCGCCATGAGGGCGTCGTTCAGGCGCTGCGCCGACACTCGAAACGCCGGCAGCCGGGCGGCGACGGCACCCTCAAGGTGGCCCGCGTCGGGGCCGAAGCCTCCGGCGCGCGGGGATCGAGATCGGTCTTGTCGGTCATGCTCTCTACCTCCTGGGGAACCCTAAGGTAGCGCAGCGCCCTGTCTCACAAAACCGTGCCCCAACCCAGGCGGAGGCGTTCGGAGACTGGGTTTTCGAAACCGACATGCCCACCGCCAAGATCGTGCTGTTCCCCGGGTTGTTGCGCGACCGGGTGCTGCGCAGCGAAGGCGAGGTCCTGATGATCGGCGGACGGTACCGAATCGTGGCGCACCACGGGTGCCTTTAGTAGAGACCCGGCGCACCGGTTGTTCAGGGGGCTCCCAGCGGCAGCATCCGCGCGAGCAGCGGCACCGCGACCAGTCCCGTCAGCACCAGCAGCGGCAGGCCGGGCCGCCAGTAGTCGCCGAACCGGTAGCCGCCCGGCCCCATGATGATCGTGTTGTTGTGGTGGCCGAAGGGGGTGAGGAAGTCGGCCGAGGCGCCGATGGCCACCGCGATCAGGAACGGATCGACCGGCAATCCGGCCTGAGCCGACAGGCTGACCACGACCGGCGCCAGGACCAGCACCGTGGCCACATTGTTCAGCACCGGCGTGACCAGGGCCGTGAAAATGAAGGTCATCGCCAGCAGGACCGTCGGCCCCGCGTCGTGGGCGAGACCCAGCACGGTGTCGGCCACCGAGTGGGCGGCCCCGGTGTCGGAGAGCGCGTCACTCAACGGCACCAGAGCCGCCAAAAGCACGATCACCGACCAGTCCACGCGGCGGTAGACGTCCCGCACCGGCAGAACGCCCGCCAGCACCATGGCCAGGACCGCCCCGGTAAAGGCAATTTCCGCCGGCACCATGCCACTGGCGGCGGCCGCCAGCCCCAGCCCGAAAAGTCCCAGCGTCAGACGCGGGCGGCGACGCTCCAGGGCGATCCCACGGGCCTCCAGCGGCAGGCAGGCCAGATCGTCGATAGCCTGCACCACCTGCGGACGGGCCCCATGCAACAGCACGACGTCGCCCACCGCCAGAGTCAGATCCTCCAGTCGCCCCTCGTAGCGGCGTCCGTTGCGGGCCACCGCCACCACGGTGATTCCCCAGCGGTCCGAAGCGTCCAGGCTGGCCAGGGCGCTCCCCAGCACGATGGACCCGGGCGGCACGACGGCTTCCATGATGACCCCCGTGTCGTCGGTTGCCTGCCACGGCTGTCCCAGCGACACCAGACCCTCGCCGGCCAGACGCTCGATGGCGGCGAGGTCCGCCTCGGCACAGAGAACGTCCCCGGCTTGCAGCCGGATGGACTCGCGCCGCGCGAAGACCCAGGCGCCCTCCCGCAACACGCCGTGGATCGTCAGGCCGGCGTCGGTCTCGACGGCGCGCAGGCCCCGGCCGACCAGCGCGCCCGGCGCCACGACAAGCTCACACTGGTAGCGGCCCACCTCGAAGGGGGGGCGGTCGGGCACGGGGCTCCGGCGGGGCACCAGCCGCCACCCGACCAGCGACAGCCAGGCGACCCCGACCAGCGCCACCGGGACCGCCACGGACGCGAAGGCCAGAACGGAGAACGGCGCGCCCACCGTCTCGGCACGCACCTGGGCGACCATCATGTTGGGTGGCGTGCCGATCAGTGTGGTCATGCCCCCCAACAACGCGGCGAAGGACACCGGCATCAGGACAATGGACGGGGACAGGCCGCGCCGCGCCGCCACCGCCAGCGCCACCGGCATCATCATGGCCAGCGCTCCGACGTTGTTCATCAGGGTCGAGGCCGCCGCCGCCGTACCGCACAGCACCGCCACCACACCGCCCGGTCCCACGCGCAGGCGACCCACCCGGTCGGCGAAGCGGTCCAGCGCGCCAGCCGCCACCAGCGTGCGCCCCAGCACGAGGATGGCGGCGACGGTCACGACGGCCGGGTTGGACAGCCCGGAGAAGGCGCCGTCCATCGGCACGAGCCCCAACGCGACGCCGGCGAGCAGGGCGGCCACCGCCACCACGTCGTGACGCCAGCGGTGCAGGGCCAGAGCGACCAGGGTCGCCAGCAGAAGACCGATGATAAGGATCTGATCGTGGGTCATGACGGGAACCGGAGACGGACTCTGGAGGGTGGGCGCGCCGATTCGGCCGGCGGTTCAGGGCCCGAACACGTGGCAGTGCGTCAGCCGCACATGAATCGGCTGGCCGGGGCGCACGGACATCCAATGCGCGTCGGACATGGGAATGTCCAGTTCCAGCCGTTTGTCCAACCCCGGCACCGCCATATCGACCCGCACAAGGCCGGGGGCGACCCGGACCGCTTCAGCGATGCCCCGCAGCCCGGTGCCCGTCTCGTCGTCGGGAGCCAGGACGACGTCGTGGGGACGCGCATACACCATGTGGGGGCCGTCGGCGACACGGATGCCATCGGCCACCGGCCGGGGGCATCCGTTAAGGAACGCGGCGCCGCCGCGCACCTCGACCGGTAGGCCGTTCGAGGCGCCCATGAATCCGAACACGAAGGCGCTGGCCGGGCGGAGGTAGACTTCCGGCGGGCTGCCCACCTGTTCGACGCGGCCGGCGTTGATGATGGCAACGCGGTCGGACAGCTCCAGCGCCTCCTCCTGGTCGTGGGTGACGAACACGGTGGTGTGGCCGGTGCGGTCGTGCAGGTCGCGTAGCCAGCGCCGCAGGTCCTTGCGCACCTTGGCGTCCAGGGCGCCGAACGGCTCATCGAGCAGAAGCACGGTGGGTTCCACCGCCAGGGCGCGCGCCAGGGCGACGCGCTGGCGCTGGCCGCCCGACAACTGGGCGGGGTAGCGGTGCTCCAGCCCCTGAAGCTGGACCAGGGCCAGCAATTCCTCGGCGCGGCGGCGGATCTCGCGCCGGCTCGGGCGCCGCGACCGGGGCCGCGCCGACAGGCCGAAGCCGACGTTCTGGGCCACCGTCATGTGCCGGAACAGGGCGTAGTGCTGGAAGACGAAGCCGACGTTGCGGTCTTGCACCGAGCGGTGGGACGCATCGGCGCCGTCGAACAGGATGCGGCCGCCGTCGGGCACCTCCAGCCCGGCGATGACCCGAAGCAGGGTCGTCTTGCCCGACCCGGACGGCCCCAGCAGGGCCATGAGTTCACCCGAGGCGACGGTCAGGGAAAGCCCGTTAAGGGCGGCGGCATGGCCGTCGAAGCCCTTGCGGATGTCGTGGACCTGGATTTCCATGCGGTCGCGCGCTCCTTAAGGCCCGGCACGCGACGGTGTGCCGTGACCCAGGCGCGCCTCCAGCGCGGTCTTCAGCACCAGGGTCACGAGCGCGAGCACGGCCAGCAGCGAGGCCACGGCGAAGGCGGCCGGGAAGTTGTACTCGTTGTAGAGGATCTCGACGTGCAGCGGCACGGTGTTGGTCAGGCCGCGAATGTGGCCGGAGACCACCGAGACGGCCCCGAATTCCCCCATGGCGCGGGCGTTGCACAGCAGCACCCCGTACAGCAGCCCCCAGCGGATGTTGGGCAGCGTCACCGTACGGAACGTATGCCAGCCGCTGGCGCCCAGGCTGAGGGCGGCTTCCTCGTCGGCGGTGCCCTGGTCCTGCATCAGGGGGATCAACTCGCGCGCCACGAACGGCAGGGTGACGAACAGGGTCGCCAGCACGATCCCCGGCACGGCGAACAGGATCTCGATGCCGTGCCCCTTCAGCCAGGGGCCGAGCAGGCCACCGCCACCGAACAGTAGCACGTAGACCAACCCCGAAATCACCGGAGACACCGAGAACGGCAGGTCGATCAGGGTGATCAGCACCGCCTTGCCCCGGAACTCGAACTTGGCAATGGCCCAGGCCGCCGCCACGCCGAACACCAGGTTGAGCGGCACGGCGATCACCGCCACCAGCAGCGTCAGACGCAACGCGGCCAGGGCATCCGGCTCGGTCACGGCGGCGATCCAGGCGGCTGGTCCCAGTCGGAACGCCTCGGCGAACACAGCCACCAGCGGCAGCAGCAGGAACAGCGCCAGGAAGAGCAGCACCACACCGATCAACACGCCGCGCGCCAGCGCCGGTTCGCCAACGGGCGAGCGACGCCAATCTCGCGTGCCCCTAGCCATGGCCAAACCTCGCGCGGTTCCATCCCTGGATCATGTTGATCACCAGGAGCAATGCGAACGAGAGCATCAGCATCACCGCGCCGATGGCGGTGGCGGCGGCGGTGTTGAATTCCTCCAGCCGGATGACGATCAGCAACGGCGCGATCTCCGAGACGAAGGGAATGTTGCCGGCGATGAAGATCACCGAGCCGTACTCCCCCACACCCCGCGCGAAGGCCAGGGTGAACCCGGTCAGCAGTGCAGGGGCCAGCGCCGGCAGGATCACCGACCGCACGGTGCGCGCCCGGCCGGCGCCCAGGGTGGCGGCGGCCTCTTCCACCTCGCGGTCCAGGTCCTGCAACACGGGCTGGACGGTGCGTACGACGAACGGCAGGCCGACGAAGACCAAGGCGACGATGATGCCCGCCGGGGTGTAGGCGATCCTCACGCCCAGGTCGGCCAGCGGCTGGCCGATCCAGCCGTTGGGCGCGTACAGCGCCGCCAGGGAAATGCCCGCGACCGCCGTCGGCAGCGCGAAGGGCAGGTCGACGGCGGCGTCCAGGAGGCGCCGTCCTGGGAAGCGGTAGCGCACCAGCACCCAGGCGACCGCGGCGCCGAACACGGCGTTGACGACCGCCGCGACCAACGCCGCGCCGAAACTGATCCTCAGGGCCTGGACCGTGCGCGGTGCCAGCGCGAGGCTCCAGAACGCGTCCCATCCCAGATCCGCCGAATGCCAAGCCAGACCCGACAGCGGGATGAACACGATCAGGGTCAGATAGGTCAGGGTGAAGCCGAGCGTCAGGCCGAAACCGGGAAGGACGCTCGGCTTGCGGATCCGCCAGCGCGGCTTGACGACACCGGCGCGCATGGTCCTAGCGTCCCGCGGCGGTGATCTGGTCGAACACGCCGCCGTCGGCGAAGTGGGTCGCCTGCGCCTCGGCCCAGCTTCCGAAGCGGTCGGCGATACGCACACGGGTCACCCGCGGGAACCGGGCCAGTTCGGCCGGGTCGACCAGGTCGGGGTGCGCCGGGCGGTAGAAGTGCCGCGCCGCTAGGCTTTGTCCGGTTTCCGAGTAGAGATACTCAAGATATGTCGTGGCCAGGGCCGTGGTGCCCTTGCGCTCGGTGTTGCCGGTCACCACCGTCACCGGTGGTTCCGCGAGCACGCTGACGCTCGGGACCACGATATCAAACTGGTCCTCGCCCATCTTCTGGCGCGACAGGAAGGCCTCGTTCTCCCACGCCAACAGCACGTCCCCGATGCCGCGCTGGGTGAAGGTGATCGTGGACCCGCGCGCACCCGTGTCCAGGACCGGCACGTTGCGATACAGGCGGGCCATGAAGTCGCGTACCCGGGCTTCGTCGCCCTGATAGGCGTCCTCGGCGAAGATCCAGGCCGCGAGATAGTTCCAGCGGGCGCCGCCCGAAGTCTTGGGATTCGGCGTCACGACCTGGACATCCTCGCGCAGCAGGTCGTCCCAGTCGTTGATATCCTTGGGGTTTCCCTTGCGCACCAGGAACACGATGGTGGAGGTGTAAGGCGCGCTGGCGTCCGGCAGGCGGTCCAGCCAGTCGGCGGGGATCTTGCCGGTGGCCTGGGCGATTCGGTCGATATCGACCGAGATGGCCAGCGTGACCACGTCGGCGTCGAGGCCGTCGATGACCGATCGGGCCTGCTTGCCGGACCCTCCATGGGACATCCGGATGGTGACCGGGGCGCCGCCCTCGGCCGTCCAGTGCTCGACGAATGCCGCATTGAAATCCTTGTAGAACTCCCGGGTCGGGTCGTAGGAGACGTTCAGGAGGGTGTCGTCCGCCCTCGCGCCTGGCATCATCAGCAGGCCGGCGATCAGGGTCACGGCCAGACGGCGGCTGGGCATCGGGGTGGTCATCGCGAGTGATCCCATCTTGACGATCCGGACCCCTATTTCCTATTAAGTCGGTAGTGATTGTCAATCATGTTGTATGTGCTTCCCGACCTTGGCGACGGCCCCGGCCCCTCACGATGCGACTTGACCCACCGGCGCCGGACGGCGAAGACCGGGGACGCCCTTCACGAGAGCGGATCGCCCGCATGATTTCCCAGAAAGCCAAATATGCATTGCGCGCGCTGCTTGTCCTGGCCGAGGCCGGCGTGGGGCAGTCCGTGCCGATCTCGGACATCGCCGACGGGCAACGGATTCCCCGCAAGTTCCTGGAGCAGATCCTGCTCGACCTGAAGCATCGCGGCCTGGTGTCCAGCCGGCGCGGCAAGAACGGCGGCTACGCGCTGTTGCGGTCGCCCGACCTGATCACGGTGGGGGAGGTTCTGCGGCTGATCGACGGGCCGCTGGCGCCGCTGCCCTGCCTGAGCCGCATGGCCTATCGCCGCTGCGAGGATTGCGACGGCGAGGAGGACTGCCGGATCCGCCGCGTGTTCGCCGAGGCGCACCGCGCCAACACGGCGGTGCTGGATGCCGCCACCCTGGCCGACATGATCGCCGATCCGGGGCATCGGCGCATGCTTGATGCGGGCTGACCCGCCGCCACACCCAGGGCGACACATCCGCCGACCCAGACCAGAACCCGGATGGCCTAACAGGGGCAGGTTGCCGATAGGATGCCCGTCCGCGAAATATTATCTCGGGCGCTTTGTACTTGCTCAGGGGGGTGGTCAGGCGGCGGCGAGGGTTTGGCCGGCGAGGGTGCGCGAGATGGCCTGATGGGCCGGGATGTCGTTGAGCCGGCCGGTGCCGATGACGGATCGGGTTCGGGCATGGGTCTGGGCACTCCAGGCGGAGCGGAAGCCGTTGGTCACCTTGCGGAAGATGACGCTGGGGCGCAGCGCCCGTTCGGACCCGTTGTTGGTGGGCGGCACGTCGCGGTCGCGCAGGAAGGTGAAGAAGGACCCGCGCCAACGCTTGGTCTGGGCCAGCAGCGCCCGACCGGCCTCGGTCGTCACGGGAATGGCCAGCACCTTGTCGAGCTGCCGCTCGGCCTTGGCATGGTAACTGCGGAGCGTGCTGTCCTTCAGGTTGTCGCGCCGTCGTCCGATGGCGACGGCCCAGCGCAACAGACGACGCAAGGCGGGGGCGAAAGCGGGCTCGCCGTTCTCGAGGAACAGGGTGAACGCGGGCCAGCGCCCGAGTGCGTAGCGCATGGCCTTGGCGAGGTCGCTCTTGCCGGGGATGCGCGGCAACTGGGCCTCGCACCAGGCGTGGAAGGCCTCGACCCTGGGGCGGCTCTCGGCCTGGCGGACGGCAAGACGTTGTTCCGCTGACAGGCCGGTGATGCGGCGCTCGATGTCGTAGAGCGCGCCGATCTGTTCGAGCGCCTCCCGGGCGATGGGGGAGTCCGTGGCTTTCCAGACGTCGTGGAAGTCGCGCCGCAGATGGGCCCAGCACGCGGCTTCACGCACGCGCGGAGCGGCGCCGTCGCGGGCCTCGTACAGCTTGCGGAACCCCGCATAGGCGTCCGCCTGCAGGATGCCGCGGAACCCGGCCAGATGCCGTTGCGGATGTTCGCCCTTCCGGTCCGGTGAGAAGACGTACGCGACCGCTGGCGGATCGGTGCCACCCCAGGGCCGGTCATCGTGGACATAGGCCCAGATGCGCCCTTCCTTGACCCCGGGTTCGCCCCCGGTTGCCGTGCGCCGGCCCGGATCGAGCACCCGGATCGGCGTATCGTCGGCGTGCAGGCGGTCGGCCGCCAGGGCCTCGGCCTTGATGCGCTCGATCAGCGGCCGCAGCGTGGCCACAGCCAAGCAGACCCCAGAAGGGGTCTGCTATATTTGAAAACCAAGAGCGCGA
>NZ_FNAP01000045.1 GCF_900101965.1 Rhodospira trueperi | reverse complement strand
GGCAACGGGCTCAGGTTAACGGCCGAGGGCTGATTTCAGTGGCGAACGGGATTCGAGGGTGATTCAACAGGCGTCTGCCCCCCAGAACCGGAGCCGTACGCCGATGGAAGAGATGATCGTCACGGATCGCCTTCGCCTTCTTCTCAAGCACTTTGGAGAGGTTCGGGACCCACGTGACCCGGCCAAGGTAAAATATCCCCTGCCAGAAGTTCTGTTTCTGGTAACGTGCGCGAGCATCGCGGGGTGCGACGATTATGACGAGATCGCAGACTGGGGCGCCCATCACCTGGACTTCCTCAGGGGTTATGGCGAGTACTACTTCGGTACCCCCGAGGAAGACTGGTTGCGCACTCTCCTCAACCGGATCGATCCGGCGCTGTTCGAGGCTTGCTTCGTGGCCTGGGCGACCGCCCTGCGCGCGGACGCGCCCAGCCTGATCGCCCTGGATGGCAAGACGTTGCGCCGCAGCGGGGACAGCGCAACCGGGCAGAAGCCCCTCCATCTGGTCTCCGCCTGGGCCTCGACGCAGCGCCTGGTGCTGAGCCAGGAAGCCGTTGATACCAAGGAAAACGAGTGCGCCGCCATCCTCGCCATCCTGGATCGCTTGTGCCTCAAGGGGGCGTTGGTCACAATCGACGCCATCGCCACCAACTCCACCGTCGCCCAGGCCATTCTGGACCGCGACGGTGACTACGTGCTGGCCCTCAAGCGCAACCAGCCCACCCTGCATGACGACGTGGTCCGCTATTTCGAGGACCCAGAGACCACGGGGCTCGATACCGTTGAGAGCATCGACAAGGACCACGGCCGCATCGAGACCCGCCGCACCACCGTCAGCCACGACGTGGCTTGGCTCCCGTCCGACCGCCGCTACCCCGACGAGCCCCGATTCCCGGGCCTGAAAACCCTCGTCCGCACCACAACCCGCACCGAACGCCGGGGAAAGGTCACTGAAGAAACACGATATTTCATCTCATCGGCAGCCCTGAGCCCCCAGCGCGCCGCCGACGCCATTCGCGGACACTGGGGCATCGAAAGCATGCACTGGTCCCTCGACGTCACCTTCAAGGAGGATCAGTCGCGACTGCGACGGGGGCACGGCGCCCAGAACATGGCCCTCGTGCGCCGCTTCGCCTTCAATATCATCCGCGCCGGACGCGGCA
>NZ_FNAP01000039.1 GCF_900101965.1 Rhodospira trueperi | reverse complement strand
CCTGGGGTCCCTGACCTTCCAGTCCGGAACCCTTGGCGGCAACACCATTCCGTTCGGCTTCACGGTGCCCTCTGGCAGCGTCCTGGCGCCGGGCAATTCCATTGGAACCATGACGGTCAACGGGGACGTCACCTTGTCCAACGGGTCCACTCTGGAAGTCGAGGTGGACGCCGACGGCAACGCGGATCTTCTGGATGCCAGCGGCGCCGTGACGATCCAGAGCGGCGCCAGCCTGCGCATAAAACCGGAAGACGGCACCGCCAGTGGAACCCCGTATGGCTACGAGACAGAGTATACAATCGTGTCGGCCGACGGCGGCATCGTGGGAACCTTCGACACCGTCACCGATTCCTTCGCCTTCCTTGATCCGTCCCTGAGGTATGGCGCCACCGACCTTATCCTGGTCATGACGCGCAACAACACGGATTTTTCATCTCTGGCCCACACCCGCAATCAAAGGGTCGCCGCCGAAGGCCTGGAAACGATAGACCCCAGCTCCCCGGTCTATGCGGCCGTCATCGTCCTGGAAACGGGCGAGCAGGCACGGGCCGCTTACGACGCCCTGTCCGGAGAGGTTCACGCGACAGCGGCAACCCTGCTCATGGAAGACGGCGGCCTGCTTCGGGACGCCGCCCTAAACCGCCAGCGCGGACCATCTCTCGGGGCCGGCCCTCTGGACGGCGGCCCCGCCGGTCGCCCGGACACCGGCGTCTGGGCGCAGGGATACGGTGCCTGGGGACAGCGCAGCGGCGCGGGTGGCGTCGCGGGCATCGACAGCAAGACCGGGGGCATCCTGGCCGGAGTGGACATCCCCCTTGGGGACGGTTGGTGGGGTGGCGCGATGCTGGGGTACGGCCACACCGCGTTCGACGTTGACGACCGGGCGTCCTCCGGCGACGCCGACCTGTTCCATGTCGGCGTTTATGGTGGAAAAGGATGGGACGGCCTGTCGCTTCGCATGGGGGCGACGTATTCCCGGATCGCCCTGGACACCGAGCGCGCCGTCCGGTTCACCGGGTTTTCCGAAACCCTGACCGCAGATCGGGGCGCCGATCTGGGTCAGACCTTCGTTGAGTTGGGTCAGAGGATCCCCATGGGTCGCGGCGCCATCGAACCCTTCGGCACTGTGGCCATGGCGGTCTTGCGGACGGACGGGTTCTCCGAGGACGGCGGCGATGCGGCCTTGTCCTCGGATGGCGATGTCGAGGTTCGCGGCTTTTCCACCCTGGGCGTGGCGGGCGAAACATCGTTCGACGTTGGGGGCCTGGACGTGACGGTCAACGGACGCCTCGGCTGGCGCCACCTGTACGGCAGCGGCGCGCCGACCGCCGATCTTCACCTGTCCGGCGGCGACGATTTTGCCGTGGAAGGCGTGGACTTCGCCAGAGACTCCCTGGTCGCGAACCTGGGATTGACGGTGGCCCTTGGGGCTCAGTCGGAGATGAGCGTGTCGTATTCAGGCAACCACGCCTCGGGATCCCACGACCACGGCGGCAGCCTCAGGCTCGTGGGGCGGTTCTAGCCCTCATCTCGAC
>NZ_FNAP01000048.1 GCF_900101965.1 Rhodospira trueperi | reverse complement strand
ATCGGCGAAAAACCGGTCCGGGTGGGCCTGCAGTCGGGCGATGACGGAACCGGCGAGGCCGCGCCGGCGCATGGCGGCGAAGGCCTGATCGTTCAGCACATAGTCGCCGTGCCCGGCCCGCAGAAGCTCGAGGAAATTGAGCCGGCTCTTGGAAACCGTGGTGGCGAAAACAGTGAACGCATCGTTGCCGATCTGGGTGCAGACGCCGTTTCTGCCCTGGTGACGGGCGCCGGTATCGTCCACCGAAATCCACCGTCCGTGGGTCAGGCCCGCCCGCAGAACGTCCCGGGCCTCGGTGACGAACTGGTCGTTTGACGCGATGAGGATGCGCACCACCTGCCGCTGGGAAATCGCCACCCCCAGCCCTTGCAGCATCTCGACCAGGCGGGGCACCGTCGTCTGGCCCTGGTGGTATTGGGCGAGGATGAAGCGCTTGAGCGCGGGACCGAAGTGATCGGTGACCCCATCGGGCAGCGGCGCCAGCATCGTCACGCCGTCCGGAGTGATCCACCGTTCACGGTGATAGCACACCGTGCGGGCCTCGATCCTGAGCTCCTGGACCGTGAACGGCTGGGTGCCCTTGAACCGCGAGCCGGGCGGGACACCATCGACCGCGATCCGCCGCTCCTCGACCACGCCCGACGGCTTTTTCGGCCCGCGCCGCCGCTTCCCCTCGCGCCGGGGCCGTTTGTCCGTTGCCTTGTCCATGCCAGACGGCTTCAAGGGCGGCTTGATGTCCGGCTTGCCCTTCAGACCCTTCAGCCGCGCGATCTCGTCGCGCAACGCCCCGTTCTCCGACACCAGCCGGGCGTTCTCTTCCAGCAGGCCCAGCGTCAACGGCTTCAGCGTCGCCGGATACAGGGCATCAATGTCGAACGGCGGCTTGACCATGCCCGCAGCGAATCACGAACCGCGAGTTCGCGCAACCAAATGTGAGTCGCGACGCAGCCACCGCCCGCACTTCTGCCCCGGTTACGGATTTTGAGCGGCTGATTTTTTACAGGGTGTTTTTGGCGGTGTCGCTCAGCCAGGTCAGGGCGCCCTTGGTCGAGGTCCAGGTTTCCAGGCTG
>NZ_FNAP01000025.1 GCF_900101965.1 Rhodospira trueperi | reverse complement strand
CCTCGGCGCCCCTGTCGCCTCCCCCGTGCCGAACCTCGCCGAACTCGTCACAGCGCGCTGCCAAGCCTGACCGCCCGCACTTCTGCCCCGGTTACCCAGAATTCGCCTAAGTCCTTGATTTGGGACGGTTAAAGTCGGAGACTTTGCCAAGCCAGCACATTGAAATGACAGAAATAACAAAGCCCTCTTAATCAGCGGGTCCAAGGTTCGAGTCCTTGTGCGCCCACCATCAAAAAAGCCCCGCCCGTCAATGACTTGCGGGGCTTTCTTCTGGGGAACACGAGGGGAACAAACGCGACCGTTCGACTTTTGATCCCGTCAGCCCCCGTCGAACAGCGGCGCGGGGGCCGCGTCGGTGAAGTCCGACAGGGCCATGCGGCCCGGCTCCGGCGTCTGGCGGAAGATCACGTCGCGGTCGGGACCATGCAGGGCGCGCCAGTCGCGGACCCGGCGTTCCAGGGTCCGGCGCACGCGGTCGTCGGGGAAGGTGTTGGGGTCGGCCATCTGCAGATGGCGCAGGAGCGTGACGGCCTGAACGGCCGGATCGCGCTCGAGGATCGGCAGCAGGATGGGCTCCCAGACGGCCTCGCAGACCTGCCTGGTTCGCCATGAGCGGAACCAGTGCAGCGTGGCAGCTCACGCGGCCAGCCGCGCCACCTCTTTGCGCGGCTCCGCCGACAGCAACAGCCAGATCAACTGAAAATTTGCTCTCCGCACAACTATAGCTATCGAGGATACGCCTCCAAACCTGTGCCCGCCTCCGCACGCTCGTTCACCGCCACCCCAACGCCCATCGCCTGGACCCCATATGCTGTAGTTCATGAAGCGCCCCATACCAAATGCAAACGATCAAGCGGGTTCAGTATCAGACACGCTTTGGAAAAGGCACTGCCGCACTTTCCCTCGCGGATGGGACCACAGTTGTGATCCCCATTGCACCGTCACCCCTCAGAAATCCCCTCATTTCTTAAATATGCAATTAAAACAACAGGTTATCGCGCAGGCCGATGTCGTGAAGCCCATTGATTTTGCGGCCCTTTTCCGAAATGAGGAGATTGCTGAGCCGTCACCCTTGCCATCGAAGACAGACAACGGAACATCAGATGCCCGTATCGAAATAAACGGGACCCAAGCCATTGCGTTGACGATAGCAGAATAAATATATACACCGCCGACCCACGGCTTCGGTTGGTTATTTAAGTTAATAAAACGTCCGGGATTCGGCCCGCACACGCTTATTTTCCGCGTCATATCAAAAGAATCACGCTCTTGACATTTGTTGTTGCGAGCCATTCGCAGCCAGAATACTGTCCCTCCGCCGAAACCGCGACCTGACCCGCTCGGGATCGGCCGCCACCCAGGCCTATCGGAGGGGAATGACCTGATGACGAAGACCAAGACAGGGATCACCGCCCTGCTGCTCGCCGGATCGGCCCTCACGTCGATCGTTCTGTCCACCGCCCCATCCATTGCCCTGGCCGCCGACTGCCCCCGGCCGGTCCAGCTTCGGGGCGCGCTGACGCTGTTCCCGGCCTTCGCCCAGCATGACAAGCGCGGACCGCTGCCGATCATGCCGATCTACGACGTGACCCGGCTGCCGGGGGACTGGAAGTACAAGCGCGACGAGTGGGATTCGACCGCCGTATCCCCCCCGCTGGGGGCCCTGGACACCGTGATCAACACCACCCGCCCGGTGGTGGCGGGCTTCGGCTTCACCGACAACGGCGACGCCCGACAGGCCTTCGTGGACGTCAAGCAGCGCGTTGACGCCTTCTTCGTGCGCGGCACCGGCACCTACAAATGGGCGGGCGCTTATCTGGACGCCGACGGCGACGCGGTGCGTTCGGGCTACGGCCGGGATACGGAGCGGCTAATCCTGGGCTATGCGCCCGATGCGGAGACCTCGCTGAAGGCCATCTTCATCCGTGACGAGATCCGCGACGACGAACAGGCCGAGACCACGACGACGACCCCGGCCGGGGCCTTCGCCAGCGGCGCCGATTCCATCGAGACGGAGCGCTACATCGGCCGCCTGCTGTTCGACAAGGGGTTCGAGGGCACGCTGGAGGCGCTGCACGCCGAGGTGGGTGTGACCTTCGTCGACCGCCGCAACAACAACTTCGACCTTCAGGACGGCCGGTTGCCCGGACAGCGCCAGGAGGCCAACGTCGACCGACGCATGGTCCGCGGACAGGTGCACGGCGACCTCCGCGTCATGGACGACGTCGCCCTGCGCGTGGGCCTGGGTGGTCTGTACGACAGCCACGATGCCGACCGCGCCACCGGCCTGACCCTGGACACCTACTCGTCCATCCAGTACCCGGACGTTACGCGCTACCAAACGGATGCCTTCATCGAATCGGCGATCGACCTGCGCCCGGGCCGCCTGGACCTGGGCCTGCGCTGGGAGCACGCCTCCACCAGCCTGGGCCGCGCCGACGAGACCATGTCCTGGCTCAATCCCCCCGGCACCCGCGTGATGAGCACCACCACCGCCCGGAACCTGTACGCCCGGTATTCCGACACCACTGAAACCGACACGGATCTGAACGCCTTCAGCGCGGTGGCCACCCTCAGCCGGTCATGGCTGGACAAGGCGCTGGATACCCACCTGACCGCCGGGCGCATCGCCCGCCTGCCCGAGAACCAGGAACTCTACTTCTCGCGCAATCATGCCCTGGCGCAGATGCGCGCCGTCGGCAACCCGGGCCTCGACCCCGAGGCGCATTACCGCGTCGAGGCCGGCGGCAGCTACGAAAGCGCCGCCTGGCACGATTTCGGACGGATGGCACCCCTGCAGGACGGGCCCTCCTTCCGGGTGTCGGCGTCGGTGTCCTACGACTACGTGGACGACTTCATCAGCCGCAGCCGCGCCCGCGACCTGACCATGATCTGGCGCAACGTCGATGCCCAGTTCACCAGCGTTTCGGTATCGGCCGAATGGAACGCGACGCGCACCCTGTCCGCCGGGCTGTACGGCCGCGCCACCTGGGCCGAGAACCTGGACGACGATCGCGGCCTGTACGGCATCGCCCCGGCGGAACTGACGTTCCTGGCCGACTATCACGACCGCCTGAGCACCCACGGCACCTGGAACGTCGGGGTGAAGGTGCGCGCCGTAGCCGGCCCCACCGACCCCGACGACAACATGGTCACGGGGACCGGGCTGGACCCGGAAGACATCGACGCCTTCGCCGTGCTCGACCTCTACGGAGGTCTGCAACTGCATGACCGGATCGGCGTGCGGCTGGGCGTGTCCAACGTGCTCGACACCCAGTACGCCGAGTTGGACCCCCACTACGTGACCGACACCCCCAACCCGGGGCCGATCAACGCCCCCGGCCGCACGTTCTTCCTGTGGTCGGTCGTCAATTTCTAGGGAGAGCCGCCATGACCCGCTCCGTTTCGCGTCTTGATCGGCGCGCCTTCCTTTCCCTGTCGGCCGCCGGTGCGGCCACCGTCGGCGGCGGCCTGTGGGCCGGTCTGCCGACCGCCGCCCGCGCCGCCGAAGGGTCCCGTGTTTCCATCCACGGCATGCCGGCGGCGCCCTCGGTGGTGCTCGCCCACGCCGTGGAAAGCGGCGCCCTGGACGGGCTGGTGGACGACGTCGATTTCGGCATCTGGAAGACCCCGGACCAGATGCGCGCCGGCGCCATCTCCGGCGCCATGGAGATTTTCGCCACCCCCAGCTACGCCTGCGCCAACCTGCACAATCGCGGTGTGCCGGTGCGCATGCTGAACATCATGACCTGGGGCCTGCTCTACCTGGTGACCACCGACGAGAGCATCACCAGGCCCGAGGACCTGGCCGGCCGCAAGCTTGTGCTGGCCTTCAAGGACGACGCCCCGGATCTGATCTTCCGTCTGGTGACCACCAACGCCGGCATGAACCCGCGCGAGGACATCGACATCACCTATGCTGGGACGCCGATGGAGGTGGTCCAGTTGCTGCTGGCCGGGCGCACCGACATCGCCGTGGTGCCCGAACCGGCGGCCACAGCGGCGATTCTGCGCGGCCGGCAGGCCGGCAAGACCGTCCACCGGGCGCTCGACCTGACCCGGGAGCTCGGCCGCCAGACCGGCCGCCCGCCCCGCATCGCCCAGGCCGGCCTGGGGGTGCAGGAAGATCTGGTGCAGCGCCGGCCGGAGGTGGTGCAGGCCTTCCATGACGCCTGCGTGCGTGGCGGCGAGTGGGCCAACAACAATCCGGCCAGCGCCGGCCGTCTGGGTGAGGCCTACCTGGGCGTCAAGGCGCCGATCATCGAGAAATCCATTCCCCACTTCCGGGTGGACGTGACGCCGTCGGGAGAGGCGCGCGAGGACATCGAGTTCTACCTGAACAGCCTGATGAGCCTGAACCCGGACATCGTCGCCGGCCGGCTGCCGGATGACGGCTACTACTGGTCGGCATAAGGGAAAACGGGGCGATGACGTCCGTGGTCGGAACGGTGACCGCGTTCCTGTGGCGCGGTTGGACGGTGCTGGTCTCGCTGTGCCTGCTGGGCGCGCTATGGCAGGTGGGGCACGAGGTCTACGGCGGTCTCGTGCTGCCCGCCCCCATGGATACCCTGGCCGCGCTGCGGGACCTGGTGGCCGAGGGCGTGGCGCTGCCGGCGGCGCTGGAGACGGCGCGCGACGCGCTGATCGGGTTCCTGGTCACGGCGGTGGTCGGGGTGATCGTCGGCGCCGTGGCCGGGCTGTCGGTCACCGTGGGCCGACTGCTGGAGCCGCTGGTCCGGTTCTTTCTCGGGGTGCCGGCCATCGCCTGGGTGGTGCTGGCGCTGATCTGGTTCGCCGGCAGCGGCCTGGCCGCCGTCTTCACGGTGGTGGTGACCACCCTGCCGGTGGTCATCATCGGCGCCATGCAGGGGGCGCGCACCCTGGACCGCGACGTGGTGGACATGGCCCGCGTGTTCCGCGCCCCGCCGTGGGTGCGCGTGGTCGATCTCTATGTCCCGCACATCCTGTCCTACGTCTTTCCGGCGCTGGCCACGGCCATGGGCCTGTCGTGGAAATTGGCGGTGATGGCCGAGGTCCTGGGCGGGACCGCCGGCATCGGCGAAGGCCTGTCGCTGGCCCGCGTGAACATCGACACCGCCGACGCCATGGCCTGGATCCTGCTGGCCCTGGTGATGCTGCTGAGCCTGGAGGGCTTGGTCATGGACCCGTTGCGCCGCCGCCTGGAGCCCTGGCGCACGCGCGGAAACGGGGGCGGCCGGTCATGAACCTGATCGCCCTGCCGGCCGTCCAGTGTTCCCAGCCCGCCCTGGTCTGGCACGGGGTCACGCATCAGATCGGCCGCACCGTCATCCTGGACGACCTGACGTTGGAGGTGCCGGCCGGCGGCATCCTGGCCCTGGTCGGGCCGTCGGGCTGCGGTAAGACCACGTTGCTGTCCATGGCTGCCGGGCTGCTGGTGCCGGGCCGGGGCCGGGTCGAGACCGACGCCGGCCATGTCGCCAGCATGTTCCAGGACAGCCGCCTGCTGCCCTGGCGCCGGGCGCGCGACAACGCCGCCTTCGGCCTGCGCTGCCTGGGCGTCCCGCGCCGCACCCGGCTGGAGACGGCGCAGCGGCTGCTGGAAAGCCTGGGGCTGGCGCCCGAGGACGGCGACAAGTTCCCGCACCAGCTTTCGGGCGGCATGCGCCAACGGGTGGCCTTGGCCCGTGCGCTCGCCATCGCCCCGGACCTGCTGCTGCTGGACGAGCCGTTCAACGCCCTCGACACCCTGTTGCGCCGCGACCTTCAGGATCTGGTCCGCAATGCCGTGACCGAGCGCGGCATGACCGCCGTGTTCGTCACCCACGACCTGACGGAGGCGATCCGCGTCTGTGACCGGCTCGCGGTGATGAGCGGTCCCCCCGGGCGGGTGGCCTTCACCACCGCCTTCTCGTTGGCCGCCGACCTGAGAGATGACGCGTCGGTGCTGGCCGGGCTGCGCAGCCTGTGGGCCGAGCCGGCCGTGGTCGAGGCCCTGGGCGGCACCCTGCCCCAACGACGGAGGGGCGCGGCATGACCGGGCGTCCTCCCGAAACCGCGCGCGTGACCGAAGCGCGCCGCGGACATGCCCGGTGGTCCCAGCCCTTCCGGCCGTTTTTTCCCTCGGCTGCCCTGGTCGGCGCGCTGTTGGTGGCCCCCTGGCTGCTGGCGTTTCTGGGAGATTGGAGTGTTCCCATCCCCGGCGGGGCCCTGGTCTGGCACATCCACGAGATGGTGTTCGGCCTGGGCCTGGGGGCGGCCGGCGGATTCCTGCTGACCGCGCTGCCCGCGTGGTCCGGCACGCCGATGCTGCGCGGGCGCGGGCTGGCGGTGTTGTGGGGAACCTGGGTCGCCGCGCGCGGTGTCGTGCTGCTGGCCGGAACGCTCCCCGGACCCCTGGTCGCGCTGATCCTGCTGCTGCCGACCCTGGGCATGGGGAGCCTGATTGCCGCAGCGATCATGCGCGGCGGGGCAATCCGCCACGCGGTGTTCGCCGTGACCGCCCTGTCGCTGGTCGCGGTTCACGCCCTCTTCCTGGCCGTCTGGCTGGACCTGCCCATGCCGGGGTTTCTGGTGTCCTGGATCGACGCCCGGGGCCTGGACCCGCTGCGCTGGCTGGGCGACCTGGGGGTGCTGCTGCTGGCCATGACCCATGCCTGCGTCATCAGCCGAGTGGCGCCGGTGCTGGGGCCGGAGGCATTGCGGCTGAGCGGGCGCCACCCCGAGGTGCGCGCCGATCCGGCCCGCGCCCGCCTGATCGCCCTAACGCTGGGCGCCACCGTCGCGGCCTGCGCGGTCGCGCCACTGTCGCCGGTCACCGGGTGGCTGGCCTGGGCGGCGGCGGCGGCGCAGATGGACCGCCTGGGCGGGATCTGGATCGGTCGCGCGGCGCGGCACAGCTTCTTCCATGGCTTCGTGCTGGCGACCCTCTTCCTGGTGGTCGCGCTGGTTCTGCTGGGGGCGTCGCGGCTGCTGCCCGTGGCCGGGCTGGACGCCGCGTGGCACGCCGCCGGGGCCGGAACCCTGGGCGTCGGCTGCCTGACCGTGTTCGGCGTTGCCTCACGCCGGCACATGGGTGGCGCCTTGCCGCTCAGTCGCCCTGCCACCGCCGCGATCTGGTTGGCGGCAACCGGCGCCGCCCTGCGCGTCGCCGCGCCGTTCACCTGGACCGTGCCCTGGGGCGCGGATGCCCTGGCCCCGCTGCTGCTGTGGGCCTCCACCGTGCTGTGGAGCGGCGGCTTTCTCGTTTTCCTGATCGGCCACGCGCGCCCACTGTTCGGACGCGCGCCCAGCCGCGCCCCCCAACCCAAAGGAGCCTCTGCATGAATCCGTTGACCGTCACCGACGCCATGGGCGCCAAGACCCTGACCTGCGCGCAGGCCCAGGCGTATCACGCCGCGCGCCATGGTCCAGGCGTCACCCTGGCCTGGCGGTTTTTCGAGGTGGCCTGGCAGGCGCTGGGCCTGACAGACCCCGCGCGGGCGTCCCTGATGGTGGACCTGAGCGTGACCCCACCTGGCATCACCGACGCCGTGGAGTTCCTGACGCGGGCCGTCAGCCGCAACCGGCTCCAGGTGCGGCCACCCCAGGGGTGTAGCTGCGGCAGTTGTGAGTCCATCGTGTTCGGGCTGACGGTCGGCGGGGCGCGGGTTCAGGCCAAAGTGCGCGACGGTGTGGTGCCGGCTGGGTTTCCAGAAGCCCAGAAGCGCGACGAAGCCGGCTTCGTCGCCGGGTCCGACCTGGAGGCCCTCTGGAAACGCCGGGCGGCCCTGGATGAGGTCATCGCCACAGCCGCGATCGACCACCTGTTCGAGATCACGGTGACCCCAGGGGACGTGGGTTCTCCCGCCCAGGCAACCGGGCCCACGCCGGCCCTGACGGATCCGGTGCCGGTGGTGGTCAGAGATCTGGCCGGTGAGCACCCCATGACCCTGGTGCACGCCCTGGCCTTTCACGACGGCGACCACTTCGGCGGCGTGGTGCTGGCGCACAAGCTGTTGCAGATGGTCGGCGACGGCGCGGCCCTGGACCGCAACACGGTCACCATCCTGACCGGCCTGACGCCGCCCGGCCTGATGGACACGTTCGAGCTTCTGGTGCGCGGCACTAGCCGCCACCGCGTGGCCCGGTTGCCGGCGCCGCCGGTGGCCCCGGCCTCACCGTTCGGGGTGTTCGCCTTCCGTGTCCTGACCAGCGACCGGGATGTGACCCTGCGCCTGAAGGACGGCCTGCTGCCCGCCGACTTCGCCGAGATGGGCCGGCTGTGCCTGGCCGGAACCGCGACGGAGGATCAGGCGGCGCGCTTCGCCGCCTACAAGCGCGACGTGGCCGTGGCCATCGTCGGCCTCGCCCCCACCGACCTGCTGGAGCCCGTGACCGACTGATCCCCGGTCCGACACGCCGCGACGTGTCGGACCCGTCCGGGTCGCCCGCCGACGGCCCGGTTCCCTGCAAGGAGTGACCGACATGACGGCTTTGTTCTCGATGCGCACCCGTGTGTTCTCCGCCGTGATGGCGTTGGCCCTGGTTCCCATGGCCGCCACCGGCGCGCTGGCCGCGAAGATGGGGCCGGGGATGGCCCCGCCCGAGCGCCAACCGGTGGTGATGGTCGGCGACCGGCTGGTCAACGTCGCCTATCACCTGGGCGTCATCCCCCAGGCCATGTCCATCCGGGGCGATATCTGGGATTTCGGGCGCACGCTGGCGCGGACCTCCAGCATGATCCTGGGCTGCCCCAACTACATCGTGGCCAAGGACCCGGACATGGTGCCCCGCACCCTGCGCGAGTCGGACATCCGCCGGGTGCTGATCGAGCACACGCCGGGCTTCGACCGCCACAAGCCGGTCCGCGATCCCATGAACCTGGTGCCCCTGCTGGAGGCCTCCGACGCGGTGGAGGATCTGGGCGTTTCGGTCGAAGTGGTGGACTTCAGCGAGGGGGTGGCGCCGGCCATTCGCCAGATCGGCACCCTGATCGACCGGACCGAGGACGCCGAGGCCCTGGTCGCGACATACGAGGCCGATCTTGAGGCCGCCCGCGCCGCCCTGCCCAGCGCCGCGCCCGGAACCACGGTCGTGATCCTGAACGGTGTCCATCAGGATGCGACCGGCAAGGGGTTCGTGCGCGTGGAACTGCCCGGGGGTTATGCCGACACCTTCCTGCTGGAGCCCATGGGCCTGACCAACGCCGGACGCGGCTTCGTGGAGGCCGGGGCCGCCGCGAAGCATGGGTTCGCCATGACCGGCTCGCTGGCGCCGCTGGCGGACATCCACCCCGACATCCTGGTTCTGACCGGGGATGCCGACGCGGTGCAGCGCAAGCTGAGGCAGGCCGGCGCCCGAGACCCGGCCTTCGCGGACATTCCTGCCATCGCCGACGGGGCCGTGTTCGCGCTGCCCGCCTACTACGATTCCAACGTCATCGAATACCCGGCGGTGCTGCGCCGCTGGGCCGTCACCCTCAAGACCGCGCTCGGCGACGACTGAACCCGCTCGGCCCTGAAACGAGGGGCGGCCGTTTCAGGGCCTCCGGCGCGGGTCGGCGCCGGCGCGCCGATCCGTTTGTCGCATTTGACTTTAGAGAAGGAAACCGACGCCTGCATCAACCGCCAGACACTCCACGGCGAGGGAGCGTGCTTCACCCCGGAGGTCGGCACCGTCATGACCCGCTGAGGTTGACCGCCATCGCCTTCCTCAGCGTCATGAAGGCCTTCGGTTTGGTAATCGCGATCAATGCCCTGGTCGGGTTCCTGCTGCGGCGTTTCTGGATGGTCGTGGCCTGGACCCCGCTGGCACCCTCATCGTCCTGGTGGTCCACGACTTCACCGGCACCCAAGCCAGGATGATGCCCCTGGACCAGATGGGTTTTGATCAGCGCGGCGAAGGCCCGGCGCGGTCACGGCGCCAAGCGTCTGGCCACTTTTTCCGCGCACGGTCCCGCTCCCCTTGATCAACATCTGCGTTCGCCGGCCCTATGCGGACCGAACGTCGGCCAGGAAGCGTTCGACCATCTGCTTGAGGGCGTTGGACTGTTCGTTCAGCGAGTTGGTCGCGGACAGAACGTTTTCGGCCGCCGAGCCGGCTTCACGCGCCGCCTCCGTCACGCCGCCGATAGTGGCCGAAACCTCCGTCGTGCCCAGGCTGGCCTGCTGGACGTTACGCGCGATTTCCTGCGTCGCGGCGTCCTGCTCTTCCACTGCCGACGCAATCGTCGAGGCGACCTCGTTGATCGTGTTGATGATCTGGGAAATGCCCTCGATCGCCTTGACGGCCGTCTGGGTTTCGGCCTGGACCGAGCCGATCTGACGGCTGATGTCTTCGGTCGCCTTGGCGGTCTGGCCCGCTAGGCTCTTGACCTCGTTGGCCACCACGGCGAAACCCTTGCCGGCGTCACCGGCGCGCGCGGCCTCGATCGTGGCGTTCAGCGCCAGCAGATTGGTCTGATCGGCGATATCGGTGATTAGATTGACGACATCGCCGATACCCTTTGCGGACTCGGCTAGGCCGTTTACCACACGATTGGTGCGCTCGGCCTCCGACGCGGCCTTCTGGGCGATGTCGCTGGACTGCTGCACCTGACGGCCGATCTCGCTGATCGACGAGGACAACTCCTCCGCCGCCGAGGCCACGGTCTGGACGTTGGTCGAGGCTTGCTCGGAGGCGGTCGCAACCGTCGCGGCCTGGGTGTTGGTCTCCTCGGCGATGGAGGCCATGCTTTCAGAGGTGGACTGGAGTTCCGTGGCGGCCGACGAGACCGCCTCCAGGATGCCACTGACGCCCTGGTCGAACCGATTGTTGAGGTTCTCGATGCGCTTGGCCCGCTCCTCGCGCTTGCGAGCGTCCTCCAGTTGCTCGGCAGTTAGCTGATCGGCCTTGATCATGTTCTCCTTGAACACGGCGACGGCGTCGGCCATGGCGCCGATTTCGTCCTTGCGCCCGGCGCCAGGTATTTCCGTGCTCTTGTCGCCACCGGCCAGCCGGTTCATGGCGCCGGTGATGGAGATGATCGGCCGGGCGATGCTGGAGCCCAGGAACAGCGCCAGGGCGATACCGACCACAAGGCCACCGATCACACACCCCCAGATCAAAGTATGGGTCAGGGAGACGGTCGCGGCATTGCTGGCCTGACGGGTCTCCAGCAGGCCCAGTTCCTCGGCCGCGAAGTCCTTCATGTGCTGTCGGAAAGCATCGAAATACTGTTTGCCACGTGCCTCGGCCACCAGATCAGAAATATCATCCATGGTCTTGGCGTCGCCGATTTCGTGGCGCAACGCGATGGTCGGTTCAACCACCTCGGTCAGCCAGCCCTGGATGGTCGCATCAATCTCCGTCAGCAGGGCGACCTGATCCGGGTTGTCGCTGACGGTCTCCTTCAGGCCGGCCAGCAGGGTCGCGAAGGTCGCGCGTCCGGCCTGGAAGGGCTCAAGGAAGGTCTCCTGGCCCGCCAGCAGGTATCCGCGCATGCCGGTTTCCATATCGACCGCGCTGGCCACGATGGCATCCATGGACTGGATGACCCCGTAAGTGTGGATGATCCAATCCTGGGCCTCTTCCAGGGTTGCAAGCTGCTCGGAGGTGTTGCCCCGGGGGCCGGTGACGCCGGATAACGCGCTGTTTGCGGTGGCGCTTTCCCGCATCGTTTCAAGGGCGGTGGCGGCCTTGGCGCGCCGTTCCTCAAGCAACGCCTGTTCGCGCGAGATGAACAGCGCCGCCTGTTCACGGAATTTGTCGAAGTAGGCCTTGCCCCGGGCTTCCCCGACCCGCGCGGCCATGTCGTTCATCGTGGGCGCGTCGCCGATATCCTGGCGAAGCTGGATGTATGGTTCGGCAATGTTGTCCTGCCACTCGCGCAGGACCGCGGCGGCTTCCCCCAGCCGCGCCCCCTGAGGCGGATTGTCCGACACCACCGCCTGAAGCCGTTCTATTCGGCTGTAGGCCTGCTCTCGCCCCGCGCGATAAGGAGTCAGAAAGTCGTCGGTACCGGCCAGAAGATATCCCCGCATGCCGGTTTCCATATCGATAGCAGAAGCAACGATTTTTTCGGCGTCCAGCAAAACTTTCCGGGTATGATCAACCCGTTCATTCGTGCCGACAATGCTGTCAATATTAATTAGGCTGACTGCCCCAACCAAAATCAACAACGTGAGAGGCGCGAGCACGCCGATCAGGACTTTTGGTTTCGTCTTAGTGTTTTCCCAAATTCTGTTCATGCCATTCCCCGCAATAGATCTATAGATTGCATCAGTCGAGTGCCCTAGAATCATATCATTAGAGTATCGAAACGCTGGAGACATTAAAAAAAACAAACTCTCGCCACGGCTTCACTCTATCTCGAGTTACTTTACATCATCACTTCCAACTCAGAGCCACATCGGCGGAGCTTGCGATAGGATTGGGGTGATCGGTGACCCAACCAAGCGCCAAGCAAAAAGCAGCGAAGAACGACCTCCATGCCATCTGGATGGCCGAGGGGCGCGCCGATGCCGAGAAGGCGATGGGCACTTTCGATGCCAAGTACAGCGCCAAGTATCTCCAGGCCGTCACATGCCTGACCAAGGATCGCGCCGGGTTGCTGGTGTTCTACGACGTTCCGGCCGAGCATTGGCAGCACATCAGGACCACCAACCCCATCGAGAGCGTGTTCGCCACCGCCCGCCATTGCACCATCCGCAGGACGGGCTGCCTGTCCTTCAAGACGGCGCTGACCATGGTCTTCAAATTGGTCACCGCCGCCAGCACGACCTGGCGCTGACGAAACGGTGACAACCGGTTGCCCCAGGTCATCGCGGGCGTCCAATTCCGCCACGGCATCCAGGTGACCGACGCCGACCAATGCGCCGCCGTCTGATCACGCCATCACCCAAAATCGGTCATGGCTTCCGCTTTTTTTGAAGCGAGCGATCCGGCGCATCCCAACGATGAATATTGAGGTGGTCCCGGTTGTTCGGACAAGTCCGGTGGGTGCGTCCTCTCGTGTTGGCAAGCAGCCCCATGCGTCCTGTGCCTCGTCCGACGTTCGCTGATCCCTCTTTCTGGTTTTCGCAGCCCTGCACCATCACGGCAGCGCGCCCCACGCCTGCCGGTGGGGGTGAACCATGGCGGCGAGTTGGGGCGGGCTGAGGACCTCGACGCGGTCGCCCCAGGTGTAGAGGTGCCAGGCCATCTCCAGCAGACCGCCGGCGCGGAAGCGCACGATGAGGGACCCGTCCGGCGCGGTCTCCTCCGTCTGGTCGGGGTGGAACCTGAATCGTCTGGCGTCTTCGGCGACGTCCGTAGAGAACCGCCACGCGACGTCCACCGGGTCTTCCTGGAACACGCCGAAGGCCTGTTTCGCGAAGGCGCTCAGGTCAAAGCCGGGTGGACGCTCGGCCGATTGGTCCAGGGGCTCGATGGCCGTGATGCGCGGCAGGCTGAACAGGCGCACGCCCGACGGCGCGGGGTCGGTTTGGTGGCCGACAAGATAATGCCGATGACCGTGCAGCACGCCAAAGGGATGCACGACGCGACCCTTCGGCGTCGGGTCGCGGCGCGAGCCATAGGTCAGGCGCACGGCCACCCCGGCCTTCAGGGCGTTTCGAAGGGTGTCGGCCATGTCCGGCTCAAAGCGCTGGCGCGGGCCAGGACGGCAAGCGAGGCCCTCGGCCTCCAGCAGCGCCTCGACGTCCGGTTCGACCCGGCGGGCGTGGTCCGGCGGCATGACCGCGCGCAGCTTACCCGCCAGCCCGGCCAGCGTGGCGGCATCCAGGGCGCGGCCCTGGTCCTCCAGCAGACGGACGGCGGAGTCCAGAACGGCCAGTTCGTCCGCCGGCACAGAGGCCAAGCGATCGAGCGTGCCGGGCGGGATGTGCCAGCGCTTCTGGCGGTCCTCGCCCTCGCGCTCGATGGCCTGGGGGAAGACGCGCAGCACGGCATCCCGCATGCGCATGGCGGTGCGCCGGCCGACGCCGAACCGCTCCTGGATCTGGCGCAAGGTCAGGCCGGCGCGGGCGGCCTGCATCTCCAGGGCCAGGGTCAGCAGGGCTTCGCCCTTTTCATGGCGCATGGGTCAGGGCTCCGTTCGGTATCGGGATGGGGCAAACCAAAAAAGAACAGAGAGCGAACGTAGGTGACCGTTTCTGACTCCCCCCGGGGGGTATAGGATGAGGATCACGCTGATCGGACGCGGAACAGCCCATGGTTCAGCCCCTCACCCCTGGCGCCCTGCTGATGCCCTCCGGTACCCTGCTGCTGCGGCGGCGGGATGGCCTGCTCATGCTGGCACCCTGGGGCGGTCGGCTGCGGGCGGGCTGGGTGAGCGAGCATGGTGTGACCGAAGATGACACACCCCGCCCGTTCACGCAAAGGGTGGTTCTGTTCGATGCGCGCGGGGTGTGGCTGTGGCCGGGGCCGCTGCTGGAGGACGACCCGGCGGCCACCGGGCGGGCCGACTACGCGGCGTTCTTTTCCGCCATCCCGGTGGTGGAGCGGCTGCGGATGGCGGCGCGGGCGGTTGACCTGGCGCCCTTGACCGACAGGCCGTGACCGCTTCTGACCTGTCCGGCGGGCAGGATGCTCGTGACTGTCGCCCGGACCACGAGGAGCGCCCCGCCATGACCGCCGACCCGATCCCTGACCAAGCCAGCGCGCCGGCCCATGAAGCCCGAAGCTCCGACGATGCGTTGACCCGCGCGGCCCAGGAGCACATTGCCGACCTGCTGTTCACGCTGGCCGACCTGAAGACACAGGCCGTGCGGGCGGACCGCCCCGCCCTGGCCCACCGCCTGGACGCCCTGATCGCCGCCATCGCCGCCGCGGAAGCCGCCTGCCTGCCGGGTGCGGCGGCGGGTTCTGATCGGGTGCATTGAGGCGGCGCAGGTGGCCTTGCAAGTGATTGGCGTCTCGCGGTTCATTGCGACAGCTTTGCCGTCAAAGCGGGACAAAAGAACACCGTATACGCTCATTCGAAAGCAGTCATTTTAAGGACGCCACATAACCGAGTATAGTACATTATCAATGATAAATATCTCAGGATCTAACGCAGCCGCAACTTCAACCCCATGGCGTGCTCGTAGCATACCTGAATGAACTCCCCTAAAGATCCGTATCGCTTATTCAGGGAAGCGTTATCGGCGATGATGGTCGGAATATCCCCATCCGTCAGGTGACCGTCATACACAAGCCAACCGACGAGGTGGGGCGTTGTGCGAACTCGGTTGGCGCCGATGGTACTTTCGCCAATCCGGCGGGCAGCGCGGTCATCGGTAAGGAAGCCGCTCTGAAGCTTCCTGGCCAACGCCAAAGCGGCAAGTTCCCCGTAATCAAACCGGCCGAGCGCACCGACGTTTGCAGCTAGTTCCCGCAAGTCGTCGATTTCCAGGGAATGTACGGTGAAGTGCTTCCCCGACGCTAGTTCACCGGAGAGCCTCGTGCGCAGTGCGGCACTTTCCGGGGATTTCCAGCGTTTCAACAAGCACTCATACCGGATGTATTCGGCTAGAATGAAATGGCATCGCCCTCGGACGGCTGCGGTCAGGGTCTGGCTGCAAAGAATGTTCCAGACAGCGCAGGTGTCTATGGCGGCGATGGTCGGGAACGATTGGACCGCCTCATCACGAGGAGCATCAACCATGGTGCAAGCTCGTCCCAAACAGTGCGGCTATATCGGCGATCTCTCCCGGTTCGACAAGCAGCATGTTGGCAGCCTTGGCTTGCGAGATGTGGCTCTGGCGATGCGCATCAAGCACCTTTTCCACATAAGTCGTGTGCAACCCATTCGAGATAAGCGCCTTTTTCCGCTCCAATTGCGGAGCAGTGTAGTCGCCCATTAATTCAGGCTCCTGCTTGTGAGGAAGGCGGGGCCGGGCGGCCTTGATCATGGCAACGGCCTGTTCATCGAGAATTTTGTCCCGCTTCAGGGCGGACAGGAGGGCTGGGATCGAGACGAAGAGACGACCGGCTACCTCAGCCACCTTGTCAGGTTGCCGCCACCAGTCAGCGTCACCGAACTTCTTCAGTAGCTCCGGAGGCATCAGGAAGCACGAGGCAAACGTGCTCGCCCGCAGTTCGATGTACTCGTCGCTGCTAGCATCGTTGACGCCGGAGACGTTGTAGCGCTTGTCCGCATCCAGTAGTGCATGGCCCGCCTCATGGGCGGCGCTGAAGCGTTGCCGGTAGATGTCGTCGTTGTAGTTAATGAGGACACAGCGCCCCGCTTCGGGGTGACGGACGAACAGGCCGGAGATCGTTGAACTGGGTAGCGCCCGGCGGAAAACGCGAAGGCCCGATTTCCGAAGCCAATCGAAGATGTCGGGAATGATCGCATTGGGCGCCAGGTTGTGATGTTCCCGAAGTGCCTTGGCGCAGTCGATGCCGTGGCCTTTGAAGAATTTGCCGCGCGGGGTGAACTGGAATTCCTCCCAAATGGCCCGGTGTCCGCTCATCTCTTCGAGCAGGGCCTGCGACTTGCACAGGTGCAGGAACTCGGCAATTGCATGTCGGTCGGATGCGGCCAGTCGTCCACCTTCAGACCGCAGCAGCATGGTGACGTTCTCATCGGGGTTGGTGGCATCGTCCTCGATGAGCCAGGGAAATTCGCATTTGAAGAAGTCGGCGAGGATCAGCACCTCGTCGCCGGCCGGCGTGGCGGTTCCGGCTTCCATCGCCTGAAGCGCCTGGGTGTCAATGCCGGTGCGTTCGGCCACCTCGCTCAGCGTGTTGCCGTACTGCTCCCGCAAACCCCTTAGCTTTCGTGCAAACCCTTGGACCGTGAAGGCCATCTAGGCACCGTTTCAGCAGGCTCCGCCGTCCTATTTCCGAACGCCGGCAAGTTCAGCGATTCTATTAATCAGCGCTGTGGTCGCCGCGCTGTCGTCTTCAACAAGCTCCTTCAGCGCCGCTTTATCAAGTTCCTTCTTTTCAGACAAAGAACAGCAAATAAAATATTTTTCGAAATTATTAATCCCCATTAACTTAATGATCGTCAAAATATTATCTGGCCTTAACAATACGCTGAGCGCTCCGATAACCTCAAGCATCTCTCGCTCTACGGTTTCGGGGTTCGGCATAACCTCAAAATCCCCGTGCGCAAGCAGGTCAGAAACGATGTTTACTTGGTCGGCCATCGCTCCTTACTCCGAATCCGCTCGCATGAACACCGTAGCCCGTTAGTTGCACAGCCTATAATGCGTAGTTGGATTACGCAATAGTCTCGCTCCGCGCCGTTTTCTCCGTCTCCGACGGCCCCTCGCCGGCCCCACTCCGCTGCATCGAAGCCCCCCAACGACAGGCCGGATCCTGGCCGACCCGCCGCCGGGGTGTGCTCACCCCTTCACGCAGACCACCTGGCGCAGGGTGTGGATCCCCTCCACCAGGTCGCTCTGGGCCGCCATGACGGCGTGGCGGTCCACGCCCTCGGTCGCCGCCGTGTGGTCGGCCACGGCGAAGCGCGTGCGGGCCTCGGTGCGCGACATCGCCCGCCCGGCCGCGTGGGATCAGGAACAGGATGACGCCGGGTTGCCCTTGCCGCGCACGATGACGGACCGCGCCCCATCGACCCGGGGCAGAGGCCATGGCCGCCGGGTTGGTCTGAACCAGGGCCCCGTCTTCAAGGAAGCGCAGGGCATGATTCGACCGAACCGCCAGAACGGAGGGCTGTCGGCGCCCTTCCAGCATCCGCCGCAGTTTGAAGTCCGACCCATATAGACAGCATCGGCCGGCACCCAGGCGCAGGCGACATCGGCATCAAGGGCCCGGGCGATCATCACCCGGGCCATGGCCGGCTTGGTGGCAAAGGTCGCATCGTCCGAAACCCGGGCCTTGGCACACCGAGCGGAGTCCTCCGCCCAGGTCTTCGGCAAATAGAGCTGCTGGTCCATCAGGACGTAACCGTACCGGCTGGCGTCGCAAGCGAAAACACCCACCTGGCAATTCTCAATGCGACCCGCCGTCCCGGAACTCCGCCCCAGCAACGATTGGACCCGGTAGGGCCGGTCAAGCCCCACCGCTTCGGCCATCATCAGGCCTGTCTTGCGCTCCGCAGCCGACAAAAGGCCATCACTGAACAACCCGGCAGACACCCGTGCCTCCGACCGTCCCAGCGCAGGGCCAATGACCTGCTTCAGCCTTTCCAACTCCGACCGCCAGTCCTCCAGCGTCCCGGCCCAGCCCGCCACGCTGATTGGTCCCCACCCCCTCCATCAACCAAAGCCTGTGGCCCCGGAAATCGCGACCCCTATAAAATGTACCTGTAGTCCTAGATCGACCGTTCAACCGGGCAGTCCGTCGATCCTTTCGAGGGAGGCGAGGTCGTTGTCCCAAGGCGCGCGACTGGCAAAGCAAATATGCGCGTTGGGACGTATGCCGGTCGGGCTATCAAGTGACCCTGCTGGCACGACAAGCACACCATCGTCCGCTTGAGAAAATGGCAGCGCGGAACCGCAGTCCGTGCAAAAGCACTTCACGTGTCGTGACCCAGAAAGCTGAAATTTCTTGATATTTTCCTCACCTGACAACCAGGTAATCTTTGCCGTGGACGAAAACAGATTGGCCGAATGGGCTGAGCCGCTATCCTTGCGGCAGCGCCCGCAATGACAAAGAAAGAAGCTCTCGAATTCGCCCGATATGCGGAACTTCACTGCACCACAAAGGCACTGTCCGGTCGCCAGATTGTCCATTCACATTCCCTCAAAATGCGACCGTGAAGCCGCCGTTCGAATGGAGGTTTATCGGCGGTCCGTATCCGTGTGCAAGACCAACAGCAATTCTCAGGATGAAGGGAGAACACCGGTTGCGGCCGGTGCCGGCCTGTTCTCCTCCCCCCTTCGGGGCTATCGTATTCACACGTCTTCCCGCCGAAGCGGCGCCTCCACGACACGGGCGGTGACCCGGATCGTTCGCGGTTTTTGAGCGACCCATTTTTTACAGGGTGTTTTTTGGCGGTGTCGCTCAATCAGGTCAGGGCGCCTTTGGTCGAGGTCCAGGTTTCCAGGCTGGAGAGGACATAGAGGACCGCCTCGTCCGTCGATCCCAGGGCGTCGTGGGGCGGCGGCTGTTTCGGCAGATGTTTCTCGCCGAGCAGGTACGCCGGCACATGGGGGTTGTTCTTGATGGCCGCGGTCAGCGCCTTGCCGGCCCCCGACGTGGCCCCGCCCTGTTTGTATTTCAGCAGGGCGTCGGTATAGGCCCATTCGGCGAAGTGCGGGTCCTCGTAGTCGTCAAGCAACTCCCGGGCGGCCTCGAACCGGTTCAGGTGCAGCAGGTTCGGCGCCAGCACATGGCGGAGGCCCAGATTGTCGTTCGGGCATAGCCGCAGCATGTCGCGCCAGTGGGCCACGGCCTCGTCGCAGTCGCCCATCTCCCAGAGGCACTCGGCCCGAACAGATCGTGATCAATCTGAAAGACGTTGCCTTTCAGATTGATCACGATCTGTCCTGAATCCGCCCAAGGGCCGCCCGGGCGCGCATGTACGGGCGGGTTTCCAGGATCCCCCAGAAGTGCCCCTCCTCTTCCTCGAACGCCTCCTCCCCCAGGACGTGCCGCACGGCCTGCTCCCCGGCGGCCACGGCCTTTTCAAGAACCGCGCGCTTTTCGATGACGCCCTTGGCCTCTTCCTCGGCCAGCAGCAGCCAGGCGTCGGCGCAGAGCTCCGAGATCCCGAGCGCCCGCTTCGCCAGGGCGATCCGATCCCGTTTCGTCTCGCACTCCCAGGCGTCGTACATGATGTCCTGCGCCGCGTTGAGCGGATCGGCCTCCGCCTCGCCCAGAAGGTCCTCGGCGAACAGGCTCCTCTGGAGGTTGGCCATCATCTTTTCCATGACCACCCGCGGGGGAAGGTCCTCCGAAAGCGGGGACGGGAACGGATCGTTTTTCCGGCTCTTCCGCTTGACCGGCTTGGGGGCCTTCGTGCCGTCCTTGCGGCGGTTCTTGCTGACGGGCACGGCGTCTCTCCTTTCTCTGGTCCACACCGGAGAGACTAGCAAAACTGATCCTGCTCCAAAACGGTGGACACCTCCGTTAAGCTCCCCTGGGAGCGGAGAGGTGAAACGATGACGACTGAAACGCGACGATCCTTCACGGA
>NZ_FNAP01000023.1 GCF_900101965.1 Rhodospira trueperi | reverse complement strand
CCTCAGCTCCCGTCACCAAGATCCATCCTGGCCTGTGTCGCCGGGCTCATCTCACCCAAAGATCCAATCTGCATAGCTAACGCTAATTGAGCCTATGGGAAAGAGGAGAGTGCCTGCAGGTCGGCATCCAAGCATCTTGGGTCGAGGACAACGGCCGTCAAATCAGGGAGCGTTTCGCAAATATTTCGCACAGACGCCAAAATGTGCCCCCTCTCATTTTCGTTATCAGAAAGTATAAATGCCATGTAAGGTAGAGAGCCTCCCCGCTTTTTGTCTATAGACATTCGAATTTTTACCGCACTTATTCTGTCTATTGAGTTTTCTACTCTGTAGCTTCTGGACAGGTTGTTAACAATTCCAGCTTCGAAGTCCAACCCATTTATGCTATCTGACTTTGGATATTGGTGTCTCAGTTCTTCAATAATCGCTGACATCACGCCAGACTGGTCATCGTTTCTGAAGAACGGCCGAAATGGGATCAACTTTGCTCCTGGTGGTAAATCGTGTTCAGCTTGGCGGGCAAGAAATTGCACAGACCGGTTTTGCGCCGCCGCGACAACAATCTCGGCCATTGTGTGTGTGGCGATCGGCACGTCCGTCACCAGGGCCCCACCTGAACGTGCCTTCTCGATGATAACAGAGACCTCGGTTCCGTTCGCCGCAAACAAGTACGGCGCAATAGCTTGCACGAACGCAAAAATATGTTCATCGAGATCGCCATTTTCGGATATTGCATGAGAACCAAAAACACCAAATACTTCAGATGGTGTCATATCTGAAATCGCATCGACCAAGGTATGAACTTTTTTCTCATTTGATTGCAACATCTCACTGACGCCGAATCCTTTATTCTGAGCGATCCTGCCTAGAATATAATCCATCACGTCATCGGGCAGCCGGATGCGGCCAATTACGTCGATCAGCTTTTTCCGAAGCTGTTCAACGACACCAAAAATCGGAAGAGCGTCCCTGATGCTCTCATGACATCCCATACTCTTCCAAAGTTGCCACACGGGTGCGACACTTACTTTCTTTCCGGCGTAGTTCGCAGGCAGTTCACAACAGACGCCGATAACCCTTTCATTTACCAGAATAGACATTCCGGAAGCCCCGCACCACCCGGCTTCGGTATCCGGCGAAGTTTCGATGGCCGAAATCTGGAAAAAGGCATCCTTCTCCGCCATGGACATTACGCGGCCGCAAAAATGGCCAGCTTCTTGAACGCCATTCTTGGTATCGGCCCCGGAAAACCCTGCTCCCGACCAAATCGCGCCGTCGCACGGTCGCGTCGGAGACAGTAAGCAAACACCCTCAACATCCGCCGGGCGGGTGGCTTTCAATACCGCGACGTCATGCACGTCACATTCCCAGATGATCAACTTGTCGTCATCAGAGCAAAGTGCACTCCAGCTCTCTCTGCTGTGCAGCCAATTGATCTCCAGGGGTTTTGTCTTGTCTCGGTCCTCTGAGCGGACAACGTGACGTGCTGTCATCAGCAGGTCGCGGGCAATAGGAAAGCCTGTCCCTATCTCACCCTTGCCGTCCGTGGTCGGGGCCCAGATCGCGACTAGCGTGTCTTTCCAGGTCATGGTCAACTCATTGGGGGTCGCTCGTCGCGGCGATTGATTTGTTTTGAAGACCCATCTTTGTTGGGCGCAAGCTTCAGCCGAAGTTGCACCCGCTGCGTCCGGACGGATTCGAGATCACCGCCCAGTTTCCCGCTCAGGATCCCCCATCCGATCCCCCCTTGGCCCTGGACTTTCGACGACGCGACGAGCTGCAAATCCAGATCGATATGCTCCACCTCAAAAAGGATGGCTTTTCCGTCACCGGATTTCTGGGCCGATATCAGGTCATCTCTCAGGCTCGTCAGTGCGTCTGCCAACCCCCACACGTTCGGTTCGTCGCTGTCCGTCATCTGGTCCCCCGAATGCAGTGCACTGACCACCACGTTAGCACACGGCATGGAACAAGCAGAACCCAATCGGTACGTTTTGAACACGCCTGTAGAGTTTCACCCTCCTGCCTTCAGGTTGTGGCTCAGTCGATCATGCTCTGCTTCCAGGCCTCGATATCGGCCCAGCGCCAATACCGGCGCCGGGCGATCAGAATCGGCTGTGGGAAGTTTAGGTCCGGGCGGTGCAACCAACGCCACAGGGTCATGTCGCTGATGTCGCCGAGTTCCGCCCGGACAGTCCGGGCGGAAACCAGCGCGGTTTCGGACGCAGGGGAAGGGACATTGGGCATGGGGTCCTCCCGGGAGGCGGTCGCCGATACTCACCCGACCGATCATGAGAGCCCAACCGGAACCCGAGTATCCTCCCGTTCTACGCCAAACACGCCCTTTGCCCGCCAACGCATCTGGCCTCCCGTCACGGCACGATCAGTCGGTTCCGCCGCGCCCGCACGGCCCGGGTTACGCTGTCCGGGATGGACGCGGGGAACTCCGTCGGCAGGCCGGCCTCGGTATCCGCCAGTGCCTGTTCCGAGCCCTCGGCGATCTCCGTCAGAACAGCCCGCGCGGCCGGCAGCGGAATTCCCGACCGCGCCGCCGTTTGCAGAAAGTGCCGCCCGGTGATGTCGTCGATGCGGTCGTGGTTTCGGTCCCCGACCGCCATGGCCAGCTTCATCGCCTTCTTCTGGATGGTGCCGTCATCAAGGCTGGGTTGGGCCGTCAGCACGTCATACAGCGGGGTCAGGGCGTACCGCCCTCCGGGGGTCAGAAACACCGAGAAGTTCTTCGCGTGGCCGTCGGTGGCGCCGATCAGCCAGAAGAGGACCTGCGCCTTGAAGACCGTGAGGGGATCGTCGAGGGGACGGTCGCTGCCCTTCAGCAGGCGGATGAGATCGGTCAGGCCGGGTCCGCCCTGGTTCTGGTACTTCAGGGTCGACGGGACACCGAGGGCCTGACAGCAATCCTCCTGCGGCAACCGCAGCAGGCGTCCGTCCCGGGTCCAGCGTCGGTCGAACCGGGTCAGCACGAGCGCCCGGACATCGCCGAAGGTCTCGATCCGGGCTTCGGCCACCGCGAGCCCGAAGGCACCAAGCAGACGCAGGCAATAGAACTCGTTCTCCACGCTGTTCGACAGGTCGATCCCGTTCGACAGACGACCGATCTGCGGCTTGAGAATGTGGGTGGTCGCCGTAGTGCCCAGGGATTTGTGCCAGCGTCCGTCCCGATACAGGAACGCGGTCTTTTCCTGCGCCCCGGCAATCGACAGGCGGAAGTCGTCTTCGCCCCCCAGGCCAAGCGGGGTCCGGGCAAGGTTGCGCAGGATATCGGCGATCGCGTCCTCGTCGATCGCCACGCCTCTGACCACTCCGGCAGGGCCGGTCATGATGTCCGCCGCCGCCACCTCCGTCAGGATCTGGAGCGCGCCGACACAGTCCCGGCCGATGGCCTCCAGCAGGCTGTAAACGTCCGGTCCCCGCGCGCCCACCCGTTCGGCGACGCGACGCCGGAGGACAGGGGAGTCCGGCAACAGATTGTCGAACACGGCCTCGACGCGCGCCCCTCGATAGGTCTCCTCCGTGAGCGGCAGGGACAGCGAGATCGGCAGCCGGTGGTCCCACGCCAACCAGGCGGCATCGTAAACGAAGCGGATCGCACCGCCGCTGTCCTTGCGGAGGTGTCCGACCAGACGGTTGTTCAGATACACCTGGAGGGGATCGTGGGCCCGACGCCGCACCATCAGAAGATGTCCTCGATGTCGGCGGCCGAGCCCTTGCTCCGGGGGCCGATGGTAAGGTCGAGGTCAAGGGCGGCCAGAAGGTCGAACAGCGTCTCCAGCTTTGTTGCGCCATTCCCGTTTTCGATGCGCGAGACGGTCTCCTGCCAAAGTCCGGCCCGCTCGCCGAGGGCCGCCTGTGTCAGCCCGGCCGCGCGGCGAGCGCGGCGGATGATGGCTCCGAGATGTTTCGGCGTGCGGGCAATATCGCTCATGGTGCCCATCCTTTTTCCGACTTATGCGTTCGGGATCATACACCAGCAATATGATCCAGTCATCATTTTCGAAAATTATGTAATTTGGCTCATAAACATTATACATGACCGATAGATCATGAACCGGACTGAGCCATGCCCACAGAATCCGTCCGATTGACACGCGTCCGGAAGGACTTGGGGTCGCTTCCGCATTGTTGGGGGGCGTGTTTGGACGCTCGTTTGGGGCGTCTGGCGACGCCGTTTCGTCGAGGATTGTGGCGACCCGGGCGACGAAGGCGCGGGTCCCGGCAGGCAACGGTTCGCCCGTCATCGAGTGCGCCTGATAGTGCGGGGGCCGGCATTGCAGGCAGTGAACAGCCCCGGCGAGGATGTTGTCGCTTGGCGCGAAGGGGGCGGCGTCCAGGCCGTGTCCGGCGCGCAATTCGATCCGGTCGGCTTCCCGAGCGATCCAAATCTGAAGCGCCGAGTCAAAAATCATTCCAACCTCGGCACATTCGACCGGTCACCTGCCCCTTCAAACCCACAGGTTTGCCATCGTTTCCGCAACCTGCATGCCGAACCGCGCCGATGCCACCGGCAGCGTGCGCCCCTGTTTCTGGCCCAGAAAGAGAGTCCCGGGTGGGACATCCCGCTCGGCCAGGGGACGGAACACCAGGGCCTCGTCCTCCGACGTCCTCAGCCCGATCGGGATCTGAAACCCGATGGCGCGCTCGTGCAGGGCATAGTGGCGGATCAGATCGAAACTGTCGGATTCCACGATCGGCTCGAGATGCCGACGGCGTTTGCGAACGGCCATTTCCAGCAGGTGCCGCACGCCGTATTGCGCGGACGGTATGACACATGGGCGGTCCAGAACCTCACTCAGGCGGAGTTCCGCCTTCGCAGCCAAGGGATCGTTCGCCGCCAGGATCGCATAGACCCGCTGCGGCAGACTCTGAATCACCTCGAACTCGACCAAATAGGCCGGCTCGAACACCAGGGCCAGATCCGCCGAGAAGCTCAACAACTGGTGTTCGGCCTGGGTGCGATCACCCACCTTGACCGCGAAGGTCACGCCTGGATGCCGTTTGCGATAGTGCGCGATCTGCTCGGGCAGAAAAAAAGGTGTGACCGCCTGGGAACAGGCAATGGACACATGGCCGCGCCGCTCGCCGGCCAGATCCGCGACCTGCCCCCGGACCCGGGCCAGGTCCGACTGCGTTGTGCGGTAATGATACAGCACCATCTCGCCCGCGCTGTTGAGCCGGACCCCGCTGGGCAGGCGCTCGAAAATCTCGGCGCCGAACTCCTCCTCGAATCGTCGGATCCGTCGGTTCAGGGCCGAGCCGGTGAGGTTCATATCCTCCGCCGCTCGCCGCATGGATCCGGTACGCGCCACGGCCTCGATCAGCTCGAACGTGTATAAGTGCTTCATTTTCAGCGCTCTCCCATTGGGTGGTGCATTTTCGGAACCACCCATAACGAAAAATAGCAGTTTGATTGAACACCGCAAACTGAAACGCTGGCCCCATCGCGCTCATGCGGAACCGGCGTCATCGGTCTCGGTTCGCGCGGGTCGGACATTCGCGCGAAAAACGGCCGATGCATCAGACACTTAGGGGGACACCGGTCAATGTTCAAAACAGTCCTCGTGGCCAACCGTGGGGAAATCGCCGCGCGCATCCTCCGCACCGTGCGGGCCATGGGTCTTCGCAGCGTCGCGGTTTTCTCCGACCCCGATCACGGCAGCCCGCATGTCGCGCTGGCCGACGTCGCCGTCCGGTTGCCGGGCGAGAAGGCGGCCGACACCTATTTGCGGGGGGACCTGATCCTGGCGGCCGCGCAGGCGCACGGGGCTGAGGCGATCGTCCCCGGCTATGGATTTCTGTCGGAGAACGCGGCCTTCGCCGAGGACTGCGCCAAGGCCGGCATCGCCTTCGTCGGCCCCACGCCGGAGCAGATCCGCCAATTCGGGTTGAAACACACCGCCCGCCAGCTGGCGGAGGCGGCGGGCGTACCGTTGGTGCCCGGCACCGGCCTGCTGACCAGCCTGGACGAGTCCCAGACGGCCGCCAAGACGATCGGCTATCCGGTGATGCTGAAATCGACGGCGGGCGGGGGCGGCATCGGCATGACCCGCTGCGCCGATGCCGATGCCTTGGCGGAAGCCTTCGAGGTCGTGCAGCGTCAGGCTCTTCACTTCTTCAAGGATGCCGGCGTCTTCCTGGAACGCTGCGTGGACAACGCGCGCCATGTGGAGGTGCAGATCTTTGGCGATGGCCAGGGACAGGTCGTGTCCCTGGGCGAGCGGGACTGCTCGTTGCAGCGGCGCAACCAGAAGGTCGTCGAAGAAACGCCCGCCCCCCACCTGCCGGCGGCGACCCGGGCCGCCATGCTCGCCGCCGCCGAACGGCTGGGCCGAAGCGTCGGGTACCAGTCGGCCGGCACGGTCGAGTTCATCTACGACTTCGGTCAGGATGCGTTCTATTTCCTGGAGGTCAACACGCGCCTTCAGGTCGAGCATCCGGTGACCGAGGCGGTGCTCGGCATCGATCTGGTGGCCTGGATGATCCAGACCGCCGCCGGCACGCCCCCCGATCTGTCGGCCCTGCCGATGCCGACGGGGCATGCGATCGAGGTCCGGATCTACGCCGAGGACCCGGCGCACGGCTTTCAGCCCTCGGCCGGCGAACTGACCGAGGTCTCGTTCCCCGATGACGTCTGCGTCGACAATTCCGTCGCGACCGGCGACACGGTCTCCCCGTACTATGACCCGCTGATCGCCAAGCTGATCGTGCAGGGTGAGACCCGCGCGGCGGCGATCAAACGCCTTCAGGCCGCCCTTGCGGCCTCGCGTATCTCCGGCATTGCCACCAACCTGGGCTATCTGCGGGAGATCGCGACCTCCGAGGTGTTCGTCTCGGGACAGGTTTCGACACAGAGCCTGTCCTCGTTGACCTATCGCCCACACGCGGTCGAGGTGCTCCAGCCCGGCACCTACACCACGGTCCAGGACTACCCGGGCCGGGTTGGTTACTGGGATATCGGCGTGCCGCCCTCGGGCCCGATGGACGATTATGCCTTCCGACTGGGCAACCGCATCGTCGGCAATGATGAGGCCGCCGCCGGCCTGGAATGCACCCTCGCCGGGCCGACGCTGAAGTTTCACACCGACACCCTAATCGCCCTGACCGGCGCGCAGGCCGAGGCGACGCTGGACGGCGAGCCCGTCGCGTGGTGGGCGCCGGTTTCGGTGGCCGCCGGGCAAGTGCTCGCCATCGGCAAGGCGCAGACCGGCTGCCGCACCTATGTGGCCATCGCCGGCGGGCTTGAGGTGCCGCTGTACCTCGAAAGCCGATCGACCTTCGTTCTGGGCAAGTTCGGCGGACATGGTGGCCGAACCCTGCTGCGCGGCGATGTGATCGACCTGGGCCGCCAGCCGGCGGACGCCCCAACCCACGGTCCCGCGCCGTCCGACCTGATCCCCAGCTACGGCACGCTCTGGGAGGTCGGCGTCCTCTATGGGCCGCATGGGGCACCGGATTTCTTCACCGACGCCGCCATCGACATGTTTTTCGGCACCGATTGGGAGGTGCACTACAACTCCAACCGCCTGGGCATCCGCCTGCTCGGCCCCAAGCCGACCTGGGCGCGCAGCGACGGCGGCGAGGCGGGTCTGCACCCCTCCAACATTCACGACACCGAGTACGCCATCGGCTCGATCAACTTCACCGGCGACATGCCGGTGATCCTGACCCGCGATGGGCCGAGCCTGGGTGGCTTCGTCTGCCCGGCCACCATCGCCAAGGCCGAGCTGTGGAAGATCGGACAGGCCAAGCCGGGCGACATCATCCGCTTCACGCCGATGACGTTCGACGACGCGCTGGCGCTGGAAACGGCGCAGGATGAGGCCATCGCCGCCCTTCGGCCGCTCGCCCCGCTGCCCACGCCAACCGTGCCCGCCCTGACGTCCGACACGACGGCGTCGGCCGCCATCCTGGCCGAGCGGCCGGCGGAGGGTGTGGTGCCGGCCGTCGCCTACCGTCAGGCCGGAGACAAGTACATCCTGCTGGAATACGGCCCCAACGAACTGGATTTGCGCGCGCGATTCCGCGTCCATGCCCTGATGGAGGCGCTGAAGGCCCGCGCCATCCCCGGCATTCTGGAACTGTCGCCCGGCGTGCGGTCGCTGCAGATCAACTACGACAGCCGCCGCCTCCATCAGCGGGACCTGGTCGCCACCCTGCTGACGATCGAAGACGAACTTCCCGACATTGACACGATGAAGGTGAAGACCCGTGTCCTTCACCTGCCGATGACGTTCGAGGATTCCGCGACGCTGGACGCCCAGGCCCGTTACCGGGAAACGGTACGCCCGACGGCCCCCTGGATGCCGAACAACGTCGATTTCATCCAGCGCATCAATGGGCTGGACCGCCGCGAACAGGTCGCGGACATCGTCTTCAACGCCAGCTATCTGGTGTTGGGGCTGGGCGACGTGTACCTGGGCGCCCCCTGCGCGGTGCCCATCGACCCGCGCCACCGGCTGGTGACGTCGAAGTACAACCCCGCCCGCACCTATACGGCCGAGGGCACGGTCGGGATCGGCGGCGTCTACATGTGCATCTACGGCATGGACAGCCCGGGCGGGTACCAGTTGGTCGGCCGGACCCTGCCGATCTGGAACAAGTTCCAGAAAAACGCGGTGTTCACCAAGGGCGAACCCTGGTTGCTGCGGTTCTTCGATCAGGTCCGTTTCTATCCGGTCGATGAGGCCGAACTGGACCGCCTGCGCGATGACTTCCGCGAGGGGCGCGGGACGATCCGGATCAACGAAGAGGTCTTCGATCTGGGCGCCTATCACGCCTTCCTGGAGGCGGAGAAGGACAGCATCGCCGCCTTCCGCGCCGCGCAGCACACCGCCTTCACGGCCGAGGTCGCGCGCTGGCGGGAGGACGACACCTCCATCGCCCTAATCCAGGACGGCCCCGACGATCAGGACGAGGTCGACGGCGAGGCTGTGCTGGCGGAACTGCACAGCTCCGTCTGGAAGGTGCTGGTGGAGGAAGGTCAGACCGTCACCGAAGGGCAGCCCGTCGTCATCCTTGAAGCCATGAAAACCGAAATCACCGTGACGGCACCGGTGACGGGCCGGGTGAGCAAGGTTCAGGCCCGGCCCGGCCGCACCATGGCCACCGGCGATCGGCTGCTCGTCATCGAAACCGTTTGAGCGAGGACCAGGATGGTGACGGCGTTTCCAACCATTGCCCGGCTGCATGCCGCCTACGCGACCGGTGCGTCCCCCGACGAGGTCCTGGCGGGCGTCTATGCGACCCTCAAGACGGTCGATGATCCCGGCATCTTCATCACCCTGGTGCCCGAGGCGGAGGCCCAGGCGGCCGCGGCCGCGCTTGGCCCGTTTGATCCGGAATCCAAGCCGCTGTGGGGCGTGCCCTTCGCGGTCAAGGACAACATCGACGTCGCCGGCCTGCCCACCACCGCCGCCTGTCCGGCGTTCGAATACCAGGCGGAGGAGACTGCCTTCGCTGTCCAGCGGCTGCTGGGGGCCGGCGCGATCCTGATCGGCAAGACCAACCTGGATCAGTTCGCCATGGGTCTGGTGGGCGTGCGCACGCCCTACCCGGTGCCGCGCAACGCCTTCGATCCGGACTATGTGCCCGGCGGATCAAGCAGCGGATCGGCCGTCAGTGTCGCCCACGGGATTGTGCCCTTCGCGCTCGGCACCGACACCGCCGGGTCGGGCCGGGTGCCGGCGGGCCTGAACAACATCGTCGGCCTGAAACCCTCGCTGGGGACACTATCTTCCCACGGGGTCGTACCGGCCTGCCAGACGCTGGACACCATCTCCGTCTTTGCCGGCACGGTGGCCGATGCCGAAGCGGTCTACCGCGTCATGTGCGCTTACAACCCCGCCGATCCATGGTCGCGCGACCCATCGGCGGCCTGCAAGCCGTCGGCGGCGCCGCCCGGCCTGCGCGTCGGCGTACCCGATGCGGCCGGCCGACAGTTCGGGGGCGACGCGCTGTCCGAAGCGGCGTTCGACGCGGCCCTGGCCGATCTTGAGGGGCTGATCGCGACCGCGCCCCAGCCTGTGGACATGGCGCCGCTCTTCGCGGTGGCCAGCCTGCTCTACACCGGCCCCTGGATCGCCGAACGCTATCAGGCCATCCGCGAGATCGTGGAAAACCGGCCCGAGGTGCTGCATCCGACCACGCGCCGGATCGTGGACGGGGCTTCGGCCTATTCGGCGGCCGATGCCTTCGCCGGCCTCTACCAGTTGAAAGACCTAGCCCGACAGACCGACACGCTGTGGCAAACGGTCGACGTGCTGGCGGTGCCGACCTATCCGCGCCCCCGGACGGTGGCGGACTTGGCGGCCGATCCCATCGGCCCGAACAGCGAACTGGGCACCTACACCAACTTCGTGAATCTCTTGGACCTGTGCGCCATCGCGGTCCCCTCCCGGTTTCGGGGCGACGGCTTTCCGGCCGGCATCACCCTGATTGCGCCGCGCGAGCGGGACGGCCTGCTGTCGGACCTAGCGGCCCACCTTCACGCGGCGGCCGGGATCCCTATCGGCCGCAGCGAAACCCCGGTGCCGGCCCCCGTCGCCCCCCCGGGGCAGGCCGCCGCCGACGAGATCGAGTTGGTGGTGGTGGGCGCGCATCTGTCCGGTATGGCGCTCAATCACGAACTGACCGGCCACGGCGCCCGGTTCCTGCGGGCGGGGCCCACCAAGCCCGACTACCGCCTATTTGCCCTGGCGGGTGGACCGCCCGAACGCCCCGGCCTGTTGCGGGTGGCCGAAGGCGAGGGGGTTGCGATCGAGACGGAGGTCTGGGCCATCCCGGCCGAGCCTTTCGCTGCGTTCGTGGCCGGCATACCCGCGCCCCTGGGAATCGGCACCTGTTTCCTGGCCGATGGCACGACGCCGCGCGGATTCATCGTCGAAGCCGAAGGCCTGAAAGGCGCCGTGGACATCTCCCGGTTCGGGGGGTGGCGCGCCTATCAAGCCAGCCTGAACCGTTCTTCACCGTCGTGAAGGTCGCCCCGGATATCCGCCGAGCAGACTCCACCCCAATCCACGAAAAAACCGGCGACCTCGAAAACAAAACCTGATTCAACACGGAGACAAGACATGAAACACGCTCTCAAGATCGCATTTTGCGCCGGATTGTTGGCCTCGACGGCCATGACGTCGGCGGCGATGGCCCAGGATCAAGCCTGCCCGATCAAGGTCGGCGTCCTGCATTCGCTGTCCGGGTCCATGGCGATTTCCGAGACGACGCTGAAAGACGTCATGCTCATGCTCATCGCCGAGCAGAACAACAAGGGCGGCCTTCTCGGCTGTCAGATCGAACCGGTGGTCGTCGACCCCGCCTCCGACTGGCCGCTGTTCGCCGAGAAGGCGCGCGAGCTGCTGACGGTCCAGGACGTCGACGTGATCTTTGGCGCCTGGACCTCGGTGTCACGTAAGTCGATACTGCCGGTGATCGAGGAATTGAACGGCCTTCTGTTCTATCCGGTGCAGTATGAGGGCGAAGAGTCATCGAAGAATGTCTTCTATACTGGCGCCGCCCCGAACCAACAGGCTATACCGGCGACGGATTACTTCCTAGAGGAACTGGGTGTCGAGAAGTTTGCGCTTCTGGGGACCGACTATGTCTACCCGCGCACCACGAACAACATTCTCGAAGCCTATCTGACCTCCAAGGGCATCGCAAACGAAGACATCTTCGTCAACTACACGCCGTTCGGCCATTCCGACTGGTCCAAGATCGTCTCCGACGTTGTTGCCCTCGGCGCCGATGGCAAAAGAGTCGGTGTCATCTCCACCATCAATGGCGATGCCAACATCGGCTTCTACAAGGAATTGGCGGCCCAGGGCGTTTCGGCCGCCGACATTCCGGTGATTGCCTTCTCGGTCGGAGAGGAAGAACTGTCCGGTCTCGACACCACCAACCTCGTTGGGCACCTCGCGGCCTGGAACTATTTCATGTCGGCCGACACGGCGGAAAACGAGGCCTTCATCAAGACCTGGCACGACTTCATCGGCGATGACGCACGCGTGACCAACGACCCGATGGAAGCCCACTACATCGGATTCAACATGTGGGTGAACGCGGTCACGGAGGCCGGCACCACCGATGTTGACACGGTCATCGACGCCATGGTCGGCCAGACCGTCCCGAATCTGACCGGCTCCACCGCCGAGATGCTGCCCAACCACCACCTGACCAAGCCGGTCCTGATCGGGGAGATCCTGGCCGATGGGCAATTCGATATCGTGTCCGAGACCGATCCCGTGCCGGGCGACGCCTGGACCGACTACCTGCCCGAAAGCGCGGTTCTGACGTCCGACTGGAAGGACCTGGGCTGCGGCATGTACAACACCAGGACGGAAACCTGCGTGCAGATCAAATCCAACTACTGATCTGATACCGACACGGGAGGGGTGGGCTTTTCCACCCCTCCATTCCAGACCTTGGAAATATTGTCCATGATCCGCCGACTGATCATCTCTGTCCTGCTGCTTTTTCTCTGCTCCGTCACGGCGCAGGCGCAGGACATGACCGTTCAGGATGTCCTGCAAGCGCATCGAGAGGCCTTGGAGAAATCCTCACGCCGCACCATCGGCCCCGTCATCGACGCCATTGCGGACTCGGGTTTGCCTGCCGCGCGTCTGGTGCTGGAGCGATGGCGGGACCGCGAGATGTGGCAGCGCGAGAACGACGGCCTGTTCTTCTATGGTGAGCCGGTGGACCGGTCGACCGAGCGCCTGTTCGACTTCGAGACCGGCGCCGAGGTTGGCGTCTACAGCACCCGCGACCTGGACCAACTCAAGCCCAACTCCGGCATCCAGGCCATGATCGCGGCGGCCCTGGTGAAGTTCCAGTTGAACGATCCCGATCCGGCGCAGCGGCGGACCGCGCTGGAGGCCATCGCCCGCAGCGGCGAGGCGGCACATCTGGCGCCGTTGCGGCGGTCCATCCCCACGGAAACGGACCCCGTCCTCCGCGCCGCGAAGGAGCGCACCGAGCGGCTGTTGACCATCGCCTACGGCGCGACCGACGCCGAGCGGGTGGCGGCCATCGAGCATTTTCGCGGCTCCCTCTTCCTGGACGTGCGCGCTGCCCTCAATCCGTTAGTCGAGACCCGCACGGTCTACGCCGCCGACCTGCCCGCCGACGCCAACATCAAGAGACGGCTGCGGGGCGGCAGCGCGGACCTTCCTGTCGCAGAGGCCTTCGCCCTGTTGGTCGACGCCGGGGTGGTCACACCGCCCCCGACCGTGGACGAGCGCAAGAGCGCCCTGATCGCCCATACCCGAGACGGTAAGGTGGCCGGGATCCCCGTGGCCGACCTCAACACCCAGGAGATCCGCGATCGGGCCTATGCCGCCTTGGCGGCCCGTGGCGACGTGCCGGCCTGGGATCCCGCCTTCTCCGAGGCGCGGGCGGTGGAGGACGCCCCCTTCGCCGAGGTCTACACCGAGCCCTCCGCCGCCGTGACCGAAGCCGCCGAGGAGACGCTGCGGTCGATCAACAACACCGTCGCCTGGAACCAGGTCCTGGATCTGTCCCTCGACGGCCTGTCGCTCGCCTCGATCTACTTCCTAGCCGCCATCGGACTCGCCATCACCTTCGGCGTGATGGGGGTCATCAACATGGCCCACGGCGAGTTCATCATGATGGGGGCCTACACCGGATACGTGGTCCAGCAGGTCATTCCCGACTACACGGTCTCCATCCTGGTGGCCATTCCGTTGGCCTTCGCCGTCACCTTCGGCGCCGGCGTGGCGATGGAACGGCTGATCATCCGGCGCCTGTACCACCGCCCGCTGGAGACCCTACTGGCGACCTTCGGCGTCTCCATCGCCTTGCAGCAGATCGCCAAGAACGTCTTCGGCACCCAGGTCCGGCCGCTGACCGCGCCGGACTGGCTGGACGGCGCGCTGGTGCTCAACGACGTGGTCGGCATCTCCTATATCCGTATCGCCATCTTCGTGTTGGCGCTGATCTTCCTCGGGATCTTTCTGTTCATCATGCAGAAGACCCGCCTGGGGCTGGAAACCCGCGCGGTGACGCAGAACCCCCGCATGGCGGCCTCGATGGGGATCAACCCCGGCCGGGTCAACATGCTGACCTTTGGGCTGGGCTCCGGCATCGCCGGGATCGCCGGCGTGGCGATCGGCCTGTACGCCAAGGTGACATCAGAACTGGGGCAGGACTACATCGTCCAGAGCTTCATGACCGTGGTCGTGGGCGGCGTGGGTAACATCTGGGGCACCCTGCTGGGCGCGGGCCTGATCGGCTTCCTGCAGAAGGGCATCGAGTGGTTCAACCCGTCGAACACCCTGGCGGCGCAGACCTACATGATCATTTTCATCATCATTTTCATCCAGTTCCGTCCCAAGGGCATCATCGCGCTCAAGGGTCGGGCGGCGGGGGATTGAGTCATGCGCGATCTGTTCCGAAACACCCCGTCGCTGCCGGTCTTCATCGCCGTGCTGGTGGTCTTCGCGTTGGGCGTCACCGTGCTGTCGGAGGCCTACGGGCTCGGTGTGCTCTCGACCTCCTTCGTCAAGACCCTGGGCAAGACGGCGTGTCTCGCGCTGGTGGCCATCGCCATGGATCTGGTCTGGGGCTACACTGGCATTCTGTCGCTCGGGCATTTCGCCTTCTTCGGGCTGGGCGGCTACATGATCGGCATGTGGCTGATGTACGCGCGCACGGAGCTGATTGTGCTCGACAGTCTGGCCGCCGCTCCCCTGCCCCCGACCCCGGGGGAGATCTCCGACGCCATCGCCAGCCAGATTTTCGGCGTCGTCGGCGCCTCCGACTTCCCCATGGTGTGGATGTTCGCCCATAGCTTTTGGGCGCAAATGGCGCTGGTGGTGCTGGTGCCGGGACTGCTGGCGCTGGTGTTCGGCTGGCTGGCGTTCCGCTCGCGCGTCACGGGCGTCTACCTGTCGATCCTGACCCAGGCGATGACGCTGGCGCTGTCCCTCTACCTGTTCCAGAACGACAGCGGCCTGCGCGGCAACAACGGGCTGTCGGGCTTGCAGAACCTGCCCGGCGCCGACGCCATCCCGCAGGCGACCATCTCCATCTGGTTCTTCTGGGCCTCCGCCTTGGCCTTGCTGCTGACCTATGTCGTCGCCGCCTTCGTCGTCTCCGGCACGTTCGGGTCGGTCATTCGCGGCATTCGCGACGACGAGGCCCGGGTGCGATTCCTCGGCTACCCGGTCGAGGGCTTCAAGCTGTTCGTGTTCGTCCTGACGGCGGTGATCGCGGCTCTGGGCGGCGCCCTGTACTACCCCCAGGCGGGCATCATCAACCCGGCCGAGATCGCCCCCATCGCCTCGATCTATCTCGCGGTCTGGGTGGCCATCGGCGGGCGCGGCCGCCTATATGGCGCGGTGATCGGGGCGTGCGTGGTCTCGCTGCTGTCCACGTGGTTCACCGGCGGCCAGGCCCCCGACCTCAACCTCGGCGTCTACACCGTCAAATGGGTCGACTGGTGGCAGGTGGGTCTCGGGCTCTCGTTCGTGCTCGTGACGCTGTTCGCCCCCAGGGGTCTCGGCGGCCTCGTGGACCTCGTCAGCCACCGCCTGTCGCCGAACCGCCATGGCGCCCCCCTCGGCCCCGACACGGGCGCCTTGCGTGAAAAGGAGGCCGAGCAGTGAATGGCTCCCTGCTGGAAGTCTCCGCCGTGTCCGTCACCTTCGACGGCTTCAAGGCGATCAACCGGCTGTCCTTTTCCATCGGACCGACCGAACTGCGGGCCATCATCGGTCCGAACGGGGCGGGCAAGACCACCTTCATGGACATCGTCACCGGCAAGACCAGGCCCGACGAAGGGCAGGTGCTATGGGGCGAGGAGTTGACCCGTAACCTGGTCGGCATGGACGAGGCCAGGATCGCCCGCGCCGGCATTGGCCGTAAGTTCCAGCGCCCGACCGTGTTCGAGGATCAGACGGTGTTCGCGAACCTGCTGATGGCGCATAAGAACAACCGTTCACCGCTGGCCGTATTGTTCTACAAACCCAAACGCCAGGACATCGCTGCCGTCGAAACCCTAGCCGCCCGAATTGGTCTAGCCGAGCAGATCCGGCGCAAGGCGGGCGAGTTGTCCCACGGCCAGAAACAATGGCTGGAGATCGGCATGCTGCTGGCGCAGGACCCCAAGCTGCTGCTGGTCGATGAACCGGCGGCCGGCATGACCCTGGGCGAGCGGGAGCGAACCGCCGATCTGCTGAAAGAGGCCGCCAAGACACGGGCCGTGGTGGTGGTTGAGCATGACATGGAGTTCGTCCGCCGCCTGGGATGCAAGGTGACCGTCTTCCACGAGGGATCGATGCTCGCGGAAGGCTCCCTTGATCACGTCACCCGCAATCAGGACGTCATCGACGTCTACCTGGGCCGCTGACCAGGAAACCTTGGAACCCGGGGTGTGCCCGGCCCCCGAAGGAGAACGATCCAACATGCTGGAGGTCCGCAATCTCTCGCTTCACTACGGCGGTTCGCAAATCCTGTATGACGTCGACCTTACCGCCGAGGCGGGCCAGGTGACCTGTGTCATGGGCACCAACGGGGTCGGCAAGACCTCGCTTCTGAAGGCTATCAGCGCGAGCCATCCCCGCTCCGGTGGAACTCTGATGCTCGACGGCGAGGATGTGGGACGCGCCAGCGCCCATGACCTCGCGAAAAAGGGGGTCGGTGTCGTCCCCCAGGGGCGCATGATCTTTCCGCTTCTGACGGTCAAGGAGAATCTGGAGACCGGATTCGCCTGCCTGCCCCGCGCCGAACGGGTCATCCCCGACGAGGTTTTCGACCTGTTCCCGATCCTGAAAGACTTCCTGCACCGCCGGGGCGGCGACCTCTCGGGCGGTCAGCAGCAGCAACTGGCGATCGCCCGCGCGCTGATCCTAAAGCCCAAGCTCATGCTGCTTGATGAGCCCACCGAGGGCATCCAACCCAACATCATCCAGCAGATCGCCCGGGTCATCGCCCTGCTGCGTGATCGCGGCACGATGGCCATCGTTCTGGTCGAGCAATATCTCGACTTCGCCTATGACCTCGCCGACGAATTGGTGTTCATGGAGCGCGGCCGCGTCGCCGCCCGGTACGATAAGGCCGCGATTTCCAAGGATCAGGCCGCACAAATCTTCCGGATCGCCTGACGGAGTGATTCCAGGCGCCGCCTTGCCGGGCAGCAGCGGCGCCACCCTCTCCCAAACCCTGTCCGTGATGACGAAACGCTCCGCATCCATTCTCAAGCCCCCCTGCAAAAAGGATCCTGAATCATTTTTCTGTCCGGATGGGGATCCCCTAATTGTCAGCGGGCTCTGGGCGTCATCGTCGTTTTTTCATCCCTTGGGTGCCCGGGGGTCTCACGCCCGGTTGTGGCGCACCCGGTCGCCATGGGTGGTAACGGTGGCCATCAGCGTTTCCTCCGGCACCAGGGCGCGCAGGGCGGCGGTGCGGTCGGTCAGGCGCTCGGCGACGAGGTGGATGACCAGTCCTTCCCGTTGCAGCCGGCCGTGCGCCAGCAGCAGGCGCCCGCGCAGCACGGCGCGGCGGTGGGCCTCGAACACCCCCGGCCAGACGATCAGGTTGGCCACGCCGGTCTCGTCCTCCAGGGTGACGAAAACCACGCCGCTGGCGCTGCCCGGGCGCTGGCGGCACACGGTCAGCCCGGCCACGGCCAGCCGACGGCCGTTCGGCATCTCCGCCAGCTTCGCCGCCGGCACCGCGCCGTCCCGGGCCAGCACGTCGCGCAGCAACGCCATGGGGTGGGCGCGCAGGGTCAGGCGCAGGGCGGCGTAGTCCTCCACCACTGACTCGCCGGGCGTCAGGTCGGGCAGGTCCACGGCCGGTTCGCCGTCGGTCTCGCGGAATGGGCGGGCCGGCTGGTCGGCGGCGGCGAACAGCGGCAGCTCCGAGGGGCGCAGGGCCTTGATGGCCCACAGCGCGGCGCGGCGGTCCAACTCGATCCCGGCAAACGCGTCGGCGCGGGCCAGGGTGTCCAGCGTGGCGGGCGCGATCCCGGCGCGGCGCTGCACGTCGGCCGGATCGCGGTAGCCCCCCGTCGGGCGCGCGGCGACCAGGGCGCGGCCGGATTCCTCCGACAGGCCCTTGATCTGGCGCAGGCCCAGGCGCAAGGCCGCGCCCTCCAGCGTGCAATCCCAGTTGCTGCGGTTCACGTCCACCGGGCGCACCGTCACGCCGTGTTCGCGGGCGTCACGCACGATCTGGGCCGGAGCATAGAACCCCATCGGCTGGCTGTTCAGCAGCGCCGCCGCGAACGCCGCCGGGTAATGGCATTTCAGCCACGCCGAGACGTAGACCAGCAGGGCAAAGCTGGCGGCATGGCTTTCCGGAAAGCCGTATTCGCCGAAGCCTTCGATCTGGCGGAAGCAGCTTTCGGCGAAATCGGGCGCATAGCCGTTGGCCGCCATGCCCTTCAGGAACTTGTCCCTGAAGGCGTGGATCAACCCGCTCTTGCGGAACGTCGCCATGGCGCGGCGCAGGCGGTCGGCCTCAACCGGCGTGAACCCGGCGCCGACGATGGCGATGCGCATGGCCTGTTCCTGGAACAGCGGCACGCCCAGGGTCTTGTCCAGCACCCGGGCGAGATCGGTCGAGGGCATGACCACCGCCTCCTCGCCCCGGCGCCGGCGCAGGTAGGGATGCACCATGTCGCCTTGGATCGGCCCCGGACGGACGATGGCGACCTCGATCACCAGATCATAGAAGCAGCGCGGGCGCAGGCGCGGCAACATGCTCATTTGTGCCCGGCTTTCGACCTGGAACACGCCCAGGCTGTCGCCCCGGCACAGCATGTCGTAGACCGCCGCATCCTCCGCCGGCACGCCCGCCAGGGTGAGCGCGCGGCCGTGGTGGCGGCCGATCAGCTCGAACGCCTTGCGGAGGCACGACAGCATGCCGAGTGCGAGCACGTCGATCTTGAGCAGGCCCAGGGTGTCCAGGTCGTCCTTGTCCCACTGGATGACGGTGCGCCCGTCCATGGCCGCGTTCTCGATCGGCACCGTCTCCGACAGCGGTCCCCGGGTGAGCACGAACCCGCCCACATGCTGGCTCAGGTGGCGCGGCAGGCCCAGCGCCTCCTCGGTCCACGCGAGCGCGAGGGCGAGGCGCGGCTCGTCGGGGTCGAGCCCGGCCTCGCGCACGTGCTCCGGCGACAGCGGGCGGGACGACGAGCCCCAGACGGTGGCGTTGAGCGCGGCGACGGCGTCCTCCGACAGCCCCATGGCCTTGCCGATGTCGCGCACGGCGGAGCGGGTGCGGTAGCGGATGACGGTGGCGGCCAGTCCGGCGCGGTGGCGGCCGTAGCGGTCGTAGATGTACTGGATCACCTCCTCGCGGCGTTCGTGCTCGAAATCGACGTCGATGTCGGGCGGTTCGTCGCGCGCCGCCGAGACGAAGCGTTCGAACAGCAGGTCGATGCGCGCCGGGTCCACGGCGGTGATGCCCAGGCAGTAACACACGGCCGAATTGGCGGCCGAGCCGCGCCCCTGGCAGAGAATCCCCCGCCCGCGCGCGAAGCGGACGATGTCGTGAACGGTCAGGAAATAGGGCGCGTAGCCCAGGGTCTCGATGACCTGGAACTCGTGCTCCAGGCGGGCGGTGACGTCGGCGGGCACGCCGTCGGGGTAGCGGTCGCGGGCGCCCGCGCGGGTCAGGCGGACCAGGGTCTGTTGCGGGGTCTCGCCCGGGGCGCCGGGTTCGTCGGGATACTCGTAGCGCAGGTCGTCGAGGGAAAAGCGGCAGGCGTCGGCGATCTCCACCGTGCGGGCGACGGAGTCCGGATGGTCCGCGAACAGGGCGGCCATGGCGGACGGACTTTTCAGGTGGCGCTCGGCGTGGGGCAGCAGGCGCCAACCGGCGGCATCGATGGTGACGTGATGGCGCACGCAGGTCAGCAGGTCGTGGAGCGGGCGGCGCTCCGGGGCGTGGAAGCGGACATCGTTGGCGGCGACCAGGGGGGTGCCGAGCGTGCCCGAGAGACGGTTCAGTGCCCACAGGCGGTGGCGGTCCTGGCCGTCAAAGCGCGGCGCGGCGGCGAGGTGCACCCGCGGCGATCCGGCGTCGGCAAGCGCGTCGCGCAGGCGGGCGAGGCCGGCGGCGAAGGCGGCATTTGGCTCGGGCGGACCGTCCTCCGGCGGCAGGGCCAGGGTGATCTGGCCGGCGCCCAGGCCGTCCTCCGGGTCGGTCAGGTCGGCACGGCGCAGGTGGCACTGGCCCTTGGGCGCTCGCCGCCGGCCGCGTGTCAGCAGGCGGCACAGCCGGCCGTAGGCGGCACGGTCGGTGGGCAGACACAGGACCGACGGCGCGTCCTCCAGGTCGAGGCGTGCGCCCACGATCAGGCGCACCCCATGGTCCTTGGCCGCCGCGTGTGCCCGCGCCACCCCGGCCAGACTGGCGCGGTCGGTCAGGGCCAGCGCGTGCAAGCCAAGCGCGGCGGCGGCGATCACCAGATCCTCGGGCAGCGAGGCGCCCTCCTGAAAGCTGAAGGCGCTGGAGACCCACAGTTCGGCGTAGGATGGTGACATGACCGCGCAGGCCTTCACGCGAACACGCCACGCGCGGTCCAGCCGGCGCGGTCGCGGGCCACCCAGGTGCGGGCGCCGTCGGCGGCCTCGACGCGCAGCAGGTCCACCGTCTCGCCGCCGGCCGGCCCGCGCCACCACTCGCCGCCGATGCGTTCCACGCTCAGGCCATCGGCGCCGGCGGGGGGGGCGACCCGCCGGGGCTGGCGCAGCAGGCGCACCGGACGCGGGGCCTGATGCGGCGGGTAACCGCCGGCCGCCTCTGCCGCGTCGGGCGCGTCGGGGGCGACGGGGCGTTGCGCCCGCTCCGGCCGGTGGCTCGGCACCGGCGCCAGACGCACCACGGCATCCGGGCCGCAGCGTTCCGCCAGACGGTCGATCAGACGGGGGAGGGAGTCGCGCCCCGCCGGAGTCTCAGAATCCGGCATCAGAGTCCGCTGCCCCGGGGTCAGGGGCTGATGGGTCAGAGCAGCCAGGGTCATAGCCTCGATACCGAAGCCGGCGTCCAGGCCCTCCAGGCGATCATGGAACAGGCGGGCCAGATGGGCCGGATCGCGGCCGGGTCGGCCGGTGCCGACGACGGCGCGGGCGGTGCTGCCATCAACGCGGAACACCCGCAGTTCCACCCGCCGCAGGCCACGCCCGTCCCGCTCCATCATCCGGCACAGCGCGGCCAGCAGGTGGTCAAGCGCGGTGCTCACGTCCTCGGTGCGGCCGATGGGGTCGGCGAAGTCCAGTCGAGTACGGTACGCCACCACCGGGCGCTGGGGTGACAGCGGTTCGGGCGCCTCCCCCAGGAGCTGATCGAGGCGGCGCCAGAGCTCCGGTCCCAGGCGGCGGGTGAGGGGCGCGCGCGGTCGGGCCAGCAGGTCGGCGATGGTGCGCAGGCCGAGCCGGGCCAGCACCTCCCGGGTCGCGGGAGGCAGGCGCAGGGCGGCCAACGGCAACCCACCCAGAAGCTGGCGCTGCGATCCCGGCGGCAGACGGGCCTGTTCGCCCTCAAGGCATCGGGCCGCCGCCCAGGCCGCGCCCGGAGTGTCGGCGAGGCCGAGCCGGGCCGTCAGGCCGAGTCCGTCCAGGCGGGTCCGGATCGTGTCCACCAGGGCCGCCTCGCCGCCGAACAGATGATCGCAGCCGGTGACGTCCAGCCACAGACCGGCGCCGCCGTCCTCTCGCAGGTCCTCGACCGCGACCCACGGGGTCCAGCGCTCACACCAGCGGGAGAGGCGGCGCAGCGCCCGGGCGTCGGCGGCCGGATCGGACTCCGCCACCGTCAGGACGGGGACCATGGCGCGGGCATCGGCCAGCGGCAGGCTGGCCCGCACCCCCGCCGCCACCGCCGACGCATTGACGGCGACCAGCCGACGCGCGCCAGCGACGGTGGTGGTGGTAGCGAACGGGCGGTCACGCTGATCGGCGTGGAGCGCGCGCGGCATCCGTGTCAGCCGGTCGGTCGGGAAGGTCGGCAGCCAGATCGAGATGACCCGTGTCATGGTTCCACTCCACCATCCAGTCGTGGGGCCGTCCGTTGCGGCAGTGTTCGAGGGCGAGGCGCCAGCGCGGCGGCCCGGGCTCGCCCCAGGGGGTGGGAGCGCTGGGCGCCGGGGCGGCCCGCCATCGGGTGGTGGCTCCCGGTATGCGTTCCGCAGGCGCTTGCGCCGGGCGCAGCAGCACGGCGCCGCCACCGCCGGCCTCGGCGGCCAGGGCGAGGCGGCGCCCGGCCACCGTCGGTAACGCTCCCGGGATTTGCCCCACCACGGCGCCGACGTCGGGGCAGCGCGCGGCCTCCTCCATGGCCCAGGCGACGGCGGCGGGGGTCGGTGCCCGCACCACGAGCAGGCGCCCGGGGGTTAGCCCGAGCGGCGCCAGCCCGGGACCGTACAAGCTGTCGTCGGGCGAGCCGGCCAGGACACACCAGACCACCGGGCGCGGCCGGGCGACACCGCGCGTTCGCGCCGGGTCGGTCGTCGCCAGCCGGGCGGCCATCAGAGCGGCAAAGGCGGTGGCGGCCCCCCCGGCGCAGAGGCGACCGCCGCCGGGCGCAACCGGAGAGCCGTCTGCGATGTGATGCAGACAGCCCAGGGGCAGTCCGCCCCAGGGCAACGCGCGGTCAAGCGGCAGCACGTCCAGCCGTCGCGTGGCCAGAACGGCGCGGTCGGCGCGTTCCAGGCGGCGGACCCGCGCGCGCAGGGTGTCCAGATCAACCATGAGAGGCCCATTTCATGCCGATGAGACCACGGAAACACGGAGACGCAGAATGTTCTTTTAATGTTCGCATTCTGTTCCGTTCTTGCCGGGGAGTCAACCCATTCAAGGCGCGAGGACGCGGCAACGGGGTCAGGTTAACGGGCGGCGGCTGATTTCAGTGGCGCACGGGATTCGAGGGGGTTTCAACAGGCGTCTGCCCCCCAGAGCCGGAGCCAGACGCTGATGGAAGAGATGGTCGCCAGGGATCGCCTTCGCCTTCTTCTCAAGCACTTTGGAGAGGTTCTGGACCCGCGTGACCTAGCTCCCGTCCGACCGCCGCTACCCCGACGAGCCCCGGTTCCCGGGCCTGAAAACCCTCGTCCGCACCACAACCCGCACCGAACGCCGAGGCAAGACCCCTGAAGAAACACGATTTTCATCTCATCGGCGGTCCTGAGCCCTCAGCGCGCCGCCGACGCCGTTCGCGGACACTGGGGCATTAAAAAACTGGGGCATCGAAAGCATGCATTGGTCCCTCGACGTCACCTTCAAGGAGGACCAATCGCGACTGCGACGGGGACATGGTGCCCAGAACATGGTTCTTGTGCGCCGCTTCGCCTTCAATATCATCCGCGCCGGACGCGGCAAGCGATCCATCAAGACTACCCGCAAGGTCGCCGGCTAGGACCCCGCCGTCATTGCCCAGCTCATTGCAGGCCCGGTTCATTAACCGGGACTCGTTGCCCTGCAATCCGCAACCCAAGTGTTGACAGGCCCGCGTCCGCCCCTTAGAAAACGCGCCTGTCCTCGTGTCCCCTTCGTCTAGAGGCCTAGGACACCGCCCTTTCACGGCGGCAACAGGGGTTCGAATCCCCTAGGGGACGCCAATAAAGTCAACGACTTAGAAACCGCCTCTGTAACCGGGGCAGAAGTGCGGGCGGTGGCTGCGTCGCGACTCACATTTGGTTGCGCGAACTCGCGGTTCGTGATTCGCTGCGGGCATGGTCAAGCCGCCGTTCGACATTGATGCCCTGTATCCGGCGACGCTGAAGCCGTTGACGCTGGGCCTGCTGGAAGAGAACGCCCGGCTGGTGTCGGAGAACGGGGCGTTGCGCGACGAGATCGCGCGGCTGAAGGGTCTGAAGGGCAAGCCGGACATCAAGCCGCCCTTGAAGCCGTCTGGCATGGACAAGGCAACGGACAAACGGCCCCGGCGCGAGGGGAAGCGGCGGCGCGGGCCGAAAAAGCCGTCGGGCGTGGTCGAGGAGCGGCGGATCGCGGTCGATGGTGTCCCGCCCGGCTCGCGGTTCAAGGGCACCCAGCCGTTCACGGTCCAGGAGCTCAGGATCGAGGCCCGCACGGTGTGCTATCACCGTGAACGGTGGATCACTCCGGACGGCGTGACGATGCTGGCGCCGCTGCCCGATGGGGTCACCGATCACTTCGGTCCCGCGCTCAAGCGCTTCATCCTCGCCCAATACCACCAGGGCCAGACGACGGTGCCCCGCCTGGTCGAGATGCTGCAAGGGCTGGGGGTGGCGATTTCCCAGCGGCAGGTGGTGCGCATCCTCATCGCGTCAAACGACCAGTTCGTCACCGAGGCCCGGGACGTTCTGCGGGCGGGCCTGACCCACGGACGGTGGATTTCGGTGGACGATACCGGCGCCCGTCACCAGGGCAGAAACGGCGTCTGCACCCAGATCGGCAACGATGCGTTCACTGTTTTCGCCACCACGGTTTCCAAGAGCCGGCTCAATTTCCTCGAGCTTCTGCGGGCCGGGCACGGCGACTATGTGCTGAACGATCAGGCCTTCGCCGCCATGCGCCGGCGCGGCCTCGCCGGTTCCGTCATCGCCCGACTGCAGGCCCACCCGGACCGGTTTTTCGCCGAT
>NZ_FNAP01000047.1 GCF_900101965.1 Rhodospira trueperi | reverse complement strand
TGCCCGGCGCCAGGACGCTGCCAGAGGGCACCGTGAAGCCGAACGGAATGGTGTTGCCGCCAAGGGTTCCGGACTGGAAGGTCAGGGACCCCAGGCTTCCATTGATGTACAACCCGCCCCCGTTCAGCGTGGCGGACTCCATGGATCCATTCAGGATGAACGTGCCGCCCCGAAGGGTCGTGGTCACGTTCGACCCCATCGTGCCGGTGTAGGTGGTCACGCCGGAATAGACGTCCACGTCCCCGATTCCGTCGATGTCTGCGGAAAAGGTGTAGTCCTCGCTGTTGTGATTGAAGACAACCAGACCTTTTCCGCGGATCAGGTTGAAGCTGCCGGAGCCCAGGGTGACGGTGGCGGCGTTCAGGTCGCCCGGCGCGGCGGGGGTGTCGCCCGCGGCGGCGCCGATGTTCAGGGTGCCGGTGGTTCTAGGGCCGCTTCCCAGCTTCAGGGTTCCGGTGCCCGAGTCGATGGAGATGGTCCCCCCGTCGGTCAGCGTGACGGTGCCGGTGCCGCCGATGACGCCAAATTGAGGAGGCAAGTAGCCCACGACAAGCCCCGGGCTCTTGAACGAGGCCCCGTCGGAGACGGTCAAGTGCCCCTCACCATAGTATCCCACGTACGCATTCCGGGTCCCGGTGCTGGTCCAGGAGGTGCCGTGCCCGGTCACGGTCAGGGTGCCTTTGTCGCCGACGCCCTCGCCAAGCGTGACCCCATGAGTGGTGGCCGTGGCGCCGTCCCTGATGTCCATGATGGCCGTGTTGTTTTCGTCGGTGGCGACGTACGTTCTGCCCGAGGTGGTCCAGGTGGAGCCGTGTCCGGTCACGGTCACGGTGGCCCCGTCAGTCAGGTAAGCACGGCTGCTGGTCACCTGCCCCCCGTTGATCACGCGCAGCGTTCCCGAGTTCGTGATTCTAAGACGGTCGCCCACGGTCCACGGGCTGGCGAGGGTTCCGCCACCGTTGCCGTCGACCGTCTCCGTTGTGCCACGGATTTCGTAATCGGCGGCCATGGCGGGCCAGGGGGCGAGGGCCGTTCCGCACAACAGGGCCGCCCGGACGATTGTTGTCCACCGAACGGTGGGGCGGGT
>NZ_FNAP01000041.1 GCF_900101965.1 Rhodospira trueperi | reverse complement strand
GCCGGCGCCTTCACTCAGCGCTCGGCTACATCACACCAGAGCAGGCCGAGCTTCGTGCCGCGTAACCCGGTGTCCACTTTTTCGGGGCAAGGTCAAAACAGCGCCGTCCGGGTCCCGGTTTTTCCTCGTCCGAGGACCTGCCGGTCTCTATAATATCGAGCAGAATCAATTCGATAACGGGGCTCCGCATGCTTTTTTCCGAGTTCGGCCCACGCGCTGTCATTGCCGCCTTCGACGGCGGCGAGATCACCTCGGACGCCGGCGGCCTGCTGTTGCGAGAGGCCGCGACGCGCCTGGACCTGTTCCCCCGCATGGCGGCCTGTTTCGAGGACCACCGGGACCCGGGCCGGGTCCGTCATCCGCTCGCCGACCTGCTGGCCCAGCGGGTCACCGGCATCGCCCTGGGATACGAAAACCTCACCGATCACGACAGCCTGCGCCACGATCCGCTGCTCAAACTGATGGCCACGCCGAAAGCCAGGGGCGCCGACCGGCCCGCCCCCCTGGCCGGGAGTTCCACCCTGGGACGGGTGGAGCGGAGTTTCGAGGACAGCGACCGGCGCTACCACAAGATCACCGCCCAGCCGAACCGGCTCCAGGACCTCTATGTCGACCTGTTCACCGGGAGCCACGATACCCCGCCCGAGCGGATCGTCCTGGACATCGACGCCACCGACGTGGAAACCCACGGCCACCAGATCGGCGGTTTCTTCAACGGCACCTACGAACACCGCTGCTTCCTGCCGCTGTATGTCACGTGCGGCCCGCACCTGCTTCTGGCCAAGCTGCGCCACGGCAATGTGGACGGCGCCAAGGGCGCGAAGGCGGCGATCAAACGCATCGTCGGACGCATCCGGAAGGCCTGGCCCACGGTCCAGATCCTGGTGCGCGGCGATTCCGGCTTCGCCCGCCCGAACCTGATGAGCTGGTGCGAGGCCAATGGCGTCGACTACATCTTCGGACTCGCCCGCAACACTGTCCTGCTCCACAAGGCCCGCAAGGTCCGCTCCAGAGCCGCCGTCGACTTCATGGCCACGGGCCGGACGGCGCTGGCCTTCGGTCATTTCACCCATATGACCCGCTCGAAAAGCTGGACACGGCCGCGCCACGTGATCGTCAAGGTCCTGCACCGCGCCGGACGCGAGCAGCGCTGCCGGTTTCTCGTCACCTCGCTGGACTGGAATTCCAAACCGGTGATCGAAGCGATGCGCCAGGCCCGCGATGCCCGCGAGCAAACCGACCAGGAGCCGCCCCGGGACCTGATGCCGCGCGTGATCTACGAGGCCATCTACTGCCCGCGCGGCGATATGGAGAACCGGATCAAGGAGTGCCAGCTCGACCTGTTCGGCCACCGGGCCTCCGCCCACGCCTTCAAGGCCAACCAGACCCGGCTGATCCTGGC
>NZ_FNAP01000004.1 GCF_900101965.1 Rhodospira trueperi | reverse complement strand
GCTGGGTCCACGCCGAACGGCTGGTCCACAGGCTCGACACCTTCACCGAGGCGGCCCGCCAAGCCAAGGAAACGGTCCGGTCCCTGATCTGGTGGTTCTACGCCGACCTGAAGGCCTATCGGGACGCGCCGACCCCGCGCCGCAAGGCCGAGTTGAAGGCCCGCTTCAAGCGAATCTTCAGGCGCCGAACCGGGTTCGCCACCCTGGATCGCCTGCTGGCCCGCTTGCTGGCCAACAAGGACGACCTGCTGCGCGTCCTCGATCGCCCGGAGATCCCGCTGCACACCAACGGCTCGGAAAACGACATCCGCTGTCAGGTGACCCGCCGTAAGGTCAGCGCCACCACCCACAGCGACGACGGGCGGGACTGCCGGGACGCTTTCCTCGGCCTGAGCAAGACCTGCCGCAAGCTCGGCGTCTCGTTCTGGGACTACCTCGGTACGCGCCTCGGCGCCCCTGTCGCCTCCCCCGTGCCGAACCTCGCCGAACTCGTCACAGCGCGCTGCCAAGCCTGACCGCCCGCACTTCTGCCCCGGTTACTGCTGAAGGGACCGGGGCCGCTGTCCCTTGACGCGCTGTTCGGCCGCCTATGGTGCCGACGGCGCGGCTGACCGCGCCGGGTCCGCCCACCACCGGGGTCCAGGGCAATCGGGTGAACGCACCTTTGGCGAAACAGCGCGAGACTTCGTAGGGCGGGTTCGCGCCGAAGGCGCAACCCGCCGCATCACCGCCACGCGGCGGATTGCCCCGCTTCGCGGGTCGAATCCGCCCTACCTTAATTTAAGAAGGTAGGGCGTTCCGCCAAAAGGCACACGATTCCCCGTGTCTTCGCGACCACGCACCCTTCACCCGATTGCCCACCACCGGGGTCCTGTCGGTGTGTTCATCCCGGCCGTTTCATGCGATACGAGGGGGCTCGCCCGGCCCGCGACGCGCGAACCGCCCGGGCACGGCCCGACACGCACGGACATAGGGGACTCCGGACAGGGAGCATCACGGGGTGAAAGCGGCCAATTCCATTCTGTCGTCCTACGGCACCACCATCTTCACCGTCATGTCGAAACTGGCCCAGGACCACGGCGCCGTGAACCTGGGGCAGGGCTTTCCGGAAGGACTGGAGCCGCCGGCCGTTCTGAAGGCCGCAGCCGAGGCCGCCGAGGCCGGCCCGCACCAGTACCCGCCGATGACCGGCATCCCGGCGTTGCGGCAGGCGATCGTGGCGCACGACCGGCACTTCTACGGCCTCGACCTGGACCCCGAAGCGGAGGTCATGGTGACCTCCGGCGCCACGGAGGCGCTGGCCGACTGCCTGTTCGGGCTGATCGAACCGGGCGACGAGGTGGTACTGATCGAGCCGCTTTACGACAGCTATCTGCCCATCATCCGCCGCGCCGGCGGCGTGCCCCGCATGGTGCGGGTCGAACCGCCGCACTGGACCCTGCCGCGCGACGATCTGGCGGCGGCGTTCTCCGACAAGACCAAGCTGATCCTGCTCAACAGCCCGATGAACCCGTCGGCCAAGGTGTTCGACGACGACGAGCTGGCCTTCATCGCCGATCTGGTGATCCGCCATGACGCCTATGCGGTCTGCGACGAGGTCTACGAGCATCTGGTGTTCGACGGCCGCCGTCATGTGCCCCTGATGACCCTGCCGGGGATGCGCGAGCGTTGCGTTCGCATCGGTTCGGCCGGCAAGACGTTCTCGGTCACAAGCTGGAAGGTGGGGTATGTCGTGGCCGCGCCCGCCCTGCTGGCGCCCATCGCCAAGACGCACCAGTTCCTGACCTTCACCACGCCGACCTGCCTGCAAAGCGCGGTGGCGTTCGGGCTGAGCCAGCCGCCGGAGGTGCTGGACCATCTGGCGATGGACATGGCGGCGCGGCGCGACCGACTCGCGGACGGCCTGCGCGGGATCGGGTTCGAGGTGATGCCGTCGGCCGGCACCTACTTCCTGACCGCCGACATCCGGGGCGTCGGCTTCAACGGCACCGACGCGGACTTCTGCCACCACATCACGGTCGAGGCCGGGGTGACGGCAGTGCCGTTCTCGGCGTTCTATCAGGACCGCGCGGCGGCGCCATCGCACTACGCCCGGTTCTGCTTCGCCAAGCTGGACAGCGCCCTGGACGAGGCCGTGGCCCGCCTGGGCCGGCATTTCGGGTAGGCGGCTCTTATCCCGGACCAAACCGATACCGCCCGTCGCCCATGATCACATTGGGCGGGCGGCCGTGCTCTTCAAACCAGCGGGAACCCTCCGCCAGATTGGACCAGAACCCGGCCCAGGGGTGCTCCGCGCGCCGGGCCAGCGCCTCCGGTGTCATCGCGAACGGAAAGGCGTGGACGCGCACGAAGGGCTGGCCGTGATCGAAGGCCGCCGACATCAGCGTCCAGAGTTCGTTGATCGGGTCGTTGCGGTCGGCCCCGAGCGGGATGAACCGCTTGCCCATGGCATAACAGCCGACGGAAACACAGTCGCCGTGGACCATCAGGGCGCTGCCGGTCCAGCCGCGCGCCCGCTCATAAGCGTTCGGATAACCCAGGTTGAAGGACAGGTGAAACCGACTGTGCGGGTTCATCTGCCCCGGACCCACGGCGTAGAAGCCCTCCGGGGCCTGACGGTCGCCCTCCCGCGTCTTCGGCCCCAGGTCGCCGGACCACGCGCAGATATCGTAGGACCGAAACCGCGCGAAGGGACCGCCGGGGGCCGTTTCCAGCCAGACCTCCAGGCGGCCTTCCTCCTTGAAGACCCGAAGGAAGACCGGCGCGCCCCAGGCCAGCCCGGCCTCCTCGACGGCCCCCTTCAGGGAGGGGGTGACCCGCGCCATGGCCGCGCGCGAGCGCTCGCTTTGCGGGGCTTGGGCGTCGGCGGCGGAAGGGCTCATCAGGCAGGCGGCGAGCAGGACGAGAACGAGGGGACGGGCAAGCATGGTGCGGGTCTCACGATGAGGACGTTCCCCACCCTGTACGCCAAATGCGGCCATGTCGCGGCCTCACCCCGCCCCGTCCCCGTCGCGCCAGCGGTTGACCAGTCCGGCGTCGATCTCGAACAGGTCGAGCACCCGCCCGACGCCGTGGTCCACCACGTCCTCCAGCGACCGGGGCTTGCTGTAGAACGCCGGCATGGGCGGGGCGACGATGGCGCCCATCTCGGTGACCGCCGCCATGGCGCGGATATGCCCAAGATGCAGCGGCGTTTCCCGCACCATCAGGACCAGCCGGCGGCGTTCCTTCAGGGTCACATCGGCGGCGCGCGTCAGCAGGGTTTCGCCCGAGCACGAGGCGATGGCCCCCAGCGAGCGCGCCGAGCAGGGAGCGACCACCATGCCCCGGGTGCGGAAGCTGCCGGAGGACGGCGCCGCCGTCATGTCGTCGACGCGGTGCCACTCGGTGGCCAGCGCGCGCACGTCGGCCACCTTCAGCGAGGTCTCATAGGCCAGCGTGATCTCCGCCGCGCGGGTCATGACCAGATGAGTCGGAATCCCGACTCGGCGCAACACCTCCAAAAGGCGCACGCCATAGGCGATTCCCGAGGCGCCGCTGATGCCGACGACGAGGGGCAGGGATGGACTCATTCAAAAAAACTCCTCACCATACGGATGCGAAACGATCTTTCAAGGCAAAAAACCACAAATTCACGGAACCGTCTCGGAATCTCTTTATCTGCCCCGGGAGGTCGGGTAGACTCGAGCCGTTTCTCACCTGCACAAGGAGGGTCATGCCATGGGTCGTGATGCAAGGTTGGATGCGCTGAATTCCCGGCATACCGAACTGGAGACGCTGTTGGAACACGAGACCGCGCGCCCGATGCCGGATTCCAGTCTGATCGCGACGCTGAAACGCCAGAAACTGGCGATTAAGGACGAGATGACCCGAATGGCGAGAGCGAGCTAGCCGCCCTGTGCCCCTGTGGGACGCGGGCGGTGGTGATCCGCCATTGAGCCGACCAAAGGAAAGGACCTGATATCGAAGGACAGCCTTCATCCCGGATCCCGACAGCATGGCAGGACCCGGGACGATAAGAGGTTCCACTGACAAGGAAAGACACGACGGAGCGGGGCGGTCCATCGACCGCCCCGCATTGCGTTCGAAGACACGACCGCGCTGCGGGTTTGTGTCTCTGCCGGCACGATTTTCGGCATTCCGTGTTGCTTTTGTGGCCGTGGTGCGCAATTTTTCTTGCCCCCGATGCTCTCGGGCACGACATGCCGGCCCACCGGCCCATGCCGGGCCTTCGGCCCGCGACAGCAGAGAGACCACCCGACACACCAGCGGAGCGCGCGACATGGCCAACGCGTACGACGAAGCCCACAGTCTGTCCCTGACCGATCCCGCCGCCTTCTGGGGCAAGGCGGCCGAGGACATCGACTGGGTCAAGCGATGGGACAAGGTGCTGGACGATTCCAACCCGCCCTTCTATCGCTGGTTCGTCGGCGGTGAGTTGAACACCTGCCACAACGCCGTTGACCGCCATGTCGAGGCCGGAAACGGCGAGCGGCTCGCCATCATTCACGACAGCCCGATCACGGGCACCCAGCGCAAGATCACCTTCGCCGAACTGAAGCAGTTGACGGCTTCGTTTGCCGGCGCGCTCGCGGATCAAGGCGTGACCAAGGGCGACCGCGTCATCATCTACATGCCGATGGTGCCCGAGGCCCTGGTGGCCATGCTGGCCTGCGCCCGCCTGGGCGCCGTGCATTCGGTGGTGTTCGGCGGTTTCGCGGCCAACGAACTGGCCACCCGCATCAACGATGCCAAGCCCAAGGTTGTGGTCGCCGCCTCGTGCGGGCTGGAGCCGGGCCGGGTCATCGCCTACAAGCCGCTGCTGGACGAGGCGATCCGGGTCGCCACCCACAAGCCGGATCGCTGCATCATCCTGCAACGCGAGCAGAAGACGGGCGAAATGACCGCTGGCCGCGACGTGGACTGGGCCGAGGCCGTGGCCAACGCCCGCCCACATGACTGCGTGCCCGTGAAGGCCACCGATCCGCTGTACATCCTCTATACCTCCGGCACCACCGGGCAGCCCAAGGGCGTCGTGCGCGACAACGGCGGCCATGCCGTGGCGCTGAAGTGGACCATGAAGGCCGTCTACAACGTCGAACCAGGCGAGGTGTACTGGGCGGCGTCGGATGTGGGCTGGGTCGTGGGCCACTCCTACATCTGCTACGGCCCGCTGCTGCACGGCTGCACCACCGTCGTGTTCGAAGGCAAGCCGGTCGGCACGCCCGACGCCGGCACCTTCTGGCGGGTCATCAGCGAACACAAGATCCCGGTCTTGTTCACGGCGCCCACGGCCTTCCGGGCCATCAAAAAGGAAGATCCCAACGGGGAGTTCCTGGGCAAGTACGACCTCAGCCACTTCCGCACTCTGTACCTAGCCGGCGAGCGCGCCGACCCGAACACCATCACCTGGGCGCAGAACCAGCTGAAGGTGCCGGTCATCGACCACTGGTGGCAGACGGAAACCGGCTGGGCCATCGCCGCCAACTGCATGGGATTGCAGGAGTTCCCGGTCAAGCTGGGCTCGCCCACCAAGGCCGTGCCGGGCTGGGACGTCCGCACCCTGGACGAAAACAAGCAGGAGGTCGAACCCGGCCAGATCGGCGCCTTGGTGTGCAAACTGCCGCTGCCTCCGGGCACCCTGCCGACGCTGTGGAACGCCGACGACCGCTTCCGCCAAGCCTACCTGGACGAATACCCGGGGTACTACAAGACGGGCGACGCCGGCTTCGTGGACGAGGAAGGCTACGTCTACGTCATGACCCGCACCGACGACATCATCAACGTCGCCGGTCACCGCCTGTCCACCGGCGCCATGGAAGAGGTTCTGGCCAACCACCCGGATGTCGCCGAGTGCGCCGTGATCGGCGTGCATGACGACATGAAGGGGCAGATGCCGCTCGGCTTCCTGGTGCTTAAGGCCGGGGTGACCAAGCCTCACACCGAGGTCGTCGCCGAGGCGGTGAAGATGGTACGCGAGACCATCGGCCCCGTGGCCGCCTTCAAGCAGGCCATTGTGGTCGGTCGCCTGCCCAAGACGCGCTCGGGCAAGATCCTGCGCGGCACCATGCAGAAGATCGCCGATCATCAGGACTACAAGATGCCGGCGACCATCGACGATCCCGACATCCTGCCGGAGATCGAGGAGGCGCTGCTGGAGATCGGCTTGGCGAAGTAGGGTCCGCGAGCAACATGGAGGGCCGCCCCATGTCCGTGCCCGAACAGGCGGGTTCGATCATGTCCCGGGCGGCCTTCTTGCGCTGGGCCGAAGAACGCGAGGGCCGCGCCGAGCGCGTGGAGGGTCGCGCCGTGGCCATGGCCCCGGAGCGGCGCGCCCATGTCCGCGTGAAACAGAGCCTGTGGCGGGCCTTGAGCGATGCCCTGGACGCGGCCGGCTCGCCGTGCGAGGCCTTCGTGGACGGCCTGACCGTCGAAATCGGCGAGGACGGCGATTTCGTCCCAGACGTGTTGGTCGATTGCGGTGCCGGCGGTCCGGATGACGTGGCGGCCGTCAACCCGCTCGTGGTGGTCGAGGTGCTGTCTCCCGGATCCGCGCGCGTCGACACGGGATACAAACTGACCGGATATTTCTCGGTCGACAGCATCCACCACTACCTGGTGGTCGATCCACTTGGGCGGCGGCTCGTCCATCATGCCCGCGCCGGGGACGGCACGCTCCGCACGACGATTCTGTCGGAAGGGCGGCTCCGCCTCGACCCGCCGGGCTGTGACATCAGCGTCGGAGACCTGTTTCGGGCGTAACCCCGAAACGGGCCGCGACTCCCGGCGGGTCGAACGCAATCCGCCGTGGCCGCCCCGCCCCGGAACCCGTCGCGACGCGGTGATGTCAGGAGCCCCAAACGATGCTGTCCCGTCTCTGGCAATCCGCCATGATCGCCCTCGCCCGGTCCGGCCGGGTGAGCCGGGTCATGCAGAACGGCCGGGTCACCTCCGGCCTGAGCCGCCGCTTCATCGCGAGCGGTGACGAGACCGTGGGCGTCGCGCGCGCCCAGGCCCTGCTGAGCGAACAGGGCCTGCGGGCCTCGCTGTTCTACCTGGGCGAATACGTGGACCAGCCGGCGCTGGTGGACGAGAACGTCGCCGCCAAGCTAGCGGTCACGCGGGCGCTGGCCGGGACGGGACTGGACATCCACGTCTCGGTGGACATGACCCAGGTCGGCCACCTGCTGGACCCCGCGCTGACCCGACGGAACCTGGACACCATCGCCGAAGCCATCCGGGACGCCGCCGCATCCGCGCCGAGCCCCGGGCTGCATTGCCTCATGCTGGACATGGAGGACCCCTCGGTGGTGGACGCCACCATCGCCCTGCACGACGACCTCGCCGAACGGGGGTTTCCGGTGGCCCTGACTCTTCAGGCGTACCTGAAGCGCACCGAAGCCGATCTGGCGGCGCAGATCCGGCGCGGCAGCCGGGTCCGTCTGGTGAAGGGCGCCTTCGTGGGGGAGCCGGCGTACGCCTACACCCGCCGCCCCGACGTCAAGGCGAACTCCCGCCGCCTGATCGACGCCATGTTCTCCGAAGACGCCCGGGAGGCCGGGTTCTATCCCATCGTTGCCACCCACGACGCGCACCTGATCGCGCATGCCCGGGACCGCGCCCGGGCGGGCGGTTGGACACCGGGCCGCTACGAGTTCGAGATGCTGCTGGGCGTGCGGGAGCCGCTGGCCCGCGCCCTGGCGGTCGAGGGCGAGCGGGTGCGCCTGTACGTGCCGTTCGGCCGCGATTGGTGGCCCTATACGGTTCGTCGAATCGGCGAATCGCCGGCCAATGCGGCACTGCTGGCCCGCGCGCTGGCGGGCTGAGGGCCGGCCTCCCCACCCGGACACCCCCTCAGGGCAATCGGGTGAAAGGGTGTGCGGTCGCAAACACCCGGTGGATCGTGTGCCTTGTGGCGGAATGTCCCACCCTCTTTTCGTAAGGTAGGGCGGATTCGACCCGCGAAGCGGGGCAATCCGCCGCGCGGCGATGATGCGGCGGGTTGCGCCTTCGGCGCGAACCCGCCCTACGGAGTCTCGCGGCTCGCCGACTGTGCCTTCACCCGATTGCCCTGGACACCCCCTGCCCCACGGTCGCCATGTTGACGCGGAAGGGTGACGGTACGTCCGATCATGCCCGTGTGGAAAGGTCAAGAGATGGTTCATCAGTTGATGGTGTCGCGCCGAGTCCTGCTGTGTGGCGCCGCCGGAACGGCCGCCACGCTGGCCGCGTTCCCGATTCCGGGCCGCGCCCAGACCGCTCTGTCCGTCCACGCCGACCCATCCCTTAAGGCGGCGATGCAGCCCCTGATGAACACCCTTGGTGCCGAGGCCGGCACGTCCCTGTTGCTGTCGTTCGGGGATGTCTCAAGCGCGACGGCCATCGACGGGGTGCTGGCCCACGACGTCGTCATCGTCGCCGGCGCCGGCAACATGGCGCGGCTGGTGGCCCAGGGCCTCGTCGAGCGACCGACGGATCTGGTGACAAACGGGCTGGCCCTGGTGGTGGCGCCCGACCGGCCGGGGCCGGACACCGTGACCCGCGCCATGGACCTGACCCGATGGGTGAACGGCAGCCACCCTCTGGCGGTGATCGACCCGGAACGCAACGCGTTGGGCGAGATCAGCCTGCAGGCGCTACGCGCCATCGGGTGGGGCGAGGGTGTCTCGAAACGCGTGCGGTTAGCGCCCGGGCCGGGCACCGTGCTCGACTGGGTGGCCCACGGCGACGCGGCGCTGGGCGTGGCCCTCGCCAATGCGGCACGGCGGGACCAGCGCGTGCGTTGGGTGGGAGAGTTCCCGCCGGACACCCATCCGCCGATCCGCTATCAGGTCGCGGTGCGCGCCAGCACGCCGGTCGATGCTCCGGCCCGGGCCTTCGTGCATGCCCTCTACGGCGAGACCGCGCGCGAGGCGTTCCGCGCGGATGGCCTGACCCCGCAGGTGCCGCGTTAACGGCGACGCCGGGCAAGCCGACCGATCAGTACGCCCGCTCGACGCTGAAATCGACCACGTCGGTCAGGATGGTCTTGGTCTCGCTGTCCGGGAACATGTCGAGCGCGCGGCGGGCCTTCTCGGCGTATTCGTGGGCGTGGCGCACGGTTTCCTTCAGGCTGCCGTGCTTGTCCAGAAGCTCCATGGCGTGCGCGAGGTCGGCCTCGGCGCGCGGATCGGAGAACTCCTGGTCCTCCAGGCAGCGCTTCCAGAACGCGCGTTCCTCGTCGTTGGCCTGGGCGATGGCGTGAATCACCGGCAGCGTCAGCTTGCCGTCGCGGAAGTCATCGCCGATGGACTTGCCCAGTTCGGCCTCGCGCGCGGAATAGTCCAGGTAGTCGTCGGCGATCTGGAAGGCGATGCCCAGGTTGCCGCCGAAGGCTTCCAGAGCGGCCTTTTCCTCCTCCGGGCAGTCGGCCACCACGCCGCCGATGCGGGCGGCGGCGGCGAACAGGGCCGCGGTCTTGGACTCGACCACATGCAGATAGGCCGGCACTTCGGTTTCGATGTCGTTGGCCGTCAGCAACTGGTGGATCTCGCCCTCCGAGATGGTGGCGCAGGCGCGAGCCATCAGGCTCATGACCTCGCGCGTGCCCTCGTCCACCATCATTTCGAACGCCCGCGCGAACAGGAAGTCGCCCACCAGAACGCTGGGCTTGTTGCCCCACAGCGCGTTGGCCGTGTCGCGCCCGCGCCGCATGTCGCTTTCGTCCACCACATCATCATGCAACAGCGTGGCGGTGTGGACGAACTCGATGCTGGCGGCCAGTTCGATGTGACGGTCGCCCTCGTAGCCGACCAGCCGGGCCGTGCCCAGGCACAGCAGCGGCCGCAGCCGCTTGCCGCCCGCGCTGATAAGATGGGCGGCCATCTGCGGGATCAGCGCGATGGGGCTCTCCATCCGGTCCAGAATGGCCTGGTTGACCCGCTGCAGGTCGTCGCCGACCAGATCCAGCAGGGCGTCGAAGGCGGTTTTTCCGTCCGGCCGAGCGGATGCGGAAGAGGAAGAAGAAGAAGCGTTCACGATGGCGACCACGATGCGGGACAAACGGGAAGCGGGCCGCGTCGGGGTTGACGGGCCGGCCGGGGCGACGGGAGCATAGGGGGGCGCCCGAAGCCCGGTCAAGCGCGATGGTGCGCTTCCGTTAAGCTGGGGACTCACGGCGACGCCAACAACCGTGCTCGAATCACGAACGTCGGCCAAGAAGGAGGGAAGAGGGCGTGGAGGGCATGCGCGAACTGACCGTGGTTCAGGACCCGGTTTTTCTCTCCTATCTGATGTCCTGTCTGCGGGCGGAGGGGATCGAGGCGACGGTCCTGGACCGGCACACGAGCGCCGCCCTGGGCGGGGCCGTGTCGGCCATCCGCGCGCGGGTGTGGGTCGAGGCGGCCCGGTACGACCGGGCGCGCTGGGTGCTCGCCACGGCCTCCGAACCGGACGATCAGCCGTGAGCGGCGAAGCGGAGGAAACGTCCATCCTGGGTGGGCGCGTGCGTCTGCTTCAGCCCGCGCGCGGCTACCGTGTGGCAATGGACCCGGTCCTGCTCGCGGCGGCGGTCCCGCTGGGGGGGCCGGGGCGGGTGACGCGCGTACTGGACGCCGGCCTGGGCACTGGCGCGGCAGCCCTGTGCCTGCTGGCCCGAGCATCGGCTGAGGTCCGTGTGACCGGCCTGGAGATCGACGCGGGCATGGCGGCCCTGGCGACGCGTTCGGCGGCGCTGAACGGCATGACGGAGCGGTTGCCGGTGAGTGTGGGGGATCTGATGGACCCGCCCCACGCGGCAACCTCCGAGCCATTCGACGCGGTGTTGACCAATCCGCCCTATCACGAATCCGGCACGCCGCCGCCGAACCCGGGGCGGGCCGGCGCCCACGCCGCGACGGTGCCGCTGGCGCGCTGGATCGGCGCCTGCCTCGACCGGCTGAGGCCCAAGGGACGGCTTGTCGTGATCCACCGCGCCGACTGCCTGGACACCCTGTTGGCCGCGCTGGCCGGACGCGCCGGCGCGGCGGAGATCCTTCCGCTGTGGCCCGGCCCCGATCGGGACGGCATCGCGCGCCCGGCCCGCCGCGTGATCGTGCGCGCCCGGCGGGATGTGCGGGGGGCGGCGACGCTGTGGCCCGGTCTGGTGCTGCACACGCCGGACGGCGGTCACACGGCGGCGGCGGAGCGAGTGTTGCGGCATGGGGAGGCTCTCGACGCCGCCATGGCGGGGCAAAGGGCTGGGCCTGACGGGGTCGTGGCGGGCTAGCGCGGGGCACATGCCGGCCTCAACACCGTGTTCCGCGCCCCGCCTGATCCAACCTGACCGGAAGAGCGAACAAGGGCGCATTTTCCTCTTGCCCCGCCCGACCGAACGCCCTAAGTTCCCGGGCCTCGACGGGACGTCAGGGGCGGTCGAAAGTGACGGACCCTGGGCCATAGGCTGGAGCATTCCACCTTGATTCCGTCCCCGGGTCCCCAAAACCCGGACCACATCGACAGACCTGTGGGGCCGTAGCTCAGTTGGGAGAGCGCTACAATGGCATTGTAGAGGTCAGGGGTTCGATTCCCCTCGGCTCCACCAATGAAAAAAAGGGGTCAGCGCCGACGCGCTGGCCCCTTTTTCTATGCCAGTAAGCACATCGTAAGCACAGGCGGGCGCCCCGGGCGTAAGCCCCTGAGGCCATCGGCACGCTTCGGATCGTCCGACGATAAGCCCCCCTGTCTTCAAGCCCCCTGTCTTCGTCGGACGAAATCACGGGCCGGATATCGTCTGCGCGGGGCGCCAAGCCCGGCGGGTTGCCGACCGGCGCCGCGCCTGATCGCCGATAATGGCAATGGGGGTCCCGACGACGGGGCGTCGGCACCACGCCCCCCCTATCGCACCGTCACCTCAACCCGCCTGTTGCGCGGCTCCCCGACCCCGTCGGGCGTGGGGATCAGGGGAGCCCGCTCGCCCCGTCCCGCCGTGGAAACGGATCGTTCGGGCAGCCCGAGCTTGCCCGCCAGGGACGCGCGCACCGCTTCGGCGCGACGCTTGGCAAGCCGATCATTAAAGCCGGTCGCCCCGACCCGGTCGGTATGACCGATGATTTCCACCTCCGGCGCGGCCCGGCCTTTGACCTCGGCGAGTATTGTTGCCAGCACCGATTCGGAGTCCGCCGTCAGGTCGACCGTTCCTTCCACAAAGTACAGGGTGAAGCTGCGCGGTGGCTCCGGCAGGCTGGCGAGCGCGTCGCCGAAGATCGTCTCCACCTGTTCGGACGTCAGGTCCACCGACGCCGAGCCGCCATCGCGCACGACCGAGGCGGCCAAGGCCGTGTCCAGCAACACGGTCGAGGACCCGTCGTCGATCTCAATGCCGCCGACCGAGCCATCCTCATGGGGCAACACCACGAACAGGTCCTTGGGCTCGGCCAGAATATCCTTCACCTCCTGGAGCGCGGTCTCGAAATCGGTTCGACAGGCGGCGATGTCCTCATCCTGGAACCCTTCCTCTTGCTCTTGAAGCCAGCAATCGTAAGACGCCTGGGCCTTGGCCAGGGCCTCGGGCGCGAAGATTTCCGCCTTGATCGTGGAGACGCCGACCAGCGCCTCGCGGGCGGCGGTCAGCGTCTCGGCCGCGTCCGGGCTCAGGTCCCGATCCTCGGACGGCTGGGACGCCGGAACCCCGCCCGTGGCGGCGGCCCGGGCCTTGTCAAGGAAGAACGCACTGTCGCTCCAATCCTGTTCCGCCCGTTCCACGCGCGCGATCCGGACATACTCGGCCACCAGCGCGGCCTCGTACGGGTCTTCGGGAACGGGCAGGCTTGTGACCGACGCGGGATCCCAGGTCTGGCGGTCCATCATCTGGCCGCATCCGGCGAGGGCCAGGCCGGCCAGGGCGAGGCCCATGCCCTTGAGGGCGGCGGCCATCGTGTCTGTTTGACGGGACATAAAGCCGACTCCTTTCACCATGGCAACGCACTCTTCGTCGGGTTTCGGACGCGCCCTTAGTGGCCTTCCACCTCAATCACGAACTTGGTGCCGCGCACGCCGAGGATGGCCGAATAGGTTCGGATTTTCATGGCGTCGGGGTTGTTTGCCGCGATCCTGCCGGAGACACCGCTCAGGGAGCCGCGCCGAATCCGGCTCTCGAAAACGCCGTCGTGGGTGGTGCGATTGAACCGGAAGCGCTCCAGCTTCAACTCGGTTCCGGGCCCGGCCGAAAACATGCTAAGGTCGACAAACGTAATGCCAACCTTTCCGTCTGGGCCGGTTCTGATCACGTCTTGTTGATACACCGAATCCCCGATCACCGCCTGCGTGGTGTCGTCCGCCCGTTCAATGGCGACGGCGCCCGAGACGGTCTTGATCTGGCCGATCGCGTCGGCCGCTATCGCGGGTGCGGCTGACAGACAGGCCACGAAGATCGCCGCCGCGAACACAGGCCCGAGGGCGGACCTTGCTGGGAACAAAGACATCGGCTTGGCTCCTGGGTGAGGCTTGGCAGAGGCAGCACGAACGACGGAACGGGCGTCGCACACAAGGAGTGTATCGCGAGACGGCAATCAGGGCCAGACGCTCCCCCAACCCCTTGGCGAGGTTTTTTTTCTGGTGTGAGTCGATGAGTGACGCAGCCCCCGATCACCAATCCGGCGCCGCCCCTGAGGACAGCCCGGGCAAGACCTGGACGGTCCCGGCCTGCCTGGACTGCCTGTCTGCGGTCTTTCAGGAGGTTGAGGACTATGCATCATCGCAAGGGTGCCCCCACGATCTCATTCTGAAACTGCTTTTGACCGTCGACGAAATCGTGTCGAACATCATTCTGCATGGCTATCAGGATGAGCCCGATCCCACGCTGCGGATCAAGGCCGAGATCGGCAATGGCCGCGCCGTTCTGGAGTTCCTCGATCAGGCGCGGGCCTACGATCCCATCAGCTGCCCCGCCCCGGACAACCTTGACCAAGCGCCCGAACATCGGCCTCCCGGAGGGCTCGGGCTGCATCTTGTGAAGGAACTCTCGGACGAGGCCCACTATCGCAGAGAGAACGGGTGGAACCGCCTGTCCGTGATCTTCACCCTGCCCTGAGATCGGCCCCGCGGAACCTGGGCTACGCCGCCCGGCGCGGCATCAACACCGTGTAGTCCAGATCGAGCACCACGGACTTCGGATAGACGCCCGATTCATCCTTGTCCGGGAAATCGGCGCAGTCCTCGTTCTTGACCGCCACGGTGCGCAGCCGCAGCGCGCCGATGTCGGATCGATCCGGCACCTCCATGCGGTCCAGGACCTCGGTCCAGGCACGGATGGTGTCGCCCGCGAACACGGGGTTGGTGTGCGCCCCACCGTTGATGGCGGCGATGCGGAAGGCATTGGCAAGACCGTTGAACGACAGCGCCCGGGCCATGCTGATGATGTGCCCGCCGTAGACCAGTCGCCGGCCCATCGGCCCCGCCGACGCCAACACCTGATCGAAGTGAACCCGGGCCGTGTTCTGGTACATTCGGGTGGCCATCTGGTGTTCGGCCTCCTCGACGGTCATGCCGCTGCCGTGATCGATGCGCTCCCCGGCGTGGTAGTCCTCCCAAAGGTCGTCCTGGCCGGCCAGTTCGATGTCATAATCGTCCACGTCCAGATCATCGGGAATGATGAGATCGGCCGTCGGCACCACATCGGCCAGCGACGGAACGGTCGCCGGCTCCGGCCCGTCGTCGGCACCCGACGCGTCGCGCTTGCGCACCATGACCCAACGCACGAACTCGACCACCGTCTCGTCGTCCTGATTGAAACCGGTGGTGCGGACCCAAACGATGCCGGACTTGCGGTTGGAGTTCTCCTTCAGCCCGATGACGCGCGAGGTGGCGCGCAGGGTGTCGCCGGCATAGACGGGCGCGCCGAACACGCATTCGGCATAGCCCAGGTTGGCGACCGCGTTCAGCGAGATGTCGGGCACGCTCTTGCCAAAGACCATGTGGAAGACCAGCAGATCGTCCAGCGGCATGTCCTCGAAGCCCACGTCGATGGCGAATTCCGCCGAGCAGTGCATCGCGAAGCGCGACCCGTAGAGCGCCACGTAGAGGGACTGATCGCCCTCGGTGACGGTGCGCGGGGTGGCATGCACGATCTCCTGGTCGAGGAAGAAGTCCTCGAAGAAGTTGCCGGGGTTGGTTTTACTCTTACTTTTGGGCGTGGCGTCGGCTGTCATCACGGGGCGCTCCAGGGAGGACGGGGGAAACGGACCGGACGCGGCGCTCAGGCCTCAAGGTCAGCCTGAAGCGCGGCGATGGCATCGGACAACGCCACCAACCGCCGTGCGTTGACCACATGCAGGTTCTCGACCAGCTTGCCGTCCACCACGACGACGCCCTTGCCCTCGCGCTCGGCCTCGGCATGGGCCTCGATGATGCGGCGCGACCATGTTACCTCATCGTCGCTGGGGGCGAAGATCTCGTTGGCGGCGGCCACGGTCTTGGGGTGGATCAGCGTCTTGCCGTCGAAGCCCAGTTCCAGACCCTGGCGGCAGGCGGCGGCGAAGCCCTCGTCGTCCTGAAGGTCCAGGTACACGCCGTCCAGAATGGCCAGCCCGTGCGCCCGCGCCGCCAGCAGGCACAGCCCGAGCGAGGTGATCATGGGCAGGCGCATCGGCGTATGATGGCAGTGCAGGTCCTTGGCCAGATCGGACGTCCCCATGACGAAGCCGCCGAGGCGCGGCGTGGCGCCGGCGATCTCGGCCGCATGCAGCATGCCCAGGGGCGTTTCCATCATGCACCAGATCAGGGTGTGCGCGGGCGCGCCCTTGGCCTCCAGAATGGCCTCGACCTGGCGCACCGTGTCGGCGCTTTCCACTTTGGGCAGAAGAATGCCGTCGCAGCCGCTGGAGGCGGCGGCCTCCAGATCGGCGTAGCCCCACGGCGTGTTGAGCCCGTTGGTGCGGATCAGCACCTCGCGCTTGCCATAACCACCGCTGGAGGCAGCCTCGACCACGTTGGCGCGGGCCTCGACCTTGGCGTCGGGCGCAACCGCGTCCTCCAGGTCGAGGATCAGGCCGTCGGCGGCCAGCGTCCTGGCCTTTTCAAGGGCGCGGGTGTTGGATCCCGGCATGTAGAGCACGCTACGGCGCGGACGGGCGGGTGCGGCCATGGATCTTTTCTCCCTCATGCCTCATGGTCTGGCGTCCCTCGACTCTCCGGGTCCGACCGCCGGAGGAGCGCGAGGCGGCACACTATAATTCAATGCCGGCCCGTGGCAAGGTGGGCGCCGCATTGCAACACGCGCCCGACGGCCGCCGAGGATTCCGAATCTGATATGGCCATCCTGTCCATCCAAAGTCACGTCTCGGCGGGCCATGTGGGCAACGCCGCCGCCGTGCCGGCATTGCGGGCGCTGGGGCGCGCCGTGTGGCCGGTCCATACCGTGTTGTTCTCCAATCACCCGGGCTATGGCCGCGTGCGCGGTCATGTCGTCGACCCCGCCCATGTGAACGCTTGCCTGGAAGGCGTGGCCGAGCATGTCGACTGGCCGCAGCGGGAGGCCGTTCTGTCCGGCTACCTGGGGGCCGGCGGAACCGCGGCCGCCGTGGCGGCGGCGGTCGACCGGGCGCGCGAGGGGCGGCCGGACCTTCCGTACCTGTGCGATCCGGTGATGGGGGATACCGGCCCCGGTCTGGCGGGGCCGGTCGGCCCGGGCCTGTATGTCGAGCCGGACATCCCGGACGCCATGGCGGACCGTCTGATTCCACGCGCCACCATCGCCAAGCCCAACCAGTTCGAGCTCACCCTGTTGACCGGGCGGCGCTGTGACACGCTGGCCGACGTCATCGACGCCGCCAATGCGCTGCGGGCGAAGGGTCCGTCCGTGGTCGTGGTGACCAGCGTCGAGGTTCCGGACGGCCCCGAGGCCGACGGCGCCCGCTGTCTGGTGACCGACGGGACGGGAGTCTGGATCGTGGCGACGCCGCGCCTGCGGTTTCCGCGCGCGCCCAACGGCGCCGGTGACGTGCTGGCGGGACTGTTCCTGCATCACTGGCTGCTGGACGGGCGTCCCCAGGTGGCCCTGAGCGCGGCGGTGTCCGGCCTGTTCGCCCTGCTGGCCGAGACGCTACGGGGGGGCGGCTGCGAACTGGCCCTGGTCGAGGCCCGGGCTCGACTGGCGGCGCCGGACCGCATCTGGGCGCCGATCCGGCTGTGATGCCGCGCGCCAGGCGATTCATGTGTTTCAAAATACACAGAACGCGGTTCAATAAGGTCAATATCCACAAAGCCCCGGACACGATGACACAGCATTGCGCACTGGCCACGGTATACGCACCAAATGAGTCGCCGACAGGCCCAGGTCCGCAACGGGGCGGTAGTTCTGTTCCGGGCGACGGCCGCACGGGTTTCTTTTGTGGCGCGTAAGGATCCGGTGCACCGTTCCAAAAGAACCGCTTTTTTCTTGAACACGATGTGATATAGTGCCGACATATATCGGACGGCTAGGTCGGTTTGCGGTGACGCAGGCCCGAGCCAAGTCCAGAAAACCGGCCCAAAAGAGGCCGGACCCTACGCCAGAGCATGAGTTGAGAGAGGCCAGATCGTGTCCAGCCACGAGACGTCCCGCCCGGCGGCGACGCGCCGTCGGGTCTTGTTCGGGGGCGCCGCCCTGGGGGCGGCCACCCTCACCCCGCTGTCCCAGGCCCTTGCTGGCGCGCCGGTGCCGCCCGGCCCGAAGCCCGATGTGCCTCTGCTGTTTCAGATCGGGCGCAAGCCGACACCGCCCCAAGACGCCATGATGGAGACCGTGTCGAGCCGGCTGCCGACCCCGCCGGCCGGCGGTCCCCGGGTGCGGTCCCTGGCGCTGGACAACATTCACACCGGCGAGCGGCTGAACGTCACCTACATGGAGAACGGCCACTACCTGCCGGACGCACTCCAGGCCATCAACCACATCATGCGCGACCGGCGCACCGACGCCGTGGCGCCCATCGATCCGGCACTGCTGGACCTGCTGAGCGACATCCGGCGCAGACTGGAGGCGCGCTCACCCCTGGAGATCATCTCCGCCTACCGGGCGCCGGGCACCAACGCGCGCATGCGTCAGGCCGGACGGGGCGTGGCCAAGAACAGCTATCATATCAGGGGCATGGCCGCCGATATCGCGATTCCCGGATACGGCCTCGCCGATCTGCGCCGGCTGGCGCTGACCATGGGACGTGGCGGCGTCGGATACTACCCGCGCTCCGGCTTCGTGCATGTGGACGTCGGCCCGCCGCGCGCGTGGCGGGGATAGCGCAAATCCCGAGCGATCCGAAACGGATCGCGACGACGATTTGCTTCAATATCAAATCAATAGAGCGCGTTGCGCGTTTCAGACCGGCCGGCGCGCCCCTGGTGTCGCTTCGCGACGCCAGCTTTTTCAGACGGGGGGGCCGGCGCCCACGGCGCCGATTCAAGGATGGCCGCCTAAAGGGCGGCCAGGGCGGCGGAGCCGCGCGCCCCGAAGGGGCGCTGCGGCGAGAAAAACAAAGGCTCAACAACGCCGGCTGGATGTCGTGAAGGCTGGACGAGCGTCAATCCAATCGTCGGTTGGTATCAGAGCTCACGCAACAGGCCCTAGAGCAAACCCGCAAGCCCCAACACCGGGGCTCGCCCGGATTTCTCACCGTCTTGGTCGGCCCCTCGTGGTCGCCCCCTCGTGGTCGCCCCCTCGTGGTCGCCGTTGTCAGACCCGCTAATCCCCAGATTCCGGCCCCTCCGTCACAAACCGCTCCAGCCAGCGGATGTCGTAGGCGCCGGCGACGAAGTCGGAGGCCCGCATCAGGCGCTGATGCAAGGGGATGGTGGTCTCGACACCGTCAATGACGTATTCCCCCAACGCCCGGCGCAGGCGCATGAGGCACTCGGTGCGGTTGGCGCCGTGCACGATCAGTTTGGCGATCATGCTGTCGTAATGCGGCGGCACCTTCAACCCGGTATAGAGCCCCGACTCCACCCGCACGCCCATGCCGCCGGGGGCGTGATAGCGGCCGATGGTGCCGGGTGACGGCGCGAAGGTCACCGGGTTCTCGGCATTGATGCGGCATTCGATGGCGTGGCCGTGGAAGCGGATGTCCTCCTGGCCGTAGCCCAGCGGTTCGCCCTGGGCGACGCGGATCTGTTCCTTCACCAGATCGATGGTGGTGACCATCTCGGTGACGGGATGCTCGACCTGCAGGCGGGTGTTCATCTCCATGAAGTAGAATCGCCCGTCCTCGAACAGGAACTCCATGGTGCCAGCGTTGTGGTAACCCAGGTTGCGCGCCGCCTCGCAGGCGACAGCGCCGATATGTTCGCGCAGACCCGCGTCGAGGGCCGGCGAGGGCGCCTCCTCCAACACCTTCTGGTGCTTGCGCTGAAGCGAACAGTCGCGCTCCCCCAGGTGGACGACGGTGCCGTGCATATCGGCCAACACCTGCACCTCGATGTGCCGGGGGTCGGAAAGGTACTTCTCCATGTAGACGTCGTCGTTGCCGAAGCCGGCCAGGGCCTCGGCGCGGGCGGTGCGCCACGCCTCGACCACCGCGTCGGCCGTGGCGGCCACCTTCATGCCGCGCCCGCCGCCGCCAGCGGCGGCCTTAATCAGCACGGGGTAGCCGATCTCCTCGGCCATGGCGATGGCCTCGGCGTCGGTGGTGATGGACCCCTTGGAGCCGGGCACCACCGGCAGGCCGGCCTCGGCGGCGGCGCGCTTGGCGGCGATCTTGTCGCCCATCATGCGGATCAGGCGGGCCGGCGGACCGATGAAGGCGATGTGGTGGTCGTGGACCATCTCGGCGAAATCGGCGTTCTCCGACAGGAACCCATAACCGGGATGGATGGCGTCGCAGCCCGTGATCGTGGCCGCCGCCAGCAGAGCCGCCTTGTTCATGTAGCTGTCGCGCGCCGGAGGCGGGCCGATGCACACCGATTCGTCGGCCAGGCGGACGTGCATGGCCTCAGCGTCGGCGGTCGAGTGGACGGCCACGGTGTGGATGCCCATTTCGTGGCAGGCGCGCAGGATGCGCAGGGCGATTTCGCCGCGATTGGCGATCAGCACCTTCTGGAAGGTGATGGGCGGGCGCTGCGGAGCGACGGTCGCGGACATGGGGCGGCCCTACTCGATGACCACCAGGGGCTCGCCGAATTCCACCGGCGTCGCGTCATCCACCAGCAAGGCGGCAACACGGCCGGAGCGCGGCGCGCGAACCGGGTTGAACGTCTTCATGGCCTCGATCAGCAGCAGGGTGGCCCCTTCCTCCACGGTATCCCCGGCCTTGACGAAATTGGGCGCGCCCGGTTCCGGCGCCAGATAGACCACGCCCACCATGGGCGAGGTCACCGCGCCTGGGTGATCCTCGGGCTTCGCCGCGGCGCCGGCACCGGACGCCGCCGCCGCCGGAGCGTCCCCGGCCGGCGCGACGACGGCGCCCGCGCTGGCGTTGATAGTCAGCGTCCGCGCCACGCGGATGCGCAACTCGCCGGTGTCGTACTCGATCTCGGACAGACCGGTCTCTCCGAGCAGCTCTGCGAGCGCCCGGACGGCTTCGGTGTCGATGGGGGTCCTGGACATGGCGGTGTCTTCGGTCTTTCGTCGCGGGATACAGGGTCGGCCGGGGGAACCCGGCGGTGTCAGGTTTGTGGATCGGACGTCCGGGCGGCCTCCGTCTCCACCAGTCGGGCCATGGCGTCCAGCGCCAGCACGTAGCCCTGTCCGCCCAGGCCGGCGATGACACCGGCGGCCACGGGAGACACGTAGGAATGGTGGCGGAACGGCTCCCGCGCGAACACGTTGGACAGGTGAACCTCGATGACCGGCAGGCCGACCGCGCGCAAGGCGTCGGGAATCGCCACCGACGTATGGGTATAGGCCGCCGCGTTGAGGATGATGCCGCGCACGTCGGTGTGCGTGGCCTGGATCCACTCGACCAGTTCGCCCTCAAGGTTGCTCTGGCGGAAATCGATGGCGAAGCCCAGGGTCTCGCCGCGCGCGCGGCAGGCGGCGGCGATGTCTTCGAGCGTCTCGCGCCCGTACAGCGCCGGCTCGCGCCGGCCGAGCAGGTTCAGGTTCGGGCCGTTGAGGATCAGGATGGTGGCGGACAACGGGCCTGGTTCTCCCCCGGCGGAAACGGACGTCCGGCTGGGCCCGGTGGCTCAGCGTGCGCCTGTCCTATATCAGCCGCCGCTCGGGGGCAACATGCTGTTGCGCGAGAAATCACCCGAACATTGTCAGACCCCGTCCGCCCTGCCAGGATCGGCGGCACCGAGGGCCGCGCGCGGCCCGTTTCACGGGATGCCATCATGTCCATGCCTTCCTCCGCCGATCCGACCGACCCGCCCTCAACCCACGCCGAGCTTTTCCCAGACAACCCGGTCCTGGTGGCGCTGACGCGGGGCGACGCCGTCGAGTCCTTTCACCGGGGCGCGGCCATCGCGTTGCGGGCCGACGGCCGTCCCCTGCTGGCCTGGGGGGATGTCGAGCGCCCGGTGTTCCCCCGCTCGGCGCTGAAGCCGATGCAGGCGCTGGCCCTGCTGGAGGCCCTGCCCGACGCGCCCGATCTGACGCCGGAACGGATCGCCCTGCACACGGCGTCCCATGCCGGCTGGCTGATGCAGGTGGAGCGCATCCGCGAGTGGCTGGAGGACATGGGTCTGAGCGAGGCCAACCTGGAGTGCGGAACGCGGGACTGGCCACTGGATCCCGACGCCGCCCGGGAACTGGCGCGCCGGGGTGGCCGATCCGGCCCGGTGCATCATAACTGCTCCGGCCAGCACGCGGGTTTCCTGCGGCTAGCCCAGGCCATGGGCGCGCCAACGGCCGGCTACATCGGCGCGGAACACCCGGTACAGCGCGCGGTGACGGCGGTGCTCGGCGACCTGACCGACGTGGACATGGCGACGATGCCCCATGGCCTGGAAGGCTGCGGCATCCCCTCCCCTGCCCTGCCCTTGTGGGCGGTGGCGCTGGGAATGGCGCGGCTGGCCGATCCCTCCGGGCTGGCGCCGTCCCGGGCCGCGGCGGCGCGGCGGCTGTGCGCGGCGATGGCCGCGCACCCGGATATGGTGGCCGGGCCGGGGCGCTGCGAGACGCGGCTGATCCGAACCACCACCGGGCGCGTCCTGGCCAAGGTCGGCGCGGAAGGCAACATGGTTGCCATAATTCCGGGCCACGGTGTGGGTGTGGCGTTGAAGATGGACGACGGCGCCACCCGCGCCGCCGAAGTGGCGCTGGGGCTGGTACTGGAGGCCCTGGGCGTGCTGTCGGCCGACGACCGCGCGGCACTGGCCGGGGTGTTCCAGCCGGTTGAGCGCAATGCCGCCGGCGTTGAGACCGGCCACGCCCTGGCGGTCACCGCGCCGGAGGACGGCGACGGCGACGCGGACGATCCGGAGGTCGACCCGTGGGACGAGGACTGGGACGATGAGGACCCGAAGGGGCCAGACGCCGGATAAGGTCCGGCGCGGCGCCGCCGCGCTAGGGCTGGCGCTCGTTCTGGCCGTCGCCTCCACCCTCGCGCTGGATCGCCTCGTTCCGCCTGATCTGTCGCGGTTGGCCCCGACCGTCACCATCACCGACCGAACCGGTCAGGTGCTGCGCGGATTCCTGAGTCCCGACCAGACGTGGCGCCTGCCGACAACGCGGGCCGATGTTGATCCGCTGTATCTGGCCATGCTGATGGCCTACGAGGATTCGCGGTTCCCCTGGCATCCGGGTGTGGACCCACTGGCGGTGGCCCGGGCCGCCGCCCAGGCGGTGTGGCACGGCGAGGTCGTCTCCGGCGCTTCCACCCTGACCATGCAGGCCGCGCGGCTGCTGGAGCCGCGCCCGCGCACCCTGCCCTCGAAACTGATCGAGATGGCCCGCGCGCTGCAATTGACGGCGCACCTGGGCCGGGACGGGGTGTTGGACGCCTATCTGACGCTGGCGCCGTTCGGCGGCAACATCGAGGGCGTGCGGGCGGCCGCCCTGGCGTGGTGGGGCAAGGAACCGCGCCGACTCACCCCCGGGCAGGCGGCGCTGCTGGTGGCGCTGCCGCAGAACCCGACGGCATGGCGGCCCGACCGCCACCCGGAGGCGGCGCGGGCGGCACGCGCCAAGGTGCTGCGGCGCATGGTCGGCGCCGGGGTGCTGACCGCCCTCCAGGCCCGCGAGGCCGAGGCCGAGCCGCTGCCCGAGGTGCGCCAGCCCATGCCGCTGCTGGCCACGCATGTGGCGCGACGGCTGGCGGCGGAGCGGGACCCCACCGACCCGCCGGTGATCCCAACCACCCTGGAGGCCGGGCTTCAGGCCCGGGTCGAGGCCCTGGTGCGCGCCCATGCCGATTCTCTTGGCACGCGCGTGTCCGTCGCCGCCCTGGTGGTCGAGGCCGCGACCGGCGAGGCTCGCGCCTGGGTCGGCTCGCCCGGTTTGCTGGATACGCAACGCCGGGGCGCGGTGGATATGACCCAGGCGCCGCGTTCGCCCGGGTCAGCGCTGAAACCGCTGATCTACGGCATGGCGTTCGAGGACGGGCTGTTGCATCCCCTGACCGAGATCGACGACCGGCCGATGGCCTTCGGCGGCGGCTACGCGCCGGAGAACTTCGGCTTCGCGCACCATGGCCGGGTGACGGCGGCGGAGGCGCTGCGCCGCTCGCTGAACGTGCCGGCGGTGGCGGTGCTAGACCGCGTGGGGCCGATGCGCTTCGCCGCGCGCCTGACCGAGGCCGGGGTGACCCCGCGCCGACGCGGCGGGCTGGGCCGGCCCGGGCTGCCGCTGGCGCTGGGGGGGCTGGGCGTGACGCTGGAAGAACTGGTGGGGCTGTACGCCACGATAGCCGTCGGCGGCGAGCGTCGGGCGGTGAGACTTCAACAGTCTCCTTCGGAAGAGGCTGGGGACCCCACCCGCATTCTGTCGGAGGCCGCCGCATGGCAGCTTCGCTCCATTCTCGCCGAGGCCCCGCCGGCCGCCGGCTTCGCCCCCGACGACGCCATCCGGGGTGGGCGCGCCGTGGCCTTCAAGACCGGCACCTCCTACGGATTCCGGGATGCCTGGGCCATCGGGATGGACGGCGACCATGTGGTCGGCGTCTGGGTGGGCCGGGCGGACGGAACACCGGTTCCCGGAATCATCGGCCGTGAGACCGCCGCGCCCTTGATGCGCGCCCTGTTCGACCTCCTGGCGCCGCCCCGCCGCCCGCTGCCGGGGCCGCGTCCGGCGGGCGTACTGGATGTGGCGCGTGGCGCCGACCTGCCGCCGCCGTTACGCCGACTGACGGCGCCGGACGCCGGCCGGCGGCTGGCCGCGACCGGCACCGCCGATCCCCTGCGGTTGCGCTTCCCGCCCGACGGGGCGACCCTGGACTGGGATCAGGCGGCGCTGGGTCTGGTGCTGGAGGCCGACGGCGGACACCGCCCCTATGCCTGGCTGGTCAACGGACGTCCGCTGGAAACGGCGCCGTGGCACCGGGGCGCACAATGGCGACCCGACGGTCGCGGGCTGGCGCGAGTGACGGTGGTGGACGCCACCGGCCGCGCCGCCGGCGCCGAGATTTGGCTGAAGTAGCCGGATCGGCTCAAACACGCCCCGTTTTGGATGCTATCTCGCGGGGCCTCGCCATTCCCAATAGACAATCGACTCGGCACGCTTATGATTGAGGTCAGAGTCCCACGCCAGACTACGGCAACGGGACGCGGGTCCTCATCCCAGGACGCGGGAGAACCGCCCGGCCAGCCCGGACCAGACCAGGAGGGAGAGCGTCGCCATGGCAATTTTCGGACGCCGTCGCTGCGGCGACGGGACTGCGGCCGATCCGGCGCGAGGCCCCGACCCCGGGGACGCACTGCGCGCTGAACTGCGCCGGCGCGAGCGAGCGGCCATCTATCTGCGCCGGGTCTGGCCCCTGGGATCCGAAGCGCCCGGACACAGTCACCTGGGCGGGCTGCCGTCCCTGCCGCCCCATGTTCCCTGGCCGCGCGGTCGTTCGACCGGGCAGCCCCTGCACTTCCTGGCCCAGATCGATTGCGCCGAGATGCCAAGCGTGCCCACCGATACGCCTCTGCCGCCGGACGGCCTGTTGCTGTTCTTCGGCGACATCGACGAGGAAATGCTCTGGATGGATGACGAGCCGGGGGATCGGACGCGCGTGCTCTATGTTCCCGCGCCTCAGCGGGTCGCCGAAAAACAGGCCGTGCCGGACGACATGCCTGACATCGGTCACGCGTACCAGAAGATGGGGGGAGGACATGCCCGCGTCGGGGTGAAGACCTACCCGGCGTGGCCGGTCACGGGCCATGCCATCCGCTCTTTTCCCGTCGATCCGTCCGGACGCTCGGCGGACCTCGAAACCTTGGCTCTGGAGATGTTCGCGGCCGAGCTTAAGGCACACCTGCCGCCACCGTCCAAGGACTTCTCCAAGCAGATCGTGGGCGCCGAGCGGGTGATGGATGAGGAGACGGCGGATTGGGCCCGCGACGCGGAGGGGAACGTTGTTCGCAAGCCCCATCTGAACGCCCCCTTCGCCGAGGACGACGCATTCCCGTGGTGCGGCGCGGTCATGTCGGAATTCGCCACCGCGCTCGAGACCGAGTGTGCGTCCAAGATCGCGTACGAGAGCCAGTTCCTGGATGACCGCGCCGGGGCGCGGTCATCGGAGCATCAGGCGAAGCTCTCGGGTCTTCAGGACCGCCTGGAGCAGATTCAGGCCTTTGCGCCGGTTCTGCGGTCCCTGCCGGACTGTGACCGGCCCGACCCCGACCTGTCGGCGCGGGTGATCCACTGGATCCTGACCGAACTGAACGCGCAGGAGGCCAACACCGCCCTACTCTGCGCGGTGAAACGGGTGGCGCAGCGGGCAGTGTTCGATGCCGATCTGCGCGCCGTTCTTCCGCCCCTGGCCCTTGAGGTCGTTGATCGCTGGATCCGCCCGTCCGTGGGGCAGTCCGAGCATGTCATGCTGGGATACCCGCAAGCAAAAACCAATTTCACGACGGGTGAAGGCGTGCGCCTGCTGGTGTTGGACAGCGACTACGGCACCGACTTCATGTTCTGCGATTGTGGTGTCGTCGAGTTCTACATCGATCCCGACGACCTCGCCGCCCGCGATTTCAGCCGGGCGAGCGCCAACACCGCCGGCGGCTGACGGCGGGCGGCCGGGCGCGGTCATACGAAGTCCGTTTGTTCCGGTCCGGTTCGGAATGCACTGGCCGTCTCTTTCCCCGTTGGGGCTCTCCGATTCACACATTTTCGGCCGAAGCGGGAGCCCGTCGCTCGTGCGGCGGTTTGACTCGTCATTGCGAGCCCTCGTCGACAGACGAGGGCGAAGCAATCCAGGGCAGAGAGCACAACGTTTCGCCCTGGATTGCTTCTTCGCTTCGCTCCTCGCAATGACGAGTGCAACAACACTTGATGTGACGCAGATCGAACCAGGAAGGGAGCCCGGGTGGCGCTGACCGCCCGAACTGAATACTGCGGAAGCGGCAAGGACGGATGCTCCGAAACCCGTATCACCCCCCGAAACACGCCGCCACAAGCCGACGAAAGGCCTCCGCGCGGTGGCTGATGGCGTGCTTGGCCTCCGGATCCATCTCGGCGAAGGTGATGGCGTGGCCGTCGGGCTGGAAGATGGGGTCGTAACCGAACCCCTTTTCCCCGCGCGGCGGCCAGACGATGTCGCCGAAGACGCGGCCCTCGAAGCACTCAACATGACCGTCTGGCCACGCCAGCGCCAGCGCGCAGGTGAAGTTGGCGCGCCGGTCGCGGCCGGCGCCCAGTTCCTGGGCGATGCGCTCCATGGCGCGGGCGAAATCCTTGTCCGGCCCGGCCCAGCGCGCCGAGAGGATGCCGGGCGCCCCCTCCAGCGCCGCCACCTCCAGCCCGGAATCGTCCGCCAGGGCGGGGTGCCCGCCAGCCTCCGCCGCCGCGCGCGCCTTCAGGACGGCGTTGGCGGTGAAGGTTCGACCGGTCTCCTCCGGCTCGGGCAATCCCAGATCCCCGGCGGCCAGCACGCGGGACAGCCCGAACGGCCGCAACAGGTCGGCGATCTCCCGCACCTTGCCCGGGTTGTGGCTGGCGACCACCAGGGTTTCGCCCGAGAAACGGCGGTGGCCGGGATGGGTGGGCGCGGCGATGGACTGCGTTCCGTGCATGGGGCGTCTCCCGGGCAGTCAGGCGAGGGCGGCTTCTACGTGAAGGCAGAGATAATGGTATAGGGCTTGGTGGGCCTGCTGGATCATCGGTGTGAAGCGGGACGGCGCGGCGATGAGGATATCGCACAGCGGCGCCAGCCGCCCGCCGCCCTCTCCGGTCAGGCCAATCACGGTCATAGCGTTGGCCCGCGCGGTCTCCGCCGCGCTCACGATGTTGGGCGAATTGCCACTGGTGCTGATCGCCAGAAGCACGCCCCCGGCCGTTCCATACGCCTCCACCTCGCGCGCCAGATGGCTGGCGTAGCCGACGTCGTTGCTCCAGGCCGTCAGGGTCGAGGAGTTCGCGCCCAGGGCGATGACCGGCAAACCGCGCCGCTCCAGCAGAAAACGGGCCGTCAACTCGCCGGCGATGTGGAGCGCATCGGCCATGGAGCCGCCATTGCCGGCCACCAACAGCGGCCGGCCGGCGCCCAGCGCGTCCGCGATGACCGCCACCGCCCGGTCCATCGCGCCCTCCAGGCCGGCCTCGCGGGTCCGGCGCAGCACGTCCTGGCTGTCGGCGAGATAGTCGGCAAGGCTGGCCCGGGCGGCCGTGGTGGCGTCCATGCGGGAAAATCCGGCGCGAGGGAAAGGGGAAACGGTCGGGACGAAGCGGTTGTCTCGCGCCGGCCCGCCGCCGTCAAGGCCGTTCGAGCAGCGTCGCCAAACGGTCCCTAAGCACAGGCAGAAGCTCGGCCTCGAACCAGGGATGGCGGCGCAGCCACGCGGTATTGCGCCAACTCGGGTGCGGCAGCGGCAACAGCCCTGCCCCCTCCAACGGCGCGGCGAAGGCGCGCACGGTCTCGGTCAGGGTGCGGCCGCGCCCTTCGCCCAGATAGCGCGCCTGGGCGTACTGCCCCACCAGCAGCGTCAACGCCACATCGGGCAGCCCGGCCAGCAGCGCCGGATGCCACGTCGGCGCGCATTCGGGCCGGGGCGGGGCGTCGCCGCCGCGCGGCAGGCGGCCCGGGTAGCACAGGCCTATCGGGATGATGGCGATCCGGCGGTCGTCGTAGAAGGTCTCGCGGTCCACCCCCATCCACGCCCGCAGCCGGTCGCCGGAGGGATCGTTCCAGGGCAGGCCGGTGGCGTGGACCTTCGTGCCCGGGGCCTGACCGATGACCAGAATCCGCGCCGTCCCGCGCGCCCGCAGCACCGGGCGCGGTCCCAGCGGCAGGTGATCAGCGCACAGCGTGCAAGCGCGCGCCGCCGCGGCGGTCTCGTCCAGAGTCGGCACGGGTGACTACCCCGGAATCCCCTCGGCCAGCAGCCGGTCCACGTAGGCCGGCACAAGCTCGGTGGCCGGTCCCTGGAGGACCTCGCGGAACAGCGAGGCGCCGTTGCTGGCCTCCATGTTCAGTTCCACGGTGTGGGCGCGGCCGACGCGGGTGACCTCGGCGACGAAGCCGGCGGCCGGGTAGACCGTCCCGCTCGTGCCCACCGACATGAACAGCGCGCAGCGCTCCAGCGCATCGGCGATCCGGTCCATGCCGAGCGGGATCTCGCCGAACCAGACGACATGCGGACGCAACCGGCCCAGCGCGCCGCAGGCCGGGCAGGTGTCCTCGCCGGTGCCCAGGTCGGTACGCCACTCGTGGACGCCGTGGCAGACCTCGCAGCGGACCTTCAGCAATTCCCCGTGCATGTGCAGCAGGTTGGAAGAGCCCGCCCGGTCGTGCAGGTCGTCGATGTTCTGGGTGACCAGGAACACCTCATCGTCCCATTCACATTCCAGCCGGGCCAGAGCCTCGTGCGCGGCATTGGGTCGGATGTTGTCGGTCAGCAAGCCGCGCCGACGGTCGTTGTAGAACGCCTGCACGCGGTCGGGATCTCGCATGAACCCCTCCGGTGTCGCCACATCCTCCAGGCGCACCTGAGACCAGATGCCGCCGGCGCAGCGGAAGGTGTCCAGGCCGGATTCCTTGGAAATACCGGCGCCGGTCAGAATGACGATCGGACCTGTGCGGGCGGACATGGCGGGGCCTCCCTGCGCTGTGGCTGTCGCCGAACTCAGTATCACGAGGACACGGACGAATCGAGGGGAACCCCGGCATGCGGCAAGATCTGCCTACTGTTAAGGAGTTCTTTAACCGCGCACGGCTAGCCTGAGCGTGGGTCAGGGCGGTCTCCAAGGTTCGGCGACACGGCATCGCGCCCCCGCGGAAGATCGGAACGGACTCCGCCCCGCGCCCGCTTCGATCACCCTACGCGGTTTCACACCCGAACCGTCTGATCAGAGGGCCATGCCTTGAGTGGCTTCATGGACCAGCTTCGCAATCTCGGCCCCGCGCGTCTGGCCGCCATGGCCGGCGTGGCCGTGGCCCTGATCGGCCTCGTCATTTTCTTCATCACCCGCTTCGCCGCGCCGCAGTTCGAGTTGCTTTACGGCGGCCTGGAACAGGACGAGGCCCGGGCCATCGTGCAGAGCCTGGAAGAGCAGAATATCCCGTATCAACTGGCGGCAAACGGCACCGAGATTCTTGTGCCGGCCGATCAGCGTGACCGCATGCGGTTGCAGACGGCCGAACTGGCGGCCGGCGGCGGCGCGACGGTGGGCTATGAAGTCTTCGACGAATCCAGCATCCTGGGCACCACCAATTTCATCCAGAACATCAATCTGGTGCGCGCCCTCGAAGGCGAACTGGCACGCACCATCAGCTCCATCGAGGGCGTACGCACCGCGCGTGTTCACCTCGTGCTGCCCAAACGCGAGGTGTTCTCGCGCGAGACCAATGAGCCGTCCGCGTCGGTCATGGTCGCCACCGGTCGCGCCCAATTGGATGCCGGTCAGGTGGTCGCGATCCAGAACCTGATCGCGGCTGCGGTCCCGAGAATGAGCACGCAGCGCGTTTCGATCATCGACGAACGGGGCAATATGCTGACCCGGGGCATGGACGAGGATGGCAGCCTCGCCGCCCTGACGCGCGAGGAGGCCCGGCGCACCCAGGAACAGCGGCTGGCGCGCTCGATCGAGGGGCTCCTGACCCGAACCCTGGGGCCCGACACCGTGCGCGCCGAGGTCCATGCCGACATGAACTTCGACCGGGTGGTCACCAACGAGGAGATCTATGATCCCGACCAACAGGTGGCCCGCTCCACGGTCACGGTCGAGGAGGTCTTCGAGAGCAGCGACTCCGAACCGCCGCCCGTTTCGGTGGGCACCAATCTGCCGGACGCCGATTTGCAGGAAACCGGAGGCTCCGCCACCGCGACCACCAGCGAGAACCGCACCGAGGAGACGGTCAACTACGAGATTTCCCGCCGGGTGACCAACCAAGTCCGCGAAGCCGGCATGATCGGCCGCCTCAGCGTGGCCGTGTTGGTGGACGGCATCCGGGGCACCGGCCCCGACGGCGAGGCGACGTACGAGGCGCGTTCCGCAGAGGAAATGGAGCAGATCACGGCCCTGGTGCAGTCCGCCGTCGGGTACGACGCCGCGCGGGGGGACCAGATCGAGGTCCTCAACATGCGCTTCGCCGATCTCGACGCCCTGTTCGCCGAGGAAGAGCCCTGGATGTTCATGGGCTTCACCAAGGACGAGATCATGCGCATGGCGGAGGGGCTGGGCGTGGCCATCGTCGCCATCCTGGTCATCCTTCTGGTGGTCCGTCCCCTGGTCACGCGGGCCTTCGAGAGCCTGCCGTCCGGGGCCGATGGCGGCGCAACGGGTCTTCTGTCGGCCGAGGCGGCGGGGGCCCCGCAGCTTCCGGGACCGGCCACCGCGCCGGTGCCGATCGGGCTGGGCGACGACGAATTCGACGATCCCGACGAACTGATCGACATCGAAAAAGTCGAGGGCCGGGTAAAGGCGTCCAGTTTGCGCAAGATTGGCGAGATTGTGGACAAGCATCCGGAAGAGGCCCTGAGCATCATCCGCAACTGGATGTATCAGGAAAGCTAGGCTTAGACGGTTCAGCACGGAGACTCGACCGTGGCGCGTGTCAAGGAAGATTATCGCAGCCTCACAGGCCCTCAGAAAGCCGGCATCATGATGCTGTCGCTGGGCGAGGATCATTCCGCGAAGTTGTTCGCCTTGATGGACGACGAGGAAATCCGCGAGTTGTCGCAGGTGATGTCCTCCCTGGGCACCATCAACTCGACCCTGGTCGAGCGCCTGTTCGTGGAATTCGCCGACGCCATTTCCAACACCGGCTCCCTGGTCGGCTCTTTCGATACCACCGAGCGCCTGCTGGGCCGCGCGCTGCCCAAGGACCGCGTCGAACTGATCATGGAGGAAATCCGTGGTCCCGCCGGTCGCACCATGTGGGACAAGCTGGGCAATGTCAGCGAGCAGGTGCTGGCGAACTACCTCAAGAACGAGTATCCGCAGACGGTCGCCGTGGTGCTCTCCAAGATCAAGCCTGATCATGCCGCGCGCGTCATGGCGTTGCTGCCCGAGAACTTCGCCATGGAAGTGGTGATGCGCATGCTGCACATGGAAGCGGTGCAGAAAGAGGTGCTGGACGGCGTGGAAAAGACCCTGAGGACGGAATTCATGTCCAACCTGGCCCGCACGGCGCGCCGCGACGCGCACGAAATGATGGCCGAGATCTTCAACAGCCTCGACCGCAACACCGAAAATCGCTTTGTCACCGCGCTGGAGGAACGCAACCGCGAGTCCGCCGAGCGCATCAAGCAGCTCATGTTCACTTTCGAGGATCTGGTGCGGCTCGATGCTCAGGGTGTGCAGGTCCTGCTGCGCCATGTGGAGAAGGACAAGTTGGGCCTCGCCCTGAAAGGCGCCTCGGACACCGTCAAGGACCTGTTCTTCAAGAACATGTCGGAGCGCGCCGGCAAGATGCTGCGCGAGGACATGGAGGCCATGGGGCCGGTGCGCGTGCGCGAGGTCGACGAGGCCCAGAATTCCATCGTCACCCTGGCCAAGGAACTGGCCAACACCGGCCAGATCGTCATCTCCGAAGGCAAGGAAGACGACGAACTGGTGTACTGAGCGTTGACGCCCCCGCCAGCCCGCCGCCCCACCTGGCCCGCTTCGGGGTCCCGTTCGGGAGGCCGGGGAAGAAGGGGGCTGGTGCCGCAAATCTCAAGCCCCCTCCGTCGCGGCGCGGAGACCCAGCCCCTGATGGAGCCGCCAGTTCATGGTCTCGGTGGAGAAATTCCTTTTCGACCGCTCCTTTGACGACCCGGGCCGCGCACGCGTGAACGCGGCGGCCGCACCGTCGCGCGATGTCGGCGAAGAGGTACCGCAGGCCGCCAACAGCGACAGCGACAGCGAAGCCGAGACCTTTGCCGGTCTGGACCGGCGCCGACGGGCCGCCGCCCAGCCCACGGTCCCTCCGCCGGACCTTTACACGGCCGCCCAACTGGAGGCGGCGCGGGAAGAGGGCTACATCCGGGGCCACGCCGAGGCTCAGGAAGAAGCCGCCAAGGCGGACGAGCACCTCCAGGCCACGGCGCTGAAGACCATCGCCGATGCCGTCGACCGCGCGGACCAAACTCTCCTGGCGTACTACGACGCCATGGAACAGGAGGCCATCCGCTTGGCCGTGGTCATCACCCGGCGGCTGTTCCCAAGAACCATGGATGCGGCGGCAGCCGACGAGATCGCCGGTCTGGTCAGCAGTATCCTGCCTGATCTCATCGACCGCCCGCGTCTGGTCATCCGGGTCCATGATGCGGTCACAGACACCGTGCGCGAGGCGGTCCGCGACCTGGAGACCACCACGGGGTACGAAGGGCGCATCATGGTGCGAGCCGATCCGACGCTAGAACCCGCCGACTGTCGCGTCGAATGGGGAGACGGCGGGATCGAGCGGGACACGGCCCGGCTGTGGTCAGAAATCGAGGCGGCGGTGGAACGCCAATTGAAAGAACCCGTGCCCCCCGAGCCAGAGCCGGAGCCCGAACCCGAGCCGGAGCCCGAACCCGAGCCGGAGCCCGAACCCGAGCCGGAGCCCGAGCCTGAAACGGACGTGACAGCGGACCCGGACCCCGAAACCGAGCCGGAGCCCGAGCCGGAGCCGGAGCCCGAGCCTGAAACGGACGTGACAGCGGACCCGGACCCGGACCCCGAAACCGAGCCGGAGCCGGAGCCCGAGCCCGAGCCTGAAACGGACGCGACAGCGGACCCGGACCCCGAAACCGAAATCGAACCGGAACCGGAACCGGAATCGGAACTGGAGGTGGACGCGGCGGACTCCGAACCCGCGTTCGAACCAGAGATCGAAGAGGATGCGGGCGTGGAACCGAAGACCGCCCTTTCAATGACAGACCCGGAACCGGATGGGCATGCGGACCAGAATGCACCGGAGGTCCCCCCGACGCCCTCCGACAGCCCGCTCGGGGACGACCGGCCCAGCCGTCCATAGGGAGATCACGACATCATGGCCGACGAGACGGACTTCAATCTTGACGAACTTGACGAGGCGAAACGGTCCGCCGAAGGCGAAGGCGGCGACATGGGCGAGGACCCCCCCACCCATGTCCCGGATCGGCCCCGCTCGGCGTCCGACCTGGAGGCGGTCTATGACATTCCGGTCCAGGTCTCGGCGGTGCTCGGCAAGTCGCACATGCAGGTCAATCAGTTGCTGAAGCTGGGTCGGGGCGCCGTCGTCGAACTCGACCGCAAGGTCGGCGAGGCCATCGACATCTACGTCAACAACCGGCTGGTCGCGCGCGGCGAGGTGGTGGTCGTTGAGGAACGCCTCGGCGTGACCATGACCGAGATCATCAAAACGGATCGGAGCTGAGACCCGATGGCCGACAGCGGCTCCCTGTACGGACGCACCCGCGCCGATGATGCCGGCAATGATTACGCCGGCGTGGACTTGGCGACCGTCATCGGCATCGGCGGCGCGCTGGCCCTGATCGCCCTGGCCATGCTGCTGGGCGGCTCCCCCGGGTCCTTCGTCGATCTTCCGGCCATCCTGATCGTGATCCTGGGCACCGGATCGGTCACGCTGGCCTCGTTCACCTTCAACGAGGTGTCGGCGACCCTCTCCGTCCTGCCGCGTACCGTGCTGCACCCACGCATTGATCCGGGCGACGCGGCCGAGCGCCTGATCGATCTGGCGGAACTGGCGCGCGCGCGGGGACTGTTGAAGCTGCAGGGAGCGCCCCTGGAGAGCACCGCCGACGAGCCGTTTCTGTACAAGGGCCTGGGACTGGTGATCGACGGCGTGGCCGAGGACGAGGTCGAGGCCATGCTGCGACAGGAAATGGACGCCACGGCGGCCCGCCACGGACGCGGGGTCGGGGTGTTGCGCCGGGCTGCCGAGGTCTCTCCGGCCATGGGACTGATCGGCACCCTGGTGGGGCTGGTCCAGATGCTGGGCAACCTCGATGATCCCGAGCGCATCGGCCCCAGCATGGCCGTGGCCCTGCTGACGACGTTCTACGGCGCCATCCTGTCTAACGTCGTGTTTTCTCCCCTGGCCAGCAAACTGGAGCGCAACGCCACCGAGGAACACCTCGTCAACCACCTCTACGTGGTGGGCGTTCTGTCCATTGCCCGCAAGGAAAACCCACGGCGGCTGGAAATGCTGCTCAACAGCGTTCTGCCGCCCCATCAGCGAGTGCGCCGCCTCCATGTCTGACAGGAACCGCAAACCCCTGTCTTCCATACGCCGCCACCCGGCTTCCGGGGAGGCTCCGTGATGCGCGTCCTGATTATCGGCGCCATGGAAGGGCAGGTCGGCGCAGCGGCGCGGATCGCCGTGCAACGGGGCGCCAAGGTGGAGCAGGCGAACGATGTGCCGGCGGCCCTGGAAGCCCTGCGCGCGGGGCGCGGCGCCGACGTAGTGATGATCGACGGCCGTTTCGATGTCGCCGGGCTGATCGACTCCATGGTCGCCGAACACATCGTCGTTCCGGTCGTGGCCTATGGTGTGGGCTCCGATTCCCGCGCCGCCGTGCGGGCCATCAAGGCCGGCGCCAAGGAGTACATTCCCCTGCCACCGGACCCGGACCTGATCGCCGCCGTCCTGGAGGCCGTGGCCGAGGACCGCCATGCCCTGGTCTTCCGCGATCCGGCCATGGCCCGGGTGGTCGCCATGGCGGATCAGGTCGCGCCCAGCGACGCCAGCGTGCTGGTGACCGGCGAATCCGGCACCGGCAAGGAACTGATCGCCCGCCATCTGCACAAGAGCAGCCGCCGGGCCGACGGCCCGTTCATCGCCGTGAACTGCGCCGCCATCCCCGAGGCCCTGCTGGAAAGCGAGTTGTTCGGGCACGAAAAGGGTTCGTTCACCGGCGCCGTGGCCCGGCGCATCGGCAAATTCGAGGAGGCCAACAGCGGCACCCTGCTGCTTGATGAGATCTCGGAGATGGATGCGCGCCTTCAGGCCAAGCTGCTTCGGGTCCTTCAGGAGCGGGAGATCGACCGCATCGGCGGCAAGAAGCCCGTGCGGGTCGATACCCGCATCATCGCCACCTCCAACCGGGACCTGCGCGCCGAGGTCGCCGCCGGGCGCTTCCGGGAAGACCTGCTCTTCCGCCTGAACGTCATCACCCTGGTGCTGCCGCCGCTGCGGCAACGCCCGGCCGACATCGATATGCTGGCAACGCACTTCGCCCGCAAATATGCCCAGGCCAACGCCCTGCCCGACCGTCCGCTGTCGAACGCCGCGCTGGCCATGCTGCGGGCCCATGCGTGGCCGGGCAACGTGCGTGAGCTGGAAAACACCCTGCATCGGGCCGTGCTGCTGGCCCAGGGCGACGACATCGGCCCGAATGCCGTGCTGATCGAGGGCATCGCGCCACCGCAACCCGACGGTTCGCCGGGGCCTTCGAGCGAGGACGGAGGAACCGGCCGCTTGGTGGGACGCACGGTCGCCGATGTGGAGCGGGACCTGATCATCGACACCCTGCGCCATTGCCTGGGCAACCGAACCCATGCGGCCACGATCCTAGGAATCTCGATCCGCACGCTCCGCAACAAACTGCGCCAGTACACCGACGAGGGGACCGCGGTTCCCGCGCCGGGCGTCGGCGTTGCCGGCGAGGCCTCGAACGGACACCCCGCACCGCCGTAACCCGGCGTCGCGTGACGGCGCGCGACCGCCCGACGACACGAAAGAGGAAAGACAACGGCGATGGCCGAGGAATCAGGCGCACAGGGCCAGGCGGTGGCCACCCGAGGCGAGTCCGACGTTCCCCAGGGACGGGCCGGCGGCGGCTCGGGCGCGGACAGCCTGGGCGATGCCGTTCGCCGGGTTCAGTCGATTCTGAGCAAGGGCGAGATCGGGCTTGCGCTGGGCATTATCGGCATTCTGGTGGTGCTCATCCTGCCGATGCCGCCTTGGATGCTCGACATCATGCTGGCGCTGTCGCTGACCTTTGCGACCCTGATCCTGATGGTCGTCATCTACGTGCGCAAATCCATGGAGTTCAACTCGTTCCCCATGGTGCTGCTGATCGCCACCCTGTTGCGGCTGTCCCTCAATCTGGCCTCGACGCGGCTGATTCTGGCCAACGGTCATGAGGGTCCCGACGCCGCCGGAGAGGTCATCCAGGCGTTCGGCGGCTTCATCATGGGCGGCAATTTCGTGATCGGCGTGATCGTGTTCGCCATCCTGGTGCTGGTCAACTTCATGGTCATCACCAAGGGGGCCACGCGCATCGCCGAGGTGTCCGCCCGCTTCACCCTGGATGCCATGCCGGGCAAACAGATGGCCATTGATGCCGACCTGTCCACCGGCCTGATCACCGAGGACGAGGCCCGCAACCGGCGCGAGGAGATGCAGAAAGAGGCCGACTTCTTCGGCGCCATGGATGGTGCGTCGAAGTTTGTGCGCGGGGACGCCGTCGCCGGCATCCTGATCACCCTGATCAACATCGTCGGCGGCATGATCATCGGTATGGTGCAGGGCGGCCTGAGCTTCAGCGAGGCCGCCGACGTCTACACCCGCCTGACCGTCGGCGACGGGCTGGTCTCGCAGATCCCCGCCCTGATCGTCTCTGTCGGGGCCGGTCTGATGGTGGCCAAAGGCGGGTTGAAGGAAAGCGCCGAAGCCACACTGCTGGCCCAGTTCAAGGCCTATCCCAGCGCGCTGGGGATGAGCGCGGTGCTGGCGATGGCCTTGGCGCTGCTGCCGGGCACACCGTTTCTGCCGTTCACGCTGCTCGGGCTTATGGCGGGAGGAGCCGCCCTGGCCCTGCAACGGAAACGCCGCCGAACCGAGGCGGTGGAGGCGGAGGCGGCCCCGGCGCCTGTGGCACCCGTGGCCGAGGAGCCGATCTCCACCGCACTCAGAATCGATCTCGTGCGCCTGGAGTTGGGCTACGGCCTACTGAGCATGATCAACGCCCCCGGCGCGTCACGCCTGACCGAGCAGATCAAGGCCCTGCGCCGTTCCCTGGCCATCGAAATGGGCTTCATCATGCCGTCGGTCCGGATCCAGGACAACATGCAGCTCGGCGCCAACAGCTACGTCATCTTCGTCAAGGAGGTGGAGGCCGGACGCGGGGACCTGCGCCCGAACATGCTGCTGGTCATGGACCCGCGCGGTGAGGACATCACCCTGCCCGGGGAAAAGACCACCGAGCCCGCCTTCGGGCTGCCGGCGGTCTGGTCGGACAGTTCCAACCGCGAGGAGGCCATGTTCCGGGGCTACACGGTCGTGGATCCGCCCACCGTGGTCACCACCCACCTGACCGAGGTGGTCAAGGACAACATGGCCGATCTGCTGTCCTTCGCCGAAACCCAGAAACTGCTCAACGAGTTGGACAAGGATCAACAGAAGCTGGTCGCCGACCTGATCCCCAACCAAATCTCGACCAGTGGCGTGCAGCGCGTGCTGCAGAACCTGCTGAACGAGCGCGTTTCCATCCGCGATCTGCCGACCATTCTGGAGGGGATCAGCGAGGCGTCGGCCACCACGCGCAACATCATGCACCTGACCGAGCATGTCCGCACGCGACTGGCGCGCCAGTTGTGCCACGCCAGCGTGAACGCCGACGGCGTGGTACCGCTGGTCACCCTGACGGCGCAGTGGGAACAGGAATTCGCCGAATCCCTGGTCGGGCAGGGCGAGGAACGGCAGTTGTCGATCCCGCCGTCGCGCCTGCAGGAATTCATCATGACCATGCGCCAGACCTTCGAGCGCTTCGCCATGCAGGGGGAATCGCCGGTCCTCCTGACCAGTCCCGGCATCCGCCCCTATGTGCGTTCCATCGTGGAGCGGTTCCGTCCGATGACGGTGGTCATGTCCCAGAACGAGATCCACCCCAAGGCCCGGATCAAGACACTGGGGCAGATCTAGCGCAAATCCCGAGCGATCCGGAACGGATCGAGACGACGATTTGCGCCAACAGAAAACTCAAATCCCGAGCGATCCGGACCGGCACAAACGGTTTCCGGCAAAAATGGTTCGCACCTGTAGGGCGGCTGGCCGAAGGACAAGCCGCCCTACACGTCGAGAGACGGCGGGTGCCCTTCGGTCACCCGCCCTACACTTGGTCATCGCTTCACCGAACCAATGATCCGGTTTTCGGATCAATCGGCCTCCGGATCACCCCATGGCCGCCTTCAATCCTTCGTCCAGCTTGTCCAGGAACTGCTGGGTGGTCAGCCACGGCTGGTCCTTGCCGATCAGGATAGCTAGGTCCTTGGTCATGTGGCCGGCCTCGACGGTCTCAATGCACACGCGCTCCAGGGTGTCGGCGAATCGCGTCACGTCTGGCGTGCCGTCGAACTCGCCCCGGAACTTCAGACCCCGGGTCCAGGCGAAGATCGAGGCAATGGGGTTGGTCGAGGTCTCCTGCCCCTTCTGGTGCTGGCGGTAATGGCGGGTGACGGTGCCGTGGGCGGCCTCGGCCTCCACGGTCTGGCCGTCCGGGGTCATCAGCACCGAGGTCATCAGCCCCAGCGAGCCGAAGCCCTGGGCCACGGTGTCCGACTGCACGTCGCCGTCATAGTTCTTGCAGGCCCAGACGTAACCGCCTTCCCACTTCATGCAGCAGGCGACCATGTCGTCGATCAGGCGGTGTTCGTAGGTGATGCCGGCGGCGTCGAACCGGTCCTTGAACTCGGTATCGAACACCTCCTGGAACAGGTCCTTGAAGCGGCCGTCGTAGGCCTTGAGGATGGTGTTCTTGGTGGACATGTAGACCGGCCAGCCCCGGTTCAGGCCGTAGTTCATGCACGCCCGGGCGAAGCCGCGAATCGACTCGTCCAGATTGTACATGGTCATGGCGATGCCCGATCCGGGGAAGTCGAACACCTCGTGGGTGATCGGCGCGCCGCCGTCGTCCGGGGTAAAGGTGACGGTCAGCTTGCCCTTGCCCGGCACCAGGAAGTCGGTCGCGCGGTACTGGTCGCCGAAGGCGTGACGGCCGATGACGATGGGCTTGGTCCAGGTCGGCACATAACGCGGCACGTTGTTGCAGATGATCGGCTCGCGGAAAACGGTGCCGCCGAGAATGTTGCGGATGGTGCCATTGGGCGAGCGCCACATCTTCTTGAGACCGAATTCTTCGACGCGGGCCTCGTCGGGCGTAATGGTGGCGCACTTGACGCCGACGCGGTGTTTCTTGATCGCCTCGGCGGCGTCGATGGTGATCTGGTCGTCGGTCTCGTCGCGTTTCTGGATCGAGAGGTCGTAATACAGCAACTCGACGTCCAGGTACGGCAGGATCAGCTTGTCCTTGATGAAGGCCCAGATGATGCGGGTCATCTCGTCGCCGTCGAGTTCGACGATCGGGTTGGCGACCTTGATCTTCGTCATGGTGGGGTCCCCTTGGCTGGTCGGTCCGGGCCGAAGCCGACATGGCCGACGGAAAAGGCCGGTCGCTCGGGCGGGCCGCTCACGGATTGACGCGAAAGGCGCCGACGGCGGCGGGAGTCGCTCCCGGTCGCGGAACGGCGCGTGTCCGTGGGGGTGCGCCCCCAGGGCCATGGACGGGGTCCGGGCGGTGTGCCGGATGGGGCGCGCCGACGGCGCGCCGCCGACCCAGCGACGGACAGCGCGACCTTACCAGGACCGCCCCGGATCGCAAGGAATAAGTCCGAGTCGGGGAGTCGGCGGTCGGTGCAATCCCGTCGGCGTGGCGCCCCCTCACGCATGCCCGCCCTCGCCGGACAGGCGCGCCGGGTCGATGCCCAGCCGGGCCAGGGCCAGATCGGCCTTGGTGTCCGACTCGGGGGCGAACACCAGATCGGGGTCGGCGTCCGTCACCAGCCACTGGTCATCGCGCACTTCCGCGTCGAGTTGCCCCGGCGGCCAGCCCGTATACCCCAGGGCCACCAGGGCGCGGCGCGGCCCGGTGCCGTGGGCGATGTCGCGCAGGGCCTCCCGGGTCGCGGTGAAGGCCATCGCCGCGTTCAGAACCACCGTGTCGTCGCGGACATAGTCGGCGGTGTGCAACGCGAACCCCTGCTGTCGCTCCGCCGGGCCGCCGAAGTGAACCGGGATCTCGGGATCCCGTTCGGGCCGGGGAAGGTGAAGTTCCCGCAGCAGGCCGAGGAAACTGAAGCCCTCCAGGATGCGGTTGATGACCACGCCCATGGCGCCTTGTTCCGAATGGACGCACAGGTAGATGACGGCCCCGGCGAGCATCGGATCCCGCATGCGGGATGTGGCCACCAGACAGCGGCCGGTCAGGGAGCACCGCGACGCGTCGCCGCGCGGGACCGGATCATCCGTCATGGGCCGTTCACCTCCCGCTGGACCCGGCTCCGGAGACCGGACTCCGAAACCGTACCAAAGTGGCCCCGGATCGCAAGCGGGAGGTCCGACCGGCAGCCGTTCTCACACGGTTGCTATCCCTTGGGGACGAGACCCAACCCGGGGCCGGCGGGAAGACATAGGGCGCCGTCGACGATCACCGGCGGCGGCGCCACGTCGCGCGTCAGCCAGTCGAGCGTGCCCAGGCCATGGGTGTTTTCCGTTGGCAGCGCGGCGGCCAGATGGGCGGCGGCCGTCACCCCGACCGTTGAATCCACCACCGACGTGAGGACCAGCTCAACCCCGGCCGTTTGCGCCTGTGCGGCCAACGCCAGCGTCGCGCGGATGCCGCCCAGGCGCGCCGGCTTGACCACCAGCCGCCGCACGGCCCGGGCCTCCAGCAGGGCGTCGACACCGAGCACCGGCAGGGACTCGTCAGCGGCCAGGGGGAACGGCAGGTCCTTTTGCAGGTGCGCCAACGCCGCCGGCGTGGGATCGGCCAGCGGTTCCTCGACACCGTCGATCGGCAGACCGACGAGGGACTCCAGGAACCGCCGGGCCTCCGCTTCGGGCCACGCCCGATTGGCATCCAGGCGGACCCGCAGCCGGCCCCGCGCCCGCTCGATCACATCGGCGAGGGCGCGCCGTTCGTCGTCGATGGCCCCGACCCCGACCTTGATCTTGCCGACCGCGAAGCCCCTTTCCGCCGCCGCCTCGGCGCGGTCGGCGCACCCCGCGTCCAGCGGCCCGAGCGCGGCGTTGATGGGCACGCGGACGGGGGCGATGGTTCGTGGCTCGTCATTGCGAGCCCCCGTCCCCTGACGGGGGCTCGCAATGACGGGGAAACTAGACCGCAGAAACCGCCGCAGCGGCAGGCCGGCGCGGCGGGCCTCCAGGTCGAACAGGGCGGTCTCTATGGCCCAGCGCACTTCGGGCACGTCGGACGGGGACACATCCGCCGTATCGCGCCCCGGCAACCCCCGCACCGCCGCGTTCAGTGCCTGGAACACCCGCGCGTGGCCCGCCTCGCCGGAACTGGGCAGGGGCGCGCAGTCACCCCAACCCACCAGCCCGTCCTCGCTCGTCACCGCCAGCAGCCGACCGCGTCGCTCGGTCAGCGTCGCCCGGGATGCCACCCACGGCCGCACCAGCGGCAGGGCGTAGGGATGGACCGTCGCGGCCGCAATCCGCATCAGGGCCGGCGCGGATAGCGGCCGAAGTCCGGCGAGCGCTTCTCGTTGAAGGCGTTGCGACCCTCCTGCCCCTCCTCGGTCATGTAGAACAAGGCGGTGGCATTGCCGGCCAGTTCCTGAATACCAGACAGGCCGTCGGTGTCGGCGTTGAAGCCGGCCTTGAGCACGCGCAGCGCCGTCGGCGACAGCGCCAGCATCTCGCGGCACCAGCCGACCGTCTCGCGCTCCAGATCGGCCAGCGCCACCACCGTGTTGACCAGGCCCATCTCCAACGCCTGTTGGGCGTCGTACTGGCGGCACAGGAACCAGATTTCCTTGGCCTTCTTCAGGCCCACCGTGCGGGCCATCAACCCTGCACCGAAGCCGGCGTCGAAGCTGCCGACGCGCGGGCCGGTCTGGCCGAAGCGGGCGTTGTCGGCGGCGATGGTCAGGTCGCACACCAAATGCAGCACGTTGCCGCCACCGATGGCCCAGCCGGCCACCATGGCCACCACCGGCATGGGGAGGGTGCGGATCATGCGTTGCAGGTCGAGGGCGTTCAGGTGGTTGACGCCGGCCTCGTTCTTATAGCCGCCATGCTCGCCGCGCACCTTCTGGTCACCGCCGGCGCAGAACGCCTCGGAACCGGCGCCGCACAGGATCACCGCGCCGACGTCCGGATCCAGCCGCGCCCGGTGCAGGGCGTCCATGACCTCCTCCAGCGTTTCCGGCCGGAAGGCGTTGCGGACGTGCGGGCGGTTGATGGTGATGCGGGCGATACCCTCGAAGGTATCGAACAGGATGTCGGTGTAGTCGGTGCCGGGGGCGGGCTGCCAGTCGAACGTCTCGGTGGTCATGAAGCGGGGCTCCCTGGTGGGCGAATGGGGGCGGGACGGGTGGCGAAAAAGGACCGGAACCGGCGCAGGCTCTCGGCCCGGTCGATGGGCAGGCGGATGACCGAGGCGGCCGGGCGGTCAAGGGCCGCGCGCACGGCCGCGACGGCCTCATCCGTGGTGGCGACCGTTTCGGCGGACAGGCCAAAGGCCCGCGCGGCGGTGATCGCGTCCAGCGCGGGCGGAGTCAGCCAGCCCTGCTCGAACTCGGGCAGGCCGGCTTGGGGCAGGTGGTCGAAGATGCCACCGCCGCCGTTGTCGAGCAGCAGGATCGCCAGGGGCAGGTCGCGTCCCAGGGCAAGCCCGCCCAGATCGTGCAGGAACGTCAGGTCTCCCGCCACGACAACGCCGGGGCCGAGCGCGGACACGATGCCGAACGCGGTGGACAGGGTGCCGTCGATGCCGGACACACCCCGGTTGCCGAACGGACGCGGGCCGCCCGGCACCCGCCCGGCGAGCCAATCGCACGCCCGCACCGGCAGCGAATTGCCGAGCACCAGCGGCGTGCCCGACGGCAGCCCCCTCACCAGACGGCGCAGGACGTTGCCCTCGAACGGTGCGTCCTCCGCGCAGATCGCCTCGGCGGCGTTGGCGGCGACACCGTCCATCGCCACGACGTCCCGCAACCAGCACTCCGGCGCCGGCGATCCTTTGAGATCCCGACAGACCTCCGCCGGATCAGCGTGAAGAACATGGGTCGCGGTGCCTTCGGGGTCGGCCACCCGGGGGGACGCACAGACCACCACCTGGGGTCGTCCGCGCGCGGTTTGCAGCCACGTTGACAGCGCCTTGGAGACCGGTGCACCGCCCAGACGCAACACCCAGTCGGCCGGCGGCGCTCCCCGCGCCACCTCATCCGGATGGGCCAGCACGGCCGCGCCCGCCCGAGCGTCGAACCGCAGCCCGGAGAGCCCATCGGCGAACACCGGCACCCGCAGCCGCTCCGCCAGCAGCAGCACTGCCGCACGACCATCGGCGCCCAGGTCCTCGGTGCCGCAGACGATGGCGCCGCGCCCGCCGCCGATCACGCGCTCCAGGGTTTCAAGGGTCTCGCTCGACGGTCTCGCCCGTGCCGACAGACGTTGGGGCGGAACAGGGCCGGACACCGCCGAGCCTGTTCCGGCCGTCGGCACCAGCGGCTCGCGCAGGGGCACGTTGACGTGAACCGGCCCCGGCATGGGCTGGAGGGTGGCGGCCATCACCCGGGCGGCCAGCGGTGCCAGCCAGCCGATGTCCGCCTCGGCCGGCGGCAATGGATGGAACGCGCGGACATGAGGTCCAAACAGCCCGATCTGGTCCATGGTCTGATTGGCGCCGCAGTCCTGCAACTCCGGCGGCCGGTCGGCGGACAGCAGGATCAGGGGCACGCGGCCCATGTCGGCCTCGACCACCGCCGGAAACCAGTTCGCCACGGCCGACCCCGACGTGGCGATCACGGCCGCCGGGCGACCCTCCGCCTTGGCGAGCCCGAGAGCGTGGAACGCGGCCGAGCGTTCGTCGATGACGACGCGAGGGGTCAGGTCCGGATGGCGTAGCGCGGCCAGCGTGAGCGGCGTGGAGCGCGACCCGGGCGAGAGCACCACCCGCCGCAATCCGGCGCCGGCAAGGCCGTCCATCAAGGCCCCGGCCCATCGCTGGGTCACGTCCCCCGGCGTGCTCATGGATCGCCGAACAGGTTGAGCAGGGTCGAGAGCTTCAGGTCCGTCTCGGTCCATTCCCGCGCGGGATCCGACTCGGCCATGATGCCGGCGCCGGCCCACAGCACGGCGGCGCGATCCTCGACATAGGCCGAGCGCAGCACCATGGCCGCCTCGCCGTCGCCGTCGCGGTCGATCCAGCCGGCGACGCCGGTGTACAGCCCGTCGCGGCCCTCGTTCATGGCCCGCAGCCAGTCCAGGGCGGCCGGTCGGGGCCATCCCAGAACCGCCGGCGTGGGATGCAGGCGCGAGACCACATCCAGGAACCCCACACCGGCGCGCAGATGCCCGGTCACCGGCGTGTGCAGGTGCTGCACCTGACGCAAACGCATGATGTCGGGCGTTTCCGGCCGCTCAACCGACTCGCAGACCTCGGCCAGGGCCTCGGCGATGGCGTCGGCGACGATGGCGTGTTCGCGGCGTTCCTTCGGCGAGGCCAGAAGATCCCCGGCGGCCCGCGCGTCGGCCTCGGGGTCGGCATGCCGTTGCGCTGTGCCGGCCAGCGCGGTGCTGTGGACCTTGGCCCCCCGCTTGACCGCCAGCCGCTCCGGACTGGCCGCCACCACATGGCCCTGCCCGTGCGCAAGGGCAAAGGTGCAGCACGCGGGATGCAGCGCCGCCAACCGGTCGGCAAGCACTTGGGCGTCTGCGGTCCCGGTCAGACGGATATCCAGCCGCCGTGCCAGCACCGCCTTCGAGAGGCGGCCGGCGGCAATGGCCTCGGTGGTGCGCCGCACCCGATCCGTCCAGTCGGCGAGGTCGGTCTTGGGGGCGCGCGCGGCGATGGCGGGCAGGACGTCACGGGGCCTGCCGTGCAGCAGCGTCCGCGCCTCCGCCAGCCAGCATCGGACCGCTTCCGCGACCGGCGTATCGCCGCGCCGCAGACTGACCGTAAGGGTCATGCGCCCCCCCGTCCGGCGCAGCAGCACACGCGGCACCCAGAGTTCCGGCGGCGCCGGGTCCAGCGCCGGCGGCACAGTCCAGAAAGCAAGGGGCGGCGGTAGGCCCTCTTCCCCCAGGACCACCCAGGCCGTCCGATGGGCCTCGAACCCGTCCGGCGTCGGCAGGGTGAGGCGTACGGCCTCCCCGGCCCCATAGAGGGTCTGATCCTCGTCGGGAGACAGCCAGCGGCAATCCCCGCCCCGAACCGGGTTCACCGCAGCGTCGCCATCTGGCGCGGCATCGGGGAGCGCGACACTCAGGCTGACGAGACCGCCCGGGCGGGTCGCCTCAATGGTGTCGAGCGACTCCAGGATGGCGCGTTCCAGCAGGTGCAGCGGATCGGCGCGTTCGGCTGGGGGGCGGGTCTCATCAAGCACGGTCTGGAGGGACGTTGACATCGGCCCATGACGAAACGAGGGTTAAATGGTTCCCCGCTTTACCCAGAAACGGCAGGCCCTGTCAAAATCCCCGCGCGGGTCACGGTCTCGCGGCGGGCGAGACGCGCCCGCCCGCCGCCGACAGGTAGGGCCCGGGTGGCCCTATCCGTTGCGGATGCGGGCGAGGAAGGCGCCCACCTCACGCTTGAGGACCTCGCCGTTCTCGGCCAGTTGTCCGGCCGCGCCGAGCACCTGACTGGACGCGCTGCCCGCCTCGCCGGCGGCCTGATTGACGCTCTGGATGTTCATCGTCACTTCCTGGGCACCCTTCGCGGTCTGTTCCACGTTCTGGGTGATTTCCCGGGTCGCGGCGGTCTGTTCCTCCACGGCCGACGCAATCGACTGGCTGATCTCGCTGACCTGGGCCACGACATCGCCGATGGACCGCACGGCCTTGACCGCCGCCAGGGTTTCGGACTGCACGCCCCGGATGCGGTCGGAGATGTCCTCGGTGGCCTTGGCCGTCTGGCTGGCCAGCGTCTTGACCTCGTTGGCCACGACGGCGAACCCCTTGCCGGCCTCGCCGGCCCGCGCCGCCTCGATGGTCGCGTTCAGTGCCAGCAGGTTGGTCTGGGCGGCGATATCGGTAATCAGCTTGACCACCTCGCCGATCTGTTCGGCCGAGTTGTTGAGGCCGTCGATCTGGGTGTTGGTCTGCTCGACCTGCCGCGTGGCCTCTCCGGCGATCTCGCTGGCGTGGCTGACCTGACGGCTGATTTCCTGGATGGAGGCGGCCAGTTCCTCCGACGCCGAACTGACGGTCTGGATGCTGGTGCTGGCCTCCTCGGCGGCGGCGGCGACGGTGGAGGCCTGGTTTTCAGTCTCCTCGGCGATCGCCGCCATGCTCTGCGCCGTGGACCGCATTTCGGTGGCGGCCGACGAGACGGCCTCCACGACGCCGCCGACCGCGCCCTCGAAGTCGTCGGCCATCTGCAGCATGACGCGGCGCTTTTCCTCCTCGGCGCGGCGGTCGCGTTCCTTCTGCTCGGCCTCCAGGCGCTCGACCTCCAGGCCGTTGTCCTTGAAGACCTGCACGGCGGCGGCCATGTCGCCGATCTCGTCGGTGCGCTCCTTGGCCGGAACCTCCGCGGTCCAATCCTTGTCGGCGAGCCGCTTCATGGCCACGACCATGCGGTTGATCGGCCCGGTCAGGGAGCGGGCGAACACCAAACCGATGCCCGCCACCACGACGGCGATGATCAGGCCCGCCACGGCGATGCCCATGCCCATGGCGACGACGGGCTGGTCCACCTCGGCCTTGTCCACCTCGGCCAGGAAGGCCCACCTGATGCCCATCCACTCCAGCGGACCATACGCGGAGACAACCGGCACGCCGCGATAGTCGTTGGCCACCGTCACGCCGCTCCCGCCGTTCAGGGCTTCACGCACGGGCACCGTATCGACCTTGCGCTTCAGGATGGTGGACACGTTGGAGAACCGAGAGTCGGAGCGCATCAACAGATCGTCACCGACGATGTAGGCTTCGCCGGACTCACCCAGCCCGGCGGTCTGCTGCATGATCGTGTTGATGCCGCCGATTGGAAGCTGGAAAATCAACACGCCGTGTTCTTCGCCAGCGTGATCGAACACAGGCGCGGCGACGAAGCCGGCCGGCACGCCGTCGCTGGGCGCGTAGGGGCGGAAATCGGTGATGGCAAAGGCGCCGTCGCGGAAATCCGCCTTGATCTGGCGGTAAACGTCGGCGATTTCGCTGCCCTTCCAGCGTCCGGTCTCAAGGTTGGTGCCGAAATCGGCCTCCTTGTAGACCGAATAGACGATGGTCCCGTCGTGATCGACCAGGAAGATGTCGTAGTAGCCGCGCCGTTCCAGGAAGCGGCGGAACCATGGGTGATAGCGCGCGTGGACCTCGCTGTAGAGCGAACCGTCACGGGCATCGCTCAGCCGGTGCTTCTCCCCCGCCGGATTGGGGTTGTCGGTGATGTAGAGGCGTTGCGCCACCGTCATCGGGTCGCCCCCGTCCGCCAGGTCGGCCCAGCCGCGCTCGAAGGCCTCCAGACCCTCGATGGTCATGTCGTTTTCGGCGATGGAGGCAAGGTCATGGTGGATGAAGTCCAGGTAGCGCTCCATCTCCGCCAGCCGACCTTCCTTGATGGCAGTCAGCTTCTGGGCCGCGGCGGCCTGCATGCTCTGCTGGGCTTGGTTGAAGGCAATGATGCCGGTGGCGATGACCGAAAGCACGGCCAGAACCACAATGGCCAAGGGCAGCTTGGCCGCGATTTTCATCTTCATTTTGGCGCGCCTCAACGACCGGAAAATCCGTCATTAATGGTCGCAGAGCCCCCCCCGGACCGGCAAGTGATTTCATAAACCTTCGGTAAAACACCACCGAAATTGGGAGGGGAAGACCAAGAAGGAGTTTGACACCGACTTCTTGAGAGGCGTCACTTAGACTAAGTTGTGATTATAATATTTCGACCAATCAGCGCATTTTTTGTTCCGGACGCGGAAAATTCGCCACAATGCCCGAAAAATAGGCCAGCGCGCCTCGGAATTTCACTGATCCGGTGTCCGGACAGCAATTCTCAGGATGGAGGGAGAACTCCGGTTGCGGTCGGGGCCGGCCTGCTCTCCTCCCCCCTTCGGGAAGAGGTCGGAGGGGGGCGAGGTGATGTCCGCACGGACCCCGCTTGCCGCATCAACCCACGGGCCTTTTTTTTCACCCCCACCCCAGCCCTCCCCTATCCAGGCTATCATATTCACATATCTTCACTTATGCTCGTCATTGCGAGGAGCGAAGCGACAAAGCAATTTAGGGTGGATATTTGCGTTTTGTGCCCTGGATTGCTTCACCCTCGTCTTGCGACGAGGGTTCGCACTCAGGAATCCCCTCATTTCTTAAACATGCAATTAAATCAACAGGTTATCGCGCAGGCCGATGTCGTGAAACCCATTGATTTTGCGGCCCTTTTCCGAAATGAGGGGATTCCTGAGGGGTTCGCAATGACGAGTCAATTTGTCGCGCGAGCGAAGAGCCCCCGCTTCGGCGAGAAGAAGAGTGAATATGATAGATCCAGGGGAGGGAGTCCGGTTCGCGCCTGGGGCGCCCAGCCGTTCCCTTCGGAGGCCGCACGGCCAAAATGAGACCTGCTGGTATCCGGATGATTGGGTCCCGATCCGCCACCGACTGCCGCAGCGGGACCCAATCAAACGGCTTCCATCGCAGACGACCCCTTAGCGTCGCGAGACCAGTCGCCGACCCTTCCCTGAAACCTGGGGCGAAATCAGTTGGCGGGGACGGGGCCGCGCAGCGCCTCCGGGATGCCGGCCCTCAACATCCGCTCCATGTCCTCCGGCGGCAGGGGCTTGGCGATCAGGAAGCCCTGAACCTTGTCGCACCGGTGCGCGCGCAGGAACTCCAACTGGTCGGGGGTCTCCGCGCCCTCCGCGCAGACCTTCAGGTTGAGCTCGTGGGCCATGGCGATGATGGCCGAACAGATGGCGGCGTCGTTGGAGTCGCTGGTGACATCCTTGACGAACGAACGATCAATCTTGAGCGTGCGCAGGGTGAACCGCTTGAGCACGGCCAGCGACGAATGGCCCGTCCCGAAATCGTCGATCGAACAGCCGATGCCGCGATCCGTGAACATGCGCATGACCCGGCTGGCGTTTTCCGGATCGCTCATGGCCGCGCTCTCGGTCAGTTCCAGGTCCAGAAGATGCGGGGCCAGACGCAATTTCGTCAGAGCCGAGTCCACGATCTCCACCAATTGACGCGAATTGTGGAACTGGCGCCCGGAAATGTTCACCGCGACCGTGATATCGCCTAGCCCCAAGGTGTTCCAGTGCGCCGTCCAACGGCAGGCATCCTCCATGACCTGAACGCAGATCTCGTCGATCAGGCCGTACTCCTCGGCGATGGGAATGAACTCGCCGGGAGACACCTGCGTGCCGTCAGGCGCGATCCAGCGGGCCAGGGCCTCGGAGCCGACGATGCGGTTCGTGGCCAGATCCACCTGGGGCTGGAAGTAGGCCTTGAACTGGTTTTCCTCCAGCGCCCGCCGCATGCGGTGGCGCATGGTCAGGATCAGGTTGGCCTGCTCGCTGATGGCCGGGGTGAACAGGCGGCAGGCGCTTCCGCCCTCCGACTTGGCCTCGTGAAGGGCCGCGTCCGCGTGCATGATGAGCGTTTCGGCGTCCTGCCCGTGATCCGGAAACAGACTCACGCCAAGACTGACGGACAGGTCGAACTGGTGGCCCCCGACTTCCAGGGGTCGTTGGAACTTGCCCGTAAGCTCGTTCAACGCGAGTTGAAGCGCCTCGTCGGTGTCGCAGTCCGTCAACAGCATCATGAAGCGATCGCCGCCGGTTCGGCACAGCAGTTCATGACCGCCGAGCGGTTCGCGCAGGCGATGAGCAACCGCGACCAGTACACGATCCCCAATGGCATGTCCGAGCGTGCCGTTGATGATGCTGAACCGATCCAGACCAATCGCAACCAGCGCCCACCGCGACGGGCGGCCCTCTTCTCCGGGCCCCTGACCCCCGATCAGGGCGGCGAACTTGTCCAGAAACAGGGTGCGGTTGCCAAGGCCGGTCAGGGCGTCGTGATACGCCAGGAACATCAGCCGTTTCTCGGCCTGCTTGCGATCCGTCACATCAAGCGTAACGCCCTCCCACACCACGGTCCCGTCGTCGGTTCGATAGGGTCGAGACCACCCGCGCAGCCACCGCTCGGCGCCCTCACGGCTGACGATCTTGTAGTCGTCCTCCATCGGATCGAGGGTGCGGGCCGAGTGATGCGCCGCCTCGAGAAACCGCTTGCGGTCCTCCGGATCCATGGCGTTGAGAAGCAGGTCGCCGTCGTCGATCACGGCCTGGGAGGACAGATCCAGCGTCTCCAGGGTCATGCCGGTGATATACAGAAAGCGCAGATGCCCGTCGTCGGTCAGAACGCGCTGAAAGACAAGTCCCTGAAGGTTGTCGGCGATGTTGGTCAGGCGGCGCTGCGTTTCCAGCAGGGCCGTCTCGGTCTCCTTGCGCTGGCTGATGTCGCGAATGACCGCGATAAAGAGGCGGCGCCCCTCCGTCAGGACCTCCGACAGCACCATCTCGATGGGAAACAGCCGGCCGTCAAAATGCCGCCCGATCAACTCGCGCGGTCCCTGACCGACGAGCGTGGTCTCTCCGGTGTTGAGATACTGCCGGAGCACTTCGCTCAGGTCGCCCTGCTCCAACTGCGGCATCAGGGTCGAGGCTGGCTGGCCGATCAGGCTGTCCGGATCACACCCGAAGACGACCCTGGAGGCGGCGTTGGACGAATCGATCAGACCGGCATCATTCATGGTGATGATGACGTCGGCAGCGTGATCCATGACCATGCCAAGCCACTGCTCGGCCCGCTTTTGGTCGGTGACGTCGATCAGCGTTCCGTCCCAAAGCACGCTGCCGTCCTCCAGCCGGCGTGGCACGCTGGCCCCCGCCAACCAGCGCACCTCGCCGGTGCGCGCGATCACTCGGAAGCCCTCGTCGCAGGTCTTCAGGGTCCGCGCCGACTCATGCACACGCGCAAGATTGGCGTCACGATCCGCCCAGTGGATGACATCCAGGCTGCCGTCCCGTGCCAGCCGCAACTGGTCCGGCCGGTAGCCCGTATGCAGCGCCACCGATGAAGAAACGAAGGGGTAGGACAGCGTTCCGTCGGGACGAAGGAGGCGCTGAAACACGATCCCCGGGATCGACTCGATCAGCGCATCCAGGCGCGCCGCGCCCGGCTCGCTTGGCGCCGGTCCGCGCTGTCCGGGATCGCTGTGCCCCGCATCCGTGGATCCCACGGCTATGGCTTCGTTCCGGGCCGTCGTCATGATGCCAAATCGCGACCGTCCGTTCAGGCTGTTCCCATCTCACGTACCATTGAGGCGCCCCGGTTCCGAGCCGCGATCACTTGAACCGCGTGGAGAGGCGCATGACGGTATCCTTTCAGACCGCGCCGTTGCAGACCACCGAAAACGACTCTCCGCCTTTCGATACGTGAGATTGCCGGTGTCGTTTGATCCGCACGGCCATGCCGCCACACGACGGGTGGTCCCGGCCCCTCATGCCGGGCCGCCCCGGCCCGAGTCCCGGTAGAGATAGGCATACAGGCCGTTCCGGTCCAGAAGCTCGGTGTGGCGGCCTTGTTCGACCAAGCGACCGCCGTCTACCACGCAGATACGGTGGGCGTCCATAATCGTCGACAATCTGTGGGCCACCACCAGCGTCGTCCGCCCGCGACTCAGAGTACCCAGAGCCTGTTGAACCCTGTGTTCGGCCGCCGAATCCAGCGCGGACGTCGGTTCATCCAGCAGCAGGATCGGCGCATCCTTGAGCAGGGCGCGGGCGATGGCCAGTCTCTGCCGCTCGCCGCCCGACAGGCGCCCGCCCAGCTCTCCGATGGGTGTGTCCAGGCCCTTCGGCAGTGCGGACACGAAGTCCCAGGCATCGGCGGCGCGCGCGGCGGCCTCAATGGCCTCCTCGGAGGCGTCCGGCCGCGCATAGGCGATGTTGGCGCGGATGGTGTCGTCGAACAGGAAGGTCTCCTGTGTCACCAGGGCGATCCGGGATCGCAAAGAGGCCATCGTCACGTCACGCACGTCATGGCCATCGACCAGGACCGCACCCTCCTCAGCCTCCAGGAAGCGCGGGATCAGATTGAGCAAGGTTGACTTTCCGGCGCCCGACGACCCCACCAGCGCGACCATTTCACCCGGTTCGACCGTCAGATCAATGTCGTGCAGCACCGGGCTCCCCGCCTGATAAGCGAATCCGACGCCGCGCAGATCAATACGGCCGGGACCGGCGGGCAGGGCGATCGCGCCAGGCCGCTCAACAATGTCCGGCGGCGTGTCCAGAAGCTGGAACAGGCGTTCGACCGCCGCCAGCCCCTCCTGGATGATCGAATACAGGTTGGCCAGCCGCTTGGCCGGCTGATACGCCATCAGGAGGGCCGCCAGCATTGAGGTCAAGGATCCGGGATCAATGCCGCCCGAAAGCACCCGCTGTCCGCCGACGAACAGGGCGAGCCCCAGCCCCGCCCCCGTCGCCAGTTCCATGATCGGTGTCACCAGGGTCCGCGCCCGCTCGCCGCTGACCTGACGGCGGAAGATCCGGTTGATCAGCGCATCGACGCGGGCGCGCATGTCCTGGGCCCGCCCATCGATCCACACCACGCGGATCCCGCGCAGCGTCTGGCTCATCAGGGAATGCAGGCGGCCCGTCTCCTCCTGTGTGTCGCTGGCGCGTCGGCGCACCTTGCGGCCAAGGCGCCGGATCGGCACGACGGTCAGGGGCGCCGCCACGCAGGCCATCAGCGCCAGAACCCAGTCTTGCCAGAACACCAGGGCGACCAGCGCAATCAGCAACATAAGGTCGCGGCCAAGCGCCGTCAGGGCATTGACGGTGGCATGTCGCATCCGGTTGATATCAAACGTCAAGCGGGTAATCAGGTCGCCCGTGGCGTGGGCGCGGAAGAACCGCAGTTCCATCCCCGCGATCTTGTCTTGCAGTCGCTCACGGGCCTCGGTGAGGATGCGGAAGCCCACGCGGGTCACCAGCAGGGATTGGGCGTAGTTGCCGACCGCCCGCAGGAGAAAGGCCACCAGGAGACCGCCGGCCACCCACCAGAGGGCGTCTTCGCGTTTCCCCAGAAACACTTCGTTGATGGCCGGTTCCAGAAGCCATGCCGTGGCGGCCGTCGCCAGCGCCATCACCAGCATGAACGTTACGGCGAGCCCCATCGTCCGCACATGCGGGCCGAGGAACTCGCGCATCAGGCGACGCATGAGGGCCACGGTTCCCGCGCGGGTGGGCATTGGGGAGTCCGGTGAAGCGTTGGGCACTGGCGGCATGTCGTCCGCATAGAGAGGAAGAGGGGACCCGGCCCGCGCCGGGTCGGCGAGCCCTACATATATCAGGACGCGCCGGATTGGGATCCTCGATTGCTCCACGCGGGCGATCACCCTATTTGGGAACCACCCGCATCACCACGCCTGAACACGGGATCAGCAATGCCATCCTTGCCCCGACGTGTCGGTGCCATCCTGCTGGCGGCCCTGCTGGGGAGCGTGATCGCTCTTCCGCCCCGCCCCGTCATGGCCCAGGACGGCGCCACCGCGCGCGAGCGTCCCCAATCCCGCGCCGAGATCACCCTGTCATTCGCTCCGGTGGTCGAGCGGGCCGCGCCGGCCGTGGTCAATATCTATAGCCGCCGCGTGGTGCGCGAGCGCCGCATGCCGCCGATGTTCGACGATCCGGTGTTCCGCCGCTTCTTCGGCCATCCGTTCGGCGGTCCCCTGACCCGTGAGCGGGTGGAGAACTCGCTCGGCTCCGGGGTCATTGTCCGGCCCAACGGCGTGATCCTGACCAACCGCCATGTCATTGAGAGCGCCGACGAGATCACCGTCGTGCTGCATGACCGGCGCGAGTTCGAGGCGACCCTGGTGGGCACGGACGAGCGCTCCGACCTTGCCGTTCTGCGCATCGACGTGGGCGCCGAATCGCTGCCCGCGCTCACGTTGGGCGACTCCGACGCCCTGGAAGTGGGCGATCTGGTGCTGGCCATCGGTAATCCGTTCGGGGTCGGCCAGACCGTCACCATGGGCATCGTCTCGGCGCTGGCCCGATCCACTGTCAGCCTGACCGACTATCGCTCGTTCATCCAGACCGACGCAGCCATCAATCCTGGCAACTCCGGCGGCGCCCTGGTGGACATGCAAGGCCGTCTGGTGGGCATCAACACCGCCATCTACAGTCAGGACGGCGGCAGCGTCGGCATCGGCTTCGCCGTGCCGGCCACCATGGCGCGGGTGGTGGTGGACAGCCTGCTGGCCGGCGGCACCGTCACCCGGCCGTGGCTGGGGCTCGACGGCCAGAGCGTGACCAGTGACATCGCCCGGTCGCTGGGGCTGCCCCGCCCGGCCGGCGTTCTGATCTCAACCGTGTTCGCCAACAGCCCGGCCGAGCGCGCCGGACTGCGCCGGGGCGATGTGGTGCTGGCGTTCGAAGGCCACGACCTGCCCGACGAGGAGGCCCTGCGCTACCGCATCGGCACCAGCGCGGTGGGGGGCTCGGCCACGGTGCGGATCTGGCGCGATGGCCGCGCGCGCGACCTGACGGTCGCCCTCAGGGCGCCGCCGGAGGATCCGCCACGCAACCCCACCCGGCTGAACGGACGCCATCCGCTGAACGATGTCGTCGTCGCCAACCTGAACCCCGCCCTGGCGGAAGAGTTGCGCCAGCCTCACGGGCAGGGCGCGGTGGTCGTGCTGGAAATCGGCCCGCACAGCCCGGCGGCACGGTTCGGCTTGCGGCCCGGCGACGTGATCCTGGCGGTCAATGGCCGTGAGCCGGCGTCCGTCAGCGATCTCGACACCCTGATGCGGCGCACCGGCCCGCCGTGGCAAATCGACATCCTGCGCGAGGGCCGGCGCGCGCGCATCGCGGTGGGCGGATGAGCGACCTGTTCGGGACATCGGAGGCGTCCGCGTCGTCGGCGGTGCCTGACGACGATCCGTCGCGGCCGCTGCCCGACCGCCTGCGGCCGCAGTCGCTCGACGATGTGGTCGGGCAGGATCACCTGCTCGGCGCCGACGGTCCGCTGCGCCAGATGCTGGCGGCGGGGCGCTTGGCCTCCCTCGTGTTCTGGGGGCCGCCGGGGTGCGGCAAGACCACGCTCGCCCGTCTGCTAGCCCATCACGTCGATCTGCATTTCGAGCCGCTGTCTGCGGTGTTCTCCGGCGTCGCCGACCTGCGCAAGGTGTTCCAGGCGGCGCGGGAACGGCGTCGGCGGGAACAGCGCGGCACCTTGCTGTTCGTGGATGAGATCCACCGCTTCAACCGCGCCCAGCAGGACGGTTTTCTGCCCTATGTCGAGGACGGCACGGTCATTCTGGTGGGGGCGACGACCGAGAATCCCAGCTTCGAGTTGAACGCCGCGTTGTTGTCGCGGATGCGGGTGTTCGTGCTGCGGCGGTTGGACGACGAGGGGCTGGATCGGCTGATGGCCCGGGCCGAGGCCGCCACCGGCGAAGCGCTGCCCCTGACCGACGAGGCCCGCGCCACCCTGCGGGCCATGGCCGACGGCGACGGCCGCTACCTGCTCACCCTGGCCGAGGCGCTGTTCGCCCTCAAGCAGGCCGAGGGCGAGGGCATGGCGCCGCTGAACCCGGAGGGGCTGGCCCGCGTGGCCCAACGCCGCGCCCCCGTCTACGACAAGGACCGCGAGGAGCACTACAACCTCATCTCCGCGCTTCACAAGTCGCTGCGCGGATCGGACACAGACGCGGCGCTGTACTGGCTGGCGCGCATGCTAGTGGGCGGCGAGGACCCGGCCTACATTCTGCGCCGGCTCACCCGGTTCGCGGTGGAGGACATCGGCATGGCCGACCCGGCGGCGGCCGAACAGGCCATCGCCGCGTGGGAGATTTACGACCGCCTGGGCAGCCCCGAGGGCGATCTGGCCATCGCCCATCTGGTGGTCTACCTGGGCACGGCGCCCAAGAGCAACGCCGGCTATGTGGCGCTCGGCGCGGCGCGACGCGCGGCCAAACGCACCGGCAGCCTGATGCCGCCGATGCACATCCTCAACGCGCCCACGGCGATGATGAAGGACCTGGGCTACGGCGCCGGCTATGCCTACGACCATGACACCGAGGATGGCTTTTCCGGCCAGAACTACTTTCCGGAGGGCATGGAGCGGGAGCGGTTCTACGCCCCGCCCGACCGCGGCTTCGAGCGCGAGATCCGCAAGCGGTTGGCCTATTGGGACAAACTGCGGGCGAAACGGGCGGAACAGCCGGAAGACCCGTGACCCTCTAATACGAAGACCTTTTGATCCGTTCGCAAATGCGTAGGTTGGGGTGAGCGTAGCGAACCCCAACATCGTTCGGTTCTGGGGGCCGAAACGTTGGGGTGCGGTGCGTGGCACCTCACCCCAACCTACGGAAAGCCGGTCGAAGAACGCGAACCGATCAAGCGGTTTTCGTATAGAGCCGAGCGACGAAAAGGATGACTCGTCCGGCTTGGGGTCACGACGTGGCCACGGCCGCCCAAAGGGAGGCTCTTTCGTCGGCCGGTCTTACGGCCGGTACAGGCGCCCCCCCGTCATCGGTTCGGGCGCGCCGGTGGTTCCGGGAAATGTGATCGGCAGATTGCGCCGGTGGCGGGCGGCCAGGAAGGCGAAGGCCTGGGCCTCCAGAGCGTCGCCGTTCCAGCCGACCGCCTCGACCGGTTGCACCGGGGCGCCCAGCCAGCCGGTCAGGGTGTCCATCAGAACGGGATTGTGACGCCCCCCGCCGGTGACCACCCAGCGCACCGGGGATCGTGGGAGGTGGGTCGCCGACTGCACCACGGCGGCGACGATGAACGCCGTCAGCGTGGTCGCGCCATCCTCCAGCGACAAGCCCTCGACGATGCCCGGGACATGGTCGAAGTCCTTGCGGTCCAGCGACTTCGGGGCCGGACGCGCGAAATAGGCATGGTCCATCAGGCGCAGCAGCCGGACCTCGTCCAGCGAGCCCGCCGCCGCCAGCCGGCCGTCCCGGTCGCAGGGTTCGCCTGTGTGACGGGCCACCCAGTCGTCCAGCGGCCCGTTGCCGGGGCCGGTGTCGAACGCGATCAGGTCCTTGGGGCCGCGTTTGCCGATCCAGGTGACGTTGGCCACGCCCCCGATGTTCAGGACCACCAGCGGCCGGTCCAGGCCCTCGGCCAGGGCCGCGTGATAGATCGGCACCAGCGGCGCGCCCTCGCCCCCCGCCGCGACATCCGCCTGTCGCAGGTCGGCCACCACGGGAACACCGAGTTCACGGGCCAGAAGCGCGGGATCTCCGGCCTGCACGGTCACCCCGGCCTTCGGATCGTGCCACAGCGTATGGCCATGAAAGCCGATCAGGTCCGGCGTGACCTCCGATCCCTTCAGCAGGGCGCGCACCGCTTCGGCATGCCGCAGGGCGAGGTCCCGATGCAAGCGGCGCCCGTCCTCATCGTCCAGCGATGTGCGGCCCAGCATGGCGCGCAGTCGGTCCCGGAACGCGTCGTCATAGGGCAGCGTCAGGGAGGGGCCGACGCCGACCACGGTCTCGCCATCGGTTTCGATGATGGCGGCATCAATGCCGTCCATGGAGGTCCCGCTCATCAGGCCGACAGCCAGCCATGTGCCGCCGAAGCCGTGCGGCGCGTCGGCCACGGGGCCCAGTGGCCCCGGACGGGCGGCCGGTGTGCGGGACAGACCCTTCGGGAAGGGGATCATCGGCGGTCGCCCTTTCTTTTCCAGACCCGGCGAGTGTGCTAAAGGAGCGGCCCCCGCCGCAAGGGCCCGCGTCACACTCACACGAAAGCCGACCCCATGACGACCCTGTCCTCCGACTTCCTGCGCACCGTTCACGAGCGTGGTTTCGTGGACGCCTGCACACACACAGAGGAACTCGACGCTGTGCTGTCGAAGGAGGTCGTGTCCGCCTATATCGGTTACGACTGCACGGCGCCCAGTCTGCACGTGGGCTCGTTGGTGTCCATCATGCTGCTGCGATGGCTCCAGAAAGCCGGCCACCGTCCGGTCGTTCTGATGGGCGGCGGCACCACCCGTGTGGGCGATCCGACCGGCCGCGACGACGTCCGCAAGATGCTGACCGATGACGAGATCGCCGCCAACATGGCCGGCATCAAGGGCGTGTTCTCAAAATACCTGACGTTCGGCGACGGCCCGACCGACGCCGTGATGGTCAACAACGCGGACTGGCTTGATTGCCTTGGGTACATCTCCTTCCTGCGCGATTATGGGCCGCATTTCTCCATCAACCGCATGCTTACGTTCGATTCGGTGAAATTGCGGCTGGAGCGCGAGCACCATCTGTCGTTCCTGGAGTTCAACTACATGATCCTCCAGGCCTACGACTTCCTGGAGTTGGCACGCCGCGACGGCGTGCGCCTGCAGATGGGCGGCGCCGACCAGTGGGGCAACATCGTCAACGGCGTGGAACTGGGCCGGCGCTGCGACGGCCTGTCGCTGTTCGGCCTGACGGTACCGCTCATCACCACCGCCTCGGGCGCCAAGATGGGCAAGAGCGCGCAGGGCGCGGTGTGGCTCAACGAGGATCAGTTGAGCCCCTACGACTACTGGCAGTTCTGGCGCAACACGGAGGATGCCGACGTCGGCCGCTTCCTGCGCCTGTTCACCGAACTGCCGCTGGACGAGATCGCCCGGTTGGAGGCGTTGGGCGGGGCCGAGATCAACGAGGCCAAGAAGGTCCTCGCGCACGAGGCGACCACGCTGGCGCACGGCGAAGAGGCCGCGCGGGCGGCGGCGGAAACCGCCAAGGCGGTGTTCGAGCAGGGCGGCGTGGGCGAGGACCTGCCCACCGTGACCGTGGAGGCGGCGGACTTGGAGGCCGGCATTCCCGCGTCGACGCTGTTTACCCGGGCCGGGCTGACGGCGTCCAACGGCGAGGCCAAGCGGCTCATCAAGGGCGGCGGGGCGCGCCTGAACGGCGCGGCGATCACCGACATCAACCGCGCGATCACCTCGGCCGACCTCTCCGGCGGCGAGATCAAGCTGTCCGCCGGCAAGAAACAACACGCCCTGGTGAAGGTGGGATAGGCTCGGGGGCGCCGCCTTCGCGGCTGTGTGGTGCGGTTTCCGGCTCAATCGTTCGCACCTGTGGGGCGGCTGGCCGAAGGACAGCCGCCGCCAAGCCAAGGGGCGGCGGGGGCCCATCGGTCACCCGCCCGACACGTGATCGTCGACAGATCGAACCGGAATCCGTCCTACCCCTGGGTCAGGGTGTGCCACATCCCCTTGCGCTCGTCCGGCTCGAACGGCAGCGGCCGGCAGGTCTCGATGGCTCGGGCGCCCAGGCGCATGGCGCGCAGGCCGGAGATCGAGCCCTCGGCGAAGCGCGCCGAGATCTTCTCCGCCAGTCCGCCGCCCAGCGTGTTGGCGACCAGATCCCCGGTGGGATCGGCGGCCACGGCGATGGCGGCGTTGACCACCACCTGTTTGGTCAGCACCAGGGTGGACAGTCCGCTGGGCCGCAGGCCGTAGACCTCCGCCACCCGGCGCACCATGACGGTGCTGCGCCACAGCACGATCACCACGTCGAGCGCCGGGTGCGGCGCCACCGCCGTTGCCCCCATCACCGTCAGCGCGTTGGCGCGCACGACGCGGCGCGCTTCCTGATCCAGCGGCGTCAAAACGGCTCCCCGGAACTGCTTCAGGATGGCGTCACACTCCGTCAGGCCCTGGGTGCGCTGGCCGAACGCCTTGACCAGCTCCGGCCGGCGGGCGCGGATCAGGGCCAGCGTCGGTTCCAGGGTGCGGCGCAGCCGGGTGCCCGAGTCGTGCTCCAGCGACCGGTTCAAGGCCTCGCGGAAGCGGGCCACCTCGCCGAGCCGGCGCACGGCGCGCAGTTCGATCAGCGTGGCCGAAATCAACGCGGCCACGAAGGCAACGGCCAGCGCCGTCAGCACGGCGGCGCCGATCCAATCGCGGGACCAGATGTCCACCAGGGCGCGGCCGGTGTCGTAGAGCAGGAAGCTGGCGACCATGGCCACGAACAGCCAGACCACCCGACCCCAGCGCGAGGGGCGCTCCGGGCGCGGGGCCGCGATCTCCTCGACGGACGCCACCGGCAGCGGCGCCGACGCCCCGGGGTCGCGGACCGACTGCGGCGCGTCCATGCGCGGCGGGGGAGCCTCGGCCTCGGCCGCATGGCGGGGATCGGGGCGCGACGACTCGGCGCCCATGACCAGGGTGGGGTCGATCACGCCCGGCTGGCGCGGCGTGGACCCAACCCCACCCTTGCGGGAGACAGATCCGGGCGGCAATCGACGGTCATTCATCGCAGATCCTCCCCGATCAGGAAATTCATGATCTCCGGCATGCGCAGGGTAGGAAAGCCGCCGTGTCGCCAGCCCGGATCGGGCAGCGGCTGGAAGTCCCAATAGCGGTAGTTCAGCGCCCCCCAGTCGGGCGGGAAATCCAGCGGAATGGCGCCCGGCTCCAGCGGGGTATCCTCGATGTCGCCCGGGCGGCGGCCGAGCAGGATCTCGCGGCCGTTGTCGGTACGCCGGGTGTCCCGGGTGGCGCGCACCGACGCCAGCGAGGCGACATCGATGTCGGCGGCGGTCTTGATGGTGTTCTTCTCGTCCAGCACATGCAGCATGCGCCGGGTCAGGTTCTCCAGATGCAGGCGGTCGCCGCGAATCACATGGTCCGCCTTGGTGGCGGCGAACAGCACGCGGGAGATGCGCCGGCCCATCAGCCAGCCCAACAGGCTGTTCTTACCGTGGCGGAAGCTCTCCAGGATGTTGGCCAGCGCCTCGCTCATGTCGTCGAAGGCCTCCTGGCCGTCGTTGAGCGCGGTCAGCGTGTCCACCAGCACGATCTGGCGGTCCAGGCCGGCGAAATGCTTGCGGAAGAAGGCGCGCACGACCTTGTTCTGATAGTCCTGGAACTTGCCCCGGAAGGCCGCGTGCAGGCTGCCCGGCGGCGCCTTGGCGCCCAGATTGGGCAGCGGGCAGAAGCGCAGCACGGAGGCGCCCTTCAGGTCCGCCGGGTGCAGGAAGCGGCCGGGCTGGAGATAGCGCAGCCGCGCCTCGTTACAGGCGTGCAGATAGTCCGTGTAAAGCGCCGCGGCCTGCTCGGCCCATTCCTCGTCATGGTCGGCGCCGGGGGCGCGGGCACTGACGAAGGCCAGCCACTCGCGCGCCAGCTCGGCGCGGCTGCCGCGCTGGGCCTGGGCGACCATGGTGGACGACCACGAATCGAAATCCTGCCCCAGCATGGGCAGATCGACCAGCCATTCCCCGGGATAGTCGACGATCTCCAATTGCAGCGTCGCTTCGGTCATGCCGAACTGGGCGGCGGCATTGGCGCCCAGCCCCTCCGCCCGCTTGAAGCGGATATCGGCGCGGATGCGGCTGATGCCGCGCGTCGGCTCCGGCCACTGGGGCGACTCGCCGGTCAGCGCGTCCACGGCCTTGCGGTACGGGAACTCCGGCACCGTCGCGTTGGCATCGTGGCGCAGCACTGCGCCCACCAGCCGGCCCTCGTCGAACGGATCGAAGCCACGCAGCGGGCTTTCCTCCGTCGTCGGATCGGCGCGCAGCAGGTTGTGCAGCAGGGAAGTCACGAACACGGTCTTGCCGGCCCGCGACAGGCCGGTGACGCCGAGATAGATGCGCCGTGACAGCAGGTCTTCCAGGGTCTTCATCGCCGCCGCCTTTGGTGTCCCCTCCAGGCCGCCGCGCGGGACGGGATGGGTCCGCTCCCGCGTCGCGCGGCGTGCCGACAGTCTAAGTCCCGCGCCCCGGCCTTGCCATGGAAAACATCAGGGATTTTGAGGCCGAGCCGGATCGAATCGTTATCCGTCCGCGCCTGTCCATTCCGTCACGAAGCCGTCCGGATCCGGGCGCGTCTTGGGCCGCGCGCCGGCCTCCGGACCGCGTGTGCCGACGTGAACGAACCCGACGATATGGTCGGCGGGCTCCAAGCCCAGCGCCGCCTTGACACGGTCGCTGTAGGCCGGCTTGCCGGTCACCCACACCGCGCCGTACCCCATGTCGTGAAAGCACGCCTGGATGACGTAGGCACACAAGCCGGCGCTGACCACCTGCTCGACCTCCGGCACCTTGGGATGAACGCGCGGCGAGGCCGCGACCACCAGGAGAAGCGGCGCGCGCACCGGTCCTTCGCGGCGCTTGGCGATCTCCTCTTCTGGCGCGTCGGGGTTTTGGGACAGCAGGTCGGCGACGAACACCTCGCTCAGGCGGCGCTGGCCGGGTTCGCGCAACACAAGGAACCGCCACGGCCGGATGGCACCGTGCTCCGGCACCGCCACGGCGGCGCGCAGCACCTCGGCCAACTCGTCGTCGGTGGGACCAGGGTCGGTCAGATGCTTGGCCGACGTGGATTCGCGGCGTTGCAGGCGTTCGACAAGCGTGGTCATGGGGAATGGGTCCAGATAGCAGGAGACGGATCGGTGGAGACCGGGCGGGCCGGCCCGCCCGGCTGCCGTTGATATAGGAATGAAATCGCCCCGTGTCGCCCTTGCGCAGCCTTGGGAGAAAGGCGCATATCCTGCCCAGGTCCCCATCGACCGGGGACGATGACCGCCCCGATCCCGGGCATCGAAGCAGAGTCCGATATGACCTCCTCCCTTGTCGTCGGCGCCCCGCGCGCGCTCCGACCCGTTCCATTCCTTTTGCTGACCGCCGGCCTGGGCTTGGTGCTCGGCGCCCTGTTCATCGAGCATGTCATGGGCATCGCGCCGTGCATCCTGTGCGTCTATCAGCGCATTCCGCCAGCGCTGGTGGCCGTTCTGGCCGGAGTGGCCGCAGTCCCCCGCATGCCCGGGCGCTGGGCGCGCCGGCTGACGGCCCTGATCGGTCTGGTGTTCCTGGCCAGCGCGGGCCTAGCCGGCTATCACGTCGGTGTCGAGCAGCACTGGTGGGCGGGAACGGCCCAGTGCGGCGGCGAGACCGCGCCACCGGTCGACCTCTCCACCAATCTGGCGGATCTGCGCCAAGCCCTGGAAGCACCGGAGATCGTCCCGTGCGATGCCATTCCGTGGTCGCTGCTTGGAATCTCGCTGGCTGGATACAACATGATGATTTCCATGTTGCTGGCGGGTCTAGCCCTGTGGGGCGTCCGCCGGCCCGACCGCTGGAGAGAACGATGACCGATTCCGAAACCGCCGCGCCGCCCCCCCGCCGCCTGCCCGGCGATCGCACCCCGCGCGCCGAGCTCGAACGCATGATCCGGGTCGATCAGGCCGGCGAGTACGGCGCCGTGCGCATCTACGAAGGCCAGATGGCCGTGCTCGGCAATCGCACCGCCAACGCGGCAGTGCTGCGGCACATGCGCGACCAGGAGCAGGTTCACCTCGACACCTTCAACGACCTGATTCGCCAGCGCCGGGTGCGCCCCACCGCGATGGCTCCGGTCTGGCACGTTCTGGGGTTCGCCCTTGGGGCCGGCACTGCCCTGATGGGGGAGAAGGCGGCGATGGCCTGCACGGTGGCGGTCGAGGAGGCCATCGACGGCCACTACAAGACACAGGCCGATGCGCTGGGCGACGATGAAAGCGGCCTGCGCGAGACGGTGCTGCGCTTCCGCGACGAGGAACTGGAGCATCGCGACATCGGCCTGCGCAACGGCGCCGAGCAGGCGCCCGCCTATCCCCTGCTGTCGTCGGTCATCAAGGGCGGCTCGCGCCTCGCGATCTGGGTGTCGGAGCGGGTGTAGCGCCGTTTCGGCCGTGTATCGTGGACGCGGCCGCCCTTACTCGTTCCCGCCCGCCCCATGACGGTCGCGCATACGCTCAAGCTGCGCGCGGAACTTCTCGCACGGGTCGATATCCTCCAGCGCCGGCGTGAACACGATCAGGTCGTACGGGGGGCGTCCGTCCTCCGCGGCGATCTCGCGCAGGTCGTCCGGTTCCGGCGCGGCGGGCAGGTCCTCGGACACCTCCAGCACCCCCACGGATATCACGGTGGCGTCGGGCGCCAGGTGCCCGAGCACCCAGGGCACGCCACGATCCGCCCGCGCGTGGCCGTTGCCGGCGATCAACACCGCGCCGTCCGTCCCGGGCAGCGCCGCTCCGGCGAGCAGGGCGCGGGCCATCTCGCCGTCGCGCAGGCGCTGGGCCGCGATCATGCCGGGCACGGCCTCCTCGGGCAGCATGTCGCAGTGGCCGCGCAGAATCTCCGCGCCGAGCGCGTCGCGCTGGGCATCCGGGAACGGCACGTCAAGCGCGCGCGGGGCCAACCCCTCGGGCCCGACCACGGCCTCCCAGCCCTCCGTCGCGGCGCGGCGCACCTCGTCCGCCAGCAGGTTGCCGGTCCGCATCGGCAGACCGGCATCGAGCGCGACCGCCGCGATGGGCTGATACATCGTCCAGTCCGGCCACCCCGTCCGGTCCCAGCCGACCGCCAAGCCGAGATCCGACGCGGCGACCGCCGACTGATCCAGAAAGGCGGCCAACAGGTCGGCCTGCCCGCTGTCGAGCATCTCCCACACCACGGCGGGACGGCGCCCGGCGGCCACCATGCGCGCCAGCAGCCATGCCTGGGCTTGGTGGTGATCGGGATTGTCGTGCTTCTCGCCCAGCATGACATAGTCGGCGACCGCCAGACGGGCGTCGATGGCCGCGCCGTCGAGTTCGGCGCCGGTGCGGGCGTCAAGGATGCGCCCGACCAGCGGATGGTCGGCGCGAATGGTGGTGGTCCAGGGCTCGGACCAGGGCGGATCAGCCAGGGCGGAGGCGGCGGACATGGCCAGAAACAGGGCAGAGAACAGCAGGACAGCCACGGCGCGCGGCGTCGGGCAACGGGAGAACGCGAACATCATGGACACCACCGGCGGGTTCTGGAAGGGCGGACCAACGTTCTCCTAATATAACAACGGCGGATGAGCCTGTCTCATCCGCCGTTTTCGACATGTCGGATTCGATGCGCCGGGACCACCGGCCCGGATCAGGAGACCCGCGCCGCCAGCAGCCGGTCCCGCGTCTGCCGGACCACGCCGGCCACATCGTCCGGCGACAGGCCGTCGCGGGTCATGACCAGCCCCACGATGGGATCGGCCAGCACACTGGCCAGGTCCGGCTCGTGGTCGTTTTCCCAGACGTGGGCGCCTCCAATCAGAGCCGCCTGCCGCGAAGAGGTCGCGACCCCGCGCGCGTCGGAGCGGTTACGGTGCCCCATCGCACGGAACGCGCCCGCGCGCCAAGAATGGGTGGTCCGGCGTGTGGCCGATGGCTGTGTCTTTGCCTTGGTCTGTGTCTGGCTCATGGACAATGGCCTCCCCTGGGTCCCTGTTGCGGCCTCTGATCGGTCGGATGGGTGGGGACCGTTCGAATATGTGACTCATATGGTCTGATTTAACAGGAGTCAATTTGTTTTGTTGCGGACTGGGAACTTTGTCACGAAATTTACAATACCCCTGTGGCGTCAACCGGGGCGGACTCGATAGCGCACCCGCGCTGCAGCGCAGCAAGGCGTTCGCCAAGCGCGGCTCCGCCCCACACGCCAGCCGGATTTTTCCGCTCACGCAATGACATCGCTCCACCCTCACCGAATCCCGGACGATACCGCAGCGCAAAAACCTACTACCCAGGTGGGACGTAGGGCGCATCCGGCGGTGTCGCAAGGCATGACGGTATTTTTGACACGGGGGACGGCGCCGGGCGCACCCCAACAAAAACGCCCGCGACGCGCGGTCAGCGCGGCGTGGGCGTTTCCGTGTCGAGTCGGCAGCAGCTCGCACAAGGCGCGAGGGTCAGTGTCCGGTGGGGGTGCCACCGAAAACGGCGATGAAATAACCGGCCGCCACGGCGGTGCCGATCACCCCGGCGACGTTCGGCCCCATGGCGTGCATGAGCAGGAAATTGCCGGGATCGGCGCGCTGGCCCTCCACCTGCGAGACGCGCGCCGCCATGGGCACGGCCGACACCCCGGCCGACCCGATCAGCGGGTTGATCTTGTTTTCCTTGATGAACAGGTTCATGCCCTTGGCCATCAGCACGCCAGCGGCGGTGGCGATGCCGAAGGCGACCACGCCCAGGGCCAGGATCTTGAGGGTTTCGCCCTGAAGGAACCGCTCCCCGGTCATGGTGATGCCGACACTGGTCCCCAGGAAGATGGTCACGGCGTTGATGATCTCGTTCTGCGCGGCCTTGCTCAGGCGTTCCACGACGCCGCTTTCGCGCATGAAATTGCCCAGCATCAGCATGCCGATCAGGGCCGAGGCCGCCGGGACCAGCAGGATCACCGCCACGGTCACGATCAGGGCGAAGATCAGCTTCTCCAGCCGCGAGACCTTGCGCAGCGAGCGCATGCGGATGGCCCGCTCCTTCTTGGTGGTCAGGGCGCGCATGACCGGCGGCTGCAACAACGGCACCAGAGCCATGTAGCTGTAGGCCGCCACGGCGATCGGCGCCAGCAGATCCGGCGCCAGCTTGTTGGCCAGGAAGATCGAGGTGGGCCCATCGGCGCCGCCGATGATGCCGATGGCCCCCGCTTCCTGCGCGGTGAAGCCGATGGCCGTGGCGCCCAGGAAGGTGGCGAAGACACCGAACTGCGCGGCCGCACCCAGCAGCAGCGTTCGCGGGGCGGCGATCAAGGGACCGAAGTCCGTCAGCGCGCCCACCCCCATGAAGATCAGCGGCGGGAAGATCTCCAGGTGAACGCCCTGCTGAATGTAATAGAACAGCCCGCCCGGATGATCGCCGACAGGTTCGTTGACGATGCCCTCGGTGGGCAGGTTGGCCAGCAGGGCGCCGAAAGCAATCGGCACCAGCAGAAGCGGCTCGAATTTCTTGTAGACCGCCAGGTACAACAGCACCAGCACAACGACCCACATGACGGCCATCCGCCAGGTGACCCCGGAGATGGCGGTCAACTCGAACAGATGTTGGACGGTTTCCATGAACGGCGCTCCCCAGTGACGGTCCGGATGTCTTGTGCTCTCCGTCGAAGAAGCGCTAGCTCAGGGACAACAGGACCTGCCCCTCGGCGACGGTGGCGCCGGCCTGCACGGCCACGCTGGCCACGGTGCCGCCCTGGGGCGCCTGGATCGGTGTGTTCATCTTCATGGCTTCCAACATCACCACCTGCTGGCCCGCCGCCACGGTATCGCCCACCTTGACGTCGACGGAGACGACGGTCCCGGCCATCGGGCTGACGATGTCACCGGCGCCGGCGGCGACCGGAGCCGTCGCGGCCGGCGCTGGCGCGGGAGCGGCAGCCGCAGGAGCGGCGGGACGCGCCGCCGGAGGAGCGGCCGGCGCCGCGCCGCCCTCTTCGTCCAAGGTTTCCACGGTCACGTCGTAGACCGTGCCCTCCACGGTGATGCGCAGTTTCCTCATGGGATGGTTCCCTTGCCAGCTCAGGTGTTCGCCCCGGTGTGGGCGGAAATGGTGCGACCCCAGTCACCCTGACGGAGGTTCTTGTTGAACGTCTGCAAACGCGCTTGATTGCCCCAGTCGGTGGCGGCCAGCGGGGGCGCGCTCACCCTGACAATGCGGTGCGGACGGTCCAGCACGGCCGCGGCCGCCGCCGCGATCGCCGCCAGGTGATGGGGCGGAACGCCGGTCGCCGGCTCGCGGCCGGGGGCCGGAGCCGGCGGGGGCTCGGCGTCCTTGGCCTTCGAGGCCTGCTGGCGGGCTTCGACGGCGCGGAAGACCATGCCCACGACCGCGCAGGCCGTCCACAGCAGAATCAGCACCGCCATTACGACGGCGATACCGATCAAGAGGATATCCAGTCCCTTGAACACGCGCGTCTCCCCGTTGCTATCGTTTGGCTCCCGGCCGCAGTCCCGCTGACACCGGAGCCGGGAATGTCCTATGCGTCCCGGGTCTACTGGCCCGCTGCGGCGTTAGAGCGGAATGTTGCCGTGTTTCTTGGGCGGCCGGGTCTCGCGTTTGCTGAGCAGGGTGCGCAGCGCCAGCGAGACACGTCCCCGGGTCTCCGACGGCATGATGACATCATGCACGAACAGCTTGCCGGCCGAGATGTACGGCGAGGCGAAGTGGGCCCGGTACTCGTCGGCCAGCTCACGCGACCGCGCGACCCTGTCGTCGGCCTTCTCCAGATCGCCCCGGTAGAGGATGTTGACCGCGCCCTCGGCGCCCATGACGGCGATCTCTGCCGCCGGCCACGCCAGCACGATGTCGGCGCCCATGTCGCGGCTGCACATGGCCAGGAAGGCACCGCCGTAGGCCTTGCGCATGATGATGGTGATCTTGGGCACCGTGGTGGCGCCGTAGGCGAACAGCATCTTGGCGCCGTGGCGGATGATGCCGCCGCGCTCCTGCCGCACGCCGGGCAGGAAGCCGGGCACGTCCACCAGGTTGACGATGGGAATGCCGAAGGCGTTGCAGAAGCGGATGAACCGCGCCCCCTTGTCGGAGGCGTCGATATCCAGGCAGCCGGCCAGTTCCTTCGGCTGGTTGGCGATGAAGCCGACCACGATGCCGTCGATGCGCCCGAACCCGACCACCATGTTCTTGGCGAAGTCGCGCTGGACCTCCAGGAAGGTGCCGGGGTCCACCAGACGGTTGATGACGTCCTTGACGTCGAACGGCACCTTACCGGATTCGGGCAGGATGTCCTCTATCCCGGGATCCGGCGTGAGATCGACCTCTGGGGCGATCTGGTGGGGCGGCTCGCTCATGTTGTTGGAGGGCAGGTAGGACAGCAGGCGGCGCACGATGTCCACGGCGTCCTGCTCGCTGTCGGCGACGAAGTGGATGTTGCCGGAGACGCTGGCGTGAACGTCGGCGCTGCCGATCTCGTCCTTGCTGGTGGCCTGCCCGGTGACGCCGCGAATCACCTCCGGCCCGCAGATGAACATCTCCGAGCCGCCCCGGATCATGATGATGAAGTCCATCAGCGCCGGGGAGTAGGCGGCACCACCGGCGCAGGGACCGGCGATGACGGCGATCTGTGGCACCACGCCCGAAAGGCGGACGTTGCGGTTGAACACCTGACCGTAGCCGGACAGGGCGATCACGCCCTCCTGGATGCGCGCCCCCCCGGAATCATTGAAGCCGACCACCGGCACACCGCTCAGTTCGGCGTGATCCATGACCAGGGAGAGCTTCTCGGCGTGTTTCGAACCCAGCGAACCGCCGGCGACCGTGAAATCCTGGCTGAAGGCGGCCACCGGGCGATTGTCGATGAACCCAACGCCGGTGACCACGGCGTCGCCCGGCAGGTCCTTGCCCTCCATGCCGAACTGGCGGCTCTCATGCTGAGCATGCAGGCCGAATTCCTGGAACGTGCCGGCGGTGAACAGAGCATCCAGGCGTTCACGCGCCGACCACAGCCCCTTGTTATGGCGGGCGTCGATCTTTTTCTGACCGCCCCCCAGGGTCGCGGCGGCGCGGCGGCGTTCCAGTTCCTCGACGGCCTGCTTGGAAATCGGCATGTGGCTTCCCCTGATTCGATCCGCCCGCGATGATGCAGCGGACGGTCCCCCTGAGCTTGACCTCGGACGGGCGGTCGGTTGGCGGCGCGGCGAGTATACGCGAGGGTACGGGGGGGGCGTCCACCGCGAACACGCCCCCTGCTTATCCCGAGCGGGACCGACGATCAACAACCCAGCCCAGGCGCCGTCCCTTCCAGGGACGGTTACTGGGGTGGCGCCATGATCGGTTCGGCGGGCCGGTCGGAAAACGTCACCTCGATGGCCACGGCCTCTGGCAGCCGATTGCGCATGGTGATTCGGAACGGGATCGTCGTGCCCGGTTCAAGCGTGTCAGTGGGCGGCGGCGCGACCGTTCTCTGAACCATTTCCCCCTCACTGTTGTTCAGTGTCAGATTGATCCCTGGCACCGGCCGCACCCTGTCGCTGACATTGGCGACGATCCCACGCACCACCAGGATTTCCTCGTCGTCAACGAGTTCACGGGTCGGCACCACGTTCTCCAGTTGCAGACCAAGGCCCGGTCGGTTCAGCGACACGCCCAGCGCGTTGTACACGCCCTCCGACTCCGGCACCCAACCGACGATGCTGTCGCGCAGGAAGTACAGCGCTCCCAGAAGACCCAACACAACCACGACGGCGCCAAGCGTCCAGGAGGCCCAGGGCGGCGCCAGACGGCCCCCAGAGCGTCCACCAGAGCGTCCACCCCGGGAGCGGCCCTTTCGTGACCCGCCGCCAAGACCGGCGGTCAGGTCGTCGTCATCACCGTCGAACACGTCATCATCATCACCGACATGCCCCGCCCGACCGCTGCGCTCGCGTTCCTGGTCCTCTAGCCGGGCCAGAATATCGTCGAAATCCGGACCGTCATCGTCGTTGGTGTGCGGCTGATCGCGGTCCGAGCCCGGTTCGCGTGTCAGGGGAACATCGTCCAGCATGGTGCGGCCGCGCCCGGCCGGCGGTTCATCGGGGAATGATCGCGGACTCTCCGCCACCGGATCGGGGGGCAGATCATCGGCCGCGCCGTCGCCGACGGGGTCGGCCGGCGCGGGCGCGGAAGGCGTCTCCAGGTGCGCGGCAAGCGGCCCATGGTCGCCGCGCTGCTCGGCGACTGACGAGGCTTCCGGCCGCGTCGCACTGCCCTCGGCACCATCGGACGGCATCTGGTGCCAGCGATGGCCGCAGCGCGCACATTTCAGCGTTCGTCCCGCCGGGCCGAGCGCCTGATCGGGAACAGTGAATCGTGTCGTACAGTTGGGGCAGGTTATTTTCATGCGGCAATCGGTTTGCGGCGAAAGCTGTGATCGTTATAGAACCTGTAGGGACTGGGCACAAGCGATGGGCGGGGCACGGCGGCGGGAACTTGCGGATCACACCGGACACGGACCAAGGGCCATGAGCCATGACACCGGGACGCGGGAACGCCGCGACGATCCCGAAGGCCAGTCGGTCGTACGGTTCGACCATGTCGGACTGCGCTATGACCTGGGGCCCGAGGTCTTCCGCGACATCGGGTTTACCCTGCCGCGCGGGTCCTTCCATTTTCTGACCGGCGGATCAGGCGCCGGCAAGTCGTCGGTGCTGGGATTATGTTATTTGGCGCTGCGCCCCACGCGGGGTGGCATCAGCCTGTTCGGGCACGACGTCACACGCCTGCCGCGCCGCCTGTTGCCACGCCTGCGCCGTCGCATGGGGGTGGTATTCCAGGACTTCCGCCTGATCGACCACCTCTCGGCCATGGACAACGTGGCCCTGCCGCTGCGGGTCTCCGGCGCGCCTGAGGCGGATATCCGGCGCCATGTGCCGGAACTGCTGGCCTGGGTCGGACTTGCCGACCATCTGAACGCCAAGCCGCCCACCCTCTCCGGCGGGCAAAAACAACGCGTGGCCATCGCCCGGGCCGTCATCAATCGTCCCGACCTGTTGCTGGCCGACGAGCCCACGGGCAATGTGGACGACCGTATCGGCATGCGGCTGCTGCACCTGTTCGAGGAACTGAACAAGATGGGCACGACGGTCCTGATCGCCACGCACAACGAACAGCTCGTGCAGCGCTTCCCCTATGGACGTCTGCACCTGGACGCGGGCCGGCTGACATGGCACGGGGTCGGCGACCCTCCCCCCGACCGGGCGACCGCGGTGCCGCCCCGGCCCCGGCAATCCTGAGGGACGCCCCGCCATGCACAGCGATCTGCCCCTGGCCCGCGACAAGACCGCCATGCTGGTTCCCGTTCTGGTGGGGGTCATGGTGTTCCTGGCCGTGCTGGCGGCGGCGGGCGCGCTGGCGCTCGGCAATATTCTTGAGGACTGGCGGCGCGATGTCTCCGGCAGTCTGACCGCGCAGGTGCCGCCGGTTCCCGGACTCGGCGAGGCCTCCCGGGTGGCGACCGACGAGCGGGTGGCACAAGCGGCCGCGGTTCTGCGCGCGCAGCCCGGCGTGGCCTCCGTCCGGGTGCTGGCCGAGGCCGAATTGATGGCCTTGGTAGAACCCTGGATCGGCACGGGCGAACTGGTGCGTGACCTCCCCATGCCCCGCCTGCTGGACATCACGCTCAAGCCCGGCGCCGCCGCCCGCGCCAACCCGGGACAGTTGGCCCAAGCCTTGCGTGAGGCCGTGCCGGGCGCGACCGTGGACGAGCACCGGCTGTGGCTGGGCCGGCTGATGGACCTGGGGGAGGCCCTGGGGGCCCTGGGGCTGGCCGTGGTCCTCGTGGTCAGCGGCGCCACGGCGGTGGCGGTGACGCACGCTACCCGGGCCGCGCTTGCGACCTATCGCCCAGTGATCGAAGTGCTCCACATGATCGGCGCGCAGGACGAGTACATCGCGCGGCAGTTCGCCCGGTCCGCCCTGCTTCAGGGGTTGAAAGGGGGGATGGGCGGTTTCATGCTGGCCTTGCCGACCCTGGCCGGGGTCGGCCTGCTGGCGGATCGCGTCGAGGCCGGTCTGGTGCCCAGCGTCAGCCTGTCGGCTCTCGATTGGGCTGTGCTGTTGCTTCTGCCCCTGGGCGCGGCCGGGCTGGCGATGCTGACCGCGCGCCTGACGGTGCTGCGAACCCTTGCCTGCATGCCGTGATCTGAGTCTGGACAGAGTGACCCGTGGTGCGCTCCCTGCTTTCCTCCCTGGTCGTCCGGGCCACCCTCCTGGGGGTGTTGGCACTGATGGTGCTCGCCTGGGTGGCTGGTCTGGTCTGGTTTGCCGGCGCCATTCCGGCGCCGCGCGATGCCGACGAGGACCGGCCCGTCGATGCCATCGTGGTGCTGACCGGCGGGAGCGAACGGATCCGCGCGGGTCTTTCCTTGCTGGAGGCCGGGCTCGGAGAGGCCCTGTTCATTAGCGGCGTTCCGGAACAGGTGGCGGAGGATGACCTGTGGCAGGCGTTCGGGGTCGCGCCGTCGGCGGGGATGGCCGACCGCGTGGTGCTCGGCCATGCCGCCGCCGATACCCTGGGCAACGCGGAGGAAACGGCCGCCTGGGTTCGGAAGAAAGGGTATCAAAGCCTGCGCCTGGTGACGGCGGCGTACCACATGCGCCGTGCCCTGCTGGAATTCCGTTCGATGATGCCGGGCATGACCCTGATCCCTCACCCTGTCTTTCCGCCGCACGTCAAGCAGGACGAGTGGTGGCGTTTTCCCGGCACAACCCTGCTGCTGGCCCGGGAGTACACCAAGTACCTGGTGGCCTGGGCACGACTCAGCGTCCGAGGCCCGGCGCCGGCATCCGCTCTGCCCGCAAAGGAGTCCCCATGACGGTCGTTCGCTCGGCGCTGTTCCTGATCCTGTACGTGGTCTCGACCCTGCTGTTGGGGCTTCTGTACCTGCCCCTGCTGCTGGCGCCCCGTTCGGTGGTTGTGGCCGCCACCAAAATCTGGCTGGCCGGGCTGCGCGGCTTGGCCCGCCTTGTCGTCGGCGTGTCCTGGCGCATCGAGGGCCTGGAGAACCTGCCCGCCGGCCCCGTCATCGTCGCCGCGAAACACCAGAGCGCGTTCGATACGTTTTTGTTCCACGCCCTTCTGGACGATCCGGTCTATGTGCTGAAACGCGAACTGTTCCGGATTCCGCTGGTGGGCTGGTACATGCGCGCCTCCGGGATGATCGGCATCGACAGGAGTGCCGGCGCCAAGGCTCTGAGGAGCATGCTCGACGCCTGCGGCGAGGCCCTCGCCGAAGGCCGCCAGATCGTCATCTTCCCCGAAGGCACCCGCGTGGCGGTCGGTGAGAGCCGTCCCTACCATCCCGGGATCGCGGCCCTTGCGGCCCGCTTTCCCGACGTGCCGGTCCTGCCGGTCACCCTGAATTCCGGCCTGCTGTGGGGCCGAAAGGCTTTTCTGAAACACCCCGGCACGGTGACGCTGAAGGTTCTGCCCGCCATGGAGCCGGGCCTCGCCAAACGGGCGTTTCTCGACACGCTGCAAACCCGGATCGAGGAGGCCGGCGCCGCCTTGCCACACCCGGGGTCGCCGCCGCTGTGACGGCGTCTGTGGATAACATTGTGGATCGGTTTTTTTCGGGCCTTGACACAGGGACCGACCCCATCCGCGCCAGATGATTCGGAGCGGAACACAAAGCGAACATCGCTTGACCACCTGAGCCCTGCGGCGTAATCAGGTCGACACCTTTTCCGGATCGGCGGATTCGGCGTTGAGTTCATATGAACGACGGAATCGTTCGTTCCACAGGGAGGTCGCGTCCGTGTCCGAGAGCGCCCCGGCGCCAATCGCGCCCATCGCCCATCAAATCTGGGATATGAAATATCGGTTCAAGACGCCGACCGGGGAGCCTGTGGACAAGTCCGTCGAGGACACCTGGACCCGGGTCGCGCGAACCCTGGCCGCTGTCGAACCAGAGCCGGAACACTGGTTCGACCGGTTTTCCGAGGCCCTTGACGGCTTCCGGGTTCTACCGGCCGGACGCATCCTTGCCGGGGCCGGAACCGACCGCAAGGTAACCCTGTTCAACTGCTTCGTCATGGGCACCGTACCGGACGACATGGGCGGCATCTTCGCCCATTTGCGGGAGGCTGCCCTGACGCTGCAGCAGGGCGGTGGCATCGGCTACGACTTCTCGACGATCCGGCCGAAGGGCGCGCCCGTGCATGGCGTCGGAGCCGACGCCTCCGGACCAGTCTCCTTCATGGACGTCTGGGACGCCATGTGCCGCACCATCATGAGCGCCGGATCACGGCGCGGCGCGATGATGGCCACGTTGCGCTGCGATCATCCCGACATTGAGCATTTTATCGACGCCAAGCGCGAGCCGGGACGGCTGCGCATGTTCAATCTGTCGGTGCTGGTGACGGACGCCTTCATGGCAGCGGTGGACTCGGACGCGGCGTGGGACCTTGTTTTCGAGGGCTCCGTCTTTCGCACGGTGCGCGCCCGGGACCTGTGGGGCCGCATCATGCGCGCCACCTATGACCACGCCGAGCCGGGCGTGATCTTCATCGACCGGGTGAATCGCGAAAACAATCTATGGTATTGCGAAGCAATTAATAGCTGCAATCCCTGCGGAGAGCAACCACTTCCCCCGTATGGCACCTGCCTGCTCGGGTCGATCAATCTGGCGCGGCTGGTGAGCGACCCCTTCACCGACGCGGCCCGCCTGGACATCGAGACGCTGGAAGACCTGACCGCCACGGCCGTGCGCCTGCTCGACAACGTCATTGAAGTCTCGCGCTACCCTCTCCCCGAACAGGAGCACGAGGCCCGATCCAAACGCCGCATCGGCCTGGGCATCACCGGGCTGGCGGACGCCCTGATCCTGTGCGGTGCCCGCTATGGCTCCGACGCGGCGGTGGCGCTGACGGATCGGTGGTTGGCCGTGCTGCGCCGCGCGGCCTACCGCGCCTCCATCGATCTGGCGCGCGAGAAGGGGCCGTTCCCCCTGTTCGACCGCGACAAATACCTTCAGGGCGAGACCATCCGCGCGTTGGACGAGGACTTGCGCGCCGGCATCGCCAAACACGGCATCCGCAACGCCCTCATCACGTCGGTGGCCCCCACGGGCACCATCTCGCTGTTCGCCGACAATGTCTCGTCCGGGCTGGAGCCGGTGTTCAGCTTCAGCTACACCCGCGCCGTGCTGCAACCGGACGGCACCCGGCGTGAGGAAACCGTTTCCGACTACGCCATCCGGCTGTATCGGGCCATCAAGGGGCCCGACGCGCCCCTGACCGACGCCTTCGTGGATGCCCAGACGCTGGCGCCGCGCGACCATCTGGTGATGCAGGCCGTGGTGCAGAAGTATGTCGACAGCGCGGTCTCCAAGACCATCAACGTGCCGGAGGACCTGCCGTTCCCGGCCTTCAAGGATGTCTATCGGCAGGCGTGGGAGATGGGGTGCAAGGGCTGCACCACCTACCGACCCAACCCCGTGACCGGCGCGGTGCTGTCGGTGGCGACCGATGGTGACGCCCCGGAGGCCCCGGCGGACGAAGGCACGCCCGCGCCCGAACAGAGCCCGCAGGCCCTGGCCGACTCCGGCGCCGACCTCGCCACCGTGTCGGCGGACGAGAGCGGCGGCGCCTTTGAAACCACCGACCCGGCGGCGCGCGGCGACGGTCGCGTGGTCCACCTAACGCGCCCCCTGGACCGACCCCAGGTGCTGCCCGGACGAACGTACAAGGTGCGCTGGCCGGAAAGCGACCACGCCATCTACATCACCGTCAACGACGTGGCCGGACCCGAGGGCCGGCGGCGGCCGTTCGAGGTGTTCATCAACTCCAAGAACATGGAGCATTACGCCTGGACCGTGGCCCTGACCCGCATGATCTCGGCGGTGTTCCGGCGCGGCGGCGACGTGCGCTTCGTGGTCGAGGAACTGAAGGCCGTGTTCGACCCGCGCGGCGGCCAGTGGATGGAGGGCCGCTACGTGCCCTCGCTGCTGGCGGCCATCGGCGGGGTGATCGAACGGCACATGATCGAAACTGGGTTCCTCTCCGCCGGGGAAGAGGCCGCGCCGGAGGCCGTCCCGGAAGCCGCCACCGAGGGTGGCGCACCGACGCCCGGACGACGCCCGGCCGGCATGCGGTTCTGCCCCAAATGCGGCCAGCCCACCCTGATGCGTCAGGAGGGATGCGACACCTGTGCCAGTTGCGGCTACTCCCGCTGCGGGTAGGGACGGCGCCCATCCCTCGCGGTGGAAGGCAAGTTTAGGGCGGCTGGCCGCAGGACAGCCACCGCGCGGATTGTGATACAGCGGCCCTTGTATCCGTTCCGGTTCGGTGTGCACCGGTCGTCTCCTCCCCCCTTCGGGGGGAGGCCGGGAGGGGGGCGCGTTGGTTTTCGCACCGATGTCGCTTGCGGCGTCAACCCCAAGCATTGTCCATATCAACCCCACCCCAGCCCTCCCCTATCCAGGGGAGGGAATCCGGGCGGCACCGACCGGCTGAAACGAACGCCCCGGTACCGACAGGAACGAAATGCCGGGAATCCGCATGACACGGCGGGTGTCCTGGGGCCACCCGCCCTACGGCAGCACGGCGCTACCCGTCCCGCTCCCGCAACCGTTCGGCCTCGCGCAGGTCCACCGACAGCAGGGTGGAGATTCCGCGTTCCATCATGGTGACGCCGAACAGGCGGTCCATGCGGGCCATGCTCATGCGGTGGTGTGTAACCATCAGGAAGCGCGTGGCGGTGGTGGCCCCCAGGTCTTCCAGCAGATGGCACAGGCGGTCCACATTGGCGTCGTCGAGTGGCGCGTCCACCTCGTCGAGCACGCAGATCGGCGCGGGGTTGGTCAGGAACACCGCGAACAGCAGGGCCAGCGCGGTCAGCGCCTGCTCGCCGCCGGACAGCAGCGAGAGGATTTGCAGCTTCTTGCCGGGCGGGCTGGCCATGATCTCCAGGCCGGCCTCCAGCGGGTCGGCGCTGTCGATCATCTCCAGGTGCGCCTGACCGCCGCCGAACAGGCGGGCAAACAGGTCGCGGAAGTGCCCATTGACGGTGGTGAAGGAGTCGACCAGCCGTTGCCGGCCCTCGCGGTTGATCTCTGAAATGCCCTGACGCAGGCGGGCGATGGCCCCGGTCAGGTCCTCGCGCTCATGGCGCAGGCCGGCCACCTTTTCATCGAGGTCGGCCAACTCCGCCTCGGCGCGCAAGTTGACCGGCCCCATCCCGTCGCGCTGGCGGGCCAGTTTGGAAAGCGCCGCCTCCGCCTCCTCCAGCGACGGCAGGGCATCGTCCGTCGGCAGCCCGGCCGCCTCGGGCAGTCCGTCCGGCGGCACATCAAGGCGTTCGGCGATAGCCCCGGCCACCTCACGGCACGCGGCCTGCCCCTGCTCGACGGCGGCGTCGCGGCGCACCCGCTCCTCGCGGGCGGCGGCGAGGGCGCGGCCGGCCTCGGCGCGGGCCTGGGCCGCTTCGCGCGCCCTTGTCTCCGCCGCCGCGAGGGCATCGGAGTCGGCGGCGCGGCGGGCCTCGGCGGCCTCGGTCGCCTCCCGCAGTGCCGCCCGTTCGGTGGCCAGACGCGCCGGCGCCGCGTCCAGCTCGGCCAGGGCGGCGGACAGATCGGCCTGACGCTTGTCGAGGTCCACGAGTTGAGCGCGCGCCTGTTCGAGACGCTCGGTCCAGGAGCGCCGGTCGACCTCCATCGCCTTGACCCGGCGGTCGCGGTCGCCGATCTCACGCAGCAGCCGATCGTGATCGGCCCGGGCCTCGACGAGCGTCGTGCGTTTCTCGGTCAGAGCCGCCCGCAGGCGGTCCAGATCCGCCCGCGCCGCATCTCCGGTCCCCAGATCGGCGCGCTCGGCCCGGGCCGCCTCGGCCTGGGCGGCGGCCTCGGAGCCGTCGGCCTCGACCTGGGCCAGAGTGGCCCGCAGTGAGGCCAGGGCGGCGTCCGCCTCGGCGGCCTTGCGGCGCAAGCCCTCCTGCTCGCTGCGTGCCGTGGCCAGCGCCCGGTCGGCGGCCTTGACCGCGTCGCGGGCAACGCGTTCGGCCTCCTCGGTACGGGTCAGCGCGTCACGCGCCGCCTGCACGGCGGATTCGGCGTCGGTCACGCGGGCCTCGACGCCCGACAGCGCCTCGCGCAAGTCCGCGAGCCGATTGCGGGTGCGCAGCCGCGCCGCCGCCCGGTCCCCCGCCGCCGCGCCCGCGCCCGCGCGCACCGTCAGCCCATCCCAGCGCCACAGGTCGCCCTCCGCGCTGACCAAGCGTTGGCCCAGCCGCAGATCGTGGCGGAGCGAATCGCCGGTGTCGCGGTCACGGACCACACCCACCTGCAACAACCGCCGGGCCAGGGCGGTCGGCGCCTGGACGTGATCGGCCAAGGGCTCCACGCCGGCCGGCAACGGCGCCAAGTCGGGCAACGGCGGCAGATCGACCCAGTGCGCGGGCGTCGCCGCGTCCAGCGAGGCCGTCAGGTCATCGCCCAGGGCCGCACCCAGGGCGGTCTCAAACCCCGACGCCACCGACAACGATTCCAGCACCGGCGGGCCGGCGGTGCTCTCCGGTGCCTCGCGGGCCAGCATCCCCTCAAGGGCCTCGACCTCGGCGCGCAGGCTGGCGCGTTCGGCCGCGACGCCCTGAAGCGCCTCGCGCGCATCGTCGAAGCCGCCGCGAGCCTCACCCCGCGCCGCCTCGGCCCGCTCGCGCGCGGTGATGGCCTCGGCCTGCCCCTGTTCAGCGGCCGCCACGGCGGCGCCGGCGGCCTCCAGGGCACCATCCTCCAGCGCCCGGGCGCGCGCGGCCTCCAAATCCCGCACCAGATCGTCCTTGCGCCGGGCCAGCCGTTCGGCCCGCTGAGTCGCCTCGGCCACACGCCGGTCCAACGCGGCGCGGCGCGCCTCGGCGTCGGCCAGGGCCTGGGTCGCCCGGGTGGCCTGCCCATCCAGATCGTTGACCTCGGTGTTGACCGCCTGAAGCCGCCGCTGGCTGACCTCGCGCGCCTCGGCCTCGCCCTCGGAGGCCGCCGTCAGCGACTCCGCCTCCTCGGCCAGACGCGACAGCGCCGCCTCGGCATCGGCGGCGCGGGTCTGCTCGCGGCCGGTGTCGCGGCCGGTCTGCTCCAGGCGGGCACGGTGGTCCTCTCGCGCGCTGGCAATGCGGGCATCCTCGGCGTCCAGTCGCTCGCGCTCCACTGACAGGCGTTGCACGGCGGCGGCCGCTTCCGCCGCACGGTCACGCAGGGGAGCCAACGCCTCGGCGGCCTCGTCGTGGATTCGCTCGGCGGTGGTGGCGCGGGCGGTCAGCTCGCCCACGATCCGCTCACTCTCCCGCGCGGCCGTCCGGGCGGCGTCCAGCCCCCGGATCGCCGTCAGCCAGCGCAGCCGCAGCACCACGGCCTCGGCGTGGCGGATGCCCTCGGAGACCTCCCTGTACTGCGCGGCCTGCCGCGCCTGCTTGCGCAGATTGCGGGCCTGCCCGTCGAGCGCCCCCAGAACGTCGTCCAGGCGTTCCAGGTTGGCTTCGGCCCCCTTCAGGCGGGTTTCGGCCTCGTGCCGGCGGGCGTGCAGGCCGCCGATGCCGGCGGCCTCCTCCAGCAGGGCGCGGCGCTGGGCCGGACGGGCGGCGATGATCGCCCCGACCCGCCCCTGAGACACCATGGCCGTCGAGCGCGCCCCGGTGGCGGCGTCGGCGAACAGAAGCTGCACGTCGCGCGCCCGTGCCTCCTTGCCGTTAACGCGATACACGGACCCGGAACCACGCTCGATGCGGCGGGTGATCTCCAACTCACGGAACTGGCGGAAGACGGCGGCGGACCCGTCCGCGTTGTCGAGATCGATGGTCACCTCGGCGATGTTGCGGGCCGGCCGCTGCCCGGTGCCGCCGAAGATGACGTCGTCCATCTCGCCGCCGCGCATCTGCTTGGCGGAGGTTTCGCCCATGACCCAGCGCAGCGCCTCGACCAGATTCGACTTGCCGCAGCCGTTGGGGCCGACCACGCCGGTCAGGCCCGGTTCGATCACCAGATCGGTCGGATCAACGAACGACTTGAAGCCGGTCAGGCGCAGGCGGGTGAACGCGACCATGTCGAAGCGGGCGGGACCGGCCTATTCGCCAGCCTGTTCCAGGGCGGCGTCGATGACGGCCGACATCTCCTCCGCGTCGTGCGCACCCCGCAGGATTTCGCCATTGATGACGAACGTGGGCGTGCCGCTGATGTCGTAACGCGCATCGGCGAGCGAACGACCGTCCAGGATGGACTGATACAGGTCCTCGTTGGTCAGGCAGGCGTCGACGTCCTCGGGCGCCATGCCGCCAAGGCGAGCGATCCCGGCGATGGATTCGGCGGGGGTTCGCGTCATCCAGGCCTGCTGGTCGGCGTAGAAAATCTCCGACAGTTTCCGTCCAACCTCGGGCGGCGCGCAGTGGGTCACGAGCGAGACCGCGCCGGCCACATTGTCGAGCGGAAAATCGACCAGAACCAGTCTCGCCTTGCCGGTGTCGATGTAGCGCTCCTTCAGCACCGGAAACGTGTCCTGGTGGAAGTGCCCGCAGTGACCGCAGGTGTACGAGGAGAACTCCAGGATTTCGACCGGCGCGTCGGCGTCGCCCCAGGTGTGGGGCTCATACGGCAGGGCCTCGACGATGGGACCATCGGCCTTCGCCGGCTCCGGCTCCGTGGCATCGCTGCTGGCGGGCATGACCACGGCATAGAGCGCCCCGACGCCGGCCAGGGTCAGAATGGTAATGGCGACAATGGCCAGCGGCAGGCGACGGCGGGACGGGGTCTGGGACATCGCGGAGGAACTCCATCCTGGGACAATGAACAGGGACCGGGTGCAGGTTTCCGGTCCATTGTGTCTGTATAGGGGCGCCGGACGGCCCGGCACAAGCGGGGGGAGGGCCCGAAGGAGCCGCCGTGATCGGTCAGCGCCCGTATCCGCAGTCGCACGCCGCACCCTTGGCGTGCCAGGCGCCGCAGTTGGGACAGCGCACCAAGTCCTCGGCCGGCGGCGGCGCGGTGCCGTGACCGCGCTCGTCCATGCGCTTGCGCACGGCGTCTTCCGCCGCCTTTTCGACCCGCTCGCGCAGACTCGGCCGGTCACCGGGCGTACGCCCGCCGACGGCGCGGCTGTAATACTTAAAGGCGCCCCAGACCACGACCACCACGACGGCCGTGAACAGCACCTTGCCAAGGCTGAGTCCGAACATGCGTCGGTTATCCCCCTCGCGACCGTCGCGGGTCAAGAGCCGCCGTCGCGAATCCCCATGGCCACCGTCACCGCCTGCACCGTCTCCGGGACATCGTGGACGCGCAGGATCTGCACGCCCTGCTCGACGGCGGACAGCGCGGCCGCCAGCGATCCCCCAAGGCGCGCCTTGGGATGGTCGGTCGGCCGCCCCTCGGCATCGACCGCACCGGCCGCCCGGGCGATGAAGCTCTTGCGCGAGGCGCCCAGGGCCACCGCGCAGCCCAGGCCGTGGAACAGGCCGATGTGGTGCAGCAGGTCGAGGTTGTGGTCCAGCATCTTGCCGAAGCCGATGCCCGGATCGACACACAACCGCCCGGGCGGAATCCCGGCCGACTGGCACAGCGCGACGCGCCGCGCCAGCCACGCATACACGTCGGCCGGCGCCCGATCATAGGTCGGATCAACCTGCATGGAACGGGGCTCGCCCCGAATGTGCATGAGGATGACCGACGCCCGCGCGCGCGCCACCGTGGCCAGCGCCTCCGGATCATGGGTCAGGGCGGTGACATCATTGACGATGGTGGCGCCGTGATCAAGCGCGGCCTCCATGACCCGCGCGTGCCGGGTGTCGATGGAAACCACCGCCCCCCGGGCGGCCAGGGCCTTGACCACCGGCAGAACGCGGCGCCGCTCCTCTTCCGGATCCACGGGTTCGGCGCCGGGGCGGGTGCTTTCCCCGCCCACATCGATCAGGTCCGCCCCCGCCTCCAACATGGCCAGGCCGCGGGCGATGGCATCGCGGGCGGCGAAATGGTCGCCCCCGTCACTAAAGGAATCCGGTGTGCAGTTGACGATACCCATGACGCGGGGCCGGTCGAGCGTCAGCCCCGCGAAGGGCGCGCGAACACTGCACAGGCGGGCCAGAACCGCGCCCATGATCGCCACCATGGCGGGGCCATGGTCCTCGGCCCAGGCGGTCAGGCTCCCCAGATCGGCGGTATGGACGTGCCATGGCGGGGTCTCGGCGTCCGGCCGCAGGAACACAGTCACGGAGGAAAACGCGGTCCCACTGCCGGCCAGCGGCCGGGCGCGGCCCGCCGCCACGGCCTGCCGGGCGGCCACGCCGCGCAGCAGACCCGTCGGGCACAACAGCAACCCCTTGAGAGGGTGCGGCGCCGCACCGCCCCGGAACAGTCCCCGGGGAAGCGCGGCGCCGGTCGAGGGCGCGGACGACGCGTCAATGGACGTGATCCCGTCCCGCTGCATACCCGTTACCCGCCGGGTTGCGGCTCCGGCCCCAGGCCGGACGTCCCGCGTGGGCGAGTGCCGCTTGTGTTCGGCACGGAGGCCCTCCGCCCGCGTGGTGGTGTCGGGTCGGACTGCGGCGGCTCCTCGCGATCAATCGTCTCCCCGCGCAACAACGCCTGGATCTCGTCGCCGTTCAGGGTCTCGTACTCAAGAAGCCCCTGCGCCAGCCTTTCCAACTCGTCCCTGTGCGTGGTCAGGATCTCCCGCGCCTTCTCGTACGCGGTATCAACGATGAGGCGGATTTCCTCGTCCACCAGCCGCGCGGTCTCGTCGGCCATGTTCTTGTGCCGAGCCACCGAATGGCCCAGGAAGACCTCCTCCTGATCCTCGGCATACAGCAGCGGCCCCAGCTTTTCCGACATGCCCCACTCGGTGACCATCTTGCGGGCCATGTTGGTGGCCATCTTGATGTCGCTCGACGCGCCCGTGGTGACCTTGTCGTGGCCGAAGATCAACTCCTCGGCCACCCGCCCGCCCATGGCCACCACGAGGTCGGCCTCCAGCTTGGCGCGGGACATGCTGATCCGGTCGCCCTCCGGCAGGCGCATGACCATGCCCAGCGCGCGGCCGCGCGGGATGATGGTCGCCTTGTGAATGGGGTCGGATTCCGACATGTGCAGGCCGCAGATGGCGTGCCCGCCCTCATGATACGCGGTCAGCTTCTTCTCGGCGTCGGTCATGACCATGGAGCGCCGTTCGGCGCCCATCATGACCTTGTCCTTGGCGGCCTCGAACTCGGACATGCCGACCACCCGCTTGCCCCGGCGCGCCGCCAGCAGCGCGGCCTCGTTGACAAGGTTGGCCAGATCGGCGCCCGAGAAGCCGGGGGTGCCGCGCGCGATCACCTTCGGATCCACGTCCGGCCCCAGCGGCGTCTTGCGCATGTGGACCTTCAGGATCCGCTCGCGGCCGAGCACATCGGGGTTCGGCACCACCACCTGACGGTCGAAGCGGCCCGGGCGCAGCAGCGCGGGATCCAGCACGTCCGGCCGGTTGGTGGCGGCGATGAGGATCACGCCCTCGTTGGCCTCGAAGCCGTCCATCTCCACCAGCAGCTGGTTCAGGGTCTGCTCGCGCTCGTCGTTGCCGCCGCCCAGGCCGGCGCCGCGATGGCGACCGACGGCGTCGATTTCATCAATGAAGATCAGGCACGGCGCGTTCTTCTTGCCCTGCTCGAACATGTCGCGCACGCGGGAGGCGCCGACGCCGACGAACATCTCGACGAAGTCCGAGCCGGAGATGGTGAAGAACGGCACATTGGCCTCGCCGGCAATGGCGCGCGCGAGCAGCGTCTTACCGGTGCCGGGCGGGCCGACCAGAAGGACGCCCTTGGGGATCTTACCGCCGAGGCGCTGGAAGCGCTGCGGGTCCCTCAGGAACTCGACGACCTCCTCAAGCTCCGACTTGGACTCGTCGATGCCGGCCACGTCGTCGAAGGTCACCCGGCCGGTGCGCTCCGTCAGCAGCTTGGCCCGCGACTTGCCGAAGCCCATGGCCTTGCCGCCACCGCCCTGCATCTGCCGCATGAAGAAAATCCACACGGCGATCAGAAGCAGCATCGGGAACCAGGAAATCATAACGCTCCAGAACGTCGGCGCGTCTTCGTTCGACGGCAGCGCCGAGATGGTCACACCATGCTCGCGCAGGGTCGGAACGACGTTCGAGTCGGGTGGAGCATAGGTCGAGAACTGGCCGCCACTGATCAGGTTACCAGTGATCTTCTCACCCTCTATGGTGACGTCCTGAACCTCGTTACTCTCGACCCGGCTGATGAACTCCGTGTAGGAGATCGACGTCCCGGTGGCCGGCGGGGCCGATCCCTGGAAGACGTTGAACAACGCCACCAGAAGCACCGAGATGATAATCCAGATCAGAAGATTACGGCTGAAATTCAAGGCCTTGCACCTTTCCCCTGCGGCGGCCGGAGCTCTCTCGTGCCCGATCCGCTTCACCGATCATCGGATCCCGGCCGGATCCGTCTCACTGACATAGGCCGTCGGCCCCGGCATGCAAGCCGCAACGCCCGTGGCCCGCACCGCCCCCGAACACTGGCACGCGCGGCGCGAACCGGCTGCGAACGGCCAGCGCGGCGGACCCCGGTCGGTCACAATACCGCAACTGAGGCACGGCACAAACCGTGCCGGACGGAGTCCGAAGGGCCGGCAGGGTCACCGCCACCGTGTGCGATACCGCGACTGGCTCACCTCCGTTCGTGCGCTCCGGGTCGCCGCGAACCTCCCGCCATCCCACCGGGCCAAGCGCCCCGAGGACAAGGGGACTGTCCGACGTCTCTTCACGCATGAATGAAACGTCGAAGCGACCATCCCAGATCACCGCCGAGCCGGAAAAAACGGGTTGCGGGTCCGGCAAGTGCCGCACTTCCCGGCAGACCAGCCAACCTTTCGAGACGTGACGATCCGGGGAGAGATGGCAGCGCCCCAAAGTGATCCCGGCTGACGGCGCCGGACGCGCCATGAGGTGCCGACGCAGGCGCTCCAGGGCGTCGGCGCGCGGCGGCCGGGCGAGCCCGCCGACACAGGCCAACACCCGCCCCAGCGCGTCCCGGGCTTCACTGTCCGGCGGGGCCAGCAGGACGGTCAGGTCCACGCGGGCGAACCCCAACGGGTCGAGGCAAACGCCCGCCGCCAGACGCGTATTCAGGCGGGCGAGGCGCTCCGACCGAGCCTCCGCCGCCCGTTCGGCGGTCAGGGCGAGACCGGAGGCGGTAAGACCGGCGTCCGCCAAAGCCGGGCGGAGATAGCGCAGTCGAACCCGTTGGTAGGTGGCGTCGTCGTTCGACGGGTCCTCAATCCATGGATGCCCGCGAGTCTCCAGCGTGGCCCGCGTCCGATCCCCGGGCACGGACAACAGCGGCCGCAGCACCCGAACGGCCCGACGGTACGAGACCGGCGCCATGCCGCACAATCCGTCCGGTCCACTGCCTTTGCCCAGCCGCTGCAACACGGTTTCGGCTTGGTCATCCAGATGGTGCGCCAGCATCAGGTCGACGACCCCGTTGCGACGACACCAGTCCTCCAGCAGAGACAGCCGGGCCTCCCGGGCCGCCGCCTGGATTCCGGCCACCGGGCGCGGTCCGGTCCAGGTCAGGATATCATGGGCGATGTCGGCGGCCTCCATCCACGCCGCCACGGCGCGCGCTTCGTCCCCGGCCTCTGGACGCAGCCCGTGATTGACCGTCAGCGCGGTGAGCCGCCCGCCGCGCCCCGCGACCCAATCCCGCGCCAACAGCGCCAGCGCGAGACTGTCCGCGCCGCCGGAAACACCGACGGCCAGGTGCGGCCGATCCCCGAACGGCTCCAATGGCGCCATGAGGCCCGCGAACGCGGCAGCGTCAAGAGGACCGGTCTCCCGGCTCAAGGGGCTCTCGTCGTCACGTTTCGCGGCGTCCAAGCAGGAGCCCCTCGCTCGTGAGGGCACATGATCCGTCATTGCAACCCGCGTCGCAAGACGAGGGAGAAACAATCCAGGGCATGGAACGCAGATACCCACCCTGGATTGCCCCATATATCTTGTTTGGACTTCGCGCCTCGCAATGACGCACGAACGATTGCTTTCGCCCATTCGATGATCTCACGGGCGGCGAACCCTGGTTCAGCAGCCGTTGCGGGCCATTTGGTCCGAGACCTGCCGCTGCAGCGTTCCCGCGACGTTCGGATAATCGGCCCGCAGCTTCTGGAAGGCCGCGCAAGCCTCGCGCTTGCGGCCCAGGGCGGACATCGACATGCCCAGCTTGAACAGGTTGTCCGGCGTCTTGGTGCCATCCTGGAATTCCCGGTAGCCCTTGGCAAAGGCGACCGCCGCAGCCTCGTAGTCGCCTCGGGCGTAGTAGGTTTCACCCAGCCAGTACTGGGCGTTGCCCGCCAGTGTATTCTGGGGATAACGCTCGACGAACTCGGAGAACGCCCGTTCGGCGGCGGCGTAATTCCCCTCGCGCAGCAGCGAAAAGGCGTGTTGGTACTGTTCCTCCGGCAGCCCCGACGGCAGCACCGCTTGATTTGCAGCCGCCGAGGGCAACGCCGGGCTGTCCAATCCGGCGGACCCGGGCGCGGGCCGCTCGATGTATCCCAGAACACCGGTATCGGGCGCCAGCGATCGAGGGCCGCCGTCCATGGCCCCGGAACCGGAAGGGACGCCTGGGCCGGACATCGCCGTGGGCGCCTGCCCGCCTGCGGTGCCCCCCAGGGCCATGTCCTGGGTCCGTTCCAGCAGATCGATGCGTTGTTCGAGTTGACGGATCTGATAGCGCGCCTGTTCGAGTTCGCCCGTCTGGGAGCGCACCAAGTCCTCAAGCTGAGTGATCCTGATCTGCATTTCAGCGATCAGGGAGCGCGAGTCCTGTTGCGCCAGAGCCGGCGTGGCCAGCAGCACCGAAGCGGCGACGCAGACCACAACGACACCGCGCGAGAGCCGGTCGGCGGCGGTCTGGGTCACCGCCCGCAAGGGCCGGGACTGAGGTGTCGCAACGATGGAACGGGTCATCACGGTTCGCTCCCCTTAGTGTCGGATGCGCCTGCAGGCCACGGACGTCCTGTGCTGTAACGCAATTTCATGACACGAAAAAGGCGCCTCCCCCCGAGGAAAGCGCCTTTCCGATTTTCGTCAGGACGCCCAACATCCCCTTGCGACCGCGCGCACCGCCCGGGCCGGCGGCACGACAGCAGACCAAGCCTCGCCCCGCAATCCGGGCTCCGGCGCCCCCGAACGCCGGAGCGTCCGCGCTTACTGAAGAGCGCTCACACCACGCCGATTGCGCGACCAGCAGCTTTCACCGGACTGCGTGCAGGTCGGGCGCTCCTTGCCATAGGACACCGAGCGCACGCGACTGGCGGGAACACCCAGGGACACCAGATAGTTCCGGACGGCGTTGGCGCGGCGGTCACCGAGCGCGAGGTTGTACTCACGGGTGCCGCGCTCATCGCAGTGCCCTTCGACAACGATCGAATACTGGCCGTACTGCTGCAACCAGGCGGCCTGACGCCGCAGCGTCTGCTGGGCCTGACTGTCCAGGTTATAGGAATCGAGGGCGAAGAACACGCGGTCGCCGACTTCCTGGACGAATTCCTGTTGACTGCCGGCGGCCGGTCCGCTGGGCGCGGTCACGGGTGCGGCGCCGCCACCGGTCTGTCCAGAGTCGGTCTTGGGCGTGGAGGAACAGGCGGCGAGCGCTGCGGCGGCAGCCAAGACCAAGAGCGCTTTCAACTTCATGGCAGGGAGGTCTCCAGAACCGATGAATGGTCGGCATTTTGGGCCGGGGGAAACCGGACGGTCCACTTGCCTCACAGGCACGCGCGACACCGTCGCGCGCGGATGACCGCCGGACAAGGACCCTTGCGTTGTATCCGAAACCGAACGGAGAACACAACAGGGAAGACAAGGACATTCTGCGGCCCCAGCGTCCCCAACGCCATTACAAGAACGTCCCCCACGCCATTACAAGGACGACTCGCGTGCCACTGTTCCCACGTCCTCCGGTCGCACACGCCGCGTCACCCTGAGGTCGTCGAGGATGACGTAAACCACCGGCACAAGCACGAGCGCCAACACGGTCGCCGACGTCAGGCCGAAGGCAAGACTGGTGGCCAACGGGATCATCACCTGGGCCTGGAGGCTCGTTTCCGCCAGCAACGGCGTCAACCCCATGATGGTCGTCAGCGAGGTCAACAGGATGGGGCGAAACCGCGCCCGCGCGGCCTTGGCGGCCGCCTCGGTGGCCGTGCCTCCCTCCAGGCGGTACTGCTTGATGAACATGACCAGCAGGATGGAATCGTTGACCACCACCCCAGCCAGCGAGGCCAACCCGATCATCGACGGCATGGACATCTCCAGCCCCTGGGCGAGGTGCCCCAGGATGGCGCCGATCAGGGCCATGGGAATGGCGACCATGACGATCACCGGCTCAACGTAGCTGCGGAACTGGAACGACAGCAGAAGGAACACCCCGATCAGGCCGACCAGCATGTTGCGCTGCATCGACCCCATGGTGGCCTTCATCTCGGCGGCCTGACCCTCGAAGTCGGGATGAACGTCCGGGTGACGTTCCATCAGGTCGGGAAAGAACTCCGCGCGGGTGTGCTTGACGATCTGGTCGGCGTTGGCCACGGCGTCCTCAACGTCGCCGATCACAGTGATGGTGCGCCAGCCGTCCACCCGGCTGACACGCCCCCAGCCGCGCGACCGTTCGATGATCGCCACGTTGGACAGCGGGATGGTTTCGCCGGCCTCCGTCGTCACCATGAAATTGTCAAGATCAGCGAGGGAATCGCGATCCTCCGCGCTGACCCGCACATCGATCTCATAGGCCTCGTCGCCGACCTGGATCTCGTCGACCGTCACGCCCTGAAAGGCGGCGGCGATCTGCTGGGCCACCGTATCGGCGCGGATGCCAAGCGCGCTGGCCCCGTCCCGCAGGCTCAGACGGGCCTCCGGCTTGCCGGGCCGCATGTCGTCCATGACGTCATGCACCCCCTCATACCCCATCAGCCACTGGCGCAGGTCCAGGGAGGCCGCCTTGAGCGCCTCCAGGTCATGGCCCTTCAGGCGGATCTCGATGTCCAGACCGGCGGGGCCGATGACCCGTTCCCCGAACTTCAGCGACAGGACGTCGGGCACCTCGCCGACGGCCTCGCGCCATGCGGCGGCCACGGCGGTGGCCGGCAGGTCCGGCCGCCTGTCGGAGTCCACCAGATCGACGCTGACGGTGGCGACGTGCGCCCCGCTCTCCGACGCGCTCTTGTTGACCGAGTAGAGGGTCACGACATTGCGCACCAGCAGCCCACCGATGGTGGACTCCTCACCGTCATCGGCCTTGGCCGGCAGTGACTCCGAAAGGTCACGCCCCACGGTGTCCACCGCCGCGACGATCCGGTCCACCAGGGCCTCGGTCCGGGCCAGGGGCGTGCCCTGGGGCAGCAGGATCTCGGCCTGGATGGTGTTGCCGTCCAGGTGCGGGAAGGCGCGGAACTTCACCAGACCGCCGGCGATCAGCGACAGCGTGGCCAGGAACATCAACAGCAGAAGTCCCAGCGTGAGGTAGCGCCACCGGATGGCCAGATCGACGAGCCGGCCCATCACGGTCTCGCGCAACCAGTCGAACCCCGCCTCGAACCGCCGCCGCCAGCCCGACGGGGGTTTTTCCGCGTGGGACTGCAGCGAATGCGCCAGATGGTGGGGCAGGACCAGGAAGGCCTCCAGCAGGCTGACCGCCAACACCAACAGCAGAACCATGGGCAGCGCGCGCATGATCTCACCCATGGTGCCCCCCAGGAACGCCAGCGCGCCGAAGATGCAGATGGTGGTCACGAACGACGAGACCACGCCCGGCATGACCTCCCGCGTGCCGTCGATGGCGGCGTCGTAAGGGCCTTTGCCCAGCTTCAGGTGTCGGGCGATGTTCTCGGAGATGACGATGGCGTCGTCCATCAGCAGGCCGACCGCGATCAACAGCGCGACCATGGTAATCATGTTGATGGTCAGGCCCAGAACCCCCATCAGGAACAGGCCACCCATGAACGACACCGGCAGGCCCATGGCCACCCAGAAGCTGAAGCGCAGCGAGAAAAACAGGAACATGGTGAGGAACACCATCCCCAGGCCGAGCACCCCGTTGTCGAGCAGCATGGTTAGACGGTCACGCACGATGGTGGCCGAATCCCGGGTCACCGTCAGGCTGACCCCGGCGGGCGCACGCGCGCGTTCCGCCTCCAGAAACCCGGACAGCCGATCCATGACCACCAGGGTATCCTCGGCGCGGGTCTTGGTGACGTCCAGCAGGGCCGCCCTTTGGCCGTTGAACAGCACCTTGTCCTCGTCCCGCTCAAAGCGGTCGGTGACGGTGGCGATGTCGCCCAGACGCAACTCCCCGCCCTGATCGCCGGCGACGATCACCAGGTCACGCAGCGCGGCGGCCGAGCGCCGCTCATCGGCGAAGCGCACGATCACCTCGCCGTCCTCGGTCTCCACCCGGCCGGAGGGCCGATCCTGGCTCTGGCGCTGGATCAAGGTGGCGATGTCGGCGAGGCTGAGACCGTGGCGACGCAGGGTCTCCGTGGCCAGTTCGATGCGGATCTGACGGTCGGAAAAGCCGGAGATGTCCACCTGCCCCAGCCCGGCCTCGTTCATCCGGTTCTTCACCTCCTCGGCGTAGGCCTTCAGGTGGGTGGCCGGCATCTCGCCGGTGATGGCCACGGAGGCGACGAAATCGGTCCGCCCCAACGTCCGAACCACTGGATCCTCGGCGTCCTCCGGAAAGCTGTCGATGGCATCGACCTCGGTCTTGATGTCGGCCTCGAACGCGGCGATCTGGCCGCCCTCGCTCATTTCCGCCGTCAGGGTGCCGCTGCCCTCGGTGGCCTCGCAGGTGACCTCCTTGAGATCGTTGATCCCCGAGACGGCCTCCTCCAGGCGCTGGCAGATGGCGTTCTCCACCTCCTCGGCGGTGGCGCCGCGATAGACGACCATCACCTGGACCGTATCCAGCGACAGTTTGGGAAAGGTCTCGCGCTGCAACCCCGGCAACGCCGCCATCCCGAGTACCAGGATGCCCAGCATGATCAGGTTGGCGGCGGTGGGGTGGCGGGCGAAAAAGCCGATCATCGCTCGGCCTCCCCGCCATGCGGATGACCCGGGGCGCCCTGCCCGTCCCGCGCCTCGGCGGCGGCGATCAGGCGGGCACGCTCATCGGGATCGGGTCGCGGATCGATCAGCATGCCCTCGACCGCCGGGATCAGGTCGGAGACCACCAGGCGGTCCCCCTCGGTCAAGCCATGGGCCACGACGGCCAGATCGCCCTGGACCGCATGCACCTGCACGCGCCGCTTCTCCAGCCGGTCGTCGTCGTCCAGCACATAGACGTGATCGCCGTGCAGGGTGAGACGCGGCACGACGATGACCCCAGGAACAGGCCGGCCGCGCAACGCCACCTGGACGAACATGTTCTTGACCAGCGGCGGCCGCACACCCGGCTTGGCCGTATCGTAACTGCCCTCGACGGCGACGATGACGCCGAAGGTCCGGGTTTGCGGATCCACGGTATCGGACACGCGGACGAGACTGGCCGGCCACTCCACGACCTGTGCGACCTCGCCACCACCCAGGAGGCGGACCACCGCATCCACCTCCGTGATGGTCCCCATGTCGTCCGCGCCGGCGGCGCGACGCATCTCGGTCATGGTGACATCGTGCATCAGGGGCGCCAGATCGGTGAAGGTGAACTGAGCCTCGACTTCGGCCACATCGATGCTATCGCCTTCGGCCAGCACCTGCCCCACGGTGGCGAACTGCGATTCGGCGACGTTGACCTTGCCCACCCGGATGTCGAAGGGAGCCGTCAGCGCGGTGTTCTCGACATCCAGCTGCGCCTGATCCAGCCGCGCCTGAACCAGCGAGCGCTGCACCGGGATCAGATTCAGGGCGTTACGCTGGGTCTGAAGGCTCTGTTCCGCGCTCAGCAGCGCCGTTTCCGCCTGATCGAGCGCCGCCTGAGAGGCCGCGCCACTGCCGCGAAGATCGCGCTGCCGCTCCAGATCGCGACGCGCGACCTGGACGGCGCGCTCCTGAATGGCGATGGAGGCGCGGGCGTTCTCCTCGTCAATATCCAGTTCGCGCAGTTCCGCCTCGCGCTCCCGCAGAGTCAGTTCGTAGGAGGAGGGATCGATGCGCGCCACAACCGTTCCCTCGGGCAGGATCGCGCCGCGCTTCAGACGCGGATGCACCTCGACCACGCGGCCGGCCACCTGGGCCACGGCCTGCCAGACATGCTCGGGCGTGACCTGACCGAAGCCTGTGGCGCGGGGCACCAGATCGACGGCCGGCACCGAGATGACGCGCGCAGGGCGGGCGGCGTCCATCCCCTCGGCCCGCACCGGCGGCGTCTTTCCCTGGGCCATTCCCAGAATCAGGACGATGCCCAGGAGCACGGGAGGGATGACGAGGCTCTTGCGCCAGTGGCGGGCCACGAAACCGAACATGATGCAGTCGCTCCTCTCGCGGGCGTCGTTTCGGGAACGGGCGAGACCGTGCGCCACCGCGCGGCCCGCCGACCATGATGCAGGTCAATGGATGGCCGATGGGCGGGGGCCATAGCGAACGCGGCCATCCGGAACGCCGCGTGTCTCTTCCCGTTGCCAAAGGTATGACATGGCGTGACACCGTGATACCAGGGACCGATGCACGACCCCCGCCTCGGCGGTTCGGTTGGCTTGCACGGCCACTTCCATAGGACCTCCCCGATGACCGCCGATTTCTGGGACCAGCGCTACGCCGACCGAAAGTACGTCTACGGCGTGGAGCCCAATGCCTTTCTGACACGCCAGCGCCACCGCCTCGACCGGGGCATGTCGGTGCTGGCGGTCGCCGACGGCGAGGGCCGCAACGGCGTCTGGCTGGCCAGCCACGGCATGCGCGTCCACGCCGTGGACTACTCGGCGGTGGCGCTGCAGAAGGCCATGCGGCTAGCCCTGGACCGGGGCGTGACCCTGCGGACCACATGCGCCGATCTGACCGACTGGACCTGGCCCACCGCCGCCTATGACGCGGTGGTCTGCCTGTTCCTGCACCTTGGGCCGGAGCACCGCGCCGCCGTTCACCGGGCGATGGCGGGCGCTCTGGCGCCGGGCGGACTGCTCATCATGGAGGCGTTCCACCCTGCCCAACTCCGGTACGGCACCGGCGGGCCGCCGAACGCGGAGATGCTGTACGACCCGGACACACTGGCCGCCGACTTCGGCGGCCTGCTCGACATCGACGTGCTGGAGGACGGCGAGACCGACCTTGACGAGGGCGCCCATCACCAGGGCCGCGCCCATACGACCCGACTGGTCGGACGCGCGCCTATGGCGGAGACTCGCCCAGACGCAACGGCGCGGTGACGGCACGAGCCCCCTCCATCCCCTGAAGCAGCAGAGTCCCGGCCGTCGCGTTGGCCTCAACCGCGAGGCGGGTGGCGGGCCAGACGATGGGCGGGCGCAACCACGCAAGATCCCGCTCGCCGGCCTCCACGGCTGCCGCCATGGCCTTCCACCGGCCCAGGCTGTCGCGCCCGCGCGGATGGCACGGAATATCCGCGCGCCAGTGGTTGGCGGCCACCGCCGGATCCTGGCGGATGCGGGCACCGGTGACATCCTTCTCGATGGTCCAGGCCTCGGCGCGATCCACGCCCGCCACGGTCAGAATGCACGGTACGCACACCGGCGCCTCGCGCAGCCGGTGCAGGGCGGTGGTGGCGTCCGGCGCGGTCTCCAGGACTTGCCGCAACAGATGATCCGGCGGCGGCGCCGTGCTGGCCCAGACCGCCCGCCGGTCATGAACCCAGCGCAGCGGGCGCAGGCCGGGGCCGCTGATCGGCGCCTGATTGAGCGCCACGGCGAACCGCCCTGGCGCCAGCCCGGTCAGCACGCCGGCATACCCGGGCCACGTCACCGCCACGAAGGGACCGGCCGGCCCGCGCATCCGCGCCACCACGACGGCGGCGCCCAGATCGTCCATGGCCCAGTCGAGCGTGCGCAGCAGGGTCACCCCACCGCCGTCCGGATCGGGCGCGGCGGCGGCCGTGCAAGCCCACTGGTGCGACAGGTTCAGGGCCAGCGCCCCCGGCGCCCCCAAATCCCTCGCCGCCCGGCGAATTTCCGTCGCATACGGTGTCGCGTTGCGGTCCAGCCAGCGCGCGCACAGCGAATCGGCCAGTCTCAGCGCGGGTGCCGAATAGGTCCGCCGGGCCACGGCAAGCAACCGCTCCGCCCGCTCCCGTGTCGCCTTGAGCAGCGCCGGGGCGCCGCCCTCGCCGATGTCAAGCACGGGAATCGCCGGAAGATCGGGGGCATCGGCGCTGGAAAGCATGCGAGCGTCCACACACATGAGAGAGGATAAGATAAGGTGCCGCGACCATCCTCCAGCAGCAGGTCCGGCACAAGCCCCGCCTTCATGGAGTCCCCCATGCCACGCCGTATTCTCGTTCTCGGAGACTCCAACGCCTGGGGCTGGGTCCCCGCAGTCGAACGCCGGCCGCTGCACCGGTTCGCGGACGGCATTCCGTGGCCGGAGGCCATGGCGGCCCGGTTGGGCCCCGACGTGCGCGTCCGGGTGGACGCCGTGCCCGCCCGCACCACCGACCTCGACGACCCGGTGGCGGCGGAGATTTTCACGCCGCTGCGCCCCGACGACTTCAACGCCCGCGCCCACCTGCCCTCGGCCCTGGTGCGGGCCATGCCGGTGGACCTCGTCATCGTGGCCCTGGGCACCAACGACCTGAAGGCTCGGTTCGGCCGCACGCCCGAGACCATCGCCGGGGGCGTGCTGGCGCTGGCCGACGACATCGTCGGCGGACGCCCCGACAGCGCCTATGCCCCGCCCCGCGTGCTGATCCTGGGGCCGGCGCCGCTGGGACCGCTCGCGCCCTGGACGGAGGACAGCTTCGGCGGCCGTCACGATGCCGCGCGGGCGCTCGGTCCCGTCCTGGAGCGCATGGCGGCGGCGGCCGGTCGGCCCATTGTTCTTGCCGGAGACGTAATGGGCGGCTCGGCACACGGCGAGGACGGCGTTCATTTCACCGAATCCGATCACGCGGCCATGGCGGATGCCCTGGTGGATCGTGTCACGCGACTCCTGACCGCGCCGGACGCGTTGGCCTGATCTGCTCCGCAGCAGCCCGACCATTCGCCACCGCATGCGGATTCTGATGGTCAGCCGCGCGCCCCGGATGCTACCTGTTATAACAGATTGCATCACCATCTTGAGCGACCTTGGATGACCCCGAAGCCCGCTTTACCGCACAACAGCCCCTCCATCGACGAGCATCTGGAGATGCATCGGCGGATGGTTGTGACCCGTGAATTGGAGCGCCAGCTTGGCGCCCTGCACAAAGCGGGCGTGACACGCGGCCCCATTCACCGCTGCGATGGTCAGGAAGCGGTCGGCGTCGGCGCCACCGGCGCCCTTGAGGACCGCGATTGCGTGACCACGACCCATCGCGGGCACGCCGTGTACATCGGCAAGGGGCTCGCCCCACGCCGCATTCTGGCCGAAATCCTGGGCCGCGAAACCGGCTACAACGGCGGGCGGGCCGGTCACATGCTGATCGGCTCGCCGGTCCACGGCATGATGGGCGGCAACGCCATCGTCGGCGCCTCGATTCCGGCCGCCACCGGAATGGCCCTGTCGGCCCAGGTGCTGGGCGAGGACCGGATCGCCCTGGCCACGTTCGGGGACGGCGCCGCGCAGACCGGCATCTGTCATGAATCCATGAACATCGCGGCGCTGTGGAAGCTACCGGTCGTTTTCCTTCTTGAGCACAATGAGTACGGCCTGACGGCCCATGCCTCCACCCAGTCTTCCGTCGCCGATCTGTACATTCGGGCCGCCGGGCACGGCATGCCGGGCGAGCAGATCGACGGCAACGACGTGGTGGCAGTGTTCCAGGCCGTGGCGCGGGCGGCCGCGCGGGCGCGACGCGGCGACGGGCCGAGCCTGATCGAGGCCCGAACCTACCGGATGGAGGGCTTTTCCACCTCCGATGTGGGCGGCTATCAGTCCGACGAGGACTTGGCGCGCTGGCGGGCGCGCGACCCGATCACGCTGTCGCGGGCGGTTCTGGTCGAGGCGCTGGGCGAAGACCGTGTGATGGATGTGGAGCGGGCCGCCGCCGAGACCGTCGCCGCCGCTGCCGAGGCGGCCCAGGCCGATCCACCGCCTCACTTCGTGCCCCATGCCCCCAGCGACCCGCGCGCCTTTGCGACGGAGGGCCGGTAGGATGGCGATAATGCGCTATGCCGAGGCCCTGAACGCCGCGCTGCGCGAGGCCATGACGGCCGACCCGTCGGTCTTCCTGTTCGGCGAGGATGTCGCCGACTACGGCGGCGTCTTTAAGGTGTCGCGGGGCCTGCGCGAGGCCTTCGGCGACCGGGTGCGCGACACCCCCATCTCGGAGCAGACCCTGGCCGCCATGGCGGTGTCGGCCTCCATGACCGGCCTGCGTCCGGTGCTGGAGATCATGTACGCCGACTTCATGCCCCTGACCCTGGACGCGCTGGTCAACCAGGCGTCCGTGTATGGGTACGTCTGGGGCGACGAGATCACCCTGCCCTTCGTGATCCGCACCCAGGGCGGCGGCGGACTGGGCACCGGCGCCCAGCATGCCAAGTCGCTGGACTCCTTCGTGGCCCACATCCCGGGCCTGAAGGTGGTGGCGCCGGTCACGCCGGCCGACGCCAAAGGCCTGCTGCTGGCCGCGATCCAGGATCCGCATCCGGTCATCGTCCTGGAGCACAAGCGGCTCTACAACACTCGGGCGGAAGTTCCGGACGACCAAGGTCCCGTCCCGCTGGGCCGCGCCCGGGTGGCGCGCGACGGCTCGGACGTGTCGCTGATCGCCACCTCGCGCATGGTAGTGGAGGCCGAGGCCGCCGCCGACCGGCTCGCCGAATCGGGCATCTCGGCCGAGGTGCTGGACCTGCGCACCCTGCGCCCGCTGGACGTGGAGGCCATCGTGCGGTCGGTCGCCAAGACCCGCCATGCCGTGGTCATCAACGAGGACTGGGGCTTCTGCGGCTACGCCGCCGAACTGTCGGCGACCATCATGGAGCACGCCTTCGACGATCTGGACGCGCCGGTCGAACGCGTCGCCACGCGCGACATGCCGATTCCGTTCGCCGAATCGCTTGAAACGGCCGTCATTCCCGACGCTGACGTCATCACGGCGGCGGCCCTGAGGGCGCTGGCCTGAGGAGGGCGCGAACCATGACCACCCCCACCGGAACAGAGGACGGACGGATGGCAACGGTGATCACCGTGGGTGCCGCCGCCGGCGCCTACATGGACACGGTGGTGGTCCTCGAATGGCGGGTCGCACCCGGCGACGCGGTTCGCGCGGGGCAGGTCGTGGCCGTGGTGGAAACGGCCAAGGCGGCCACGGAGGTCGAGGCGCCCCGCGACGGCGTCCTTTCCGCCATTCTGGCCGAGGTCGGCGCCGAAATCGCGATTGCGAGCCCGCTCGGCCTGATCGGCGACGACGCGGACGCGACCCTGGCCACAGCGATCCAGCCCGCAGAAGGCGCCACGCCGACCGCCCCCGCCACCCCCGACGGCACGGCCCGTCGTGCCGACGCGCCCCGTTCGACGTCAGGCGAGGCATGGACGGATCGCATCATTGCCAGTCCGGCGGCCCGGCGCCACGCCGAGACGGTCGGCCTGGACCTGCAAGCGGTCGTCGGCACCGGACCCGGCGGACGTATCAAGGTCCGGGATGTCACGGCCGCGCTGCGGGGGCGCGATGAGGTCCTGTCCGAGCTTGCCCCCGATCCCCTTCCGGAGTTCGTTCCAGCGGCGGTGACCGAAGCGGCCCACCCGCTCGCGGTAACCCGATCCGGCCCCGACACCGGCACACCGATCCTGCTTCTGCACGGGTTCGCCGGCGATGTCACGGCGTGGCATGCCATTGAGCGCCGGCTCGCCCGCACTCACCCTGTCGTCCGCCTGGACCTGCCCTGCCACGGGCGGTCGCCGCGTCAGCGGTTCCGCTCCTTCCGCGACTTCATCCGTCCGGTACTCGACACCGTCGATGCCCTGAAGGCCGGCCCGATGCATGTGGTCGGGCATTCCCTGGGCGGGGCCGTGGCGTTGACCCTGGCCGAGCGGCGTCCCAACCTGGTCCGCTCGCTGGCCCTGCTGTCGCCGGTCGGCCTGGGCACGGAGATCGACAACCATGTCCTGGAGGGCCTGTGCCGCGCCGCACGCCCGGAAAGCCTGACCCCTTGGCTGCGCCGCCTCGTGGTCGATCCGGCCTGCATCAGCGACGCCTACGCCCGCGCCGCCATGGTCGCGCGCGAGGACCCGGATCTGCGGGCCTCGCAGCGGGCCCTGGCCGCATCCCTGTTTCCGGACGGGACCCAGTCGATCAACGTCACGCCCCTTCTGCGCCGCGTGACCATGCCGATCCGCCTGGTCTGGGGCCGCGCCGACGAACTGGTGCCATGGCGTCACGCCCTGGCCGCACCGGGCCGCGTCGCCCTTCATCTGCTGCCCGCCGTCGGTCATCTGCCGCACCTGGAGGTTCCGGATACCGTGACCCAGATCATTCGTGATATGATCGTGTGCGCCGGATCGGGGAATCGGATGGCAGACAGGGGTGGTGTTCCGTAATCGGCATGAGGCAGGATGTGCCTGATCTGACGACGCAACGGGTCCTCATCACGGGCGCGCGGCAGGGACTGGGCCACGCCATCGCGCGGCGTTTCCTGGCCGACGGCGCGCGGGTGTGCCTGTTCGGGCGCGGCGGCATGGAAGAGGCCCGGCGCGCGTTGAATGCGCCGGCGGACTCCGTCGTGGCGGTGACCGGGGATGTCCGCGACTCCGCCGACCTGGAGCGCGCAACCCGGGTCATGACAGAGGCCTTCGGCGGTATCGACGGCGTCGTGACCGCCGCCGGGATCACCCGCATCGCTCCCATCGCAACGCTCACCCCCGAGCAGTTCCGCGAGATCATGGACATCAACGTCACGGGCACTTGGCTTTCGGTGCGCGCGGCGGTCGAGGCCATGCCCGACCTCGGGGGCTGGGCGGTTCTGCTCGGCTCGGTCTACGGCGAGGGCGGCGCCCCGGACCGCTCCGCCTACTGCGCCTCCAAGGGCGCCGTCCACAATCTGGCCCGCGCGCTGGCCGTGGAACTCGGGCCGCGCGGTGTGCGCGTCAACGTGGTCGCGCCCACCGGTGTCATGACTCCGATGATCCGCGATCTGATCGCGCGCGGCCTGTACAATCAGGCCGGCGTGGAGGCCCGAACACCCCTGGGGCGCATGGCGACGGTGGAAGAGGTGGCGGCGGCCTGTGCCTTCCTGGCCAGCCCGGACGCAGGCATGACCACCGGCACCATTCTTCCGGTGGACGGCGGCTGGATCGCCAACGGCTTCATCCAGCCCTCCAACACCAACCGGTGACGGCCATGCCCGACCAGCTCATCTTTCGGTGCGAGGGCACCGATCATGCGGTGACGCTGACCGACGAGGCCGCGCCGCGCACCCTGGCCGCGCTGAAGGCTTGGCTGCCGGCCGACATCACCCTTCACTGCGCCAAGATCGCCGGCTGCCACATCTACTGGCCGACCCCGATTCTGGAACCGCTGGAGCAGGGCGCCGACATCCATTCCCTGCCGCCCGGGGCCTTCCTGTACTACCCGGATCGCCAGTACATGGAACTCACCTACGATGCCCTTCAGGCCGAGACCGCTTCGGTCAACCTGCTGGGCCACATCGTCGGCGACGTGGGGTGGCTGCGCGATCTGGCGGATGTTCAGCGGCGCGAGCATGGCCGGCGGACCTTCTCCGCGCGCCTGTTCCTCTCCGGGCAGGACGAGGCGGCGGCTCCGGCCGGCGCCTCACCGGTCGCCGACAGCGGACCGCTGGGGCGGCTGCGCGAGGGGCGCCGCAGGGTCTGGGCCGGAGAACCCGCCGAGGTCGAGGCCTTGATGCGCCGCGACGGCCTTAACATCCCGTTCGGCCCCCTGGTCACAGCCGAGGGCGAGTTCCGACGCACCCAGGAACTGATGTGGCGCCTGTGGCGCAACGCGACCGGCCACGACGACCGAACCCGGGCGACCATCGCCTGTGAAACACTTGACCTGACCCTGGACCGGATCGTCGGCTATTGCCATCTACACGAATCGGGCGAGGTTCTCCGGGCCGGTCGCGAGGCCCTGACCCGGACGGACGACTCACCGGTCGGCGAAACGCTTGCGGACCTCACGATCTTCTGCGGACGCATGGCCGCGTGGCTGGACCTGCGAATCCCGTGGTGGGACGCCAACGGGATCGTTCTGCGCCATCGGGCAGGCGGGCCAAGCAAGCCCTGACCGTTCCCCAAGCGGATCAATGGCTTGACGGACCGCCGCGAAACCCGCCACAGTCGAGGACACCGCCAGATAAAAGCGCAACGGTACTTTTTTTGAGCTTGTTTCGCGCTGTCTTTGCCGATGGGTTGGTTGGAGTGAAGCCTCGTGAACGACATTGACTTGCGCCTGAACCCCGTGGACCGGCCTGGCACCCTGGCGGAACGCGCCCGGGAACAGTTGAGAGTCGCCATCATGGCGGGCCGCTTCGAACCCGGCGCCAAGCTGACGATCCGCTCGGTCTCGCGCTCGCTCGACATCAGCCTGACACCGGCCCGCGAGGCCCTTTACAGTCTGGTCTCAGAGGGAACGCTGGAACTGGGACCCAACGGGACGGTCTCGGTTCCGGTGATGGACGCCCAGAAGGTGCGGGAGCTTTTGGTCATCCGCATTGCCCTGGAGGGCGCGGCGGCGCGCGAGGCGGCGCCGAAGCTGGACAGCGTCGCCGCCAAACGCATCCGGGCGATCAATGATCGCCTGGTCGAGGCCTATAACACCAGAAACTTCCGCGACGTCATCGAACTGAACTGGCACTTTCATTTCGAGATCTACCGGCTGGCGGAGATGCCCACCCTGACCCGCATGATCGAAACCTGCTGGCTGAAGACCGGCTCCTACCTGCACTATCTTTATCCGGACTACGGCCGCGCCGACATCGGCATCCGCAACCACATCAACATTATCGAAGGTCTGGAAAACGGGGACACCGAACGATTCGCCCGCGCCGTGGAGGCGGACATCGAAACGGCTGGTCGCTCCCTGCTGGACACGATACGCGGTCTGGAAGAATCGTCAGCCAACCCCGCCGACTAGCGGACCCAGGTCGCCCCAACGCAAAACCGAAACGGAGACGACGTCATGACGCAGCGGATGATGGAGTGGACCCGCCCGGCGCTGGTCGCCGGAGCCCTGGCGATGGGAGCGGCGGCCTTGCCGGCGCAGGCGGCGGATTTCGAGTTCCGCATGGCCATCATCTCCAGCGAGAACAGCATCTACTACCAGGACATGGCGAAGCCTTTCGCCGATCTGGTGGCCGACCTGACCGACGGTCGCGTGGCCATCGAGATCCTGCCGGCCGGCACCGTCGGCAGCGTGCTGAAGCTGCATGACGCGGTCTCCGACGGCCTGATCGACATGGCGCAGACCACGCCCATCTTCCTGGGCACGTCGGATCTGGTGAACGCCATGGTGGCCTCGTTCCCGACCGGGTTGGGCGTGGACAGCTATCTGCCATGGCTGTACGAGGGCGGCGGCCTGGAGCTCTGGCAGGAACACCGCCGGGAGAAGATGGGCATGCATGCCCTGGTCACCTCGCTCGGCCCGTCGGAGTTCTTCGCCCACGCCAACGAACCGATCCGCAATGCCGACGACCTGGAAGGCAAGAAGTTCCGCACCCTGGGCAACTGGGCAGCCATCGTCGAGGAAAACTACGGTGCCTCACCGACCGTCGTCGCCGGCTCCGAGATCTATGGGATGCTGGAGAAAGGCGGCATCGACATGGCCGAATACTCCATCCCTTCGGAGAACGCCAAGATCGGCTTCCACGAAGTGGCCAAGTACATCATCTATCCCGGCATCCAGGCGCCGTCCTGGGCGTTCGAAACCGTCATGCTGACCGAAACCTGGGACAGCCTGCCCGAGGACATCCAACGCAAGATGGAACTGGCGGCGGAACTGACCACCTATCGCAGCCTGAACGCCATGATCACCCGCGACCTGGAGACCATGGAAGAGTTGCAGGCCGGCGGGAATGAATTCGTCCGCCTGGACGAGGCGTTCATGGAGGACGCGCAGGAGAAGTCACGCGCCTGGGCCATGCGTCTGGCCGAGGAGGCGGCGGCCAGCGGTGATGATCTGCCGATGCGTCTGGCCGAGTCCGTGTTCAGCTTCCAGGACCATTGGCGCGCGAACAGCAAGTACCTGGTGATCGACCACCGGCCGTGACAAGACGCAAAGCAGGCCCGTCATTGCGAGGAGCGTAGCGACGAAGCAATCCAGGGCGAAACGTTGCGCTCCCTGCCCTGGATTGCTTCGCCCGCGTCACATGACGCGGGCTCGCCATGACGAAGGATGAAGTGGAAAAGACAAGGCGTGAGCCAGACGATTCATAGACTCCTGCGCGGCGTGGACCGCCTGTCGGACGCGACGGCGGCCCTGGCGGTCGGGCTGATGGCAGTCATGATCGGCGCCACGCTGTATGAGATCGTGGCGCGGTACGTGTTCAACGCGCCGACGATCTGGTCGAACGACGTCAGCACCATGCTGAACGGCAGCGTGTTCCTGCTGGCGGCCGGGCACACCCTGCGCAACGACGGCCACGTGCGCATCGACGTGGTGTGGCAGATGCTGCCGGCGCGCGCGCGCCACGGGGTGCAGGCGGTGTTTCTGTTGGGCGTGTTCGCGCCCGTTCTCGGGCTCGGCACGTACTACGCCATCGTCAAGGCGTGGCGGGCCTGGGAGCGCGGCTCGGTCGAGACGGCCAGCGCCTGGGAACCCCTGATCTGGCCGTTTCTGACCGCGCTGGCCGTGGGCCTGCTGGGCCTGCTGATTCAGGTGGTGGCGGAGGGCGTGCGCAACGGCCTGCGCCTTGCCGGAATCGCGGATCCGCCCGACCCGACCCGACCGTCCGCGTCCTGACCGCCCAGCCGGAGCCGACCGCCCGTGGAGACCGAAGTCCTCGCCGTGCTGATGTTTCCGGCTGCCGTCGCGCTGCTGCTGCTGGGAATGCCGGTCTCCTTCACGCTGATCGTGGTCGGCGTCCTGTTCGGCTGGGTGCTGTACGACCACCGCGTCGGCATCCAGCTGTTCAACGTGGTGCAGACCACGGCGTCGCAGTTCCTGCTGACCGCCGTGCCACCGTTCATCCTCATGGGCTGCCTGCTGGAGCGCTCCGGCATCGCCGAGCGATTGTTCCGAGTGCTGCAACTCTGGGTCGGGCGCCTGCCCAACGGATTGGCCCTGACCACCATGTCCATGGCCACCCTGATCGCCGCAACCACCGGCATTGTCGGCGCGGTCGAGGTCATGATCGGCCTGATGGCCATCCCGGCCATGCAGCGCGTGGGCTACCGCAACGACCTGATCGCCGGCACGGTGTGCGCCGGCGGCTCGCTGGGCACCATGATTCCGCCGTCCCTGGTGCTGATCGTCTACGCCTCGGTCGCCAACCAGTCGGTGGGCAAGCTGTTCGCCGCCGCCATCCTGCCCGGGGCGCTGATGGTCGGCCTGTTCCTGCTGTACATCGCCGCGCGCGGCCTCGTCAGTCCGCCCTCACGGCTCGACACCGACACCACGGACCAGGACATGCCGTTGGGCCGCAAGCTGGGCCTGACGGCGGTGGGACTGCTGCCGGCCACGGGGCTGATCGTCGCCGTCCTGGGGACCATCCTGGCCGGCGTCGCCACGCCGACGGAAGCCGCCTCGGTCGGCGCCCTGGGCGCCCTGCTGCTGGCCGCGTTGTATCGGCGATTGTCCGCAAGCATGGTGTGGGACGCCTTCCAGCGCACTGTCCGCCTGACCAGCATGATCCTGCTGATCGTGGTGGCCGGATCGATGTTCAGCTCGATCTTCCGGGGCCTGGGCGGCAACACGGTGGTGCGCGGCCTCGTCGAGGCCGCCGCCCTGGACGCCCAGGGCCTCGTCCTCCTGTTGCTGCTGATCGTCTTCGTGGCCGGATTTATCCTGGAATGGGTGTCGGTGCTGCTGATCTGCTTGCCGATCTTCGTGCCCCTGCTGGACAGCCACGGCGTCGATCCCATCTGGTTCGCCATGCTGACGTTCGTGATCCTGCAGACGTCATACCTGACGCCGCCGATGGCGCCCTCGATCTTCTACCTGAAGGGCATCGCGCCCCCGGACATGACGACACGGCAGATGTATGCCGGCGTGCTGCCGTTCATTGTGTGTCAGATTCTGGTCATGGGGCTGCTGATCGCCTTCCCGTCCTTGGCCACATGGCTGCCCACGGTGCTCGTCAGGGGATTCTGAAACCAGGCCGACGATCAAGCAGACCCGCCCTGGGGCGCCATCCCATCCCCAACGGCGACGTTCAAATTCCTGGTCCAGCGTGATAGACAGACGCCCACTCACCGCAACCACCGCAGGGGGATACCATGCACGTCCGACGGCAACTGATCGCCGGCAACTGGAAGATGAACGGTCTGCGCGCCGACGGCCTGGATCTGGCCCGATCCCTGGCCGCCTGGCTGGACGCCGACGGCACCGCCGTGCGCGACCATGTCGACATGCTGGTCTGTCCGCCGGCCACGCTGGTGGCGCCGGTGGCCGACACGATCGCCGGAACGTCGCTGGGCGTCGGCGGGCAGGACTGCCACGCCGCCGACAAGGGCGCGCACACCGGCGACGTCAGCGCCTGGATGCTCAAGGACCTAGGCGCCAGCCATGTGATCGTCGGCCACTCGGAGCGGCGCACCGATCACCACGAAACCGACGAGCAGGTCCGCGCCAAGGCCACGGCCGCCATGGCCGCCGGTCTGGTGCCCATCATCTGCATCGGCGAGACCGAGTCCGAGCGCGACGCCGGGCAGGCCCTCGCCGTCGTGTCGCGCCAGTTCAATGGCTCGCTGCCCGACGGCGCGACCGGCACCAACGTCGTCATTGCCTACGAACCGGTCTGGGCCATCGGCACCGGGCGCACGCCGACCACCGAGGACGTGGCGGAGATTCACCAGCGCATCCGCGCCGACGCCCGCGAGCGCATGGGCGCCACCGCCGAGGCCCTGCTGATTCTCTACGGGGGGTCGGTCAAGCCGGGCAACGCGGCCGAACTGATGGCCATCGACGATGTGGACGGCGCCCTGGTCGGCGGCGCCAGCCTGAAGGCCGCCGACTTCCAGGCCATCGCCAGCGCGTGCGTGTAAGGCTGTCCGGTTGACGGGCGCGGAGTAGGGATGGATCGGCGGCATCGCCGGGGCGATCATCGGCACACTGGGCGGCGCGCTCGGCACCTGGGCGTCGATCCACAACGCCCGGCCGGGGCCGCCGCGCCGGTTCATGGTCCACGCGGCGTTGGCGATGTGGTTGCTGCTGGCGCTGATGATGGTGCTGGTCACCCTGTCCGTCGTCGGCGTCCTGCCGCACTGGGTGACGTGGATGACGCAGACGGTGTTCTTCGTCGCCCTCGGCCCGGTCATTGTCCTGGGCAACCGGCACCTCGCCGCCCTGGAAGCGGCGGAGGGCACGGCGGATCCCGACCGCAGCGACGATCCGCCGATTCTGTCGAGCCGTCGATAGCGTTGACTCGTCTCGATCAGGATCACTGCGGTGCAGCGATGGCGATGAGTCTTCGTCATTTCTTATCGCCGCGGCACCCCTTCGAGGCGCGCGACACCGGGGCACTTGCGCCAGCCACCCTCCAAAAAGGGCCGACCTGTTCGTCGGGCGGCATCAGAACCCGGCATAAAGCGATACACCGGCCATGACTATGTAGACGATGTATATATAGCGGGTGATTTCATTCTGGATGAACATGGCGCCCTCCATGACCCCATTGTCTCAGTCCTTCGACCTTACCACTGTGACCCCTTCCGCAGAACCTGACCAGACGGCCAGGATTTTAGTCTTGAACACGACTGTGACCTCGACCACACACTTGCAAGGTATTTTTGTGGCATCTTAAATAAAATTGATATCGATTGCTCCGAAGCCGACAGCGCCGACCGGGAAAACCCGGCGAGACCACGCCGTGGCGCGCCAGGGCGGCGTCCGAACCGATCCGGCTTGGCCGCCGATGCGCGCGGCTCGCTGCGGTGCAGCGGCCATCCCGGGGGTTGAACCGGCGACGCGAACCGGGTTCAGTGGGGTTCGGCGGTCGCGCCGTCCCCGCCGCCCATCCGCGTCCCTCGCCTCCCTCAGCCCAGAGCCGCCCCATGACCCGTGCCGAACTGACCGTTGAGGACTATGTGACCGGCGTGCGCTCCGGTGACCGCGCCGCCCTGGGTCAGGCCATCACCCTGGTGGAAAGCCGGGCGCGGCGACATCGCGATCTGGCCCAGGCAATGCTGCTGGAACTGCTGCCGTTGAGCGGCAAGGCCCACCGCGTCGGCATCACCGGCGTACCCGGGGTGGGCAAGTCCACCTTCATCGAATCGCTGGGGCGCATGCTGACGGCGAAGGGCCACAAGGTCGCGGTGCTGGCCGTGGACCCGTCGTCGACACGCTCCGGCGGTTCCATCCTGGGCGACAAGACCCGCATGGAGGCGCTGGCCACCGACCCCAATGCCTTCATCCGGCCGTCGCCGTCTGGCGGGCGCCTGGGCGGCGTCAACCGGGCGACCCGCGAGACCATGGTGGTGTGCGAGGCCGCCGGCTTCGACGTCATCCTGGTGGAGACCGTCGGCGCCGGCCAGAACGAGACCGTGGTCGCCGACATGGTGGACTTCTTCCTGGTGCTGATGCTGGCCGGAGCCGGCGACGAGTTGCAGGGCATCAAGAAGGGGGTGCTGGAACTCGCCGACCTGATCGCCGTCAACAAGGTGGACAGCCTGGGCGTTCAGGCCGCGCATCAGGCGGTGCATCAGTACAAGAATGCGGTCCATATCCTTCAGCCGCCCAGCCCCAACTGGATGGTGCCGGTGGTCACCTGCTCCGGCCTGTCCGGAAAGGGCCTGGATACGCTGTGGCAGAAGGTCGAGGAACACTGGAGCACGCTGTCCGCGACCGGCGAGATCGCCGAGAAGCGCCGCCGCCAGCGCGTCAACTGGATGTGGTCGATGGTCGAGGACCGCGTGCTGGACGCCGTGCGCGACCACCCCGAGGTCAAGGGCCGCCTGCCCGACCTGCTGAAGGGCGTCGACGACGGCTCCCTGACCGTCACTCTGGCGGCTACGGAAATCCTGGAAACGTTCGGGGTTTCCGCGGAGTAGAAATACGGCCGTCGCGCTGGTCGCTCCCGCGATGGTGAAAGCCGGATGGCGCCGGAATACACTCACGGCGGATTTCACCCTCTGGTATTCACCGGCATGGCCGCTATCCTGCGGCGACCCCGTTCCGAGACACTGCCGGCGAAACACCCATGAGCAGGAAATCCAGAAAACCCGGGAAAGTCCCAAAGCCCGGTCCTCGCCAACAGGCCACGGCCCCCCGCGCGACGACGACCGTCCGGGGCACGCTGTCGCACATGGTGCCGCGCGCCGGAGCACCTCAGCCCGCCGACCCCGCCCAGGCCGGTCGACTGGCGGCGGAGGGGCACCGGCTGCTGGCCAAGGGCGACGCGCGGGGCGCCGAGGGCCGCTTTCGGCAGGCCCTGGGCCTCGACGGGCGGTGCGGGCTGGCGCTGGGGGGCCTGGGCGTGGTCGCCGCGCGCGCCGGGCACCTGGAACCGGCGGCCAAGCTGTTCGCACAAGCCGCCAGCGTCGAGCCAGCCGTGATCGACCATGCACTCAACGCCGGCAGCGCCCTGTGGAGTCTGGGCCGTCGCCGCGAGGCGCTGGCGGCGTTCGCCGACGCGGCCCGCCGGGCGCCCGCCGAGCCGCGCGCCCGCCTCGCCCACGGCAAGGCGCTGCTGGACACCGGTGACCCCGCGCGCGCCCTTGAGGAAGCCCGCGCCGTTCTCGATGGGGCAGCGGACCATGCCGAGGCGCTGGCCCTGCGCGGCCGCGCCCTGCTGCGGCTCGGCCGTGCCGGCGAGGCCCTGCCGGTCCTGGAGGCGGCGCGGGAGCGGGCGCGTGAGGACGCCGGCCTTCACAACGACCTCGCTCTGGCGCTGTCGGCGCTCGGCCGGGCGGACGAGGCCATGGCCGCCCAACGCGCGGCGGTGGACCTGTCCCGGCCCGGTCCCGGCCACGCCGAGCGGATCATCACCCTCGCCGGGATGCTGATCGGCGACCAGCGCGCCGATGAGGCCGAGGCCCTGCTGCTTCCACTGCGGGAGAGCGCGCCCGATCATCCCGGTGTCTGCCTAACCCTGGGCGACGCCTTGCAACGCCAGGGCCGGTTCGAGGCGGCGCGGGCAGCCTACCGGGAGGCACTGGAGCGCGACCCCGGCAATGTGATCGCCCTGCGCGGCCTGGTGAAGTCCGGCACCGTATCGTCGGGCGATCCGGCGCTCGACGCCCTGCGCCGCGTGGCGGAGTCGGCGGGCGACCCGGGCACCCGCGCAGAGGCGCTGTTCGCGCTTGCCAAGGCTCTGGATGACAGCGGTGGCGCCCCGGATGAGGTGTTCGCCGCCCTGTCGGAGGCCAACACCCTGCAACGCCGGGGGCGGCCCGATGACATCCTGCGGCGTGACGCCCTGATCGAACGCTCTTGCGCGGTCTTCACACCGGACCTGTTCGAGTCGCTCGCCCCCTTGGGCCACGACAGCGAACGGCCCGTGTTCATCGTCGGCATGCCGCGTTCCGGAACCTCTCTGGTCGAGCAGATGATCGCCAGTCACCCCGACGTCGTCGGGGCCGGCGAGCTCGGCGTGTGGCCGGCGCTGCAGGCCGGCCTGCCCGACTATCCGGACGCCGTGCCCGACCTGAGCCGGGAGGCCGTCGCGGACGCCGCCGGGCGGGTTCTGGACACGCTGGACATCGCCGCCCATCGCGCCGGCAAGCCGGGTGCGCTTCGGGTCAGCGACAAGCTGCCGGACAACGCCATGCGGCTGGGCCTGATCGCCCTGACGTTCCCCAAGGCGCGCATCATCGTCTGTCGCCGCGATCCGCTGGACACTGCCGTCTCGCTGTTCCAGCAGAACTTCGCCGACGGCGTGCCCTACGCCAACGGGCTGGAGAGCATCGCCCAGGCCCTGGTCCAGCACGACCGCATCATGGCGCATTGGCGTCTGGTGCTGCCGGCCTGGACGATGACCGTCGATTACGAGGCCCTGGTCAACGACCTGGAGGGCGAGGGGCGGCGGCTGATCGATTTTCTCGGCCTGCCCTGGGACGAGGCCGTGCTGCGCTTCCACGAAACCGAACGGTCGGTCTACACCGCCAGCAAGTGGCAGGTACGCCAGCCGGTGTTCACCGGCTCGGTCGGCCGCTGGCGGCGCTATGCGGAGCAACTCGCGCCGGTTCGGGCGATCCTGGAGGCGCACGGCCTGCTCGACCGGCCGGTTTAGTCGGTCGCCGCCCGCCACCCTGTTCGCGGGGCGACCGTCGAGATTTCCTGCCTGTCCGCGCGACGGACGGTTGCCCCGGGCGACGGGTTCGGGTCATGATCCCTGGAAACCCGAGTGAAAACATCGGGAACTCACAGGGAGGATCGGACCCATGAAGACACGCGCCGCCGTGGCGATGCAGGCTGGCCAGCCGCTGGTCATTGAGGAGGTGGACCTGGAGGGACCGAAGGCCGGCGAGGTGCTGGTCGAGATCAAGGCCACCGGGGTCTGCCACACCGACGCCTACACGCTCTCCGGGGCCGATCCGGAGGGCCTGTTCCCCACCATTCTCGGCCACGAGGGCGCCGGCGTGGTACTGGAGGTCGGCGACGGCGTGACCTCGGTGCAACCGGGCGACCACGTCATCCCGCTGTACACGCCCGAATGCCGCCAGTGCGAATACTGCCTCAGCGGCAAGACCAACCTGTGTCAGGCCATCCGCGCCACCCAGGGCCAGGGCCTGATGCCCGACGGCACCAGCCGGTTCTCGCTGAACGGCCGCATGCTGCACCACTACATGGGTTGCTCGACCTTCGCCAATCACACCGTGCTGCCGGAGATCGCGGTGGCGAAGATCCACGAGGACGCGCCGTTCGAGAAAGTATGCTACGTCGGCTGCGGCGTGACGACGGGGGTTGGCGCGGTCATCAACACCGCCCACGTGGAACCGGGTGCGAACGTGGTGGTCTTCGGCCTCGGCGGCATCGGCCTGAACGTGATCCAGGGCGCGCGCTTGGTGGGCGCCGGCATGATCGTCGGCGTGGACATCAACCCCGCCCGCAAGGGCATCGCCGAATCCTTCGGCATGACCCATTTCGTCAACCCGAAGGAGATCGAGGGCGATCTGGTCGCTCACCTCGTCGAACTGACCGGCGGCGGCGCCGACTACAGCTTCGAATGCATCGGCAAGGTGGACGTGATGCGCGCCGCCCTGGAGTGCTGCCACAAGGGCTGGGGCGTTTCGACCATCGTCGGCGTGGCCGGCGCGGGCGAGGAGATTTCCACGCGGCCGTTCCAGCTCGTCACCGGTCGCAAGTGGCAGGGCACGGCCTTCGGCGGCGCCAGGGGCCGCACCGACGTGCCGAAGATCGTCGAGTGGTACATGAAGGGGAAGATCGAGATCGACCCCATGATCACCCACGTGCTGCCGCTGGAGCGCATCAATGAGGCCTTCGAGATGATGCACGAGGGCACCTCCATCCGCACCGTAATCCGGTTCTAGAGCGCGTTGCGTGAGTTCTGACTCAGGCAACGCGCTCGACCCCTTTCGCAGTTCAGCAAATCGTCGTCGCGATCCCTTCCGGATCGCTCGGGATTTGCTCTGAAGCCGAGCAACAAACCCATGACGTTGGAAACGATCTCTGAACAGAAGTGTTTCGGCGGTGTCCAGGGCGTCTACCGCCACGACTCCGCCGAGACGAAAACCCCCATGCGCTTCGCCGTCTACCGTCCGCCGCAGGCTGAAGCGGGGCCGGTGCCGGTGCTGTGGTGGCTGTCGGGCCTGACCTGCACGGAGGAAAACTTCATCACCAAGGCCGGCGCGCAGCGCTACGCCGCCGAGCACGGCCTGATGCTGGTGGCGCCGGACACCAGCCCGCGCGGGCTCGACCTGCCGGGCGAGCACGACGACTACGACTTCGGCAGCGGGGCGGGCTTCTACGTCGACGCCACCGAGGCGCCGTGGTCAGCGCACTACCGCATGTACAGCTACCTGCTGCACGAACTGCCGGCCCTGGTGGCCGCGCAGTTCCCCATGGACCCGGCACGACAGAGCATCTTCGGCCATTCCATGGGCGGGCACGGGGCTCTTGTGCTGGCCCTAAGAAACCCGGATCGTTATCGGTCTGTGTCGGCCTTCGCGCCCATCGTCGCGCCGTCGCGGGTGCCGTGGGGGGAGAAGGCCTTCACCGGCTATCTCGGCCCGGACCGCGCCGCGTGGGCGGCCTATGACGCCACGGCCCTGGTGCCGGAGTCGGGCTGGCGGACTCCGATCCTGATCGACCAGGGTGAGGCCGATACCTTTCTGGACACGCAGCTCACGCCGGAGGTGTTCGCCGACGTCGCCGGACACAGCGGCGTGTCGGTGACGCTACGCCTGCAGCCGGGGTACGACCACAGCTACTACTTCATCGCGACGTTCATGGCCGAGCACGTCGCCCATCACGCGGCGGCGCTGACGGAGCGGCTCGGGCCGTGAGGGCGTGGCGCGAACGTGGGATCAAGCGCCCGGCGCCCGGCCAGCCTTTTCTTCCAGCCCGGAGGTGCCGAAGCGGCGCGCCAGTTCGGCCCACACCTGCTCCGGCGCCACCCCCGTCTGCGCCCACAACACGCTGAGGTGATAGAGCAGATCAGCGCTTTCGCTGACCACCTTGTCGGGTCCCTCGGCCAGCGCGGCGATGATGACCTCGGTAGCCTCCTCGCCGACCTTCTGGGCGATCTTGTTGGGGCCCTTGGCGAACAGCTTGGCGGTGTAGGACGTGTCGGGATCGGCCCCCTTACGGCTTTCGACCACGCGGTTGAGATGGTCGAGTACGCGCGCGTCGAGCGCCTCAGGTTCGGGGGCTGTCACTGGCATCCTCCCGCACCGCGATGCCGGCGGCGCGCATGTGGGCCTTGGCCTCGCCGATGGTGTGTTCGCCGAAGTGGAAGATGGAGGCCGCCAGAACCGCCGTGGCGTGGCCGTCGCGGATGCCCTCCACCAGATGATCGAGCGTCCCCACTCCGCCTGAGGCGATCACCGGGACCGTGACGGCGTCGGCGATGGCCCGGGTCAGCGGAATGTCGAAGCCTTGCCGCGTGCCGTCGCGGTCCATGCTGGTCAACAGGATCTCGCCGGCGCCCAGCTCCACCATGTGCTTTGCCCAGCCGATGGCCTCGATGCCGGTGGGCGTGCGGCCGCCGTGGGTGAAGATCTCGAAGCGGTCGTCACTGACCCGCTTGGCGTCGATGGCCACGACGATGCACTGGGTGCCGAACTTCTCGGCCGCCTCGCGCACGAATTCGGGGGTCTTCACGGCCGCCGTGTTGATCGAGACCTTGTCGGCCCCGGCCAGCAACAGCCGGCGCACATCCTCCACCGTGCGCACGCCGCCGCCGACGGTCAGCGGCATGAAGCAGCGCTCGGCGGTGCGGGCGACCACGTCGTACAGAGTCTCGCGGTTGTCGCTGCTCGCGGTGATGTCGAGGAAGCACAACTCGTCCGCGCCAGCGGCGTCGTAGATTGTGGCCTGCTCCACCGGATCGCCGGCATCGCGCAGACCGACGAAGTTGACGCCCTTGACCACGCGGCCGTCCTTGACGTCCAGGCAGGGGATGATGCGCATCTTCATCATGGCGTGGCGTCCTCCTCCCCGGCCAGCACCGCCAGCGCCGCGCGCGGATCGAGCCGCCCGTCGTACAGCGCGCGGCCGCTGATGACGCCGATGATGCCGCTGGCGCGCCGGCGGGCCACGGCGCGCACGTCGTCCAGCGAGGAAATGCCGCCCGACAGAATGACCGGCGTGGTCAACCGCTCGGCCAGATTGGCCGTGGCGTCCAGGTTGGGGCCCCCCATGGCGCCGTCACGCTCGATGTCGGTGTGGATGATGGCGTCCACGCCCGCGTCCTCGAACCGCAGGGCGAGGTCCAGCGCGGTGACCTTCGAGGTCTCGGCCCAGCCCTCCACGGCGACCATGCCGTCGCGGGCGTCAATGCCCACCGCGACGCGGCCGGGAAACTCGTGACAGGCCTTGCGCACCAAGTCGGGATCGCGCAGGGCCACCGTGCCCAGGATCACCCGGGCGACGCCCTTTTCCAGCCAGAACTCGACCGTCTGGAGATCGCGGATCCCCCCGCCCAACTGCACCGGCACCTCTCCGGCGGCGGTCAAGATCGACTCCACGGCGGCCTCGTTGACCGGGTGTCCGGAAAACGCGCCGTTCAGGTCCACCACGTGCAGCCAGCGACTGCCGGCGTCCACGAACAGTTTGGCCTGGGCGCCCGGGCTGTCGCTGAACACGGTGGCCTTCGCCATGTCGCCCTTCAGCAGGCGCACGCATTGACCGTCCTTCAGATCGATGGCGGGAAACAGGATCATCGGCTCAGGGTGTCCAGCGCAGGAAGTTGGTGATGAGGCGCAGGCCGGTGGCCTGACTCTTTTCCGGGTGAAACTGGGTACCGACCATGGTGTCGCGGCCGACCATGGCCGTCACCAGGCCGCCGTAGTCCACGGTGACCAGCACCTGCTTCGGATCGTCCACCTCCAGATGATAGGAATGGACGAAATAGGCGTGGTCCCCGGAGCGCAGGCCCTCCAGGACCGGATGCGCGGCATCGCCCAGGACCAGGTCGTTCCAGCCCATGTGCGGCACCTTCAGCGCCGAATCGGCGGGCCGGATGGCCTCCACCGTGCCGTCGATCCAGCCCAGACCGGGCGTGGTGCCGTGCTCGTGACCCTCCCGGGCCATCAACTGCATGCCGACGCAGATCCCCAGGAAGGGCCGGCCCTTGTTGAGAACGGCCTCGGTCAAGGCGTCGATCATGCCGTCCACGGCGGCCAGCCCGCGCCGGCAGTCGGCGAAGGCCCCCACCCCGGGCAGCACGATGCGGTCGGCGCGCGCCACCGCGTCCGCGTCGTCGGTCACCAGAATCGTCTGGTCAAGCTGGCATTCCAGCGCCGCGCGCTCGAACGCCTTGGCGGCGGAGCGCAGGTTGCCGGAGCCGTAGTCGATGATGGCAATGGTCATGAGCGGGACACCTGTCGTGTGACGGCTCCGCTTTTAGCAGGATGGCGGCGACGGAGAAAGCCCCTGCCCGGACCGCTGTGGCGGCGGCCGCCCCCATCATGGATGTTTCGGCCGGCATGACACGGACGGCGAACCTTGTATGCTTCTCCGGGTGTCATGCTGTGTTGGGAACGCGCCCATGATCGACGAGCTTGTCCTCCTCTGGTTCGCGGCCTTGCCGCTGGTCGGCAGTCCGGGCCCGGCCACGCTGAGCCTCGCCGCCATGGGCTCGGCCTACGGCGTGCGGGCCAGCCTGGGCTACCTGGCCGGCATCGTCGGCGGGACGGCGCTGGTCATGGTGATCCTGGCCTCCGGCCTGGGCGGCACCCTGGTCGTGGCGCCCGACCTGCTGCCGGTCATCACGACCGCCGCCGCGCTGTACATCCTGTATCTGGCGTGGCGGATCGCCACTGCGCCGCCGCTGTCGCGGGGCGAGCGCCAAGCGGGCCGCCCCTCCGTTCGGGGCGCCCTGTTCCTCGCGCTGACCAACCCCAAGGCCTACGCCGCGCTGGGGGCACTCCTGGGCAGCAACACGGTGATCGAGGGCAATGTGGTGCTCGACGGAACCGTCAAGGTCATCGCCCTCACCGGTCTGATCCTGTTCGTTGACGTTGTTTGGCTGAACATCGGATCCGCGCTGTCGCGCACGCTCGCCGACCCGCGCCTGGGACGGGCCATCAACATCGTCTTCGCCGTGCTGCTGGTGGGCGCCGTGGCACTGGCGCTGCTGACGTAACGCACGATTGGCGCACGCCAGTTTTCGGACACTTGTCCGAAAACGGGAATGGATCCGTTGTCTTACGCGCTCCCTTCGCCCATCGCGGCCCGGTGTCCGTCGCCGGTGGCGGCCGCCCGCAGCAGGGCGGCGTCACGGGCCGGCGGGGCGCCGAACAGCCGGCTGTACTCGCGGCTGAACTGGGAGGCGCTTTCGTAGCCCACGGTGAAGCCGACCCGGGAGGCGTCGCCCTGGTGGGCGACCAGCAGGCGGCGCGCCTCCTGCAACCGGATCTGCTTGTGGAACTGCAACGGGCTCATGGCCGTGGCCGCCTTGAAATGGCGGTGGAAGGTCGACGGGCTCATGCCGGCGGTGGCGGCCAGGGCATCGATGCGCAGCGGTTCGGTGTAGTGGCCCCGGATCCAGGCAATGGCGCGGCCGATGCGGGCCAGATGGCTGTCGGCGAGGGCGATCTGGCGCAGCATGGCGCCCTGCTCCCCGCGCAGCAGGCGATACAGAATCTCGCGTTCGACCAGCGGCGCCAGCACCGGGATGTCGGCCGGGTGATCGAGCAGGCGGATCAGACGCACCACCGGATCGAGCAGGTCGTCCGTCACGGTGCTGACGTCCATGCCGGGCGGCGCGGTGGCCGGTCCTTCGGCCGGGTCCGGCAGGGCCAGCAGCATCTCCGTCAGCAGCGCCCGGTCCAATGTCATGGTGACCGACAGGTACGGGGCGTCCGGCGCGGCGTCGTGGATCTCCGTGCTCACGGGCAGGTCGAGCGAGACGACCACGAAGGCGCCGGCCCGGTATTCGACCACCCGGTCGCCCAGCAGGACCCGTTTGCCGCCCTGGGCGACGACGCAGAACAGCGGCTCGTAGACCGTGCGCACCGGCGCACGGTCGGCCGGTCGGCACGCATCAGCGCCACCCGGGGCAGGGAGGTGGCGCACCGACCCCCGCCGCAATGCCGGTCGATCAGGTCGCGCAGGGTTTCCAGTGTTGTCATGGTCCGTCTCCGCCTTGGGTCCCCGCCTCGGGTCTCCGTCTCGAAGATAGCGATCCGAGCCGGGAAAACGACCCCCGAACCGACCCCGGTGAGAGGGTCGGGCAAGGATCCGCCAGCATCCGGCTCTCGGCCGGCGCGCCTTGGGCCTATGTCAAGGGGACCGGGGCGCGCGGCCCCCCGGCCCCCCTTCGATCACTCCGCGACAGCGACGGGAGAGACCCTTGCGATACAACACACTCGGAAACACAGGCCTGTTGGTCTCTGAACTCTGCCTCGGCACCATGACCTTCGGCGGCAGCGACGGCATGTGGCGCCAGATCGGCACCGTGCAGCAGCAGGAGGCCGACGCCATCGTGCGCACCGCTTTCGACGCCGGCATCAACGTCATCGACACCGCCAACGTCTACGCCGAGGGCCTGTCGGAGCAGATCACCGGACAGGCCCTGAAAAACCTCGGCGTGCCCCGCGACGACGTGCTGATCGCCACCAAGGTGTTCGGCCGCGCCAGGCCCGGCCCGAACGGCGCCGGGGCGTCGCGCGGCCATATCCTGGATCAGGCCAAGGCGAGCCTGAAGCGCTTGCAGGTCGACCACATCGACCTTTACCAGATCCACGGCCTCGACCCCCTGACGCCGTTCGAGGAGACGCTGGAGGCGCTCGATATCCTCGTGCGCCAGGGGTATGTGCGCTACATCGGCGTCTCCAACTGGGCCGCGTGGCACATCATGAAGGCCCTGGGCATCGCCGAGCGGAAAGGGTTTTCCCGGATTGCCTCGCTGCAGGCGTACTACACCGTGGCCGGGCGCGACCTGGAGCGCGAGATCGTCCCCATGCTGACCCACGAGAAGGTCGGCCTGATGGTCTGGAGCCCGCTGGCCGGCGGCCTGCTGAGCGGTAAGTACACGCGGGACGGTGCGTCGGACGGCGCGGCGCGGCGGGTCACCTTCGACTTCCCGCCGGTCAACCGCGAGCGCGCGTTCGACGTCATCGACGCCATGAAACCCATCGCCGAGGCGCGTGGCGTCAGCGTGGCCCAGGTGGCGCTGGCCTGGCTGTTGCACCAACCGGTGGTGAGCACCGTGATCGTAGGCGCCAAGCGCACCGAACAACTCCAGGACAACATCGGCGCTAGCGACCTAAACCTGACGGCGGACGAACTCGCCACGCTGGATGAGGCGAGTAAGCTGCCGCCCGAGTACCCCGGCTGGATGTTCGAACGGCAGGGATCGTACCGCAGTCATCCCAACCCACGCCGGCAGCAGTCGGGCCCATCGTGATCAATTCGGCGTGACGTCAATACTGTCGAGCCGACTCACGTTCGAAATCGGACCGCATGTACGGGTCCGGTTTCGAACGATCGGCTCTGGTCGAACGGCCGAATTCACGGGAAATTGTCCGAAAACGGGAATGAATCCGTCAAATATCGGAAGCAGCCCATGACCTCCGGGGCGCGGTGGCCGTCCAGCGCCGTGCGCTCGACCGCCTTGGCGGCGGAGCGCAGGGTGCCGGAGCCGCAATCGATGATGGCAATGGTCATGAAGGGGCCGCCTGTCCTGACTCCCCAAGGCGTCGCCGTGCCCCCGAGCCGGGGGACGTGAGGCAATCGCCGGCCGGCATCAGACGCCCCGGCCCCCACGGGTCCCTTGCCAGCGACTCCCCATGCCGCCATTCTCCGGCCGGTTTGCACGAACGCGGGACGAAGACGATGACGGCGACGGACACCACCACGGGCGTTGACGCGGATCGGGCCGAGGCGGAGGGCTCCGGGCTGTCGCCCTGGTCGGCGCTGGTGGGCGTGCCGCATGTGGACGTCGCCCCACACCGCGCGCCCATCGTCACCGACATCGCCCTGCCCGGTTCCAAGAGCTACACCAACCGCGCCCTGCTGTGCGCCGCCATGGCCGACGGGCGCTCGACCCTGACCGGCCTGCTGCGCTCCGACGACAGCTATTGGTGCGTCGAGAGCCTGCGCCGCCTGGGGGCCGCCGTGACGATGGACGGCACCACCGCGATCATCGATGGCCTGGGCCGGCGCCGTCCGCACCCGGAGGCGCGGCTGTACATCGGCTCCGCCGGCACCACGGCGCGGTTCCTGCCCGGTCTGCTGGCGGCCGGCGGGCCGGGCCGGTTCACGCTGGATGCCAGCCGGCAGATGCGCGGACGGCCGCTGGCGCCGCTGCTGCTGGCGCTGCGCCAGTTGGGGGGGGACATCACCTGCCCCGGCACCGAGGACGCGCCGCCGCTGGAGATCGAGGGGGTGTCGCTGCTGGGCGGGCCGGTGCGCATGTCCGGCGCGGTCTCCAGCCAGTTCATCAGCGGCGTGCTAATGGCCGGGCCGATGGCCCTGAACGGCGTTCACGTCCTCATCACCGACCACGTGGTGCAGAAGGACTACGTGGCCATGACCCTGGACATGATGGAGACCTTCGGGGCCATCGTGGAGGCCGACGACGACCTCGCCGAAATGCGGGTCGAGCCCGGCGGCTATCGCCCGGCGGACGTGGCGCTGGAGGCCGACGCCTCGACGGCGACCTATTTCCTGGCGCTGGCGGCGGTGACCGGCGGGCGGGTGACGGTGACCAACGTGGGCACGGCGACGCGCCAGCCCGACCTGCGCTTCATCGACATCCTGGAGCGCATGGGATGCCGGGTGACGCGCGAGCCGGCGGCGGTGACGGTGGAAGGACCGCCGGAGGGGCGCCTGACCGGCGGACTGGACGTGGACATGCGGCCGCTGTCGGACGCCACCCTGACGCTGGCGGCCATCGCGCCCTTCGCCGACGGGCCGGTGGCGATCCACAACGTGGCCCACATCCGCAAGCACGAAAGCGACCGCATCGGCGTCATGTGCGCGGCGCTGTCGACGCTGGGGGTGCCGGTGGACGAGCGCACGGACGGCATGACGGTGCACCCGGCGCGCCCTTCCCACGGGGTGATGGAAACGCATGACGACCACCGCGTGGCCATGGCGCTGGCCGTGCTGGGCGTGGCCGGGGCGGGCGTGCGACTGCTGGAACCCGGCTGTGTCTCCAAGACCTGCCCGCCGTTCTTCACCCTGCTGGCCGGGTTGGGCGTGGGGGTCGCGGGCGCGTCGGGCGGGTGAGGCATGGGCGACCGTCTGATCGGCCCCAGGGCAATCGGGGGAAAGAGGGTGTGGTGGCAAAGCGGAACGCCCCACCCTCTTTTGTCTCGGTAGGGCGGATTCGACCCGCGAAGCGGGGCAATCCGCCGCGTGGCGGTGATGCGGCGGGTTGCGCCTTCGGCGCGAACCCGCCCTACGATGTTTCGCATTCCGTCAACAGGGCGCTCACCCGATTGCCCTGCCAAAAGTTTCGACACGCCCTTTATCCGTGGTTACGGTGAAAGAGTAGTTCCACCTTTGAACCGGTCGCCGATGCCGACATCGATCCCCCTTGACGACATGCTGTCCGCGCGCCTGATACCGGCCGTCGAATGAACTGACTTCATTCGACGGCCGGCCGGGGCGACTGCGCCGGCGCTCATGGCGCCGCTTTGCGGCGCCAGTTTAAGGGTGGCCGCCCTTTGGGCGGCCGGGGCGGCGGAGCCGCGCGTCCCGAAGGGGCGCTGCGGCGAGAAAAACAAAGACTCAACAACGCCGGCTCGGCGTCGTAAAGGTCGGACGAGTCAATCTGATCGTCGGGCGGTATGATGCGGGTTGCCGCGTTCCGGCGGCGGTCGCCGGAAGGCCTCGCGCAAGAGGCCGTCGAGCAAGACGTGGCCCGTGAGGAAGCCCGGGCGGCCTCGACTCCCCGGCCACCACGCGCGGCCGGGGATCTCGGGTGTCGGCCGTTACGGGGTCCGGCCGCCTTGGCGGCCGACAAAAGCGCGGAACGCGGCCGCCTTGCTCTCATCAATGTCCAACCGGATGTGGGTCGAGACATCGGTGGTGGTGACGATGTGCCCCGGCACGGTTCCGACGTCCGGCACCGTGACCTGAAAAGCGGTCTCGCGCATGTCGCTCAACACCCGGTTCAGGGTCCCGACGCCGGCGAACGACAGGTCCTGGAGCAGACAGGGTTCCGTGAGCCCGCCCGAAAAGGCCAGGGTGACCGCCACGTTGACGGTGCGCAGCCGATTGTTTTCGCGGTCGGCCGACGTGGTCGAGCGGATGATGCGTTCCAGCGCGGTTTTCATGGTCTCCACATCGGTGCGCACCTGCTCGACCGACGCCTGGACGGTCCGAGCATGCCCGCTGGTGGTTTCGCTGCTTGTCGAGACGCTCCCGATGTTGTCGGCGGAGTCCTGTGTGCTGCGGGCGGCCAACTGGACATTGTGGCTGATTTCGCCGGTGGCCGCCGTTTGCTGTTCCACCGCCGCCGAAATGGCTGTCGAGATCTCGTTCAACTGTTCGATCACGCGTGTGATCCCGTGAATGGCGTCCACGGCGCGCTGCGTGGCGGACTGCATGCCACCGATCTGGTCGGCGATATTCTCCGTGGCCTTGGCGGTCTGGTTGGCGAGCGTCTTGACTTCGTTTGCAACAACGGCAAACCCCTTGCCGGCCTCGCCGGCCCGTGCCGCCTCGATCGTGGCGTTGAGCGCCAGCAGGTTCGTCTGCTTGGCGATATCACTGATCAGATTGACCACCTCGCCGATCTGATTGGCGGCCTCGGCCAAGCCATTGATCCGCGCGGTGGTGGATTCCGCTTCCTCCACCGCCTGGCGGGCGACCTCGGCCGCTTGGGCAACCTGGCCGCCGATTTCGGCGATCGAGTTGGAGAGCTGCTCGGACGCGGCGGCGGCCGCATCGACGTTGCCCGAGGCGTCGCGCGAGGCCGCGGCGGCGGCCGTGGAGCCTTGCTCCATGTCGGACATGCTGCGGTTCATGGCGAGGGTGGCCTCGTGCATGGCGGCCGTCTCGGACAGCACTTGCGCGATGGCGCTCTTGACCTCCTCGTCGAGGGCATTGGTCAGGGCCAGCATTTCGGCCTGAATGCGGCGGGCGCTACGGCGCTGTTCGGTGGCCTGCTCCGACTGCAGTCGCTGCACCTCTTGGGCATTGTCCTTGAAGACCTTTATGGCGCCCGCCATGGCGCCGATCTCGTCCTTCTTGTGGGTATACGGGATGTCAATCGAGCTGTCGCCCTCGGCCACGCGGCGCATGCAGCCGGTGATGGCCACCAGTGGGTTCACGACCACCTTAGACAGCACGAAAAACAGGGCCAAGCCCGCCAGCACCATGGCCGCGAAGACCACGGCCCCGGACTGAAACGACTCCCGCCAGGCCGTGCCCAGCGCCGCCGCCAGCGGCACGTAGGCATTGAGCGACCCAAGAACGGCCGGCGAGCCGATGTCCAAGTTGTGGCAGGCGGCACAGCCGGGATGTATGTCGGCCTTCAGGGGCACGGCGATGCGCAGGATGCCGTCTTCCTCGGTGCGGACCATTGCCGCCCCATCGTCGACCATGCGCCGCAACGCCGTGCGTTCGAAGGGCAGCTCGATCGCCGTGCTGGCGCCCCCCATCGGAGGCTGATCGGTCAAGGCCTTGTCGCCAATCAGGCGCACGCGCAGTGCCTCCGTGCCGAAATCGTGGATCACCGCCTCGTCGACCGCGCGGATGGTGCGGGCCCAGTCGGCGCGAACCACGCTTTCCGCCTCCGGCGTCTCGGCGTCCCGCAGCGCGTCGTAGAACTGCTTTGTCGACACCATAAACATTTCGGCCGACCGGGCGATCCCCGTCATGGCCGTATCTTCAGCCGCCAAGTACGTTCTGTTAATGAGCAAGAAGCGGGCAATATAGAACGCAACGAAGACGGCAATCACGATCGATGAAACGGCCAGAATGAAACCGACACGACCCCGAACACTGTTGATCAGACGCATTGTCTTGCGACCCTCCCGCAAACGATCCGGGGAACGCTTTCTGGACGATTTCGGAGCAGACGAGGTCGTCCTGTCCAGGGTCTGCGTTGAAACGCGCCGCGCGCTTGCCCCCCCCTCCCGGCCCCCACGGCCGTGACACCGGGCCAGCATCACCCCTCAGCCGGCCAAGGCACATGATCGTACACTCACATACCGAGCAACGATAGATTAACTCTTCCGTCTCTGTATCGAATCGGCGATGCTGAAAAGTTCGGTTTCCGCGTCGAATCGCGGCATTAGCGTGTGCGGCGACGCGGTCGTGGCAATGGCGATGGCCGCGCCGCCGCAGGCGGTTTCGTGTGCGGCCGTGGGCCGAATCTGCCCCACGAGTCATGAGCGGTGTGGAAGACGCCCTCAAGCCCTGGCAACGCCAGCGTCAATACGTCGGGGCCGTCACCTGACCGCCGCAACCGCAGCGAGCGACGGACCGGCTGACGGTGCATCGCGCCGTTCGGCGCGGACGCACCCTACGTTTCTCCGAATCCCCCACCGCCGGGCGTTTCGATGACCACCGCATCCCCCGGCGCCACCTCGACGCTGGCGGTGGGGCCCAGGTCCTCGACCGTCCCGTCGGCGCGTTCGACCGCATTGCGGCCACAGGCACCGTCCGTCCCGCCGTTCAGCCCGGACGGCGGCACACGGCGGCGGTTGGACAGGATCGCCGCCGTCATCGCCTCGCGGAACCTCAACCGCCGCACCACGCCGTCGCCGCCCCGGTGCGCCCCCGCCCCGCCGGAGCCCTCGCGCACCCGGAAGTCCTCCACCAGCACCGGGAAGCGGGCCTCCAACACCTCCGGGTCGGTCAGGCGGCTGTTGGTCATGTGGGTGTGTACGGCCGACGCGCCGTCCCAGTCCGGCCCGGCCCCGGCACCGCCGCAGATGGTCTCGTAATACTGGTGGCGGGCGTTGCCGAAGGTCAGGTTGTTCATGGTCCCCTGGGCGGCGGCCATGACCCCGAGCGCGCCGTACAGACAGTCCACCACCGCCTGACTGGTCTCGACGTTGCCGGCCACCACCGCCGCCGGATACACCGGGTTCAGCATGCACCCTTCGGGCACGCGGATGTCGATGGGCTTCAGGCAGCCCTCGTTCATCGGGATGGGCTCGTCCACCAGGGTGCGGAAGACGTACAGCACCGCCGCCCGGGTCACCGGCTTGGGCGCGTTGAAGTTGCCCGGCTGCTGGGCCGACGTGCCGGCGAAGTCCACCACCGCCCGCCGCGCGGCCCGGTCCACGGAGATGGCGACACGGATCTCCGCGCCGTCGTCCATCTCCACCCGGAACGCGCCGTCCTCCAGCACGTCCAGAACGCGCCTCACGGTCTCCTCGGCGTTGTCCTGGACGTGGCCCATGTAGGCCCGCACCACATCAAGCCCGAAGTGATCGACCATGCGCCGCAGTTCGTGCACGCCCTTCTCGTTGGCGGCGATCTGGGCCTGAAGGTCGGCGATGGTCTGCCTCGGGTTGCGGGCCGGGTACGCCCCGCCCTCCAGCAGATCCAGGAGCGCGCGTTCGCGGAAACCGTCCGCCGCATCCACCAGGTGGAAGGCGTCGATCAGCACGCCCTCTTCCTCCACGGTGGTGGAGTGCGGCGGCATCGACCCCGGGGTGATGCCGCCGATGTCGGCGTGATGGCCGCGCGCGCCGACGTAGAACAGGATCTCCCGGCCCGCGTCGTCGAACACCGGGGTCACGACGGTCACGTCGGGCAGGTGGGTGCCGCCGTTGTAGGGCGCGTTGGTCACGTAGACGTCGCCCGGCCGCATGGCGCCGCCGTGGACCTCCACGATGGCGCGCACCGATTCGCTCATCGAGCCCAGGTGAACCGGCATGTGCGGCGCGTTGGCGATCAGGTTGCCGGCGCCGTCGAACACGGCGCAGGAGAAGTCCAGCCGCTCCTTGATGTTGACCGACGTGGCGGTGTTCTGGAGCGTCGCCCCCATCTGCTCGGCGATGTTCATGAACAGGTTGTTGAACACCTCCAGCATCACCGGATCGGCCTGGGTGCCGATGGCCTGATGCCCGGGGCGCGGCACCGCGCGGTCGAGCACGACATGGCCCTTGGCCGTCAGGCCGGCGCGCCAACCGGGTTCGACGACGATGGTCCCGGTGGGCTCGACGATGATCGCCGGGCCGTCGATGGCATCCCCCGGCCGCAGGTCGGCGCGATCGTGCAGGGGCGCGTCGTGCCACGCCCCGCCGCTGAACAGGCGGGCGCGGTCGCGCGGCTCCGGCGCGCCGTCGCGCCGGGGCAGATCAAGGTCGGCCTCGTCCACGGCGACGGTGGTGGCGATGGTCTCCGCCGAGACCGCCTCGATCACCATCGGCTTGTCCAGGGTGAAGCCGAACCGCGCCTTGTGCAGGGCGGCGAAAGCGGCGGCCATGTCCGCCACCGGCCCGGCCTCCACCTCCAGCGCGGTGTCGGAACCGTCATAGCGCAGGTGCGCCCGGCGCAGCACGGTGGCGGCATCCCCGTCCAGGCCCTGGCGGGCGATGTCGGCGCGGCCCTGGTCCGCCAGCGCGTCCAGGGCGGCTTGGGCCTCGGCGGCTCCGGCCTCATCGAGGGGCGCGCCCACGGTGCGCTCGCCCATCGCCCGCACGTCGGCCAGCCCCATGCCGTAAGCCGACAGCACGCCGGAGAACGGATGTAGGAACACGGTCGACATGCCCAGCGCGTCGGCCACCAGACAGGCGTGCTGCCCCCCGGCGCCGCCGAAGCAGACCAGGGCGTATTCGGTGACGTCATAGCCGCGCTGGATGGAGATGGTCTTGATGGCGTTGGCCATGTTCTCGACGGCGATGCGCAGAAAACCCTCGGCCACCACTTCGGCCGGGCGGCCGTCGCCGATGCGCGCGGCCATGGCGGCGAAGCCAGCGCGGGCGGCCTCGGCATCCAGCGGCTGGTCGGCGTCGGGGCCGAACACCTTGGGGAAGGACTCCGGCTGGATCTTGCCCAGGACGACGTTGCAGTCGGTCACCGCCAGCGGCCCGCCGCGCCGGTAGCAGGCTGGGCCGGGATCCGCCCCGGCGCTGTCCGGCCCGACGCGGAACCGCGCCCCGTCGAAGTGCAGGATCGACCCGCCGCCGGCCGCCACGGTGTGGATGCGCATCATCGGCGCCTGCACGCGCACACCGGCCACCTGGGTGTCGAACGCGCGCTCGTACTCCCCATCGAAATGCGACACGTCGGTGGAGGTCCCGCCCATGTCGAAGCCGATCAGTTTCCCGAAGCCGGCCATCTCCGCCGTGCGGACCATGCCCACGACACCGCCGGCCGGGCCGGACAGGATGGCGTCCTTGCCCTGGAACAGGCGGGCGTCGGTCAGGCCGCCGTTGGACTGCATGAACATCAGCCGGGTGTCGCCCAACTCGCCCGCCACCCGGTCGACGTAGCGCCGCAGGATCGGCGACAGGTAGGCGTCCACCACCGTGGTATCCCCGCGCCCGACGAGCTTCATCAGCGGGCTGACCTCGTGGCTCACCGAGACCTGGGGAAAGCCGATGGCGCGGGCGATGGCGGCGACGCGGCGCTCGTGGTCGGGAAAACGGTAGCCGTGCGGGAAGGCCACCGCCACGGCGCGGATGCCGTCGTCATGGGCCTGTTGCAGGCCGGCGCGGGCGGCCTCCTCGTCCAGGGGCGCGATCTCTTCGCCCTCCGCCGTCACCCGCCCCGGCACCGCGATGACCCGCTCGTACAGCATCTCCGGCAGCACGATCCGGCGCGTGAACAGGTGCGGCCGGTTCTGGGTGCCGATGCGCAGCACGTCGCCGAACCCCTGGGCCGTCACCAGTGCCACCCGGTCGCCGGTGCGCTCCAGCAGGGCGTTGGTGGCCACCGTGGTCCCCATCTTCACGGCCTCGATCCGCGCGGCCGGAATGGGATCATCGGGGCCGACGCCGAGCAGATCGCGGATCCCCTGAAGCGCGGCGTCGGCGTACTGCTCCGGGTTGTCCGACAGCAGCTTGTGGGTGACCAGGGCGCCGTCGGGCCGGCGCGCCACCAGATCGGTGAAGGTGCCGCCCCGGTCGATCCAGATCTGCCAGCGGTCGGCGGTTTCATTTGCCTTTGGGGCGGCCTGAAGCGCGTTGGCGGCGGGGTCGGCGGCAGTCATGAGCGAACGGGCTCCGTCATATGAAAACCGGATGATTGACTCGGTGTAACGACGATCACGTGTAGGGCGGGTGACCGAAGGGCACCCGCCGGCTCTCGACTTTGCGGCGGCTGTCCTTCGGCCAGCCGCCCTACAGGTGCGAACCATTTTTCCGGAAGCCGTATCATACGAAAACCGCTTGATTGGTTCGCGTTCTTCGACCGGATTTCCGTAGGTTGGGGTGAGGTGCCATGCACCGAACCCCAACGTTTCGGCCCCCAGAACCGACTGGCGTTGGGGTTCGCTACGCTCACCCCAACCTACGCATTCGCGAACGGATCAAACGGACTTCGGATCAGGATCGCATCAGGTGGCATGTGATGCGTCTGGCATCGTCTGTCACGGGGCGGGCTGGCAACGCGTGCCGCACGGGGCCGATCCTACAGCGGTCGCGTGGCCCCGGTCAGCCACACCTGGGTCTCGTGGTCCACCAGAGGGCTGATCTCGTCGCGAACGCGGGCGTGATAGGCGTCCACCCAGGCACGCTCCTCCGAACTCAGCACGCCCGTGTCCATCAGCCGCCGGTCGATGGGCGCCAGGGTCAGGGTCTCGAACCCGAGCAGGGCGATCTCCGCCCCCTCCGGAGCGGCGGCGGTGGAGACCAACACCAGGTTCTCGATCCGGATGCCGTAGGCGCCGGCCTTGTAGTATCCGGGCTCGTTGGACAGGACCATGCCCGGTTCCAGGCCCACGCTGGAGGGCCGGCGGGCGATGCGCTGCGGCCCCTCGTGAACGCCCAGATGGCTGCCGACGCCATGACCGGCGCCGTGGTCGAAGTCCAGGCCGTCGCGCCATAGGGCGCGGCGGGTCAGGATATCCAGGTGCGTGCCCGTGGTGTCGGGGGGAAACACCGCCGTGGCCAGCGCGATATGCCCCTGAAGGACCCGGGTGAAGCGGCGGATCTGCTCCGCCGTGGGCTGGCCGATGACCACGGTGCGGGTGACGTCGGTGGTGCCGTCGCGGTACTGCGCGCCGCTGTCCACCAGATAGAGCGTGTCCGGCTCCAGGCGCCGGTCGGTCTCGGGCCGGGCGTGGTAGTGAACGATGGCGCCGTTGGGACCGGCCGCGCTGATGGTTTCGAAACTCGGTCCCCGGTACAGGTCACCTTCGGCGCGGAAGGCCCGCAGCCGCTCGGCGGCCGAGAGTTCCGTCTGCGTCCCGCGCGGCCCCTCCTGGTCGAGCCAGCACAGAAACCGGCACAGCGCGGCCCCATCACGCCGGTGCGCCGCGCGGGCGCCATCGATTTCGACCGCCGTCTTGCGGGCGCGGGGCAAGGCGACGGGATCGTCCCCAAGCTCGATCTTGGCTCCGGCGTTGGACAGGCGGGCGCGGATCCACTGGGCGCAGCCGTCACGGCTGAGCAGCACCGGCCGCTCGTCCTTGCCCAGCGCGTCCAGGGCCGCGCCGAGCGCGCCCGGCGCCTGCACCGCGACATGGGGACCAAGGTGGGCGCGGGCCGCCGGTGTCATTTTCCGGTTGTCCATGAACAGGGTCGCGCGACCGTTCTCGCACAGAATCGCGAACCCCAGGGCGAGCGGCGTGAACGGCACGTCCGAGCCCCGGATGTTGAACAGCCACGCCAGCGCGGCGGGGTCGGTGATGACGGTCGCCGCGCAGCCGCGCGCGCGCAGGGTGGATCGGATGTCCTCCCGCTTCGCCTCGCTGGCCCGCCCGGTATAGCTTTCCGGGTGGGGGACAACGGGGCCGAGGGGCGCGGGCGGACGATCCGTCCACAGGGTGTCGATCGGGCTGGCGGAGAGCGCGACGAGACGGGCGCCGATACGCCGGCAGACGGCGGTGCGCCGGTCGATCTCGCCGACCGTGTGCAGCCACGGATCATAGCCCAGCCGATCCCCGTACTTCAGGGTGCGCTCCAGCCAGTCGCCCACGGACACGCGGGTGGTCGGCACGATCTCCCACAGGCTGGTGTTGATCTGCTCGCTGGCCTGCAAGGTGTAGCGACCGTCGACGAACAGGGCGGCCCGGTCCTTCAGCACCACCGCGACCCCGGCCGACCCCGTGAATCCGCTCAGCCAGGCGAGGCGCTCGGCGTTGGCGGCGACGAACTCGCCCTGGTGGGCGTCCGCGCGCGGGACCATGACGCCACAGACGTTCAATCCGTCCAGCATGGCCCGCAACGCGCCCAACCGGGATCCGTCCCGCGCGCCATCCAGGGTCAACGGCGGCGGGGTCAGCGCCGCGCGCGCGGCGTCCAGGGCCTCGACCATGTCGGGGGACCGGGGCGGCACCGCGACCAAGTCCATCCAGGCGTGATCGACGGGAGGCGGCGTTGTGGAAATCCCGGCGATCAGCGCGCGCAGATCCTGTCGGTTGGGCGGCCCGTGCCACGCGCGGGCCATCAGCTCGCTCAGAGTGGCGATCGCGTCATCGACCCGCCGTGTGTCGGGCGGGGAGGACGGCGACCGGGCGCGGGACTTGGATTGCGATTGAGGTGTCATGGCAGGCTCAGGGAAGCGTGTCGGTGCGGGATTGTCCAGCGTTGATATGGGGGCGGAGGGGCCGCGGGACCCATGCGCGAAACGGCCCGCTCACCATGCGCCCGGCGCATTCCGGATCTGCGCGGATTTCGCTGCCGTAACGAACACACCGGCCCCATACTCCTGTCCATGGGGTGGGTGCGGGTCTCGCGAGGACCCAAGCCCGCCTTTTTTGGCTTTTCAGGGCAGCCGATGGCCTCTTGCCGCGCGGGCGGCGAGGACGTGGCTCGACTGCCTCAACTCGGCGCACCGGAGATGAGGAAGCGCCGTTTCGGTTTCAAGGAGTGAACACCATGTGGCTGACCGCCGATCACACAGAGGACGGAGGCGCGCTGCGGCAGGCGTCGGTTCTCGGCACCGTGTGGAGCACGCCGTTCCTGCCCTGGCCGAGCCCCGCGCGGACCGGCAGTTCCGGCGCGGTCTGCGCGACAGCCTCCAACGACGATCATCCGTCCCGCGCCGCCGGGCTGCGCGGCCTCATACAGCGGGTCCGCGGCTGGATGGCGCGCCGGGAGGTCGAGACCGCGCTTCAGGAGATGGACGACTATCAACTCGCCGACATCGGCCTGACCCGCGCCGACATTCCGGCGGTGGTGGCGGGACGGTTCCGGCGCCCGGGCTCAGTCCGCTGACGGGGGCGCGTCCTTTTCCAGGCGGCGCAACAGGAACTCGCGACCGACCTTGACGCGCGGCTCGCCGTCATAGGCAATGATGTCGGCGGTGGCGTATGTCTCGTTCCAATTGTCGGGCAGATAGCTGCCGGTGCCGATCACGTCGATGGGGGCCCGGGCATAGCCCATCACCCGGCACTTGGCCGGGCCGAAGCCCGACGACGCCACGATGCCGACGCGGTCGAAACCGGCCGCGTTGAGGCTCTCGCGCGTATGCCAGACGGCGGCCGCCGACACGCCGGTGCCGATGAGGAAGCGCAGTTCGGTCTCCGACCGGTAGCCCCGGATGGCATCGGGGCAGTAGCGTTCCAGAACCTCGTAGGACTTCTGGGTGTCCAGTCCCTCGATGAAGCGCCCGCCGTGCGTGTCCAGGCGGATGTTCAGCCGGCCCTCGGCCGCCAATTCAGGGAAGCGGCGGCAGACCGCCAAAGCATCCGAGATCTCCTGTCCGAAATAGTCCACCAGCACCGTCAGGGGCGTGTCCGGAAAGGTCTCGTGGAACATCTCGGCGGCGCGGAGCGTGGAGCCGGCATAGCCGATCAGGCCGTGCGGCATGGTGCCCAACCCTCGGTCCTGCCCGAAGAAATGGGCCGTCGCGTCGGTGGCGTTGCCGATGAAGCCCTTGGCGCCGGCCTTGCGCTGGGCGCGGCTGGAGCCGACGGAGGCGGCATAGGCCATCAATTCGGCCATCTCGGTGCCCGCACAGTGGCGCGCGTCCATGGCCAGGAACGCCACGCCGGGCAGTTCGGCGCTCATGGTGAAGGCGTTGTAAGCGGCGACGCCGCACGCCCCCAGCTTCTGCAGGAACAGAGTCTCCAGGTCGGCCAGCCCGGCCATGGAGCCGCTGAGGTACATCATCGGCTCGCCGGCGCCGACCCACTGGCTTTCCCGGAACGTCTCCTCAATGGTGACCTCGAAGCCCCGGGTCTCGGCCACCGCCCGCAGCCAGTTCAGCGCCAGCCGGGGGGCGTAGACGACCGGCCGGCGCATGAAGATGGCATAGGTCGCGCGGCAATCCCCGAAACGCTGGACGATGGCACGGGTGCGGACGAAGTACGAGTCCGTCCAGGCCTGAATGCGCTCGGCCGGAGGCCAAGTGACGCCGATGCCGCCGCCGGCATCCGATGGAATGGACGATTCCATGATAACTCCCACGCGCTCGGGATGCTGGGCAACGGCCTCAGTGTTACGACACGGCCGCCAGACCGGGCGGGGCCAGCTTGCCCAGGTTGCGTTCCTGCTTCAGACCCTCGGCGATCAGGAAGGCCAGTTCCAGGGCTTGGTTGGCGTTCAGACGCGGATCGCAATGGGTGTGGTAACGGTCGCCCAGGCGAGCCTCTGTGATGGCCTGGGCGCCACCGATGCATTCGGTAACGTCGCGCCCGGTCATCTCGAAATGCACACCGCCGGCATGGGTGCCCTCGGCGTGGTGCACGGCGAAGAAGCCGCGCACCTCCTTGAGGATGCGGTCCACCGAGCGGGTCTTGAAGCCGCTGGAGGCCTTCACCGTGTTGCCGTGCATCGGATCGCAGGCCCAGACGACCTTGCGCCCCTCGCGCTTGGTGGCCCGCGCCAGGGGCGCGAGGTGAGATTCGACGGCGTCGGCGCCCATGCGGGCAATCACGGTCAGGCGGCCCGGATCGTTGTTGGGATCAAGGACGTCGATCAGCCGCAACAGTTCGTCCTCGGTCATCGAGGGGCCGGCCTTCAGACCGATGGGGTTGCGGATACCGCGCAGGTATTCGATGTGCGCGCCGTCGCGCTGGCGGGTGCGGTCGCCCACCCACAACATGTGCGCCGTGGTGGAGTAGTGCTCCCCGGGCTGGGTCGAGTCCTCGCGCGTCAGCGCTTCCTCGTAGTTCAGCAGCAGGGCTTCGTGGGCGGTGTAGAACTCGGTCTCGCGCAATTGGGGCACCGAGTCGCCGGTCAGGCCGCACGCCTCCATGAAGCCCAGGCTTTCCGTGATGCGGTTCGCCATGTCTTCGTAGCGGTTGGCCTGCGGGCTGCCCTTGACGAAGTCCAGTGTCCAACGGTGCATCTGGAACAGATCGGCGTAACCGCCCTGGGCGAAGGCGCGCAGCAGGTTCAGGGTGGCCGCCGACTGGTGATAGACGCGCAGCAGCCGGTCCGGGTCCGGGCGCCGCGTGTCGGCCTCGAACTCCATGCCGTTGACCATGTCGCCCCGGTAGGACGGCAGCGAGACGCCGTCGATCTCCTCCATCGGCGCGGAGCGCGGCTTGGCGAACTGGCCGGCCATGCGCCCCACCTTGACCACAGGGCAGGCCGCCCCGTAGGTCAGCACCACGGCCATTTGCAGGATCACGCGGAACGTATCGCGGATGGTGTTGGCGCCGAACTCCGCGAAGCTCTCGGCGCAGTCCCCGCCCTGGAGCAGAAACGCCTTGCCGTCCGCCACCTGGGCCAGGGATTTGCGCAAGCGCCGGGCCTCGCCGGCGAACACCAACGGCGGCAGCGCGGCCAATTCGGCCTCGACGGCGCGCAGGCGATCCGGGTTCGGATAGTCCGGCACCTGTTGAATCGGTTTGGCGCGCCAGCTCTGCGCGCTCCAGTCACGGGCCATGGTCCTGGTCGTCTCCTTGCCGGTGGCTGTCGTCGAAGTGCCCGCCAGGCAGGCACCCCACCCGAGGTGCCCCTGATATAAGCGGAGAGCTTTCGTGATGGAAGAATGAAACACAGCCTCGACCCGTGTCCGCGCGCGGACAGGCGAACACGGGGAGGCGTTGAGGTCCCATCTCAGTGGTAGAGAATGCGTCCCATGTTGTCCTTGGTGACGGTGACGGGCGTGTAGGTCGGCACGGTCACGGTCGGGGTCACCGCGCGGGGCGTCGGATCCATGCCGGCGGTCCCCTTGAGGCTGGTGCTTTGCGGCGTCTTGACGAGGTCGGCCGGAAGGGTGGCGCCGAGGCACTTGATGTAGACGATCACGTAACTGTCCACGATCCAGAAATTCTTCTGATATTCCAGCATGTTGAACGTGTGGGTGTAGTTTCCCACCGTATAGCTGTGAATGGTCCATCGGGAGGTCAGCAACCCGGCCAGATAGGCGCCCCGGTCGGCGGCGGCCTCAACGCAGGACTTGCCGTTCCAGACGTATTTCGTGACGGAAAAGGTGCCGCCCTTTTCGACCAGACGCTGATGGACGGCCTCCAGTGTGGTGTTGACGGTCTTCGACACGGTGTCGCCCAGGCCGCTCGGGCTGGCCTCGCCGACATAGGCGGATTTGCCATACAGCAGGTACGGCAAGGCCGTCGCCGCCGTGCCCAGGGCAACCACGCCGACAATGGGAAAGGGCATGGCGCTCGCTCCTTTCGCGAAAAGGACCAGGGGTCGGTCCACCTGTCATTCCCGCATGTGGCCCCGACCGCGTCAAGCCGGAACACCCGGACGAGCCCGCCCAGGGTGGCTTGGTCTCACGACGCGGCGAGACGCACCCTTGTCAACCCCCCGTGTTTCATGCCAAGAACCGCGCCTTAATGGCGGCCGGGGGAGGACCGCGCGAGACCGCGACCTCAAGCCCCGGGCGCCTGCCTCTATTCTCTCCGGGTCCGTCCCGCCGCCCGTCGCCAAGGAGCCCCGCCGTGCCGCTGCAAGACTACCTGTTTACGTCCGAGTCCGTGTCCGAGGGCCATCCCGATAAGGTCTGCGACCGCATCTCGGATGCCGTCGTCGATACCTTCCTGGCCGCCGATCCGCTGGCCCGCGTGGCCTGCGAGACGCTGACCACCACCAATCTGGTGGTGCTGGCCGGCGAGGTCCGGGGACCGGCCGAGGTGGCCCAGAACAGGGACCTTCTAGAGCAGGTGGCCCGCGACGCCATCAAGGACATCGGTTACGAGCAGGACGGCTTCCACTGGAAGACCGCCGACGTCCAGGTCCACCTGCACGCGCAGTCGTCCGACATCGCCCAGGGCGTGGACGCCGCCGGCAACAAGGACGAGGGCGCCGGCGACCAGGGCATCATGTTCGGGTACGCCTGCGACGAGACCGACGAGTTGATGCCGGCGCCGATCGCCTTTTCGCACCGGATCCTGAAATCGCTGGCCGAGGCGCGCAAGAGCGGCGCAACCGGCATTCTGGGTCCCGACTCCAAGAGTCAGGTCACCCTGCGCTACGCCAACGGCAAGCCGGTCGGCGCCACCAGCGTCGTGGTCTCCACCCAGCACGCCGACGCCGCCACCACCGAGGAGGTCCGCGAGTACGTGCGCCAGCATGTGCTGAAGGTCCTGCCCGACGGCTGGATGTGCCCGGAGGACGAGTTCTATGTGAACCCCACCGGCCGCTTCGTCATCGGCGGGCCGGACGGCGACTGCGGCCTGACCGGGCGCAAGATCATCGTCGATACCTACGGCGGCGCGGCGCCGCACGGCGGCGGTGCCTTCTCCGGCAAGGACCCCACCAAGGTGGACCGCTCGGCCGCCTACGCCGCGCGCTATCTGGCCAAGAACGTGGTCGGTGCCGGGCTGGCGACCAAGTGCGTGATCCAGCTGTCGTATGCCATCGGCGTGTCCAAGCCGCTGTCGGTCTATGTCGATACCTTCGGCACCGGCACGGTGGACGAGGCCAAGCTGGCGGCGGCGTTGCAGGAGGTCATGAACCTGTCGCCGCGCGGCATCCGCGAGCACCTGAAGCTGAGCCGGCCGATCTATGCCCGCACCGCCGCTTACGGCCACTTCGGCCGCACACCGGAGGACGACGGCGGCTTCTCCTGGGAGCGCCTGGATCTGGTCAACGATCTGAAGAGCGCCCTGGGCGGCTGATCCGGGATCAAGGCGTAGGGCGGGTGGCCGAAGGACACCCGCCGCCCGTCCGTGTTGCGGTGGCAGCCCCTGACCTTGGTCCGTGACGGGCTGAAACCACGTTGCTTTCGACACCGGCCGGCCCGTGTTCCGCCTGTTCCGGACCCGCGATGATGGGCAAGGCACGTCTCGACATGAGGAGCGACTACATCCCCGCGCTGGATGGGCTCAGGGCCATCGCGGTCTCCATCGTCGCTCTGTACCATGCCTTTCCGGATTTCATGCCGGGCGGGTTTCTGGGCGTTGATGTCTTTTTCGTCATTTCTGGATACCTGATTACCGGCCTGATCCACGCCGAGATCCAGCGCAACACGTTCGATGTGCGGGCGTTTTTCGTCCGCCGCATGCGGCGCCTGGGGCCGGCCCTGGTGACCGTGTCCGCCGTGGTGCTGACCTTCGGCTTCGTGGCCCTGGACGCCGACAGTCTGGTCGATCTGGCCCAGGCGATGGCCGCAGCACTCGGCCTGTCCGCGAACTGGTACTTCTTTTTCACGGAAGACTACTTCAACCCGGTTCGGGACTCGAACCTGCTCGTTCATTACTGGTCGCTGTCAGTCGAGGAGCAATTCTATCTCGTCTGGCCGTTTCTTCTCTTGCTGCCCCTGCGTCGGGCGGGTCTCGCGACCGTTGTCGCCGGCGTTGGCTTGGCTTCGTTCGCCTTCGCCGGATGGAGTGGAGCCACCGAAGAGACGCCGGGGGCCTTCTTTTCGACCCCGTTGCGCGTTTGGGAACTGGCCGCCGGAGCCTGTCTGGCCCTGACCGCGCGGCCCGTGGTGCTGCGAAGCGCCCTGAGCATGCCCTGGGTGTACATCGGAACGCTCGCCGCCGGCCTTGGGCTCATCCTGGGATCGTCCGTCCTGGTCTCCGGCCAGACCGGGATTCCCGGGCCGGCCGCCGTGCCCGCCGTGGTGGGGGCGCTGCTGGTGATTCTGACCGTCGAGCACCCGGCTCCCGGACGGGCCGGCCGTCACCTTGGCCTGTCCAGTGGGCCGGTGGTCTATGTCGGGCGCCTGTCCTATTCCTGGTATCTCTGGCACTGGCCGGTCCTGGTCGCCGCGCGTCAGGCGTTCGTCGATATCAACGAACTGGAGACGATCCTGCTGCTGCTGGTGTCGCTGGGGCTGGCCAGCCTGAGCTATCACTGGATCGAGATGCCCGTGCGGAAGCGGCGGGTCCTGGGGCGCCCCCGCGACCTGATGCTCGCCATGGGGTTCGCGGTCGCGCTGCTGCTCTGCGCCATCGCCGTCGCGGTGCTCGGCAAGGGTCTGCCCGGTCGAATTTCTCCCCAAATTCAGACGGTTCTTGCGGTCGAGGCCGACCAACGCCGGGACGGCATGCGCTGCGGCTCATTGGCCGACCTGAGCCGAACCCTCCCCATTCCCGACAGCGTGCTGGGGAGCCACGCGGACGTCACAGCCTGCGCCCTGGGCGACCCATCGGCACAGCGGGTATCCTTCGTGCTGTGGGGCGACAGCCATCTGGGGGCCATCCAGCCCGCCGCCGGGATCGCCGCCAGCGAAGCCGGCAGCCTGGGGCTGTCGTTCGCGATGGGCGCCTGTCCGCCGCTGTTTGGCACGGCTTGGTCGGCCCTGTCGGCGGAGGCAGCGCAGGCCTGCGCCGACCGCAATGTCGCCGTCGCCGAAGTGATCCGCCTCCTGCACCCGCCCTGTGTGACGCTGGTGGCGCACTGGGACACCTACGCGCTGCGCCCAACCGGATGGTTCGGCCAGCTTCGCCCGGGAAAACTGAAGGCGGTCGGTCGATCCGAGCCGCCGGATCGGCTGTTCGAGGCCGCGCTGAAGGACACCGTGTCCCAACTCGCCGAGACGACACGCCTGCGGATTCTGGTTGACGTGCCGACCCATGATATCGACGTCCCGCAATCCCTGGCTTTGGACCTTCGGTTCCCCTGGCTGCCCGGCCAGAGCTGGATGACCCGGTCCCGGCAGGAAGAACGCCGGGCCACCTACATGCCGGTGTTCCGTGAGGCCACCCAGCGGTGGGGCGGAACGCTCATCGACCCGTTGGATGCCTTCTGCCCGGAGGAGACCTGCCTGGCCGCCATCGACGGGGTTCCGGCCTTCCACGATTCCAGCCACCTCTCCGCCGCCGGCGCCGACTACCTGCTGGCGCGCCATCCGGAGTTGGTCGCCGCGTGCCCCGGCGCGGCGGAAGAGTGAGCCGATCCCGAGCCCTTGAAAGAGATCGCCGAGGAGGAGTGTCAGACCGTGTCCGACCCCAACGCCGTCCGCACCGAGGACGTCCGCTTCTACGGCCGGCGCAAGGGCAAGCCCCTGCGCGCCGGCCGGCAGGCGGCCATGGAGCGGCGCCTGCCCGATCTGGCCATTCCGACCCCCGGAGAGGGTGAGACGCTCGATCCGGCGGCCCTCTTCCCAGAGCCCAAACGCGCGGTCTGGCTGGAGATCGGCTTCGGCGGCGGTGAGCATCTGGCGGCCCAGGCGACGGCGCATCCCGACGTGGGCTTCATCGGCGGCGAGGTGTTCGAATACGGGGTCGCCAAGCTGGTGGCGGCGGTGGACGACGCCGGCTTGACCAACGTGCGGGTCCATCCGGACGACATCCGCCCCGTGCTGGAGCATCTGCCTGAGGCCTGCCTGGAGCGGATCTTCGTCCTCTTTCCCGATCCCTGGCCGAAGAGCCGCCACGCCAAGCGGCGCATGATCGCCCCCCGGCGGCTGGATCTGTTCGCGCGGCTGCTGGCGGACGGTGGATTGCTGCGGGTGGCCAGCGACGACATGGGCTATATCCGCTGGACCCTGATGCACACCACCGTCCACCCGGCCTTCGCCTGGACCGCGCGGCGGCCCGACGATTGGCGCCGGCCCCCGGCCGACCATGTCCGGACACGCTACGAGGCCAAAGCGCTGACCCAGGGACGCCGGCCGGTCTATCTCGATTTCAGGCGGCGGGCGCGGGCGGACGGTTCATCATAGAGCAAATCCCGAGCGACCCGGAACGGATCGCGACGACGATTTGCTTCAATATCAATTCAATAGAGCGCGTGTTCGGGTGCGGAGCCGGCCTGAGCGGCCCTATCCGCCCGGCGGAATCGCCACGCCGGCCTCGCCGAAGCTCTGCACCAGGCTGCCGACCACCAAGTACCAGCCGTCCACCAGCACGAAGAACACCAGCTTGAACGGCAGCGCCAGCATCATCGGCGGCAGCATCATCATACCCATGGACATCAGCACCGAGGCGATGACCATGTCGATGATGACGAACGGCACGTAGATCAGGAACCCGATCTCGAACGCCCGGCGCAATTCGCTGATGACGAAGGCGGGCACGATGGCCGCCAGCGAGGCGTCGTCCGCCGTGGTCTCCGGCGGCGCATTCGACAGGTCGATCATCAGCGCCAGATCCTTGGGCCGGGTATGGCGCAGCATGAACTCCCGCAGCGGCACCACGGCCCGGTCGAAGGCTTCGAATTCGTCGATCTGCTCGTTGACCAGCGGCGCGATGCCGGACTCCCAGGATTGCTCGAAGGTCGGGGCCATGATGAACATGGTCATGAACAGTGACAGACCCATCAACAGCATGTTGGGCGGTGTGGTCTGCGTGCCCATGGCGTGGCGCAGGATGGAGAAGACCACGATGATGCGGATGAAAGACGTGGTCATCAGCAGAATGCCGGGCGCCACCGACAGCACGGTGATCAGGGCTACAAGCTGGACCACGCGGGCGGTCATGGTGCCGTCGCCGTTGCCCAGGTCGATGGACAGTTGCTGCGCCCAGGCCGGAGGAGCGGCCATGACCGCCATCGCCAGGACGCCCGACAGAACCGCGAGGAGAACGAGCGCCGTCCGGGTCATGACGACCCCGCCTGCTGACCGCGCGCCAGGAAGGTCCGAAAGGACGGCGTCGGCGCCTCCTGCGGCGGCTCCGGCATCGCGGGGGGCACGATGTCGCGCTCGACGACCAGATCGGTGACGCCGCCGATGAGCAGCAGGTGCTCGCGGTCATCGCGCCGCACCAGCACCAGCCGGCGCCGGTTGTCGACAACGGCGCCCTCCACCACGCCCAGGCGGCGGCGCGCGCCACGCCCGCCACCGGCCGCGCCGGCCCCCGACCCGAACCGCCGCAGCAACGCGGCCATCAGGAATATGAGGCCCAGCACCAGCATCAGGGCGAGGGCAAACCGGGTATAGGTGTCCAGGTCCATGAGGCGCGCACCAGAGGGCAGGCCGGCGGCCCCGGCCTCGGGAGGGAGGCTTCGGCACCGCACGGCGCACGATGGTTCCTACAGGGCATAGCATCGGGAGACCTAACGTGGGCTTAATGCCGGCGTCGGAGATGACTCCAGCAGCCCTGAACGCGGTTCAGCGCCACCTTGAGACCCGCCGCGTGATCGGGCATGGTGTCGGCCGTTCCCACCCATACGAATAGGGGAAGCCCCGTCCCATGACGAAGACGGTCAAGATCGCGATTCTCGGCGCCAGCGGCTACACCGGCGCGGAACTGGTGCGCCTGCTGGACACCCATCCCAATACCGAGCTTGCGATCCTCACCGCCGACCGCCGCGCCGGCCAAACCCTGGGCGCCGTGTTCCCCCACCTCGCCCAGGTCAAGGCACCGCCCTTGGTCTCCATCGACGACGTGACGGCCGAGGACTGGGCTGGCGTCGATGTGGTGTTCTGCGCCCTGCCCCACGCCACCACCCAGGCCGTGATCGCCCGCCTGCCGGAGCACCTGCGCATCGTCGATCTGTCGGCGGACTTCCGTCTGTTCGACACCGACGTCTACGCCGAATGGTACGGCGGCCCGCACAAGGCGCCGGAGCTTCAGAAGACCGCCATCTACGGCCTGACCGAACTGGATCGGGAGCGGGTCGCGAACGCGCGACTGGTCGCCAATCCCGGCTGCTATCCGACCGGCCCGCAACTGGCGCTGATTCCGTTGATCGAGTCGGGCCTGATCGAGCCCGACGACATCATCATCGACGCCAAGTCGGGCGTCAGCGGCGCCGGCCGGGGCGCCAAGGAGGGCTTGCTGCACGGCGAGGTCTCGGAGGGCCTGCATGCCTACGCCGTCGCCAGCCACCGCCACGCCCCGGAGATCGAGCAGGGACTGTCGCGCGCCGCGCGCCGCCCCCTGCTGGTCAACTTCACACCGCATCTGGTGCCCATGAACAGAGGCATCCTGTGCACCATCTACGTGCGCACGGTCGGTGAAGCCGATGCCGGCACCCTGCTGTCAAAGCTGACCGTCCGGTTCCAGGGCGAACCGTTCGTCAAGGTGCTGCCGAAGGGCACGCTGCCGCAGACGCGGCATGTGCGCGGCTCCAACCTGTGCCTGATCGGCGCCGCCGACGACCGCCTGCCCGGCCGGGTGATCCTGGTCACGGCCATCGACAATCTGGTCAAGGGCGCCGCCGGTCAGGCGATCCAGAACATGAACGTCATGCTCGGTCTGCCGGAAACCGCCGGGCTGGCCCTGCAACCGATCTTCCCCTGACACCTGCGGAGGTCCTCGCCATGACCCCCATCATCCTGCCCTATCGGGGCGTGCTGCCGACCATCGCGCCGGACGCCTTCGTCGCGCCCGGCGCCACGGTCATCGGTGACACCGAAATCGGGCCGGGAACCGGCATCTGGTTCGGGTGCGTGGTGCGCGGCGATGTGCACGAAATCCGCATCGGCGCCAACACCAATGTTCAGGACGGCACGGTGATCCACGTCAGCAAGGGGACCTTCGGAACCTACATCGGCGATTCCGTCACCATCGGCCATCAGGCCCTGATCCACGCCTGCACCCTGGAGGACCGCTGCTTCGTCGGCATGAACGCGACGGTCATGGACGGCTGCGTGGTGGAGACGGGCGCCATGGTCGCTGCCGGGGCGCTGGTCACCCCCGGCAAGCGGGTCAAGGCCGGCGAACTGTGGGCCGGCAGCCCGGCGAAACTCAAGCGGGACCTGACCGAGGACGATACCAAGACCTGGCAGGAGCAGGCCGACCGCTACGCCGCACTGGCCCGCGAATACTGCGAGGTCCTGGCCGCGCGCGCCGCCTCCTGACGTGGGCGGTTTGCTGGTCCTGCAGTCGCACGGGCCGGACGCGCCCGCCTGGGTGCGCCGATGCGTGGCCAGCGTGCGGGCGTGGGCCGGGCGCGTCGGTGCGGACCACCGCCTTGAGGGCGACACCCTGTTCGACCGTCTACCGCCCGCGCTGGCGGCACGGGATGCGCGCGGGCCGGTGCGCGCCGATCTCGCCCGCCTGCTCTGGATCCGGGATGAACTGGCGAGCGGTCGCTGGGAGCGCGTGGCGTGGCTCGACGCCGACGTGTTCGTCTTCGCGCCGGATCGACTCGACCTGAGCACGGCGGGCACCCATGCCTTCGGCCGCGAGACCTGGGTCGAGGTCCGCCCGGACGGACGCGAGCCGCGTGTGCGCCGCCATGTTCACAACGCGGTGTGCGTGTTCGGCCCGGGCGATCCGGTGCTGCCGTTCCTGATCCACGTCGCGGGCGGTCTGCTGGCGCGCGCGGCACCCGGCCGAACGTCCCCGCAAATCATCGGCCCCAAGATGCTGACCCACCTGCACGGCGTCGCCGATTTCCCGCTGATCGAATCCGTCGGCATGGCCAGCCCGCCGGTGCTGCGCGATCTGGCGACCGGCGGCGGCCCGGCCTGGGACACGCTGCGACAGGCCCACGAGGCACCGTTGGCGGCGCTCAACCTGTGCGCCTCGCTGGTCGGCCGCACGGTGGACGGCGTGACGGTCACGGACGGCCTGTTGACGGCGGCGATGGACGGCCTGATGGACCGAATGGAACGCGGCGCGCCCGCCACGACAGGCCTGGAAACCCATCAGCCGTAAACGGCCTACGGCCGCTGGCCCCGCGCGAAGCGGGCCGACAGGTCGTCCAGAATCGCCGGCAGGTCGGCGGTGCTGTCGATCACCACATGGGCGCCCGCGCGGGCCAGCACACCCCGCGCCCGCTCGATCCGGGCGGCGCGCTCGGCCTCGGGCAGAGCCGCGAGGTCGGCCTCCGACAGGCCGGTCTCGTTGCCGCAGGCCGCGACCGCCACCACCCAGCAGCCGGCGTTGAGCCCTTCCTCGACGTCGGCCGGGGTGTCGCCGACCTTGACCACCGACTCGGGTGGGTAGACCGCCAACTCGGTCAGCACGCGCCACAGCAGGTAGGGGCCGGGCCGGCCGCGCGGCAGGTCACCGGCACACGCCAGCGCGTCGACCGTCAGGCCCTGCTCGGCCGCGCGGGCAAGGCAGATGTCCATGATGTCCCGCGTGTACCCGGTGGTGGAGCCGATCAGCAGCCCGCGCGCGCGGGCCGCCGCCACCGCCGCCGCCACGCCGGGGATGAGATCCGCATACTGTCCCACGGTGTCGATCTGGCGCGGCAGAAAGACGTCATAGAGTGCGTCCACATCGGCCTCGCCAAAGGGTCGGCCGTGGGCCGCGCGCCACGCGGCGGCCACGCGTGGCGCCGCACCGACGGCGGCGATGTGATCGCGCTTGGGCAGGCCCATGGGCGCGCGCGCCTCGGCTTCGGTGACCGGCACGCCGGCCTCGGCGAAGATGGCCTGGAAGACGGCCGCCGGCGCCCGGCAGCCGAAGTCGATCAGCGTGCCGGCCCAGTCGAACACGACGGCGCGCAACGGCCCCGTATAGGCGCGGGCATAGCGGAAGGTCATGGCAGGCTCACCCCCATCTCGGCGCAGGCCTCGGCAACGGCGGCCACGGCGGCGCGCATGTCGGCCGGCCAGACCTGCCCGATGCAGCCGACGCGGAAGGTCTCGGCCTCCGTCAGCTTGCCGGGGTACAGCACGAACCCGCGCCGCTTGACCGCCTCATAGAAGGCCGGGAAGTCGAACGCCGGATCGTCCGGGCACCGGAACGTGACGATGATCGGGCTCATCACATCCGGCTCCAGGAACGGCCGGATGCCGATCCCGGCCATGGCCTCCACCAGGGCGGCGCGGTTGGCCTCGTAGCGGGCGCCGCGCGCGGGCAGGCCGCCCTCGGCCTCGTAGGCGTCCAGCGCCGCCCGCAGGGCCACGACCACATGGGTCGGCGGGGTGAAACGCCATTGCCCCGTGGCCTCCATGTGGCGCCACTGGTCGGCTAGGTCGAGGCTGAGGGAATGGGCGTTGCCCGCCGCCGCCTCCAGCACATCGCGGCGCACCAGCGCCCAGCCGAAGCCGGGCACGCCCTCCAGGCACTTGTTGGCGGAGGCCACCACGGCGTCGAAGGGGATGCGCGCCGGGTCGAGGTCGAGCGCGCCGAAGCTGCTCATGGCGTCGATCAGCAGGCGGCGGCCGTGCCCAGCGACGACGCGGGCGATGGCCTCCACCGGGTTGAGAATGCCGGAACTGGTTTCGCAGTGGACCACGACGACATGCGTGATCGCCGGATCGGCGGCCAGCAGGGTGTCCACCTCCGCCGGGGTCGGGGGCAGATAGTCACCCTTGTCCAGAACCACCGGCGGCCGGCCCATGACCTGGAGCGTGCGGGTGATGCGCTTGCCGTAGGCGCCGTTCATCAGCACCAGCGCCTTGCCGTCCGGCGGCACCAGGGTGCCCAGCATGGCCTCGACCACGAAGCTGCCGGAGCCCTGCATCGGCACGCACTCGTAATCGGTGCCCGCCGGCCCCAGGATGGCCCGCAGGCGGCGGCGGATCTCGGCGGTGACAGCGCGGAAATCGTCGTCCCACGACCCCCAGTCGCGCAGCATGGCGGCCTTGACGGCGATGTCGGTGGTGGCGGGGCCGGGGGTCAGCAGCAGGGGATCACGCATCAAAGCTCTCTTCGGTATCGGTGGCTCTGTCAGCGCGGCCGCCCGCGCGGCCGGCACCATGCGACGGCGGTCCCATCCGGAGGCATGACCGTTTCTTGAAATTCGGGGCCGAACGCGCCCCCGCGCGCGGCATGCCCCTCCCTATGCCGCCTCCACAAACCCCGCCACCACGGTCTTGCGGCCGGCCTTTTCGAAGTCCACGGCCAGCTTGCCGCCGTCGTTGGACAGCACCCGGCCGTAGCCGAACTTCTGGTGAAACACGCGCTGGCCGACGGCGATGTCCGTGCCCTCGCCGGAGCGGTCGCGCGCCTTCCATGAGCCGGTGCCGGGAGACAGGCGCGTGCCGCCACCGCCTCCGCCATTCCCATTGCCGTTGAGCGAGCGCCGGGCGTGTCGCGTGCCCCAGCCGCCCGGCTCCTCGGCGAAGCCGGCGGTGACGGCGCCGTACAGGCCGGTATCGCTGGCCTTCTCGACGAAGTCGTCGGGCAGTTCGTCCACGAAGCGGCTGGGCAGCGACGCCTGCCAGTTGTTGTAGATGCGCCGGTTGGCGGCGAAGGAGACGAACGCCCGCTTACGCGCCCGCGTCAGGCCGACATAGGCCAGCCGGCGCTCCTCCTCCAGCGAGGCCTGCCCGCCCTCCTCCAGGGCACGGCGGTGGGGGAAAATGTCCTCCTCCCACCCCGGCAGGAACACGACGTCGAACTCCAGGCCCTTGGCGCCGTGCAGGGTCATCAGGGTCACCCCGGCGGCGGCCCCCTTGCTCTCGGTCTCCATCACCAGGGCGATGTGCTCCAGGAAGGCGTCCAGGCTCTCGAACTCGGCCACCGCGCCGACCAGTTCCTCCAGGTTCTCAACCCGGCCGGGGGCGTCGGGGCTCTTGTCGGCCTTCCACATGGCGGCGTAGCCGGACTCTTCCAGGATCGTGGCGCACAGCTCGGCCGGGGGCAGCCCGCCCACCAGCGCGCGCCAGCGGTCCACGTCGGCGACGAACGCGGCCAGCGCCTTTTTCGCCCGCGCCTTCAGGTCGTCGCCGTCCGACAGGTCACGGGCGGCGTTCAGCAGCGGCTTGCCCTCGGCCCGGGCATGCTTCTGCACAATCTGAAGGCTGGCCTCGCCCAAGCTGCGCTTGGGCGTGTTGACGATGCGTTCGAACGCCAGATCATCGTCCGGCTGCGCCACCAGCCGCAGGTAGGCCAGGGCATCGCGGATCTCCAGGCGCTCGTAGAAGCGCGGGCCACCGATGACCTGATAGGGCACACCGCAGGCCATCAAGCGGTCTTCGAACTCGCGCATTTGGAAGGTGGCGCGGACCAGAATCGCGGTGCCGGCGGCGGGCAGGCCCTCGTGCCCCAGAGCCTCGATCTCCTCCACCACCCAGCGCGCCTCGGCCTCGCCGTCCCACAGGCCGCGCACCTTGACCGGCGGCGCGTCGGGGTCGTCGGCGGTGGCTCCGGCGGCGATCAGGTCCTTGCCCAGACGGTCGGCGTTGTGGCGAATCAAGGCCGACGCGGCGCCCAGGATGGGCGGAGCGGAGCGATAGTTGCGCTCCAGGCGGATGACGGCCGCACCCGGATAGTCGGTCTCGAAGCGCAGGATGTTGCCAACCTCGGCGCCGCGCCACGAGTAGATCGACTGGTCGTCGTCGCCGACGCAGCACAGGTTCTTGTGCCGCGCCGCCAACAGGCGCAACCACAGGTACTGGGCGACGTTGGTGTCCTGGTACTCGTCCACCAGGATGTAGTCGAAGCGGGTCTGGTACTCTTCGGCGACGTCGGGGTGTTTTTGCAGGATCCCCAGGGTGTGCAACAGCAGATCCCCGAAATCGCAGGCGTTGAGTTCAAGAAGCCGCGCCTGATAGCGCGCATAAAGGTCCCCGGCGCGGCGGCCGGCGGCGCCCTTCACGTCGTCCTCGGGCACCCGGTCAGGGGTCAGGCCGCGATCCTTCCAGCGCTGGATGCGGCCCATCAGGCCCTTGGGCGGCTCGCGCTTGGGGTCAAGGCCGGCGTCGGTCATGAGTTGCTTGAGCAGGCGGAGCTGGTCGTCGGCATCCAGAATGGTGAACCCGTCGCGCAGCCCGGCCAGCCCGGCGTGACGACGCAGAATCTTCAGGCTCAGCGCGTGGAAGGTGCCGAGCCAGACGCTCTCGGATACCGGGCCGATCATGGACCCGAGTCGCTCCCGCATCTCGCGGGCCGCCCGGTTGGTGAAGGTCACCGCCAGCACCCGCCACGGCCGCGTCAGGCGCCGGTGCAGGATATAGGCGACGCGGGTGGTCAGCACCCGGGTCTTGCCGGTGCCGGCGCCGGACAGCACCAGGACCGGCCCCTCGGTCGTTTCGACAGCGTGGCGCTGCTCCGGGTTCAAACCGGTCAGCCAGGGCGGCGGTGGGGCATCCGCCGGGGCCGGCGCCGCGGCCGCGCCGGGGGCCGGGTCGTCCAACGGCTCGTCGGTCAGGTCGAACGGATCGGTCATGGCTCCCCCGGGGTTTGGGACCGCCCGGTTCGGGCGCGGCGGCGACATATGGTACGAATGCAGAACTGCTCCACTATATCGGGGCCAGCAGGGACGGGCAAGCACGGCCCGGGCCGGCGCATGGTGCGCGCTCCCTTCGGCAGGCGTCCGGAGGACAACCAAGCGCGGACCAGTTCTGAGCCGACAAGGGTGAGCGGACGTGGCATGAAGCCGTCCGGCCTTGATCTCGCCGGCCGTCTTGCTATGCCATGGTGGCCTTGCCCACACCTCTCCGCCGGACCCGCTGTCATGACCCCTTCGCCGACACCCCTGACGGACGCCGACCTGCCCGACGCCCTGGCCCTGAACAACGCCGCCGTGCCGCACGTCAACGCGCTGGATCTCGCGGCCCTCGACCGGTTGAGGGCGCTGTCGGCGGTGGCCGTCGCCTGCCGGAACGCGGATGGGGGCCTGGCCGGCTTCATGCTGGCCCTGCCGCCCGGCCTGGACCATGACAGCCCGAACTATCGCTGGGGATGCGCCAACCGGAGTCACCTGATCTATGTGGACCGGATCGTGGTCGCGCCGGACGCGCGCGGGCGGGGCATCGGCCGGGCGCTATACGATCCGGTGATTGCGGCCGCACGGCGCGAGGGGCATGGCCGCGTGCTGTGCGAGGTCAATGAGCGCCCGCCAAACCCGGGCTCCCTCGCGTTTCACAAGGCCCTCGACTTTCGCGAGATCGGCCGCGCGGATTATGGCCCTGGGGACAAGGCCGTCGTGTTCCTGGAGCATATCGCGACGGAACGAGAGTCTCCGCATGCTGGCGCGCGGCCCTGTCTGTCCGCCTCGGGAGAACCTTAGAGCGCATTGCGTGCGCTCCAAATCACGCAATGCGCTCTAATTATTTGATCTTGAAGCAAATCGTCGTCGCGATCCGTTTCGGATCGCTCGGGATGTGCTCTAAAACCGGTCTCCACCCCTGTGGAACGGCGGCCCGGCGGCACGTCGAGGGATCTCCAACAAGACCCCACCTGGCCATCGGTCGGTTGTTTTCGGTGGCGGGTCGGGACTCAGTCAGTCATCCGGTTCCGCATGGCTCCGATCAGCCTCGTCACCTGGAACCGGCGGAAACGTGATCGTGAAGGTCGACCCCTCGTTGGGCGCGCTCTGAAGCGAGACCCTTCCGCCGTGCAGGTCCATCATGGACCTGACCAGGGCGAGGCCCAGGCCGCTGCCCTCAATGTGCCGGGTCTCGGTGTTGATGGCCCGTTCGTAAGTGTGAAAGATGCGGGCCTGCTCCTCCAGCGCGATGCCGATGCCCGTGTCGCTCACGGCCACGCTCAGGCCTCCGTCGGCGTCTTGCTCGCAGGACACCGAGATGCGCCCGCCGCGCGGCGTGAATTTGATCGCGTTCGTCAGAACATTGATCAGGATCTGCTGGAACACCCGGCGGTCGGCAACCAGGGTGGGCGCCGACGCACAGCCCGCCACGGTCAAGGTCAGGCCGTGATTGGTCGCTCGCTCTCGGACCAGACGGCACGCCCCCTCGATCTCGGCGTTGATGTCCAGCGGTTCCGGGAACAACTCGAACCTGCCGGCCTCGATCTTGGCCAGATCGAGCAGGTCATTGATGATGTCGCGCAGCAGGCTGCCGCTGCCATGAATGTCCTCGGCATAGGTCCTGTACTTTGCCATGCCGATGGGGCCGAACATCTCGTCGCGCAGGATTTCCGAGAAGCCGATGATGGCGTTCAGGGGCGTGCGCAACTCGTGACTCATGGCGGCCAGGAACTCGGACTTGGCGCGATTGGCCAGTTCCGCCTCGCGCAGCGCGTCCTTCAACGCCTTCTGCACGGCGATGCGGTCGGTAATGTCGTTCAGCGTCAGGATGGTGGTGTCCGGCCCCAGCGGGGCACCGCGCAGTTCCACCGCGCGCGGCGGGCCGGAGGCCCGGCGCAGCCACCAGTGCGGCGGGCCGGAGGGGTCTTCCCCCCCGTCTTCCGGCGTTGCAACAGTGGCCCGGGTCAGAAAATCGTCCGGGGTGGCGCCGATCACGGTTTCGGAGTGGTGCCCGGTCGTTGTCAGAAAGGTGGGGTTGGCGGCCTGGATGCGATGGTTCCGGTCGGTGACCAGCATGGCTTCGGCGGTGTGCGCGAACACCGCCTCGGTCAGGCTGATCAGCCGCAGCCGCCCCTCCAGCCGGGCGCGCCGCATCGATTCCCGCATTAGAACCGCGCCGCCCAGACCCAGGGCCAACAGCGAGACGACGCTCCAGAACAGAAGCGAGCCGGTGCTCTCCAGCCACTGCCGTACCAGATCACCGCGCGCGACGGCCACCACCACGGCCACGGGATAGCGCGACGACAGGCGGAAGGTTGCGCTGCCGGCCGGAAGCATTCTGTTCGGGTCGGACAGCGTCTTTTGACCGACCTCAATGCCGTCCCGCGCCGCGTCGATCAGCGAAACGGAGCGGCCCCGCAGCACGGAGACCTCGGGATCCTCCGCGTCGAGAACCGTCGTGCCGTCCAGTCGCGTGATCCGCACCGCGCTGGCCACGCCGAATCGCGCGTCGTCAAGGATTCGCCGCAGGCTGGCGGGGTTCAGGGCGCCCACGACCAGAACCTCGGGCGTGGCCATCACCGCCACCGGAATGATGGTTCGGGGGGAAAGGTCCTCCGGCCCATCCACCAACGGGAGGAACCGGCCTGGGGTTTCCGGGCCAATGCGCAGCCCCCGAAACAGGCTGGTGTGAGACAGGGTGGCGCCCCCCTTTTCAATGTCGCACAGCCCGAGCCCGATGGGATTGATGCGGTGACCGCCGTCTTCGGGGACGCGCCCCACGCTGTCGAAGACAACGGCGCCGTTGCACCGGGCGATCATGATCTGGCGCAGATAGGGCGCGAACCGCAGGGACTGGTCTACCAGGATCGCCATGTCCTGACGGGCCTGGGGAGTCTCCAGTGACCCCACCGACCGGATCATGGTGGCGACGCCCAGCAGGGTCGTCTCCGTCGATTCCAGCGTGCGGGTGATGCTGTCCTCGACCAGATGGGCGGCCATCCGCGTCGTTTCGGCATACCGGGCCTCGGTCAACAGGAACGTGGCGTAGACGGCACCCACGAACAGCGCGATCACCGCCAGGGCGAACGCGGACAGCAGCACGGTTCGGTTGGGACGGCGCTTTGCGGCGTGGGCGATCGCGTTCCCGGGCGCGTCGGACGCCTTGACCTCACGTCTCCCCTCGTCTGACGCGCCATCACTCATCTCATTCGGTGGCCAGGATGGGCAGCAGGCCGTTGCGCTCCGCCACCGCCCGTAGGCGACCGTCGGCCTTCACGGCACGGACAAACATATTGACGCGCTCCAGCCACGCCGGTTCTCCCTTGGGCACGGCGTAGGCATAGGGCGTGGGAGCCAGCGGTTCCTCGGGCGCCAGCAGGCGCGCCCAGTCGGTCAGGTCGGCCATGCGCCGGCCATAGGGATAGTCCGTCATGAAGACATCGGCACGCCCGCTCATGACTTCCTGCTCGCGGGCCAGGAAGGCATCGACCACCGTCAGGTTGGCCCGTTTCAGATACGTGCGCATCACGGGTTCCATGTAGGTGCCCTTCTGGACCACCACGATGATACCGGGTTGGTCGATGTCGTCCCAGGTCTTGACGGTCGGATGCTCCAGGGACGTGACCGCATAGATGCCGCTGACCAGATACGGTTCGCTAAAATCCATGTGCTCCGCCCGGTCGGCGCGCACCCCGACGCCGTGCATGGCGATGTCGCAGCGATCCTCGGTCATGGACGCGACCAGTTCGGCGAACGAACTGTCCACCACCTCCAGGTCCGCCCCCAGATCGTCGGCGAAAGCCCGCGCCATGTCGATGTCGATGCCCTCCAGGTCGCCGGTGCGAGGATTGCGGAAGGTGATGAAGTAGTAGTCCGGCCAGATGCAGACCCGCAGCGTGCCGCTGGCCTCGATCCGGGCCAGACGGTCGTCGTCAGCGGCGCGGGCGGGTGGGGAAAGGCTCGCCACAAGGGTGAGCGCGATGAGCGCGATCACGAACAGCCCCGTCAACCGGACAGCACGGTCAGCGTCATGTCGCGGATTCGAGCCGAAGACAATCATGGCACCCCTCCCCTGTCTGACGATTTGGCGGCGTTTTGGCCACTCGAAGCGGCCGCTCAACGGCGCGTTGATCGCGATCACTCCAGTCTTCCGACGTCAGGCATCAAACGGTACAGCGGATCCCCATCGTCTTCAACGGCTCCGCCACCGGCCGGCGCCCCGGACTGCGGCGAACCCGCGCTCTTGGATGGCGATCAGGTTGCGCGTAGCATGGCGCCGCAACGGCGACGGCGACGGCGATGGAAACGTAGGGCAAGATGAGCGGACAGAACGGTTCAAGGAACTCCACCGAGCGCCGGCCCCTGACCTGGGGTCTGTTGCTGGCGGCCTGTGTCGTGGCCCTGGACCAAGCCACCAAGTACGCCGTGTTCCTGGGGCTGCGGCCGCCTTTCGGTGGTCTGGAGGTGACCGGCTTTTTCAACATCGTCACCATCTGGAATCCGGGTGTGAGCTTCGGCCTGCTCGCCAACGGCTCGCCGTGGACGCCGGTCCTGCTGATCGGGCTGGCCCTGGCGGTGGCGCTCGCGCTGGCGCTGTGGCTGCGCCGGGCCGACAGCCGGCTTCTGGTGGCGGCGCTGGGCCTCATCATCGGCGGCGCGCTCGGCAACGCCGTCGACCGCGCGCTGTACGGCGCCGTCATGGACTTTCTGGATGTCCATGTGGCCGGCTGGCACTGGCCCGCGTTCAACGTGGCCGACGCCGCCATCTCGGTGGGGGCCGCCCTGTTGCTGTGGGATACCTTGTTCGCGGGCAGAAAATCGCCTAAGACAGCGAACAACTGAGGACTTGGGTGGAGCTTGGGACAATGCGAGGCTGGATCGCCACGGGCGTCGCCGCCGGCCTGCTGGTCGGCCTGACGGGGTGCGACAACCCCAAGCGCGTGCTCGGCTTGGAGCGGCAGGCGCCCGACGAGTTCGCCGTGGTCACCCGCGCGCCGCTCAGTCTGCCGCCCGAGTATAGCCTGACGCCACCGAACCCCGGCGCGCCCCGCCCGCAGGAAGGCACGACGCGTGATCAGGCGCGTCGCGTCATCACCGGCGCGCCGGAGCAACCGGGCAGCGGTGGACAGGGTCTGCCCGGCGGCATCACCCCGGGGGAACGGGCATTGCTGACCCGGGCCGGCACCGATCAGGCCATTCCCGACATCCGGCGCGTTGTGGACGAGGAAACCAGCGCGCTGGCCGCCGAAAGCGAAGGCTTCGCCGACAGGCTGCTGTTCTGGCGCGAGCCGGTCCCCTACGGCACCGAAGTGGACGCGGCAGCGGAAAGCCGACGTCTGCGCGAGAATCAGGCGCTGGGCCGGCCACCAACCACTGGCGCCTCCCCGACCATCGAGCGGCGCCAGAAGGGCATCCTGGAAGGCCTGTTCTGACGGTTGCCCGTCGCCCGGCAAGGCCGACGCAGGGCAATCGGGTGAAAGGGTGTGCGGTCGCAAACACCCGGTGGATCGTGTGCCTTGTGGCGGAACGCCCCACCCTCTTTTCGTAAGGTAGGGCGGATTCGCCCCGCGCAGCGGGGCAATCCGCCGCGCGGCGATGATGCGGCGGGTTGCGCCTTCGGCGCGAACCCGCCCTACGGAGTCTCGCGGCTCGCCGACTGTGCCTTCACCCGATGGCCCTGAAGCCGATGGCCACGATCATGACACCTTCCGCCCCCCCTGTGGTGTCCTGACGGCAGTCGAGGTGGAGACGAGCCGATGTCCGACCTGACGCGACACGTCGAGCCGCTGGAGACCTACATGTGGGGCGTCGTCGGCGTCATGACCGCCCCAGTGTTCAGCGTCGTGTTCAGCGTCGTGTTCGGCGCCGTCGTGCTGGGTGCGTCGCTGACCTGATCCGCCAGCGCCCCCCTTGCCCCCCGGCCCGCATGGCCTATACTCCCCGCCCTTTCCAGGACTCGGGACACAAGGGCGCACGCGCATGAGCAAGACCACGGGCGACGTCAAGAAGGTGGTGCTGGCCTATTCGGGCGGGCTCGATACCTCGATCATCCTGCGCTGGCTGCAGGACACCTACGGCTGCGAGGTGGTGACCTTCACCGCCGACATCGGCCAGGGCGAGGAACTGGAGCCGGCCCGGAAGAAGGCCGAGATGATGGGGATCAAGGAGATCTTCATCGAGGACCTGACGGAGGAGTTCGTCCGCGACTTCGTCTTCCCCATGTTCCGCGCCAACACGCTGTACGAGGGCACCTATCTGCTGGGCACCTCCATCGCCCGGCCGCTGATCGGCAAGCGTCTGGTGGAGATCGCCCAGGAGACCGGCGCCGACGCCATCAGCCACGGCGCCACCGGCAAGGGCAACGATCAGGTCCGCTTCGAACTGACCGCCTATGCCCTGAAGCCGGACGTCAAGGTCATCGCGCCCTGGCGCGAGTGGGACCTGAACAGCCGCGCCAGCCTGATCGCCTACGCCGAGGCGCACCAGATCCCGGTGCCCAAGGACAAGCGCGGCGAGGCGCCCTATTCCATGGACGCCAACCTGCTGCACATCTCCTATGAGGGCAAGGCGCTGGAGGACCCGTGGGCCGAGCCGGACGACGACATGTTCCGCATGACCGTGAACCCGGAGCAGGCCCCGGACACGCCGGAGTATGTCGAGATCGACTTCGAGAAAGGCGATGCCGTGGCCGTCAACGGGGAACGGCTGTCCCCCGGCAAACTGCTGCGCCGGCTGAACGAGATCGGCGGCCGGCACGGCGTGGGCCGCGTTGATCTGGTGGAGAACCGCTTTGTCGGCATGAAGTCTCGGGGCGTGTACGAAACCCCGGGCGGCACGCTCCTGCTGGCGGCGCACCGGGCGGTGGAGTCCGTTACCCTCGACCGCGAGGCGCTTCACCTGAAGGACGAGATCATGCCGCGCTACGCCAAGCTGATCTACAACGGCTTCTGGTTCGCGCCGGAGCGCGAGGCGCTGCAGGCCCTGATCGACAAGACCCAGGAGCGGGTGACCGGCACCGCGCGGCTGAGGCTGTACAAGGGCAGCGCCATGGTGGTCGGCCGCAAGGCGCCGGTCAGCCTGTACAGCATGGAACACGTCACGTTCGAGGCCGACGACGTCTACGACCAGCACGACGCCGAGGGCTTCATCAAGCTGAATGCGCTCCGGCTGCGATTGGGGAACGCCTGATCGGGTCTGCGGATGATCCGTTTGCACGACGCCGCGTTCGGACGGGGGCGGGTGACCGACAGGCACCCGCCGCCCACCCACATCCCGGCGGCTGTCCTTCGGCCAGCCGCCCTCCAACGTGTCGCAGTTTCTTTCTCGTTCCCCACCATCCATCCGCCGCCCCGCCCCGAGTGAAAAGAGAGGCGCCGCCCCTTCATATGGCGCGCCTCCGCACTCCGCGCACTATATATGCCCCCTCTTCTCGCTCGGCGCTTCATTTGAGAGAACCGAAGCATCGTCAACCGACGAACCGGGTCGGGCGTGAGCGGCTGTCATCCAGGCCGGCCCACCCCGTCCCGGTGCGAACCGCGCTGGACGGAGCGCTGAAGATTCGTGCAGTGTAGTCCGTGACCGGCACAGGGAATCGTCGCGGCCATGGAGACCGTTACCGAACGGCACGGCACCTGCGCCGTGACCGTCAGTGAGCTTGACACCGGCGACGGCCGTCCGGTGGTGCTGATCAAGGTCAGCGGGGCGGGCACCTCGACGGATTTCGCCCACTGCCTGCGGCGCATCATGGCGCCGCGGTCGTGGCCCCGGCGGCTCATGGCTGTCGTGGACACGCGCGGCTCCGACCGCCAGACCGACGCCCACGGCCTGTTCCTGCAGGCCGGGATCCTCGCCCAGGCCCGCGTCAAGCGCCTTTTGTTGTGCTACATCAGCGACCGGGAGGCGGAGTCGGCCATTGTGCCGATGGTGGCCGAGATCTTTTGCCAGTCCGGCATCGCCGCCGACATACAGCTGTGCCGCACCCTGGAGGAGGCTCTGAAATGGCTCCAGGCCCGGCCGTGATTCTCGGCGACCTTGGCCGGGCGGCTTTCGATGAGGGCCCGTCATCACCCCCTTGGGCGCGTTCGAGCGGCGGTCAGGCGCGTCCAAGGGCTTGACGATCACCCGGCCAGGCCACGGCGCCGTTTCGGCAACCCGCCGCGGGCCGGCCGTCCGACGGAACGAACACCCCCCCCGTTCCACCGGACGGCCTTGCGCCTTACAAAGCCGTGGACCAGGGCGCGTTGGTCCACGGTATGTCCTTGTGCAGGATGCGTTCGACGAAGTTGCTGGAGCGCAGCCGGAAGGCGTCCGGCATGCCGCGTCCCAGCAGCGGACGCAGGTACATGCGGTAGGCGTCGGTGATGTCGTTGTCGGTGTCGGCGATGAACTCGTCCGGCATGACGCGGGTCTTGCCGGCCACGGCGGTCAAATCGGAGAGTTGATAATCCACTGAGTAGAAGCCGGTGCGGTGGATCGTCACCGATCCGGCCTTGGCGCCCCACATGGCATACTGCACCGCCTTCTCGCCGACCTCACGGGCCTCGCGCTGATCGACGTCGGACACGCAGCCGACGAACGAGCGTTGCAGATAGCCCAGGGTATCGCCGCGCACGCGCTTGATGCCGGCCTTGTCCTTGATGACCTGAACCAACAGGTCGGCCAGCGCCCCAGTGCCCGAGAGTTGAACGTTGCCGTGGGCGTCCTTTTCGACCTGTTTCGCCAATTGCACGATGATCGGGTTGCCGGAGTCGTCGTGGATGCCCTCGCTGACGGCCACCACGCAGCGCCCCAACCGGTCATGCACGGTCTTCACGTCGGACACGAAGCGATCAATCTCGAAGTCGCGCTCGGGCAGATAGATCAGGTGCGGGCCGTCATTGGTGAACTTCTTGCCCAGGGCCGAGGCGGCGGTCAGGAAGCCGGCATGACGCCCCATGACCACCCCGACGTAAACCCCTGGCAGGGCCGAGTTGTCCAGGTTGACGCCCGTGAAGGCCTGGGCGACGAAGCGGGCGGCGGAGGGAAAGCCCGGCGTGTGGTCGTTGATGACCAGGTCGTTGTCGATGGTCTTCGGGATGTGGATGCAGGACAGGTCGTAGTTGGCCTTCGCGGCCTCTTCGGACACGATTCGCACGGTGTCGGACGAATCGTTGCCGCCGACATAGAAGAAGTAGCCGATCTCGTGCGCCTGGAGGACGCGAAAGATCTCCTTGCAGTACTCCAGGTCCGGCTTGTCCCGGGTCGACCCCAGCGCGGAGGACGGCGTGTCCGCCACCATTTCAAGGTTATGCGTGGTCTCCTGGGTTAGATCGAGGAAGTCCTCGTTCACGATGCCGCGCACCCCGTGATAGGCGCCGTAGACGCGCTCGACTTCACGGAACTTGCGCGATTCCAGGACCGCGCCCACCAGCGATTGGTTGATGACGGCCGTCGGCCCGCCCCCCTGCGCCACCAACACCTTGCCATGGGTCATGGTCTCACCCTCCTGCTTGATTCTTTCCAGGTTATCGGCGTCGCCCCGAACGGGGCGGACCGTGGCTGTCATCCTGCGCCCCCGGCGCCTCTCGCGCAACCGCGAGCGGTCCCTCAAGGCCCCGATGCGCGGGGGGCTTGGCATGCTTGACACGTCCTGACCCGCTCACTATGGTGCCCGCGCTTCCGGCCCCCGCCGCGTGCCTGACGGCGCGGAGAGGGTTGGTTTTTTTTGCGGGAGGCGGGTTCCGTGGCCGATGAACGGGAACGGCGCTCCGCGCTCGACGACCTGGAGCAGCGCATCCGCGCCGCCCGTGGACCCGAACACACGGGTGGCAAGGAGTCTGGAGACGGGCCGGCGCGAGGCTCGGGCATGGGCCTGGGCATGCGCATCAGTGTCGAGATGGTCGTGACTGTCGCGGTTGGCGCCGGGATCGGCTATCTTCTTGATGCTTGGCTGGGCACCGCGCCGCTGCTGATGATCGTGTTTTTGTTTCTGGGCGCGGCGGCCGGCGTGAGCAACGTCTATCGGGTCGTGCAGGGCCTGGATGAAGGGGTCGGCCTCGGCCGGGCCATTGAGGCGAAACGCCGCCAGGAGGCGGCGGAGGCGGAGGCGCGGACCGCCCAGACAGGAGCATTGTCGTCCAGGGAACGGGACGATGACCGCTCCGGGTCGGGGTAAGGGCAGGCGGCGAAACAAGCGGGTAAGGAACCAAAGACCGTGGCGGATCCTGTCAAGCAGTTTCAAATCGAACCGATCGTGCCCCTTGATCTGGGCATCATCGATCTGTCCTTTACCAATTCCTCCATGGCCATGGCGGTCGCCGTCGGCCTGTCCGCAGCGCTGTTCTACGCCGGCACCCGGCGGCTTTCGCTGGTGCCCGGGCGCATGCAGTCGCTGGCCGAGATGATGTATGAATTCGTTGCCAACATGATCCGGGACAACGTGGGGAATGAGGGGATGCGGTATTTCCCCTTCATCCTGACGCTGTTCCTGTTCGTGTTTTTCGGCAACATGCTGGGCATGGTGCCCGGTAACTTCACGTATACGTCCCATATCATCGTCACCGGCGCGCTGGCGCTGTTCATCTTCTTTGCAGTGACGGTGATCGGGTTCATGCGCCACGGCGTGGGCTATCTGCGGATGTTCTTCCCGCACGGCGCCCCCATCGCCACCGCCCCGATCCTGATTCCCATCGAGATCATTTCCTACCTGTCGCGCCCCTTCAGCCTGTCCGTTCGACTGTTCGCCAACATGACGGTCGGGCACATCATGCTGAAGGTGCTGGCCGGGTTCGTGGTCTCCCTGGGGCTGCTTGGCGGCATCGTGCCGCTGGCCGCGGTGGTCGGCATCACGGTGCTGGAGTTCTTCATCGCCGCCCTGCAGGCGTATGTGTTCGTCATCCTCACGTGCATCTATCTGAACGATGCGATCCATATGCACTGAGAGGGTTTGAAATGACCGGGCCGGGGCCGGAGGTGGTCCCGGTTGGTGGTCCCGCGTGCCGGCGGCACCGCCGGTCTCTGTCCTTTCGAGAAGTCAACCAAGGGAACCTGGGAACATGGAAGCTGAAGCCGCTAAGATGATTGGTGCCGGTCTGGCCGCCATCGGCATGATCGGGTCCGGTATCGGTGTGGGCAACATCTGGGCCAACCTGATCGCCACCGTGGGCCGCAACCCGGCCGCCAAGTCCAACGTCGAACTGTACGGCTGGATCGGCTTCGCCGTGACCGAGGCCATCGCGCTGTTCGCCCTGGTGGTCGCGCTGATCGTCCTGTTCAGCTAAGACACGCGTCGGGCGGGTGCCGCTCGCCGTCGGGCCGCCGGCCCGCGCGGCGCGGTGCCCGTTGCCGTGCCGATCCTTGGGGTCGGCGCGCGCCGGCCCGTCGCGTGGAGCGCACGCAACACCGGGAGTCCCTCAGGATGCCGCAGTTCGACCCCTCCAGTTTCGCCTCGCAATTGTTCTGGCTGGCGGTGTTCTTCACGCTTCTGTACCAAGTGGTCATCAAGCTGGTGATCCCGGGTCTCGGAGGCGTCATGGAGAACCGGCAGCGCACCATCGACGAGGATCTGGCCAAGGCCGCCGACCTAAAGGCGCGCACCGATGCCGCCATCGAAAGCTATGAGGCGGCGCTGGCCGAGGCGCGCGGTCGGGCGCAAGCGCTGCTGCGCGAGACCGGCGAGGAGATCGCCAAGCAGAGCGAGGCCCGCAACCGCGAGGTCGCGGAGGCGCTGGCCCAGCAGGTCGCCGAGGGAGAGGCGCGCATTGCCGCCGCCCAGGCCGCGGCGCTTGACGACGTGCGCGACGCGGCCGCCGATGTGACCGCCGCCCTGACCTCGAAACTCATGGGTGGCGCGGCCGACCAGACGGCCGCGCGGGCGTCTGTGGACGCCGTGATGCGGGAGGCACGCTGATGTTCGAGGCTCTTGCCGCCGAAACGGCCGGTCACGTCGCCGAGCACGCCGGGGAGCACGCCGCTGGCGGGTTCTTCAGTCACGCCGAAAGCTGGGTGCTGGTCGCCTTCGTCATCGTGATCGGCTTCATCGCCGTCAAGTTCGGGGCTCCGGCCGTCCGCGCGCTGGATGCGCGCGCGGACGGCATCCGCGCCAAACTCGACGAGGCCCGCACCCTGCGCGAGGAGGCGCAGTCCCTGCTGGCCGAATACGAGCAGAAGCACAAGGACGCCCTGCGCACGGCCGACGAAATCGTCGAGCACGCCCATAACGAGGCCGAGCGCCTGCGCAAGAAGGCCCTGGACGACCTTGAGGAATCCATTGCCCGTCGTGAACGGCAGGCCACGGAACGCATCGCCCAGGCGGAGGCCCAGGCCATCCGAGAAGTCCGCGCTCGCATGGTCGATGTCGCCGTGGCCGCGGCGGAACGCCTGATCGCCGAACGCCTGGATGATCGCGCTCAGGCCACGCTGGTGGATGCCGCCATTGAGGAGCTGCCGCGCCGCCTGCACTGATCGGGGGCGCCGGACGGGTCCGGGGATCCAGAGCGGCCGACGAGGGGGTCAGCCTCCCTTGTCGGCCGTTTTTGTGTGAGCGGGCAACCGCGCGGATCATGGCCGCAGCGAGGTTCATGATCCTCCATGGAAAGAAGCACTCGGGCGCGCTCTTGTCCGGTCGCCTGAGCAAAACGCCCCCCAGGGTCACACTGGACGCGGGGGGCGCAGGAAATGTTTCCAATTCCGGGTGGCCTGTTTTAGGGTGGTGTCCCCTTTATTTTTCTCGGGTTTCAGAGTGGCGAAGGGCTTTTCGCGATGGCCAAGGAAATGCGTCGGGTCTTGTTGTCCGAGGCAGAATTCGAAACGGCGCTGAAGCGATTCGTGAAAGCCCGGGATCAGATGTTTCATGGCGCCACGCTGCTCGACAGCGGCATCAAGAAAGCCGAACCCCTGGAGGTCGAGGTGGTGGTGCGCACCCAGACGGGGCAGGAACAGTTCCTGACCCTGGGGCCGACCCATCTGGCGGCGGCGGTCATCCGGTTCTGCATGGACAACCGCATTCCCCTGCCCCGCAACGCCGAAAAATCGGTCAAGGCCGTGTCCGGCGGCATCGCGCTCGACATGCACATCGAGTTGAACGCCCGCTGAGACAAACACTGGACGAACAGCGCCGGCCCACCATTGATCGCGGCCGTCGAATGAACTGACCTCATTCGACGGGCGGCCGGGGCGCTTCCGCTGCCGCGAAGGATTGTTCGGCAATGGCGTCGATATGATCCGCCAGCGCTTCCGCGCTGTCCAAGACCGTGACCGCCCTGCCTCGATGTCCCGGATCCCCACGGCGACCGCCTCGCGCAGCGCCTCCAGGCGGGCGGCCTCCTCGGCGGACACACAGGGCAATCGGGTGAAAAGGTGTGTGGTCGTTAACACGGGGGATCGTGTGCCTTGTGGTAGTACGTCCCACCGCTTTTTTTGGGTAGGGCGGATTCGCCCCGCGCAGCGGGGCAATCCGCCGCGTGGCGGTGATGCGGCGGGTTGCGCCTGCGGCGCGAACCCGCCCCACGCAGTTTCGCATTCTGTCAAAAGTGCATTCACCCGATTGCCCTGGGCGGGCACAGACGCTCTTGGCAGAATATGCCAACGATCGGCGCGCCGACAATTCCCCAACTTGCGCGCCCTTCATCGCCCTCCCTATATCGACCGGAGCGAGAGCGCGGGTTTCACGACGACCCGCCACCACTTGGTGCCCGCCTTGAACAGGGGGCGCCGTTCGGGGGGACGCGGGGCGGCCCATCATCGGGAGCCGGCGTCCCTGCCACGCCAAGGGGACCCTGATCATGGACTTCGAGAAGCTCACCGACCGCGCCAAGGGCTTTCTGCAGGCCGCACAGACCATCGCCGTGCGCGAACACCACCAGCAGGTCACGCCGGAGCACCTGCTCAAGGCGCTGCTCGACGATCCGGAGGGCATGGCCGCCAGCCTGATCGCGGCCGCTGGCGGCGACGTCGAGAAGGCCAAGTCCGGCATCGACATGGCGGTCGGCAAACAGCCCCGGGTCGAGGGTGCGTCCTCCATGTACTGGGCGCAACAGACCACGCGGCTGCTCGATCAGGCGCAGCAGATCGCCGAGAAAGCCGGCGACAGCTTCGTCACCGTCGAACGCATCCTGCTCGCGCTGGCGCTGGCCAAGGGCTCCCCGGCCGCCAAGGTCTTGGCCGACGCCGGGGTGACGCCCCAGGGGCTCAACACCGCCGTGGAGCGCCTGCGCAAGGGCCGCACCGCCGATTCCGCCGGCGCGGAGAACCAGTACGACGCCCTGAAGAAGTACGCCCGCGACCTGACCGCCGCCGCGCGCGAGGGCAAACTCGACCCGGTGATCGGCCGCGATGACGAGATCCGGCGGACGGTTCAGGTGCTGTCGCGGCGCACCAAGAACAACCCCGTCCTGATCGGCGAGCCAGGCGTTGGCAAGACCGCCATCGTCGAGGGCCTCGCCCTGCGCATCATCAACGGCGACGTGCCGGAAAGCCTGCGCGACAAGGCACTGATGGTGCTCGATCTGGGCGCCATGGTGGCCGGCGCCAAGTACCGGGGTGAGTTCGAGGAGCGCCTGAAAGCCCTGCTATCCGAGATCGCCTCCAGCGACGGCGAATACGTGCTGTTCATTGACGAGATGCACACCCTGGTCGGCGCCGGTCGGGCGGAGGGGTCCATGGACGCCTCCAACCTGCTCAAACCCGCCCTGGCGCGCGGCGAACTGCACTGCATCGGCGCCACCACGCTGGACGAGTACCGCAAGCATGTCGAGAAGGACGCCGCCTTGGCGCGGCGCTTCCAGCCGGTGTTCGTCTCCCAGCCCACCGTGGAGGACACGGTCTCCATCCTGCGCGGCATCAAGGAGAAGTACGAATTGCACCACGGCGTGCGCATCGCCGACGCCGCGCTGGTGGCGGCGGCGACCCTGTCCAACCGCTACATCACCGACCGCTTCCTGCCCGACAAGGCCATCGACCTGGTGGACGAGGCGGCCGCGCGCCTGCGCATGCAGGTGGACAGCAAGCCGGAGCCGCTGGAGGACCTCGACCGCCGGGTGATCCAGCTCAAGATCGAGCGCGAGGCCCTGAAGAAGGAAAGCGACCCCGCCTCCCGCGAACGCCTGGGCAAGCTGGAGGACGAACTGGGCGACCTGGAGGCCAAAGCGGCGGCGATGGCCGCCGACTGGGAGCGGCAGAAGGGCGCCCTGGCCGGCACCACGGCGCTCAAAGAACAGCTCGACCGGGCGCGCGGCGAACTGGACATCGCGCGGCGCGAGGCCAACTGGGCCCGCGCGGGCGAACTGGAATACGGCGTCATCCCGGGCCTGCAGAAACAGCTTGAGGACGCCGAGACCTCCCAGGGCGACGCCCTGCTGAACGAGGTGGTGACCGAAGAGACGGTCGCCGCCGTGGTTTCGCGCTGGACCGGCATTCCGGTGGACAAGATGCTGACCGGCGAGCGCGACAAACTGCTGGCGATGGAAACCGCGCTTGCAAACCGGGTCGTTGGGCAGGCGGAGGCCGTGTCCGCCGTCTCCAACGCCGTGCGCCGGGCGCGCGCCGGGCTGGGCGATCCCAACCGGCCCATCGGCTCGTTCCTGTTCCTGGGGCCGACCGGCGTCGGCAAGACCGAGCTGACCAAGGCCCTGGCCGCCTTCCTGTTCGACGACGAGACGGCGCTGATCCGCGTCGACATGTCGGAGTACATGGAAAAGCACGCCGTCGCTCGCCTGATCGGAGCGCCCCCGGGCTATGTCGGCTATGACGAGGGCGGCGCGCTGACCGAGGCGGTGCGCCGCCGGCCCTATCAGGTGGTGCTGTTCGACGAGGTCGAGAAGGCCCACCCGGATGTGTTCAACGTGCTGCTTCAGGTGCTCGACGAGGGCCGCCTGACCGACGGTCAGGGCCGCGTCGTGGACTTCAAGAACACGCTGATCGTCATGACCTCCAACCTGGGCGCGGATGTGCTGGCCTCGCAGGCCGAGGGCGAGGATTCGTCGGCCGTGCGCGGGCTGGTGATGGAGCAGGTGCAGGCCGCGTTCCGGCCGGAATTCCTGAACCGGCTGGACGAGATCCTGCTGTTCCACCGTCTGTTCCGGGAGCACATGGCGGGGATCGTCGACATCCAGATCGCCCGCCTCGCCAAGCGGCTGGAGGACCGGGGGATCATCCTGGAGATGGACACATCCGCCCGCGCGTGGCTGGCCGAGCGCGGCTACGACCCGGTGTACGGCGCCCGTCCGCTCAAGCGCGTGATCCAGCGCCACCTGGAAAACCCACTGGCCATGATGGTGCTGGAGGGCAAGATCGGTGACGGCGACACCGCGCGCGTCTCCGCCGGCGAGGGCGGTCTGATCGTCAACGGCAAGGCCCTGGAACAGCCGGCGGCGGCTTGAAGCAAATCCCGAGCGATCCGGACCGGATCGCGACGACGATTTGCTTGAATATCAGATCGCGAGCACCGTAGGGCGGGTGACCGCAGGGCACCCGCCGCCCACCCACACCCCGGCAGCTGTCCTTCGGCCAGCCGCCCTACGACGGATCATACGATGTCCGTTTGGTCCGTGCGCAAATGCGTAGGTTGGGGTGAGCGCAGCGAACCCCAACGCCATTCGGTTCTGGGGGCCGAAACGTTGGGGTTCGGTGCGTGGCACCTCACCCCAACCTACGGAAATCCGGTCGAAGAACGCGAACCAATCAAGCGGTTTTCGGATCACGGTTCCTTTCCAGTCCCTGACAACGGCGCCGGCCCGGTCCCTCCGCATGCCCCGAACACTCTCTCGGGGGCGCGCGGAAGGACCGGGCCGGGTTCGGTCACCGTGCCTTCGGTCGGGATCAGCCCGGCCGGTTGTCGATCAGATCGTCAACCACCGACGGATCGGCGAGGGTCGAGGTATCGCCCAGGCTGCCGAAGTCGTTCTCGGCGATCTTGCGCAGGATGCGGCGCATGATCTTGCCGGAACGGGTCTTGGGCAGGCCCGGCGCCCACTGGATCACATCCGGGCTGGCGATAGGGCCGATTTCCTGACGCACCCACTTGACCAGTTCCTTGCGCAGCTCCTCGGTCTCCTTCTCGCCGGCCACCAGAGTGACGTAGGCGTAGATGCCCTGGCCCTTGATGTCGTGCGGGAAGCCGACGACGGCCGCCTCGGAGACCTTGGGGTGGGCGACCAGGGCGCTTTCCACCTCGGCCGTGCCCATGCGGTGGCCGGAGACGTTGATGACGTCGTCGACGCGTCCGGTGATCCAGTAGTAGCCGTCGGCGTCGCGACGGCAGCCGTCCCCGGTGAAGTAGTAGCCCTTGTAGGTCGTGAAGTAGGTCTGCACGAAGCGCTCGTGGTCACCGTAGACCGTGCGCATCTGGCCGGGCCAGCTCTGCGCGATGCACAGGTTGCCCTCGGTCGCGCCTTCCAGTTCCTTACCCTCGTTGTCCACCACCACCGGGCAGACGCCGAAGAACGGCAGGGTGGCCGAGCCGGGCTTCAGGTCGATGGCTCCCGGCAGCGGGGTGATGAGGATGCCGCCGGTCTCGGTCTGCCACCACGTATCGACGATGGGGCAGCGCTGCTCACCAACAACGTTATAGTACCACATCCAGGCTTCCGGATTGATGGGCTCGCCCACCGTGCCCAGGATGCGCAGGGACTGGCGGCTGGTCTTCTTCACCGGGTCCTCGCCGTCGCGCATCAGGGCGCGGATGGCGGTCGGCGCGGTGTAGAAGATGTTCACGTTGTGCTTGTCCACAACGTCCCAGAAGCGCGAGGTGGAGGGGTAGTTCGGCACGCCCTCGAACATCAGAGTGGTCGCGCCATTGGCCAGCGGGCCATAGACGATGTAGCTGTGGCCGGTGACCCAACCGACGTCGGCGGTGCACCAGTAGATCTCGCCGTCCTTATAGTCGAAGACGTACTCATGCGTCATCGACGTGTAGACGAGATAGCCGCCAGAGGTGTGCAGCACGCCCTTCGGTTTGCCGGTCGAGCCGGAGGTGTAGAGAATGAACAGCGGGTCCTCGGCGTTCATTTCCTCGGCCGCGCAGTCGGTCGACTGACCACCGGTGACGGCGTCGTACCAGTGGTCGCGGCCCTGGACCATGGTCACGTCGGCACCAGTGCGCTTGACCACCACGACATGCTTCACCGACGGGCAGCTTTCCAGCGCCTTGTCGGCGTTCGCCTTCAGGGGCACGGTGCGGCCGCCGCGCAGGCCCTCGTCGGCGGTGATGACCATGCAGCATTCGGAATCCTGAATGCGGTTGGCCAGACTGTCGGGCGAAAAACCGCCGAACACCACGGAGTGAACGGCGCCGATGCGCGCGCAGGCCAGCATGGCCACCGCAGCCTCCGGGATCATCGGCATATAAATGCAGACCCGGTCGCCCTTCTTGACGCCCATGTCACGCATGGCGTTGCCCATGCGGCAGACGCGTTCGTGCAGATCCCGGTACGTGATGTTTTCCGATTTGGCGGGATCGTCGCCCTCCCAGATGATGGCGGTCTGATCGCCGCGCGTCGCCAGATGCCGGTCCAGGCAGTTGGCCGCGACGTTCAGCGTACCATCGTGGAACCAGCGGATGTGGACGTCGTGCGGGTCATAGGAGACGTCCTTGACCTGCGTGTACGGCTTGATCCAGTCGATGCGCTTACCGTGCTCCCCCCAGAAGCCTTCCGGATCCTTGATCGACCGCTGATACATCTCGTTGTATGTCGCCGAATTGACGCGGGCGCTGGCGGCGGTGGCTTCCGGCACCGGAAAGACATGGACTTCGGACATCGGTGTGGTCCTCCTCATTCCCCAATAAATCAAGCCGGTCCGATCCACGGACCCTTGATATGTCGTTGCTCTTGGCTCAGGCGCAACGCCGGTCCCTCTCCAAACACGGCGGCGCGGCGGCATCGAAGGGCCGCAACAATAGAAAAAGATTCGGGGCACTGCAAACGAGTTCGGCCGGGCGGGTCGGACTCAGGGGACTTCAGAGCAAATCCCGAGCGATCCGGAACGGATCGCGACGGCGATCTGCTTCAATGTCAAATAATTAGAGCGCATTGCGTAAGTCAGAGCGCACGCCATGCGCTCTAATGGCGCCAGAACGCCACATTGAACAGGACCAAAAGCGGCAGCACTTCCAACCGCCCCGCCAGCATGGCGGCGATCAGCAGCCACTTCGACGCGTCCGGAAGGGTCTGGAAGGTTCCCGACGGCCCGACGATGTCGCCCAGACCGGGGCCGACGTTGCAAATGGCGGTGACACTGGCTGAATAGGCCGTGACGAGATCCAGCCCCATCAACGTCAGCATGATGGTGAACAGACCGATGGTGGCGACGAAGACGGCCAGGAAGGCCAGGACCGAGGTCGTGACGTCAGGCGGTAGGACCTGACCGTTGTATTTGATCAGGACAACGCGGTGCGGGCTGAACAAGTGCGTGACGTGGGCGCGCACGACCAGAAACAGCACTTGAAATCGGTAAACCTTGATGGCGCCCGAGGTGGATCCCGAACAGCCCCCCACGAACATCAGCACCAGGAACAACCCCACGGCACCCGGCCCCCATTCCGTGTAGTCGCCAGCGACGAATCCGGTGGTCGTCACCACCGACGTCACGCTGAACGTGGCGAGGCCAAGGGCTTCCCGGAACGGCAGGTCGCGCTGATGCTGAAGCCAAAGCGCGAGTCCGACGCCGGCCAACGCGAGAAAAACCAGGAACCCCCGCACCTGACTGTCGGTGACCAGCGGCCGCCACGCGCCGGTCGTGGCCTTGGCATACAACAGGAAGGGCAGTGATCCCCCGATCATGAAGGCGGTTGCGATCCACAGCATCGGCATACTGTTGAAATAACCAAAAGACGTGTCATGGGTGGAAAACCCGCCGGTGGATACCGTCGCCATGGCATGGGTGAGCGCGTCGAAGCCGGTCATGCCGAATTCGGCATACAATGCCGCACAGACCAAGGTCATGCCGCCATACAGGAACGCCAGCACGGAAACGGTTCGGAACACCGTGAACACCTTGAGATCGGAGGAATCCGAGCTTTCGATGCGGAAGATCTGCATGCCGCCGACGCGCAGCAGCGGCAGGACGAGGATCGCCAGCGCCAGGATGCCAACCCCGCCGAACCATTGCAGCAACGCCCGCCACAACAGGATGCCGTCCGGCAGGGTATCCAGCCCGGTGAGGACCGTCGATCCGGTGGTGGTGATGGCCGACATGGACTCGAACACGGCGTCGGTCAGGCTGACATCCATGGACAGGAAGGGAAGAGCCGCGATCAGGGCGACCGTGATCCATCCAAAGGTGGTGACCAGGAAGGCCTGCCTCAGGGTCAGGTCCAACGGTTCCCGGCTGTGGGTGCCAAGGACCAGAAGAATGCCCAGGAAACCCGCCCAGGCACTGGTGCCGGCGAACCAGTGCCATTCCGCGTCGTGTTCCAGGTAGTCGGTGGCAATCGGAATGGCCATGACCAGCCCGACCATCAGCACGATCCAGCCCAGAATATGCACAACCGGACGAACGTCGATCATCGCGACTCTTTGCCTTCTTCTTGATCGCCCGCCGTCGCGGACAGCGATGCGCCGGCCCGGCCCGATTCCACGACGCTACAGGCTCGGCTCGATGCGCTCGCGGGGCGCCCGGTCGCCGCCCGGCCGGCGGCGGCCTCTCGGCTTGCGCGCCATGCCCTTGACCACGGCCACCGGGGCCCACAGCACCCCCTTGACCAGTTCGTACAGGACCAACGTCAGAACGAGACCGGCGCCCGCCCACAGCAGCGACGCCGTATCCAGCGGCAACGCCGGCTGGAATCCGTCCAGGGTCGCCCGGGCAATCGCCGGGTCCAGGTGCCGCAGAAACGCGACCGGCTGCATCACGGGGCCGGCGTCGGTCAGCACCCGCAACGCCTCACGCAGGTCCTCGACCCGCGCGCTGCCCTGCGACATCATTGAGGCCAGCACGGGTTGTTCGGCCGGGCCGGCAAGGTCGTGCAGTTCGGTCAGGTGATCCAGGTTGCGCACCGCCTCGTCCGCGTGGCCGCCGAGCCGCTGCAGGTACTGATGCAGGAACGCGCGCCACTGCGACGCCGCCCCGCCGCCGACGGCCGCGACGGCGGCCCCGCCCAGGGAATCCAGCTTGCGCAGTGCCCAGCCCGCTGGCATCGTCGGTCCACCTCCTCAATGTCGTGTGGATCCCATGGTCTCCACCCTCGACCTGACCCAGGTCGTCGGCTTTGCCGCCGCCCTTTGTACAACGGTCGCCTTTCTGCCCCAAGCCATCAAAGCTTGGTGCACCCGCTCGGTCGGAGATTTGTCGCTGTTCACTTTCCTGGTGTTCACCATCGGCGTGGCGTGCTGGCTGGCCTACGGCGTTCTGACCGTGGATTGGCCGATCATTCTCGCCAATCTGGTCACCCTGATTCTGGCCGGGTCGATCCTGGCCATGCGTCTGGTGTTCGCGTCCCGCGCGGCACCGAAGGCGTAAGGCGGGCCGATGGATCTGACCGCAACCGGCGCGGCGCTGGCCGGAGTCGCGACGATCCTCGCCGTGGCGGTGTGGCGCGTCCGCCAACCGTGGCGACCGGGCCGACTGTGGCGTATCCCCTGGAACGCCGTGATGGCGCTGGCCCTGGTGGCGCTGATGGGATTGCTGGCGCATCTGGTCAGTCTGCTGACCGGGCAGCCGATCGAGCCGCGCGCACTCAGATGAACCGACCGGCGGCCTTTCGGCCCGGCCGCCGGCATGCTACAGCCGCCCGAGTCCCGCCTTTTCGGAAGCCCCCCATGACCGCCGACCCTGTTCCCCTGGCCGACTGGATCGACCGCCTGCCCCAGGCCCGCGTGATGTGCGTGGGCGATGTCATGCTCGACCGGTTCGTGGAGGGGGACGTGGACCGCGTCTCACCCGAGGCGCCGATCCCGGTGCTGCGCATCCGGGGCCAGTCGGCCATGCTGGGCGGCGCCGGCAACGTGGCGCGAAACCTGGTCGGTCTGGGCGCGCGGGTGGTGTTCCTGTCGGCGCGCGGCGATGACGAGGCCGGCGCCGAGTTGACCCGCTTGCTCGGGGACCTGCCCGGCGTCGAGGCCGATGTGGCCGTCGAACCGGGCCGGCCCACCACGGTCAAGACCCGTTTCCTCGCCGGGGGACAACAACTGCTGCGGGCTGACGCCGAGACCACCGGCGCCATCGGCCCGGCCTGCGCCGAGCGCCTGCTGGCGGCCGCCCGCGCCCACCTTGGGACCTGCGGCGCCATGGTCCTGTCCGACTACGGCAAGGGGATCCTGACGGCGCCCCTCACCCGCGCCCTGATCGAGATGGCGGTGGCCGCTGGTGTGCCGGTGATCGTCGATCCCAAGGGGGCCGACTACGGCCGCTACGGCGGCGCCACCGTGGTCACGCCGAACCGCAAGGAATTGTCTCAGGCCAGCGGCGGGCAGGCCACCGACACCGACGCCGCCATTGAGGCCGCCGCCCGCGCCCTGCTGACCGAGTGCGGGCTGGGCGCCGTGCTGGCCACGCGCAGTCAGGACGGCATGACGCTGGTGCCCGCCGACGGCGCCGCCCAACACCTGCCGACCGAGGCACGCGACGTGTTCGACGTCTCCGGGGCCGGCGACACGGTGGTCGCCACCCTGGCCGCCGCGATGGCCGCCGGAGCGCCGATGCCTGTCGGCGCGCGCCTCGCCAACGCCGCCGCCGGGGTGGTGGTGGGCAAGGTGGGCACCGCCGCCGTTCGGGCCGACGATCTGGTCGCCGCCCTGCGCCACCAGGACATCGCGCGGGCGGAGGACAAGGTGACCGGTCTGGACACCCTGGTGGAGACCGTGGAGCGCTGGCGCCGGCAGGGCCTGCGCGTCGGCTTCACCAACGGCTGTTTCGACCTGTTGCACCCGGGCCATGTCTCGCTGTTGGCCCAGGCGCGCGCGGCCTGCGACCGACTCGTGGTGGGGCTCAACGCCGATGCGTCGGTGCGCCGCCTGAAAGGCCCGACACGCCCGGTGCAGACGGAGGCGGCGCGGGCCACCGTGCTGGCTTCGCTGGCCGACGTGGACCGCGTGGTCGTGTTCACGGAGGACACGCCCTTGCGGCTCATCAACGCGCTGAAGCCCGACATTCTGGTAAAGGGGGCCGACTACACCATCGACACGGTGGTCGGCGCCGACATTGTCCAGGGTTACGGCGGGCGGGTTGTGCTGGCCCGTCTGGAGGACGGCCACTCCACCACGGCCACCCTGGCGCGGGTGAACGGCCCGGCGGCGTGATCGATTGCCGAGGGATCAACCCCATGGATTGGGACACGCACGCCCTGTATGCCGCCCTATGGGCCAGCTTCGGGCTCGGGCATTCGGTCTTCTCGAACCAGGGCATGAAGCGGCGCCTGCGCGGGCTCGGGCGCTGGTATCGCCTCGCCTACAACGCGGTCGCCACCCTGCACATCAGCATCGTGTTCGCGGTCGGCCTGTGGCTGTTGGGGGACGCGCCGCCGTTCGATCTGCCTTGGACGATCCGAGTCGTCATGCTGGGCGCGGCCGGACTGGGCGTGTGGATGATGGTGTGGTCGTCCCAGTACTACGACATGGGCCGGCTGGCCGGCACCCGGCAGATTCGCGAGCCGGAGGCCCCGGAGGATGAGCCGCTACGCCTGGACGGCCCGCACCGGTATGTGCGTCATCCGTTCTACGCCGCCGGCTTGCTGATCGTCTGGGGACTGGCGTTGAGTCCGTTCGGGCTGGCGACCGCACTGTGGGCCTCGATCTACCTGATCGTCGGCGGCAAGATCGAGGAACGGCGCCTGCTGCGTCTCTACGGCGAGGCCTACGCCGACTACCGTCGGCGCATTCCGGGATTCATTCCGGCGCCCCTGCTGGGCCGCCGGCCCCTGCCGGAGGCGTGAGAGCCGACCCGAACACCCGCTTGAAGATGGTGTCGACGTGCCGGGTGTGGTGGTCCAGGTCGAACAGGCCGGCCAGCGCCTCCGCGTCCAGCGCGGCAGACACCTCCGTGTCGGCGCGCAGCAGGGTCAGCAGATCGCCCTCGCCCTCCCACACCCGCATGGCGTTGCGCTGCACCAGACGGTAGGCGTCCTCGCGGCTCACTCCGGCCTGGGTCAGCGCCAGCAGCACCCGCTGGGAGAACACCAGCCCGCTCATGCGGGCGACATTGGCGGTCATGGCGTCCGGATAGACCACCAGCTTGTCCACGACTCCGGTCAGGCGGGCCAGCGCGAAGTCCAGCGTCACCGTGGCGTCGGGGCCGATCATGCGCTCGACGGAAGAATGGGAGATGTCGCGCTCGTGCCACAGTGCGACGTTTTCCAGCGCCGGGACGACGGCGGCGCGCACCACGCGGGCCAGCCCGGTCAGGTTCTCGGTCAGAATCGGGTTGCGCTTGTGCGGCATGGCCGAGCTGCCCTTCTGCCCGGGGGAGAAGTACTCCTCGGCCTCGCGCACCTCGGTGCGTTGCAGGTGGCGAATTTCGGTGGCCAACCGCTCCACCGAGCTGGCGATCACCCCGAGAACGGCGAAGAACAGAGCGTGGCGATCACGCGGAATCACCTGGGTGGAGACCGGTTCCGGCGCCAGCCCCAACTTGCGGGCCACATGGACCTCAACCGCCGGATCGATGTTGGCGAAGGTGCCGACGGCCCCGGAGATGGCGCAGGTGGCCACGTCGGCGCGGGCGGCGCGCAGCCGATCCCGGGCGCGCTCGAACTCGGCGTAGAAGCTGGCGAACTTCAGGCCCATGGTCACCGGCTCGGCGTGAATGCCGTGGCTGCGCCCCATGCACACGGTCATTTTGTGCTCAAGGGCGCGGCGCTTCAACGCCTCCAGCAGGGCGTCCAGGTCGGCCAGCAGCAGGTCGGCGGCCTGGGTCAGCTGCACCGCCAGACAGGTGTCGAGCACGTCCGACGAGGTCATGCCCTGGTGGACGAAGCGGGCCGGCTCGCCGACGTGCTCGGCCAGTTCGGTCAGGAAGGCGATGACGTCGTGCTTGACCTCGGCCTCGATGGCGTCGATGCGGGCGACACGCTCCGGGGTGTAGGGCTTGTCGCCCTTCTCCCACACGGCGGCGGCGGCGGCGGCCGGAATCACGCCCAACTCGGCCAGGGCGTCGCAGGCGTGCGCCTCGATCAGGAACCAGGTGCGGAATTTGTTGGCTGGCTCCCAGATGGCGGCCATGGCCGGGCGGCTGTAACGGGGGATCACGGGCGGCTCCTTGCGTCGGCGGAGGGATGCGTCGCCGCGTTATAGCGAAGGCGTGGGACGGGGGCCAGTCCGGGCGAGTGTTGCGTTCGCGCCACGCCCCGATCAATTGCGTGGTTCTGCGGCAGCATCGCGTTGACGAAACGAACCTCGTCGTGGCTTCATTCGAAAGCGAACCCGGCGAACACGGCGGGAAATCAGAGTCTCCGGTCCAAACCGGTGCCCCCGAGCACCAGAGCGGATCGAAACACAGGTCACAACCTCAGGTCTCATGAGAGGAAAAGTCATGAAGAAGGTCCTTTACGGAACGACGGCCCTGATCGCCGCGGGCGCCTTCGCCGCCACGGCCAGCGCCGAGCCGATCGAGCTGAGCATCGGCGGCAAGCAGGAAATGTACTTCCTTGCCGGGGATTCGAACGACAACAACGGTGAGACCTGGGCCTCCACCGGCATGTACACCGACACCGAGCTGTACTTCACCGGTCAGACCACCCTGGACAACGGCATCACCGTTCAGGCCATCATCCAGCTTGAGGCTGAGGACCGGATGGATCGCAACGCCGACGAGCAGGCCATCATCCTGTCCGGCGGGTTCGGTGCCATGCAGATCGGTCAGCGCCAGTCCTACGTCGGCATGATGCAGTACGTTGGGCCGAGCGTCGGCGGGCCTTTCGGGGCAAACGAGATCCGCGACTGGAACTGGGCCAATTTTACGAACGCCTCCAGCAGCCAGCACTTCAACTACTACACCGACGACGACCTGAGCGTGTCCTACGTCACGCCGTCGTTCTTCGGCTTCACCCTGGCCGGCGCCTATGCCCCGGACAGCAGCAACAATGACGACAGCGTCTTTGAGGAGTGGAACACCACCGGTTCTTCCTACAAGGACCTGCTGCAGGTTGGTGCCGCCTTTGACAACGAGTTCAGCGGTGTCGGCATCCACGCCGATGTGACCTACCAGTACTTCTTCGGGGCCGCTCAGAGCGAAACTCTGATTGATCTGACTGCTGGGCAGGTCACGGACCTAGCTACACAACTCGGCGTCGCGGATCCGGGTCAGGCGATTGAAGTGACCGCCACGGCAAATAACCCCGACCGCTCCCTGCTGCGCGGCGGTCTGTCGGTCAGCTACATGGGCTTCGAGGTCGGCGGCTCCTACGGCCAGTGGAACTTCGAAAACACCAACGACAGCGTTGACTCCTGGTCGGCTGGCGCCAGCTATTCGAACGGTCCCTACGCCGTGGCGTTCGAGTACTACGGCAGCTCGGAAGATATCGGCGCCAACACCGACGCGCACAGCTTTGCCTTCTCCGGCCGTTACATCCTCGGCCCGGGCATCAACCTGGGTGCGGCCGTCTTCCACGGCGACGAGGAACTCGACGGGAACAACAACGACCGCGAGACGACCGGCGTCGTGTTGGGCATTGGTCTGGCGTTCTAAGCCAGGACCAAAGTATAAAACGATCCTTGCGGATCGTTTCATCGGCAGGGAGGAGCTTCGGCTCCTCCCTGTTTTTTTGGGCCCTGTGCGCGCAGGATGTGCCTCGCGCCACGCCCATGTTTGGGCCGTTCACGCCCTCCCGAAATCTCCCCCCTCGGTGATCGACGTCATACACATCCAACACCAGTGTTCTCCGCCATGCGCGGAAACCGCTGAGAGCAAATCCCGAGCGATCCGGAACGGATCGCGACGACGATTTGCTTCAATATCAAAGAATGAGAGCAAATCCCGAGCGATCCGGAACGGATCGCGACGACGATTTGCTTCAATATCAAAGAAAGAGAGCACATTGCATGAGTCCGAGCGCACGCAATGCGTCGCAAGCGACGTGACCGTGCAATGCTGACGCGCGGCCCTGCCGGCCTCTGACGCCCCTTCGCCCCGGCCGCCGTCCCGGCGGAACGAGCTCCGGATGCCGTTTCCTGATTCAAGACAAGACGCGTCTGTCATCCCGAGCAAGGCGAAGGGCCGCTCGGCCCGGCGGCGCCTCGAGGCCTCACCAACACGAGCCGGACGGACCATCACAGGACGCGCGCCGGGACCGGATCGGACCCCCATCAAACGGCACGGGCCTTGGCCCCCCCGCAGCGTTCCTCATTCACGGGGGAACGTTTGGGTTTACGAACGCGACATCCGTCCGCCCTGTGCCGATCAAACGCGAAGTGAGCGTCCCGTCTTCTCCGTCCTCTGGACCTCGGGACCGCGATGACTCCGTGGCCAGGCGGTATGCCTCCGGAACGAAATGCAACAGTTCTGCAAAAGTTCTGCAACACTGTCGACCCAAGAAGAGAGGCCGGAAACCCCCGCGAAACTGGGACGTTGCCTATGAGTCAAAACGGGACCGTCAGCAAGGTGTGGCGCCAGGGACACACCTTCAGAGGCAGCATCCGAGGATGGCTGCGGCGCATTGACCCCCCCAGCCCCTTTATGGATATATCTAATAATGATCCGGGAGGATGCGATTCACAGTCAGTTTCGCGGTGCAACCGGTGCACGGAACAACGGACCGAACCAGAAAACGGATTCACGCTATCTGTCCCTTGAGAGGAGAAGTCATGAAAAAGATCCTATTCGGAACGACGGCCCTGATCGCCGCGGGCGCTTTCGCCGCCACGGCCAGTGCCGATCCGATCTCGTTGAGCATCGGCGGCAAGCAGGAAATGTTCTTCGGTGCCGGAGACGTGAACGACAACGCCGGCGAGACCTGGGCCTCCACCGGCATGGCCACCGACACCGAGCTGTATTTCAGCGGCGAGACCACGCTGGACAACGGCATCACCGTCCGCGCGGTCATTCAGCTTGAGGCCGAGGACAGCGCTGACCGCAATGCCGACGAACAGTACATCACGCTCTCCGGCGGGTTCGGCGCACTTCAAGTGGGCCAGAAAGAGGGCTACGCTGCTCAGATGCAGTATGCCACGCCGGGTGCTGGCGGTGTCATCGATTGGGACGAGATTGATGACGGATGGGCGCCGTTTGGGTTTGTTCCCGGGTATTATGACGACGACGACCTGAGTGTGTCCTATGTCACCCCGTCGTTCTTCGGCTTCTCGCTGGCCGGCACCTATGCGCCGGACAGCAGCAACAACGACGACAGCGCCTTCCAGGACTGGAACGACACCGGTTCCGACTACAAGGACCTGTTGTCCGTCGGCGCCGCCTTTGACAACGAGTTCAGCGGTGTCGGCATCCACGCCGATGTGACCTACCAGTATCAGTTTGGCACCACTACGCGCGAAGCTCTGATTGATCTGAGTGCGGGGCAGGTCACGGACCTCACTACACAACTCGGCATCGCGGATCCGGGTCAGGCGGTTGAAGTAAACGCTACCTCAAACAACGCCGATCGCTCCCTGCTGCGCGGCGGTCTGGCTCTGTCCTACATGGGCTTCGAGGTCGGCGGGCATTACGGTCACTGGTACGTTGATGGCGCCAACAACGACATGGAAGGTTGGGGTGTTGGTGCCGGCTACACGAATGGCCCCTACGGTGTGGCGTTCAACTATCGGGGCGGTTATCAAGACGCTGCCAACGACGTTCACCAGGACGGCTTCATGTTCTCCGGCAATTACATCCTGGCTCCGGGCATCGACCTGGGCGCGGCCGTCTTCCACGCCAATCAGGAGGTCGACAACGCTGCTGATCGCGAAGTCACCGGCGTTCTGTTCGGCATCGGCCTGAGCTTCTAAGCTCCGGCGTGGTCCGTATGGTGGCAATCTCTTTCGGGACAGCCACGCGAGAGGGAGGAGCCCCGGCTCCTCCCTTTTCGTTTGCGGTCTTATCGTCGCCCGGTATGGGAGGATGCGAATGGATCATTCGGGATTCGTATGGCTCGAATCCCCCTTGACGGCGGGCGGCAGAGCCAGCCGACGAAATGGCCCCGTCCGGAGTCTGGATTACCGAATACCCCGCCGGTCCCGGATGCGGTCATAGGCGTGGTTGATCGCGGCCATGGTCTCGCTGGCCTGGGCCACGAATTCCTGCGGCATGCCCTTGGCCATCAAGGCGTCCGGGTGATGTTCCCGCGACAGCCGGCGCCATGCGGCGCGGATCTCGTCGTCGCTGGCATCCGGCGACACGCCCAGCACGGTGTAGGGATCGGGCTCCGTGTCGGCGGCGCGCTCGAACTGGGCATGCAGGCGGTTGACGGCCTCCCGGGGCAGGCCGAACAGAGACGCCACGTCATGCAGGAACGCCGTTTCCGCCGGGTGCAACACACCGTCCGCGCGGGCGATGTGGTACAGCGCGGCCAGCAACTCTTCCAGCACCTGTGGGCTGTCGGCGAACAGGCCGGCGATCTGGCGGGCGTAGACCTCATAGCCCTCGGCCGATTGCTTGGCCTGATCGAACACGGCGGCGACCGCTTTCATGTCCTCCGGCGGAATCTTGAAGATCTGCTTGAAGGCCGCCACCTCGTCGCGCGTCACCCGGCCGTCCGCCTTGGCCATCTTGGCGCCCAGCACGATCACGCCGACGGCGAACGCCTGTTGGCGCGGGTCATCGCCGAGTTCGGCGGCCGTGTCCCGGTCGGCGTAGCGCCGCCCGGCACCTTGGTTCAGGTCTGCGGCGTCGCCCTCGTCCTCGCCCAGCACGACGCGGCGGAACCAGGACTGGAAGCGCTGCCAGGCCGGCCCGATGCCGCCGGCGCGGTCGACGTGATGGCCGGCGACCACGCCCAGCAGGGCGCCGATGGGGCCGCCGACCATGAAACCGCCGACCCCGCCGGCCACCCGGCCCCAGACGCTGCGGCTCTTGTCTTCGTCTCCCACGAACCGGCGGCGCCTCACGGTGAACCGCGCGTGGCGGTGGGACTGCCTGGAGAACCCGGAATGCTCATGGTCCCATCGCGGCATGGTCGTCTCCGGCGTCATGTTAAGAGGGCGTCGCGGTCAAGATAGGGCGTGTCCCCGGCCGGTCAAACCGGTTTTCCGGGGGCGGGCGCGAAACGGGTGACCACAGGCCGCAGCATCGCCGGCAGCATGTACAGCGGGAACTGCGCCAGGGCGAACCATAGCCCGATGTCCGGGTCGGCCGCCGGCGGCAGCGCCGCCAGCAGGATCCCCATGTTGCGGCTGCTCGACAGATAGCCCAGCCCGAGCGCGGTCGGACGTCCGAACGGCAGGAACAGGACCGTGGTCGTGGCCATCATGCCGGCGCACAGCACGAAGCTGAGCCCGATCAGGCGGGCCACACGCCAGGGATCGCCGGCCAGCACCTCGCCGACGCCGGCCATGATGGCCAGGGCGAAGGCGAACAGCAGGATCACCGCCACACCATCGAGGCGGCGGGCGTTGCGCTCCCGCCATCCCGGGGTGGTCATCCGTCGCGCCACCACGGCCAGCAGGAGTCCGCCTCCCACCACGCCGGCCAGACGCCACGCCAGCGCGCCCGCGTCCACCGATAGCGGCAGCGCCAGAACGGCACCGAACAGCCACGGCGCCGTCAGCGGCACCAGCACCGTGGCCAGCAGCGTCGTGGCCAGACATACCGGCAACGGCAACCCCATCATCAGCGCGATGGCCGGCGCGGCGGTGATGGGCGACGAGGCCGCCATCATCACCATGCCCGCCTCCACGCCCGGACTGTCCAGCGGCCCGGCCAGCGTCACCACGCCCAGCATCAGAGGCGCGGTGCCCAGCAGCAGCCAGGGGACCGCCAGCAGCGGCGCCAGCGGCGCGCGAAGCTGGGCCAGGGCCTCCGCCCGGCGCAGCCGCATCAGAGCCAACGCCAGCAATCCACTCACCAATGGGGCGAGCAGCGGCCGCGCCGCCTCCGCCGCGCCCGGCAGGGCCAGCCCGAACAGGGCGCCGCCGGCCAGCATCAGCGTGGCGTGACGTCCCAGGGTATCAAGCAGTCGCAAGGCAAGAGTCATGCAGGGGGCCGCCGTGTCGGGTCCGGGTCAGGAGGTTTGGTCTTCGTTATCTTCACCGCGCAGCCAGTCCAGCCGCCAACCGCCGCTGCCGGGCCGGTCGGCTAGCCGCTCGGCCAGCCAGGGCAGGACGACGCACAGGGTTTCGTCCAGGCGCCACGGCGGGTTGACCAGGATCAGGCCGGCCCCCGCCATGCCGGCGACGGTGGTGGTCGGCCGCGTGGTCAACTCGACGGCCAGAACGCGCGGAATGCCGCTGTCGGCGATCTGCTGGCGAAACGACTCGACGGCGCCCGGGTCCTTCACGGGATACCACAGCATGTAGAGACCCGTGGCGAAACGCCGATGGGCGCGCCGCAGGGCCAGGCTGAGGGCCTGGAACTCGGCGCGATCCTCGAACGGCGGGTCGATCAGAACCAGCCCGCGCCGCTCCGGCGGCGGCAGACTGGCGGCCAGGGCCGCATACCCGTCCTCCGCACGGATCCGGACACCACGCCGCCGGCCCAACAGCGCCGTCAGGGCGGCGTGCGCCCCAGGCTCCCGCTCCACCGCCACCAGCCGGTCCCCCGGACGCAGCATCCCCGCGCCGATCAACGGCGATCCCGGATAGATGGTCGCCCCCCGTTCGGATCGGACCCGGTTCACCACGTCAAGATACGGGTGCAGACCGTCCGGCACCGCGTCGGCCCCATCCAGCCGGCCGATGCCGGCGACCCATTCCCCGGTGCGACTCGCCGCCTCGCCCGCGAGGTCGAACGCCCCGGCCCCGGCATGCGTATCCAGCATCAGGAACGGCTTGGGCTTGGCGCGCAGGTGCGTCAGCACCAGGGCCAGCACGGCATGCTTCAGAACGTCGCCGACATTGCCGGCGTGATAGTCGTGACGATAGTTCATGCGTGCCGAACCGGGGTGGACGGGGCGGCCAAAAGGCGTATGGCCGTGTGGCAGCGATGACAGGACCCCAAGAGTATGATAGAGTCTGCGCCAAGTGAATGAGTGCGATGACACCGAAAGATATAGTCCGAAACCAATGGACGCAAGCACCCCATCTTTTGGATCCATGGCGCCGGCCGGTGCCGACTTCATCCGCTCTGCCGTTTTTCAGCGAAAAGCAAAGCAAACAGCCTCCATCGCGGGTGATGACCCGACGGTGAACGGCCATGATGCGGGGACCTCCTTCGGTTGGAACGTCCCCGCTCACGCTCCCGTCCCGGGTCAGTGAAGAGGACACTCCAGGCATGTGCAAAGCGATGGCTCCTGCCGTGAACGACCTTGTGCCCGCCCGCAATCCCTTGCGGCTGGATCTGCGGGAGGTGATCTACGTCCTCTCCGGGGTGTTCGATTTCGTCGGCGTCACGGACGTGCTGCATGGCAAGCGGGTGGCGCACATGGCGATGGCCGTGGGCCGCGCCCTGGGGCTGGATCAGGATCGGCTCGACGACCTGTTCGAGGCCGCGCTGATCCATGACGCCGGGGTCTCGACCACGCGCGAGCACGACAAGCTGATCTCGCAGTACGCCTTTCTTGAGGTGGACTGGCACTGCGTCCGGGGTCAGGACCTGTTCCTGCGGTTCGCGCCCATGGCCCATCTGGCCCCGATCATCGCCTACCATCACACCGCCTGGAGCCGGCTGCGGAATTCCGACAACGGGCTCAGTCGCGACACCCGCTTGGCCACCAACATCATCCATCTGGTGGACCGCGTCGATTCCCTGCTGGCCCGCCAGCCCGGAATCGATCCCGCGCTGATGCGCCCGTGCGTGCTGGAGATTCTGGAGCACTCCGGGCAGGATTTCGCGCCAGAGGTGCTGGAGGCCTTCCGGGAGGTCTCGGCGCGCGAGGCGTTCTGGTTCGGGCTTGATGCCGACGCCCTGGCCGTGGAACTGGCGCCGCATGCCCGGCATGGCCACACCCGCACCCTCTCATCGTCCGAACTGACCGAACTGGCAACCCTGTTCGCCAGTATCGTGGACGCCAAGAGCCCCTTCACCGCCGAACATTCGGCCGGCGTCGGGCACCTCAGCGCCCATCTGGCGGCCCGGGCCGAGCTGGACGCCGATGTGTGCGAACAGATCGAGATCGCCGCCCTTTTGCACGACATCGGAAAACTGCGCATTCCCGACGCCATTCTCGACAAACCCGGGCCGCTGGATGCGCGCGAACGCGCGACGATGAATCGCCATGCCTACTACACCTATCTGATCCTGACCCAGATCACCGGCTTTGACGAGATCGCGGTCTGGGCCGCCTACCACCACGAGAGCCCCAACGGCGGCGGGTATCCCTTTCGCGAGAGCGGCGCCGGCCTGCCCCTTGAGGCCCGCATCGTCGCCGTGGCCGACGTGTTCCAGGCGCTGGCCCAGGTCCGGCCCTACCGCGATGCCATGAAGCCGGATCGGATCATGGGCATTCTCGGATCGCTGGCCCGCGAAAACCGGCTGGACGGGGATCTGGTGGCGTTGATCGACGAGGACCTGGACACCTGCTGGCGGGTGGCGGTGCATCCGGGATAGCACATCGTCCCTTTCGGGAGGGGTGGGGCGCTTCCCGACGGCGTTTCAGCCGCCCGCCGCTTCGGTCTTGGGCTTCAGGAACGGGTTCAGAACCTCGTCAAGTTCGGCTTTCGAAAGGGCGAGCGCATTGGCGACATCCTGAAGGAAGGCGATTTCACCCGCCTCGATCTTGCCATCCGCGCACAGAACCATCATTGCAGCGGAAACGAGCATTTTCCGTCCATCGGATGTCAAAGTGGTCTTGAGTGACCTGATCTCGTTGCCGATCAGGTCCCCTTCATTCTTCGTTGCGGCGATGCAGTGATCGAGATCCGGTTGTGCCAGATCGGTTCCAGAGACTCGCTTGTAGACGTCGTGAACGACGTTTTTCTCGTTCTCGTCGACGGATCCGTCCGACAACATCGCAGAGACGAGAACTCGTTTCAGTCCGGCCTTGAAGGCAACATCCGCCTCCGCCTTGGTCGTTGCCTTTGACGAGCCACGCCCCTTGATCGCTCTTGTAATTCCCCCAAACACAAGAAGTGCCGCAAGCAGCAACCAGAGCGAATATCCATACAAATAATCTTCAATAGGACGACTGTAGGTGGGCAAAGGATCAGGCAGAAGTCCTGCTTTCTGAAGCCGCTCCAATTCTTCTTTCGCCGGAATTTCGTAGTATCCGCCCCCAGTTTTTTCAGCCAGAACGAGCTTAGAGCTTGTACCTAAGCCCGCAATAAACATGTAGTACGAGTTCAATTTGGCTAGGCAGAGATCTTCGTTGCCGCTGCCCTTGATCGGGACATCTTCCAAACAGGTGATCGTGTCCGACTGGCCAAACACGAAGAAGGGCAGTCCATGGCCTCCTGACCGAGCCTCGGCGACCGTGGAGAGCGACGTGAAGACGGCGGTCAGGCACAACCCCGTCAGGACGAATATCGCACTGCGCCTCATCACTCACTCCACTACTGATTGCGCATCGCCGCAATTCCAGGAGGCAAATATTTCTCATAAATCACAAAAGGTGTCCACCATAAACTCGAACGGGTGCCGTCTCTGCACGGAATGATCGGGGCTGCCCTTGGTTTACCGAGTCAGCCGGGCATCACCGATCCGCTCCGGTGATCCCGGGACCGACCCACCCGAGAGCAGCGCAGGGTCCCGGGGCGGATCGGTGCGCACGCGCAGGGTCCCCGAGATCACTTCCTCGACGGCCAGATCGGCCAGATCATGGCGCCGCAGACACAGCACGGCGGGGCCGCGCGGGCGGTGCTTGTCCGGATTCGAGGCCGCCGAGAACAGCGCCACCGTGGGGCATCCGGCCAGCGCGATCATGTGAAGCGGCCCGGTGTCGTTGCCGACCGCCAGCGCCGCGCGCCGCCCCAATGCCGGAATATCGAGCAGTGCCGTACGATCCACCAGCGGCACGGCGGCCGGACAGGCCGCTCGCACGGCCTCGATCACGTCGGCCTCCGCGCCCGTGCCCAACAAAACCGGCGTCAGCCCCTCGTCCGTCAACGCGCGGGTCAGCGCGGCGAAGCGCTCGGCCGGCCAGCGCTTTTCCGGCCGGTGCGCCGAGCCGCCCGGCACCAGCAGGGCGAACGGCTCCGGCAGACCGAACCGGGTCACGTTCGCGGCGTTCGGCCCCTCCCAGGCAAACGAAAGGTCAGGAAACAGGGTTTCCGGGATGCCGGCGATCCGCAGTTGTTCGGCCTGCCGTTCGATGGAGTGGAGGCGCGTGCGGTGCGGCGTGTCATGGCGGAAGGCGCATCCCCGGGCAATGCCGCTCCAGGCGGGCGCGCGGCCCAGCAGCCGCAGCGCCCGGAAGTACCCCGACGAACGATCCGAGGTCTGAAGGTCGTAGACCCGGTCGAAGCGCGACGCCGCCAGCCAGCGGATCAAGCCGGCATAGGCGCCGGGCCGCCGGAGCCCGGCCTTCGGGTCCAGGTGAAGGGCATCGAACAGCCCGCTTGCCTCCAGCAGGGGGGCGAACGGCCGCGTCGTCAACGCGGTCAGGTGGGCGTCCGGGTGGTGCCGGCGGATGCTGGCCATCGGCCCCAGGGCCAGGACCACGTCCCCCAACGCCGACAGCTTGATGACCAGAACGTGCGGCCGGGTGTCTGATGGTGTTTCTGTCACGGCCCGCGTTACCCGGTTGTGTTCCGCCACAGGGTCTCTTCCGGCGGCGGCCCGTCGTCCAGCACCTCACGGTACACCGCCAGCGTGCGGCCGATCATGCCGTCGCGAGAGAACACCCGACGCGTCTGCATCATGCCCCGCCAGGCCATGGCCTCGTAGCCGGCCTCGTCCAAGTCCAGGGCGAGCGCCAGACGGTCGGCGAGGCTGTCGGGGTTGCCGGGCTCGAACAGCCAGCCGGTGGCGCCGTCCTCCACGATCTCCGGCGCCGCGCCGTGGCGCGGGGCCAGCACGACCCGACCCATGGCCTGGGCCTCGGCGGGCACGCGGCCGAAGGCTTCCGGCTCCAGCGAGGATGAGACGACCACGCTGGCCACCCGATAGGCGGCCGGCATGTCGTCGCAATGATCGACGATGTGGACTTGCGCCTCCAACCCCAGCCGCGAGACCAGCGCCTCCAGAGCCTCCCGATAGGCGGTGCGCCCCTGGTCGGCGCCCACGATCAGGCAGCGCACGCCGGGGCGGTTCAGCCGCGCCATGGCCTCAACCAGCAGGCCCTGCCCCTTCCAGCGGGTCAGGCGCCCGGGCATCAGCACGACCGGCGCGTCATCCGGCAGCCGCCATTGGGTTGCCAGTTGGGCAATGCGGGCGTGGGACACGGCCTCGGGCGAGAAACGCTCAATGTCGATGCCGCGCGGAATGACGCGGATGCGCTCCGCCGGGGTCTGATAGTGCTGGCTGATGTGCTCGGCGATGAAGCGGGAAATGGCGATCACCCGCGCGCCTTGGGTCATGACGCGATTGTAGGGGATCTTCAGGGCCAGCGGCCCGTGCGTGTAGGTGCCGTGAAAGGTGGTCACCAACGGCACGCCCGTGGCCTGGGCGGCCCACAGCGCGCTCCAGGCCGGGGCGCGGCTGCGGGCGTGGATCAGGCTGACGTTGCGCGCCTTGACAAGGCGGGCCAGCCGGCGCGCGTTGAGGGCCAGCCGCAGAGGGTTCTTGGTGTCCAACGGCAGTGTGACATGCGTGGCGAAGACCCGATCCAGTTTGCGGGTCATGCGGCCGCCGGACGAGGCCACCAGCGATCCCCAGCCGGCCGCCATCAGGCCCTCGGCGATATCCACCGTGCCGCGCTCGACACCGCCGGTCTCCAGCGCTGGCAGCACTTGAAGCACCACCGGCCCCGCCCCGGTTTTCTCCCGCCCGCTGTCGGTGTTACCGTGCGTCACCCCGCCATCTCCCGCGTTCAACCCGGCCCGCGCGCCGGACAGGAGTGCCCATGACCCACGACGCCGCCTTGTCCCCCGATGCCCCGCGCCGCCTGACCCGGCCGGACGGCGCCACCATCGCCTATCACGCGACACCCGGCAAGGGGCCGGGGGTGGTGTTCATCCACGGCTTCATGTCGGACATGACCGGGGGCAAGGCCCTCCACCTGGAGGCCTGGGCACGGCGGACGGGCCGTGCCTTCGTGCGCTTCGACCAACGCGGCCACGGCCAGTCCGACGGCCGTTTCGAGGACGGCACCATCGGCGCCTGGGCGGACGACCTGATCCAGGTGCTCGACCATGTGACAGAGGGACCGCAGGTGCTGGTGGGCAGTTCCATGGGCGGCTGGCTGACGCTGCTGGCGGCGCGGGCGCGGCCGGGACGGGTGGCCGCCCTGGTGGGCATCGCCGCGGCGCCCGACTTCACCGAGGAACTGATGTGGTCGGTGTTCGACGACGCGGCGCGGGCGACGCTGGAGCGCGACGGGGTGCTGCGGGTGCCGTCCGAGTACGGCGACGAGCCCTACCCCATCACCAAGCGCCTGATCGACGAGGGGCGGGACCACCTGCTCTTGGGCGGGCCGATCCCGATCCGCTGCCCGGCCCGGCTGATCCAGGGCATGCGGGACGAGTCCGTGCCCTGGCAGACGGCTCAGCGCATCCTGGAACGACTGGACAGCGACGACGTTGAGGCGACGTTCATCAAGAGCGGCGATCACCGCCTGTCGGAACCGCACGACCTCGCCCGCCTGGAGCGGACGGTCGAGGGGGTGATGCGCGACCTTGAGGGTCACGCCTGACCGTTGCCTTCTCGAACCATGCTGACGCATTCTCGTTGCGCCGCGCCCGGCGGGGCCCGTGCGTGACAGGCACAGCGCCATTTTGGGAGGCCGTCCATGAACATCGCCACCTTGCTGTGGCGTACCGTGCGCCTGCGGCCCGGGGCGCCCGCATTGATGACCGGCGAGCGCGTCGAGGCCGACTACGCGACCTTTGCCGCCCGGGCGGGCGCGCTGGCCGCCGCCTTGCGTGACCGCTTCGGCGTCGCTCCCGGCGACCGTGTCGGCGTGTTCATGAAAAACCGCACCGAGTACCTGGAGGCGCTGTACGGCGTTTGGTGGGCGGGTGCCGTCGCGGTGCCGATCAACGCCAAGCTGCACGCGCGCGAGGCGGCGTGGATCCTGGACAACGCCGGGGCCGCGCTGTGCCTGGTCTCCGACGATGTGGGCGCGCCGCTGGCGCAGGCGGCGCCCTCCGTGCGGCTGCTCTCCGCCGATGCCCGCACCGAGTGGCAGGTCTTGACCGGTGGCGAGCCCCTCGACCGGCCGGAGCCCCGCGCCGACGACGATCTGGCGTGGCTGTTCTATACCTCCGGCACCACCGGGCGGCCCAAGGGCGTGATGCTGTCGGGGCTCAACCTGATGGTGATGACGCTGTGCTATCCGCTGGATGTCGATCCCGTCACACCGGAGGACGCGGCGCTCTACGCCGCGCCGCTGTCGCACGGGGCGGGCCTGTACAATTTCGTTCACGTCCGGGCCGGCGCGCGCCATGTGGTGCCGCCGTCGGGCGGGTTCGAGCCGGCGGAGATCCTCAATCTCGCACCGCGTTTGGAGCGGGTCTCGTTCTTCGCCGCGCCGACCATGGTGCGTCGGCTGGTGGACGCCGCCAAGGCCCGGGGCGGGACCGGCGAGGGCATCCGCACCGTGGTCTACGGCGGCGGGCCGATGTACGTGTCCGACATTGAGGAGGCGGTCACGGTGATGGGACCGCGCTTCGTGCAGATCTACGGCCAGGGCGAAAGCCCCATGACCATCACCGCGCTGCCGCGCGAATTGGTGGCCGACCGGTCCCATCCGCGCTGGCGCGAGCGCTTGGGCTCCGTCGGCACGGCGCAAAGCTGCGTCGAGCTGCGCATTGCCGACGCCGAGGGCCGGCCGCTGCCAGACGGCGAGGTGGGCGAGATCCTGGTGCGCGGGCCGCAGCTCATGCGCGGCTACTGGGCCAACGAGGACGCCACGACCAAGACCCTCAGGGACGGTTGGCTGTGGACCGGCGACCTGGGCCGGCTGGACGCCGACGGCTTCCTGACCCTGACCGACCGCTCCAAGGACGTGATCATCTCCGGCGGCACCAACATCTACCCGCGCGAGGTGGAGGAGGTGCTGTTGACCCACCCCGCCGTTCACGAGGTCGCCGTGGTCGGCCGCCCGGATCCGGAGTGGGGCGAGGTGGTGGTCGCCTTCGTCGTGTCGGCGTCCGGCGCCGAGTGGGACCCGGCGGCGCTGGACCAGCATTGCACTGACCAGATGGCGCGCTTCAAGCGGCCGAAGGCCTATCACCGGCTCGACGCCCTGCCCAAGAACAACTACGGCAAGGTGGTCAAGGGCGACCTGCGGGCGCGGTTGAAGGACGGGTGAGGACGCGCCGGGTGGGCACGGAGACAGAGATCGGCGACGACCCATGCGACGAGGGCTTCGGGCTTTACGTCCACTGGCCTTGGTGCCTGTCGAAGTGCCCGTACTGCGACTTCAACAGTCATGTGATCGGGAGCGTTGATCACGCGCGCTGGGCGCGAGCGTATGTCCGCGAACTGGAGACCCTGGCCGCCACCGCGCCGCGTCGGCCGCTGACCAGCGTGTTTTTCGGCGGCGGCACGCCGTCCTTGATGGAGCCCGCGACCATCGCGGCGGTGCTGGAGGCGGCGGCGCGGCTGTGGCCGCTGGCGCCCGATCTGGAAGTGACCCTGGAGGCCAATCCCGGGGCGGCGGATCGGGCGCGCTTCGACGGCGCCCGGGCGGCCGGGATCAATCGCCTGTCCCTGGGCGTGCAAGCCCTGGATGACGCGGCCTTGCGCGCGTTGGGGCGGCGACACGACCGGGCCGGCGCGCTGGCGGCGCTGGATCATGCCCGGGCGGTGTTCGACCGCGTCTCGGTGGACCTGATCCACACCCGGCCGGGGCAGACACCCGACGCCTGGGCGGCCGAATTGGGCCAAGTGCTGGGCCTGGGGCTGGATCACCTGTCGCTGTATCAACTGACCATCGAGCCGGGCACGGCTTTCTTCCGGGCGCTGCGGGACGGTGCGTTGACCCCGCCGGACGAGGATGCGGCGGCCGACCTGTTCGCGCTCACTCAGGAGATGACGACGGCGGCTGGCCTGCCAGCCTACGAGGTGTCCAACCACGCCCGCCCGGGCGCGGAAAGCCGGCACAATCTGGTGTACTGGCGCGGCGGCGACTATGTGGGCATCGGCCCCGGCGCGCACGGCCGCCTGGACGGGACCGCCACACAGGGCGTCGCCGCACCCACCGCGTGGTTGGCCCGGGTGGAGGCGGACGGCGACGGCCTCGCCGCGCGCGACCCGCTGTCGACGGACGAACGGGCCACGGAACTGCTCATGATGGGGCTGCGCCTGACGGAGGGGGTCAACGCCGCCCGCTTCGCGCGTCTGTGCGGGAGACGGCTGGTGGACTGCCTCGATCCCCATGGACAGGCCGAGATGGCGGACCTGGGCCTCGTCACCTGGGACGGCCGCCGGCTGCGCGCGACCCCGGCGGGCCGGGACTGCCTGAACGCCGTGATCGCGCGCTTGGTTGCGGCATGACGCTGCCGACGCGTCGTCAGGCCGCCACCTTCAGCGTCACCACCATGGCACCGATGCCCTCGTTCACCAGATAGTCGGTGCGTCGGGTTTCCACGCGCTCGGCCTGGCCGCGCCGGGCGAGATCGTCCAACGCCGCTTCATAGCCCTCGCTGTCGTAGACTCCCTCGTTGACCGTGACGGTCACGATCCCGCCGGGGCGGACGATGCGCAGCACCTCCGCCAGTCCGGACGGTCCGACATGGCCGTGGGTGAACGTGCCCACGCTGACGGCGCCGGCGTAGGTGTTGTCGGCCACCTCCAGGCGCGCGGTCAGGTCGCCTTCGAACAGGTCCCGATAGACCGTCTTGCCGCGTGCCTCGGCGAGCATGTCGGGGGAGATGTCCAGGCCGTCGATGGTCGAGAAGCCGGCCTCGCGCAACGCGACGCCGGCCAGTCCGGTGCCACAGCCGACATCGATCACCCGGGCGTCCCGCGCGTCCATGTGGCCGGCGAAGATGTCCACCGCGATGCCCGGCGCCACATAGCCAAGGCGATCAACCGTGTCGGCCTCGTAGTCGGTGGCCCAGTCGCGGTACAGGTCGCGCACGGCGTCGGCGCCGTCCAGCGCATAGGCCCGTTCGAGGGTCGGATCCCGGTGTTCGCTCATGCCGCTCCTTTCGTGTTGTGGGTGTCTCGCCGACGCAACGGCGCCGGCACGGCAACCAGAAGCCCGACCATTCAATCCCATCTTCGGTCGGGATGAAAGAGGGCGGACCCCGAGCGCGGACTCCGGCGGAAGCGATCTGCGGCCGCGTCGCCGGGTAGCCGCTCCGCTCCTGCTTGCATGGCGCCGTCGTCCGTGCCATTCCCCGGCCCCATGACCCTGCATCTCGTCAAGCTCTGCGTCGGCGTCGAAAGCCCGGACCATTTGCGCGCCCTTCAGCATGGGCGCCGGCTCGCCGTGGGCGACGCCCTGGTTCACACCACCCGCATGACGCCGCGCCGCGCCGATGAGATCGTGCCGGGCGGATCGCTGTACTGGGTGATGACACGGGCGATTCGCTGCCGTCAGACGATCCTCGACCTGGAGCCGGTGACCGACCCGGAGACGGGCCGCTCGGCCTGTCGCATCCACCTGGACCCGACCGTGGTGGAGACCGAGGCGCGCCCGTGGCGGCCGTTCCAGGGCTGGCGCTATCTGTCCGCCGAGCAGGCCCCGCCCGACCGGCGCGCGGGCGTGGCGACGGCCGACGACGAGGTCGCCGCCATGCCGGAGGAGATGCGTCAGGCGCTGCGGGAGATGGGGTTGATCTGAGAGCCCGTCCGAAAAGTATCGAGGACCGCACTATGTTGTGTGTCGGTTTCCAAAGCGCCGGCTTAATTCACTTGGCTTCGGTGAGCACAACATGTTGTGCCGCAGCGCGACACCGTCGTGCCAGATCGCGCTTCTAGAGCCAATCCCGAGCGATCCGGAACGGATCGCGACGACGATTTGCTTCAGTATCAATCCAATTTAGCGCGTCGGGTGAGTCACAACGCACGCAACGCGCTCTAATGATGGCATCACCTACCCCATGCGAGACGCTTCTGAATTCAATTGCGCCTCTGTTGGCCACTCGTTTCCTTCGGGACTCCATGGCTCGTCGGTTTCCTGACATTTATACCAGGTCAAAAATCGAATTTTTTGTGCTTTGCACTCACGGTAGAACTCATCGGAACAGAAGATATCAGAAATGGAACCAGGGTGTGCGCCCCATACATGATGCCCTTTTGTTTGGTTCGTGTTGACACACGCATCTGAACCGTCCCACCACCCTAGAACATCGCGGGCAGCAACACCCTCCAATCGAACCCAGCGCATTGTTGAGCGGTCGACCTCAATGCAAGGAATGAAAAGGCGAAGGTGCCATAAAAAGAACCGCCCAGGCCACTCGACGCCTTTTTCGTTTCGCACGGAGACCTCGAAGAATCTGTGCCCGTCGGGTTCGAACGATTCGATGAGCGTCTTGAATCGTTCAGAGACCGCAGCTCCCCCCCCAAAGAAATCAGACATGCTTTTGACCTTGTCGCTTCGCAGTACCTGCGGGGCCATCTCTGGTGTTGAAAAGTCCTCATCTTTGCTGCCGTACTCTTGCAGATTCGAAGCCCATGTCTTATTGACCAGCCTGGGATTGTCCGACTCGAGCAGGTTGACACACGTACTGGCGCGATACCGCATGCTCCTGTTAAATCGATACACCATCTTTACCGCCCCCTTCTTCCGAAGGTCTTGCCGCCGGGCCGCGCGGCCGGCGCGCCGCCGCTGCCCGCCCGCTGCCGGGGCCTCGGCGCCGCCAGCGCCGGGTCGGTGGTCTCCAGGCGCATCAGCAGCACCGGCACCCCCGAGCGCGTGCCCTGGTCCGTCCAGCGCACACGGATCTTCTCGGCCTCCGTCAGACCCACGGTCTCGCCGTCCTGGATGATCGGCCCCTGGACAATCAGGTACTGGCACAGCCCCAACAGGCGCTCGGCGATGGCCGCCGGTTCCAGAGGCGCGGGCTCCAGTTCGATCTCCCGGCCGATAAAGGCCGCCAGCCCGAAGGTGAGCGCGCCCACCGTCGGCCGGCCCTCCCCACCATCCGGCCCGCGCAGGAAGGCCAGCCGCGTCCACAGCATCACCGGCATCTGTCCCTGCAGGAAGCCGGCGGCGATGGCGCCCAGGTCACGGGCGGGCAGGATGGCGTCGGACTCGGTGAACACGATGGCCGACGCCGGCAGGCGCCGGGCCATGGCCGCCGCCAGCAGCGTCACCGCCGCCGCCCCGTTGAGCGCGAAGGGATGGTCGGGCGGGTCCTCCAGCAGCGCCAGGACGACATGCGCCCGGGTGCCGCGCAGGGTCTCGGCCGCGTCTCGCCAGGTGAGGCTGGCCGCCGCCGCCGATTGCCAGGCGTCCTCGGGCAGCGGGAAATCCATGAACAGGACGGTGACCGCCATGCCGTTGACCGTGACCACGAAACCCGGGCCGGGCGCGTTGTCCACCGGCCCCCGGTCCTCGATGGTCATCGGCGCGGCGCCGATCAGGGCCTTGAACGCGGCCATGGTCTCTGCGGCCGACAGCGTGCCGGGGGCGTCGAGCGGAAGATAGGTAATGAACCGGCTCATGATGGGCGGATCTCCTTTGCGGGGGCGGGCACAAAGGCCCGAAAACCCCGCCACCACAGGAACGTTCGGAGCGGATGTCAACCACGACCCCCCGCCAGGAAGGACCCGCCCTGCGCCGGATCCGTGACGGATGGGTGCGCGCCGGACCCCGAGGCCGGCGAACCCGCCCTGCCGGCCGATGCCGCGCGGCGACCATGGCGGCCGAAGGACAAGACCGCACGGGTTATAGGGGAACAAAGGAAGCGTCGGTTGTAAAGCGAAAGGTTGCGTTTGTGGCCGGCAAGGCGATCCGCGAGACGACGGTGGTCAGGGCGCCGCCTAGCATGGGGAAGGGAGGGGAGGGAGCCAACGCGGCCTCAGCAGCCGCGACCGACGTTGCCCGCGACGTCTCTCACGGACTGAAATCCGCCGCCCGGAACGAATCCAGCACCTGGAGGTAGTTGGCCCGCTCATAGGCCGCCGTGTCGCCGACGGCCTTATGGCTGAGCGCGCCGCGCGCCTGGGCCACGGTCTCGTAACCGCCGACCTCCAGGAAGGCGCGCAGGCCGGTCACCAGGGTCTTCATGTGGCCCGCCCCATAGCGCAGCAGGGCGGAGGCGGTCATGGTCACGTCCGCCCCGGCCAGAATGAACTTCATCACGTCCTCGGCGCCCTGCACGCCGCTGGTCGCGGCCAGCGAGGCGTCGTCCAGATGGCCGTACAGAATGCCGACCCAGCGCAGGGGCAGCCGGGTCTCGGCGGCGGTGGACAGGTCCAGCGACGGCAGCGCCCGCATGGCCTGTAGGTCGATCTCGGGCTGATAGAAGCGGTTGAACAGCACCAGACCGCCGGCACCCGCTGTCACCAGCCGGCGCGCCAGATGGCCCGGCGCACTGAAGAACGGCCCCAGCTTGACGGCCACCGGCACCGAGACCTCCTTGCACACCAGATCGAGGATGCCGACGACGCGGTCCTCCACCTGGGCGCCGGATTCGCTTAGGTCGGCGGCGACGTAATACACGTTCAGTTCGATGGCCGGCGCGCCCGCCTGCTGCATCAGCTTGGCGTAGTGGGTCCAGCCGCGCGTCGTGATGCCGTTCAGGCTGGGAATGACGGGAATGTCGCAGGCCTCGCGGGCGCGACGGATCAGTTCCAGCGTCTCCTCGCCGCCGATGCCGATGGTGTCCAGCGAGGCCGCCGGGAAGTACCCGCCCGGCACTTCGGCATGGCTCTCGGCGCCGACCTCCGACAAGCCGGTCATCGCCTCGCGTTCGCGCTGGATGCGTTCCTCGAACAGCGACGGCATGACCACGGCGGCGGCCCCGGCGTCCTCCAGCCGACGAATACCATCCAGCGTGCCGGAGAGCGGCGAGGCCGAAGCGACCACCGGATGGTCCAGCGTCAGGCCGAGATAGCGCGTGGTCATATCCATGGCTGTGTTCCCCTCCCCTTGGTGTGCCGGGTATGCACCGTTCCCTGTCGGAGCGGCCCTCAGATCATAGCAAGGGGGGACACGGGGACCGCAAGGCGGAAGGTGGGGTCGCCGCCATTCCCCTTGGCTTGGTCTGCGTTGTTGACTCTCGGCCCGGCCGGTTTCCTGATTGGCGCATCGACTGTGGGCGACGGGGGGACGAAACGATGATGGAATATTGGCCGCAGCTCGCCGTCGCGGCGCTGATGGTCGGCGGTTTTGTCGCCGAGGTCATACGGGACGGATGGGCCGGACTTGTCATCGGACTGCTCTGGTATGGTGCCTTTGTCGGCCTGCTGTGGGCCGGCGGGTTCTGGGCGTTCCTCCTGTAAGGGGTCTGTCCCTTGACATCGGGTCTCGCGCTGCCTACGGGAAGATTGAAGAGGAAAAGTGAACGGGTCCGGCTTGATCGACTGACATCCAGTGTCGGGCTTCATCGCGCGCAAAGGGGGCATCATGCGAACGGTATCTGCTGTGGCGGCCTTGATGAGCGCGCTGGCCGTGATGGGGCCGACGGCGAACGCCCAGGAAAGCGCCGGGGGGCAGGCGCGGGACGAGGATTCCTCCGTTCTCGCCGAGCTGAACAAGGTCGAGACGGTCGAGGCGGGCTGCCGCAGTTTCTTTCTGTTTCGCAATGGGACCGACACGACCCTGACGGGATTCGAGATGTCGCTGGCCGTGCTCGACCGCGACGGCATCATCGACCGCCTGCTGACCATCGACGCCGCGCCCCTCCCGGCGCGCCGCACCACGCTGAAGCTGTTCGACATCCCCGACATGGCCTGCGAGGACGTCGGCGAGTTGATCCTGCACGACATCGCCACCTGCGCCGACGATGCTGGCCGGACCATCGACTGCTTCGATCTGCTCCGGCTGTCGTCGCGGGCCGGCATTCCCTTCGTGCCCTGACCCGAGGGGGACCCGCGATGTCCTTGTCCGGTGTGATCGACCAACTGGCCACGTGGCTCGACGCGGGCGGCCCCGTGATCGTCATCCTGGCCGTTCTGTCGATCTACTCCCTGACGTTAGTCATTCTGAAGGCTGTGGGGTTGGCAGGCGTGCTGGGCGGCGCACACCAGCGCGACGAGGCGATCGACGCTTGGCGGCGGGGGCAACGCGAGGCCGCCCTGCGCGCCGTCGCCGACGGCCGTCGGCCGGCCGACCGGGTGCTGAGTGCCGCCCTGCGGGCGCTGGATGTCGGCCTGGATCGGGAGCGGCTGCGCCTCGACGTCGAGCGCCTGGGCAACGTGGAACTGGAGCGGCTGCGCCGCCACCTGCGCACGCTGGAGGTGATCGCCGCCGTCAGTCCGTTGTTGGGCCTGCTGGGCACCGTGCTCGGCATGATCCAGTCCTTCCAGGACCTGGAACTGGCGGGGGGCGCCGCCAATGCGTCGGTGCTCGCCGGCGGTATCTGGCAGGCCCTGCTGACCACGGCGGCCGGGTTGACGGTCGCCATTCCCGCCGCCGTCGCCGCCAACCTGATGGCCGCCCGAGTGGATCACGTCGGCCACGTCATCGAAACCGATGTCGGGCGCCTGCTGACGGTCGCCCCCACGACCACGCCGGGGTAGAGCCATGCGGTTGCGGCGCTCACGGCGAGTCGGGCTCGTCATCACCGTGACGCCGATGGTGGACGCGCTCTTGATCCTGCTGGTGTTCTTCATGGTCACCTCGACCTATCTGGATCTGGACATGATCCCGATGGTCGAGAAGGGCGCGGCACCCGGGCCAGCGGTCGCGACCACCCCGCAGACGGCGACGATCCGGGAGAGCCGGACCGTGCTGGTCAGGCTGCGCCCGGACGGCCGGCCGGTGCTGCGCGGGGAGGCGATGACCGGCCCGGCGCTGACCGCCGCCCTGGCCGCCCGGGTGGCGTCGGCGCCGGACACCCGGGTGGTGATCCTGCCGTCGGGGCAGGCCAACGCGCAGGCTTTGGTGTCGCTGCTGGAGGGCGCCGCGCGGGCCGGCGTCTCCGATATCCGCGTCGTGCGGCTGGAGGCGCCATGATCCGCCTGAACCGCCCTGCCCCGCGCCCCCGCGCCGACCCCATCGTCGCCCTGATCGACGTGGTGTTCTTCCTGCTGGTGTTCTTCATGCTGGTGGGGCGGCTGGACGCCTCGGCGCCGTTCGAGGTGTCGCCGCCGGTGGCCGGCGTCGGTGAACCGCTGCCCGCCGGAGGGCTCACGGTCAGCCTGAGCCGGGACGGCCGTCTGGCGTTGGACGGACGGGCGCTGCCGTCGCGCGCGGCGCTGCTCGAGGCGCTGCGCCCGCGCGCCGGTGGGGACGATCCGCCGACGGTGCGCGTTAACGCCCATGCCGCTTTGCCGTTGAGCGATCTACTGCCCCTGGTCACGGCGCTGGAAGGGATCGGCATGACGTCCGTCGTTCTGGTCGTCACGCCGACGGCGCCATGACGGCCGGGGTAGCGTCGCGTGGCCTGGGCTGGGGGCTGGCGGGGTTCGGGTCCCTCGTCCTGCATGCCCTCGTGCTGCTGATCGTGGCGACCGCGTTGGCGCCGGATCCCGTGCCCGAACAGCCGTCGGCCTCCGCCCGTCTGCGCATGACGACGGAGGCGGTACGAACGGATCAGGCCGAGGCGGCCGACGCGGTGGGAGAGGCGGCACCCGAGGCGGTCGCCGAGCGCCGCGCGGTGGCCCAGGGCGCGGTGCGAACCCAGCGCGCCGGGGCCGTTGCGGCGCCCTCAGCCACGGCGGCGGAAGCCGCTCCGCCGGCCCAACCGCTGGCCGCATCGGTGGTGCCCGACGGCGCGGCGCCCGCCCCTGTCCCCGCGACCGCGATGGCGACGCGCCCGGTCGCGCCCCCGGCCGGCGATCCGGTGGCTGCCGCGTCGATGGACGGTGCCCGGCTGTCGGCGCGTCCCGCCGACGCCGCGCCCGTCTTCGCGGCGCCGCCGTCCCTGGCGGACGCGGCGGCCCCCGTGAGCGATCCCGCCGCCGAGTCCCTCGCCCCATCGTCCGCCGCCGGTGCCGTGGCCGCGCCCGTCCGGGAGGCGCCCGCCACGCCGGTTGCGCCGGGCGATCCGGGCGCGCTGGCCCAGGTGGCGACCGCGACGCTCGGGTGGAGCGGGGACGCCGACGAGACGCTCGGCCCGGCCTCGCTGGCCGCCATCCAAACCTACATGGGGCCCAGCCCGGGAGGAAAAGCACGCGAGTCGGTGCGCGACAGCCTCGGTGCGGCGTTCGACTCCGTGCCGTGCAGCCGGCTTCAGGCCAATCTGATCCCGGAGACCGGGGCTCTCGAAATCCGGGGCCATGTGCCCGATCCCGCCTTGCGGGAGACCGTCGAGCACCGGATCGCCGCCGTCGTCGGCGGCTCCCTGCCAGTGCGAACGAACCTGCTGGTGCTGCCGCAGCCGCAGTGCGGGGTGCTGCGCGCCATGGACGCCATGCCCATGCCCCAGTCGCGCGACCAGATCGACGATCCCCTGACCGTGGGGCGCGAGGCCCAGGCCGGGCTGGCCCGGTTTCGGGACGGCGACATCCTGCGGCTGGATCTAGAGGCGCCCGACTTCGACGCCTGGCTGCACATCGATTACTTCGACGCCGCCGGACAGGTCATCCACCTGATGCCCAGCCGGTTCGCGCCGGCCCGCCGCGTGTCCGCCGAGGCGGTGTTCACCTTTGGTCAGGACGGCGGCGGCGGGTCCGGCCCGGTGATGGAGTTCGTGCCGCCGTTCGGACGGGAAATCGCAGTGGTGTTCGGCACCTCGCGGCCGGTGCTGGAAGAACCCCGCCCGCTGGTGGAGGAGGCCGGACCCTATCTGGACTGGTTGCGCGGGCGGTTGCGGGACCTGACGGCAGGGGACCCCGGCTTTCAGGCCGAGTGGGCGTATCTACTCGTGGAAACGCGGCCGCGATAGGGCCGGCTGGCGAGAGGATTGACCCGTCGAGCCGAGAGCAAATCCCGAGCGATCCGGAACGGATCGCGGCGACGATTTGCTTTAATATCAATTCAATAGAGTGCGTTGCGTGAGTCAGAACGCACGCAACGCACTCTTGCGTCACCGCGCCAAACAGCCGCTGTCGAGTCTTTGTTCGTCTCGAATCGGCGCCAGGGGCGCACCGGCCGCTCGACGAGAAGATCACCCTTTTCGTCGGACGGTCTTACGGCGTCGGGGACAGGCGGTCGGTATGAAACAGGCCGAGCCGCGCCATTTCGCGGGTCATATCATCTGGATTCGAGGTCCAGACCGCGCCGTTCTGTCGACGGACATACGCCACCGACGAGACGACGCTGAGCAGATCCCGGGCCTCGTGGCGATGAGGACCCACGGCCGCGTTCCAGGCGCCCACGCCCGTCAGGTCAAGGATGGTGCCGGCGGCGATGTCCTGCACCAGGGTTAGGGTGAGCGTGCGCATCGGCCGGTCGAAGATGTCGAACAGAACGAACGTCACGCGCACGGCTGAAATCGCCTCGTCGGCGATCAGCGTGCCTTCCGTGTACAGCTCGAAGGCCCCGTCATCCCCGTCCTGCCGGGTATCGATGCCGACCTCGCGCAGTCGAACCGGCGCCGATTCGTGCTGCGCGACGTGGTAGGTGCGGGTCAGGGAGGAGTTGGCGTTCAGCGGTGTCGCCGTTCGCACCGGCGTCAGGACATCGCCGTCGCTGGTGGAGGTGAAGATGATCGTGCCGGCCTGTGCCGTCCCGTGACCCTGCCCGATCATGAGCAGCGCCAGTCCGATCATGCCGGCCCATGCTAATCGTTTCATGAGGGGGTCCTCCCGCGTGAGCGCCATCGGCCCACTGTAGCACGGATCCGGCGTCGTTCGCAGGGGCGCCCGAGGGGCGTCCCAGGTTGACCGCGAACACGGACACAACCTAACCTTCGACCTGTCAAGGACGGCGAGGGAGGGGTGCGTGGGCGTGTTCGGGTCTTGGAAGCGACGGCGCGCGGTCGTCGCTCTGGCGGTGGGGATCGCGCTGGCGGTCGGGCTGAGACCCGTGTCGGCCCAAGCGGAATGGCCGGAGCGGCCGATCACGCTGGTGGTTCCGTCCGGCCCGGGGGGCGGAACCGATCTGACGGGGCGTCTGCTGGCCGAGCATCTGAAAGCCCGGCTGGGACAACCAGTCCAGGTGGTCAACATGGGTCAGGGCGGCGGCGTGGTCGGCATCGGTGCCATCAGGACCGCGCCCGCCGACGGGTACACGCTGGGCATTCTGTACAATTTCGCCCACTACCACGCCTTGGGGCAGGCGGATTTCCGGGTCGCCGATTTCACCGCCATTGCCCAGTACAATTTCGATCCCGCCGGGTTTCTGGTGCCGGTGGACAGTGAGTGGACAACTCTCGCCGCAGCGCTGGACGCCATCCGGACCGATCCCTTGGCGGTAACCATCGGGTGCGCCGGGGGATGCGGCGGCTCGTGGCCGATCGCGGTGGCCACGCTGCTGCGCGCCTGGGAGGTCGACCCGGCCCGGGTGCGCATGATCCCCAGTCAGGGTGCCAACGCCTCCATGCAGGACCTCGCCGCCGGCGGGCTGGATGCCGTGCCGTGCTCGCTGCCGGAGGCGCGGGCGTTTCTCGACGCCGGCGTGGCGCGCGCGTTGGGGGTGTTCGCCGAACACCGGCTAGAGGCGTTTCCGGACGTGCCCACCGTGGCCGAGGCGGTGGGCCTCAACCTTCGCTTGGGCGCGTGGCGGGGCCTAGTGGGGCCGGCGGAGCTGCCCGACGCCATCGCCCGGCGGCTGGAGGCCGCCATGGCGGACATCGTGCACGACCCCGCTTTTCGCGCCGACATGGCGGCGGGCGGGTTCGGCCTGCTGTGGCGCGATTCGCGGGTCTTCGCCGGGTTCATGCGCACGGAGGAAGCGCGGGTGCGGGCCATGATCCGGAACCTGGGGCTGTGATCCTGGGCTTCGGCGCCGTGATGGGCGGGCTGGTGCTGCTGCTGTGGGCGGGGCGGGCCGAACCGGTGCCGCATCTGTCCGTCGACCCCGGGCTGTTTCCCACCGGCATTGGCGTGGCGGCCGTGGTTGTCGGGGGGATCCTGATGGCGGTTCCGGGTCGGACGGACGCGCCGGTGGTTCCCGGGCCGAGCCGCGCCGGCCTGATCGGCGCCGGACTGACCGTGGGTCTACCCCTTCTCCTCGCGCTCACCCTGGACCGTATCGGCTTCGCTCTCGGCCTGCCGATGGTGCTGGCGCCGCTGATGATCCGGCACGGGGTCCATCCGGGGCGGGCGACGCTGCTGGCGGTTGGTCTGACGGCGGCCCTGGTGGCTGTGTTCACCGGACTGTTGCGGGTTCCTTTGCCGCTGGGGCCGTTGGCCGGGGGCCTGCCGTGGAGGTGACGGCCGCCGCGCTCGGCCTGCTGCTGACCCCGTCGGTGCTGGGCGTGATGGCGGCGGCCGCGCTGCTGGGTCTGCTGGTGGGGGCGCTGCCCGGGCTGACGGCAACGCTCGGCGTGGCGCTGCTGGTGCCGTTCGCGGTGATGCTGGAGCCGCTGCCGGCGTTGGCCGGGGTGGTCACCCTGGCGGCCATGGCCATCACCGCCGGTGATCTGCCGGGCGCGCTGCTGAAGGTGCCGGGCACGCCCGCGTCGGCCGCCTATGCGGAGGCCGCCCACCGTCTGGCCCAACGCGGCCGGGCCGGGCTGGCGCTGGGCACGGGATTGGTGTGCGCCGCCGCGGGCGGCGGGACCGGGGCGCTGGTGCTGCTGTTCGGCGCCCCCGCTTTGGCCTGGGTGGCCCTGCACATGAGCACCGTGGAGCGGTTCTGGCTCGCCTGCCTGGGGCTGGGCGCGGCGGCGCTGGTGGCTGGCCCGTCGGTGCCGCGCGGCGCCTTGGCGCTGCTGATCGGACTGGCGCTGGCGCTGGTGGGGCTGGACCCGGTGTCGGGGCAGCCGCGCCTGACCTTCGGCCTCACGGACCTGAGCGGCGGGCTCGGCCTGATCCCGGTGATGATCGGCCTGTTTGCCGTGTCCCGCGTGCTGAGCCATGCGCTGGACGGCGCGGCGGGAGCGGGGCGGCCGCCGCGTGTGGGTTCGGTGTTGGGCGGGGTGGGGCGCGTCCTGGGGCGGCGCCGTCGCGCCATGGCGCTCGGCGGTGCCATCGGTACGCTCGTGGGCGCGGTGCCCGGGGCCGGAGCCGACATCGCCGCCTACGTCGCCCAGGCCGTGACGAAGCGGCTGGCACCCGGGTGCGCAGAAGACGCGGACGCCCGGGACCTGGACGCCATCGTGCCGGCCGCGACCGCCAACAACGCCGCCGTCGGGGGCGCGCTGGTGCCGGCGACCGTGCTCGGCATCCCGGGCGACTCCCTGACCGCCGTGGTCATCGGCGTGCTGATGCTGAAGGGCGTGACGCCGGGACCGTCGGCCTTCCTGCTTCAACCCGAGTTGATGACGGCGGTGCTGCTGGCGTTCCTGCTGGCGAACCTTCTGCTGGTGCCGGCCGGGCTGCTGGCCATCGCGGTGGTGCGCCCGGTGTTGCGCGTGCCGCCGTCGGTCTTGATGCCCTGCGTGCTGGCGTTGGGACTCGTGGGGACCTACGCCGTGGAGCGGACACCCACGGCGCTGGTCGTGACCCTGGGGGCCGGGGTCCTGGGTCTGCTGATGGAGCGGGCGCGCGTTCCGGTGGCACCGGCGGTGCTGGGGTTCGTGCTGGGGCCGACGATCGAGGAAATGGCACTGACCTCGTTGATGAAGAGCGGCGGCGACCCGGCCGTGTTTCTGTCCCGTCCGGCAGCGCTTGGTTTGGCGGGGTTGACGCTTCTGGTGTGGCTGGGGCCGGCCCTTCGTGCCCTGGTGCGTCGGCTACGCTGACGGGGCCGGTCGGTCTGAGGGCGACGGCCAGTTTTCATTTGTCGCGGCCAAGAAACGAGCGCATGATCCCCAAAAACCTGAGCGCTCCGGTTGGCAATTCCGTTCCACAATGAAGTGTGTCCGGCGCCCCGGGGCAACAATTGTGGGTTTTGGCGAAAAATCTCCGAAAAGTTTTACGGCCTTGAGCCTCGCAGTTTGCCGTTCCGGGAAAAACTCTTTTGTTCTCTACTTCTGGGGAGTGCTCTTCATGGCTTGGTTCAGTCGCTTTACCCGCTTTGGTGATGTGCATCTGGTGTTCGGGCAGGAAAACAATATGTCCTGTGGCATCGCAAGCGTCCTGATGTGCGTCTTCAAGATCAACAAGCTGGCGCCGGGATCACAAGCGGTACATGCCAATACAGCCATTTACAATGCCTATTCGCGGGCGTCCGGGGGACGATATCAGCCATCGACCCAAGGAACGCATCCGGACCACCTCGTGACCGTTCTCAACAGTCTGAGTTGCGGCCGGTGGGCCTGGAGTCGCCTGTCCGCCGCGCAGGCCTCGCGCAGCATCGTCAATTGGGTGGGCGTGACGCCGGCCCCAGGGCCGACCGTCACCGTCAATCCCGTCATCATCGGCGTGGATTGGGACGCGGGCGGCGCCCATTGGGCCGTCGTCGATACCATCCGGTCGTTCATGGGCTCCAACTATGCCACCGTGTGCGACCCTTGGGACGCCAATGTCCACGTCCAGGCAATCGATGCCGCGCGGCCGTTCGTCTACAACGCCGGCCAAGGCGGCCTGTCGGTCGATTTCTGGGGCTCCCACATGGGACAGACCCGGCCGTTCGCGCCCGGCGCCCGAGGCCGAATCCAGAACTGGGGGATTATTCATCGCGTCACCTGATGCGGGACGCAGAGCGCGAGGGCGGCGGCGGAGGCTGACCTTGCGCGCTGGGTGCCACGGTGCGACAGTGAGGATCAATCGCGATCAAAATCAAGGATGCCATTGATGACCCCCGTGCAGGCTCGCACGGCGCTGGGTTTTTCCTGCGTCGGCCATTCGATCAGCCATGTCTTCGAGCCGATTTTCTATGTCGTCGCGCTCGTGCTGCCGACCGTGTTCGACATCTCCTATGAGGTGGCCCTGTCGCTGATCCTGGCCGGCAAGCTGCTGTTCGGGATCGCCGCGCCGTTCGCCGGCTGGCTGGGCGACCGCTGGAGCTCGACCGGCATGATGGCGGCCTATTTCCTGGGCATCGGGGCCAGCGCCATGTGGGCCGGACTGGCCGGCGGCCCGCTGGAAATGGCGGTCGCACTCGGGTTCCTGGGTCTGTTCGGATCGATCTATCACCCCGTCGGCATCGCGTGGCTGGTGCGCAACGCCGTCAATCGGGGCAAGGCGCTGGGCGTGAACGGCGCCTTCGGCGGCTTCGGCCCAGCCATCGGCGGTCTGATGGCCGGCGTGCTGATCGACGCCTTGGGCTGGCGCTCGGCGTTCCTGATCCCCGGCGCGCTGACCCTGGTCATCGGCTTCGTCTTCCTGTGGTTGGTCTGGCGCGGGGTTATCATCGAGACCAAGACCGACGCCCGCAGCGACCCGCCGCCGGACAAGCGCGACACCGCCCGGGTGTACGTCATCATCGCCATGACCATGCTGGTCGGCGGCATCATCTATCAGGCCACCCAGGCCAGCATGCCGAAGGTGTTCGACGAACGCTTGGGCGGCTTGTTCGGCGAGGGCGCCAGCGGCGTCGGGGTGGCGGTCATGGTGGTCTACGGCATCGCCGGGCTGTTCCAGATCATCACCGGGCATCTGGCCGACCGCTATCCGCTGAAGGTCGTGTACGTGTCGATGTACATACTCCAGGCGCCGTTTCTGGCCCTGGCGGCGACGGCCACAGGCCTGCCCCTGCTGATGGTCATGTTGATGATGGTGTCGTTCAACATCGGCGCCCTGCCGGCGGAGAACAGCCTGCTGGCCAAGTACACGCCGCCGTCATGGCGCTCCACCGCCTACGGCATGAAGTTCGTGCTGGCCTTTGGGATCAGCGGGCTGGCGGTGCCTTTGGTGGCTTGGATCCGCGCGACCACAGGGGATTTCGCGGTGCTGTATCTGCTGCTGGCGGTGCTGGCCACGCTGGTGATCTTCGTCGGCAGCCGCCTGCCGCGCGAACGCCCGGCGCCCGCTGCCGAGCCGGCGCCGGCCGAATAGAGCGAAAGGCGGGCCGCTTGTCGCGGCGGGGCCCTCCGCCCACATGCGAGAGACGGGACATTGTCCATTCTCGCATCAGGAGGGCCCTTGCCATGACCACCCGTTTCGCCACCTTCGGCGCCGGCTGTTTCTGGGGCGTCGAACTGGCGTTCCGCAACGTGGACGGCGTGGTGGCCACGGCGGTCGGCTATGCCGGCGGCACGGTCGACAATCCCACGTACGAAATGGTCTGCACCGACACCACGGGCCATGCCGAGGTGGTGCGGGTCGAGTACGATCCGGCCGTGGTGAGCTATGAGCGGCTGCTGGACGTGTTCTGGCAGTGCCACGACCCGACCCAGGTGAACCGACAGGGCCCGGACATCGGCCGGCAGTACCGCAGCGTCATCATTCCTGACGATTCGGCGCAGGCCGCCGCCGCCGAGGCGAGCCGAGCGCGGCTGGAGGCGTCGGGCCGTCTGCGACGCCCGGTGGCCACCCGGATCGAGCCGGCCGGCGTCTTCTGGCCGGCCGAGGACTATCACCAGCAGTACCTGGAGAAGCGCGGCTACAAGGCGTGTGGCGCCAGCCTGCGCGGGTGACGCACTGAACAGATCCCGAGCAATCCGGATCGGATCGCGACGACGATTTGCGTCACGATCAAATGGCGAGGGCGCGTTGGGTGACTCCAATGAAACGCAACGCGCCCTAGCGCCTGGCGAAGGATTGCAGCAGCGCCGAGAAGCTCTTCCGGACCGGTTCCGGCGCCTCATAGTAGGCCTCGATCAAGGCTCGGCTTTCCGGATGCTCCAGCGGGGTCGGCACGGTTTGGCCCGGCGCCGAGCCGTCGCGCTCCGGATCGTACTCGCCGTAGAACGCCTCCACCGATACCCCAAGGATCCCGGCGGCGCGGGACAGATAGACGACGGGGATGATGTTGGTCCCGTCCTCCAGCTTGCGCATCTGCAGGGGATTAAGCCCCATGCGCGCGGCCATCTCCTCGCGGGAGAGACCGGCGGCCTCTCGGAATCGGCGGATTTTCTCCCCAATATCCCGTTCCATGGCCGCGTTGCGCTGCCCCCGTACGCCCCGTTTCCGATTCATCCCCGACATGCCACCCACTGACTACACTTTCCGCGTGCAATGTCCATATATGCGCGCTGCGACAGTATGAACGGCAATTCAGGAGCACTCAAGAGGTGCGATGAAAATTTGGGTTGTGGGCTTGGGTTGGAGAACGCCGTGGGATCAGAAAAAACCCATCCGTCCAGATGAGGACGGATGGGAGTCCTGAGGGCGGGGTCTGGCTCCGCGACCGAGGTTCACGCCCGGCGGCGGTTTTCCGCTTGCATGCAAAGGTCCACGGCCCACACCAACCGCTCGCCGAACGAGGGTTTCATGATGGACGGCAGCCGGGCGCCGACCCAGATATTTGGCTCAATGGCGGCCGCCTCGACCAGGAAGCTGGTTTCGGGCAGGGCCGGGGCCGGATCGACCTTCTGATACCGCACGGCATCCCATGTGGCCTGTCCGAGCAATTGGAGCTTGCGGCGACCCGGCACATAAGCGCGGCGGGACAGCGAATCGAACTGCGACGTGGCGACATCCTTGCCGATGGCGGCGTAGATCAGGCGCGCGCCATGAATGGCGGGACGGCAGCCAGTGGGCAGGCCGGCCACACCGGTGGCGGCGCGGTCGTAGAGGCGCTGGGCCTCGCCGAGCACGCGGGCGACAACGCAGGCCAGGGCCGGGGAATACGTCGGGGTCTCAAGCCAGGCATCCGGGTTCAGGCCGGCCTCGCGCATCCACTGCCGGGGCAGGTACAGCCGGCCGTTGCGCGCGTCCTCGCCGACATCGCGGGCGATGTTGGACAACTGCATGGCGACCCCCAGGTCGCAGGCGCGGGCCAGCACATGCGGCCGGCGGGCGCCCATCAGCACGCACATCATGGCACCGACGGCGGAGGCCACGCGGGCGCTGTAGGCGCGCACGTCGGAAATGGTCTCGTAGCGCCGCGCGCTAGCGTCCCACTCGAAGCCCTCCAGCAGGGCCTCCGGCAGTTCGCGCGGCATCTCGTGGTCCCGCACCATGTCGGCGAAGGCGCGGTCCACCGGGCTGTCGACCGGATTGCCGGCATAGACGCGGTCGAGGCGATGGCGCAAATGCTCCACGGCCTCCATGCAGGAGTCCCCGCAGTCATCCACCGCATCGTCCGACAGGCGGCAGAACGCGTAAAGCGCATAGGCCGGGTCGCGATACGATGGCGGCAGCAACAACGACGCGGCATAGAAGCTGCGCGATCCGGTGCGGATCATGGCGCGGCACCGTGTCCGGTCCTCGTCGGAGGCGAACGGGCGGGTCTCAGACCAGGGCTGAGGCATCGGGCACCACCGTATCCAGAACCCGGGCCGAGGACAGGACACCGGGCAAGCCGGCCCCGGGGTGCGTCCCGGCGCCGACCAGATAGAGCCTTTCAACATCCTCGCTCTTGTTGTGAGGCCGGAACCAGGCGCTTTGCGTCAGCACCGGTTCGAGGCCGAACGCCGCCCCCTTGATGGACAACAGGTGATGACGGAAATGCAGCGGCGTGACCATGCGGGAACTGACCACGGTCTTGTCCAGGTCGGGCAGGATCGTCTTCTGAAGGAACGCCTGGACCCGCTGGCGATAGCCTTCGGCGATGGTTTCCCAATCGTCACCGCTGTCCAGGTGCGGCACCGGCGAGAGGGCGTAGAAGGCGTCGCAGCCCTCCGGCGCCATGGTCGGGTCCGTCGCCGTCGGGCGGTGAACATACAGGCTGAAGTCGTCGGCCAGATGATGCCGCTTGAAGATGTCGTCCAGCAGCTCCTTGTACCGCGGGCCGAGCAGAATCGTATGATGCGGCACGTCCTCGTAGCGCCGATTGGTGCCGAAGTACCAGACGAACAGGCTCATCGAGTACCGGGCCTTGTCCAGCCGGCGGTCGGTCCAGCGCTTGCGGGCCTCTGGCGGCAGCATCATGCGGTAGGTCCACGCCGAGTCGGCGTTGGAGACCACGATATCGGCGTCGATCACCTCGCCCGAACTCAGGCGCACGCCGCACGCCGCGCCGTCCTTGACCAGAATCTGCTCCACCTCGGCCTTGTAGCGGATGGTGTTGCGCTGACCCTCGATCAGCTTGGCCATGCCGGAGGCCAGCCGGCCGGTGCCGCCCATGGCGAAATGCACCCCGTGGGCGCGCTCCAGATAGGCGACGAGGCTGTAGATCGAGGTCACGGTAAACGGGTTGCCACCCAGGAACAGCGGGTGGAAGCCCATGCCGATGCGCAGGCGCTCGTCCTTGAAGTGCTTCGACACATGGGCATGCACCGAGCGGTCGGCGCGCAACCGGATCAGGCCGGGGGCGATCCGGGCCATGTCCATCAACGAGTTGAAAGGCAGGTGGCCCAACTCCTCGAATCCGACCCGGTAGATTTCCTTGCTTTCCTTGAGGAAGCGGTCGTAACCGGCGACGTCGCCCGGCGACAGGCGGCCGATCTCGGCGCGCATGGCCTCGGCGTCGGCGCTGCAAGTCAGCCACTCGCCGTCGTTGAAGCGGATCTTGTAGAACGGGGACAGCGACCGAAGCTCGACATCGTCGGCCAGCCGCTTGCCGCACATCGTCCACAGTTCCTCGAACAAGTGGGGCGCGGTGACGATGGTCGGACCGGCGTCGAACACGAAGCCGTCTTGGCGGAACACGGTGGCGCGGCCGCCGGGGCCGTCCATGCGTTCGACCAGGGTGACGCGGTACCCGCGCGCGCCCAGCCGGATGGCCGCCGCGAGGCCACCGAACCCGGCCCCGATGACAACGGCATGTGGATCACGCCCGCCTGAAGACCCGCCGCCCGGACCTTCGGCGCGGCAGTGCGGGGTGGGAGGAGGTTTCATCGTTTTCATGCGCCCCGGAACTGTCAGTCGAGCTTGACTATACCAGTGTCAACCGGGGTGGATCAACCGTCTGCCCGCATTGCCGGTGGGGTCTCTTGCGGAAGAACGCCGCGCTCGCGCGCGATCTCCAGAAGCAAGTCGGACACCATGTCCGGACGCTCCTCGTGCGCTAGGTGCCCGAGACCGGGCAGCACGCGCAGGCGCGCCCCGGGCGCGCGGGCGACAATCATGTCGGCATCGGCCGGACTGACGGTGCCGTCGCGCTCGCCGACCACCAGTTCAAGGTGCGTGTCCAGGTGGGCGACCAGATCGCGCATGGCGCGCACGTCCCAGTTGGCCATCATGGACAGAGCCCCGCCGACGTGCCCGGGTTCGCGGAACAGGCGGCGGTACAGGTCGAGGCCGAGTTCGTCGAGGGTCGACCCTGTGCCCTGGATCAGATCGGCGACCTGTCGCCGATCGGCGGCTCGCCACGCCAGGATGCGCGGCATCAGCGGATTGGCCAGGAACAGCTTGGCCGCGCCGGAATACCAATGGCCCTGGGCGCCCTTGAACGGCATCAGGGCGCCGTTGACGCTGACGATGGCCTTGGGGGCAATGTGCCTGTCCAGCGTCATGCGGATCAGGATGGCGGCGCCGGCCGAATGCCCCAGCACCAAGTCCGGCGACAGATGCAGCTCTTTCAGCAACGCGGTCAGCGACCGTCCCATGCCGGGCAGGGTAAACGAACTGGCCGGCGGGTTGGCGGTGAAACCGTGTCCGGGCAGGTCGGGCATGACCACGGTGAAATGTCCGGCCAGCGGGGCCAGCAGATCGCGGAAGGAATGGGTCGAGGCGCCGGTGCCGTGCAGCATCAGCAGCACCGGCCCTCGCCCGGCCAACTGGACGTGCCAGCGAAAGCCGTGGGCGATCACGAACCGGCTGTGTTCCCGATTGGGCCAGTCCTGACCGACCGTTTCCCAGTCCGGCCGGCGCGCCCAATAGACCATCGATCCGCCTCCCTGCCCCAGTCCGTCTTCCTCAACCGCCCCCGGTCATTCCGCCGTTCGGGCCGCGTCGCGCGCCGCAAACGACAGGGCCCGGGCGTCGGCGCGGGGCAAGGGCATATAGGTCGCGTCCATCGCCTCCGCCATAGCCTGAGCCTTGGGCGCGGGCCGCAACGAGGTGTCCACCAGCAGCGTGGCCACCCCAATCGCCTTGAGCGCCTGGGCGGCGGCCTTGGCCTCCTCCTCGGCGCGGGCGCGACCGCCGATGCCCTCCAGGGTGACGTTGGCGCGGCCATCCGTCAGGATCACCACCGACGGCGTCTCTCCGCGCGTGCGCGCCACCTCGGCCATCATATGGGCGGCCTCGATGCCGGCGGCCAGCGGCGTGCCACCTCCGCCCGGAAATCCGGCCAGCCGCTTCTTGGCCCGCGCCAGCGAGCGAGTCGGCGGCAGCAGGGTTTCGGCGCCCTTGCCCCGGAAGGCGATCAGCGCCACCTGGTCGCGCCGGGCGTAGCAGTCGGCCAACAGCAGTTCGACCGCGCCCTTGGCCTCGCCCAGGCGGGCGATGGCCGACGACCCGGAGGCATCCACCACGAAGATGATGGTGGCCTGGGAGCGTTTCTTGAAGCGGGTGACGCGGAAGTCGTCCTTGCGCACCAGCACGCGCGGCGGCGACCGCCCGGCATCGGTCCACAGGGCGACCTCGGCGCGGCGCAGCGGCTGCCAGGGGGCGGCGGCGCGCAACGTCTCGATCAGCGCCAGACGCGCCCCGCCGCGCGGATCGCCCCGCCTGGAGCCGATGGGCCGGCCCCGGGTCAGCGCCTTGCGCTGTTCGCCGGAGCGGCCAAGGATGCCGGTGCGCCGGCGGCGTTCCGCCGCCGCCATCAGGCGCGCGAGCAGGTTCGCCGGAATGGCGGCCTGGGCGGCATCGACGATGCGGTCCTCCAGCGGCTTGTCCTCGTCGTCCTGCTGGTCGCGCTCGTCCTCGCCGTCGTCGGGGGGCGGCGGCTCCTCCTCCTGCTCCTGCTCGTCCTCGGGCGGCGGAGGCGGTGGCGGCGGCAGGCGGGTGGCGCGCGGCGCCAGCACGAGCCGCGCGGCCAGGGTCAGATCGTCCTGTTCCACGGTGTCGCGACGGTCGAGCGCGGCGGCGGCCCGGGCCACGCGCACCGCGAAGATGGGCGCCCGAAGGGACGGCACGCCCATGGCCACGGCGGCGCCGCACAGCGCCTCCAGCGCCTCGTCGGCGATGGTAACCGCCGCCAGCCGCTCGCGGGCGGCGACCACCTCGTCGCGGTCGTGCAGGGCCTCGCCCACGTCACGTTGGCGCAACCCCTCCAGTTCCATCAGGAAGGCCAGCCGGTCCATCAGGGCATCCGGCGGCGCCTCGTCGGGGCCGATGGACTCGTCCAGGGCGACCACACCGAACCGGGTCGGCGTCAGGGCGGCGATGCCGTCGCGCTCCACCCGCACCGCGCCCTGGTCGATGACCAAGCCCACCTTGGCGGCGAAGCCGGGCGTCAGGCGCTCGGCCATGGCCAGCACGACCACGCCACCGTCCGCCTCGACCAGCACACCGCGCTCGGCGATCGGACGGCCGGCGTGCAGTGTGGCGGCCAGATCGAGCCCGCCCAGCAAGCGCTCGTCCGTCACATGCAGCGGCACCCGGCGCAGCGGCGAGGCCTGCGGCAGCAGATCGCGCAGCATGCCCAGCCACGCATCGCGCGCTGGGCCGGGCAACGCCTTGATGCACACGCCGCCCAGACCAGCCGGATCGACCGCGATCAGCGCCGCCACCAGCGCGGCGTCGGTCCAGGGGTCGACCCGCTCGGGCGCGGCCGGCTCGCTGCCGCCGTCCCGCGCCGGGCCGAGCCCCGCCGGGTCCGGCGCCTGTGTGCCCAGGATTTCCATGACGCCGCTATGCCTCCGCGCCCAGAACCTCTTCGACGGCGCGCTGAACCCGGACGGTGGAGCCCGACTCGTCCAGCGGGTCGCGGCGCAGGCGGTGGCGCAGGGCCATGGCGGCGACCTTGCGCACATGGCCCTCGTCCACCTCGACGTCGCCCTCCAGCGCGGCCAGCGCGCGGGCCGCGCGGATGACGGTCAACTCGCCGCGCAGGCCGTCGGTGCCCAGGGTCATGCACAGCTTCGCCACGGTGTTCAGCACCGCGTCGGGCACCTCCACCTCCTGCACGCGGTCCCGGGCGTCGCGGATGCGCAGCGCCTCGCCGGACTCTTTCTGGCTCCAGGTGGCCAGAAAGCCGTTCGGGTCTCGCTCGAAGGCGTCGCGGCGCTTGACCACCTCGACGCGGGTTTCCAGCTCCTTCGGCGTGGTGACCTCGACGGCCAGCCCGAAGCGGTCCAGCAACTGGGGCCGCAACTCGCCTTCTTCCGGGTTGCCGGAGCCGACCAGCACGAACTTCGCCGGATGGCGCACGCTGAGGCCCTCGCGCTCGACCACGTTCTCGCCGGAGGCGGCCACGTCGAGCAGCAGGTCGACGAGGTGGTCCTCCAGCAGGTTCACCTCGTCGATATAGAGGAAGCCGCGATGGGCGCGGGCCAGCAGACCGGGCTCGAACGCCTTCTCACCTTGGGTCAGGGCGCGTTCCAGGTCGAGCGCACCGACCACGCGGTCTTCGGTGGCGCCAAGCGGCAGGTCCACCACGGGAACCGGCGCGTCCACCACCTCCATCGTCGCGCCGTTCTCAATGGCCGCCCGCACCTCGCAGGTGGTGGCGCAGTAGTCCTGGTGCGTCTTGGGGTCGCCGTTGAAACGGCAGTCCTTGACCACGCTCATCGGCGGCAACAGCGCGGCCAGTGCGCGCACCGCCGTGGACTTGCCGGTGCCGCGGTCGCCGAACACCATCACACCGCCCACACCCTGATCGACGGCGGCGATCAGCAGGGCCATCTTCATCTCATCCTGGCCGACGATGGCCGAGAAGGGAAAGGCCTTGGCCATGGCTCAGGCCCTCCCGCGCGGAAACAGAGACCAAGCGACAGGACGGCGGCACGGCGAGAACGAACGGGCGATCATGGGCGAGCGACTTTCCTTGCACGGCGGGACGAACGACTACCGGCCGGTGCCGGGCATCGACCCACGGCACCGGCTCGGCGCGCGACTATGACCCCGGGTGGGGGCCGGGTGCAAGGGTGCAGGATGCCCGTTCGCGAGGCTGCGGCGGTGCGACGCGGAGGCGAGATCAGCGTTCGAAGTCGGCGAAGGTGCCCTCGGTGCCACCGGTGGGATCGGTGGCGGGACCGCTCGCCTGTCCGCCGCCATCCGTGGGCTTGGGGCAGTTCTGGCCCTGGCAGTCGGACGACGGGCCGGTGATCTCCTGGCCGTTGCCGGCGAGGGCGGCCGGCGCGCCGGCCAGCGCGAAGACAACGAGAGCGGTGCTCAGGATGGCAAGAGGTCCGGGACGGAGGGTCTTCGGCAGGGCCATGGGGATGCGCGTCCTTTCGTGTCTGAACCCGACTGCCGAGAAGAGTGCGCCTTCCGATTGTGCCGACCGAAGGGCGGCGACGTCCGGGGGTGGCGTGACTGCGCCCTACCGCTTGACTCTGCCTGGGTTGCGTTCCAATCATCAAAGCATGGGACACGCAGCATATGATGACATGGGGTCTTTCGACCCACGGCAGATGGACGCTCCACTCGGGCAAGTGCGGCGGGTTCTGACGTTGATTCACGACAAGGCGCCGTCGGACGAAGTGGCACCGGCCGTCGCTCTTTTCGAGCAGATGCGGGCGGATTTTGTTCTTCGTCTGGAAAAGAAATCCCTGGAAGTTCTGGTAACTGTGTCCGCGTCTGTTAAGGCCGGGTTCCCGGTGGCAAAAGACAAATTGTTGGAGGAATGTACGGCCATAGAAGAGCGCCGCGCCAACTTTCGAAATATGCTGGACGCGGTTCGCAAGCTCAAAAAAGTCGCACGCCAACAAAAGCGCAACGATGCCATCCATCGTATGGAGGCGGCGCTTCGGGAGTTTCACAAAGATATCGGCAGGATTGCGACGCGCTATAGGGCTGAGGTCGAAAGACTGTCTTCCATCGACCCCTCCCAGTCCCTTGGCGCCCAAGCTCAAAAACTGTATGAGGCGGCGCTTATTCGGCGCGACCTGCGACCAGAGCGTGACGCGCCCTTCGTTGAGGAGGGTGACGTTGTGCCGGCCATAGCCGTTGCGCCGCCGCCCGATTTGGCCGACGACCCTCAGGGACTGCTGGCGTTCGAGGACGGAATCCACGATGAAGTCGAGGCTGCGGCGCCGCATCTGATGGGGGAAGTCGTGCTGCGGTGGGCGCATGACCGTCGCGCCTGAAGATTTATTGGCGGCCGCGACTGAATACGCGGGGCTGGACGCTGAAGAGTTTCGCCGAGCTTCGGCTCACCTTGCCTATTACGCAGTTTACCATTTGGCGTGCGAGACTCTTTGCCTTGACCCGGCGCGGAACTATCAGAACGCAAAACACAGCGTGGTCGGGGACCGACTCAGGTATGCGCAACCGGGTTCATCCCGGCTCTATCGGATGAAGCGGTATTTCAAGACCCTGAAGGATCTGCGGATCAGGGCTGACTATGACCTTGCGGCGAACGTGTCTAAGGAAGAGGCGTTGTACGCCATCGAGATCGCGCGCAATATTTTCAGGGCCGCTCATCCCTGATTGGCCGGGGACGGGGGCGGAACTGAGCGGAACGCGGGGACGAGCCAGTCGCGCCTGATGCGTTTCGCGACCAGCTCTTAGGCGAAGTCCGCAACGGCCCGGCCTGACGTCGCCGAACCGTTTTCCCCCTTGACCTCCGCCGCCGCCTTGCCCATCGTAGCCGCATGATGATGACCTTGCCCCGCAAGACGCTGGCCCTACGCCTGGACCTGCTACTGGCTCTAACCTGCCAGTAAGCCCGTTGCCGCGCGCCCGCACGGCCCCGTCCAGACAGTCACCGTCCCGCAAGGTTTCGTTCCCATGATCCCCGCCCAGCGCAGTCCGGCCGCCTCCGGTCGTTCGATGGCCTCCATCACCCTGCGACTAACCAACGGTCGCCGGCCGCGTCTTGCGTGGCCCGCCGGCGACCGAAGCCTCGCGGCCACCGCTTTCCTCGTGTAGATTGAGCCCAAACCGCGCCCCGCAAGGCGCCCCGCGACGACCGGAGAGTTTCCATGCACGTCGATCCGAAAGCCAAGTACCGCCCGTTCCCGCCCGTTGACCTGCCCGACCGCAAGTGGCCGTCGGCGACCATCACCCAGGCGCCGATCTGGGCCTCCGTGGACCTGCGCGACGGCAACCAGGCGCTCATCGAGCCGATGGGCATTCAGCGCAAGGCGCGCCTGTACGAGACCCTCGTGCGTATGGGCTTCAAGGAGATCGAGGTCGGGTTCCCGGCGGCCTCGCAGACCGATTTCGACTTCGCCCGCTACCTGATCGAAAACGACATGGTCCCGGAGGACGTCACCCTTCAGGTGCTCGTGCAGGCCCGTGAGCCGCTGATCCGCCGCACGTTCGAGGCCCTGAAGGGCTGCCGCCGCGCCATCGTCCACGTCTACAACTCGACGTCGGAGTTGCAGCGCCGCGTCGTGTTCGGCATGGACCGCGCTGGCATCATCGACATCGCCCGCCAAGGGGCCGAGTTGATCCATTCGCTGGCCGGTGAGACCGACACCGACATTCACTATCAGTATTCGCCCGAGAGCTTCACCGGCACCGAGCTCGACTTCGCCGTCGAGATCTGCGAGGCGGTGATGGACGTCTTCCAGCCGACGCCCGAAAAGCGCCTGATCCTCAACCTGCCCAGCACGGTGGAGATGGCCACGCCCAACGTCTATGCCGACCAGATCGAGTGGTTCTCGCGGAACGTCAAGAACCGCGACAGCGTGATCATTTCCCTGCACCCGCACAACGACCGGGGCACCGGGGTGGCGGCGACGGAACTGGCGCTCATGGCCGGGGCCGACCGCGTCGAGGGCACGCTGTTCGGCAACGGCGAGCGCACGGGCAACGTGGACGTGGTCACGCTGGCGATGAACATGTTCACCCAGGGCGTCGATCCGGGCCTTGACTGCTCCAATATGCCGGAGCTTGTGACCACGGCCGAGTACTGCAACCGTTTGCCGGTGCATCCGCGCCACCCCTATGCGGGCGAGTTGGTGTTCACGGCCTTCTCGGGCTCGCACCAGGACGCCATCAACAAGGGCCTGCGCGCCCTGCGCCAGTCCAACAGTGGTATGTGGGAGGTGCCCTACCTGCCCATCGACCCGACCGACGTGGGCCGCACCTACGAGGCCGTCATCCGCATCAACAGCCAGTCCGGCAAGGGCGGGGTCGCGCACATCCTGGAGCGGGACCACGCCTTGCAGATGCCGCGCAACCTTCAGGTCGAGTTCTCCGGCGTGGTCCAGCACATCACCGACGAGAGCGAGGGCGAGGTGACCGCCATGCAGCTCTGGGACATCTTCCAGACCGAATACCTGGTGCAGAACCCGGGCGACCTCGCGCTGAAGGAGTACCGCACCGTCCCCGACACCCACGCCACGGACATCCGCGTGCTCGACGCTGTTCTGGTGGTGAACGGTGAGGAGCACAAGGTCAGCGGGCGCGGCAACGGGCCGTTGGATGCCTTCGTCGACGCGCTCAAGACAGATCTCGGCATGGCGTTGGAGGTGGTGAACTACTCCGAGCATGCGCTGGGAACGGGCGCCAACGCGCAGGCCTACGCCTACGTCGAGATGAAGGCCGAGGGCCACGCGCCCATGTACGGTGTCGGTCGCCACACCAACATTGTGCAGGCGTCGCTGAACGCCATCCTGTCGTCGGTCAACCGGGTGCGGCGCCTGAACGCGGCCGGCTGCTCGGGCGGGGCGCGCTCGACCCAGAAGGCCAAAGAGGACGCTCAGGCGGCCGGGACCGAGGCGGCGGCGGAGTAGGCCGCGCCGTTCCGGCGGGAACACTGTGGTCGTCGTCATTGCGAGGAGCGCAACCCAAAAGCAAAAAAATGGGGCAATCCAGGGCCAATCCTTGAACCGTCCGCCCTGGATTGCTACGCCCTCGTCAAATGACGAGGGCTCGCAATGACGGCTCATGAATCCGCACGGCCGTACGCGTCCCGCGGGGCCGAGGAAGGATGCGAGGCATGACTCCCCGACACCCGTTGACCCGCCGACGCTGTCTGGCCGGGCTTGCGGGTGTCGGGTTTCTTTTCTCCCGAACCGCGCGGGGAGCGGGGGACATCGCGCCGGCCGAGGGCCTGACGCCGGATCCCGGCGGCACCGCGCGGGCACTCGGGACCGATGGCGCATTGATTCTGGGGGACGGCCGGCGCGTCAGGCTGGCCGCCATTCGCCTGCCCCAGCCGACGGACCTGCCCCAGGACGGCGCGCCCGAGGAGATGGCGCGCGTGGCCGACTGGGCGGCGCAGGCGCGCGCGGCGCTGGAGTCGACCTGTGTCGGTCGATCCGTGCGGCCGTGGACGCCGGAGGTCGCGCGGGACCGCTACGGCCGCGTATTGGCGCAGGTGACGCTGGAGCCCGGCGGCCTCTGGGTTCAGGCGGAGTTGATCGCGCGCGGGCTGGCGCGGGTGGCCACCATGCCCGGCGCCGCCGCCGGGGCCGGCGAACTCCTGACGCTGGAGGCGGAAGCCCGGGCCGCGGGGCGCGGCCTGTGGCGCGATCCCCTCTATGCGCCGCGCGCACCCGATGAGACATGGCCCTGGATTGGCACCTTCCAGATCGTGCGCGGCACGGTGCTGGATGCCGCCCGGATGCGAAGTCGCATCTATCTCAACTTCGGGCGCGACTGGCGCCGCGATTTCACGGTGATGGTCGAGCACCCGCGCCGCGCCGGTCTGGATGTCGCCGATCTGCTCGACCTGGAACGCCAGTTCATCCAGGTGCGTGGCTGGCTGTTTCCCACCAACGGCCCGATGATCGCCCTCGACCACGCGGCGGCGCTGGAGACCCGCGTCATCCTGGGGTGAGCGGCCGTACGGTCAGGATCGTGCGTGGGCCGCTGGAGTGTCGCGCCGTGACCGCCAACGGCGTGCCCAGCCCCGCCCGTGCCAGACCGTCGGCCAGCAGCAGGGCCGCCGCGTCGGGCTCCTCCCGCAGGGCCTGGGCAAGGCGCGCGGCCGGGTCGGCGGGTCCTCCGCCATCGTCGATGCCGGGCAACAGGCCGGCGGCGGCGGGCGACGCGGGCGGGCCGTCATCGTCGATGACCAGTCGCAGCCGGTCGCTCCCCTCGACCTCGACGGTCACGGACACGGCGACGGGACGGCTGGAGCCCGCGCCATGGTCCTCCGCACGCAGCACGGCCGCCTCGACCACATAACAGACCACCGCCGCCAGAACGGCGGACGGGGCGTCGATCCACAGGTTGGGCGGGCAGGTCAGCGTCAGGTCGAGTCCCCGGTGCCGAACCTGCTGGTCCAGCACGGCAAGGACATCGGTCAGGATCCGATCAAGCGGCGCGTGCGGCGTGTCATCGGCGCCCGCCGCAAGGCGCCGCAGCGCCGACAGCACATCCCGGGCGGTTTCGGGGTCGTCGGCCAGCGTCCGCGCGAGAACGGGCGCCGTTGCGGCCAGCGCGCGCCCGGCGGCGGCCTCGGAGGCCGCGCCCAGCAGGGCCAGCCGCAAGGTGGCGGCATCGCGCCGGAGGGCCGCCTCGATCGCTCCCTGGTCCCGCGCGGACGTGTCGCCGGCCACCGCAACGGCGTTTTCCAGGGCGGTCCAGGCCACATCGCGGGTCGGTCCGCCCCGGGTCCTCCCCAGCCCGAGATCGGCCGCGCGACGCCCCAACCGGCTCAGCGGCCGGGCGTAGGCGGTGGCGACCAGGGCGCCGCCGCCGGCGGCCAAGGCCAGAACGGCCAGCAGGCTGGCAAGAAGAGCATCCCGGAGACGGCGCCACGCGGCGTCCGCCGTCAGGCTCAGGCCCGAAAGGCGAGCCACGGCCGTTGTCTGGGCGATGTCGGCGGCGCGGGCAAGGGCGTCGTCCGCCTCGCGCCACAGCCGATCCGCGCGGGCCTCGTTGGCCAAGGCGGACCGGCGCGCCTCGGGAATGTCCAGGGCGGCGGCAATGACGGCGTGGACGGTGAGGCCGGATCCGGGGGGCGCGGGCCGCTCCAGCCCGATGGGCAGGCCGGGCGCGGCGATGGCTCGGGCTGCCTGCCGCCGGGCCTCGCGCTCCAGGAAACCCAGGGCGGGAGCCCCGGAGCGGGCCGCCAGGGACAGCGTCTGGTGGAGGCGGCCCAGCGCACGCGCGCGCGGCGTGGCGCTGTCTTGACCCGGGTCGTCGGCGAACAGCGACAGCGCCCGCAGCCGGTCGGCGATCAGGGTCGGCCAGGGCGATTGCGTATCGCGCTGTTGGGTCAGCAGGTCGGCGGCGGCGCGGGCTTGGTCCAGAGCCGCGCCGAACGACGCCGGCAGATCAGCCCGCCACGCCGGGTCCTCGCTGAGCACACGCAGAAGAAGCGCGGCGCGCTGACGCGCGGCGGCCCCTGCGGCACCCGCCGGGGCGAAGCGGATTTGACGGCCGAGCCCGCGCGCGCCCTCGACCGCCCGCGCCACCGTGCCCAGGGTTTCGGCGTCGGCGCGGGCCGCCTCCAGGGTCTCCGCTCCCGCGCGCGCGTCCAAGGCCAACAGGCGCCAGCCCGCCAGGGTGGCCGGCACGGCCAGAAGGACAAGGCCCGCCAGAACGGCGGCAACGAGGCCGAGCAGCGGGCGCGGGCGCGGGCGCGGATGCGAGGACGCAGACGATGTCATCGCGACGCCTCGACCGGAACGGCGGCCAGGGGATCGGGACTGACGCGGGCCAGCGCACGGATCCGGCCGTCGCGGCGCATCGCCTCCACGACCGTTCCAATTCCCTGCGCGAGGTCGCGGTTGCCCAGGGCGGTCGCCAGCGCGACAGGACCGCCGGCGCCGGCGTCGGTCAGGGGCGGGCCGAGCGGGATCAGACCGTCTCCCAAGACCTCAAGGCCGATAGCCAGGGGAAGCAGGGCGGCGTCGGCCTCGCCGCTTCGCAGCGCGTCCACGGCCTCGCCGTGGGTCGGCGCCAGCACGGCTCCGGCGTCGCGCGGCGCGCGCCGTTGCAGGGCGACGGCCTGATCGCTGCCGCCGGCCACGACCACGACCCGTCCGGCCAATCGATCAAAGGGATTGGCGTCGTCGGCGCGGGCGGGTCCGCCTCCCGGCAAAGGCCCGTCCGGCCAGGAGGCCGCGCGGCCGACCAGCAGCGAGGCCGCGCGGGCATGCGCCGGGGCGAACCGGACCCGGGCCGCCCTTTCATCGGTCACGATCAGATCGGCGGCGACCATGTCGACCGCGCCCGAGACCAGGGCGTCAAGAAGGGCATCGGCGGGCATCGCGGTGAACCGGCAGTCGAGTCGCAGCCGTTCGCAGACGGCGCGCGCCATCCGGACATGCAGGCCCGCCGCCTGCCCGTCCGCGCCGGTTCCGGACAGCGGCAGCGCATCGGCCATCGTGGCCACGGTCAGGGTGCGGGACGGCGCACCCGGCGGGACCTGTCCCCCGGTGCCGGACGGCGGCAACGGCAAAGCCGCCCGCGCCCCCATCACCAGGGCGCCGCAGGACAGGATCAGGGCAATGATCGTCAAGCGTCGAACCGTCGCGCGGTGGAACCGGTGGGCCGTCGTCGGGCTACTCGGTTTCACGACTGTAGATGTAGAGCCCGCCCGTCTCCTCAAGGATGCCGAAGTAATCCAGCTTGTGGAACCGGTTGCCGGTCGGTTGATCGCCGGCCCAGATGACGGGGACCTCCCACAGTTCCTGTTCCCCGGCCCCGATGACGTAGAACGAGATCGACGTGCCGGTGATGGCGACGGGGTGGTAGATGGCCCCCGTCTGCGGATCCATGGTGGGCTGGCCCAGGCGCAGTTCCGGGATGTGGTGGATGCGCCAGCGGCCCATGGTGATACTGGCACCGGCGGCGGACTCGAGGTTCTTGGCCTGGGTGCCGCCCTCTTCGACGGCGGGGGCTGTGCCCTGCGCCTGGGCGGAGGTGATGGCGCCCGGCACGCCGAGGGCGAACAGGGACGCGGCGGCGACGGCCACGACGGTGCGGGGTCGCATGGGGCAATAGCTCCTGTGCTGCGGGTGGGACGGCGGCGGATCGCATCCCACCATGACGGACACCGCGCATCCTATCAATGTGCCGACGCCGGGGCCAGCGCCCGTGCAGGCACCGCGCCGGATTTCCGGGAGCTTTGGAGATACAATGGTTCGGTAATTCCGGAATTATCGTTGACACGGCCCCCGAGGCCACTCATTGTCTTCCCATGATCGACGACCGCCTGGAACAAACCGCCCGCTGTCTGGGCGAACTCGGCCATCCCGTGCGCCTCGCCGTGTTCCGCCTGCTGGTGCGGGCGGGACCGGACGGCGCCGTGGTGGGCGAGTTGCTGCGCCATGTGGACATCCCGAAGTCCACGCTGTCGCACCACCTGCAGCACCTCATCATGGTGGGGCTGGTCCATCAGAAGCGCGAGGGCCGCTCGCTGCGCTGCTTCGTGGACACCAAGGCGGCGCGGGCCATGCTCGACTATCTGTTGTCCGAATGCTGCCAGGGCCTGGACGGCGCGCCCGCGTGCGCGGTCGGCGATCCACCGGATCGGGGCGCGGCCTGAACCGCCCCCTTTTTCCTCTCATTGTTCGATACTTCTGCAATTGCCATCTCACGAGGCCCGCTATGACCGAGACCGTCCAGACCACCACCCCGGCGTCCGCCTCCGTATGGGCGCCCGGTACGCTGTGGCGCCGGCGGGACCCGGTTTGGCTGGTCGCGCTGGCCGTCGTTGCCGCGCTGGCCGTGCTGGACCCGCCGCAGGCGTGGCCGAGCGTGACCTTCACCGCCGGAGCGTTGTGGAGCATTCTGCCGTTCCTGCTGGCCTCGGTCCTGATCGCGGCGTGGACCAAGGCCACCGGCCTGGACCAACAAATCGCCCGCGCCACCGGCGGCAACCCGGCGCGGGTCATCACCCTGGCGGCGCTGTTCGGGGCGCTGTCACCGTTCTGCTCCTGCGGGGTGGTGCCGATCATCGCCGCGCTGCTGGCCGCCGGCGTGCCGCTGGCCCCGGTGATGGCGTTCTGGCTGGCTTCGCCGCTGATGGACCCGCAGATGTTCCTGCTCATGCTGGGCGAGTTCGGCTGGCCGCTGACGCTGGCGAAAGCCGGCGCGGCCGTGGGCCTGGGCCTGCTGGGCGGGACGGTGACGCATATTCTGGTGAGTCGGGGTGGCCTCACCGACGCCTTGCGGCCGGGAGTCGGGCCGAAGTGCTGCGCCGCGAAGAAGAGCCTGCGGCCGGAACCGGTGGCCTGGCGCTTCTGGAAGGCGGCGGAGCGGCGCGCGACCTTCGCCGACGCCAGTCGGGACACCGGCCTGTTCCTGCTGAAATGGCTGACCCTGGCCTATCTGGTCGAAAGCCTGATGCTGGCCTATATCCCGGCCGACACCGTCGGCGCGTGGCTGGGTGGAGACGTCTGGTGGGCGGTCCCGCTGGCGGCGCTGGTGGGCATCCCGTCGTACCTCAACGGCTACGCCGCCGTGCCGACGGTGGCCGGGCTGATGGACCTGGGCATGACCCCGGCGGCCGGGCTGGCCTTCATGCTGGCCGGCGGCGTGACGAGCATTCCGGCGGCCATGGCCGTTTTCGCCCTGGTCCGTCGGCCGGTGTTCGGCCTGTATGTCGGCCTCGGTCTGTTCGGGTCCCTGGCTGCGAGCCTGCTCTTCCTGGCGTGGGACAGCGGCAGCGGCGGGGTGTGACCCTTCGGGTGCAGCGGTCGGCGGCGGCCTCGGGGCAGGAATCCGCGTCACAGCGGCCGGCACCCAAAACGACCCGTCCCGCCCGGACGGCGGAACGCCGTGTCATGAGAGCGCGTCGCGCACGGTCTGACTCACGCACCACGCCTTCGCGATTTGATACTTGGGCAAATCGTCGTCGCGATCCGCTCCGGATCGCTCGGGACTTGCCCTAGGCCCTGTTGACAACAGGACCTAGAGGGCATGCGCCCGGGGCGCTGTCGAACGCGCGGACGCCGACAGGCCGCACACCCCAAGATCGCAGAAACTTCCGTTATCACTTTCGATCAGAATCGCCGGCCGATACTCAAGGTCGGGTTCACAGCCGAAAAGGTCCTGGTGCAAAGCCTCCAACTGAAAGGTCATGTCCACGAAAATCTGGCAGACATGCCCTCGTCCGATTTCTTCGTGGCAGGCCTGAATCACGTAGACGAGGTTCTCGCGAATCGACTTCGACGGGCTCAGGGTCAGAACTTTCTCACGCAACCGCTCCGGGGCGGAGCAACAGCCGCCGTCACAAATCTTCGCGCCAAACGCGATTTTCATCAGCATTGACTGAAAACGATTGAATGAGAGGGTCGTATGCATAGGCACCCCACCGGCAGCACTTCGTCGACACTGCTTCGATCATTCGAAATCTTGATATCATGATACCGAGCGCGGGCCATTTATTGCAATAGAGCAAGAGAGGGAATAAGTTGCTCTTATGGCGTAGAGAGCAGCAGAATTAATTAAAGCTCGATGCTTTTGTTCAAAGTGTTTTGAGTGAATTGGCCGCCCGATCACCACGAACCGGGAGGCGAACGGGGCTAGGGCGCGTTGCATGCGGTTTGGCTCACTCAACGCGCCCTCGGTATTTGACGTTCAAGCGAATCGTCGTCGCGATCCGTTCCGGATCGCTCGGGATTCGCGCTAGCTGGCCAGCACGGTCTCGCTGTCGGAGATCCGGACCCCCGACTCCAGCATGCTGGCCATGGCCGACGCCAGCGAGCCGTCCAGGTCGATGGCCCGGCAGGCGTCCTCCACCACGGTGACATTCAGACCCAGCCGCCGCGCATCCAGCGCCGACCAGCACACGCAGTAATCCGTGGCCAGGCCGGCCATGACCACATGTTCGACACCCAGGTCGGCCAGCGCTCCGGCCAGCCCTGTGGCGGTGATCTGATCGTTCTCGAAAAAGGCGGAGTAGGAGTCGATCTCCGGATTCGTCCCCTTGCGCACGATCAGGCGCGCAGGATCGGTGATCAGGTCGGGATGGAACGCGGCCCCGGACGTCCCCTGAACGCAGTGATCCGGCCACAGCACCTGGGGTCCGTAGGGCATCTCGATCATGGTGAACGCGTCGCCGGTGTCGTGGGCGGAGGCGAACGAGGCATGCCCCGGCGGGTGCCAGTCCTGGGTCAGAACGACCACCTGAAAGGCTTCGATCAGGCGATTGACGACGGGCACAACGGTCTCGCCCTCGGGGACCGCGAGCGCCCCGCCAGAGCAGAAGTCATTCTGAACGTCAATCACGAGCAGGGCGGCATCCTCAGTCAGACGCGGCATGACGGCGGTCTCCAGTCGGGTCGGCGGACGGTATCGGCGCAGTTTGACCCAGGCGCGCCCCGTCCGTCAAAGGCCCAGGGGCGGCGTGACGCGCGGATCATGGGACCGGGCGCGGCGGCACGTAGGTGTCCAGGGCCCGCGACCCGACAAACGGCCGGCTCCAGGCCGTCGGACTCGGCGGCCGCGATGACGTCGGGATCGTCGCAGGCCTCCACCCAGTCCAGGTACACGCCATCGAACCCGGCCTCGACAATGCCGTCCAGCAGGCCGCCGTCGGCCAGCCAGATGTCCTGGTAGGGTTCGGCCCAGAAGGCGACGGGATAATTGCCTTCCCAGCCGTCGGGGTCCAGGGCGGTGATCCACCACGGGTTGCCGATCCCCCAGCCGTCCCGCCAGTAGGTTCGGTAGTCCTCGGTCTGGCCAATGTCGATATAGGCCAGCACCAGCCGGTTTCCCGCCGGACCGCTCAGCCGGTCCATAGTCTCGGCCATCGGGTGATCGGCGTTCCAGGCCTCGGAGGCAATATAGTCGATCACCACCGTATCGTGACCAGAGGCGCCGATCCGGTCGATCACGTCGTCCTCCAGATCGACGTCGATCAGGTACAGCCAGTGCTCAACCGCGCGCAGCCGGTCCCGGCGCGCGTCCCGCGCGGCCGCGGGGTCGGTCTCGGCCGAGGCGATGAGGGCCGGACGCGGGTTGGCGTCGTCCGACATCAGGATGGCGGCGTCGATCTCCATGGTGGCATTCTACCGCAATCCGACCGGCCCATCACAGAGTCTGATCGACAGGACGGCGACCGTGAACGGCCCGCGACGCCCGGGCGATTGACCGACGCCCCGGCATCGGCGACGATCCCGGCATGTCGACCTCTCCGTCCGCGACCGCGCCCCGCGCGGTGCCGCGCGCCCTGCCCTGGATCATGTGGGGCCTGGGTGCTTTGTTCTACTGTTACGGCTTCTTCCAGCGCACCGCGCCCAGCGTGATGGTGGACGAGTTGATGCGCGAATTCGCCGTCGGCGCCGCGCTGACCGGCACCCTGTCCGGACTCTATTTCTATACGTATGCGGGATTGCAGATCCCGGTCGGGCTGATCCTGGACCGCTTCGGGCCGCGCCGCGTGCTGGCGCTGGCCTGCGCCCTGGCCGGCTTCGGCAGCGCGCTGTTCGCGCTCGCCGATGCACTGTGGATGGCCTATGCCGCGCGCCTGCTGATCGGCGGCGCCGTCGCCTTCACCTGGGTCGGCGCCCTGTTCATCATCACCCGCTGGTTCCCGCCCGAGCGGTTCGCCATGGTCTCCGGGCTGACGCTGGCGCTCGGCATGGCGGGGGGAGTCGGCGGGCAGGCGCCGCTGGCGCTGCTGATCGACGCCATCGGCTGGCGCGGCGCCCTGGGGCTCGCGGGCGGGCTCGCTTTGATGCTGGCGGCGCTGGTCGCCCTGATCGTGCGCGACCGGGGGCCGTTCACGCCCGCCACGGCCGGCGACGACACCCCTCGCCCCTCGTTGGCCAAGGGGCTGGCGCGGGTCGCGCGCAATCCCCAGACCTGGATCGTGGGCCTGTACGGCGCGTCGATGACCGCGCCCATGTTGTCGTTCGCAGGCCTGTGGGGCGTGCCATACCTGGAGCGCGTCCACGGCGTCGAGCGCGAGCTGGCGGCGCTGGCCACGTCCGGCATGCTGATCGGCTGGGCCGTGGGGGCGCCGGTCATGGGCTGGCTGTCGGATCGGGTGCGGCGGCGCCGGGCGGTGATGCTACTGGCCTCATCGGTCTCGCTGCTGACCCTGGGCGCCGCGCTGTATGCTCCCGGACTGCCGGTCACGGCCGTCGTGGCCCTGATGGTCCTGAACGGCGTGTTCGGCGGCGGCATGGTGTTGTGTTTCGCCACCGGACGGGAGCACAATCCGGTCTGGGCCGCCGGGGCCGCCCTGGGCGTCGTCAACATGCTGGCGATGTCCGCCGGGGCCGTGTTCCAGCCGTTGCTGGGATGGCTGCTGGACCGCGCCTGGGACGGCACCGTGGAAGCCGGAAGGCCGGTGTACGGGGCGGAGGCCTTCCACAGCGCCATGTGGGTCCTGGTGCTGATGCAGGGGGTCGCCCTGGGGGCGGCGCTGCTGACACGCGAGACCCGATGCCACCAGCGAGAGGATTGAGACCGTCAACATCCATGGACATGATCTTTCCGCCCGCCAGCGCCGAACTTAGCGAAAAACCCCCGGGCGCCTCGCCAACCAGGGGACTCGATGTGGCGCTGTGGACGCTGGAGCCGGATTCCCGTGGCCAGCCGGACATCGAGGCCATGCGGCCGCACCTGTCCGGGAACGAATGGAACCGGGTCACCACCTTCCGCGACCCGCACCACGCCTGGTCCAGCGCGGCGGCCCGCGTGCTGTTGCGGACCATGCTGAGCCGCTATCACGGCGCCGACCCGCTGGCTTGGCACTTCGTGACCGAGCCCGGTGGCCGCCCGCACGTCGACCTGACGCGCCTGCCGTTCCCGCTCGACCCCGAGACCCGGCCGCGCTTCAGCCTCAGCCACACCCACGGGCTGGCCGCCTGCGCCGTCAGCCTGGGACCCTGGCCGCCCGGCGCCGAACTGGGCGTCGATATCGAGTGGACCGAGCGCGCCACCCTGCCGGCGGCACGGCTGGCGCGGCGGTTCTTCCATCCGGACGAGGCCGACGCCCTCGAGTCGGTCCCACGCGGGCGCGAGCGTCACCGCCTGTTCCTGACCCTGTGGACCCGGAAAGAGGCCGTGCTGAAGGCCTTGGGGCTCGGCATCTCCAACCATCTCGCGCTGTATTCCTGTCTGGGCGAGCCGCCCCGCGTGGTGGGGCCGCCCGACGTCATCGGCCACGTCGCGCAGTGGCACATGGGCAGCCAGAACGCGACCCCCACCCACCGCTTGTCGTGGGCCGTGTGCGCCCCCTGGCGAGCGCCGCGTCCGCCGGTGCGCCTGCTGCGGCGGCACCACACCGGGGCGCCGGGGTGAGGACGGGGACGCGGAGCCGGCGACGCGAATCACGTATGGAGTCTTTCGCACATTCGGATTGGACGGTCCCTTCGATCCTGAAGGAAGGAGCGTGGGATGGACGCCTGAACGCGCATTGCCCGACGGGACCAACCCTGCTTAGGATTGCCCCGGTTCCGAGCGGGGTCAGGCCGGTGGCGGCCACCCTCCCCAAACACTCGAAAACCTTCCAGGAGGATCGGTGATGAACTTCATGAAGACGCTGGCGGTGGGTGCCGCGTTGACGGCCGGACTGGCCCTGTCGTCGGTTTCGGCCGCTCAGGCCCAGGAACGCCTGACGCTGAAATCGGCCAAGTCCACCTCGTCCTATTACGTGATGATGGTGCAACTGGCCGAGATGACCCGCGAGGCCAGCGACGGCCAAATCTCGCCGACGGTCGAGGAGAGCCAGGGCTCAGTCCAGAACGTGAAGGAATCGTTCGTCCGCCCCGGCAACTTCCTGTTCACCACGCCGCCCAGCCTGCTGGCCGCCGCGCGTGCCGGCGAGGCGCCGTTCGAGGGCACCACCAATGACGACGCCCGCACCCTGTTCGTGATGCCGTTCGTGACCATCCACTTCGTGGTCGGCGCCGACAGCGGCATCGACAGCGTCTCCGACCTCGCCGGCAAGAACTTCATCGCCGGCGGCACCGGGACCTTCTGCCAGAAGCGCACCAGCAGGATCCTGGACCTGCTGGGCCTGAGCGACGACGTGAACATCGTCGAGGTCGAACTGTCCGCCGCCGGTGACGCCATGCGCGACGGCAAGGTGGACGGCTTCGCCACCTGTTCGGCCCACCCCACGCCACAGCTCGTGGAACTGGCGACCACGGCCGACGTCAGGGTGCTGAGCTTCTCGGATGAGGAACGCCAGAAGATCCTCGATCTCGATCCGTTGTCGGGGCCGCTGACCATCGCCGCGGGCACCTATGACGGCCAGGACGAGCCGATCCAGACGGTCGGCGTGCCCGTGGGCGCCTATGGCACCGTGCGCATGAGTGACGACGTGGCCTATTTCGTCACCAAGACCTTCTGGGAGTGGAAGGACACTCTGGCTGAAGAGAACCCGTGGTGGAACGGCGTCACCCGCGACATGATCGTTCAGTTGGGCGCCGAACTGCACCCGGGCGCATTGCGCTATTACGAAGAAGCCGGCATCGACATTCCTGACGCGATGAAGTGACGGCGCGGCCGTGATCCATCGAGACAGCCCGCTCGACGACCCCACCGGCCCCGCCGCCGGTGGGGTCGCTCCGTCCCCGCGCGAGACCATCCGGGCCATCGGCGCGGTGCCGCTGCTGTTCGGCACGGCGACGGTCGCCTTTCATCTGTATCTGGTGTTCGCCGGCCTGCTGCCGCATCTGGTGACGCGGCCCATCCACCTGATGCTGGCCGTTCCCTGGGTCTTCTTCCTGCGCGAAACGGACGGCCCGCTGGCGCGCTGGTCGGGGTATCTGCTGGCCGGGCTGGGGCTGGCGTCCTGCGCCTATCTGGTCGTCTCCCACAAACCGCTGGCGGAGCAGTATGGCTCGCTGGAGGGCGGGCTTCAGATGGCGGTGGCCGTCATTCTGATCGTCACCGTGCTGGAGATGGCGCGGCGCGCCATCAAGGCGGTGCTGCCGGCGGTGGCCACCGTGGTGCTGCTGTACGGCGCCTTCGGCCATCTAGTGCCGGGGCATTTCGGCCATGGCGAACTGCCGGTGTCTTACTTCCTGGGCACGCTGGTGATCACCGAAGGGGGCCTGTGGAGCAGCCTGACCGGCGTTTCGGTCAATGTCATCGCGCCCTTCATCATCCTCGGCGCGTTCATCTCCGCCGGCGCCGCCGGCACCGGATTCATGTCGCTGGCCCAGCAGGTGGCCGGGCGCTTTCGCGCCGGGGCGGCGAAGGTCGCGGTGCTCTCCAGCGCCATGTACGGCACCATATCGGGCGTGGCGGCGGCGAACACGGCCTCCACCGGAATGGTCACCATCCCGGCCATGAAGCGGCTGGGGTATCCGCCCAGTCTGGCCGCCGCCGTCGAGGCCGTGGCCTCCACCGGCGGACAGATCATGCCGCCCCTGATGGGGGCGACCGTTTTCGTCATGGCCGAGCTGCTGCATCGCCCCTACATCGAGATCATGGGCGCGGCCACCCTGCCGGCGGCGCTGTTCTTCCTGACCGCGTGGTGGGGGGTGCATCAGTTCGCCATCCGCCTGGACCTGCGGCCCCTGGGTTCGACCGACATGCCGGGCTGGGGCATCGTCGCGCGCACGGTGCCGTTTTTCCTGGTGCCGTTCGCCATCCTGATCTTCTTCCTGGCCTTCACGAAATTCACGCCGCCCTATGCCGCCGCCGTGGCCATCGTCACGACGGTTCTGATGCTGGCCGCCGATCCGAACGGGCGGATTTCGCTGTCGGGCTGGCTGTCCCGCATCCTGACCGGTGTGGCCGACGCGGGCCGTCAGGTCGCCAACATCGCCGCCATCATCGTCTGCGCCAGTTTGATCGTGGGCGTGTTCAACATGACCGGCGTGGGGGTCAAGATCACCTCGCTGATCCTGTCGGCCTCGGGCGGGGATCTCTGGCTGGCCTTGTTGCTGACCGGACTGGCGAGCCTGGTCCTGGGCATGGAACTGCCGACCACGGCGGCCTATATCATCGCCGTGGCGGTGGCCGGGCCAGCGCTGGTCGAACTGGGCCTGCCCGAGTTGTACGCCCACATGTTCGTGTTCTGGTATGCCCTGCTGTGCACCATCACGCCGCCGGTCTGCGGCAACGTCTTCATCGCCGCCGGGATCGCCAAGACCCCCTGGATTCCGGTTTCGCTCCGATCCATGCAGCTTGGCATCGGGCTGTTCATCGTGCCGCTGGGCTTCGTCGCCAACCCGTCGCTGCTCAATCTGGGCACCGAGCCCCTGTTGAGCGTTCTGGCCGCGTTGAAGGTCGGCGCCGGCGTCTGGCTGATCAGCTTCGCGGCCATCGACCCCTTCCGGCGCTGGTGGAGCCGGCCGTTGGCCCTGGCCCTGGGCGCCGCCGTCATCTTCATCGGTGGGTTCTAGAGCGGATCCCGCGCGATCCGGAACGGATCACGACCACGATGTGCTTGAACATCAAATTCCTAGGGCGCGCTGGGTGAGGGTCGACTCACACAACGCGCCCTAGAAAGACGCAGCCGCCCGGCGATCCCGGGGCCCCGTTTTTCGGCCTGGACCGTCGGCGTTGGTGGCACCTGATACGGAGTCCGGATGATTGGGTCCCGATCCGCCACCGAAAGGCACCAACCGATGGTCAGGCGTGTTCGGGATGGCTGAGACGAGGATAACGGAAAGCGCTCGGGCCGACCCACGGAATGGCCCCGATGTGCTGGTCGCCGGAGGCGGTCTGGCCGCGCTGTGCGCCGCCATCGCCGCGCGCCGCGCCGGCGCCTCGGTTTGGATGGTCGATGCCGCCCCGGAAGCCCTGAAGGGTGGCAACGCCCGTCACGGCCGCAACATCCGCGTCGCCCACGACGGGCCGTCCGCCTTCGTCCCGGACGGCTACCCGGTGGCCGAGTTCGAGGCCGACCTGCGGCGGGCCGACCCCGGCGCCGATCCCGCCCTGGTCGCCCCTCTGGCGCGCGACTCCCGGGATCTGCCCCGCTGGCTGACGGCGCAGGGGGTCGCGTTCCAGCCGCGCGCGGGGGACGCCCTGCCCTATTCGCGGCGCACGGTGTTCCTGCTGGGCGGCGGCACGGCGATGGTCAACGCGCTGGCCCGAACGGCCGGGGCGTTGGGGGTGCGGGTGCTCCAAGGAACCGCCGTCGAGGAGGTAGCGCCGGACGGACGCGCCGTCCTGTGCGGCGACGGCGGCCGGACCGAGGTAACCGCCGGCGCGGTGGTCGCTGGCACGGGTGGGTTCCAGGCCAACCGGGCCTGGGTGCGCGAGGCCTTCGGATCCGCCGCCGACGGGGTCCTCAACCGGGGAACACCGCATGCGGACGGCCGCCTGCTGCGGGCGCTGCTGGACCTGGGGGCGGCTCCGGCGGGAGACGCGGCGCACGCCCATCTCGTCGCCGTCGACGCCCGCGCCCCGGCGGACGACGGCGGCATCGTCACCCGCGCCGACGGCATGGCGTGGGGCTTGGTGCTCGACCGCGACGGCTGCCCGGTGCGCGACGCCGCCCACGAGACCGGCTCGGCGCGATACTCGGGCTGGGGGCGGCTGGTGGCCGGGTGCCCGGGCGGGATCGCCCATGTGATCCTGGACGACGCCGGGCTGGCGCGTCTGGGCCGGCGGGTGTATGCCCCCCGGATTATGCCCGAAACCGAGACCCTGGCCCGCGCCCTCGCGCTTGACCCCGCGACTCTGGCCGACACGCTCCGCCGCGAGGGACCGCCCGGCGGACCGCCCTGGCATGTCGTCTCCATCCGCCCCGGCCTCACCTTCACCGGCCTGGGCGTGCGGACGGACGCCGACGGGCGGGTCCTGGACGCCGCGCGGGCGCCGCTGCCGAGCCTGTTCGCCGCCGGCATGATCATGGCTCCGGCGGTGCTGGGCGGACGCTACCTGTCGGGAACCGCCCTGACGGTGTGCGCGGTGTTCGGCCGCCGCGCCGGGGAGGCGGCGGCGCGCCATGCCCTCGCGTGACGCGGATATCCTGGCCGAGGCGCGGCGGCAGATGACGGTCTGTGTCGTCTGCAAGTACTGCAACGGCTATTGCGACGTGTTCCGCGCCGCCGACGCGCGACCGGCCCTGACCGATGCCGACCTGATGTACCTCGCCAACCTGTGCCATCACTGCCGGAACTGCTGGTACGCCTGCCAGTACCGGCCGCCGCACGCCTTCGCCGTGGCGCTGCCGGCGGCACTGGCGCGGGTGCGGGCGCTGTCGTGGCGGCGGTTCGTGGGGGTGGGATCACCGCCCGGCGGGCCGGCGGCTTTTGCCCTGGCCGCGACCCTGCTGGTGCCGGTGCTGGCCGTGCTGCTGGTGCCGGCGGATGTCCTGTTCGCGGCGCACCGGGGACCGGGCGCCTTCCACGCCGTGATCCCGCGCGGCGCCATGGTCTGGGGCGCGGCGCTGGCGCTGCTGGCACCGCTGTGGCCGGTCGCGCTCGCCATGGCGCGGTTCTGGCGCGCCATCGGCGGGGGGACGCCGCGACAGGTCGCGCGGGCGCTGCCGGCGACCCTTCGCGACATCCTCACCCTGCGGAACCTGAGCGGCGGCGGTGTCGGCTGCAACGACCGCGACGACGGCTTCTCCGGCGGACGCCGGCACGCGCACCATCTGGTCTTGTGGGGCTTCCTGCTGACCGTCGCCGCGACGCTGGCGGCGGCCGTGTCCCACCACCTGCTGGGGATGCGCGCCCCCTACCCCTGGACCAGTGCCCCGGTGCTGCTGGGCACGGGGGGCGGGGTGGCGCTGCTGGCCGGCGTGGCGGCCCTGGCCTGGATCAAGCACCGCGCCGACCCGGCGCCGGAGGCCCCGGAGACCCGGACGGCCGAGTGGACCCTGTTGGCCGTGCTGGGCGCCGCCGCCGCCAGCGGGTTGGCCCTGCTGGCCTTGCGGGAGACCGCCGCCATGGGGATGCTGCTGGCCTTGCACCTGGGAACCGTGCTGGCCTTTTTCGTCACGTTGCCTTTTGGGAAGATGATGCACGCGCCGTTCCGCGCGCTGGCGCTGCTGCGCGCCGCCATCGACCGCCAGAAAGAGGATCGCCGCCACGATGACCGCTGACCGGCCCCGCGTGCTCATCCTGGGCGGCACCACGGAGGGCTATGCCCTGGCCGAGGCCCTGGTGGCGGACGGCCGCTGGGATCCGGTCTCCTCGCTGGCCGGGCGCACCGCCAATCCGCGTCCGCCGGCCGGGGACATGCGCGTCGGCGGCTTCGGCGGGCCGGAGGGGCTGGCCCGCTGGCTGACGGACCAGGGGATCGCGGCGGTGATCGACGCCACCCACCCCTTCGCCCGCCGCATGGGCTGGAACGCCGCCACCGCCTGCGCCGACACGGGCGTCCCGCTGCTGCGCCTGGAACGACCGAAGTGGGTGCCCCGCGACGGCGACGCCTGGACCCTGGTGCCGGATTGGGACGCGGCCGTGGACGCCCTGCGCACGCTCCGAGCCCAGCGCGTGCTGTTGGCGGTGGGCCGGCAGGAGGTGGCGCCCTTCGCCGTGCTGCCCGACGTGTGGATGCTGATCCGCTCCGTCCAGGCCCCCGACCCGATGCCGCCCTTTACGCATGCCGAGCTTCTGCTGGCGCGGGGCCCGTTCAGCCTGGAGGACGAAACCGCCCTGCTGCGCGACCAGCGGATCGACACCATCGTCTGCAAGAACAGCGGCGGCGCCACGGAGTCCAAGCTGGCCGCCGCCCGCGCCCTGGGGGTGCGGGTGGTCATGCGCGACCGTCCCCGGCGGCCCGAGACCGTCACCGTCGCGACCGTGGACGCGGCAACGGGGTGGCTTGACAGGGCAATCGGGTGAAGGGCCGTGTGGTCGCAAAGACGCGGTGATTGTGTCCCGTGGGACGGAACGCGCCACCTTCTTTCATTCGGGTAGGGCGGATTCGACCCGCGAAGCGGGGCAATCCGCCATGTGGCGCCGATGCGGCGGGTTGCGCCTTCGGCGCGAACCCGCCCTACCCAATCCCGCATTTCGACAAAGGTGCCTTTACCCGATTGCCCTGGGTGACTTGAACGCATTCGTTGACACGCACTCATCAATCTTGACGTTCACGCTACGCGCGCCGACCTTGATGAGGCTATGGGGCGATACTCCTGCCCCGATCTGGAGGGAGGCATGGGTCCGTTCGACCGCATCACGCACACCCCCACCGTCATGGGCGGAAAGCCCTGTATTAGCGGGATGCGCGTCACCGTCGGCATGATCGTCGGACAGATTGGCGCCGGCCATAGCGTGGACGAGGTCCTAGCCGCCTACCCCTACCTGGAACGCAAGGACATTCTCCAGGCTCTCCGCTATTGCCCGTACCACCTTGGCGAATAGACCCACGCGCCGCCGTCCAGCGGACGGGGAAAGGTCTGCGTGGCCGACGAGCCGACCAGGATCACGGTGCGCATGTCGGCGTCCTCCGGCCGCACGGCGCCCAGAGTCGTGACCCGCACCGCCTCGTCCGGACGCGCCACGTCGCGGGCCAGCACCACCGGCGTGTCCGGTGCCCGCACGGTCCGCAGCCGGTCCAGCGCCCGCCCGAGTTGCCAGGGCCGCGCCTTGGAGACCGGATTGTAGAGCGCCATCGCCAGATCGGCGCGGGCGGCGTGCTCCAGCCGCTCCAGGATAACGTCGAACGGCTTCAGGTTGTCCGACAGCGACAGGACGCAGAAGTCATGCCCCAGCGGCGCGCCCACCCGCGCCGCCGCCGCCTGCGCCGCCGTGATGCCCGGCACCACCGCCACCGCGACCCCGTGCCAGGTCGGATCGGCGGCGTCCTGCAACGCCTCCATCACCGCCGCCGCCATGGCGAAGATGCCCGGATCGCCCGACGAGATCACCGCCACCCGCGCGCCCGCCGCCGCCAGCGAAAGGGCGTGCCGGGTCCGGTCCAGTTCCTCGCGGTTGTCTGACGGATGGACCGCCTGCCCCGGTCGCGGCGCGCCGACCAGACGCTCCGCCATCTGCAAATAGAACTCGTAGCCCACCCAGTGATCGGCGCGGCGCAGCGCCTCGCGCGCCGCCGGGGCCAGCAGGTCGGCGCCGCCCGGCCCCAGACCCACCACCGCCAGATGCCCGCGCGGACGCCCCACCGAACGCACCAGATCAGGCGCGCGGGCGACCGCGATCGCGACCGCTCCGTCCGACCACACCGGACGATCGCGGTCGGCCTCCGGCACCGCCGCCGCGACCAGAGCGGACGGGTCGGTCGCATCCGGGACGAACCGGACGGAACACCCCAACACATCCGCCACCCGCTGGACGTCCTTGCGGGCCGCCTCACCCGCCGGCGCGAGCACCATCGCCACCGCCGCCGGCGCCAGCCCGGTCGCCGCCAGCGCCGCCGTCACCCGGTCGGGGAGGTCCTCCCCTCCGCCGGCCAGACCGACCACCACCGTTTTTGGATGGAACACCAGCGTGCCGTCCTCCGGCGCGCGGTCGTCGGGCGTAACACGGATGCACCGCGCCCCGTCCGGCGTGAACGGCAGCCGGCTCTCCGCCAGCCAGGGCGCGCGCCCTTCCAGCCGCACCGACGCGCCGCCGAGCAGGTCGGACATGAACGCCTTCGACGCCCCCGGATCGCGCGCCACATAGCCGGCCGGCGGCGCCTCCAGCGTGACGTTGAAGCGCACGTCGCCGGTGGTGGTGATGGCCGGCGCGACGCCCAGGGCGTCGGCGATGCGGCGCGCCAGCCCGTTGACCCCCTGCAACCCGCCCAGCAGCGGCACCACGGCGCTGCCGTCCTCGGCCACGGCCAGCACCGGCGGTTCCACCCGCTTGTTCTGCAACAGCGGCGCCAGGGCGCGGATGACGATACCGCTGGCGCACAGCGCCACCAGGGGAACGCCGTCCCGGTGCAGCCCCCGCAGCGTCTCGCCGAAGCCGTCGTAGGCGATGTCGGCGCCCTCGACCCGCCCGGCCAGCCCATGCACCCGCGTGCCCTCGGGCAACGCGGCCTGGATGCGCCGCGCCGTCTCCAGGCTGCCCTGCCCCAGAACGACGATGGCGGCGGGCTGTTCGGCGTCGGCCGTCATCCGCCCGGCCCCGACCAGGTCCGGCCCGGGATGAGGATGAGGGAGAAGTAGGGCACGGTCTCCGGCGCCACCTCGGCCAGCGGCAGGACGCGCTGGCTGGCCATGGTCGCCCGCTCCACGTAGAGCGCGCGGTCCATCAGGCCCATGTCGGCGATGACCCGGCGGACCTTGGCGAAGGTCTTCCCCAGCTTCATCACGACCGCCGCGTCGGCATCGGCGAGGCGGCGGCGCAGGTCGTCTTCCGACATCACGCCCGACAACACGGCGAGGACCTGCTCCCGGTAGACCAGGGGCGTCCCCAGCACGGACGCCCCGGCCAGGATGGAGCACACGCCCGGCACCACCTCGGTCTCGTAGCGGCCCGACAACCGGTCGTGCAGGTACATGTAGGAGCCGTAGAAGAACGGATCGCCCTCGCACAGCACGGCCACGTCGCGCCCGGCGTCAAGGTGGGCGGCGATCTCCTCCGCGCTGCGGTCGTAGAAGTCGCGCACCAGACGTTCATAGTCCGGCGAGGTCGAGGGCGTCTCGATGGTCACCGGGAAGACCATGGGCAGCAGGATCTGCTCCGGCCGCAGATACCCCTCGGTGATGGTCAGCGCATGCCCCTTGCGCCCCGGCGCGCTCGGGAAGGCCACCACCGGCGCCGCCCGCAGGCGATTGAGGGCCTTCACCGTGATGAGTTCGGGATCGCCGGGACCGACGCCCAGACCGAACAGGCGTCCTTTCTGGTGACTCATCTCAGCCGTGGGCCTCCCGCCCGAACGCGTTGACGGCGGCGGCGGCCATGGCGCTGCCGCCGCGCCGGCCGCGCAGGGCGACGAACGGCGCCCCCCGGCTGTCGGCGGCCAGCGCCTCCTTGGACTCGACGGCGCCGACATAGCCCACCGGGAAGCCCAGGACCAGCGCCGGGCGCGGCGTGTCTGGATCGTCAAGCAGGGTCAGCAGGTGGAACAGCGCCGTCGGCGCGTTGCCGATCGCCACGATGGCCCCGCCCAGATGCGGGCGCCACAGCTCGACGGCCGCCGCCGAGCGGGTGGTCTCCATGTCCCGGGCCATCTGCGGCACGGCCGGATCGTTCAGGGTGCAGACCACGGCATTGTCGGCCGGCAGGCGGGCGCGGGTGATGCCCTCGGCCACCATGCGGCAGTCGCACAGGACGGGCGCACCGGCCTCCAGCGCCGCACGGCCGGCGGTTCCGGCCCCCTCGGAGAACACGAGGTCGTCGATCACGTCGGGCATGCCGCAGGCGTGGGCCACGCGCACCGCCACCGCCTCCAGGTCGGCGGGAATGCGGCTCAGGTCCGCCTCGGATCGGATGATGGCGAAGGATTGCCGGTAGATCTCGTGGGCGTCGCGGCTGTAGGCGTTCATGGCGGACTCCGCGCAGAAAAGAGGCCGGCGCCTCTCCGGGAACGGACCGGAGAAGCATCCGATGTCGCGAGGCGTTATCTACACCGAGCCCCGCGCGCGCGAAACCGTAAACCGGTCCGCGCCCCCAGGACGCGGCACGGGTTGTCAGGACGTGGCCCCGGGGCGTATCACCACGCTCGGTTCCCGGAACGACGGGTGAGAGGGATCATGGACCCCTGGCTGACGGTGGTCGGCATCGGCGAGGACGGATGGGACGGCCTGGGCGCGGCGGCCCGGCGGGCCGTGCGGGACGCGCCCGTGATGACCGGCGGCGCGCGCCATCTGGCCCTGCTGCCGGACATCCCGGGCCAGACCCGCGAGACCTGGCCGACGCCGTTCGCCGACGGCTATGACCGGGTGCTGGCGCGGCGGGGCGCGCCGCTGTGCGTGCTGGCCAGCGGGGACCCAATGTTCTTCGGCCTGGGCGCCACCCTGGCGAAACGACTCCCCGCCGCCGAGATGCGCGTCTTCCCGGCGCCGTCGTCGGTGTCGCTGGCGGCGGCCCGGATGGGCTGGGCGCTGCACGAGGTGACCACCCTGCCCCTGCACGGCCGCCCGCTGGCGGCGCTGCATCCGCTGCTGCACGACGGCGTCCGCCTGCTGCTGCTGGCCGAAAACCGCGACACCCCGGCCCAGGTGGCGGCCCTGCTGACGGCGCGCGGCTTCGGCGCCAGCGCCCTGACCGTGCTGGAACACCTGGGCGGGCCGCGAGACCACCGGCTGGATGGCCCCGCTGCCGACTGGCCGCACCCGCCCGGCGCGGATCTGGCGGTGATCGCCGTGTCGTGCACGGCCGACTCCGGCAGCGCGGGCGGCCTGTCGCGGCTGGCGGGCCTGCCCGACGACGCCTTCGACCACGACGGCCAGATCACCAAGCGGGATCAGCGCGCGGTGACCCTGTCCCGGCTGGCGCCGCGCCCCGGCGAGCTGCTGTGGGACGTCGGCGCCGGCTGCGGCTCCATCGGCATCGAGTGGATGCGCACCCACCCGGCGTGCCGGGCCTTCGCCGTCGAGGCCCGCGCCGACCGCCGCGAGCACATCGCCCGCAACCGCGACGCCCTGGGCGTCCCCGGCCTGACGATCATCGCCGGCGAGGCCCCGGCGGCGCTGGACGGCCTGGAGCCGCCCGACGCCGTGTTCATCGGCGGCGGCGTGACCGTCGAGGGGGTGTTCGAAACCTGCTGGGAAGCCCTGAAGCCCGGCGGCCGGCTGGTGGCCAACGCGGTGACGCTGGAGGGAGAAGCGGCCCTGCTCGACCGCCACGCGCGCCTCGGCGGCGACCTGACCCGGCTGTCCGTGGCGCACGCCAAACCGCTGGGCGGCTTCCACGGCTGGCGCCCGGCGATGCCCGTGACCCTGCTTTCCCTGCGCAAGCCGACCCCCGGCCCCGACACAGAGTCAAAGTGAAGTGATGAAAACGATCCTGCTCATCGGCATCGGGCCGGGCGATCCGGACGCCCTAACCCTGGCCGCCGTCAAGGCGATCCGGCGCACCGACGTGTTCTTCTTCCTGGAGAAGGAGGGCGACGGCAAGGATTCCCTGATCCGGTTCCGGCGCGAGATCCTCGCCGAGCATGCCGGCGACCGCTCCTACCGCATCGCCACCGGCGCCAGCCCCAGGCGCGACCGCGCCTCGGCCGACTACCAGGGCGCGGTCGAGGACTGGCGCCACCGCCGCACGCAGGTGATCGCCGACCTGATCGACGCCAACATGAAGGACGGCGAGACCGGCGCCTTCCTGCTGTGGGGCGACCCGGCGCTGTACGACGGCACGATGCAGAACCTGCACGACCTGATCGCCAAGGGCCGCGACGACATCGCCTTCGAGGTCATCCCCGGCATCACCTGCATCCAGGCCCTGACCGCCAAGCACCGAATCCCTTTGAACCGCGTCGGCGAGGAGATCGTCATCACCACCGGCCGCCAGATCGAGACCGGGGATCCGGCGGCGGTCCACAACAGCGTGGTGATGCTGGACTCGCGCGACGCCTTCATGCGGCTGCGCGACCAGCCGGACATGGACATCTTCTGGGGCGGCGACGTCGGCAGCCCGGACGAGATCCTGATCGCCGGCCCCCTGGACGGGACGGCCGACCGCATCGCCGAGACCATCAAGACCCAGCGCGCCCGCAAGGGCTGGGTCATGGACACCTACATCCTGCGGCGGCGCCAACGGGCCAAGGGCTCCTCTCGCACAGACGGGGACGGATAGGGCGCTTGATCTCACCCGGCGGGGACGCTGTTGCCGCCGGACATTCGCTTTCTGGAGCTACCGTGGGGCGGCTCTCGACCTGACGGACGGCGTCAAACCGTGCCGCCATGTGGGCTAGGACCCGAAACGTAAGCGCGAGCGGTTCCTGTCGCCCAGCGCGTTCGCTCCCCCTCGGGGAGGGCCTGCCCATGACCGGCAACGTGATGATTGGCCCGGGCGATGCCGGAACGCGGTCGCGTAAGGGGGTTGGCGCAAGCGCGGGTGTTGGCGTGACCGACGCGGGCACCGGTGGCGATGGTCGCGTCCCATTGTCACGGACACGCCGCGTGGGCCCGCGAACAGGACTGTCAAGGCGGTCAGGCCCTGACGCCGCGCTCCCGCTCTGGAGACGGCGAACGCTTGAATCGAAGGGGGATTGCCATAAAACCAACGCAGGATGTCGACAGGGCGACCAGGAAGACCGAGAGCCCATCGAACATCAGGAGGTAGACGACACTCGGCCAATCGACGTCGAGCCGGACCAGGTCCTGAAAGCCCGGCCTTGTGTAGGGGACCAATCCGCGCCGGATCATGCCCAGATAATAGACGATCATGATTTGCAGGCTGAACGCGGCCAGGCTGGCCTGACCGACCATCACGAGCAGACGACGCCGCTCCAGCCACGGCTTCAGGCGCGGCCACGCCCAGGTGATCAGAACGATCAGACACAGGATGTTCAGCAGCCGGCCCACCCCCAGGGCGTCCCGCTCAAACAGGCCCGGATCCAACCCGACATCCTCGAACTCCAGGATGTGCCAGCGTAGAGCGAAAAACAGTAGGGCGAGACCCGCGGCGATCATTGTCAGCCATGGCGGCGACCGAAAATGCCCGCCCTGCACCTGGAACAGCCCCAAGGCCAGCCCCAGGGTGAAGACCACCTGCCAGGACAGCGGCTGCAACAGCGCCGTGCTCCCCCATGGATGCAAGACGGACGGCACCACCGGGGCCAGCGCCCAGATCAGGACGCCTGTCACGGCCATCAGAAGGGGGTAGCGGGAAAAAAGAAGCAGAAGCAGCGCGGCCAACGCCAGAAAGAAAAGGTACAAGGGCAGGATATTGAAATAGGCGTTCAGATGCTCAAGCATCAGAAGCCCCGCAAGGGATTGCAGCGTCGCCATCCGGTGCTCGATGCCGAGCCCCACCCACGCCAGGGCCATCGTTCCTCCGACCACGACCAGCACGGACGCGGCGTGCCAGAGATAGATCTTCCAGACCCGCAGCGCCATTTTTCGCAGGCCGGACAATACGCCCCGCCGCAGCATGAGGCCGCCGTAAACCCTTGCGACAAGATAACCGGACAGGAATAGGAAACCCGGCAGAGCCGAGGCGAACCCGAATGTCTGCCATGTAAAATATACAATAATGCCTTGCATGTGGTCGACAGTAATAATAAAAATAAAAAGACCCCTTAAGGCGTCCAGCGCCAAATCCCTTTTGGACATTCCGAGTCATCCTCCGAGTGTCTGTCCGGATAGCCCTGATGGGTACCACGAATGGCGTTCGTTTTGGGGACCGGCACACAACATATTGCAGTCTTCGGGGCGGCCGAACACACGGCCGCATACGGTGTCGCCTCGGTTCCATGACCCGCCCGCGTGATAAACGGTGGCGGTCGGATACGGGCCTTACAGTGCCCTCTGGGCCAATCGTTCTCCGTGGATCAGACGTTTAGAGCCGGCTTGTGTCGATCGCAAGGCGGCATCGCACAGGGTCTTCGCCATGATGTATGCGTCTTTGCTTGGCGGTCTGTTGTTGTTGCTGCTCGGCGGCGATTCCCTCGTCCGGGGGGCCGTGTCCATCGCCCAGAGGCTGCGCATGTCGCCGCTGTTGATCGGGTTGACCCTGGTCGGGTTCGGCACCTCCACACCGGAACTGCTGACATCCCTTCAGGCCACGTTCGCGGGGTCGCCGGGCATCGCGGTCGGCAACGTGGTGGGCAGCAATACGGCGAACATCCTCCTTATCCTCGGTGTGGCGGCGGTGATCTGCCCCATGGCCACCTCCCGATCCGCCTTCACGCGCGACGGAACGGTCCTTCTGGTGTCGGCCTTGGCCTGTCTCGGCGTCGTCCTGGTCGGATCGCTGGATCGCCTGTCCGGCCTGGCTCTGGTCGGGCTGCTGATCGCCTATCTGACCTTCACCTACCTCCGGGAACGGACGGTGTCCGACGCATCGTCGGCCATGCACGCCGGGGAAGCCTCGGCGGCGGAACCCCGGCCGCAAAGCCTGTGGCTCGCCATCGTGTTCGCGGTGGGTGGGCTCGCCCTGATCCTGCTGGGGGCACAGTTCCTTGTTCAGGGCGCCATCGCGGTGGGCCGCACCTTCGGGGTTTCGGAAACCGTGTTGGGATTGACCGTGGTGGCCGTGGGCACCTCCCTGCCTGAACTGGTCACGTCCGTGGTCGCCGCGATCCGCCGCCAATCCGATGTGGCCTTCGGCAACGTCATCGGCAGCAACATCTTCAATTCCCTGGGCATCCTGGGCGTCACCGCCGCGGTTCACCCGATCCCGGTCCCGCCACAGATCGCGGCGATGGACATCTGGGTCATGCTTGGCGCGACCCTGCTCCTGATCGTCTTCGCGGTGACCGGCTGGCGCCTGAGTCGGATCGAGGGTGGCGTCTTCCTGGCACTTTACGGCGGGTATATCGTCTGGCTTGGGACCGGCCTGATGGCGGCGCCGCTCTGACCCCGCGAGTGCAGCGACGCCGTCAAGGGTTACACCCTTGACGGCAAACGTCGCTGCACAACTTTATGAATCTAGTACATTCTTCGATCCAGACACATGATGCTCGCTGCATCTTTTTGTCTGGATCCATGCACTCGGGGCGACGATGGAGACTGACTGACGTGACAGGCGTTCAACCGGCAATGCCGAACGATGCCCCCGCGCCGACACCCGCGCCGGCACACCCCAAGATCCGGCCGGCCGTCCCCGCCGATCTCGACGCGCTGACGGCTCTGGAGGTCGCCTGTTTCGAGACCGACCGCCTGACCCGCCGCAGTTTTCGAAGTTTCATCGAAAAGGGACGGGCGAGCCTGCTGGTGGCGGACATCGACGGCCGCCTGGCAGGCTATGCCCTGGTGCTGTATCGCAGCGGGACCGCCTCCGCGCGTCTGTACTCCATGGCCGTCATGCCGTGGGCGCGGCGGCGCGGCCTCGCCGGGTCCCTGATGGGGGCCGCCGAGAACGCGGCGCGAGACCGGGACTGCGTGGTCATCCGCCTGGAGGTCCGCGACGACAACGCGGAGGCGATCGCCCTGTACCGCCGACGGGGATACAGGCCGTTCGGCCGGTACCTCGACTACTATGAGGATCATTGCGAGGCGCTTCGGTTTCAGAAATCCCTGATTGCCTCCGCGCGGACACCCGACGCGCCGCCCTACTATGCCCAGACGACGGACTTCACCTGCGGCCCGGCCGCCATGATGATGGCCATGCGCGCCCTGGACCCCTCGATCCCCTTTGATCGGACCGCCGAGTTTCGGCTGTGGCGGGAAGCAACGACGGTGTTCATGCAGGCCGGTCACGGCGGGTGCGAACCCGTCGGCATGGCGGTCGCGTTGGTGCGTCGCGGCTTTGCCGTCGAGGTTTTCGTCAACCAGGAGGGGCCGTTTTTCGTGGACAGTGTCCGGGCGCCGGACCGGCGCGAGGCCATCGCCCTGATACAGGCCGACTACGCGGCCGAGGCCCATGATCTCGGCCTTCCCATCCATCACACGCCCTTGAACCCGGCCCTGTTGCAGGAGGCTCTTGACACGGGAGCCGTGGTGCTCGTTCTGGTCAGTCATTACCGCATGCTGCGGAGCCGGACGCCCCATTGGGTCCTGGTTTATGGGCGCGCCGGAAACAGCGTCCTCATTCACGACCCCTGGGTGGAGCGGGATCACATGGAAACGGAAGTCGCGGCGTCGGCGTTGCCCATTCCCCTGGCCGCCTTTGACCGCATGTCGCGGTGGGGACGCGCCCGGCTGCGCGCCGCCCTTGTTGTTCGACGGGGAGGCGCCCGATGAGCGACTGGGTCATCCTGACCGAACGCGGGGCCGATTTCGATCAGGCCAGCACGCCGCACAAGGTCCTGTCCGTGCGGGACTACCTCGCCAAGCCGGAGTTGTTCCAGGGGCTGCGGCCCATCGTGATCAATCTGGCGCGCGGGTATGCCTACCAGAGCGCGGGCTATTATGCCTCGCTGCTGGCGGAGGCGCGCGGCCATCGGGTGCTGCCGACCGTCCAGACCATGCTGGAACTGTCGCGCAAGGCGCTGTACGCGGCGGCATTGCCCGACCTGGAAGAGGCCCTGAACAAGGACGCCCGCAAGCTGCCAGCGCGACCGGATCAGGATTTCCGCCTGCTGGTCGGCTTCGGCCTGCCGACGGACCCCGGCTTCCAGCGCTTCGCGACCCTGCTGTTCGACTGGTTCCGGTGTCCGCTGATCGAAGTGTCGGTCGGCGCCGGCGACTGGTTGCGGGTCAAGCGCCTGCGCCCGCTGCCGCCGCACCGCCTGAAGCCGGCCGAGCGCGAGTTCCTCGTCGAGGCCCTGGCCCGGCATTGCAGGCGGACCTGGGGCGCGCCGAAAACAAAGGTCCCCCTGCGCTGGAGTCTGGCCGTCCTGCACAACCCCCGGGAGGCCATGCCGCCGACCAAGCGGAGTTCCCTGGAACGGCTGGCCCAGGTCGGCGCCCGCATGGGGATCGAGGTGGAGCCCATCCAGCAGCGCGACCTGCCCCGGCTGGCCGAATTCGATGCCCTGTTCATCCGCGAGATCACGTCGGTCAACGATCACACCTTCCGCTTCGCCCGGCGTGCCGAGCAGGAAGGCATGCCGGTGATCGACGACACAACCTCGATGGTCCGCTGTACGAACAAGGTCTACCTGAAGGAACGGCTGGAGGCGGCCAAGCTGCCGATGCCCCGGTCGGTGGTGATGGCCGGCGGCGCCGGCCTGAGCAGGGCCGCCGATGTGCTGGGGTTCCCGATGGTGGTCAAGATTCCGGACGGCTCGTTCAGTCGGGGCGTGCATAAGGTGGCCGACCGGAGCGCGCTTGGTGTCCTGGCGCAGGACCTGTTTCAGCAGACCGACCTGCTGTTGGCGCAGGAGTTCATGCCGACCGAGTTCGACTGGCGCGTGGGCGTGCTGGGCGGACAGCCGCTGTTCGCCTGCCAGTACATGATGGCCAGGAAGCACTGGCAGATCATCCACCATGGCGAGACGGGGCGGATCGACGAAGGCCGATTCCGCACGTTCGCCGTCGAGAACGCCCCGGCCGAGGTCGTTGACACCGCCGTCCGGGCGGCCGCGCTAATGGGGACCGGCCTGTACGGCGTGGACCTGAAGCAGAATGATCGTGGGGTGTTTGTCATCGAAATCAACGACAACCCCAACCTGGACAGCAGCATCGAGGGCGCGGTCCTGAAAGACGCGCTGTGGCGCGCGATTCTGCAGTGGTTCCTGCACAAGCTGGAGGGCCGGTAAGGCGCCGTCAGGCGGCCACGTTCGGTTCCGGTCCCGGCGTGCCCGAGAGGCCGCCGTCGCGGTTCGCCCAGATCTGATCATGCGCCCGGCGCAGACGGTTCGGCCGCTCCAGCAAGGCGCGGCGTTCGTCCCGGGTCAGGGCCGCCTGTTCCAGGTGGACCGCGATCACTTCAGCGCGACGGGCGACCTCCGGTGGTAGCGCGGAGCCGCCACCCGCCTCGTTCACCAGCGCGCAGTGCCGGGCGTTCCTGACCGGATCCAGCAACACGGCGGCGAAGCGGTCGGCCGGCGTCGCGCTGGCCAGCAGTGCGCTCAGCCGCGCCTCGTGCTCGTTCGCCAGCGTCAAGACGGGCGGCGGCACGCGATCTTCGGGAATGCCCAGCAGACCCCAGCGCGCCAGGGGCCCGCCGGACTTGCCGCTATCCAGGAGCAAGCAGAGCCACGGTGCGCTCACCAGGCCGGCCAGCACGGGCACCAGCCACCACCCCAGCGCCGGGGCATAGAGCAGGACCGCCACCGTTGCCGCCACGCCGATGACCAGCACATCCACATTGGCGCGTGCGGCGCCGAGCAGAGTCTGGCGTCCGGCCGTGCGGCGCTGCGGGGTCCAGTCCACCCCGGAGCCCGTCAAGATGGCGGCTACGAAGCGCGTGTGGCGGATCATCATAATGGGGGCGATCAGGGCTGACAGAACGGTCTCGACCAGCACCCCGATCACAAGCCGGCCCGCGCCGCCCCGGGCCGCCCGGTCGCGGGAATTGGTCAAGGCCAGCAGCAAGCCCCACAGCTTGGGCAGGAACAGCAGACCCATCATGGCCGCCAGCAAGGCGGCGGCCTCTTCCTCCTGCGAGATCGGCCAGGTCGGCCAGGGCGTGCCGGCACGGAAATACACCGGCTCGGCCACCGACAGGGTCCAGGCCTGCAATCCGGCCAGGATCAGGAACACGAACCACAGCGGCGAGGTGAGATAGCTCATGATCCCGGTCATCAGGTGCGCCCGACTGACCCAGTGCAGGCCGCGGGCAAACAGAATGCGCCCGTGCTGCAGGTTGCCTTGGCACCAGCGCCGGTCGCGAATCATGAAGTCGGACAGGGTCGGCGGCGGCTCCTCGTAACTGCCGGCCAGATCCCAGGCCATTTCCACCCGCCACCCGGCGCGCCGCAACAGGGCGGCCTCGACGAAGTCGTGGCTCAGAATCTCGCCGCCTAGGGGCTCTCGTCCCGGCAGCTTCGGAAGGCCGCAGCAGGCGGCAAAGGCGTTCAGGCGGATGATCGCGTTGTGGCCCCAGTAGTTCCCCTCGCCACCGGCCCAGAAGGCGATGCCGGCGGCACTGAGGGGACCGTAGACGTCGCCGGCGAACTGCAGCAGACGCGCAAACAGGGTCTCGCCCCGCACGAGCTTGGGCGCCGCCTGGATCAAGGCGGTCCCGGGCGAGGCATCAAGACGCCGGGTCAGGGACCAGATGGTGCGGGCCTCCAGCAGGCTGTCCGCGTCCAGGGTGATCATGGCCCCATAGGCCCCGCCCCAGCGCTCGACGAAATCCTCGATGTTGCCGGTCTTGCGGCGGAGGTTGTGGAGGCGCCGCCGGTAGTACAGGGCGGGCAGGCTCTCCCCCCGCTGGCACTCGTCGTGCCACGCCTCGCATTCGGCCAGCCAGACATCCGGGTCGGTCGTGTCCGACAGCACGAAGACATCGAATCGCGCGGCCACGCCCAGCGCGGCCAGATCGTCCCGCATGGCGGCGACCCCGGCGAAAACCCGCGCGGTGGTCTCGTTGTAGACCGGCATAACCAGGGCCACCCGGGGCAGGACGGGATCCAGGCCGGCCGCCCGGTCCTCGAGACCTCCCGGCGGCGAACCGCGTCGGCGCAGGCGCTGCCAGATCAGCAGGAACGCACCGGCCGTCAGGGTGCAGAATGACTGCGCCAGCCAGGCGGCCAGCGGCACGAACACGACGGTCAGCGCGACATGCAGCAGCGACAGGCCGTTCGCGGCCAGCACCTGCACGAACGACAGCGTCGCAGCCATCGTGATCACGGCCACGCAGAATAGAAACAGGCGACGATGCGTCACCATGGTCGGCTCCTCCGTGAGCCCGAACAGACCGCTTGAGCCGCTCTCCCGTGCGGAGAGGCTGTCTCGCAACGGCCGCGCGTCAGTGCGTCATCCCGGGCAAAAGGACCACGGAAATCGCCGCCACCGTCAGCCCCCAGACCAGGGAGCGCATGCGCGGTAGGCGTCCAACCAGCCAGCGACCACGCTGGCGCGAATGATCCTTCAGCTCTTCGAGGGTCAGGGGGTCGAGGGGTTGCCTCTGCATCGGCCGGCCGCACCGCGTGGCGATCGGCGGCCGAACCGCGGCCCCATCAGGGCTCGGCAAGGCCAGCGCCATATGACGTGCCACACCAACAACGATGGGGAAAGCCCGCTGGACTCGGGACGGTCTCAGCCCGGCCATCACCCGCCAGGCGGCCTGTCGGGCGATAGGATCGGCGGCCGCCGTATCCATGTGATGCGCGGCGGTCAGGTAGGTCCGGGCCTTCTCGGCGAGCAGAATGTCCAAACCTAGGGGCGAAAGCGGCATCATCAGTTCGATCTTCCCCCTCAAGCGGCTGCAGGCGGACGCCATTGCATGGTCCAGGTTTCGGAGACGGGCGCTCCGTCACGGGCCAGATGGCACCGCAGGTTCATGGGGCCGGCCCCTTTGGCCATCGTGTCCAGAAAGACTCGCACCCCGCCCGTGTCCGGGTTCAGAACATGCGCCACCCCCTCGACCCGGCCCCAGTCGGCGGATGTGATCACCGCGACATCCTCGGCCGTTCTGAGGGTGCGCAGCGGGCCCTCGACGAAATCGATCACCCATTTGCGACCAAGCCGACGCGTGGTGTCGTCCAGCTCCGTCGAAGGCAGGCCGTAATGACCGGCCGCCGTGTCGAGGCACCAGGCCAGATCGGGTTTCGGTCCGTCCAGCGTCCACTGGATGTCGTAGTCCAGCGACACCGGCCGACCCGGCTCGAAGGGCACGGCCGGTTTCCAGAACGCCACGATGTTATCATTGGTCTCATCCGGTGTCGGAATCTCGACCAAAATGACCTCGCCCTCTCCCCACGGACCCCGCGGACTGACCCAGGCACTGGGCCGCTGATGGTATCGGGCTTCAAGGTCCTGATAGCGATCAAAGCGGCGCACCCGCTGCATCAATCCGAACCCGGCCGGATCGACAAACCGGAACACGTTCACCTCAAGGCGATCAGGATTGTTGAGGGGTCGCCACAGCCACTCCCCGGATCGGGTCTGCATGCCGAGCCCCTGCGAATCATGAACCCGTGGCCGGAAGTCGTCGACGCCGACCCGGTCGATCGGCGCGAAGTCGAACATGCTGGTCAACGCCCCGATTCCCAGCTGTTCCACCGGCCGGCGCGCGAACAGCCGGGCTTGGACGGACGTCACGGTCGTGGTCCCCGGTGTGACCTCGAACCGGTAGGCGCCCGCCAGCGACGGGCCGTCGAGCAGGGCGTACAGCACGATGGACTGGGCCGCAGCCGTCGGCCGTTCCACGTAAAGGTCAGTGAAGCCGGGGAACTCCTCGCCCTCCGGACGGGCGGTGTTGACCGCGACACCGCGCGCCGACAGGCCATAGACGGCCCCGGCGCAGAGGGCGCGGAAATAGCTGGCGCCCTGGAACACGATCAACTCATCCATGACGGCGGGATCGTTGAGGGCGTGGTGGACCCGCAGCCCGGAAAACCCGAGATCACCGAACGTCTCCGGGTCCAGGCCTGTCCGACCGTAGCTGAACAGGTCGGGACGGTATGCGTGCGGAGTCGCGCGCCCGTTCTCGACGGTGTGAACACGAACCGGCGTCCGCAGGTAGCGACCCAGGTGCAGAAGCTGGATCTCGAACGGCGTCTCGCCTCTCCAGATGGCCTGACGGGGGTCGAACCGGATGTCGCGCAAGGCGTCGTAGCTCAAGTCCGCCAACGCCTGCGGGATGTCCTTGGCCGACGGATCGTAGGGGGTCGCCGCGCGGCGGGCCGCCCGATCCGTCAGACGCGCGAAGAAACCATCCGCGTCCTGGGCATGGGCCAAAGGCAACGGCAAAAACGCACCGCCGGCCGCCCCGGCCAGACCGGCAATCCCTGACAGGACCGCACGCCGGGGGATATTCTTACCACCACAAAAGAAAGCGGGACCGGGCGACATGTTGGGGAGGACTCCAGGCGCCTAGCGGCCGACGGAGGCGACGGCCAGATCGATGACATCGCGGCGAACGAGCTTGATCGTGCGGTCGGATCGTCATGGGCGGTACGGATGTCCGCCATCGACCTGCACGGAAAGGGCCCTTCGCAAACAGCAGAGTAAGGCCCCACTCTATGTCACGATAATGGTCATCCACACGCGGCTTTGTGGCAGAAACATGTCATCCCGCGGGGAACAGGGTCCCGACCCGCCGCCCCCCGCCGGCCGCACCATCACGCGGCCTCGACCTCAACCCGGACCACTTAACCAGGGGCTGCGTCACTATCGCGAGACCGTGCGCTGTGCCCTGGTCCTCATCAGCGAATTGAACCGCCCCGGGTTTGCCGGAGGCTCCAGAGTTTGAGAGGATCGAACCGCCCCATGTCTGCCGGGTTGATTGGCAAGGTCGGCCATCACATCGTTCTTCGGTCGTTGTTCAAGACGCAGCCAGCGACTTCTGGTCTTGCGCGGCAGCCGGTCCGTGATGGCGGCCGTCATGGACCTGACACCGATAAGCGGCTCCCGGCACATCGGCGGGACCCCGCGCCATTGCCTGGGAATGGCGCGGGGTGAATGGCGAAGCGGTGGGCCTCGGATGTTATTTCATGCCCAGTTCACCGCGCACGGTCTCGGCCAGGTCCTTGATGGTTGTTTCGGGATCGGCGCCCTCGGTGATCTCCACCAGGGCGGCGGCGATCAGGTCGGTGACGGCGACGCCCTCCGCGCCCGGATAGGCATACCAGGGGCCGGCATAATTGGCGACCTGCTGATGGGCGACGAAGGCGTTGGGGTTGTCCTTGTAGAAGTCGCCGAGATAGGCGTCATCCTCCAGGACCAGGGCGTTTGTCGGGGCATAGCCGGTGTTCTGCACGACCAGCCGGGCGCCTTCGGGGCCGGTGACGAACGTGATGTAGTCCCAGGCGGCCTTCTGAACCTCGGGATCCTCGCTCAGCATGACGATGGCCGACCCCCCGGTCGGGAAGTAAACGGTCGAGGGGTCCTCGGCCGCCACCGGCAGGGCCTTCACGGTGACATCGAAGCCATCGCCAGCGGCCTCAATGAAGCGCGTCATCAGCGACGAGCTTTCCATCATGATGCCGATGGTGCCGGCCGGATAGGCCTGACGGGCCTGGTCCTGACCATAGGTCTTCATGCCGCCTTCGTCGACGAAGCGGGCATAAAGCTCGGCAGCGGCGATGCCGGCCGGCTGGTCGAAGGTGATGTCGCTCTCGTCCTCGGTCATGGGACGCCCGCCGTAGGATCCCAGCAGGGACTGGAAGCGCCAGTCGTGGCGGCCGATCCAGATGCCGTCGATGGTGTCGCCCAGGGCGTCGATCTTGGCGGCCAGTTCGATGACGCCGTCGAAGGTGGTCGGGAAGTCGTCCATCGAGCCGCCGGCCTGTTCCACCAGATCGGGGTTGACGTACATGACCAGGGTGGACGCCGAGGTGGCGAGGGCGTGCTGCTGGCCCTGGTACTGGCCCAGCGAGCGCAGCGCGCCGGTGTAGCCGGCGGCCTCGAACGCGGCTTCGTCCTCGATGAACGGATCCAGCGGCTGGGTCAGGCCGCGGTCTTCCAGGATGCGCCAGCGGTTCAGACCGACGAAGGCGACGTCGGGCAGGGTGCCGGCGACGCTCTCACGCAACAGGCGCTGAACGCCTTCGGCATAGCTTTCCGCAGGACCATCGATCACGATTTCGATGTCCGGGTTGGCTTCCATGAAGGCATCGGCCAGCATCTGCTGCACGTCCGCCCAGATGGTCGGGATGGCGTAATGCACGCGGACCTGGGTTTCCGCCTGGGCGGTGCCCACGGTCAGCATCAGGGCCGTGGCGGTGGCGAGAAGTCTCATGACGGGGTCTCCGGTTCTGTTCGATGGGGGTCGGTCGGACGTGCTTTGGGCAGGGACGGTTCGAGGCGCGTGGGCGCGCTTCTTGGTGGGCCGGATCAGCCGCGCAGCCCCCCAGCGGCGATGCCGCGCGTGAAGGTGCGCTGCGCCAGCAGGAACCCGGCAATGAGGGGGGCCGTGACGATGACGGCGGCAGCCATCAGCGGACCAACGTTGTCTCCGGCTTCGGCATCGCGGAAGAACACGATGCCACGCGGCGGAGTCGCCAGATCGGGATCCGTCACCACGATCAGCGGCCAGAACAAGTCGTTCCAGTGCGCCGTGACGGAAAAGACCGCGAACGCGGTCGCCGCCGGCATGGCCAGGGGAAAGGCGATGCGCCAGACGATGGCGGTTTCCGACAGGCCGTCCACCCGCGCGGCGTCGAACAGGTCGGCCGGCAGGCGGGCCATGAACTGGCGGAACAGGAAGATGCCGAAGACCGACGCCACGAACGGCGCAATCAAGGCGGTATAGGTGTTGATCAGGCGCAGTTCGGCCAGCCCGAGGAAGATCGGGATGGCGGTGACGTGGAACGGCACCAGCAGGCCGGCCAACACCAAGCCGAAGATGACCTGCCGACCGACGAAACGCCGATGCGCCAGCGCGAAGGCGCAGGGCACCGCGAACAGCGTCTGGAACACCAGGATGCCGCCGCAGACGATGACGCCGTTCATCAGATAGCGGGCCAGATCAACCTGGGTGAAGGCATCGACGTAGTTCTGCCATTCCAACCGGCTGGGCAGCAGGTCGACGCCGCGGGTGAAGATCTCGTCGGCCGGCTTGAGTGACAGCGAAACCATCCAGACGAACGGAAGCAACACCACGGCGGCGCCCAACAGCAACCCGACCAGCGCAAGCGTATCCGTTCCGGTAACGCTGCGTTTCATCGGTAGTGCACCCGCGATTCCAGGACCCGGAACTTCAGCGCCGTGAACAGTAGCACGAAGATGAAAAAGACGACCGTGATGGCGCTGGCATAGCCCGCCTTGAAATAGACGAAGCCCTCTCGGTAGAGCGCATAGACCAGCGTGTCGGAGGCGAACGCCGGCCCCCCCTTGGTCAGGGTGGCGACCGTTTCGAACACGCGGAAGGCCGTGGTCGCCGTAATCACGGTGACAAACAGGGTGGTCGGCCCCAGCATCGGCCAGGTGACGGTCCAGAAGCGTTCCCAAGGGCGCTCGGCCCCGTCCACCGTGGCGGCCTCGTACAGCGAGGCGGGAATAGCGGACAGACCGGCCAGGAACAGGACCATGTTGTAGCCGACCGACTGCCAGATGCCGATCGCGGCCAGGGTGTAGAGCACCAGTCCGCGATCCGACAGCCAGTCCTGACGCGGCAGCCCCAGGGCGACCAGGGCGGTATTGACCGGACCGATGGTCGGATGCAGCAGCATCTGCCAAGCGATGGCCATGGCCACCAGCGTCGCCGCCACGGGCAGGAAGTAGACCGCGCGCAGTGTGTTCGACAGCCAGCCCGCCCGCCGCGCAAGCCGGTGCAGCCCCAGCGCCACCAGCAACGCCAGAATGATGGAAAACGGAATGACGACGGCGGCATAGATCAGGGTGTTGACGATGGCGCGTCGGCCCAGCGGGCTGGACACCATGTCGGCGAAGTTCTGTAGCCCGATCCAGTTGAACGTCCGGGCGCCGAACTGATAGTCGGTGAACGACAGCATCGCCACCAGCGCGACCGGCACGAAGATCAGGACCGTCATGGCCAGGGTGGCGGGACCGACCAGCCACAGGGTCGTCAGACCCTCCCGCCAGGCGCGCGCCCCGCCCATCATGCCGCCGCCCTTTCAAGCGAAAGATCCAGCCGCTCACCGCCGTCGGCGTCGAACACATGGACATGCTCGGGCGCGAAGCCCAGCCGCAGGGGCGAATCCGGCGCCGGCGGTGTGACGTCCCCCGGGGCGACGGCCCGGATCTCGACATCCTCGGCGACCTTCAGGGTCAGCACCGTCTCGGCGCCCAGATACTCGGCGCCGACAAGCCTGCCTTCGAGCGGGCCGGCGGGGTCGAGGTACAGATGCTCCGGCCGCAGCCCGATCACGACGGTGCGCGGCGTCGTCAACCCAATCGGCCGGCAGCGCGCGAACGCGCCGGAGGCCTGTCCCGGGGCCAGCGAGACCGGCACCAGATTGATGGGGTGATCGCCGATGAAGGCCGCCACCGCCCGGCTTTGCGGAGTCTCGTACAGGGTTCGGGGCGGGCCGATCTGGGCGATGCGGCCCTCCAGCATCAGGGCGACCTGATCGGACATGCTGATGGCTTCGGTCTGGTCGTGCGTGACATAGACGAAGCTGCGCCCGGTGCGCGTGTGCAGGGCGCTCAGCTCGGCCCGCATCTGGGTGCGCAGCTTGGCGTCCAGGTTGGAAAGGGGCTCATCCAGCAGAAAGACCGACGGCTCGCGGATCAGGGCGCGCCCGACCGCCACGCGCTGCTGCTGACCGCCTGACAACTGGCCCGGCTTGCGGCCCAACAGGTCGGTCAGGTCCAGCATGGCGGCCATGGCGGCGACGCGCGCTTGGATGGCGCGTCGGGTCTGGCGCGTCCCGCCATGCAGGCCGCCGACCAGGGGCAGGCGCTGCCAGCGTGATAGTTCACGCATGGTCAGAGGCAGGGCCATGTTCTGGGCCACGGTCAGGTGCGGATAGAGGGCGTAGGACTGGAACACCATGGCGATGTTGCGGGCCGTGGCTGATCGGTCCGAGACCTCCTCGCCGTTCATCAGGACCTGTCCGCTGTCCGGCCGGTCGAGGCCGGCCATGATGCGCAGCGTGGTGGACTTGCCGCAGCCGGACGGCCCCAGCAGGGACGTGAAGCTGCCGTCCGGAACATCGAGCGAGATTCCGCGCAGCACTTCCGTTCCGCCAAAGGACCGCCGGACGTTCCGCAGTTCCATGGTGGGGCCGCCTCCGTGTCCGATCTCAAGGCCGGACGATAGCCAACGCCCGGCGTAAGATCCACGTCACAACGGTGTAAGTTTTATGACATATCGGGGAGCATCAGGAGCGACTCCGCCACCCGCGCGACGGCCTCCGAAACGGACCCGACGGGAACCACGCCCGACACATCGGGCGGCTCCTCCAGGCCGATCACGGTCTTGCCGAAGTGCAGGCCGTAGGCGATCTCCGTCAGGGTCCCGTACGAGCCGCCGATGGCAACCAGGACCAGAGAGGCCCGGGCGATGACGGCATTGCGCACCTCGCCCAGGCCGGTCGCCAGCGGCACCACGATATCGCGATTGGCCGTGCGCCAGGTGGTGTCCGGTAGGATGCCGATGGTCAGACCACCGGCGGCGCGCGCCCCGGCGGAAACCGCCGCCATGACACCGGATCGCCCGCCACAGACCACCGGTAGGCCGAGTGTGGCCAAGTGGTGGCCGAGGTCGCGCGCGGTTTCCATCTGCGCCGGCGTGGCCTCGCGCGGGCCGATCACGCCCACCGGCAGGGCGCGGGCGCCGGCACGCAGGGCGGCGGCCACGGCCTCGCGCGGCGAAACGTCAGCCCAGTCCGGCGACGGAGCGGCGTCGGCAGGCCGCCACATCCACATCCAGGGGTCCAGGCGGCACCCGTCCGAGCGCCACAGCCCGCCATCATGATCGACCCTATAGCGCACGCCTTCCATGTCCGCATCCTGTCCGGTATACCGTTGAAGATCGAGGTCGATGGAAATTAGCTTACATTCTCGAGTCGGGAAAGGAAGAGCGCGCATGGCCTTATCGGCGGTCCCCTCGCCCCGGCAGGGCGACCAGCCCGGCGGATCGGACGTGCGCGCCAGCGCCGGCGGTCCGGTGTCGCACCGTCAGGCCGACATCCTGGCGCGGGTCGAACATCAGGGCTTCGTCACCATCGAAAGCCTGGCCGACCACTTCGGCGTCTCGGCCCAGACGGTGCGACGCGACATCATCGCCCTGGACGGCGCCGGCCTGATCCAGCGCTTCCACGGCGGTGCCGGGATCGCGCGCGCGCCGATCAGCGTACGCCTGGATCACGAACGCAAGCGCACCTTGAACACCGAAGCCAAGCGAGCCATCGCCGCCCATGCCGCTGCCCGCGTGCCGGACGGGGCCGCCGTTTTCCTGGATGTCGGCACCACGGTGGAGGCCGCCGCCGCGGCACTGAACCAGAAATCCGGCCTGCTGGTGTTTACCAACAGCATGCGCGCGGCGATGGCCTTCAGTTTTGAGCGCCATGAAGTCCACCTGCTGGGCGGGCGGTTGTCCGGCAAGGACGGTTCGGTGACCGGCGAGGCCCCGCTGACCACCCTGGCCGGCCTGCGCCTGGACTTGGCCTTGATCGGCTGTTCGGGCATCGAGGAAACGGGCCGCGTCATGGACTTCGACATGGCCAAGATCGCGGTCAAGCGGGCCGCCATGCGCGCCGCCGACGCCAGCCTGTTGCTGGCCGCGCGCGACAAGTTCGACCGCAGTGCCCGCGCCGAGATCGCCCGGCGCGAGGCCTTTGCCGCCATCCTGACCGAGGACGGCGACGAGACCGAGGCGCCGTGACTGCCCTGTCCGCCTCGCCGGACCGATGTCGGCTCCGGGACGGGACTGCCCGCGCCGCTTGGCGCCGATCGCTCGACATCGGAACCACTGGGGTGGGGCCGATTTCGAGCGTGAATCGGCGCGATCTTATGGTTTCAGAGCGGAACGCCCGAATTCGAAATCACCATGCGAGTCCGTATTCGGGCGTTCCGCTCAGTCTTGGTGATTGGCTTGGTCGTGGGCGCCCGCGCCGGTATCCGGCACCACCCAGGCGGCGTTGATCCGCAGGCCGGCCCGGGTGCCCTCCGGTGGGGCGTCTGCTCCCGGATAGCGCAGCGTCAGGGGGATGTCCGGGGCCAGCTCCGGCGCCACCGTGACCAGCGTGGTCGCCCCCTGATACAGCGCCGTCAGGACCCGCACCGGCAGCACGTCGGGAGGCGGAGCCGAACCCCCTGGCGCGGCTGCGCCTGCCGCGCCGCCTGGACGGCGTCTTTCTGATCTTCGTGCTGGTGGTCAAGCTGTCGCCACCCCTGGTGCTGGCCATCCCGCTCTATCAGGTGCTGCGGACCATAGGGCTGCTCGACACGTTGCCCGGTCTGATCCTGGTCTATCAGGTCTACTGCCTTCCCTTTGCCATCTGGATGCTGCTCGGCTTCGTGCGCGATGTCCCGGTCACCTACGAGGACGCCGCCCGGATCGAGGGGGCCAGCCTGGCGCGCCGCCTGACCACCATCGTGCTGCCCCTGATGACGCCCGGACTGGTGGCCACGGCCGTGTTCCTGATGATCCTGTGTTGGAACGAGTTTGCCTACGCCCTGCTGTTCATTCAGACCCCGTCGACGTTCACGCTGCCCACCTACATCGCCACCCTGATCACCGAGGACGAGACCTTCTGGGGTCAGTTGACAGCCATCGGCTTCATGGCCTCCCTCCCGATCCTCGCGCTGGTGGGCATCGTGCAGCGGGGCCTGACCCGCGGCTTCGCCGGCGGCCTGAAGTGAACGAGGGACCTCCCCCCGTGCCGGTACCAGCCAGAGCGGAGCCATGGCCGAACGTGGGTGACGGACCGGGAAGGGACTGGGGGATCGTGGTGGTTTCCGAAGCCAGGGTCGACAAGCGACGGCGCGTCATTGGCGCCCGTGCGCGGCCGGCCTTCCCGCCAACATACCCGCGGCGAAGGTACGCGCCTGATTGTGCTGATTCGGTGCCCCGCCTGTTCATTCGAACGCTCGAGCTGCAACACAACAGTCACCAGACTTTCATTTGATGACTCACTCGACGCGTGATCTGGTCACCGGCGGTGTTCGCGCGTTCATGTCGACGCCGACGGGAGAGGCGGCGCCCATGGAATTGAGCCAGCGTCAGGCCGAGATCGCCGAACTGGTGCGGGAAAGCGGGTTCCTGTCCGTGGACGGGCTGGCCGAGCGCTTCGCCGTCACCACACAGACCATTCGCCGCGATCTGACCGGGCTGTGCGACCTGGGGCTTGTGCGTCGGCGCCACGGTGGTGTGGAGCGGCCGGCCAACGGGGGGAATCTCGCCTACGGCACGCGTCAGGTGCTCAATCTGGAGGCCAAGGAGCGGATCGCGGGCGCGGTGGCCCGCTTCGTGTCAGACGGCGCCACCCTGGCCTTCAGCATCGGCACCACACCGGAGGTCGTCGCCCGTCGGCTGGTGGATCGCCGCGCGCTACGCGTCTTCACCAACAACCTCAACGTCGCCATGACGCTGTCGGCCAATCCGTCGTGCGAGATCACCATCGCCGGCGGCCGCCTGCGCAGCGGCGACCGCGACGTCCTGGGGTCCGGGACGGTGGACTTCTTCTCCGCCTACAAGGTGGACATCGGCATCTTCGGCGTCGCCGGGGTCGACGAGGACGGCACCCTGCTGGACTTCCACGAAGACGAGGTGGCCGCCCGTCAGGCCATCCGCGAAAACTGCCGGGCCTCGTTCCTGGTGCTGGACCATACCAAGTTCGGCCGCGCCGCCCATGTGCGCGGCGGGGCCATCACCGAGGTGGACCGGGTGGTCTGCGACCGCCCGCCGACACCCGCCCTGGCGGCGTGTCTGGCAAAGGCCGGGACGGCGCTGACGGTCGCCGACGCGGAGGCCGGACCATGAGCGCCATCGCGGTCGAGGGGCTGGTCAAGCGCTGGGACGGCCATGCCGCCGTCGATGGTGTGTCCTTCACCGTGCCGGACAACAGCCTGACCGTCCTACTGGGGCCGTCCGGCTGCGGCAAGTCCACCATCCTGCGCCTGATCGCCGGCCTGGAAACAGCCTCGGCCGGGCAGGTGACCATCGGCGGGCGCGACGTCACCGGTCTGGATCCGGCGAAGCGCGGCGTTTCGATGGTGTTTCAGTCCTACGCCCTGTTCCCGCATCTGACCGTGGCCGAGAACATCCTGTTCGGCCTGAAGGTGCGTCGCGTCGCCAAGGCGGACCGCGCCCGGCGGCTGGAGACGGCGGCACGCATGGTCGGCCTCGACGGCCTGTTGGACCGCAAGCCCGCCAGCCTGTCCGGCGGCCAGCGTCAGCGCGTCGCCCTGGCCCGCACCATCGTCGCCGAGCAGCCGGTCTGCCTGATGGACGAGCCGTTGTCCAACCTGGACGCCAAGTTGCGCGCCGAGATGCGCGACGAGATCCGGCGCCTGCAACGGGCGCTCGGCCTGACCATGGTCTACGTCACCCACGACCAGACCGAGGCCATGACCATGGCCGATGCCGTGGTGCTGCTGAACGCCGGCCGCATCGAGCAACAGGGGCCGCCGCCCATGCTGTACGAACGTCCGGCCACCGCCTTTGCCGCGCGCTTCATCGGCCAGCCGCCCATGAACCTGCTGCGCGGCCCGACGCCGGGCACGCTGACCGGCGTGCGGCCGGAGGACGTCATGCTGAACGGCGACGGCCGGCCGGCGCGGGTGGAGGCGCTGGACTACCTGGGGGCCGAGACCCTGCTGCGGCTGTCGCTGGACGGCGAGGAGATCATCGCCCGTGCCCCCGGCCGGGGCGCGCCGCAACCGGGCGAAACGGTTCGCGTCGCCTGGCCGGCCGAGGCCGAGCACCTGTTCGAGGACACCGGAATCAGGCGGGACGGCGGTGAACCATGAGCCGCCCCGCCCCGTCCGGAAGGCGTTGCCGCGCCCGACGGACTCGCCCGGGCCGGACCGGATGGTCCGGTCGCTTGCCAGCCCAGACGAAAAGGAAGTCTAGACGATGTTCCATGACCTGAAAAAGGCCGTCGTCGGCACCGCCGCCGCGACCGCTCTGATGGCCGGGGTGGCCGGTGCCTCCACCGCCCAGGCCGAAACCGAACTGACCATGTACTACCCGGTGGCCGTCGGCGGCCCGCTGACCGAGATCGTCGATGGCATGGTCACCGACTTCATGGCCGAGAACCCGGACATCACGGTCAACGCCATCTATGCCGGCAACTACAACGACGCCCGCATCAAGGCCCTGGCCGCGCTGAAGGGCGGCGAGCCGGCCCAGTTGTCGGTGATGTTCTCCATCGACATCTACGACCTGATCGAACAGGACGCCATCGTCGCCTTCGACGACATCGTCGAAACCGACGAGGAAAAGGCCTGGCTCGACAGCTTCTATCCGACCTTGATGGAAAACGGCCGCACCGGCGGCAAGACCTGGGGCATCCCGTTCCAGCGCTCCACCATCGTCATGTACTACAACAAGGACGCCTTCCGTGAGGCGGGCCTGGATCCGGAGACGCCGCCGGCGACCTGGGACGCGCTGGTCGAGGCTGGTCAGGCGCTGACCAAGGAGGACGGCTCGCGGTGGGGCGTGATGATCCCCTCGACCGGCTATCCGTACTGGATGTTCGGCGCGCTGGCGATGCAGAACGACCAGGTGCTGATGAACGGCGAGGGCACCGAGACCTACTTCGATGCGGAAGCCACGGTCGAGGCGCTCGACTTCTGGCAGTCCCTGGGCGCCGAACACAAGGTCATGCCCGAAGGCACCATCGAATGGGGCACGCTGCGCCAGAACTTCCTGGAGGGCAAGACCGCCATCATGTGGCATTCCACCGGCAACCTGACCGCCGTCAAGGAGAACGCCGCGTTTGACTTCGGCGTCGCCATGCTGCCGGCCAACGAGCGCCGGGGCACGCCCACCGGCGGCGGCAACTTCTACATCTTCAAGGACGCCACGGACGCCGAACGCAGCGCCGCCCTGAAGCTGATCCGCTTCATGACCGCGCCGGAGCGGGCCGCCGAATGGTCCATGAAGACCGGCTACATGGGCGTCTCCCCGGCCGCCTACGAGACCGAAATCCTTCAGGACTACGTCGAAGAGTTCCCCTATGCGGCCGTGGCCCGTGACCAGCTTGAGTTCGCCACCGCCGAGCTGTCCACCTATCAGACCGGCCGCGTCCGCAAGGCCCTGGATGACGCCATCCAGGCCGCGCTGACCGGCTCCAAGACCCCGGCCGAGGCGCTGGGCGAGGCCCAGGCCACCGCCGAGCGCCTGCTGACGCCGTACCGGTAGGGCTGCGAATCCCGGTCTCCTCCCCCCATCGGGGGGAGGCTGGGAGGGGGGCGAGGTGATGTGCGCGCCCGTGGCGTGTTCCGCGTCAACCCCACAGTCATTTTCAACCCCACCCCACCCCACCCCTCCCCTATCCAGGGGAGGGACTCCGGGCAGCGCTCAGCCCCCGGGGCATGTCTCTGAACGCCGCCGGCCTGAAGGAGCCGATCCCATGCGCCACGTCATCGGCTGGCTGCTGCTGACCCCGGCGGCGATCCTGCTGATCGCCTTCACCTACTGGCCCATCGGCGCCACGGTGGCCGACAGCCTGTTCAGCCGGGGCAACCCGATCCGGCCATCGCGGTTCATCGGGCTGGAAAACTATGCCCTGATGGCCGACGACCCGATCTTCTGGCAGGTGCTGTGGAACAACGCCCTGTTCGCGCTGGGCACCATTCCGGCCTCGATCGCGCTGGCCCTGATGATGGCCCTGATGGTCAACCGCGCGCTGCCGGGCCGGGCGCTGGCGCGCATGGCCTTCTTCACGCCGACCATCCTGCCCATGATCGCGGTCGCCAACATCTGGTTGTTCTTCTACACGCCCGACATCGGCCTGATCGACCAGATCGCGGGCCTGATCGGGCTGCCCGGACACAACTGGCTGGGCGATCCGGACACCGTGCTGGGGGCGATCATCGTCATGACGGTCTGGAAGGAGGCCGGCTTCTTCATGATCTTCTATCTGGCCGCCCTTCAGACCATCCCGCCCGAGCTGTGGGAGGCCGCGCGCCTGGAGGGCGCGGCGCGCTGGACCTATTTCCGGCGCATCCTGTTCCCGCTGTTGATGCCGACCACCCTGTTCGTGCTGATCAACGCCATCCTGAATTCGTTCAAGCTGGTCGATCACCTGTTCATCCTGACCAAGGGCGGGCCGGACAACGCCAGCAACCTGCTGCTGTACTACATCTTCGAGACGGCGTTCTCGTTCTTCGACACGACGTATGCGGCCACGCTGACGGTGGTCCTGCTGCTGGTGCTGGCGGTGCTGTCGCTGGTGCAGTATGTCGTGCTCGACAAGCGGATTCACTACCGATGAGCCCGCGTGGAGCCCTTGAAACCGGCGCCACCTGGCTGCTGGCGCTGCTGTGGATCTCACCGCTGCTGTATGCGCTGTGGGCGGCGTTCCACCCGGCCGCATTCGCGGTCACGTTCGATCCGTTCGCCCCGCTGACGCTGGAGAACTTCGGCGAGGCGCTGGCCCGGGCCCCCTTCCCGCGCTACATGCTGAACACCTTCATCCTGGTGACCATGCTGCTCGCCGCCCAGTTCGTGCTGTGCACGCTGGCCGCCTACGCCTTCGCGCGCTATCGCTTCAAGGGGGCCGACATCGCCTTTGCGCTGGTGCTGGTGCAGTTGATGATCGCGCCCGAAATCCTGATCGTGGAGAACTACGCCACGCTCGCCCACCTGGGCCTCGTCGATACCATTCTGGGCATCGGCCTGCCCTACATGGCCAGTGCCTTCGGCATTTTTCTGTTGCGACAGGCGTTCAAGTCCACGCCCAAGGAACTGGAAGAGGCGGCCCGGCTGGAGGGCTGCAGCACGCTGGGCGTGCTGTGGCGGGTCTATGTGCCGCTCGCCCGCCCAACGTACCTAGCCTATGGGCTGGTGTCGGTCAGTCACCACTGGAACACTTTCCTGTGGCCGCTGGTGGTGACCAACTCGGTCGAGACGCGACCCCTGACCGTCGGCCTGGGGGTGTTCGGGGCGCCGGAATCAGGCGTGGACTGGTCGGTGGTCTCCGCCGCCACTCTGCTCAGCGTGGCGCCGCTGATGCTGGCCTTCCTGCTGTTCCAGCGCCAGTTCGTGCAGTCATTCATGCGCGCCGGCATCCGCTGAAAACCCGTCCATCACCGTCATCATCCTGGTGAGATCGTCGCCGAGCAGGCCATCGGCGAGCCCGTCACGCCCCCCAAGAGGGGATCGTCACCAAACATTCACCCTCCTGTCGTTGATGTAACCGTTTACATCGGTCACGGTGACGCCTGTCGGTGATCGGGCCGGCGGTTCACGGGAGGGGCTGGCGTGGGCGCGACCATCCGCGATGTGGCACAGGCCGCCGGGGTCTCGGTGGCGACCGTTTCCCGGCTGGTCAACGGCACCGGCCGGGTGCGTGACGACACGGCCCGCCGGGTCCAGACAGCCATTGACCGGCTCGGCTTCCGCCCCAACGCCATCGGGCGCAACCTTTCCACCGCCCGCACGCGCACCCTGGGGGTGGTCATTCCGTCGTTGTCGAACCCGGTGTTCGCCGACGCGGTCGCCGGCATCAACGCCGAGGCCAAGGCGCAGGGCTACACGCTGATGTTCATGGCCACCGACTATGTGCGCACGGATGAACAGGCGCTGGTCGGCACCCTGCTGGCGTATCAGGTCGACGGTCTCATCCTGACCGTCGCCGACGCGGCCGACAGCCCGGTGCTCGACGCGCTCGACCGCGACGACGTTCCCTACGTGCTGATCTACAACCAGCCGACAGCACGAAACCGTCCCACGGTGACCGTGGACAACGTGACCGCCGGCCGCGAGGTCGCCGACTTTTTCGCTGACCTTGGGCACGAACGGCTGGCGATGGTGTCCGGGACGCTGACCGCCTCGGATCGCGCCCGCGCCCGACGCGACGGCTTCGTGGCCGGCGCCGAAGCGCGGGGTCTGGCGGCGCCCCGGGTCCTGGAGGTGGATTTCGTCGACCTGGACGCGGACGCCGCGGTCGCACCACTGTTCGCCGACCGGACCGGCGCACCCACCGCCCTGTTCTGCTCCAACGATCTGCTGGCGATCTCGGTGATCGGCGCCCTCGGTCGCCTGGGCCTGGGCGTGCCCGCAGACGTCTCCGTCATCGGCTTCGACGGCATCGCCGTCGGCGCCCAGCTTCACCCCACCCTGGCGACGGTCGCGCAGCCGTCGCGGGAGATGGGTCGGGTCGCGACCACCCGGTTGCTGGCCCGCCTTGCCGGGGAGACGGCCGCACCCGCGACCGTTCTGCCCCACACCCTGCGCCCGGGAGAATCGGCGGGACCAGCCGCCAAGCCTTGCCCCGCCGATCTCCAGGTCCCATTCCACCACAACGGAAGGTCCCCATCATGACCGGAACGGGTCTGAAGTCCATGGCCGCCGCTGCGGCCCTGTTCGTAACACTCGCCAACGCGCCGGCGCAAGCCGCCGACGCCGTCTGCTACAACTGCCCGCCCCAGTGGGCCGACTGGGCCACCCAGTTGGAGACCATCAAGGAACACCTGGGCTACGAGATCCCGCACGACAACAAGAACTCCGGCCAGACGCTGTCGCAGTTGCTGGCCGAGAAGGACAGCCCGGTGGCCGACGTCGCCTATTACGGGGTTTCGTTCGGCATCCAGGCCGCCGAGAAGGGCGTCGTTGAGGCCTACCAGCCGGCTCACTTCGACGAGATCCCCGAGGGCCTGAAGGATCCCGAGGGCTATTGGTTCACCATCCACTCCGGCACGCTGGGCTTTTTCGTCAATGTCGACGCCCTGGGCGACGCCCCGGTTCCGACCGCCTGGGCGGATCTGCTGAAGCCGGAATACAAGGGCATGGTCGGCTATCTCGATCCGTCTTCGGCCTTCGTCGGCTACGCCGGCGCGGTGGCCGTCAACCGCGCCATGGGCGGATCGCTCGACGACTTCGACCCGGGCATCGAATGGTTCCAGGCGCTGGCCGAGAACGACCCCATCGTGCCCAAGCAGACCTCTTACGCGCGGGTGCTGTCCGGCGAAATCCCCATCCTGCTCGACTACGACTTCAACGCCTACCGCGCCCAGTACAAGGACGGCGTCAACGTCCGCTTCGTCATTCCGGCCGAGGGCACCGTCATGGTTCCCTATGTCATGAGCCTGGTCAAGAACGCGCCGCACCCCGAGGAAGGCAAGGCCATCCTTGACTTCATCATGTCCGACACGGGTCAGGCGGTGTGGGCCAACGCCTTCCTGCGGCCGATCCGGGCCTCCGCCATGTCCGAAGAGGCGGCGGCGAAGTTTCTGCCGGACACCGACTACGCGCGCGCCGCACCGGTCGATTACGGCCGGATGGCCGCCGTTCAGGAAGCCTTCAAGGAACGGTATCTCAACGAGGTGCGCTGATCGTCCGCGCGCGTCTTGGGTCGAACGGGGATGGCCGGTCGGCGCGCCATCCCCGGCGCCCAATCCTTCAAGCTCCGAGGACCGGTATGCACGGCCGCGATTATCCCCGCCTGTTCGTTCTGTTCCTGCCCCTGGCGTTGGTCTTCACCGCCTTCTTCCTGGTGCCCATGGCCCGGGTGGCGGTGGTCGGCGCGACCGGCGAGGATGGACTGGCCGCCTATCTCTCCATCCTGACCACGCCGCGCCATTTCGAGAGCATGGTGGCGACCGTCGTCTTGTCCGTCGGCGTGACCGCGACCGCCCTGGCGGTCTCGACCGTGGCCGGGCTGTTCCTGGTGCGCAATCGCTTCCCCGGGCGCTCGCTGCTGGTCTCCCTGTTGACCTTTCCCCTCGCCTTCCCCGGCGTGGTCATCGGCTTCCTGGTGATCTTGCTGGCCGGTCGGCAGGGGTTGATCGGTTCGGTCTCCGACCTGCTGATCGGCGACAGGATCGTGTTTGCCTATTCCATGGCCGGCCTGTTCGTCGGCTATCTCTATTTCTCCATTCCGCGCGTGATCCTGACCGTCATGGCCACGGCCGAGAAGATCGACCCGGCGCTGGAGGAGGCCGCGCGCTCGCTGGGTGCGCCCGGCTGGCGCGTGGTCAAGGACGTCCTGCTGCCGGCGCTGAAACCCGGCTTCGTCGCCTCCGGCGCGATCTGCTTCGCCACGGCGATGGGCGCCTTCGGCACGGCCTTCACGCTGGCCACCAACATCGATGTGCTGCCGATGACCATCTACACCGAGTTCACCCTGAACGCGAACATCGCCGGCGCGGCCAGCCTGTCGATCGTCCTCGGCCTGATCACCTGGGCGGCGCTGTTCGTGGCGCGCAGCCTGTCCGGCACCACCGTCGCAGTGTCGGGATAGGGGGAGGCTGACAGCCATGCGAAAGCCCGTGACCTTCACCCTGCAACTCGCCTTCACGCTACTGGTCTGCGCCTTCCTGCTGGTGCCGGTGATCCTGTCCATGCTGGCCGGTGTCACGGCCAACTTCTTTCAGGGTCTGGGGAGCGGCCTGACCCTGCGCTGGATCGGCGAGGTCTGGGGCCTGTACGCCGACACCATCTTTCTGTCGCTGCTGATCGCCGGGAGCTGCCTGATCGTGACCCTGGTGATCGGCGTGCCCGCCGCCTATGTGCTGGCGCGGCAGGGCGGGCGGCTGGCGCGGATCATCGAGGAAACCATCGTGCTGCCCATCGCCGTGCCCGGTCTGGCCATCGCGCTGGCGCTGATCGTGACCTACGGCGGCATCCGCGAGTTCCGCATCAGCTGGGCCTTCATCCTGGTGGGGCATGTTCTGTACACGCTGCCCTTCATGGTGCGGTCGGTGCTGGCGGTGTTGTCCTCCATCCGGTTCCGCGAACTGGAGGAAGGCGCGGCCAGCCTCGGTGCCTCGTTCTGGCAGCGGCTGTGGACGGTGGTGCTGCCCAATGCCCGTCCGGGCATCCTGGCCGGCTCTTTGATGGTGGTCACGCTGTCGGTGGGTGAGTTCAACCTGACCTGGATGCTGCACACGCCGATGACCAAGACGTTGCCGGTGGGTCTCGCGGACAGCTATGCCTCCATGCGCCTGGAGGTGGCCAGCGCCTACACCCTGGTCTTTTTCATCATGATCATGCCGCTGCTGGCCGCCATGCAGATGCTGGGCCGCGAACGCCGCGTGCGCCAACCCCAGAACACCTCGACACGCCCGTAAGGACGACGCCATGACCCCGCGTGAGACCCCCCCGGAGACCACCGCCGTCACCCTGCGGGCCTGCGCCAAGACCTTCCCCGACGGCACCCGCGCCCTTCGGCCCATCGACCTGGAGGTGACGGGCGGCGAGACCGTGGTGTTCCTGGGACCGTCCGGCTGCGGCAAGACAACCCTGCTGCGCCTGATCGCCGGCCTGGAACGCCCCGACCCCGGCGGTCGCGTGCTGTTCAATGGCGAGGACGTGACCGCCCGCCCGATCGAAAAGCGCAACGTCGGCATGGTGTTCCAGTCTTATGCCCTGTTCCCGAACATGACGGTGCGCGACAACATCGCCTATGGGCTGAAGGTGCGGCGAGTCGCGCGGGCGGAGATCGACGCCCGCGTGACCGAGATGATGGACATGATGCACATCGGCGATCTGGCCGCCCGGCGCGTCGACCAGCTCTCCGGCGGTCAGCGTCAGCGGGTCGCCCTGGCCCGCGCCATCGCCGTGCGCCCGCGCGTGCTGTTGCTGGACGAGCCGTTGACGGCGCTCGATGCGCTGCTGCGCGAGCGGTTGCGGGTCGAGATCGACGGCCTGCTGCGGCGACTGGGCATCACGGCCATCTACGTCACCCACGATCAGGCCGAGGCCATGGCCCTGGGCGACCGCATCGTGGTCATGAGCCACGGGGCCATCGCCCAGATCGGCCCGCCGCGCGAGATCTACCACCGTCCCGTCAACGCCTTCGTCGCCGACTTCATCGGCACCATCAACCGGGTGCCCTGCGCGGGAAGCGACGGCGACCCCGAGTTGGTTTTCCGGCCCGAGGATGCCGACATCGTCGCCCCGCACGAGGCCGATTTCTCGGGCACCGTGACGGCCGCCTTCTTCCTGGGTGACCGCACGCGCCTGATCCTAGCCGGACCGGGCGAAACACCGGTGGTGCTGGACACGCGCGAGCGCACCGCGTTCGATCATGGCCAGTCGGTGGCCGTCCGCGTGCGCCCGGACGTGCGCATGGATCTGGCTGCGATGGCCGAGGCGGGCACCGCCCCATGATCCTCGCCCAGTTGACCGATTTGCACATCAAGGCCGGCCGGCGTCTCGCCTATGGCCGCGTTGATACGGCCGCGTTCCTGGCCGCCGCCGTCGACCACCTGAACGCCCTGCGGCCCGCCGTGGACGCCGTCATTCTGAGCGGCGACCTGACCGACGGGGGCACGCCGGAAGACGGCGCCGCCCTGCGGGACCTGCTCGCGGCCTTACGCGCGCCGTGGCTCGCGGTGCCGGGCAACCACGACGACCGCGCCGCGTTGCGCGCGACCTTCCCGTCGGAGATCGACCGCCGGACGGCCCCGGGCCCGTTTATCCAGGTCGTCGAGGACCGCTTTCCGCTCCGCCTGATCGGCCTGGACACCACGGTCCCGGGGCAGCCGCACGGCCGCCTTTGCGCGGAGCGTCTGGCGTGGCTGGAGGCGCGCCTTGCCGAAGCGCCGACGACGCCGACCCTGATCTTCCAGCACCACCCACCGTTCGAAACGGGATTGCGCCACATGGACGTCCAGAACCTGCGCGCCGCCGACGCGCTGTTCGAGGTTCTGGCGCGCCATCCCCAGGTGCGGCATGTCGCCTGCGGCCACGTCCACCGCGCCGTCGAGACCACCGTGCGCGGCGTCGGGGTCAGCATCGCCCCGAGCCCGGCCCACGCGGTGACGCTCGATTTCCACCCGGACGCCGCGCCCTCCTTCACCCTGGAGCCACCCATGATCCGCCTGTTCCGGCTCGACCCGGCCGGCATGTTGACGTCGCACCTCAGCGCCGTGGGGCGGTTCGACGGCCCGTACCCCTTCTTCACCCCGGACGGCGGGTTGATCGCGTGAACGGCCCGGCGCCACCGGGTGCCCCAGGTTCCGAACCAGACTCGCGAATAGCCGCATTGGGGCTGAGTGACGCAGCCCGGGACTCATGGAGTGGGGCAGGCGTTGGTGATGGCGAGGGGCAGGGCGAGGGCGCCAATCTCGGCCACCCTGTGGGGGCCGGACAGCTCGCCGCTACCTTTGAAGCTGTCGAAGGGAATGGCGAAGGCCCTGGCGCGCGGCCGCCCGGCCGGGGTTCTCCTGTGCCGATCCATGGCGGTCGATGCCCCGACCTGTGGCGCGTTTCGCCCTGCGTCCGACAGTCCCCCTTCGACCGCCGAATTTGGCCCTGAAGACAGCAGTCTCGTCTCCTTCCAGGAGCCATGGAACGGCACCTCAGGTCAACACGGCGGGTTTCAAACCGCCGGATCGGCGTGAAAGCAGGAACTCGCCCAGTTTATCGCTGATTCACCATAGGCCGCTTCGGCTCGGCGCCAATCATAGTCGAACACCCCCGCCACAGGACCGACCGATCGGATTTCGGCCCAAGTGCCCCGGTTTCGCGTTCACCCATCGGATGGGCCATGCCTTCTCCTCCAATGCAACGCCAACACGCTGATTCTGATATCTGAATCCTGCCACCATGGCGCTTGATCGCGTGGCCATCCGGGGAATTCGGGTTGACGGCCTGATCCGACTGACCGATACCCCAGGCCTGTACCGCATCGCTGTGGACCCCGGTCCCCTTGGCGGTCGGGTCAGCACGGAACGTCGCTTCCCGATGGTGGTCGGATCCTGCCTGCCTATCTGAACGTCGGACGCCAGGAGGGGTACGCAGTGCCAAGCAACGATCAAAGGTTCTGTCCCGCGGACTCGAGCCAGGTGCCTCGGTATGCCGGGCCCGTGAGTTTCTTCCGCCTGCCGCAGATCGATGATCCCGCGCGCGTCGACGTGGCCGTGGTCGGCGTACCGTGGGACGGCGGCACGACCAACCGGCCGGGCGCCCGGCACGGGCCGCGCGAGGTTCGGGCCCAGTCGATGATGATCCGGCCCTATCACCATGTCACCCGGCGGTCGCCTTACGATGTCTGCCGGGTCGCCGATCTGGGCGACTCGCCCGTCAATCCTGTCGACCTGGAGGATTCCCTCCGACGGATCGAGAGCTTCCAGGCCGCCCTGCACGCGGCCGGCGCCGCTCCGCTCAGCGTTGGCGGCGACCACCTTGTGACCCTGCCAGTTCTGAGGGCCATCGCCCGAGACGCGCCGGTCGGGCTGGTCCAGTTCGACGCCCATTCGGACATCAATGACGTCTACTTCGGCGGCAGCCGGTTCACGCACGGCACCGTGTTCCGCCGGGCGATCGAGGAAGGGCTCGTCGATCCGCAGCGGACGATCCAGATCGGCATTCGCGGCAGCCGATACAGCCCGAAGGGCGGGGACTTCGCGGCCGAGACGGGCATCAGGGTCCTCACCATCGAGGACGTGTTCGAGATCGGCGTGGCCGGCATAGTGGCCGAGGTTCATCGCGTGGTCGGGTCGGCTCCGGCCTACCTGACCTTCGACGTGGATGCCCTCGATCCCGTGTATGCGCCCGGCACCGGGACACCCGAGGTGGGCGGGATGACGACCCACATGGCCCAGGCCGTTGTTCGTGGTCTCGGCGGGCTGGACCTGGTCGGCGCCGACGTCGTCGAGGTCGCGCCGCCGTTCGATGTGAACGGCGCGACGGCCCTGGTCGGAGCGACCTTGGCGTTCGAGATCCTGTGCGTGCTCGCCGAGGCGCGGGCGCGCACCCGGCCGTCGGGCTAACCGATGGACATGAAGACCGGTGGCGGCGCCCCGATTTACCTTCGGCTGAGAGACGCGCTGGCGGAACGGATCGGGTCGGGCCGGATCGCGCCGGGCGAACGCCTGCCCTCGGAGCGAGCGCTGTCCCAGGAGATGGGGATCGCCCGCATGACGGTGCGGGATGCCCTTCTTCTGTTGCAGGGAGAGGGGCTCATCTACCGGGAGGATCGGCGGGGGTATTTCGTCTCGCCGACCCGACTGCGCACGGATCCCACCAACCACATTAATATTTTCGGGTTGTTCAAGGAGGCCGGCAAGGAGCCGGGGGCCGAAACGACGGCGCCGGAATCCCATGCGGCGACGCAGTCGCTGGCGACCCTGTTCGGGTGTGGGATCGGCGACGCGTTGTACGAGATGTGCAGCATTGCTTTGTTGGACGGCAGGCGGGTCTGCTTCGAAGAGAACTACCTGAAGGCCGATGTGTTTCCGGGGTTTCTGGACATGAAGTTTTACGACCCCATTACGGACTTCGTTCGCAACGAATACGGATTCGTCCCCGAACAAACCGGCTTCCGCGCCCGTTCAACCCAGTTCCACGGCGCGGTGGCGGCGGCTCTGGGGGTGGCGAACGGGACGCCGGGGCTGTTCATCACCCGCCTGAAGTCGCACGGCGGCGCGGTCGTTCAGGTCGATCGCGAGTTCTGGCTGTCCGACATCCTGGAAGTCGTAGTCGGCAACGTTCCGGGCTGACGGGTCCGCGCCTTTTCAAGGCTTGGTCCGGTCGCACAAGCTTCATCGCAAATTCATCCCGAGACACTCACGCCCCTGATACACGTGGCGGGTCTGGTCTAGACCAGAAGCAGCCGCATCGCGCCCGTTCGGAGGGGCGGCGCCACGACAACGGCACCACACGAGGGGATCCCGAGATGACCAAGAATACGCTGATGGTTTCGGTCTGCCTGACGGCTCTTGTTGCCGGCACGGTCGCGACCGGGGCGGCAGCCGACGACCGCCCGGATCTGGTGGTGGCCGTCACCAAGCTGACGCCGCACTTCGACCCCATGGGCGCGAACTCCAACGTCAATGAACGGGTCGGCGAGAACATCGTCGAGAACCTGATCCGCTACGATTGGAAGACGGGCGAGACCGTTCCGGGTCTGGCCACCGCGTGGAAGATGGTCGACCCGACCACCCTGGAGCTGACCATCCGCGACGGCGTCGCGTGCCACGACGGCACCGACTTCACGGCCGAGGACGTCGAGATCATGTTCGGCCCGCAGCGTTACGGCACCGAGGACAATCAGGGTCCCGGCTACAAGATCGCGCAGCAGTTCTTCAACACGATCAAGGCCGTGACGGCTCTCGACGGCAACCGGATCCGGATCGAGACCTATGAGCCGGACGCGCTGCTGATCAATCGCCTGTCCGGCTGGATGGGCCAGGTGCCGTGCGCCGACGCCTATCTGGCGGCCGACGGCTGGGATGCCTGGGGGCAGACGGTCATCGGCACCGGCCCCTACAGGATCGCCGAGAACAAGCCCGGGGAATTTCACCGCTTCGAGGCTTTTGGCGACTACTGGGGCGAGCCGGCGCCGGCGGCCAGCATCACCTACAAGGTCGTGCCCGAGACGGCGGCGCGGATCGCCGGCCTGATCTCCGGTGAGTACGATTTCATCACCGAGATCCAGCCGGACCAGTTCAAGACCATCGACGACAACCCGGGCACCGTGATCGCCGGCGGCCCGATCCGGAACATCCGCATCATCGTCTATGACACCCGTCACCCCGCCCTGCAGGACCCGCGCGTGCGCCGCGCCCTGAACCTTGCCATCAACCGGGAGCTGCTGGTCGAGGCCGTGTTCGGCGGCAAGACCGACGTGCCCAACGGCATGCAGGTGCCCGCCTTCGGCGACATCTACCTGGAGGATTTCCAGGGCGCCACCTACGACCCCGACGCGGCTCGCGCGCTTCTTGACGCAGCCGGCTACGACGGCACCGAAATCTCCTACCGTTACCTGAAGGACTACTACACCGGTGAGGTTTCGACCGCCCAGATCCTGGAGCAGATGTGGGGCGAGGTCGGCCTGAACGTGAAACTGGAGCTGAAGGAAAACTGGGGTCAGATCGAGGAGGACGACGTGGCCGAGGGGCGCGGTATCGTCAACTGGTCCAGCACCGTCTACTTCAACGACCCGATCGGCCACAGCCATCGCATATTCGGCCCCACCGGGTTCTTCCAGGTGCACGGATTCTGGGACGGCTCCGCGTTCAACGCGGCGGCCGACTCCGGGCTGTTCTCCACCGACCTCGAAACCCGTCGAACCGCGTTCCGCGAGATGCTCGACATCTTCGAAGCGGAGGCGCCGGGGACCTATCTGCACGTACTGCCGATGTACTACGGCAAGAAGGAGTCCATCGCCTGGGAGTCCTCCGGCACCGGCCTGATGGATTTCCGCGCCGGCGCGCTGGCGTTCGAATAACGCAGGACGAAGGACGGCGGGGCATATGCCCCGCCGGTGCCTCGGATCCCACCCTGTCCGGGAAGGGCCACGCCATGGACGCTTTGCTCGACATCTCCGACCTGCGGGTGGCCTTCGGTTCCGATCCGGCGCGGGCTATTCGTGTCGTGCACGGCATCGACCTGCGGGTCGAGGCCGGCGAAATTGTCGGCCTGGTGGGCGAAAGCGGCTCCGGCAAGAGCGTGAGCTGCCTCGCCGCGCTGCAACTGGCCGGCGCCCGCGCCAAGGTCACCGGCGAGGCCCGATTCAGGGGCACCTCGCTGCTGTCCCTGTCGGAACGGGAGATCGCCGCGTTGCGCGGTCGCGCGGTGGCCATGATCTTCCAGGATCCCATGTCCTCGCTCAATCCGGTCAAGACCCTGCGCGCGCAGATGTTCGAGGCCATCCGCCTGAACAATCCGGCCCTGGCCAAGGCGTCGCGAACAGCCCTGGAGACCGAGGCCGCGCGGCTGCTGGAGGAGGTGGGTATTCCCGAAGCGAAAAGCCGCCTGTCCGCCTATCCACACCAGCTGTCCGGCGGCATGAGCCAGCGCGCCATGATCGCCATGATGCTGGCCGGTTCGCCGGCGCTGTTGATCGCCGACGAGCCCACCACCGCCCTGGATGTGACCATCCAGGCCCAGATCCTGCGGCTCCTGAAGCGCCTGCGCGACGCGCACGGCATGTCGATCATCCTGATCACGCACGACCTTGGCGTCGTCGCCGAGACCTGCGACCGGGTGGCGGTCATGTACTGCGGCCGCATTGTCGAGCAGGGCCCGGTGCGCACGGTCTTCAAAGCGCCGGCCCATCCCTACACCCGGGGCCTTCTGAACTCCCGGCCGCGTCCGGACCTGGGGAGCGCCCGTCTGACCCCGATCGGCGGCGTCGTGCCATCGCCCCGCGACTTGCCCCCGGGGTGCGCCTTCGGGCCGCGTTGTGACAGGGTGTCCGACACGTGCCACGCGGCGGTGCCGGCGTTCCGAATGGACGGCGATCACGGCGCCGCCTGCCACCATCAGGACATCGCGCAGCCCATGGCGGCGATGGGAGGCGCGTCTTGACCCCCCGCACCACGCGCCCGGACGCACCACTGCTGTCGGTGCGGGATCTCCGCCAGAGCTTTCGCGTCTCGTCGGGCACGGTGTTCGGCGGGCGGCGCAGCGTCAGGGCGGTCGACGGCATCAGCTTCGATGTGCCTCGGGGGCGGGTTCTGGGCATCGTCGGCGAATCCGGCTGCGGCAAGTCGTCTGTCGCCAAGAGCATTCTCAACATCCACACGCCGACGTCGGGGTCCATCCGCTTCGACGGCACGGACCTCGCCACGCTGGACGCCGCCGGCTGGCGGGCGCTGCGGCAGGACATCCAGTATGTGTTCCAGGATCCGCTGGGCGCGCTCGACCCCCGGATGACCGTGCTCGGTCAGGTCGTCGAGCCGCTGATCATCCACGGCCTCGGCGACGCCGCCGAACGGCGGGCGCGCGGAGGCGAGATGCTAGAGGCGGTCGGCCTGACCGGCGACATGTTCTGCACGTTTCCGCACGAACTCTCCGGCGGACAGCGCCAGCGCGTCGTGCTGGCCCGCGCCCTGGTCCTGAAGCCCCGGTTGCTGATCTGCGATGAGCCGGTCTCGGCCCTCGACGTGTCGATCCAGGCGCAGGTCATCCGGCTGCTGGAGGCCCTCAAGGAGTCGCTCGACCTCACCATCATTTTCATCAGCCATGACCTGTCACTGGTGCGGTACGTCTGCGACGACATCGCCGTCATGTACCTGGGCCGGATCGTCGAGCACGGCCCCACCGGGACCGTGTTCACCCGCCCCCGCCATCCCTACACCCGCGCCCTGATGTCGGCGATCCCGGTGCCGGAGCCGGACCAGGACCACGAGACCATCATCCTGCCGGGCGAGCCGCCGAGCCCCTTCAATCCCCCCCCCGGCTGCCGGTTCCATCCCCGGTGCTCGCTGCAAGAACCGATGTGTCGATCAACGGACGCCGACCTTGAACCCATGGATGCGCCGGCGCACGCCGTCGCGTGCCACGTCGTGCATGGACGGGGGACCGCCGCATGACCACGCTGAGTGTCGCCTCGAAGATCCTGCGGGCGCTGATCACGGTGTTCCTGTTGGTCAGTTTCGTGTTCGTCGTCCTGCGCCTGTCGGGCGACCCGGCCATCCAGATGCTGGGCGTGGATGCGGACCCCCGGGCGTTGGATGCGTTCCGCGAGCGCTGGGGCCTCGACCGACCGATCTGGGATCAGTACGTCAGCTATCTCTGGAACATTTTCCAGGGCGATTTCGGGCACTCGTTCATCGGCAACCGGCCCGCCACGGAGGTGGTCGCCGAGCGCCTGCCGAAGACCCTGTGGCTGATGGGCCTGACCACCATCTTCACCTTCGGCATCGGCATCCCGGCCGGTGTCTACGCCGCCCTGCACCGCAACACCGCGGTCGACCGCCTGACCATGGGATTGACCGTGGCCAGTTTCAGCCTGCCGAACTTCGTGGTCGGCATCGTCCTGATCATGCTGTTCGGCGTGGTCCTGCGGGTGCTGCCGACGGCGGGCAGCGAGACCTGGCTGCACTACATCCTGCCGGTCGCCACCATGGCGACGGCGGACGCGGCGATCTTCGCCCGCTTCTCCCGGTCGGCCATGCTGGAAGTGCTGTCGGCGCCGTTCATGCGCACGGCGCGGGCCAAGGGCCTGTTGTGGACCGAGGCGGTGCGCCGGCATGCCCTGCCGAACGCCTCCATTCCCATCGTCACGGTCGGCGGGATCTATGTCGGCCGCCAGATTGCCGCCGCCACCATCACCGAGAACGTGTTCGCCTGGCCGGGCATCGGCAAGCTGCTGGTGGCATCGGTGCAGAACCGTGACCTGGCCGTGGTCCAGTGCATCGTCATCCTGGTCGGCGTCACGATGGTGGTCACCAACCTGCTGGTCGACCTTGCCTACGGCTGGCTCGATCCCCGCACCCGCAGCGGAGAGTCCAAATGACCACGGCCCTGCCCACCGACCGCAAGACGTGGCGCGTTGACCTGGGCGACATGCCGCCGTCGGTCCTGGTTTCGGCCGCATGGGTGAGCCTGATGGCCGTGATCGCGCTACTGGCCGACGTGGTCGCACCGTACGACTACCAGGACATGGACCTGCTGGGCCGGCTGAAGCCGCCGGTCTGGATGGACGGCGGCACCTGGGCCCACCCCCTGGGGACCGACGACCTGGGCCGCGACGTCCTGTCGCGCATCATCGAATCCCTGCGGATCAGCCTGTTCGTAGCCCTGCTCGGCACCCTGATCGGGGCCGTGCTGGGTACTGTGATCGGCTTCACCGCCGCCCATTTCCGGGGTTGGGTGGACCATGTCGTGATGGTTCTGATCGACTTCCAGGCGGCGCTGCCGTTCATCATTCTCGCCCTGGCCGTGCTGGCCTTTTTCGGCAACAGCTTCGTGCTGTTCGTGCTGGTGATGGGGGTGTACGGCTGGGAACGCTATGCCCGCATCGTGCGCGGACTGGCGCTGTCCGCCTCGTCGCACGGCTACGCGGTGGCGGTGCGCACCCTGGGGGCCAACCCGGTACGCGTCTATCTGCGCCACATCCTGCCCAACATGGGCAGCGCCATCATCGTCAACATGACGCTGAACTTCCCGGAGACGATCCTGGTGGAGACGTCACTGTCCTTCCTCGGCCTCGGCATCCAGCCGCCGCTAACCAGCCTCGGCAACATGGTCGGCTTCGGCCGTGACTATCTGCTGACGGCATGGTGGATCGCGGTGCTGCCGTCCATCGTCATCTTCGTCACGACGCTGGCGTTCAGTCTCCTGGGCGACTGGCTGCGTGACCGCCTCGACCCGACCCTTCGCGGGACCTGATCGGGTCACGCCATCAAGAGGACCCGTGCCATGACCGGCCTGCCCACGCCGGACCTCACCCCGTCGCCGCGCCAACGTCTGGCGGCGATGCTTTCGGTGGAGGGGACCGCCCCGTTCCCCCTGGACCGCGCGACCTTGTCCCGGCTGGTGACGCGGATCGACGCGGTTCCCCTGTTCATCCACGCCTACACGTTCCACTTCCACCTGCTGGACGAGGTCTGGGGGCCGGGCGACCTGCTGGACTTCGCGGCGGCCCACGGACTGGCCGGCGTGCAGTGCCATGTCTTCGACGCCGGCCGGCGGTCGCTGGCGGCGATGGCACCCGCCGATCGGCGCGCCCTGGGCGCGCGGGCGCGGGACCTCGGCCTGCGCTGGCACGTCGAGGTGAGCAGCACCACGCCCGAGGACCTGGGCGCGGCCCTGGCGGTCGCCGCCGACCTGGGCGCCGAGTCCATCCGCTGCTACCCGCGTTACGCGGGGCGGGTGTCCGGGATCCTGGAGCGGGTCGCGGCCGACCTTCTTTGGGTCCTGGACCGTCTCGGCCCCAAGGGGCGGTTCCGCCTCGTGGTCGAGCAGCACGAGGATCTGACGTCGGAGGAAATGGTCCGCATCGTCAAGACCTGTGCGGACCCGCGCGTCGGCTTGCTGTTCGATACCGGCAACATGGTCAACGCTGGCGAACGGCCGATGGAGGCGTTACGCATCCAGGCCCCCTGGGTGCGCGCGGTGCACCTGAAGGATGTGCTCATGCTGCCTGACCGGGGCGGGTGGGCGCAGTTCGGCTGCCGCACGGGCACCGGCGATGTTCCCTTGGCGCGGATGCTGGCGGACCTGCTGGTGCTGGGCGAGGAGACACCCCAGGTCACGGCCATCGGCCTTGAGGAGGAGGTGAACTACGTCGCGCCGGCCTACCGCTTCCCCGGCGAGCCGCCCGATCCTGTCATCCCGCCCCGAGAGCCCAGCCTCACCGCCCGACTTCCCGGTCTGAGCGACGCCATGAGCCGCCAGATCGAGCACCGGGACGCGTTGGCGCAGCTCCAGTGGGTGCGCACGATGTTCGCGGAGATGCGGGCGTTGGCGAGCGCGATCATTGAAGGGCAGGAATAAGGCTGGCACCCGGTCGCCGTCGCAGGCCCGACACTCAGACCCGCATCCGTCACCGGGTTTTGGAGGGACCAGGGGTTTGTGAGCGAAAACAGAAGGCTATCCTCGATTTTGAGCGGCCCACTTTTTTTCAGGGTGTTTTTGGCGGTGTCGCTCAGCCAGGTCAGGGCGCCCTTGGTCGATGTCCATGTCTCCAGGCTGGAGAGGACAGTGAGGATCGCGTCGTCCTTCGATCCCAGGGCGTCGTGGGGCGGCGGCTGTTTCGGCAGGCGTGTCTCGCCGAGCAGGGAGGCCGGCACATGGGGGGTGTTCTTGATGGCCGCGGCCAGCGCCGTGTTCGCCCCCGACGTGGCCCCGCCCTGTTTGAACTTCAGCAGGACGCGGTCGCGCCACTCCGACAGGCGATGGGCCGGGACGGCCAGGTCGCGAGACACCGTCTCCAGGCTCTCGCCCCGGAACAGGCGTTGCACGGCGGCGAGTTTCTTTTTCGCGGAGAAGCGCTTCGGTGACCCGGCCTCGGCGGCGCCGAGGCCTCCGGCGCGCGGGGATCGATATCGGTCTTGTCGGTCATGCTCTCTACCTCCTGGGGAACCCCAAGGTAGCGCAGCGTGATGTCTCACAAAACCGTGCCCCAACCCAGGCCCTCTCATACTCTTTCGCCTCCAGCGAACCCGGGGCGTTTCAGTCCTGGCGGGCGGCGCGCCCCCGGGCAGATCGGGGGAGGGGCCGGGCGCGGGAGCGCCGCCGCCGCCGAGGATGAGATCAAGGCGCAACGTCAACCGGCGCCGTTGTCCGTGCTGCCCTGGGTCGGGACGCTGTCGACATCGTACGATTCAATGACGATGGAATCTTCGACGGCCTTCAGGGCGAGGTTGGCTTCATAGAACTTCTCGTCATCGATCAGCGACTGGGCCGACTTGACATGCTCCAGGCTCGCGTCGGCCGGGATCAGTGCCGCCGACATCCTGACGTCGATGTCCGCCAGCTTCAGGGTCTTGATTGCCGCCTCGTGCTCGCCCTGGGCGAGGTGTTCGTTGGCCTTGTCGAGGGTCTCCTGCTTTTCCACGCTCGGCACGAACCCTTCAGAAAGCGTCAGGGTGGAATCGAACGGAACGTAGAGATCCTCGTCCTTGCTGGAGTGAGCCGTATCGACGGCGAAGTCCTTCACGTTGTCCTGGACCGCCGCCAGATCACTGCTGGCTTCATTGACGAACTTTTTCGCCTGATCGGGTTCGCCATTGAAGATCGCCAGGCGCGCGGCATGAATCTCGCGAATGGCGCTGAAGGCTTCGTCCATGATCTTCAGGCTGGTCTGCTTGTCCTCGGCGGTCGGGGTGGCGGATGCTTGTTCGACTGCCGCGCCCGCGGCCTGGGCGGTCGCGTTGACGACCGGCAAGGCGATCATGGTCCCCGCGAGGGCCAAGGCGGAAATGGTTTTCAGGGTCTTCATGGTCGCAGTCCTTGTTGGGGTGAGAGACTGTGTTCCAGCGCGGAACACCATGACCATAGATCCCATTCCTGCCAGCGCCTTTTCGCCAACTTTACAAATTTGACAAGTGCGCACGTCAAGTCACGCTGCCTCGGTTCCTTCGGTCGGGGTCCCGGGCACACGACGCCTCGTGGCCCTGCCGCCGAAGCCGCCCACGTCAGACATCGCAGGCGGGAAAGGACATCCGCACAATGAGCCCGGGCGCATTGTCCGACAGCGCGATGGTTCCACCATGTCGCGCGACGATGGCAGCGACCAGGGCCAAGCCCAACCCGGTGCCCTCCGGTCCGAGGTGGCGTCGGACCCTGACGAACGGTTTCAGCGCCTCGGTGCGGGCTTCGGGCGGTATTCCGGGCCCCGTGTCCGCAACCTCCAGGCGCACCATGCCGCTCTCGCAGGCAAGCACCCGCAGGAAGACGGACGTCCCTGCCGGACAATGCCGGCTGGCGTTCTCCACAAGATTGGCCAGCATCTGGCGCAACATCCGCACATCACCCAGGATCCGGGCGTCTCGGGCGCCATCGAGGTCGCAGTGCAGACTCTGGTCGCTGGCTTCCAGCACCGGGGCATAGATCGCGGCGATGTCCTGCATGATGTCGGCGACCGATACGGGCGCCAGATTGGTCTGGTCCGCGCCCGCATCGAGCCGGGAGATCCGCAAAACGGTGTCAAAGATGCCGCTGATCTTGCTCACCTCCTGTCGGGCGTGTTCCAGGGCGTCCGGATCGGTATGGCCGTTCGTGGCCAGGGCGGCGTTTTGCAAAAGAACATGGGCGTGATTGAGCGGTGTCTTCAACTCGTGCGCGATGGCCGCCATCGAGTGGCGGGTGCTGTCGATCAGGGTGGCAAGGTGATCGAGATGGCCGTTGATCTGGCGCGATATGCGGTCGATCTGGTCGTTTCCGGCCGTCATCGGCAATCTGACTTCGGTTCGCCCCTTGGACACTTCTTCCAGCGCGGCCGCCATTTCGGCAAGACGGCGGTACACGCCCCGACTGGCTCCATAGCCGATCAGGAGAGACAGCAGGGCAACCGCCGCCCCGGCGCCGACGAGGGCGCGCAGAAGCCGGGTCTGGACTGTCCTGACAAGGCCCAAATCACGGCCGACGACCAGCACCCGATCGCCAAGCACGCTGACATTGCCGTAAAACGCCGCGCTTGGGTCAAGTCCATGCGGGCGGGGAAACAGCGGCCCCCAGCCGACGATCTCCGGCATCTTCAGGATGTTTCCGCTCAGTCTCTCGCCGGTCAGCGCGAAGACGCCAATGGCCTCACCGACAGGCGCGGCCGATTGCTCGAACTGTTTCACGGCTTCCGTCAGGGCCGCAGGGCCGCCGGTCTGGTAAATGTCCCGCAACAGCATGGTGTCGTCGAGGATCTGCGCACCCAGTTGCTCATAGAGGGTGGAGCGCACGATCCCGAACACCGCCGCCCCTGTGACAGTCAGCGCAAGGCATGCGGCCGCGAGAATCCAGAGCGCGGTCTTGAACGGCGCGCCGGAAAAGACGTTACCGGGGAGCATGGATCGAGTACCCCAGATTGCGGATCGTTTGCAGCAACGGCACGTCGAACGGCTTGTCGATCTTGGCTCGCAAGCGGCTGATGTGAGTCTCGACGACGGTGGTCTTGGGATCGAAGTTGAAGTCCCATACCTGTTCCAGCAGCATGGACCGGGTGATGACGCGGCCTTCATTGCGCATCAGAATTTCCAGCAAAGCGAATTCCTTGGACTGCAGCTCGATCACGACCCCCTGGCGCGTGGCCGTTCGGGTCAGCAGGTCCAGTTCAAGGTCATGCACGACCAGACAGGTGCGTTGCTCGGTGTCCCGTGGGCGGCGGTTCAGGGCCGTGATGCGGGCCAGCAACTCCGAGACATGAAACGGTTTCACCAGGTAGTCGTCGGCTCCGGCCAGCAAGCCTTCGACCCGCTCGTCGACATCCCCCAGAATGGTCAGGAACAACACGGGGGTGGAGGACCCGGCCGCCCGCAGAGCCTTCAACACGGATAGGCCGTCCATCCCTGGCATGGTGCGGTCAAGCACGACCAGATCACAGGTGTTGTAGAGGCAATAGCTCAGGGCATCCCGGCCATCCGAAACCAGATCGACCGAGTGCCCCTTTTCCATCAGAGCCTTGTGAACGAATTGGGCCGTCGTCTCATCGTCTTCGGCCAACAGGATCTTCATGCCCGTCTCGTGCTCCCATAGCAGGCGTTGATCATCCCCGTGATGAGTTAGCATTATTGATGCTGACGCGCATCCTGCTCTGCTCTGCTCTGGCACCGCGAAGCGGCGCAGAGCTTTTGTTCTCAAGAGTCAGGACAAAAGCAGACTGGTACGACAGGGCCTGACCGGTTCTGGCCTGTCCGGCTGTGTTCGCCGACAATTACCTTGGCCGGTCAGCGACGATTACGATGACCGCCGGTCCGATCCCCGCCACCGCGCCGCTTCACACCGATCCCATTCGTTCTTTATTCTAGGCTCAATTAGCGTTAGCTATGCAGATTGGATCTTTGGGTGAGATGAGCCCGGCGACACAGGCCAGGATGGATCTTGGTGACGGGAGCTGAGGCAGAACGGTGAGGTGGTACCACGCCAGGTAGCTGTCGAGGTACTTGGTGGCGATGCCCCTGTGCCGCCGCAGGAGGTCCTTCAGGCG
>NZ_FNAP01000019.1 GCF_900101965.1 Rhodospira trueperi | reverse complement strand
GGAGGATCAGTCGCGACTGCGACGGGGGCACGGCGCCCAGAACATGGCCCTCGTGCGCCGCTTCGCCTTCAATATCATCCGCGCCGGACGCGGCAAGCGATCCATCAAGACTACCCGCAAGGTCGCAGGCTGGGACCCCGCCGTCATTGCCCAGCTCATTGCAGACCCGGTTCATTAACCTGGACTCGTTGCCGTGGTCGCGATCCGGTCGCAGCCCTTGGCCGACCCCGCCGCCGACGAGGGGGTGGGATGGGGTACGTCTTCGCAGGGATCGTGTGATACGCTGCCCCGCCGGCCTGTCCGTCGCCGGGTACAGCACGGACACACGGGAGAGGGAAATGGGGTCATGCTGACGCATACCGTCAAGAAAGTTGAAATGTTCATCGAAAAGCCGCAGCTCAAGCAGGTGGTCCAACTCATCCAGGAGTGCGGAGCCAAACGCTATACCGTCATCCCAACCCTGGAGGGGCGGGGCCTGGACGGCGCCTGGCAGGACGACATGCCGGTCGACGCCCAGCACATGGTGCAGGTCGTGGTGCTGACCCGCCCGAAGAAGGCGGAGGCCCTGCTGGAGGGATTGGCGCCGATTCTGGAAAGCTGGCCCGGGGTGGTTTGTGTCTCCGACATCCAGGTGATTCGTCTGGAGCGGTTCTGATCGAGGTCTGTGGACCGGGTGTCTGATCCAGCGAAGACCCGCGTCGGTCCCGCTGGGTCTGCTCCGTCCACGCGATGAACCGCCGGATGTCGTCCTCGCGATACCCCAGCAAGCGACCAAGCTGTGCGCAGACCTCGGCGGCCTCGTCGCACCAGGAGTCGAAGTGTTTCGACGCGAGGGCATGGGCCTCGTCGATCCGCCAGGCCTCTTGGGGCGGGGCGTAGTAGAGATGCCGGACGGTGTGACGGCCATCCGGTGTCTCTGCCAGCATGTCTTTCTGGACCAGTCGGCCCGATGACACATGCGGTTCGAACAGCGCGTCCGGCCATTCATAAGGCGACGGAACGATGTCGCAGAACAGGGCCAGCGGCTTCTCGCCGGACAGCATGAAGTCCAGTTCTCGCCCCTCATGCGGGCCGATCACCTGCGGCAAGGCGGGTGTGGAGGTCATTCCGTCATCCCGGGGGACGGCCCCGCCCCTTCAAGAACGAAACTGGCGCCTGTTGTAGGGCGGCTGGCCGAAGGATAGCCGCCGGGATGTCGATGGGCGGCAGGCGTCCTGGGGCCACCTGTTTCATCGATCAGAGTCGGCGACGTCGGCGGCACCTCTTCCGAGAGATCTTGGATGGGTTCGCGCGCGTCGGTCGCCGCTCCGTGGGTTGGGGCGAGGGGCAACACCCCGAACCCCAACGGATCCGGCCAACGGAGTCGAACGATGTTGGGGTTCGCTCCGCTCACCCCAACCTACGAGCCAGTTTGCCGGATTGCGCACGTTTCAATGGGGCTCCGCGTCAGGCCGAATCCAGGGAGTTTGTCGGCAGGGCCGCCTCCATGCCCCTGGATTCCGTGAAGTCCACGGCCAGAAGGGCCTTGAGGTAATTGTGATCGCGCTGCCAGCGGTTGAGAACCTTGCGGCAGACCTCGGCCGTCATGCGGTCGTACAGGGCCATCACGGACTGATGTTCGTCGCGCAGCACCGTCGCCGAGACCGGCCGAGCCTTGCGCGAGAACAGGAAGATCACCGAGAAGTCCTCGCGCGCCAACCCCAGGGCCTTGCAGGCGATGGCCAGCCCCTCGCCGCCCGGCTCGAACAGCATCCGCTGCACCAGAATCTCCCGCATGCGGGCGGCGCGCGCAAACAGGGTGACAAACAGCGACACCTCGCCGTTCTGCAACGCCGAGATCATCAAGTCGGCGTCGTTGCGCCCGGCCGCGCTCAGTTCGTCCGCCAGACGCTCGGCGGCCGTGGTCGCCCCCGTTTCCGAGTCGGCATCCGCTGAGTCGGGTTCGAGCACCGCCTTTTCGATCATCTCATCGACCTCGATCGGGTCCAGATCGAACCGATCCACGATGGTCTTGCGCAGCGCGGCCGAGACCCACAGCACCATGCGCTTGGCCAAATCCTCCGGCAGTTCACGGCGCGACAGGATGGGCTCCCGATATCCGCCGACCCGCCGCGACTGTTCCACCAGATAGCCCAGGGTGGCCCGGGAGATACGCGCGTCCGGGTTCTTCAGCAGTTCCGTGATGACGGTCTCGTTGCCGGTGTTGACCAGTTCGTCCGACACCGCCTCGCTGACCTCGAAGCGCACGGCGACGGCCAGTTGGTGTTCCAGGGTGCGGTTGCGGATGACCTCGATCAGGTCCGCGTCGCGCAGCACCGGGCTTTGGCTGAGCACCGGATAGGCCACGTCGATCTCGTCGTTGGCCAGGAAGGTCAACAGATCGCGCGGGACGTCCGGCCGGCTGGCGAAGCCGGCGGCGATGCGCCGCCGCACCGAGATCTCGATTTCCTTGAGCACACGGCGCAGGATATCCGCCATCAGCGCGAATTCGCGGTCATTGAGGGTGTCGGCGCCCTTGCCGAACAGGCCGGCGATCACCTCCGCCAGGGCATTGCGTGAGGCCACCGTCTTCTGTCGGGCCAGCGCCAGAAGATAGGGGGCGTCGATCGCCTCGGTCTGCGTTTGCTCGTCGTCGGACGGCGCCATTCCGCGCACCTGTTGTGGGTCAGGGGACGAGACAGTGGGAGCGAAAAGGGGTCGCGCCATGCCTCCGAACCATCGACTATGCCAAAAGATATACGCGAAACCATACTGAAATTTTAACGGCGTGTCGAATGAAGTGCTCCATCGCCCCCGTTCGATCACACCAGTGTCACGAACCCGGGATCGGTTGTGTTGAACTGAACCCCGATCACTCCTATTGTCCGTCCGCTGGCAGTTGGCGGCACAACTCTTCCTTGGGCTCAACCATCCATGACCGACCTTTCGCACATCCGCAACTTCGCCATCATCGCGCACATCGACCACGGCAAATCCACGCTGGCGGATCGCATGATCCAGATGTGCGGCGGGCTGGACGACCGCGAGATGAAGGAGCAGGTGCTCGACAGCATGGACATCGAGCGCGAGCGCGGTATCACCATCAAGGCGCAGACGGTTCGCCTGACCTATCAGGCCGGCGACGGAAAGACCTACGCCATCAACCTGATGGACACGCCGGGACACGTGGACTTCTCATACGAAGTCTCGCGCTCGCTGGCCGCGTGCGAGGGTGCGCTGCTGGTGGTGGACGCCTCACAGGGGGTGGAGGCGCAGACCCTCGCCAACGTCTATCTGGCGCTTGAGAACGATCTTGAGATTGTCCCCGTCCTCAACAAAATCGACCTGCCGGCGGCCGAGCCCGACCGCATCAAGGAGCAGATCGAGGACGTGATCGGCATCGACGCTTCGGAGGCGCTGCCCATCTCCGCCAAGACCGGCCAGGGCGTGACCGACGTGCTGGAGGCGCTGGTCAAGCGCCTGCCGCCGCCCCAGGGCGAGGTGGAAAACCCGCCCAAGGCGCTGTTGGTCGATTCCTGGTACGACCCCTATCTGGGCGTCATCACGCTGGTCCGCGTGATCGACGGCACGTTCCGCAAGGGCATGAAGATGCGCATGATGCGCACCGGCGCGGTGCACCCCATCGACAAGGTCGGCATGTTCACGCCCAAGCTGGTCGAGACGGAGACCCTGTCGGCCGGCGAGATGGGCTTCATCATGGCCGGCATCAAGTCGGTGGCCGACACCCAGGTGGGCGATACGCTCACCGACGACCGCCGGCCGTGCGAGACGCCGTTGCCGGGTTTCCGGCCGTCGGTGCCGGTGGTGTGGTGCGGCCTGTTCCCGGTGGACACCTCGGACTTCGAGACCCTGCGCGACAGCCTCGGCAAGCTGCGCCTGAACGATGCCAGCTTCGAATACCAGATGGAGACCTCGGCGGCGCTCGGCTTCGGCTTCCGCTGCGGCTTCCTGGGTCTGCTGCACATGGAGATCATCCAGGAGCGCCTGAGCCGCGAGTTCGACCTCGACCTGATCACCACCGCGCCCAGCGTGGTCTACAAGATGCACCTGACCAACGGGGATTACCTGGAGCTTCACAACCCGGCCGACATGCCGGACCCGGTGACCATCGACTCCATCGAGGAACCGTGGGTCAAGGCCACCATCATCGTCCCGGACGAGTACCTCGGACCGGTTCTGAAGCTGTGTACCGAGCGGCGCGGCGAGCAACTCGATCTGACCTATGCCGGCGCGCGGGCCATGGCGGTCTACAAGCTGCCGCTGAACGAGATCGTGTTCGACTTTTATGATCGGCTGAAGTCGATCTCGCGCGGTTACGCCAGCTTCGACTACGAGATGTCGGAATACACACCGTCGGACCTCGTCAAGGTCTCCATCCTGGTCAACAACGAGCCGGTGGACGCGCTGTCGTTCGTCGCCCACCGCACCCAGTCGGAGTTCCGCGGCCGCCAGATCTGCGAGCGGTTGAAGGACCTGATCCCCCGGCACATGTTCAAGATCCCGCTGCAGGCCGCCATCGGCGGGCGCGTGATCGCGCGCGAGACCATCTCCGCCATGCGCAAGGACGTGACCGCCAAGTGCTACGGCGGCGACGTGACGCGGAAGCGGAAGCTGTTGGAGAAGCAGAAAGAGGGCAAGAAGCGCATGCGCCAGTTCGGCAAGGTGGAGATCCCCCAGTCCGCCTTCATCGAGGCCCTGCGCATGAAGGAGGGGTGAGGGGCGGACGTCCCTGCGCATTTCACCGCGCGCTCTTGCCACGCGCGGCCGGTCATGTACAAGGTGGGACCGATGTTTACCGGCCAATGAGGGGGTCCCGCCATGCCCGAGCTTCGTTCCCGCACCAGCACGCACGGCCGCACCATGGCCGGAGCGCGCGGCCTGTGGCGCGCGACGGGCATGACCGACGATGATTTCGGCAAGCCGATCGTCGCCATTGCCAACTCGTTTACCCAGTTCGTACCGGGTCACGTTCACCTGAAGGACATGGGCCAGATGGTGGCCCGCGAGATCGAGGCCGCCGGGGCCGTCGCCAAGGAATTCAACACCATCGCCGTTGATGACGGCATCGCCATGGGCCATGGCGGCATGCTGTACAGCCTGCCGTCGCGCGAGCTGATCGCCGACTCCGTCGAATACATGGTCAACGCCCACTGCGCCGACGCGCTGGTGTGCATCTCCAACTGCGACAAGATCACCCCGGGTATGCTGATGGCGGCCATGCGCCTGAACATCCCGGTGGTGTTCGTCTCTGGCGGGCCGATGGAGGCCGGCAAGGTGGTGGTGGACGGCCAGGAGCGCGCGGTCGATCTGGTCGACGCCATGGTGCATGCCGCCGACGCCACGGCCAGCGACGAGGCGGTGGCGGCGTACGAGCGCTCCGCCTGCCCGACCTGCGGATCGTGCTCCGGCATGTTCACCGCCAACTCGATGAACTGTCTGGCTGAGGCGCTGGGCCTGGGCCTGCCCGGCAACGGCACCCTGGTGGCCACGCACGCGCGGCGGCGCAACGTGTTCCTGGAGGCCGGCCGGCGCATCGTCGATCTGTGCCGGCGCTGGTACGACGAGGACGACGCCAGCGTGCTGCCGCGCTCCATCGCCTGCCGCGCCGCGTTCGAGAACGCCATGCGCCTGGACATTTCCATGGGCGGGTCCACCAACACCGTCCTGCATCTGCTGGCGGCGGCGCGCGAGGGGGAGATCCCCTTCACCATGGACGACATCGACCGCCTGTCGCGCTCGACGCCGAACCTGTGCAAGGTCGCACCCTCGGTGCCCGACGTGCATGTGGAGGACGTTCACCGCGCCGGCGGCATCATGGCCATCCTGGGCGAGTTGGGCCGGCTGGGCCTGCTCGACACCACCGTGCCGACCGTGCACAGCGCGACCCTGGGTGAGGCGCTGGCGCATTGGGACATCCGCGTCAGCAACGACGCCGAGGTCCGCGACTTCTTCAAGGCCGCGCCGGGCGGCGTGCGCACCGTCGAGGCGTTCTCGCAGAACCGGTCCTATGACGACCTGGACCTCGACCGCAGCAGCGGCGCGATCCGCGAGGGCGCGCACGCGTTTTCCGCCGACGGCGGACTGGCGGTCCTGTACGGCAACGTGGCCGAGCGCGGCTGCATCGTGAAGACCGCCGGGGTGGATGCCTCCATCCTGCGCTTCTCCGGCCCGGCCGTGATCTGTGAAAGCCAGGAGGAGGCGGTGGCCAAAATCCTGGGCGGCGAGGTCAAGGCCGGCGACGTGGTGGTGATCCGCTACGAGGGCCCCAAGGGCGGCCCCGGCATGCAGGAAATGCTGTATCCGACCAGCTATCTGAAATCGATGGGCCTGGGCAAGAGCTGCGCCCTGGTCACCGACGGGCGTTTTTCCGGCGGCACGTCGGGGCTGTCCATCGGTCACGCCTCGCCCGAGGCGGCGGCCGGCGGCGGGCTGGCCCTGGTGGAGCCGGGTGACATCATCGACATCGACATTCCGGGGCGGACCATCGGCGCGCGCGTCGAAGAGGCCGAATGGGCGCGGCGCCGCGCGGCCATGGAGTCGAAGGGAAGCGCCGCATGGCGCCCGGCGGCACGGACGCGCGCGGTCTCGCCGGCGCTGCGGGCCTACGCGGCCCTAACCACCAGCGCCGATATGGGCGCGGTGCGCGATGTGACGCAAGTGGAGCCGTGAACCGGCGCAAGGCCGAAACCTTTAGGGGCGGAACACTCAGCCATGGCTTATGTGAATTGGGGCAAGGACCTCGAAACCGGAATCGACCTCATCGACCGAGACCACAGGGTTCTGGTGGACCTGCTGAATCAGGCCTACGACTGTATCGGGGCGGAGGAGGAGGCCTCCACCCTGGGGAGCGTTCTGAACACCCTCGTCGATTACACGCAGTACCATTTCGCGCGCGAGGAAAGGCTGATGCAGGCCGCCGGCTTCCCGGAACTGGCCCTGCACCGCGAGATGCACCAGAAACTGTCCCAGCGCGCCCGCGAGAGTCGCAGCGAGTATCTCCGTAATCCCGGTTCGGTGAACGCCCGCGAGGTCATGGAGTTCCTGCGCTCCTGGTTGATCGATCACATCCTGAAGCAGGACTTCCGCTACCGCTCGGCCGTCATCGAACATCCCGAGGCGATGCGCGAGGCCGCCGCCATTTCCTTTGACGCCGTGCCCGACTCCATGGCGCCGCCGGCCAACCAGGATCAGGCCCCTGGGCCGGCGCCGTTGGATTTCTCCTCCATGTCGGTGCTGGTCTTGGATGACAACCAGAACTTCCAGGTCATTCTGCGCACCATCCTGAAGGGGCTGGGCTGCCCTTCCATCACCCTGGTGGACGACGCCCATCAGGGCCTTGCGGCCCTGGCGGAGGCGGTCCCGACGCTGATCCTGGTGGACTGGCGCATGGACGGCATGGACGGGCTGGAGTTCGTGCGCGAGGCGCGCGGACGCGGGGTGACCACGCCCATCGTGATGATCAGCGGGTACGGCGAACCGGGATTCAGTGAGATGGCGAAGGCCGCCGGCGTCGATGCCTTCCTTGAGAAGCCCATCACCGCGCTCAAACTGGTCCAGACAGCAGCGCGGGCGTTGGCGGAACGCTAGTACACTGATCCAGACAAAAGATGCAGCCTGCATTCTTTTGTCTGGATCGAAAGTGCACGAGAAACAATGTTTTGTGCAGCGACGTCTGCATTCTAGGGGAATCCCTTGAATGCGTCGCTGCACTAGAGTGCAATCCAAACGATTTGACTCGGCTGGGTTTCCCCTGGCGGCGCGGATGTGATTCAAGAGTCCTGCGGGGGGGAAGGAGGCCAGCAGGCATGGCGGGATCGCTTTCCGAGGATGGCCGCGTCCGGGTTATCCGTGCCGTTGAAGACGGAGCATCACGACGCCAGACGGCGGCCCGGTTTGGGGTCAGCGTCTCCAGCGCGACCCGATGGGCCCGTGCATGACGGGTGTCCGGCCGGCGGCCAGCACCCTGTGGCGGTTGTTCGCGCGTCACGGCCTGACACTGAAGAAAAGACGGCGCGCGCAGCCGAACAGGGGCGCGAGGACGTAATGGGCCGGCACCTCGCCTGGTTCGAGGCGCACCCCGATCTGGACACGGCCCGCCGCCACGGCCGGTCCCCGCGCGGAGAGCGGTGCCGGGCGGCGGTCCCGCATGGTCACTGGAAAACCACCACCCTGGTCGCGGCGCTCCGGCTGGAGAGCATGACGGCGCCGAAGCCCTCGACGCCGTATCCCCTGCCGAATGCGCCAACGACTTCGTCAAGGCCGGGTATGATCCAGAGTGAACGGAAAGCGCCCTAAAGGCGAGACTGATGCCAGAGACAATGCCGACAGCAACCAGCATGCTTCGGATCAGTTCCTCGAGAGAGAATATGGCTGCCGTTTTTCCTGTTTTTTAGGCTCTCTCACGAAACAACAGGTGCACTGGGGTTTTTCGCCGCGCGAAACTCAGAAAAAAGCTCGGCAATTCAATACCCTTTGCACCGAGTTCCTCTGGTCCACGCTGTACGCCGAACCCGCGTTCAGAACAGTTCGATCGCCGGCGGATCCTCCACGGTGGTGTCCGAGAGGGCTGTCCCGCCATGATGCGCCGCCCGTTCCGCCTCCATGACGTAGGAATGGAACATCGTATCCAGAACCGTGTGCAGCCGGGGGGCGTAGGCGCGCCCGCGATCCGGGCGGTCCAGGGCCGTCGCGATGTCGCCCAGCAGACCTTCAACCGCGACCACGCCCTTGCCGACGTTCTCGAGCTGCTGGCGGGTGATGTCCTGGAACTGGATGGATCCGATCAGGTTGACCACGCTGGGCGCGAGACGCTCGCCTTTTTGCTGGGCCGTCAGCAGGGTTTCCCGTTGGTGGGCGATCAGGTCCTCCAGGGTCGCGGTCAGGTCCGTAATGCCCTCGCTGAGGGTATCCAGCATCGCCTGTTCGGTCGCGATCCGATCAAACACGATGTCGCGGAACGACGCATCCAACTGGGATTCCAGCGTGCGCAGGCCCTCGGAGATGGCCTTGGCCAAATCCGCCGAGCGATGGGCGAGCTCGCGGACTTCGGATGCGATGACATTGAACCCCGCACCGCGTTCACCGGCCCGCGTGGCCTCGATGGCCGCATTGATCGACAGCATGCGGGTTGACTGAGCAATGCCCCGGATGCCCTCGAGATGCGTGTCCAGGCTGGACACCTCGGACCTGATCTCCTCGACGCGGCGCTCCGCCATGTGATTGAGCTCGCTCTCCTTGTCCTGGAAACGGGCAATGTCGTCGCGGTTGGCGGCGGCTTGTTGCTCTGTCTTGCGCAGAACGTCCTCAACGGAATGGGTCGCATCGGTGTTCTGCAGGTGAGCCAGCAGATCGTTGACCTCCGTCTCAATGGCGCGAAGATCCGCAAGGATGTCCATCGCGGCGGTATCGGTGTTGCCGTTGATCCGGTCGATATGCGTCGAGATGATACGGCGGAATTCCTCGAAGCCCGTCAGGTCGGTAATGATCCCACGCGGAGGATCCTGGGTCTCAACCGGCGGACGGACGGCGTCCACGGGAGAAGGGCCCGCATTCCCGACACGAGGCGCGATCCCCCCGGCAGCGCTCCCGGTTGTCAGGCTCTCTGCCGGATCACCGGCCCGCTCCTGGTGTCGCGCGGCCATCCATACCGCGCCCGCGATCAGGGCTGTCGCCGGCAGGGACAGCCAAGCCATCCAGGATGACGCGGCGAGGACCGCCAGAACCTGCAACACCAGACCGGCCACGGCGGCCAGGATCGCGCCGACGGAAACCCGGAGGCCGGCTCCGCCGTTGAGGGCATCGCGAGTCGTCATGCCCCGGGCACCACTTTTCGCACCACGGCCATCAGGTCATCGGGCTTGACCGGCTTGACCAGCCAACCGGTCGCGCCGGCGGCGCGGGCCTCATCCCGTTTGGCCTGTTGCGATTCGGTCGTCAGCATCAGCACCGGCGTGAAGCGGTATGCAGGCAGCTTCCGGATCTCCTTGATCAGCGCCAGGCCGTCCATGACCGGCATGTTGAGGTCGGTGATGATCAGATCAGCCTTGAACCCGTTTAGCTTCCCAAGCGCGTCCTTGCCATCCTTGGCGGTTTCGGCCTTCAGGCCGTTGCGGGTCAGGATATCCGAAACACTGGCCCGGATCGTGTCGGAGTCATCGACCAGGAGAACCGATTTCATGAACAGCATCCTTCTTTATGGCGGGCGCCCAGGACCAGGCGGCGTCAAGTTCCTCGGCCAGCAGGTGATAGTCCAGACCACCCCGGCTGCGGCGGTTGAACACCTGGATCGGTTGTCCGGCACCGAACGCCTCGGCCAGTTTGATGTCCGTTCGAATACCGCGCAGCATCCGCGTTCGTCCGAACTGCCGCTCCAGATCCTGCATCACGGTCCTATGCATGCGCAAACGCGGGTCATGCATGACCGGCAGGATGGCGAAGCGGGTCAGGTCCGGGTTGTGGCGGGTGGCCACCGTATAGAAGAGCTGGCTGAGCTGGCGGATGCCCTCGGCGGCGAGGAAGTCCGGGGGCGACGGGACCAGAATGCCGGTCGCCGCCACGAAGGCGATGAGCAGCGCGGCACCACTGGTTGGCGGCGTGTCGATCACCACGCGGTCAAAGCGAGGCGCGTCCGCCTGTTCCAGGCAGCGTCGGAGGAGGAACGGATCGACGGCGCCCGCGATCTGGCCATCGAAGCCGGGGTCGGCCGGACAGACCGTCAGCCCCTCCACCTCCGTCCGCGAACACAGGGTTTCCAGGGGCACAGCGGGGTCTCGAAACAGATGATGCACCGTCGCCGCCGGGTTGGCCGCACCGTCCACGCCCAGCCCCAGGCCGGTGTGCCCCTGAGAATCCAGGTCGATCACCAACGTGCGCCATCCTTGCCGCGCCCACTCAACGGACAGATTGACGGTCGTGGTGGTCTTGCCGGTCCCCCCTTTCCGGTTTGCCACGGCGACGATGGCTTTGTCCGAGGCCGTCATAACGCGCCCGCGCTCTTCAGCCATGTCGTCAGGTCCGGATCGGTTGGTTCCTTCTGGATCGTTGCCCCGGTGCGCAGGATCACCTGGAGCACAGCCGCGTGAAGATGCTCGCAGTCGGCAAGGTTCAGCTTGCCCTTCGGCGTGGCTTGCAGCCATTCCAGAAGCGGTTCCGCCTCCTGCACCGTGACAGTGCCGGAAAGGTTGGCCACGGTCTTTTTCAGGTCTAGGGCCATTTCAGGATTTCCCGCAGGTTGAGCACGAGGAGGACCCGTCCATCCCCCAGCAGCGCCGTGCCAGAGTAGTGACCGAAGCGGGCCATGATCCCTTCCATGGGCTTGAGGATGACCTCGACGTTCTCCTCGAAGTCATCGACCACCAAGCCCGTGTGACCTGACCCGTCGTTGACCACCAGAACGGCCTCTTCCAGGACGCCGCCGCTATCCCACACGTCGATGACCGTTTCGATGCCAAGCAGGGAGCGCAAGCGCCGCAAGGGCACCACCCGTCCCCGCAGAACGGTGGCTTCGCGGTCCTTGATGTGGTGGATATCGGAGCGGCGGATCCGCACGGTTTCGACCACATAATCCATGGGAATGCCGAACGGCTGATCGGCCAGCGTGGTCATCATCACGCGGCTGATGGCCATGGCGAGCGGCAGGCTGAGACGGACCCGGGTCCCCTGACCAAGCGTGCTGGACACCTTGATGGTCCCCCCGGCCCGTTCCAGCGCCACCCGGACCACATCCATGCCCACGCCCCGCCCGGACAGGTCCGAGACCTTCTCGGCGGTGGAGAAGCCAGGGGCGAAGATGAGATTGAGGGCGTCGGTCTCCGACAGGTCGGCGGCCGCCTCGGCGGTGATGACGCCCTTCTCGATGGCCTTGGCCTTCAGCTTGTCCGCGTCGATGCCGCGACCGTCGTCGTTGACCTCGATCACCACGCGGTCTTCTTCCTGATAGGCGCGCAGTTCAATGGTGCCTTCCTCGGACTTCCCCGCCGCAACGCGTTCGTCGGCCGGTTCCAGGCCGTGGTCGATGCTGTTGCGGATCAGGTGGATCAGGGGGTCCGACAGGTCCTCGATCACGTTCTTGTCGGCTTCGGTATCCTCGCCCTCGACCACCAGGCGGATCTTCTTGTCCAGCTTGCGGGCGTAGTCGCGCACCAAGCGCGGGAAGGCGCCGAACACGGCCGAGACGGGCACCATGCGCACTTGCATGACGGCGCCCTGGAGGTCCTCGACGATGCGGTTGAGGGTCTGGTGCTGTCCCTTGATTTCGCGCGCCAGATCGCGCACGCCGAACTCGACGTCCGCCCGGCGGGCCAGGAACGGCAGCGCGTTCTTGGCCACCACCAATTCGCCGGCGAGATCCATCAAACTGTCGATGCGCTCCTGGTCGACCTTGATTTCCCGCAGTTTCGGCTTCGTGCTACGACCGCGCCGGTCGGCGGTTGACGGCGCCTCGGCCGGCTTGCGGGCGGTCGGCGCCCCCCCGGATGGAACGTTGGCGGGGGCGACGCTGGCGGTCTCAGCGTCCGGTTCGAGCACGCCGAGATCCATCAGCATGTCCCGCGCCACCTCGGCCAGCAGGACCGCATCCTCCTCGCGTCGCGCCTGGTGAACAATCGCTGTCAGCTTTTCCACCGCCTCCATGTTGTCCAGGGCGGTCAGGACCCGCACGAGGGTCTCCTTACGGGACGGCAACTGGGCTAGGCGCTGGTCCGGCGGCATGGGCATCGCCAGCGCCTCCAACTGAGCCATCAGGATATCGGCGGCGGCGGCGGTGGTCGGATCCAGCGCCGGAGCCGGGCGCGGTTCCCCTGGTGGACCGGCCGGCGTGTCGGTGGACGGGTGCATCGGCGCGGGACCGGTCTCGCCCCCCTCGTCGCGCCCGGTGGCGATGGCCATCACCAGACGGTTCACCAGGGCGGGATCGATGGGCCCGCTGTTCAGAACCAGGTCGAGCCAGTCCAGGGCCTGGCCCTCGAACCCGTCCGTTCCGCCGGCGACACTGCGCATCGTCGCCACGGCCGCTCGCAGCCCGTCCCAGTCGGCGGCCTTCACGAGGCCCCTCGCATCCTCCGAGAAGGGCTCGAACACCTTGGCGCCGGCCACCGGCCCGTCCAGGGTCACCAACTCCGCCCGGGCCACCGGGAGCAGGCGCACGTCGTTGATGACATAGGCGAAATGCCGGTCGTAGGCATCGAGCGACGCGGTGCCAAGGCCGCGCATGCGGAGATTGCAGGCAAACGGGTCGAATGCCGCGAGATCATCGTCCCAGGGTTTCGCCGGCTCGACGCCGCGCCACACCAGATCGGGCGCGGTCCGCGCCGTCAACAGCGGGTCGTCACCGACGAAGAAGCACTGCGGATCCGGGACGTATTCGAACGCGATCAGCGCGGCGTCGGGCGCGCTCAGCGCGATATACATGTCGCGGCGGACGCCATGATCAACCAGCCGAAGCCAGTCGCAGTGATCGGCCGACGCGACTGGCGCGGGTGTATCGGCCGCCGCCGCCTCCGGGCTGTCGGCGCGCAATCCGCGCAGGGTGTTCGCGAGCGCGGCGCCGACCCGGCCGGCGTCGTCCGGCAACGCGCCGGTGTCGCCAAGGGCATCCAGCCACTCCCCCACCAGATCCACAGTGTCGAACAGCGGATCCGCGAGATTGGCGGAAAACGAGAGCTTACCCCCCCGGCAGTCATCCAGCAGATCCTCGCCGGCATGAACGGCGCGGGTCAGCGGGTCCAGTCCCTCGACCACGCCCGACGACCCCTTGAGGGTATGCATGCAGCGGAACAGGCTGTTGAGAACCTCCTGGTCGTCCGGTGCCTTTTCCAGCGCCAGCAGATCGGCCGAGGCTTGCTCCAGCAGCCCCCGCGCTTCGCTGATGAATCGGGTCAGAAGCGAGGTCATGCGGCCCTCCGTCCCAACATGACAGCGACGCGGCTTCGAAACACGTCGGGATCCACCGGTTTGACGAGGAAGAGATTGGCTCCGTTCTCCAGTGCCTGGGTCTTGTCGCGAAGTTCGGATTCCGTGGTGATCATGATCGCCGGCACGTCCCGGATGCGGTCATTCTGGCGCGCCATGAACAGGAATCGGATCCCATCCATGGTGGGCATGTTGACGTCTACAAGCCACAGGTCAAAGGGCTGGCGGAGGGCCTTTTCCAGACCCTCCACACCGTTCACCGCCTCGTCCACCTCAAGGTCCATGCCTTCCAGTAGGTGTCGGTGGAAGGCGCGCACCGTCGCGGCATCGTCAATGATCAGGACCCGGGGTTTCGCCATGATCGTCTCCTCCAGGCCGCCTCAGGACAGCGGACGTTGATAGGCAAGGGAATCGGCGAACGTCCGCACCGTGAAAACGGACGAAACCCGGCTCATGGACTCGGAATGCCCCAGAAACAGAAACCCCCCAGGGCGCAGCGCAGAGAAAATATTCTCGACAGCCCTTTTTTGTGACAGGGTGTCAAAATAAATCAACATGTTGCGGCAGAAGACGATATCAAAATTTGACAGTGTAGGAGGTATAAATTTGTCGCATATATTACAGAGCACGAAGTCCACGGCATCCCGAATGTCCTGCTTAATTTCAAGCGTTTCGCCGTCCTTCGGGGTGAAATAGCGATTCAGGATGGACGCCGGCAGGTTCTGCACCGCGCGTGGCCCGTAGAGTCCCCGGCGCGCCTGCAGCAGGGCCGTTTCGTTGATGTCGGCACCGACCAACTCCACGTCTATCTCCCTGAGTTTCGGCCAGCGCTCCAGCAGATAGAGCGCGATGGAATAGATCTCTTCGCCCGTCGAACAGGGCATGGACCAGATGCGCAGGGGACCATGACCCCTGCGATTGACAAGGCACTCCCCAAGTACGTCCTGGACCATGCAATCAAACTGAAAGGCCTCCCGGTAGAAATAGGTTTCATTCACGGTCATGATGTCGACGAGGCGCTGGAACTCGTGCTGACCGACTTCGAACTTCACGAAGGTGAGGTAGGATCGGAACGTCGTACTCCCCGTTTCGTGCATCCTTTGCGCGACGCGCCGGTCTACGAAATAGCGTTTGTTCTCTCCGAACTGGATTCCCGTTTTCCGATAAAAGAACTCCTGGAACCGCTCAAAGTCCACGTCCGAAAGGTGGATGTCTGCAGTAGGCCGGGCATCATGATCCATCAGGCTCGGACCTCCCTTCGATCAGGCGGCGCACCTGGGCAACAGCGGCCGCGACGAAGGGCTGGTCGGGAAACCGGTCCACCAATCGATCAAGGTCCTCCACCATGTCCGGCGTGCCCGTTTCGGCGAGGGCTTCCACCGCCGCCATGCAGACGTTGACATGCGTGTCCGTGCGCAGGAGGGCGCGCAACCATGCGTGGGTGTCGGGATGGGCGAAGTCTTGCAGCAGGTTGGCCGTCAAGATGCGGACGTTGGGGTCGGGATCGGACATCAGAGCCGGCACGAACGCGGCGGTCTCGTCCGGCACCTGTTGAAGCGCCGAGACCGTCTGCACCCGAACCGAAGCATTCTTTGACCGCATCAGGGAAATCAGCGCCTCGACCGTGTCCCGTCGGGCGGCGGAGTCACCGTCCGAGCCCGTCGCGGCGTCCACAAGGGCCGTCATGGCCAACTCGATCACGGCGAGGTTGTCCTCGTCTTCGAGACGGCGACACAGCACCGCCGGGTCCCCCCCGAAATCGACAAACGCCCTGGCCGCGCGGCGCCGCGCGTTGGAGTCCGAATCGCCCAGGTGCTCGCGGGCCTGATCGACGGTGCCGATGCTCTCGGGCGCCTCCGCGCCGGGCGCTTGGCCGCTGTCCGTTCGGCTGAGGGGCATGCGATCTCCTCCAGTCAGGCCGGCGGTCAGAATGACGCCCGGGTCATGCACCAGTCCCGCACACGGCGGGCGATGCGAGGATTGGGCAGGACTTCGGTGGCGCCGCCCTGAGCGACCAGTTCGGCGGGCATACCGTAGACGATGGCCGTTTCCTCGGACTCGGCGATGGTTCGGCCGCCCCGGCCTTTCAGGTCGGTCATGGCCCGCGCGCCGTCGTCGCCCATGCCCGTCAGCAGAACGCCGACCATGTTGGCGGGATCGACATGCTCAAGGGCCGTATCCACCATGCGATCAACGCTGGGGTGCCATGGTACTGATGCGTCAGGCGGCATCGACAGGACCGTTAGGCGACCGGCGCGACGGGTCAGGACGACGTCGCTGCCGCCGCGTCCGATGTAGACGGTGCCGGGTTCCACCGCGCGCGGCCGATCAACCTCGATGACGGTCAGGTCGCAGACGTCGTTCATGCGCCGGGCGTAGGTGTTGGTGAACTGCGGCGGCATGTGCTGGGCGACGACGATGGGCCACGGCAGATCCAGAGGCAACGAGCGGATGATGTCCTCGACCACCGACGGGCCACCGGTCGATGACCCGATCAGGATCAATCCCTCGGCCCGTTGGCGGGCAACGGTCGGGGCCGGTCGCGTCGCCGGGGCGGATCGACGACGAGTCAGGGTCGTGGCCGTGCGGCGCATCAACGCGGACGGCGCCCGGTTTCTGGCCGGACGTGAGCGCATGGCGGCGTGGATCTTGGCGATCAACTCCCGTTCCATGACCTGGGCATTCAGCGACACCGTGCCGTCTGGCTTCGGGATGTAGTCCACGGCACCCATCTCCAAGGCTTCGAAGGTCGCCAGCGCGCCCTTTTCGGTCAGGGACGACACCATCACCACGGGACGCGGGAAGCGCGTCATGATGTGGCTGAGGCAGGTCAGCCCGTCCATGACCGGCATGTTGATGTCCAGGGTCACGACGTCGGGGTCGAACTTCTCGATCTCTTCCAGACCGTCCGCTCCATTGCGGGCGGTCTGGACTTCGGCATCCGGGATTTTGCCTAGGATCTTCCGGAGTTCCCGCCGCATCAGGGCAGAGTCTTCAATCACCAGGACTTTCATGGGCTCAACCGGTTCTAGCTGGTGCGTCCACCCGCATCGTCCTCAACAGGCGTTTTGCGGACCGGGTCGGCTGGCGGGGTCTGCTGCCCACCCGGATCGGCCGGAGCTGCCGTGGGTGACGCCTGGGTTGGAAGGACCACCGGCGCGGGTGGCGGCGCGGGCGGTGGCGTCTTGTCAAGCTGATGGAGGTGTTCGATCTCCCCCTTGTCCAGCAGGCAACGCGGGTCGATCAGCAGGATCATGCGGCCCTGCTTTTTCAGGTTGGCGACCGACCCCATCATGCGGGCCTGCTCGGCCGACATTCTTGGCGCCTCCTCGATCTCCGATCCTTGCAGCCGCAACACTTCAGACACGGAGTCGACCACGAACCCGGTCTGTGCCCCTCCCAGATTGAGAACCATGATCCGTTGTCGGTCATCACGGTCGGCCCGGCGATCCATACCCAGGCGAACCCGCAGATCGACCACCGGCAACACGGCGCCGCGCAGGTTGACCATGCCGTCGATGAAGGCGGCCGTCTTGGGGACCTTGCTGAACTGATCGGGCAGGCGAATGATCTCCTGCACCGAGTTGATCTCGACGCCGTATTCTTCCTCGGCCAACCGGAAGACGACCAACTGGATGTCGTCCTGCGTTGCCCCCGCGGCTTGGTCGGCCGCGTCGTCGGCTTCGATCACCGCCGTGTCTCCCGTCTGCGTCTGCGTCTGCGTCTGAGCCAGTCCCTGCTGCACGGCCGGGTGATGAAACATGGCCTCGACCGACAGGATGGAGACCAACCGCTTTCCCTCATCCAGACGGCAGACCGCCTCGAACTCCCCGTCCGTGCCACCCTGGAAGAGAAGCGGCGGCACCTCATCCAAATCGGCCTGTCGGACACGCAGAACCTCGCGCACCTTGTCGACGATCATTCCCACGGTCTGGGTCGCCGACAATCGAACGACCACGATACGGGTATCCTCGCCGAGTTCGGTATCCGCCAGCCCGAACATACGCCGCAGGCCGAGCAGGGGCAGCAGTCGCTGACGGAGATTGATCAGGCCGAACACGTCCTGATCCGCGTTCGGGACCTGGCTGATGCTGTCGGGCACCCGCACGATCTCCTCGACCCGGGCAATCGGGAAGGCGTACTCCTGGCCGTCCACCAGGAAGCTGACCAGTTGCCGGGTGCTGTCGTCGGCGGCGTCCTCGTCGCCGCGATCCTCGGCCTTGCGGGCCGAACCGGTGTCGTTCGCGGCCTCGGACGAGGCCGCGATGGCGCCGAACTCACCGTCCAGAACCTTGGACGCATCCAGCAGCAGCACAAGGTCCCATCCCTGCTGGTTCTTGACGGCGCCGGCCAGGACATCGGTGTCAAGCGTGGTCTTGATGTTGGTCGCGTCCTCGACATCCGTCCGATCGACATTCATCACGCTGGCGACGCGATCCACGACAAGACCGACCGGACGGCCATGGTCGATGACCAAGACCCGGCTGGCGTCGGTGGCCTCTTTTTCGGTCAGGCCCAACAGGCCGCGCAGGCTGAGCACGGGGATGACGGATCCGCGCAGGTTGGCGAGCCCCATGAGACTGCGGCTTGTCAGGGGAACGGCCACCGTCTCCGGCACGCGAATGATTTCCTGGACCGTTTGCATCGGAAACGCGAAGCATTCCGCGTCAATCGTGAAGTTCACGTACTGTCCGCGTTCGCCATCGTCCGTCCGTTCAGACGCAACGTCGATGGCTTCGGCAGCCTGGGTCATGATCGCCTCCACATCCAAGCCTCAACGAAACATCGCCCCATGCCTTGGGCGGGGTTCCGGGCGGCGGTCATGAATTGCTCTGGAGTTCGTCGGCGATGGAGGCGATCTCCTCGATCGCGGCGGCCAACTCGTCGGCGCCCTGGGACTGCTGTTTGGCGGCGGTGCTGGCCTGCTCCGAGCTCTTGAGCGCCTGTTCGGCGGCGGCGGCGATCTGCTCCGACCCCTTCAGGGCCTGTTCGACGGCCGTGGCGATTTCGGCGGAGGCCTTCTGGATCTCCTGGTTGCCGCGCATCACCGTCTCGGCATCCTGGCCGATGGTCACCAGGGCGTTAGTGGTGGCCTTGGCCTTCTCCACCTCCTGCAGGGAATCATCGGTAATGGACTGAAGGTCGGTGCGCACGGTCTGGATCTGGATCTGGATGGCCTTGACCATGTCCTTGATCTGTTCGGCGTTCTCCATGGCTTCGTTGGCTAGGTTCTCGATATCGGTGGAGACCACCGCGAAGCCCTTGCCGAACTCGCCGGCCCGGGCAGCCTCGACCGCGCCGGTGACGGCCAGCATGCTGGTCTGGATGGCGACGTTGGAGATGCTGTCCACCACCTTGTCGATGCGCTGGCTGATCTCCTCCATCTCCCTCATGGTGGCGAGGTTCTTGCGCCCGTCCTCCAGCGCCTCGTTGATCGTATTGATCATGCCATCGACGCTGGCCTTGTTCTCGGACAACGCGGCGATGACGCGCTGGCCGATGTCGGTGGCCTGCTGGGCACGATCATTGGTCTGGACAGCGGAATCGCGCACACGGGTCAGTACGCGCGACGACTGCTCCGACGCGCTTGCCGCCTGCGACGCGCCGTTATTGATCTGGCCCAGGGCCGTCTGGATCATCGAGGCCGACTTGCTCATTTCCTCCACGGTCGAGGACAATTCCTCGGCGCTGCTGGCGACGTCCTCGGCGCTCTTGGTGATGTTGGACGAATTCTTCAGGTCCTCGGCCAGGGCCTCCAGCGCCTCCGCCGCCTGAACGCAGGCATCCAGGGCCTGGGTCTGTTCCTCCAGGGCCTTCAGGGACTCCTCGCAGGCCGCCGACTGTTCTTCGGCGGCCGAGGCGATCGTCTCAGAGCCCTTCTGCGCTTCCATGGACGCTTCGGCTGAATCGGACGCCACCGCGCTGATGGCGTCGGCACCCTCCTTGAGGGTCTCCATCTCCGCGCGGACCGTGGACAGTTGGCCGATGACCTCCTGCCCCTTTTCCGCCTCCTTCGCCGCGATGTCGGCCGAGCGGGTGATGCCCTCCGTGACGGTCTTCACATTCTCCTGAATGCGGCCGATCTGGTCCTGGATGTTGCCAGCGTTCTTTTCCGAGTTCTCGGCCAGGGTCCGCACCGCATCGGCGACCACGGCGAAGCCCTTGCCGTGCTGGCCGGCCCGGGCCGCCTCGATGGCCGCGTTCAGGGCCAGCAGGCTGGTCTGATCGGCGATGCGAATCACCGAACTGACGGCCTCGTTCACTTCCTGAGCGCGGGTTTCCAACTGGGCAATGATCTTGACGGACTGATTCTGACGGTCGCTGGCCGCGCTGACATTATCAACCATGGCCCCGACTTCGTCCGCGACCGATCCGATCAGGTCCTGTAGCTGGACGGTCTTGGTCCGGGCGGACTCAGAGGTGCGGCCCTGCTCGTCCAGGCTGGCCGAGATCTGGGTGACGGCGCTCAGGCTTTCCTGGGCGGCGCTGCTGGCCTCCTCCGCGCCGGAAGCGATCTGCTCCATGCTGGCGCGCAGTTCCGTGGCGGCGCCGGATTGTTCGTTCAGACCGGCGAGCAGCTCTGTTGAGGCGGACGCGATCTTCTCGGCCGCCTGCTGTTGGCGGGCGAGGGTCCGGGCCTGGCGGCGCTTGGCGTCGGCGTCCTTATTGGCCCGCGCTTGATCGCGCCCGGCTAAGGCGTTTGAAGCGTTTGGTGCGATCTGTGCCAAGGAGTCCCGGGGGGCATGGTCTGTGTCCGCCCCAGAAGCCTGTTTCCGCAACGCCATAACCGCTTCTCCTTATGAACGAAGAAAAAGGGCAAGGCTGAGCATTTTCGATCCGCACAGGTCACACAGTCCACAGACCATGCCTCCTCGCAGGCATGGCGTTCCGTGGCACTTCGCATGAAGGATCGAAAACGACAGGATGCCCCGGATGCCCGCGAACATGATGGCGGTTTTGGGTCTTGGAGTCATTAAATATCGGTCGTCGCATGGCAGCCATTCAATGCCGCAAGAGCCGGAAAAAGGAACAATTGGAGCGGACCCGCACCAATTGTTCTGCATGACAGTTTGGCACACCTTCCCCGATTGCGGCGTTGTTCGCTACCGGGCTGCGCCACGCCGTGATCTGGTTCGGGTGGACGTTGAACTGCTGCGCCAATTCGGCCAGCGTCTTCTCGCCTTTGATCGCCGCAAGGGCCACTTTCGCGTTGAAAGGCGGCGCGTCACGGCCCCGCTCTGCGGGGCCGCTTGGTCAAAGGGGCCGGCGCGGTCGTCTCTCCTCCTGTCTCGGCATCTACGCCGGTCTCAGGCAGACGATCCACGGATCGCCCTGTCCATATGTCCCCGGCGGCCAGTTCTCTTTGGTCGTCCGCATCACATCTTTGTCGATTTGTGAAGCCGCCGATCAACGAACGACTTGAACGTTCGGGCTTCGCTATCGGTCATGTCCAAGCGGATGTGAGTGGCCTGGGCGGTGGTGGCGACGATGATCCCGTTCAGGCGGCCGACGTCGGGAATATCCATAAGGAAAGTTTGGCCGCGTTCGCCGGAGATGGAGCGATCCAGGGTGCCCACCCCGCTGAGAGCGGCATCCTGCAGCAAGCCGGCCTGAAGGGTGCCGGTTCCCATATCCACGGTCACCGCGATGTTGACGGTATGCAGGGCGTTGGCCTCGCGGTCTTCGGCGCTGCCGGCGCGGATGATCCGTTCCAGTGATCGTTGCATCGCCTGGACCCGTTCGAGGACGTCTCCGGCGGCTTGCTGCACCGCCCCGGCGTGCTGCCCGGTGTCAACGGCGTTGGAGGTGACCGCCGCGATGTTGTCGGAGGCATTCTGGGTGCTTTCCGCAGCATGCTGGGCGTTCTCGCTGATTTCGCCGGTGGCCGCCGTCTGTTCCTCCACCGCCGAGGACACCGTGACGGTGATCTCGTTGATCTCGCCAATGACGGCGACGATGCCCTTGATGGCGTCCACCGCATCCCGGGTGGCGGCCTGCATGTCGCCGATCTGGGTGGCGATGTCCTCGGTAGCCTTGGCGGTCTGGTTGGCCAGCGTCTTGACCTCGTTGGCGACCACGGCAAAGCCCTTGCCCGCGTCGCCGGCCCGCGCCGCCTCAATGGTGGCGTTGAGCGCCAACAGGTTCGTTTGCTTGGCGATGTCGCTGATCAGGTTGACCACTTCGCCGATCTTGTTGGCGACATCGGCCAGGCCTTCGATATGGGCGTTGGTGCCCTCGGCTTGCTGCGAGGCCCGGTTGGCGATCTGCGTGGCGCCGACGACCTGACGGCTAATTTCACTGATGGACGCGGCCATTTCCTCAGCGGCCGCGGCCACGGCGTCGACACTGGAGGAGGAGGCTTGCGATGCCGCTGAGGCCGCTTCCGCGCCCATCTCGGTATGCTTGACGGCCTGGGCCATATCGTTGGCGACCTTCTGCATCGTGGTGGATTGCCGATGCACGATATCGATGGCGCTGTGCACTTCTTGTTCGAGCGCGTTGGTCAGGGCGAACATTTCGGTTTGCACGCGGCGAGCGTTGCGGCGATGCGCAGCCTCCTGCTCGGATTGCATGCCCTCGATTTTCTTGCTGTTTTCCCTGAAAACCTCGACTGCGGCGGCCATAGCGCCGATCTCGTCCTTACGATGGGTGTCGGGCACGGTCACCGTCAGATCGCCGGAGGCCAAGCGTTTCATGATGTCTGTGATGGAGACGATCGGTGTGCTGATCCGAAGGGCAAAGAACCAGGACAGTGCAACCGATACGGCGGCCACGATCAACGCCAGCACGATCAGGGTCCAGGTGATTTCATTGACCGCAGCCAGCGCCGTGGCGCGCGGAATGTTGGTGACCACGGCCCAGGTCGAGTCTGTCTCTCCCAGGGAAACCGGCAGGACCACCCGCAACAAGGGCGTTCCATCCAATGCCGTGGCATTTTCGTTTTCAAAAGGCTGTGCGTGCGTAATTGTGGCCAGCGCGTCATCGCCGTATCCGGCGTCGGCGGCATTTTTCCCCAGCATGGCCGGATTGCGGTCGGCGACGATTGTGCCCTGGTCGGTGATCAGCGTGACCCACCCGGTTTCCATGGGACGCAACGTAGAAAGTTGTTTTTGTAGAGCGCCCAAGGAAATATCGACGCCAGCGACGCCGACAACGGCACCTTTATGACGGATTGGCAGAGCAAGGGAGGTGATAAGCGTGTCTTCCCCGGCAATAGGATAGAAATAGGGCTCAAGGACGACTTCGCGATTATCATCACGTGGACGGAGATAGTAATCGCCGACACCGGGTGTTTCGTAATCCAACAAAACCGTGCGGTCGATGCGACCTGCGTCACGATACCAATAGGACATGTACCGTCCACTGGCATCATGACCTTCGGTTCCGGCGAAGGCGGCGTCCTGTCCATCCAACGCATTGGGTTCCCAGCCGCTCCAGACACCCAGCAGGTCGGGGTGTCCCGTCAACAGGTCACGCATCAAGGCGTCATATAGGGCCCGCTCCGTTTGGTTGGCGGCGCGTAACGTTTCTTGTGCCATCGCGTTGCCGCGCGCCACGGTCAAGGCTTCTCCCAAGATGTGATCTATGGTGGTCACACCTGTTTCTGCGGACTGGCGCGACACCTCAAGGGCATTGTCGTGCAAAGCGGCGCGGGTGAACACCAAGGCTGTCCCGGACGCCAAGGTCAGCGACGCCAGGACCATTCCCACCGTGATCAAACTCATGCGCATCTTTAGGCTGAAACGCACCATCATCGCCCCCTGTTTTGCCTGCCGGACAGACATCGCATTGACCTGAAGTGAAAAATTGCAACCCTTTGTTGCCTTTGCCTAATTTTTACTATTAGATTCAATCATTTTCCCAGTTTTCCGCGAGCGGAAATTGTATTGTATATTAGATTGACCTTTAATTTGGCGCAAGCCGATTTGGCGTTGACCAGGACGAAAATCGGTAATCTCTCGGGGGGCGGGGGCAGGCGCGCCGCCATGAGCAGCCTTCGCTCGCAGCCGGTCACGGCCCCGCTCCCGGAGCCGGGCCGGCAGGCGTCGAGATGCCAGGCCAGAAACTCGAGAGCAGCGGCATGGATGAGCAGGGGCGGCGCCGAGTCGTCGTTCATAAGCCGGGCAAGACGCACCGCGGCGTCACGGGCGCGACCGCCGCCGGTCCCTGGAACACAGAATTCCTGACGGAATGCATCCCCCGGGCGGTCCGCGACCCGTGGCGTCCCGGTCGTTATGCGACGGGGGGCATCGACATGCTGGTGTGATCGGCGCTAGCCGAGGCTCGCGATCCAGTTGGTGATGCGATCTTCCGTCTTGCCCGGTTGCTGATCCTGGTCGAGAGCGAGGCCGACGAACCGACCGTCGCGCTCGGCGAAGGACGCGGTGAAATCGTAGCCGCCGGTGTCGGTGAAGCCGATCACGGTGGCGCCGCGTTCGACGACCGTGTCGTAGAGGATGCCCATGGCGTCAACAAAGGTGTCGGGATAGGTGAACTGGTCACCGGTGCCGAACAGCGCCACCCGCTTGCCCGCCAGGTTGGCCTCTTCCAGCAGGTGATAGTGGTCGTCCCAATCGGACTGAAGATCGCCCAACCCGTATGTCGGACAGCCGAGAATCAACAGACTCGCGGTTTCGAAATCCGCGACGGAGGCCGTCTTGATGTCGACGGAGCGGCCCTGAAGGCGCGCGGCGATGCGGTTGGCGACGGCTTGTGTGGCCCCGGCGTCGGAGCCGTAAATCACTGTGACGGTCATCGGTTGGACCTCGCCTCGGGTTGGGACGGACGGAACGGGTGCGGCCCTTTGCGGTCCGCGTTCCACCCAGGCGTTAACGCAAATGCGACGCATCTGCAAATGAGCCCCATCAATCCGATGCGTGTGACGCTCGAATTTTCTGCAAGAGACACAAGCACGAATGTCGGATATTGACCCATCTTTGGACTGGGTTTTGACACGTACCAGATATCCGCCAAATGATTGACTGACTTTTTTGCCAGTTATGTTCTTATACCTTTCTTTACCCAACTCGCACGTTGGGTCTCTTAATTTCGCTTTTTGTCGTGATTGTTCTCACAATCAACATATTTGGTCCAAATTCTGATTGCACATGCGAATGCGGCGCATTATCGCTCGTCACTCTACAGCGCAACGAGGCCCCCTTCCGTCCGAACCGGTGCGGGTCCAGGTTGGAGTGACACTGATGGTCCACAGTCAACGGCCCAGACCTGAGCGTCTGGCCCTGTCCTTGAGCCTTCTGGGCGGTGTCATGGTGGCGTCCCACGCCCACGCCCAGACCACAGACGAGAGCATCGCGACGACCGCGGGGGCGGTGCGCCTGCCGACGGTGTCCGTCACCGCGACACGGAACGAGATCGACCCGTTCGCCTACCCCGGCATGGTCAGCGTGATCGGCCGCGAGGACCTGGGCACCCTTCAGCCCTCGACGCCGGACGATGTCCTGAAGCTGGTGCCCAACGTCAGTTTTTCCGGCGGCCCGCGCCGAACCGGCGAAGTGCCGTCGATCCGGGGCTTTTCCGGCGCCGACGTGGTCATCCTGCTCGACGGCGCTCGCCAGACCCTGGACGGCGGCCACGACGGGCGGTTCTTCCTGGATCCGTCGCTGTTGCGCGGCGTCGAGGTTCTGCGCGGACCCGCCTCCTCCCTTTACGGCAGCGGCGGTACCGGCGGCGTGATCGCGTTTCGCACGGTCGAGGTCGACGACTACCTCGACCCCGGTGAAACGTTCGGCGTGACCACCGGCCTTGGCGGGCAGACTGTCAATGACGAATGGTCCGTGACCACCACGGCCTACGGCCGCCCCCTGGACGGCGTCGATCTGTTGGGCAGCGTCACCCGCCGGACCTCCGGGTCGATCGAACTGGGCAGCGGCGAGACCCTGGACGACGCCGACGATTCTATTCTGTCGGGGCTTCTGAAGGGTGGCATCGACCTGGGGGACCACCGGATCGAGGCCTCGTTCTCACACTTTTCGAATGATGCCGAGGAACCCAACAACGGCCAGGGCGAGGGGCAACAGGGCCTCGTCGAGAAAGCCACGGGCAACGACACCGTCCGCCTTGCCTACAGCTACGACAATCCCGACGACAACCTCATCGACCTCGACGCGGTCGTCTACTACAACCGAACCACGGTGGACGAAGTGCGGCTGGACGGCCTGGGCGCCGGCCCGGTGGGCGAGTTGCTCGAACGGACCGTGGAGACCATTGGTCTGCGCGCCGAGAACCGCAGCCGGTTCGCGTTCGGCGAGGATACCCACCTGACCCTGACCTATGGCGGAGAGGCCTATCAGGACACCCAGGAGGGCGCGACCAACGGCCAACCGCGCGCCGGCGCGCCCGACGCCGAGGCCACATTTGCCGGCGTGTTCGCCCAAGCGGAACTGACCCTGACGCGCCCGCTGGGCCTGCCGGGTGAGGTGTATCTTCTGCCGGGCCTGCGCTTTGATCATTACGACCTGTCCAGCGATGTCGCCGACAGCGACACGGTCGAGAGCCGGCTGTCGCCGCGCTTCGGCGTGACGTATCGGCCCGCCGACTGGGCCATGGTGTTCGCCAACTACGGCGAGGCGTTCCGCGCGCCGACCTTCACCGAGATGTACCTGACCGGCACCCACTTCCAGATTCCGATGGGGCCGACGACGATCGTCAACCGCTTCATCCCCAATCCGGATCTGAAGCCGCAGACCACGCGCACGGTGGAGTTCGGCGCCGGAGTGGATTTTGAGGACGTGTTCGCCCCGCGCGACATGTTGAACGTCAAGGTTTCCCACTTCCGCCAGTGGGGCGAGGACTTCATCGACTTGTCGGTCAATCAGCCGGCCCTCGGTTGGCAGTGCTTTGGTCGTCCCGGCGCCTGCGACGGCACCACCACCTCGACCAACGTTCCGCACGCCTTCCTGTGGGGGACCGAGATCGAGGGCCGCTACGAGACCGACCGCATCCGCCTGAGCCTGGGCTTCGCCTCCATCGACGGCGAGAACAGCGAGACGGGCGAGAAGCTCGGGGCGCTGACTCCCAACACCGTGACCCTCGACGCCGGCGTGAAGCTGCCGGAGGTCGACGCGCTGGTGGGCTGGCGGGCCAAGCTGGCGAGCTACTTCGACAAGGTGGACGACCCGGACGAGGAGCGCGACGCCTACGACGTGCATGACCTTTATGCCGTGTATCAGCCGTCCGACGGACTGTTGGAAGGCCTGCGCGTCGACCTGGGCATCGATAACGTGTTCGACGAGGACTATTCGCGCGTCTACACCGGCGTCAGCGAGGCGGGCCGCAATTTCAAGGCCATGGTCCAGTACAGCTTGGCGTGGTGAGGACAGCATGAGACCTGATCGTCGTACCGGGGGCGCGGTAGCCCGCGCCCTGCTTCTCGCCGCCCTTGTTCTGGGGGTCGGTTCGGTCACCTCGGCGCGCGCGGAGGGGCCGCGCCGGGTCGTCTCGGTCGGCGGCGCGGTGACCGAAATCGTCTACGCGTTGGGCGCCGAGGATCGGCTGGTCGCCGTGGACGCGACCAGCACCCACCCACCGGCCGCCGACGATCTGCCGGACGTGGGGTACATGCGCCGGCTGGCGGCCGAGCCGATCCTGGCGCTTGATCCCGACCTGTTGCTCTTGGTCGAGGACGCCGGCCCGGAGAAGGTGGTGGCCCAATTGCACGACACGGGCGTTCCGATTGTCACGGTGCCCGATGTCCCCAGCATTGACGGTGTGCTTGACAAGGTGCGGCGGGTCGCGACCGCGCTCGACATGGCGGAGGCCGGCGAGACCCTGGCCGGCCAGATCCGGACGGCCCACGACGCGGTGGCGGCGCGCCTGGAGGGCGTCACCAAGCGTCCTCGCGTGCTCGTGATGATTGCCATGGGAAGCGGTGCGCCCCTGGCGGCCGGCGCCGAGACCTCAGCGGCGGCGATCATCGCCATGGCCGGCGGGCGCATCACGCCGGACGACGTCACCGGCTTCAAGCCGCTATCGCCGGAAGCGCTGGTCAAGGCGGCACCGGACGTCATTGTGGTGCCCGAGCACTCGCTGGAGGCGCTGGGCGGGGCCGAGGCTGTCCTCTCCCGCCCGGATCTGTCCACCAGCCCGGCGGCCCGCGACGGCCGCCTCGTGACCATGGACGCGCTGATGCTGCTGGGCTTCGGCCCGCGCACACCGGACGCGATGGCAACGCTGGCCAAGGCGCTGCACCCCGAGCGGATGGCGGCCCGATGACGGGGACCCTGAACGCCAGCCTTGCCATCGACGGCGCGGACACCGATCCGGCGGCCTGGATGCGCCGGCGGGAGGCGCGCACGCGCCTGGCCCTGGTCGGCATGGCGGCCCTTCTGGCGGCCTCTGTCCTGCTGTCGGTCGGGATCGGCGCCTTGGCCATCCCGCCGCTCGACGCTCTGTCGGTTCTGTCCGCGCGGATCGGTCTGGGCGCCCTGACCGATCACACGCCGGTCCAGGAGACCGTCCTGTGGTCGTTGCGATTGCCGAGGGCGCTGCTGGGGATCCTGGTCGGGGCGGCGTTGGCCGTCGCGGGCGCAGCCATGCAGGGCCTGTTCCGCAATCCGCTGGCGGATCCCGGCCTGATCGGCGTGTCCACCGGCGCCGCCCTGGCCGCCGCCGTGGTGATCGTGGTGGGCGGAGCACTGCCGTTCGGACTGGGCATGGTCGGCCGCGACCTGCTCCTGCCGCTGGCCGCGTTCGGCGGCGGACTGGCGGTGACCGCGCTGGTCTACCGCATCGCCAGCCACGACGGCCGCACAGAGGTCGCCACCATGCTGCTGGCCGGCATCGCGCTGAACGCCGTGGCCGGGGCCGCCATCGGCGTTCTGGTCTTCATCAGCGACGACCAGGCCCTGCGCGACCTGAACTTCTGGCTGCTGGGCAGCCTGGGCGGCGTGACCTGGGACCGCCTGCTGTGGGCCGCACCGCTGATGCTGGGGCCGGCGCTGCTGGCGCTGGTGCTGGCCCGGCCGCTCAATGCCCTTCTGTTCGGCGAAACCGAAGCCCTGCATCTGGGCGTGGACGTGGAACGGACCAAGCGGCTGGTGGTGGTGCTGTCCTCCCTGGCCGTCGGAGCGTCGGTCGCGCTGACCGGCGTGATCGGGTTTGTCGGTCTGGTCGTGCCGCACCTGGTACGGCTGACCATCGGGCCGGATCACCGCGTGCTGCTGCCGGCCTCCCTGATGCTCGGGGCGAGCCTGCTGCTCCTCGCCGACCTGTTGGCGCGCACCCTGGTGCTGCCGGCTGAACTGCCCATCGGCATCCTAACGAGCTGTGTGGGCGGACCGTTTTTCCTGTGGCTGCTGCTTCGTCGGCGCGGCCTTGGTCTTTGGTGACGGGGGTCTGTGGTGACGAGGATGTGTGGTGAAGAGGACTCTGACAGGAGACGGGACCGCCATGTTGAGTGCTGACGATCTGACGGTCATCCGCCGTCAACGTGCCATCGTGGATCGCGTTTCGCTGGACCTGCCGACGGGCACGCTGACCGGCCTGATCGGTCCCAACGGCGCGGGCAAGTCGACCCTGCTGCATCTGCTGTCCGGCGCCATGGCCCCCGACGACGGGCGCGTCAGTCTTGACGGCCGACCGCTCGCCGAATGGCCCCGGGCGGCCCTGGCCCGGCGCCGCGCGGTGCTGCCGCAGGCTTCGACGCTGTCGTTTCCGTTCCGCGCCCTGGACGTGGTGCTGATGGGCCGCGCCGCCCATGCCGGCGTCTCCACCGGAGATCGGGACGCAACCGTCGCGCTCGAGGCGCTGCGGGCCATGGATGCGATGCACCTGGTGGACCGGGTCTATCCGACCATGTCGGGTGGCGAGCGGCAGCGGGTCCAGCTCGCCCGCGTGCTGGCCCAGATCTGGCCGGAGGATGCGGAGGCGGGCGCGGGCCGCGTCCTGTTGCTGGACGAGCCGACCAACACGCTCGACCTGATGCACCAGCACGTTCTGATGCGCTTCGCCCGCCGGCTGGCGGACGAAGGGGTCTGCGTGTTGGCGGTGCTGCACGACCCCAATCTGGCCGCCCAGTACGCGGACCGGGTGGTGGTGCTCGACAAAGGCCGGGTGGCGGCGGACGGGCCGGTGGCGGCGGTGATGACCGAAGCCACCATCGGCGATGTGTTCGGCCTGCCGGTCACGGTGGCGCGCCATCCCACGCGCGGCACGCCGCAAATCATGCCGGCCTAGCCTGATCGCAATCACGGAGGCAGACCATGTTCATTGCGATGAACCGTTTTGAAGTCTTGACGGGCGAAGCCGAGGCGTTCGAGGCCGTCTGGCGGACCCGCGAAAGCCGACTGCCGGACCAGCCGGGGTTCGTGTCGTTCCGGCTTCTGCGGCTGGCGCCGGAGTACGCGGACGAAGCCCGCGAGACGGTTCTGTTCGCCAGCCATGCGGTGTGGCGCTCCCAGGCGGACTTCGACGCCTGGACCCGCTCGCAGGCGTTCCGGGACACCCACAAGGAGGGTGGCCGTACCCGCGACATGCTCAAGGGCGGCCCCCGGTTCGAGGGGTTCACGGTGGTCCAGGCCATCCCTGACGGAGGAACCCCGTGACGGCGATCCCCGACGTGGCGCGGGCCCGCATCGGCGGCGACCCGCTGACGGACGCGTTTCCCGAGCGGCGCGGGTCGCACTGGTTCGCGCGCCGCCCGCTGCCGGTGGACGATCCGGCGGCCACCTGGGAAGCGCTGCTGCGCATCCCCCGCTCCGGCAAGACCGTGGCCTATCTGCACGTCCCGTTCTGCGACAATCACTGTCTGTTCTGCGGGTTTTACCGGCACAGTGCCCGGAACGGGTTTTCCGCGTCGTATGCCGCATCGTTGGTGCGCGACCTGCACCGCGAGGCCGACCGTCCCGCCCAGGCGACCGGGCCGATCCACGCCGTCTACCTGGGCGGGGGAACGCCGACCGCCCTCGACGCGGCCGACCTGCACGCGGTGATCACGGCGGCGCGCGCGTCCCTTCCATTGGCCCCGGATTGCGAGATCACCGTTGAGGGCCGGGTGCACGGGTTCGACGACGACAAGGTCGCGGCCTGTCTGGACGCCGGCGCGAACCGGTTTTCCATCGGCATCCAGACCTTCGATACGGCATTGCGCCGCCGGCTCGGCCGCAAGGCCGATCGGGAGACGGCCGAACGGTTCCTCGCCGCCCTGCGGGCGCACGACCGCGCGGCGGTGATCTGCGACCTGATCTATGGCCTGCCCGGCCAAACCCTGGAAAGCTGGCACGCGGACGTCCGCACCGCCATCGACCTGGAGCTTGACGGCGTCGACCTGTACGCGCTGACCCTGGTGCCGCACAGCCCGCTGGCCCTGTCGATCGACAAGGGATCCCTGCCGGCGGCGCCCACGCTGCCGGAGCAGGCGCGCTTCTACGGGACCGGACTGGACCTGCTCGACGCGGCCGGGTGGCACCACCTGAGCCAAGCGCACTGGGCGCGTACCAGTCGGGAACGGAACCTCTACAACCAGTTCGTGAAGGAGCAGGCGACCTGTCTGGCCTTTGGGGCCGGGGCCGGCGGATTGCTGGCCGGCCATCGCTATCGCCTGGATCCAGACGAGGCCGCCTACCAACGCCGCATCGCCGCCGACGAAAAGCCGTTGGCCGCTCTGTTCGCGCCAGCCCCGGAACCGCCGGCCCGCGCCGCCATCGCCGCCAGTCTGGAAAGCGGCCGGATCGCGCCGGAGCGGCTGGCCGCACTGGCCGGCGCCGGGTTCGCCGCCCGGCTGGCGCCCCTGCTGGACCATTGGACCGAGGCCGGACTGGTCACGCCGGCGCCCGGCGGTGTTGCCCTGACCCGGGCCGGCTGGTTCTGGCAGCCCAACCTGATCGGCGCCCTGATGGCGTTGACACGAGACGAGACGACCGAGCCGAAAACGCCACCCGCCCCCACGCCCGCCACCCGAAAGGACTTGACACCCCATGATGACCGAAACCGCGACCCGCACCCCACCGCCGACCGACACCATCGTTCCCCTGTCACCGGATGATCCACGCGCCGACGTCCTGGAGGTCATCCGCGCGCGGTTCCAGGAGTCCACGGACGGCGTCATCGAAGCCATCGCGACCCAGCACGGGCTCACCCCGCGCGACGTCGCCGGCTGCCTGCCGGTGCACACCGGTGCCCGCGTCGACGGCGCGCATTTTCAGGCGGTCATGGACGACGTGGCTGACTGGGGCGAGGTGATGGTCATCGTCCACACGGCCGACCTGATCCTGGAGTGCCGGGGGGCCCTCCCCGTGGGCCAGGAGGGGCACGGATATTTCAATCTGCGCGGCCCGGGGCCGATCGGCGGACACATTCGCCGCGATCGGTGCGGTGCCATTCAGTTTGTCAGTCGGCCCTTCATGGGCTCCGACAGCCACGCGATTATGCTCTTCAACAGGGATGGTGGCGTGATGGTCAAGATCTTCGTCGGACGCGACGAAACCCGCGCGCTGCGGGCCGATCAGGTGGCGCGCTTCGTCGCGCTGCGAGACCGCTTGGCGATGGAGGGCGAGACCGGTCATGACAACGACGCCTGATGCGTCCACGCCCCGTCGCCTGCTCCTGTTCGGCGGCACGCGCGGCACCGGCCTGGAGGTCGCCCGGCTGGCTCGAGAGCGGGACTGGGAAGTCTTCGCGTTGGCGCGCCCGACATCGTCCCTGGAAGGTCTGATGGACCTGGGGTGCACCGTCGTCGTCGGCGACGCCCTGGAGGAGACGCACGTGGCCGGAATGCTCCGGGTCCACGGGACCGGCGCCGCCGTGGTCTGCACCCTGGGCGGTGGACCGGTCGGGGCGTCGGCCGACCACGCGGGCACCGCCAATGTGGTCAACGGCATGGTCGCCATGGGCCTGCGCCGGCTGGTACTGGTGTCCTCGCTGGGCGCGGGCGACAGTCGCGCCTTCGCCTCCGATCGACTGCTGGCGGCCATCGGCGCCGTTCTGGAGGAGAAGACACGGGCGGAAGAGCACGCCCGCGCCGCCGGGCTCGACCTGACGATCATCCGCCCGGGCGGCCTGTTGGCGCAGCCGGCCAACGGGCAGGGCGTTCTGTTCGACGACGCGCGCGTTCATGGGCGCATCGGCCGTGCCGATCTGGCGGCCCTGATCCTGCTGTGCCTGGAGACGCCCGGCAGCATCGACCGCACGCTCTCGGCCCTCGACCGCACGACCCTCACCGGCCCGCCCGACCCGGTGGAGGCGTTTCGGGTGCCGGTGGAATAGGACACCGCGATGCCCGGTTCGGTCTCGACGCGCGTCACTCGGCGGCGAGGAGGCGCGCGGGGTCCGGGCCAGGGTCGACATCCAGGTCGGCATCCAGATCGCCATCAAGGTCATCATCCGGATGCCACCGGGTCTCGGACGCCGGCCCGGGACGCCAGCGCGTTCAGCAGTCCGGCCGCGCCCATCCGTCGGACGATGTCGTCAGGGAAGGGAGTGTCGGGGAATCGAGCGTCGGGAAACGGGTCACCCGGAGTGGACGGGCGCCGCTAGGCCCGGGCGGCGTCCAGCAGAACACGGGCGTGGCGGCCCGGCTCGCCGCCTTGGCGGGGAAAGGGAACGACGGCGAGAGCCATGATTAGGTCTCCGCGTGGATCGGCGGCAACGTCGGGACTGGACCGAACAAGGCCGCAAGGCCGGTTCATGCGCGGCTTCCACCCCCACCATTCCGAGGGCCGTAGAGGGTCGTGTGCCAGTAGGAGGCACCCAGCAGGGCGACGCCGGCCACCATGTGAGCCATGCGGGCGGAGTCGGTGTCGCGCCGGCTGCCCCGGGCGCACAGATATCCGGTGAAGACCAGCGCCCCCAGGGACACCACCATGGCGTTTTTGGCCCGAGTCTTTTCGCGCTGTCGGGTCCTGGCCTCCGCCTTGGGGTCGATTGCGCGAGAAGCGGGACGCGTCTCCTGTTGGCGATGTGACGCCGGATGAACCCTGACGTTGGATGGTTCCGTTGAAGACGGCAGAGGGCGGTGCGATGGCGGGACGTCGGTCATCGGGGGGCGGCTCCTTAGGTCCTGTCGGATCGGGATCAAACCGCGACACCGGGAAAAGGCGGCGACCGGGCCGAAGGTCCTTTGAGACCCGGTCGCCGAAGGGGGGGTTCCGGTTTCACGGAAGGACGTGACGGAGTCTCCGGCGCCACATCCCTAAACGCCGTGACGGTATTCGATTTGCGAGTTAGTCGCAATAGCACGCATGCGGGACACGGCCGACCCTTCGCCGCAAAACCACCAGATGTGGATCGGCTCGTCGCATCCCTTCATCTGGGCAGCCAGAGGCTCGAGGGCGAGCCGAGCCAAATGCGGCGGGCTTTCGTCATCCTCGCATTCGATCAGCGCGAGACGGGTCCGAACGCCTCTCGGCGAGGGATCGGCGCACCGAGCCACAAATATCAATTACTCTAACGTAAAAATACTGAAAGTGGACGAGGCGCGTTAGCGAATCCGCAACGGACCAGATCGATCCTCGCCGAGGCCTTGCCTCGGCCGACACACATCTCAAAGAGTTGCGTTCGGTCAGAAACAACCGAAACGGGACGGACCCATTCCGTTCAAGGAGTTACCCATGTTCGACGAAACGTTCATTGAGTTGTCGAGGTGGCAGTTCGCCCTAACGGCGATGTACCATTTTCTTTTCGTTCCGTTGACGCTCGGACTATCATGGATCGTCTTCATGATGGAGGCCGTGTATGTGATGACGAACAAGGTCATCTATCGCGACATGGCCCGTTTTTGGGGAAAATTATTCGGTATTAACTTCGCTCTTGGCGTGACAACCGGGCTGACGATGGAATTCCAGTTCGGCACCAACTGGGCCTACTACTCCCATTATGTCGGCGACGTGTTCGGGGCACCCCTGGCGATCGAGGGCCTGATGGCCTTCTTCCTGGAAAGCACCTTCATCGGCCTGTTCTTCCTGGGCTGGGACCGGCTGTCCAAGCGCCAACACCTGACGGTCACCTTCCTGACCGCCTTCGGGTCCAACCTGTCGGCGCTGTGGATTCTGGTCGCCAATGCCTGGATGCAGAACCCGGTCGGGGCCGAGTTCTCGGCCGAAACCATGCGCATGGAGATGACGAACTTCGCCGAGGTGGTGCTGAATCCCGTGGCCCAGGTGAAGTTCGTGCACACCGTCGCCGCCGGGTATGTCACCGCAACCATGTTCGTGCTGGGCATCAGCGCCTGGTACATGCTGAAGGGCCGCGATCTGGCGTTTGCCAAACGGTCGTTCTCGGTGGCCTGCGCGTTCGGTCTGGCCTCCATCCTGTCGGTGATCGTGCTGGGCGACGAAAGCGGCTATGAAATGGGTGACGTCCAGAAGGTCAAGCTGGCGGCCATCGAAGCGGAGTACGACACGGCCGAAGCGCCGGCGCCGTTCACGCTGTTCGGCCTACCCAACGACGAGACCATGACAAAGGACGTCGAGGTCCAGGTCCCCTGGGTGCTGGGCCTGATCGCCACCCGCTCGGCGACCGAGGAAGTGACCGGCCTGAAGGACCTGATGGCCGAGCACGAGGAGCGCATCCGCAGCGGCATTCTGGCCAGTCAGGCGCTGGACGAGATCCGGGCCGGCACCGCCTCCGGCGAAACCCTGGCTTTGTTCGAGGAACACAAGAACGACCTTGGATATGGTCTGCTGCTGAAGCGCTACGTCGCCGACCCGGCCGACGCCACCGACGCTCAGATCGCTCAGGCCGCGCGCGACAGCATCCCAGCGGCGGCACCGCTGTTCTGGACCTTCCGCATCATGGTCGCCCTCGGGTTCCTGATGCTGGCGCTGATCGTGCTGGCGTTCTGGTTCAACATGCGCCGCACCATCCACAAACAGCGGTGGCTGCTGTGGACCTTGGTCTTTTCCATTCCGCTGCCCTGGATCGCCTGCGAGGTGGGATGGTTCGTGGCCGAGTACGGGCGCCAACCCTGGGCGATCGGTGAGGTGCTCCCCACCTTCCTGGCCACCTCCAGCCTGACGACGGGCGACCTGATCTTCAGCATCAGCGGCTTCCTGCTGTTCTACACCGGCCTGCTGGTGATCGAGATGGTCCTGATGGTGTACTTCGCCCGCAAGGGTCCGGCCACCTTGGGGACGGGCCGTTACCACGGCGAGACCGGCCCGGCCTCCGGCGCCCCGGTCCATCCCGGCGCCCAGCCGGCGGAATGATACGGACGAAGGAAAGGGACCGGTCATGATTCTCGATTACGAAGTCCTCAAATTCATCTGGTGGCTGTTCGTCGGCGTGCTGCTGATCGGCTTCGCCATCACCGACGGCATGGACATGGGCGTGGGCACTCTGCTGCCCTTCGTCGGCAAGACCGACGGCGAGCGCCGGGTGGTCATCAACACCGTGGGTCCGCACTGGGATGGCAATCAGGTGTGGCTGATCACCGCCGGGGGCGCCATCTTCGCCGCGTGGCCAGCGGTTTACGCGGCCGTGTTCTCCGGCTTCTACATGGCCATGCTGCTGGTGTTGTTCGCCCTGTTCTTCAGGCCCGTGGGCTTCGACTACCGGTCGAAGCTGACAAGCCAAAAATGGCGCAAGACCTGGGATTGGGGGCTGTTCGCCGGCGGTGCCATCCCCGCCCTGATCTTCGGCGTGGCCTTCGGCAACCTGTTGCAGGGCGTGCCGTTCCATCTGGATGCGCTGCTGCGGCCCCATTACGAAGGGTCGTTGCTGACCGCCCTGCTGCCGCTGCTGAACCCGTTCGCCCTGCTGTGCGGCGTGGTCAGTCTGGCCATGCTGGTGATGCACGGGGCGGTGTGGCTGCAAATGCGCACCGACGGTGCCGTGGCTGAGCGGTCGCGCACCGCCGGCCTGATCGCCGGGGCGGTGACGGTCGGTGCCTTCGCCCTGGCGGGGCTGTGGGTCGCCTTCGGCATGGACGGCTTCCGCATCGTCAGCCAGCCGCCGCTGGATGCCCTGCCCAACCCGCTGGCCAAGGAGGTCACCACCGTCCCCGGCGGGTGGATGCGCATCTACACCGACTATCCGGCCGCCATCCTGGCCCCGGTGGTCGGCTTCGCGGGGGCCCTGGGCGCCATGGCCCTCAGCCGCATTGGCCGGCCCGGGCTGGGTTTCGTGTCTAGTTCGCTGTGCCTGACCGGGATCATCTTCACCGCCGGAGTGTCCATGTTCCCGTTCATCCTGCCGTCCACCACCGATCCCGGCTCCAGCCTGACGGCGTGGGATGCCACCTCCAGCCACCTGACCCTGACGGTGATGTTCTGGGCGGTGGTGATCTTCCTGCCGCTGGTCCTGATCTACACGGTCTGGTGCTACGCCCGCATGTGGGGCGTGGTCACCGAGGACGACATCGAACGCCGGGGGTCCGGCGCGTACTAAGACACGCCCTTGCGGAGGAGGTTATTCCCATGTGGTACTTCACGTGGTTTCTGGGCCTGAGCACGGCCCTGGCGGTCGGCATCATCAACGTCATGTGGCTGGAGGCCGAGGAAACCGACGCCGGGCCGCTGGATCCGTGAGTCCGCGCCGGACGGGCACCAGTTCATCGGCTGGTGCCCGTCCGTGTCCGACCCGTTGATCTGGCCCGTAAGTCTTCCCTGTTCCCTTCCGTCCACCCGAGAGGCGGGATGTCATGACCCGCGCCCCGGAACCCCTCGTCGGTCTGCTGCCCGCCGTCAGGGGCCGCCTGATCGCCGTTTACGCCCTGAACGCCCTTGCCGGCGGGCTGATGATCGCCAACGCCGCGCTGTTGGCCGGGGCGCTGCATCGGCTGGTCTTCGGCCACGGCGCCCCCGATCCCACGCTGTGGATCCTGGCCGCCGGGCTGATCGCCGGGCGGGCGCTGGCCACCTGGGCCGCCGGCGTCGTCGCCGCCGACCTGGGGCTGGCGGCGCAGGCGCGCGTGCGCCGGGACCTGTTCGCCACGCTCACCCATCCCGCCCCGACGGCCGACGGGTCCGCCGGTCGGCTGGCCCCGGCCGAGGCCGCCACCCTGGCCACCGATGGGGTGGAAGCCCTCACGCCCTACCTGTCGGGCTATCTGCCGGCCATCGCCCAGGCCGCCGTCCTGACCTTGGCGATCCTGGCCGTGGTGCTGCCGCTGGACTGGATATCGGGCCTCACTCTGGCGGTCACGGCGCCCTTGATCCCGCTGTTCATGATCCTGATCGGCGCCGGCGCCGAACGCCTGAATGTGGCCCAGTGGGCGGTCCTGACGCGCCTGTCGGGCGCCTTCCTGGACGCCGTGCAGGCTTTGCCCCTGCTGCGGCTGTTCGGGGCCACCGCCCGCGAGGGGATGCGCATCGCGCGCGCCGCCGAGGGCTACCGGATCGCCACGATGAAGGTGCTGCGGGTGGCGTTTCTGTCGGCCCTGGCGCTGGAGATCCTGGCCACGCTGGGGGTCGCGTTGGTGGCGGTCTTCCTGGGCTTCCGGCTGCTGTGGGGCATGGTGGACTACGACCGGGCGCTGTTCATCCTTTTGCTGGCACCGGAGTTCTACCTGCCGCTGCGCGCGCTGGGCGCCCAGTACCACGCCCGCATGGACGCGCTGGCCGCCGCCGAGCGGCTGGCTCCGGTGCTGCGGGGCACACCGGCCACACCGCCGGAGACCATTGCCGCCGCGCCCGTGACCGGGGCCGCCCCGCGCGTGGTCCTGGAGCATGTGTCTTTCGCCTATGCCGCCGCAGAAACGGCGCCGATCCTGACGGACCTCTCCGTGACGCTGGAGCCCGGGACCCTGACGGCCCTGGTGGGGGCCAGCGGCGGCGGCAAGAGCACCCTGCTGGCTCTGTTGCGGGGGGTACTGCATCCCACGGGCGGGCGCATCCTCGTCGACGGCGATCCGCTTGATCCCCGGCGGCACCGGCCGGCCTGGGTGCCCCAGGCTCCGCGCCTGTTCGCCGGCACCATCGCCGACGCCTTGCGCCTGGGCGCCCCCGATGCCCCCGACGCCGCGCTGTGGGAGGCGCTGCGCCGGGTGGGCGCGGAGGCGGTGGTCTCCGCCCGCCCGCTGGGCCTCGCGACCCCCCTGGGCGAGGGCGGTCGTGGTCTATCCGGCGGCGAGATCCGCCGGCTTGCGCTGGCCCGCGCCCTGCTGGCCGACGCGCCGCTGGTGCTGATGGACGAGCCCTCGGCCAGCCTGGACCACGCCAGCGAGGAGGCCCTGATCCGGGCGCTCAACGGTCTGCGCGCGGACCGTACGGTCGTCATCGCGGCGCACCGCCTGTCCACCCTGCAAGGGGCGGACCGCATTCTTGTGCTGGAGGGCGGACACATCGTGGAGGAGGGGTCCTTTGCGAACCTCTCCCAGGCGCGCCAGGGCGCCTTCGCCCGCCTGATGGGCGCCAGGTCGCCGCTGGTCGCGGCCGCGCTGGCGGCCCCGTCGGGGAAGGGGACCAGGCCATGACGCGCCTTGGGTTCCTGGTGCGGTTCACGCGCGGGCATCGCCTGTGGATCCTGGCCGGCCTGGCGCTGGCCATGGTCACCGCGCTGGCGAATGTGGTGTTGCTGGCGGTCTCGGGCTGGTTCATCACCGGCATGGCCCTGGCCGGCGCGGCCGGGGCGTCGTTCAATTACTTCCTGCCGTCGGCGGTGATCCGGGGCTGCGCCATCCTGCGCGCGGGCGGACGCTATGCCGAGCGGCTGGTCACCCACGAGGCCATCCTGCGCCTGATCGGCCGCACGCGCGCCGACCTGTTCGCCCACCTGAGCCGGCGCTCGCCGCAGGATCCGGTTTTTCCGCGCGGGGCCGACGCCGCGACCCGCCTGGGCAGCGACCTGGAGACCCTGCAAGGCGCCGTGCTGTCGCTGTTCAGCCCCATCGTCGTGGCCCTGGTGATCGCCCTGGCCGTGATCGTCCACACCGCCGGGATCGCGCCGCCGGTGGCGGTGGTGGTGGCTCTCGGGCTGGCGGTCGGGGGCGGAGCCGTGCCGGTCGGTCTCGCGTTTGCCGGTCGCCGGCCGGGGCGGGAGGCGATCACGGCCCGCGCCGCGTTGGCCATGGGTCTGGCGGATGTGGTCGAGGGGCGGGACGAGGTGTTCGCGTTCGGCGCGTTGGCGCGCACCCAGGCCGCCCTGACCGCGCGGGACGCGGCTCTTCGGCAGGCGCGGCGTCGTGCCGCCCACCAGGACTCCCTTGGCCTCGCCCTGCTGCCCGTGACGGCCCACGTGACGCTGTGGGCGGTGGTCGTGGCGGGAGCCCCCCTGGTGATCGGCGGGACCCTGGCGCCCGATGCGCTCGTGATGCTGGCCTTCCTGGGATTCGCCGCATTCGACCCGCTGTCTCCCCTGCCCCAGGCGCTCCAGCGGGTGGGCGCCGTGACGGCGGCCCTGGACCGCGTGCGGGCGCTCGCCGGCCCCACGCCGAAGGCCAGCCCTCCCGACGCGAGGACCGAGCCTAGGGGCGAACCGGCCCCGATCCGCCTGACCCGCGTGACCGCGCGCTGGCCGGGCGCCAGCCGCCCTACCCTGGAGGACGTCTCCCTAACGCTGGCCCCTGGGGACCGGTTGGGGTTGGTCGGCGCCAGCGGCGCCGGCAAGTCCTCCATCGTCTCGATCCTGGCCGGGGACCTGCGACCGGACACAGGCACCATCGAGGGCACGACAGGCCTGCGGCTCGCCGTGGCGCCGCAGACCCCGGTGCTGCTGTCCGAGACCCTGCGCCACAATCTGACGCTTGGCGATCCGGCGGTAACGGAGGTCGCGCTTCGGGACGCGCTGGCCACGGCCGGATTGGTGGACTGGCTCGCGGCCTTGCCCCTGGGCCTGGACGAGCCCCTGGGACGCGGCGGACGCCCCCTGTCCGGGGGCGAGGCGCGGCGCCTGGGGATCGCCCGCGCCCTGCTGTCCCCGGCGCCGGTCCTGGTCCTGGACGAACCCGGCGAGGGATTGGACCCGGCCGCCGAGGCGGCCGTTCTTGACCGCGTGCTGGCCACCGCCGAGGCCCGCCGGCAGGCCGTGGTCCTGATCACCCACCGGCCGGCCGGGCTGGACCGCATGGATACGGTGCTGTACCTGGATGGCGGCCGGGTGCTGGAGGCGGGCAATCCCTGGGCACTGACCCGAACCGAGGGTCCCTTCCGTCACTTCCTGGAACGCTGCGCCGTTTGACCGGCAACGGGGGACCGTGAGGGGGCCGCGTTTCCTGACCGCTGAAACAGCAGGGGGTCGACACTCTTTCCGATACCCGCAAGCGTCATCGGGGCCAACGTCCGGGCGATCCGCCCAAACTCAAATCGTTAGACCCGGCTCCGTCACCGGGTTTTGGGCGGATCAGGGCTTTGTGAGCGATAACAGGGTACTATCGTGGATTTTGGCAACCGGGGCAGAAATGCGGGCGGTGGCTGCGTCGCGACTCACATTTGGTTGCGCGAACTTGCGGTTCGTGATTCGCTGCGGGCATGGTCACGCCGCCCTTCGACATTGATGCGCTTTCCCGCAGGCGATGCACGGCCGGTTATCCCCGTCACCGCGATGAATGGGGCTTCTGACGGGTGTTTCGGGACGTCCTTCCGCCCCCGAGTGCATTCGCCCAGACGCGCTCGTTAAGGGCGTTTTCGTGCGGAATAAAGAAAAACCGCCCGAGGGCGGCTGCTATATCTTTGATTTTATTGGCGTCCCCTAGGGGATTCGAACCCCTGTTGCCGCCGTGAGAGGGCGGTGTCCTAGGCCTCTAGACGAAGGGGACCCAAGGCCGGCCGGATCGCGCCGGGGCACCGTGTCTAGCCCATTCGACGACCGGCTGGCAAGGGGTTTCTGCTCCGAAACCACGGCAACGAGTCCAGGTTAATGAACCGGGTCTGCAATGAGCTGGGCAATGATGGCGGGGTCCCAGCCTGCGACCTTGCGGGTAGTCTTGATG
>NZ_FNAP01000026.1 GCF_900101965.1 Rhodospira trueperi | reverse complement strand
ACCAGCGTGAGCGTCTTTGCGAGCCCGGTGTCTCCGGGGGGCGTGGCGGCGCCCACCGTGATGGTGATGGCGTCCCACTGCGCGACATCCTCGCTGTAGGGGGCGAGGTTGGTCGCGGCCCCTTCGATCAGAATGGCGCCGCCGTCGATCCGGGGGACGTCGATGGCGTGGGCGGTCAGGTCCAGCCATGCCGCCGACGCCCGGCTGAACGCCGCCGGCGCCTGGATCGCGCCGGCCTGGAAGAGGGGCGTGATCCCGGCGGACACCGGCACGGCCGGATAGATCGTCACGGACTCGACGCTGCCCACGGCGCCACCGACGAACAGGGGTCCGGCGGTCAGACTGTCCGGCGCGGTCCAGGGGTAGACGATGGTCTCCTCACCCCCGAGGCACACGGCGCCGATGATGAGGGCGCCGGACACGCGCCCCACGGCGCGCAGGCCGGCCAGATGCGACCGGACGTTTTTCGCCGAGAGGGCGGTCCGCTCGATCTCGCCGTAGGTGGCCTCGGTCACCGGCTTGCCGTGGACGTCCACTTCAAGCCGGAACGTGTAGGGGGCGCCCCCCTCCTGGTGCCACTCAATCAGCGTCGTGTCGTAGCCGAGCGAAGCCAGGGCACGTTTGACGGCGCCCACGGTGCCCTTGACGCTATGCACGGCGTAGCTGTCCGCGATCACCCGGCGTTGCGTCGTCTCCGGCCAGGCGTCGTCCCAGGTGTCAACGCTGCACGCCCAGGCGAGCCAGGGCAGCAGGTCGGCCGGACAGGTCCAGGGGTCCCACAGGGTCCGCACCACCCCCACGGGGATGGTCCCCACGCGGGCCGACGTCTCCGCCGCCGCGCGTTCAAGCGGGGTGGCATTGGGGGGCAGAAGGTCAGCCGGCATCGCGCCCCCCGTTGATGAGGGTAACGCCGGTGCAATGGGCGGCCTGGGTTGGGCCAACGGCGATGCAGACGTCGGCCCCCGGGTCGGCCGGTGGCGGCGGAGACGTCAGAACAACGCGCGTCACCCCGGACTGTCGCAACGCCTTGAGCAGGGCCGACCGGGTGATGTCGGCCCCCAGGCGGTGCAGGTCGGTCACGGTGTCGGAGAGGGCGGCCTCGGCGGCGGCCAGGACCGGCGCGGCGGCCGGGCCGGTCTCGAAGTACAGGGTGGCCTCGACGGCGTAGGGCAGGACGGTCGCACTTTCGACCGTCACGTGATCGGTCACCGGCCGAACGTCGTCATCGTCCAGGCGGGCCGCAACCAGCTCCAGCACGCCCGCGCGCTCATAGGACACGGTCAGGGTTGCCCCGGCCGGGATCGCCCCGCCGGCGGTGCGCGTCAGGGTGGCGGTCTCGGCATCCCATCGGTAATCCGTGACGAGGGCCGCATCGGTCACCACGAGGCCGGTGATCCGCTGCCCGTCCAGAACCACGCGGTCTCCGGTCAAGGTGACCTCAAGGTCGGTGACGGTCTCGCGCGCGGTCACGGTGCCGTCTTCGGTATGGCCCAACACGGTGACCACCACCTCGCCCGGGGTCGGACTGGCCACGGACACGTCGCGGACCCGCCCGTCGGCCTCCATGGCGTGATAGCGGTAGGCCCCGGCCGGCCCGGCGGTGCTCAGGGCCTCCCACGCCAGTTGGGCGCGGGCGCGCAGGGCCGCGTCGGTCTCCATCACCGCGTCGGTGGTGTCGGTCGCCTCGGCGACGGTCAGGCGTTCGGTGCCCAGCAGAGCGGCCAAATGCGCCAGGTCGGACCCCGTGGCATAGGCCAGCAGCGCCCCCTTGGCCGCGTCATTGAAGGCGGCGGTGAGAACGACGATCCGGTAGGCGAATTGCTGCAACAGGATGAGAACCGGGTCGGATTCCGATCCCCCGTCCCAATCGGGCAGGGCCTCGGACAGGGCGGTTTTCATGTCCGCCACCAGGGCGGCCAGGGTGGCCTCGTAGTCCAGGCCCTGGATGATGGCGGGTGCGGGCAGCCCGGACAGGTTCAGGCGGGGGCTCGTGGCGGTCATGACTGCCCCTCCCCGGCCAGCACCAAGGGCACGTTGACGGACAGGGGCCGGGCGGACACGCGCAGCATCAGGTCCAGGGTCAGGCGGGCGCGGCCGTCGAACTCGGGCGCGACGGCACCCCGCAGCACGACCACGCGCGGGTCCCAGCGTTCGACGGGATCGGCGGCGGCGGCGATCAGGCGCAGGGCGCCGGCTTCGGTGCCCGGGCTGTCCACCAGGTGGAAGACGTGGGAGCCGAAGGAGCGGCGGCGCAGGCGGGACCCCACCGGGGTGGTCACGATGGTGCGCACGGACTGGGCGATGTCGGCCAGCTCGTCGGCGAGGCGGGCGCCGGATCGGCGGGAGATGGACAGGCCCATGGGTCCCTCCCCTACCCGTTCACAAAGACGTTGTGGGAGCCCGAGGCATTGGACGATCCGCAGGCGATGGAATCGCCCACGCGCGCCCACGGGCGGCCGTTCACGAACACGTCGGGCGAGCCGGTCGCCTGGACGCTGGCGTGGGTCTCCGGGATGGCGGGGCAGGTGTGCGCGGCCCACGGATCGCCCACCCGATGGGCGCCCCGGCCGTTGGCGAACACGTTGGGGCTGGCGCCCGCGTTCTCGCGCGGCGGCCAACAGCCGTGACCGGTGCAGACATCCCCCAGGCGGACGGCGGCGGGCATGGGCGGCCTCACGGGTTCAGGTCGACGCGGTCGGCGTCGATCAGGATGTGACCGTCCTCTATGAGGATCACGGACGAGCCCACGCGCAGCTCGATGCGGTCGGGGGCGACCAGGGTCTCGGCCTGACCGGTCAGGACGCGGGCCGTGCCGTCGCAGGCGCGCAGGTCCAGCCGGTGTTCGTGGGCGCCGCTGTGGTAGCGGTGCACGGTGCCGTCCTCGTAGTGGACGGCGTCCGCCTGCGGGTCCGTGTCGGGGGGCGGCAGGGCGGCGGAATAGAGGGTCTGGACGATCTGGCCGTTGGCGGGATCCCCGGACGGGGCGGCGACCATGACCGGCTGGCCCACGCGCAGCGGGCGCCAGGCTCGGAAGTTGCGCCCCACCTCGGCGGGCCAGGGCAGCCAGCCGGTGAGGCGGCCGGCGAGGCGCACGCACACCCGGGCACGGTCATGATCCACGGCCGCGATGGTGCCGGCGCGCAGCATGTTGCCGGCGCGGCGGTGCAGATCGGCGGTGTCGATGTCGTGGTCGTGGCCCATGGCGCCACGATGCCGCCGGGCCGCACCCGACGCGACCGGGTCACGGTTGGAACGACGCCGTTCCAACCGAATGAACCGGGAGGCTCAGGGGGTGAGGTGTTGGAGAAGGGCCCGCCGGATCGCGGCCTGATCTTCGGGCGCCAGCCCCAACAGAGGGCGGGCCGGATAGTCGGCGACGCGGGCTTGGCCCTCGACCACCCGGTCCTCGCCCCCGTGATGGTGCAAGGCGGCGATGCGCCCGTCCCGGCCGCGCCAGCCGATCACCACGCCGTTGCCGGTCGCCTGGATGCGCAGGCGGCGGGACTGGCGCAGGCCCCGCATCATGGCGGCGCGCTTCCGCACGGCCCTGCCCTTCTCTTGGTTCTGCTCCTTGCGGGGCTCCCACGGCGTGCCGTCGGGGGCAACTTGGCGCGCCATGCGGGCCTGATTGCGGCGGCGGACGGCGACCGCAACGTCGCGCAGCACACCGCGTAACGCGCCGGTGTTGAGGGCCTTCAGCGCCCGGTCCATCCAGGCGTCCAGATCGGCGGTGCCCGTGACCTCGGTCATCGCATGACCGGGAACAGGGCGGCCATGTCCAGGGCCTGGGCGTCGGGATCGGGCTCCCGGTCGAGCTGAACGCCAGCGTCGGTGGCCGTGGCGCGGACCGTCTCGGTCAGGTCGAGGCGGATCTCCACATCGGCGCGGTCATGGTCGATGATGTCGGCGTGGAACGAGACGGCATCGGCGGCGGCGGCCGGACTGGTGCGGTGCATCCAGTCCGTCACCCACCACAGCAGGGTGCGGGGATCGCCGGACCAGTCGGTGACGATCACGGCGGCGCGGTACGTCAGCTCCAGATGGGCGTTGCGGGTCCCCCGGTCGGCGCGGACCGAGCCGGACTCGGCGGCGGTCAACAGACGGTTCGGCGTCACCCCGAGGGGCGATGCCAGCAGGTCCGCGCGCAGGTCGGTGAGCTTCTTCAAGAGCCGTCCCCATGGCAGGCGCGCGACTGGGCCCGCAGGACGGCGCAATCAGACAACAGGGGAATCAGCGGCGAGTCCGGCGGCAGGGCCTCGACCGCGTCGGCGGCGGCGTCCAGGGTGGCGGCGTCGTACGCGGGCACCGGCGGGCAGACCGGCGGCGGCTCAGAACCGGCCGTCGCGCAGCCGACGAGCAAGGCCAGCCCGGCCACGAGGGCGATCCGCCCCCGCCGAAAGCATGCGGTCCTGGACATGGGTCGTTTCCTCCAAAGCCTCCGCCCGGTCCTGTTGCCGGGCATCATGGGCGGCGTCCCGGCGCACCCACCACAGGGCGCCAAGCACGGCGCCGGCGGCGAGGGCGTAGCGCCCCAGCCGCGCGGCCAGACCGGACAGCCAGCCCGGCATCACGCGCGTTCCATGCGGTGCTTGCGCATCATCATGGTGATGATCGCCACCACGGCCAGGCCGGCCAGGGCGGACCCGACCCACGGCGCGGCGTCGGCCAGGGCGCGCACGGCCGGGTTGGTCGCGGCGTCCAGCACGTCGGGGGCGTTCTCGGCGGCCAGGGACAGCAGCGCGCCGCCGGCGGTCACCAGCCCGGCGGTACCGGTCTTGCCCGTGCTGGTGTCCAGCAACTTGCGCGGCGCGGGCCTGGGCGGCGGCGGGGGCGGCGCCGTCATCAGCACCGGCGGCTCGATCCCGGCCAGGGCAAGGCCCCGGTCGATCACCGCATCGCTGTACGGCTGTTCGCCGTTCTCGTGTGTGATGATCGCCTCGACCAGGGCGCGCGCCACCGGGTAGGTGTGCACGTCAACCGCCGTGTCATAGGCCACGCCCAGGCGGTCGGCCACGGCCCGCACATAGGCGGCCGTGTTGTTCTCGGCCGCCGGCGCCCATCGGCCGATCATGCCGCGCACGGTGCGGATCCCGTGCCGATCCTGATAGGTGATCAACACCCGGGCAATGGCCCGGATGCCCCATTCCGGGGCCTTGAACACCGCGAACCGGGTCTCGGCCCGCTGATCCGGCGTCATGTCGGCCAGGGCGGCGCGGCCCTGCCACTTCTCGCCCCGTTCGATGTTGCCCGGGTTGTGGTTGCGGATACCCCGAGGGGCGGACGGCGGCGTCTGAGTCATGGCTTGGGTCCTCCCATCACGAGTTGCGCGCCGCCCCACAGCAGGGCGAGCGCGCCCAGGGCAATCGCGGTGATGACGCCGCCGATGGCCTTGTCGGTGTGGCGGCGCAGGAAGCCGGCAAAGCGGAGGTCGCGGCGGAACTCCTCGACCTCGGCGGGCTTTTGGACGTCCACCCCAAGCATCGCGAAAAACTCCCGGGCGGCGCTGCGGCCGACCTCGGCGGCGATGCGGTCCACCAGCTCGTCGGCATAGGGGCAGCGGTCGGCGGCACAGTCGGCGGCGGTGTTGGGGGGCGGCGTCATGGTCTCACCAAAGCGTATGGGTGGGCGTCGGCGCGGGGGTCTCGCGCGGCGGCAGGGCAACAAGGGTACCTTCGGGCAGCACGTCGCCCAGGGCGGCAAGGCCCCGATTGGCCGGGGTGTCCAGCAGGACCTCGGTCATGGCGGTCTCGCCGTAGGCGCGCCACGCGATCAGGTCCACGGTGTCGCCCTGGCGGGCGCGGGTCAGTCCGGTCCCGGCCATCGGATCGGCGCCCCCCTAAATCAGCTCGATGGTGGCGCGGGGTCGCCCCATGAGGCGGGACAGCGCCTCGTGCGCGCGGGCCAGCCACTCGTCGGCCGTGGGCTCCAGGGCGTCGGCGCGGTCATGGCCGTCCCCGGTCGAATGGAAGTCGCGGGTGGCCCGGATCACGGCGGCGCGGACACGGCATTCGATGGCGGTCCGCCAGCGCCAGACGGACAGGGGCGTGCCGTCGAGGGGACCGGTCGGCGCCACGGCGGCGAGAGTAGCGGCGCCCTCGGCCTCCCGATCCGCGCGCCAGTCCGCCAGCACGTCGGCCACGGCATCAGCGGCTTCGCGCACCAGCAGGGTGAGGCGCCCGTCCGACCATGTGCCGTCCAGGCCCGTGCGGGCCCGCAGCGCCGTCACGTCGACCGGGGGATACCAGCCGTCTGGATCGACGGCGACCAGGACCGGATCGGCGGGGGCGGCGGTATGTGGAATGACGGACACCATCGGTCACGCTCCGGGCGTCAGGGGGTTTCAGCGTCTTCCGGATCGGATTCCGCCGCCTGCGCCGCCGCCTTGCGGGCGGCGTCCAGGGCTTTGCGGGCACCAACCTTGGGGTCGTAGGCGAGGGCCCGTTCCAGGCGTTCGACGGCCAGGGCCGGGTCCGTGCCGAGGACGGCCTCGCCCAACACCCGCAGGGCCTTCGCCCGGATCGGGTCGTGCATGTCCATGTCGGACGTCAGGCGCAGGGCGTCGTCCAGATGCGGCAGGGCGGCGGGATCGTCCATGGCCACGCGGGCCAGCTCCTCCACCAGCCACGCGGCGGGCGGCCGCTCGAAGCCCTCCGGCATGGCCAGGCCGTGGCGGATGACGTAGCCGGCCAGGCGCAGCATGGTGGCATGGTCGCCCACGTCGAGCGCCCAGATCATCATGTGGACCACGACCGGATCCTGACGCCCGGTGTCGGCCTCGAGCACGCCGTCCACATAGGGCATGTAGTCGGGCATGAGCTCGCGCTTGGCTTCGGCCCGGGCGACCATGGACTGGATGCCCCGGAGCTGGTCCCGGTCGCGCTTGAGCTGGGCCAGCATGCGATCGAGCCCGGAGCCGGCCGCCGGGGCCGGACCGGCGGGCGCGGGACCGGCGGGGGACCCGGCGGCATGGGCGCGGGCCGCGTCCGCCAGGGCGAGGCTGCGCGCCCGCGCGATCTGGGCCGGGGTCGCCATCACGCCCACCCGCCGGCGCCGTCGGGCACCTGGATGTTCTCGATCAGGCAACCCGCGCCCGTGTCTTCCATCACGTAGCACTCGTTGACGCTTTGGAAGTCCTCGATCCGGTCGCGCTTGGCGTTGTCCACCACGGTGCGGCGACGGGTGCCGGTCTGCCAGTAGATGGACAGGTTCTTCGGGTTGGCCAGCAGGATGGAGCGGGTCGGGAAGAACGGGACGAACAGGGCCGTCTTGCCGCCCACGGCGCGGCCGGCCTGCATGGTCTTCAGGGCCTCGGCCTCGGTCGGCGTGCCGCTGTGGGCCTCGATCAGGCCCAGCATGCGTTCGGTGTACAGGGAGCGCCCGCAGATGGCGACGATCCCCGGATCGTCCTTGTACCAGTCCTCAAGGTAGCTGTTGACGGCGTCGAAGATCAGGCCGTCGAGGGTCTTGTAGTCCGCCCCCGCCTGATCGCCCACCTTGGGACCAGCGAAGACGCGCGCCGGATCGACCGTGCGCAGGTATTCCAGCCAGCCGATGTTGACGTCCTGCAGCAGCGGGTTGGCCGTGCTGTCCGTGTTGGCGGCGGCACTGGTACCGTTCCAGCCGATCATCAGCCGGTCCCGCGCGATCTGTTCCACCACCTTGTTGCGCACCCGGGTCTGGAAGTCCCGGAACTTGGCCCAGGCGTCCAGGGTCGCATACCGGATATGGGTGTCGAAGTTGGTCTGGCGGCACAGGTACTCCCGACCGGTCAGGTCATGGACGTCGCGGGGCTGGCGGTCGGCGGCGGTCGTGTCGGTGCGGCTGGCCACCGGGCCGGAGGTGCCCAGACCCAGCACCTGGCCCGACTGCTGGGACACGCCGATGACGTTGACGCGGCCCAGGAAGTCGGCCGTCTGCTGGATGCGGTTTTCCAGGGTCTGTTCGACGGTGGGCTCGACGGCGAAGGACTCGGTGACGGACGTCACGCCGTTGAGCTGCGCAAGCTGAGCGCAGTACGTGGTGAACGCGAGGCGAGTGGCGCGATCCATGGTCAGCAGTCCGTGGCGTGGGTGGTCGAGGTGCCGCCGGCCGACAGGGGCCGGCCGGCAAGGGCGGGGGTGTGGCTGAGGGCTTCGACGAGCTGGTCGAGCCGCGCGCCAAGGGCCGCGATGGGGGCGGTGACCGGGTCAGACTCGGGGGCGGCGGGCTGCGCCGGAGCACCGGCCGAAGCCGGAGACGACGCGCCCGCCGCCGTCGCCGGCGGCTGCGTGGGGGGGACGGCAGCCGGGGCCGGCGAGTGGGAGGCGAAGGCCGTGAGGCTGCCCACGGCCCCCGCCAGTTCGATCAGGGCGGATTCCATGCCGGTCAGGCGGGCGTCGGTCTTGCGCCCCTCGCCGCTGAGAAGCTGGCGGATGCGGTCCATGAAGCCGGGGTCCGCCCCGTCTTCGGCCGAGGGACCGGGCAACGGGCCGGCCAGTTCCAAGGCCTCGCTGAACAGGTGGTCGCGCATAGGCTCCGGCAGGGTGCCGGCGGTCGCACTCAGCTTGATGAGTTCGGTCCCCAGCGAGGCCGGGGTGTCGGTCACGGACAGGCCGACCATGTACGCCTTGCCGGTGCCCGCCATGTTGGGCGCCATCTCGATGGACCAGTAGGACTTGTCCCGGTTCTGGGCCAGGGTCACGAGGCGGTCAGTGGCGTCCACCTGGGCCAGGAGCACGCGGGCCCCGGTGGCGGCGTCCGTCTCCGCCCGCAGGGCCAGAACGTCCCCCAGGGCCGACAGCGGGGACTCCGGCACGATGGAGCGCAGGTGTTCGACGAACACCCGGGCGCCGTAGGTGCGCGGGTTGTAGGTCTCCGCCATTTCGTCGATCTGTTGGGGCGTGATCTCCCGCCCGTCGATGGTCCTGCCCGACTGGCAGACCTTGAACCACTTGGTGCGCACGCGCTCTCTCCGTTTTGGATACGGGCTCGCTTTCGGGCAGCGTGCGCGGAGGGGTTTGCTCGAAGCCAGAGGCTCGCGGTTGGAACGACGCCGTTCCAACCCATTGGGGCGTGCGTTGCGGCGTTCGGCGCGGCCCCATGGGCGCCATGACGTCCGACACTGGAACAGCCCGCACCGACGCCCGCGCCCTGTATTGGCAGGGGTATTCCGTCGCCGACATCGCCCGGCGGCTGGGGATCGCCTATGGCACGGTGGACAGCTGGAAGCGCCGCGACACATGGGACGAGGCGCCGCGCGCGGCCCGGATCGAGGACGCGGCCGAACGCCGGCTGGCCGTGCTGATCGCCAAGCCGGACAAGACCGAGCGCGAGCTGGACGAGATGGAGCGCCTGGGCCGCCTGATCGAACGCACCGCGCGCGTGCAACGCTATGAGACGACGGGGCGCGAGTCCGACCTCAACCCCGCAATCCAGAACCGCGCCGAAGGGCGGCGGAAGGCGAAGGTCGCCAAGAACACCCTGACCGAGGATCAGGTCGCCGCGTTGCGCGCGGACTTCCACGCCCACCTGTTCGCCTATCAGCGCACTTGGTGGGACGCCAAGGATCAGCACAAGCGGCGCAACATCCTGAAGTCCCGCCAGATCGGCGCCACCTGGTACTTCGCCCGCGAGGCCGTGTTGGACGCCCTGGAGACCGGGGACAACCAGATCTTTCTGTCCGCCTCCAAGGCCCAGGCGCATGTGTTCAAGAGCTACATCGTCGCCTGGATCAAGGACGTCACCGGGGTGGAGTTGCAGGGCTCGCCCATCAAGCTGGGCAACGGGGCCGAACTGTACTTCCTGGGCACGAACACCAAGACCGCGCAGAGCTACCACGGCCACGTCTACCTCGACGAATACGCCTGGATCGGCAAGCTGGCCGAGTTCAAGAAGGTCGCGTCGGGCATGGCGACCCATAAGAAGTGGCGCCTGACCTACTTCTCGACGCCGTCCACCATCGGCCACGACGCGGCCAGCTTCTGGGACGGGCGGGAGTTCAACCGCGACCGGCCGCGCGAGGATCAAGCCGCGTTCACCCTGGCGCACGAGGTCCTGAAGGACGGCCATGTCGGGCCGGACGGCGTGTGGCGCCACATGGTCACCATCGAGGACGCCGCCGCGCAGGGCTGCGACCTGTTCGACATTGCGGACCTGCGCAAGTCGTACAACGAGCGCGACTTCGCCAACCTGTTCCTGTGCCAGTGGGTCGACGATGCGGCGTCGTTCTTCACCTTCGCCGAGCTGCAAAAATGTTCGATCGATGCCTGGGACGCTTGGCCGGACATCCCGGACGGGCCGAACCGCCATAGCATCGGGCCGGTGTGGATCGGCTATGACCCGTCGCGCAGCCGCGACGATGCGTCGGTGGCCGTCATCGCCCCGCCGAAGACCGAGGGCGGGGCCTATCGCGTGGTCGAACGCCTGACGTTCTCCGGCGTCGACTTCCACGCCCAGGCCCAGGCCATCCGCGAGCTGACCACGCGCTACCGGGTGGAGCGCATCGCCGTGGACGTCTCCGGCCTCGGCCAGGGCGTCTATGAGATGGTGCGCGACTTCTGGCCCGCCGTCGTGGCGATCACCTATTCGGTCGAGGTCAAGGCCCGCATGGTGCTGAAGGCCAAGCACCTGATCAGCCGCCGCCGCGTGGAGTGGGACGCGGGCCAGACCGACATCCCCCTCGCCTTCCTGGCCATCCGCCAGACCATGACCGCGACCGGCCGCCAGATGACGTTCCAGGCCAGCCGATCCGACACCACCGGGCACGCCGACGTGGCCTGGGCGATCATGCACGCCCTGGACCGTGTCGAGTTCAGCGGCCTGGACGACACAGACGACGGCCACTCAAGCGGCCGGCGCGGCTTTGTGGAGATCTTCTGAGATGACCGACCAGACCCAGCCCGAGACCGAGACCGCCACCCCCGCGCCGCATGTCGAGGCCTTCACCTTCGGCGACCCCGAGCCCGTGTTGGAGCGCGGCGAGATCCTGGGATACTTCGAGTCCGCCTGGAACGGCCGCTATTACGATCCGCCGATCAGCTTCGACGGCCTGGTGCGGGCGCTGAAGTCGAACCCGCACCACGAAAGCGCCGTGGGCCTGAAGGTGCAGATGCTGGCCAGCCTGTACCGGCCGCACCCCCTGCTGTCCCGCAACGCCATGACCCGGATCCTGCAGGACCGCATCGTGCTGGGGAACGCCTGGGTGCAGCGGGTGGACAACATGCTGGGCCGGCCCATGGCGCTGAAACCGACGCTGGGCCGGTTCACCCGCGTCAAGCGGGACGGCGGTGCCCTCATGCTGATCGACGGCCAGGAGGTGGAGTTGGGCGGTGACGTCCTGCATATCCAGCAGCCGGACCCGAGCCAGGAGATCTACGGCCGCCCGTCCTATGAGGCGTGCCTTCAGAGCGCGTTGCTCAACGAGGCCGCGACCCTGTTCCGCCGCAAGTACTACGTCAACGGCAGCCACGCCGGGTTCATCCTGTACATGACCGACCCGGCGCAGGATCAGCGGGACATTGATGCCCTGCGCACCGCCCTGAAAGAGAGCAAGGGGCCGGGCAACTTCCGGAACCTGTTCATGTATGCGCCCAACGGCAAGGGCGATGGGATCAAGATCATCCCCATCGCCGAGGTGACGGCCAAGGACGAGTTCCTGCAGATGAAGACGGTGACCCGCGACGACGTGCTGGCCGCGCACCGAGTCCCCCCGCACCTGCTGGGCATCGTGCCGCAGAACGCCGGCGGCTTCGGCGACGTCTCCAAGGCCGCCCCCGTGTTCTGGTACCTCGAACTCCGCCCCTTGGCGATGGAGATTGAATCAGCTATCAACGTTTGGATAGGAGACGAGGTGGTGGGGTTCGAGGAGTTTGGGATTCCGGACGCGGACGGAGGGTAAGGCAAGTTCTTCTAGCAGGCTTGGGAAGCCGCCTTTCATGACACTGCCGCAGGCAGGCAAACTTTTTGACGAATCCAAGATCGAACCGAGCTATGCATGTTGTTGCGCATTGTCACGGTTACAGCGAAGAAAGGCTAGGATTACACTTTTTCAGGATGCCTCCAATCGGTTCGGCTATACTGAATAAACACTTGGATAACACCCCCAAGGGATACAATTATGAAGACTAACTATCAAGAGCTTCCAAATGATGTGCGTAGTGTGTTTGAGGTCCTCCTTGAAGGCTGGCAGGCGCACAATTTCAACATTATACAAAAGATAAATGGTGGAAAATCCGGAGCATACATCTACGTTGTGGACATAGAATGTAATAAATTGAACGGTCGTGGAATACTCAAAATCGTCCCACCAACCGCGGGCAATGAGTGCGGAGAGATAGAATCCGCAAAAAACGTAACCCTGTTTAATCAAAATTTCGCTCAACAATATTTCCCAACACTCATCGGGCATGATACAATCGATGATATACTATTCTTATTATACCAAATTGCGGCGGGTAGCCTCCATTTTTGTGAACCTTTAAAAGACATCTGTCATCTTTCAGCCCTGCATAAGGTGTCCAATAATATAGATCGCCTACTATTCGATCTGTGGCCAAAACACTCGCCTTTTGGTGACGCGCCAATAACTAAGAAAAAGACATCAAGTGAACTCCTTGGTGAATGGCTGGGTTACCGCGCCACCCCAGAAAAAAGCCGTGTACCAGAGGTGTTAAGCGCTCGCAACATTGATGCAAATGCTTCCTCGTTCCTTTTGGAAGGGATTTGGATGCCGAACCCTTGGTGCTTCATAACATGCGACGAAAAAATTCCAGACCTCAAAGTTCATTACGGTCCTTGTCACGGTGATTTTCATGGAGGCAATATTCTTATTGAACGCCGCGGCCAAAGCTTCAACACAGAAAAAATAACTATCATTGATTATGATAATTTCTCTGAAGAAAAACCATTTTTCTTCGACCACTTTTATTTATTTTTTGACCGTTTAATCAGAGAGGCAGGAACACTGCCCGATAAGGAATGGTGTGATTTGGTCACTTATCTGCTCGGCGGCGACACCCAGCCGCAAGTTAATATTTTGGCACAGGCGAACTTTTTGAAGGACTGGATCTCTCGCATTGTTGATCGTTGCAATAACTGTGTTGGTACGGCTGAACCGCTTCAATTTCAGATGTATCTTGCTGCTTTAGCTGTTGGGTTGACTTTTGCGCATCGTAATATTGACGAAAGAAAAAGAGATTTAGCTTTTTTGTTTTCTTCATGCTCTTTAAAGTGCTTATTGCAAATTTCTGACAAAGAACGTGATTGGCCGAAAACAAATCTAAAGTCCTGGGAAGGGACTGCTTTTGACGGAAATGACGCTGCGGACCACGGTAACCTTCGCGCATTCTGGACAACATGTGGGTCTTTCGACGAAACCTCTGATGTGTACATTCTTATCACAGGAGCGTGCAATGATATTGCAGCAAAAGCGATTGCGCGACTACCTATTCTACTAGTGATTGACGTTGCGGATGTCGACGGACCGTACCATCATAAAAAAATATTCCAGGATGCCGCAGCATCCGGCCACAACTGGCATACACTGACGTCAGACAGTCAGGTTTCAATCGGTTTTCGAGATGGTGGGAAAGCAATTATTCGCCTCAAACCCAATTTCGAGGAGCTTTCTAATTTATATTGGCGAAGAAATATAAAAAAGTTAGTCGTAAATCAGCTCGAAAATATAGCGGCTGCAAACCGTTATAAGCAGTTTATTGTTCTTCTCTCACCGACAGTCGAACATTGGGATGTCTACAAAAGCGTTGTCGAAACTCTAGATGAAGTGCTTTCCGAGGCGATTGCGAAGTTTGTTGCGCTTGCACAAACAAACTCCGGACGGGACGGCCAGTTAAGAGAATTGGAAAAGCTGGAAATAACCGTAATTAAAGCCAATGGAGGCCTGTCCACGCTCGCGTTGGCGACTACCTTGATGCGGGGCGAACATGATTTCGACGATGAAAGGATACGGATTCCTATAGCGAAGGAAAGAGGTGGCCAGGATGATACCCAATTAGAAATCAGTACCGAAGACGCTTCACAATTTCTTGAAGATTTTGATGTCCTTCACGATGGGATGGGCGCGGAAAGATTCATTGAGGGAGATTTTGAAAACTTTGTTCGCGGGCATGAAATTTCCTGGCACGGCGTACGCAAAGGCCAGGCGGTGGAGCGTGATCATGTGACAATTTTAAAGCGCAAGGTCAGAGAAAATATCGTGGCCGAACATTGCCGAATTTTGCACGTTTGGCACCCGCCGGGCGCCGGAGGAACAACTCTGGGGAGAGTAGTCGCGTGGAGCTTCCGAAATAAGTACCCGACTATTTCCGTCAAGCGTTGGAGCCGCCATTTGCCAACGAGGATACACCTTTTAAGCACTTACTCAAATATGCCAGTTCTTATATTGTTGGACGGTCGGATCTCCTCGTCGGGCGAAGTACGCGAGCTGCAGAAAATACTATCTAGCCAACATATTAAGGCACTTCTTCTGTACGTGCGACGCAAATCATCAAACACAGAAGTGACAGGGCCTGATTTATTAATTGAAGAGCAATTATCAGCTTATGAAACCGAAGATTTTTTTGAGATGTATTCACATTTTTGCGATCAGAGCGCTCGCGACACGCTGCGAAATCTAATTGACTCTGGAAACTACCGTTATCGAACACCCTTCGTATTTGGTGTTACCGTTTTTGGCGGGGGGTATAGTCCGATCAAAGACCGTGTCAAAGAAGTTTTTGATGAAGGAAATGCGCGACTTAAGAAGTTGCTTATAATTCTTTCAATAGTAGCGAAATTTTCAGAGGTTAAATGTCCGATTGCGGTTGGAAAATCTATATTGGGCTTAAATAACCGCAATAGGATTCGGTTGCGCGAAGAAATAGATAGCGTCGGAAGCTCACTTTTAGACATGGATAATCGTGATATGTGGGTACTCCACCCCGTCATTGCTGATGAGATACTCGAAAAAGCATTTAGCGTTATAAACGTTCAATTGGATGATCGTTGGCTTAGCTTCCTGCCAGATTACCTCTTGTCTTTGATTGATGCGACAAGTGATGCGGAGTCTATTCCCGACGAATTTAATAATTTTATGCAAGAATTATTTATTCAGCGTGATTTCGATAGTAGCAACCAATTCTCGCAACTTGTAGAACGAATGGACGTTGAGAATGGTAGAAAAATACTGGAACGCCTGACTCAAAAGTTTCCGCGCCAGGCGCATTTTTTCCACCATTTGGCTCGCTTTAAAAATCGGAAACTTCACCTTACAATGCGAGAATGCCTTGACGACATCAATATTGCAATTGATCTGGATTCCTGCAACGCGTTGCACTATCACGGTTTAGGACTGATCTATCGCAGCGAAGTTTATAATATTTGTGAGCAGCTTAGGGACACAGATGTCGCCGCGTATTCTGTGATCATGTCCTATTTTCAGGAACTGAAGAATAACCATAAGAGCGCAGAAGAAGCATTTAATGTGGCGCGTAGCCTGGATATTGGAAATGAATATGCTTTTGTCAGCGATATTCAAATGAAAACGCGTATAGTGGAAGCTTTTGTTTCCACAACTACAGGAAATAATTTCGCTGTTTTTCTTCGGTCTGACGAACCATACGTAAAGTGGTGCTCCGATCTTTTGTGTGCGTCTAAGGATCTGATGATGCAGCTTGATCGGGTTCAAATTGGACTACACAGCGATATGCGGGATCAGTGTGATATGAAACTGAGAGAGGTAGCAGGCGATACCACTGTTGTCATCGCGGGATACGAAAATCTTTTAAGGTCGCGGAAAAAATCGGACGTGGCATGGATCCGGCGTGGACTTGCCCACGCGTTGATCGCCAAATCGAATCGGATCGTAGAGCAGGACGCGGTTCGGATTTACCAACTTTTTGAAGAAAATATTTCCAATGATCCTGCAGGAAATGTGACCGATATACGACACTGGTTCGCGGCCTATCGCGAGCTTCGGCGTTTTTCTCTCGATAGCGCAATGCAACGGATTGAACAGTGGGCAACAGCAACTGGTGACATCGAGGCCTACTTCTATAGATATATTCTCAAATTTGTTGCATTCTACCAGCGGCGCATAACCGAAGTATCGGTCGTAAAAGAAGCAATTGAAAATTCGCGATCTCGTTTTCCAGAAAACTTCCGTTCTTTTGTGTACGAGTGGTGGGTTGGGCAACCTGACCATCTTCCCGTGATGAGTACTCGAGCATTGGGTGAATCTCGCCCTGGTCAGAATTTTAATCGCGTGGCAGCGCCCAACGCGGTGCTTGAGGGGCATGTTGCATCCATTGAAAGACCTCAACTGGGTTATATTGATTTCCGGGGCATACGCATCACTTGCACACCGGGTACTATGTTGTTGGAGGGGCGGGACGAGGGCAAGCCCGTCAGGTTCAAGCTGGGCTTTCGGTACGACGGCCCTTACGCGTGGGACCCTGAGCTCATCGATTAAAACGAGAGCGATGTTGTTGCGATAAACCTTGTAATTTCCCGCACGTTCGTTTCAGCCGCCCACCGACATAGCCGGTTCCAGGGTGCCAACGGGGTAGACCGCGATTGGGCTGGGGCGCCTCCGACAACACTCCGCCACCGGCGAGTCGGGCCACAACCTCGCCCAACATGCGCCGGCCCATGGGCGCCAAGTCGCGGCGCCACAGGCTCGCCGGGGTGTCATCGGCGCGCACGAAACACCAATCCTGGGCCACGATGGGGCCGGTGTCGAACCCGTCATCCATGCGGTAGACGGTACCGCCGGTGACCGGATCTCCGTTGTGGATCGTCCACCACACCGCGTCCCGGCCCCGATGCAGCGGCAACAGGCTGGGGTGGTAGCCGATCACCCCATAACGAGCCGCCGCGCGCGCCTCCGCCGGCAGGAACACATGGCAGTGCGCGGCCACCGCCAAGTCACAGGGCGGGATCGCGGTTCCTTCCAAGCGACGGCCGGGGCCGTGCAGGCTCAAAGGCAGCCCCAGGGAGCGGGCGGCGTCCGCCAACCGGTCTTCCGCGTTTGGTGCGATGATGTGCAGGTCATGCCCCGCCGACGCAAGGTCGGCGGCGACGGTGGCGGCCAGCCACTTCTGGCCGATCACAACGATCTTCATGATGCCCCCAGATACCGGAACCCCTGAACGGCGCGCAGGTGCCCGCCGTAGCCGGTTCCGTGGCCCGACTTGCCAAGGCTCGCAGCCGACCGGCCCTTGTGGGCGCCGGTCAGGGTCGCGGAGACCTGCGTCCAGGCGGGATGCTTGCGAAGGGCGGCGGCAAGGCCGGGGTGGGAGGTGTGGAACAGGGTCCGCAAGGGACGGCGGAAGGGATTGTTCCCCTCTGCCCAGACGGCGCACACCGCGTTCAGGAAGGCCGTGCCGACCCCGATCCCCTGCCACTCGGGCATGACCACCAACCGGCAGGCCCGGGCCTCCACAACGCCGGGCTGGGTCGTGACGCCCAGATGCGCGAGCGGGGCACCGTTGACCGTGCCGACGTAGCACCGGGCGGCGATCATGTTCGGCAGCTTCAGATAATGATGCGGCTCGAAAAGCGGCCAGTTGGCCCAGCCGGTTTCCACGATCTCAAGGGGGAGTGGCGGTCGCCGTCGGCCCCTCCCCACGGTCACCGCGCCGGTGGCCGTGTCACAGCTCCAATCCGGATCCAGCCAATCCAGGATGTCGTCGTGCGGGGTCAACAGGATCAGGCGGCCCTCGGGCACCGACCGGCGCCACGCCTTGGCGAAAGCGGCGGCGCCGACGCGGGCAATCTGGCGGTCGAGGACGCTGGTGAACTCGTCCACGATCACCGGGCGGTCGGGCCGCGACAGGACCAGGCGCGCCATGTCGGCCCGGAAGCGTTCGCCGTTCGACAGCACGTCATGGGGCCGCAGCCAGGCCGGGACGGAGCCCAGCCCGACGGCGGTCAGGACCTGGGTCACGCGGTCGAACGGAAGGTCAGGCCCCAGGGCTTCGATCAGCGGCGTTCCAGCCGGCCAGTCCGGCGCCCAAAAGGTGGCGCCGATGCGGTCCACCAGGGCGCGGCCCAGGGTGGTCTTGCCGGACCCGGACGGGCCGTGGATGACGCCGATCCCGGTCCAGGTGTCCGGCAGGTCGACCGCAAGGGAGAAGCCCTCGGCCTCCCCCTCGCAGTTGAACAGGGACCGCACGCGGGCGGCCCGATAGCCCGGGCCGGCGGTCGGCCCCTTCTCAATGGTGATCCTCATACGGCCACCACCCGGAGCCGCAGCCCCATGGCCTGGAGGGTCTCGTAGGTGGCGCGCTGGTGGTCTTCGTCATCGCAGACGACGATGACCGCCCACTGGGGGCGATAGGTGAAGCCGTTGCGGCCCGGCGGGGGTTTGGGTGCCATCGGGGGGCGTGTCCGTGTGCGGTGCTCCCGGGCGCCCGGATGGGGGGCTCGACCGGCACGGAGTCGCGGCCCTCCAAACGTTGATGACCCCGCAGCGGGGGCATTTGATGCTGATCAGCCCGGCGCTCAGGTCCTGGATTTCCCCAAGCTTTTTGCGGCAGGCGTGGCAGCGGATTGACTCCGGAAGCATGGTCGGTCCCCTTTCGTCGTCTCGCGCGTGCGTGCGAGGGCGGGCCGCGCTTCATGGCGGCCGATATGGACGTGGGGGAGTTGCTGCTCCCGGCTTGGGGCGTTGCTGCGCCCCGGCCCCCGCCGACGCGGCGGCGAGGCCACGGCCATCCTTCCCACCACCCGTATCCCGCACCACCCCGACGCGGTTGGAACGACGCCGTTCCAACCCAAAGCCCGCCGGCCCCGCCGCCGGCCGCCGCCACTCCCCCGTCTGTCGTGCGCGGGGGGGAGCGGACGACACAAAAACGGCCGCCGATCTTTGCAGCGCCGAGACGGCCGGAAGCCGCGCAAGCCTTGGGCGTTTCGTGGTAGGATGGCGGCGGTCGATCTCTGCAAATCTCTGCATGCTTCGGCCTTGGGGCGGGACCCCGTCTTCACCCCCAATCTTTGGGGTACCTGCGGAAAAGAGTAACCTTGGTCATATGGCGGCGAATTGCCCGCCAACCCCCTGATTTACCGCGATAAAAATATTACTGCGGCCGGGTTAGGTCGAGTAACATAAAGAGTAATGTTTTCAGAATGCTTTGATAATACACGATTTTTTGACCGGCGCATATGACCCTTTAAAACAGTAATGACATTACCTTTCCATTCCTCAATTGTTACCGTTCGCTTGATCCGGAAACGCCGTTCATCTTCAACGCCCTATCCCTGTTTTTCGTAACCGGGGCAGAAGTGCGGGCGGTCAGGCTTGGCAGCGCGCTGTGACGAGTTCGGCGAGGTTCGGCACGGGGGAGGCGACAGGGGCGCCGAGG
>NZ_FNAP01000010.1:44173-177590 GCF_900101965.1 Rhodospira trueperi | reverse complement strand
GGCTCCGGTTCTGGGGGGCAGACGCCTGTTGAATCACCCTCGAATCCCGTTCGCCACTGAAATCAGCCCTCGGCCGTTAACCTGAGCCCGTTGCCGTGTTTACAAGGGCGGGGCTTGCCCTTCCGTCACGCGACCGGAGAGGGAGCGGGAATTGCCCCGGAAGACGGCCAGCACGTCGCCGTCCTGATTGCGTACGGTGACGTCTGTGATGCCGGCACGGCCCTTGCGCACGATCTCTTGGGCTTCGGCGGTCAGGGTGTCGCCCGGCCGGCCGGGGGCGAGGAAGGTGATCGAACAGGCGCTGGCGACCGTCACGACGTCGTGGCTGTTGCAACAATAGGCGAAGGCCACGTCGGCCAAGGTGAAAAGGGCGCCGCCGTGCAGGATGTCGTGCCCGTTGACCATGAACGGCCGCACCGTCATCTCGGCGCGGGCGTATCCCGGGCCGACCGCCTCGACGGTGATGCCCATGTGCCGAACCATGTCATCGCGCGCGAGCAAGGCATCGCGCACGTCCTCGGCGGTGGCCTGACGGCTGTCCCTGTCCATGATCGGTGGGCGCCGCTCCCTCAGGCCCCTTGGGGCAGCAGCGCCCGGTAGGCGTGCCACGAGGCATGCCCGGCCAGCGGCACGGTCACGGCCAGCCCCAGGAAGGCCGGAATCATGCCGGCCACGGTGATGAAGCCGACCGTCGCGCCCCAGCCGATCATCACGCCGGGTTGACGCGCCACGGCCTCGATGCTCACAGCCATGGCGTGGGCGGGCAGCGTGTCCGGCTTGTCCACCAGCAGGGGAATGGCCAGGGCGGCGAGCGCGAAGGCCACCGTGGCCATGACCGCGCCCACCAGTGTGCCGACGGCGAGGAACGGTGCCGCCTGCGGACTGCTCAGCACTTCAACGGCGAAATAGCCCATGGTCATCGGCTGTCCGCCGTAGAACATCCCGAACAGCAGCATGGCCAGCATGATCCAGGTCAGCAGAACCAGGGTCAGCGCCACGCCGACGATGGCCAGCCCGGGCAGGCTGGGGCGGCTGCGCCGGATGGCCTCGGGCACGGTGATCGACTCGCCGCGCTCGTGGCCGCGGCTGATGACGTGCAGGGGCACCGCGCCCATGGACGCCACCAGCATGAACCCGCTGGCCAGCGGCAGCAGGGCCGCGCCCAGCCCGGAATACAGCACCAGACCCACCAGAGCCCAGGACACCAACGTGAACGCGCTTCCGTACACCAGACAGCACAGCGGCGCGCGGCGGATGTCCGCCACCGCCTTGTGGATCCAGGTCGCGGAGTCGTCCACGGTGACGGTGGCCCACTCGGGCGTCGGGCCGGTGCGCAGGTCCGCAGTCATGGTTCGCATGATCGTCCTTCCCCCTGAGATCATATAGCCTCGTATCGTTTGGCGGATACGCCCTCATGAGAAGGAGAGTACAGGAATTATCCGACCAAAAAAATAAGAACTATTGTAATTTTATTTCTTTGTGCCGCAGGATCGGTGGTCCGGCGCGGCGACATTCCGCCGTTTCGGGCCGGTCCGGCGGCGGTGGCCCGGTCGGCGACTCGGGTTCGGACGATCATCGGTTCTTCCCGGGTCCATGTGAAGTGGTGTAGTAGGGTTTCTGGATCGGGAGGCTGGCGGTCGCCGCCGCCATGTGGCAGGGACGGCCGCACGAACAGGCCGTCGCGAGGGCCCGCCCCCGGAAATCGCACCCCCGGAATAGGCAAGGGAGTGACTCAGGTATGACGTTTCATTTCACGAAAGCCGCCACCGTCGCGCTGATGGGTGTCGGGCTGGCGCTCGGCGCCCCTCTGATCGGCGCGGCGCCGGCCGAGGCGAAGACGCTGCGCATGGCCTACGACGCCGACCCGGTGTCGCTCGACCCGCAGGAGCAGCTCTCGGGCGGCACCCTTCAGTTCTCGCACATGGTGTTCGACCCGCTGGTGCGCTTCACCAAGGAGCTGGAGTTCGAGCCGCGCCTCGCCGAAAGCTGGGAGCAGATCGACGACCGCACGATGCGCTTCCACCTGCGCGAGGGCGTCACATTCCACAGCGGCAACCCGTTCACCGCTGAGGATGTGGTCTTCACGATGGAACGCATGAAGCAAAGCCCCGACTTCAAGGGCCTGTTCGAGCCGTTCGTGGGTGCCGTGGCCATCGACGAGCACACCGTCGATCTGGTCACCAAGGAACCCTATCCGTTGGTCCTGAATCTGGCCACCTACCTGTTCCCCATGGACAAGGCCTTCTATACCGGCACCGACGAGAACGGCCAGCCGAAGGACGCGCTCGTCAAGCACGGCAACACCTTTGCCTCGACACAGGCGTCCGGCACCGGTCCGTTCGTTGTGCGCTCGCGCGAGCAGGGTGTGCGCCTTGAGTTCGAACGGTTCGCCGATTATTGGGACACCGAGTCGCCCGGCAACGTCACCGAGATCATCTTCACCCCGATCAAGGAAGCGCCGACGCGCGTCGCCTCGCTGCTGTCCGGTGGCGTGGACTTCATAGCCCCGGTGCCGCCGACCGACCTGGAACGCCTGGGCAATGACGACAGCATCAACCTCGTGACCATGTCCGGCACCCGCATCATCACCTTCCAGATGAACCAGGAGCGGGTCGAGGCCTTCCAGGATCCGCGCGTGCGCCAGGCCATCGTCTATGCCATCAACAACGCTGGCATCGTCGACAAGATCATGAAGGGCTTCGGCACCGTGGCCGCGCAGCAGAGCGCCGCCGGTCAGGCCGGTCACGCGCCCGAGCTGGAGCCGCGCTTCGATGTGGAGAAGGCCAAGGCGCTGATGGAAGAGGCCGGCTACGCCGATGGCTTCTCCATCACCATGATGGCGCCCAACAACCGCTATGTGAACGACGCCAAGATCGCCGAGGCGGCGGCCGCGATGCTGGCCAAGATCAACATCGACGTTGATCTGACCACGATGCCGAAGGCGCAGTACTGGCCCGAGTTCGACAAGCGTGCCGCCGACATCATGATGATCGGCTGGCACCCGGACACCGAGGATTCGGCCAACTACACCGAGTACCTGCTGATGACTCCCGATGCGGAGACCGGCTACGGCCAGTACAATTCGGGCAACTATTCCAACCCCGAGGTGGATGAGATGATCGTCCAGTCGCGGACCATGGTCGACCTGGAGGCGCGCTCGGCGCTGCTGCAGGATGTCGAGCGCAAGCTGTACGAGGACGCCGCCTTCGTGCCGCTGCACTGGCAGAACCTGTCCTGGGCGGCCGCGCAGGGCATCCACATCGAGGACATCGTCAACGTGATGAACTTCCCGTACCTGGGCGATCTGGTCATCGACGACTGATCCACCCGACTTCTACACCGTCATTGCGAGCCCTCGTCGTCGGACGAGGGCGAAGCAATCCAGAGCGGAAGACTGTATTGCCTGCCCTGGATTGCTTCGGCGCTTCGCGCCTCGCAATGACGCATTCGTCCTGACCTCTCTCTTCCGGTTCCGCCATGGCTGTCGTCGCCTTTCTCATTAAGCGCCTGTTTCAGGCCGCGCTGGTGATGTTCGTCATCAGCCTCATCGGATTTTCCATCCAGGACAACCTGGGCGACCCCCTGCGCGAGCTGGTCGGCCAGTCCGTCTCGGAGGCGCAACGCGAGGCGCTGCGCGACGAGATGGGCCTGAACGATCCTTTCCTGGTGCAGTACTGGCGGTTCCTCGGCAAGGCCGTCCAGGGCGACCTGGGGGACAGCTACTTCTTCAAGCGGCCAGCGCTGGACGTAATCGCCGACAAGTTCCCGGCGACGCTTGATCTGGTCATCGGGGCCACGCTGATCATCCTGCTGATTTCCATCCCCATGGGCTGTTACTGCGCCATCCGGCCCAAGGACGGGCTGGCGCGCGTGGTCATGGGGGCCAGCGTTCTCGGTCTGTCCATCCCCGTGTTCCTGACCGCGATCTTCCTGATCTACGTGTTCTCGGTGAATCTGGGCTGGCTGGCCTCGTTCGGGCGCGGCGAGCACCTAGTGGAGATCCTGCCGGGCTGGAAGACCGGGTTTCTGACCTGGGACGGCCTCGCCCACCTGATCCTGCCGAGCATTGCGCTGTCGTCGATCATGCTGGCGCTGTTCATCCGCCTCATTCGATCCGAGATGATGGAGGTGTTGGAGCAGGACTACATCAAGTTCGCCTGGGCCAAGGGCCTGCCGGCGCGGCGGGTGTGGTTCCTGCACGCGTTCAAGAACACGCTGCTGCCGGTCATCACGGTCGGCGGGGTGCAGATCGGCATCATGCTGGCCTACACCATCCTGACGGAGAAGGTGTTCCAGTGGCCGGGCGTGGGCTTCATGTTTATCGAGGCCGTCAACCGCGTCGATACGCCGCTGATCATCGCCTACATCATCGTGGTCGGCTTGATCTTCGTGGTCACCAACACGGTGGTGGACCTGATCTACACCCTGGTCAATCCGACCGTGCGCCTGGTGGGAAAACAGACATGACCCGCCTCACCGTCTTTTTCGGGTCAGATTTTCTGTACCGGTTCCGGACCGATCCGGTCGCCGTCGGCGCCTTCACGGTGGTGGCGCTGTTCGTACTGGCCGCTGTGTTCGCGCCCCTGCTGTCGGGCATGAACCCGCACGATCCGGCGCAGCTCGATATCATGAATTCGGAGATCCCGCCGGTCTGGCAGGCCGGGGGTGAGGAGGCCTTTCCCCTCGGCACCGACGCCCAGGGGCGCGACATGCTGAGCGCCATCCTGTACGGCCTGCGCATCTCCATCACCATCGGCATTTTCGCGGTCATGGTGCAGATGGCGCTGGGCATCGTCATCGGGCTGGTCTCGGGCTATCTGGGCGGCAAAGTGGATGCGTTCTTCATGCGGCTGGCGGACATCCAGCTCGCCATGTCCACGCTGATGCTGGCCATCGTCGCGCTGGCCATATTCCAGGCCACGTTCGGCGCCGAGCTGTTCGCCGACATGGCCATCGTCATGCTGGTGCTGGTGATCGGCATCGCCGAGTGGCCGCAGTATGCCCGCACCATCCGCGCCTCGGTGCTGGCCGAGCGCAAGAAGGAATACGTGGATGCCGCCCGCGTCATCGGCCTGTCGGCGCCGACCATCATGCGCCGGCACATCCTGCCCAACACGCTGTCGCCGCTCTTGGTGATCTCCACCGTGCAGGTGGCGAACGCGATCATCAGCGAGGCCGCGCTGTCCTTCCTGGGGTTGGGCATGCCGGTGACCAAGCCGTCGCTGGGCTCGCTCATCAGCGCGGGCTTCGACTACATCTTCAGCGGGTCGTGGTGGATCACGACCATCCCGGCCATCGTGCTCATCGTGCTGATCCTGTCGATCAACCTGCTGGGCGACTGGCTGCGCGACGTGCTGAACCCAAGGCTGTACAAGGGATAGGCGGGACGGTGCCTCAGGTCGCTGCCTCAGGTCGCTGCCTCAGGTCGGGGGCGCGTCCAGCCGGTCGTCGTCGGATAGGTGCTCCGGATCGCCGATCCGATCCAAAACGGCGAGCGCGGTGTCGACATTGGCCCCGACCGCCCGCTCCCGGAAGAACCGGATGACATCGTCGCCTGCCTCAAGCGACGTCGTGGGTGTGGCCTTTGCTTTTCCTGTTCGTTTTCTTTTTCGCCCCAAGGTTCGCCTCCCCCGACCAAAAGTCGAGTTTTTTTTGTTCGGCTAGCGTGAGGACAGCTTTTGGCGGGAACTTCGCGGCGGATTCCATGCTCTTGTCGAAGATATCCCGGCGGAACAAACCCTTGGATTCTGGCATCAGATTCGTTGTCATTCTTTCAACTCCGCTGGAGCCTTCTGCGCGTGCTGGGTTCGAGCCGTTTCCATCACCTTCACGAGATGGAGGTCAGATGTGGACTCTTCAAGTGTACACAAGAGATCGAATCGAAGAAGCAGTTCATGGCACCCCTGCCAAAACGGATTATTATGCCGAATAATCGCGACCTTCAAGCCAAGATCCTTGGCCCGATCCGCCCACACAGGCCTGCCATGCGATTTGTGGGCTTCTGCCTCAGAAAACGCCCTTACTACATTTTGTATCGCTTCGTCTTCATGTCCCTTCATCATGTGTCTTGATAGGAATTTCCCAGTCATGTCTCTTCCAAGAGCCTGGATGCGCCTCATTTCCTCAATTTCAGATGGATCAAAACTCTGAAGTTGTTGCAATAAACCCACAGGATTTCTTTCGTTCATATCGATATGTTGCAGTTCATCCATCAGCTTCTGATAAGCGTCCAAGATACTGTCAACCGAAATTCGGCGGCCGCTTGGCCCAATAACTTGGGAATCGATTGGGCCAAGCTCAGCGGTATGGCACATATGGATTTTGTCACTGCCGAGGCATACCATTGTGGCTGCGGATTTGGCTTTTCGAACAACCATGGTTTCAAAACCTTTGGGGGCAAAAGTCCGTGCGACATGAACGATTCTCTCTGCCGCCAGCGGAAACCCACCATTCGAATTGATAATCATCAATAGCTTCTTGTTGCTAACCGTCGCAGAAAGAACGTCTTCAAGCATTTCTGCGTCTGCGTCATCGAGCAACGAAAGAGGAGATTTCAAATTATGGTAAACGACAACAACATGACACTTAAGTTTTTGCTCAATTTTCTCGATTAGCTCAATCCGCTCCTTTCGTTGTATTGCAAAGGGGTTGTCCGCCTTCCTAATGTCGTCATAAATTGTATTGCTCATAGAAGAGTCACTTTAGCCTCATTCGTTGAGCCGATCTGCTCGGCACGGGCGCAACGAGAAGGCCATGGCCCATTATAGTGTGTCAAGCCCCCTTCGACCCCCGCCTCACGGCCACGTCCTGCGCTCGGCCTCCAGCGCCCGGCGGCGGGCCTCGAACCGGTACGGGTGCGCCGGATAGACCCCCAGGATCGACACCTCGTGGGTGAAGAAGCGCAGTTCTTCCAGCGCATAGGCCACCGGACGGTCGTCCGGCCGGCCCTCCACCTCGGCGTAGAACTGGGCGGCGACGAACGTGCCGTCGACCTGATAGCTCTCCAGTTTGGTCATGTTCACGCCGTTGGTGGCAAACCCGCCCAGGGCCTTGTACAGCGCCGCCGGCACGTTGCGCACACGGAAGACGAACGAGGTCACGGCCTCGACGTCCGGCCGGGGCGAGACCGGCTCGCGCGCCATGACGATGAAGCGGGTGGTGTTGTGCTCTTCGTCCTCGATGTTGGCGCGCAGGGACTCCAGGCCGTAAATCTCCGCCGATAGCGCCGAGCCGATGGCCGCCACGCTCTTGTTGCCGCGCGCCGCCACGTCGCGGGCGGCCCCGGCGGTGTCTGCCGTGACCACCGGCGTCAGGCCCAGTTCGCGCAGCAACCGCCGGCACTGGGACAGGGCGTGGACGTGGCTCTCGACCGTGCGCAGGTCCTCCATCGAGGCGCCCGGCACGGCCAGCAGGTGATGGTTCACGCGCAGGAAGTGCTCTGCGACGATGTGCAGCCCGGAGCCCGGCAGCAGATGGTGGATGTCGGCCACCCGCCCAGCCACCGAGTTGTCGATGGGGATCATTGCGTACAGCGCCTTGCCGTCGCGCACGGCGGCCATGACGTCCTCGAACGCCGCGCGCGACAGCGGGTCCATGTTCGGATAGGCCGCCAGACAGCAGGCGTGCGAATAGGCGCCGGGCAGGCCCTGGAAGGCGATGACCGGCTTCGGCAGCGTGGCGGCGGCATTGGTGGTCGCGTCGGGGGACGGCTCGGACATGGCGCGGGCTCCGCGGGTCGGGGCACGGCGCTACCGAAGATGGGCGCCGGAATTCGGGAGCCTGCCTAGACCGCGCCCGCCCCTCCGTCAAGCGCGGGGGCGGCGGCTGGCCCTCCGCGCCGATGCCATGGGCGGCAACGGCCCCGCCGCGTTGCCCTTGGACCCAAAATCCGCTGGCCATGGCCGGCCGGGACGATTACAACAGCGGGCAATCACGCGGGCGGCTCGGGTCGTCGGCGCGTTTTGGGATGTGCGCACGGACAACGACGGCAACGCCGGCCGGGCTGGGAGCCTGATCGGCGGTGTGGATCGTGCCGGGCCGGTCAGATCGAGGAATCATGATTACCGTCATTCTGGTCATTCACCTGCTGATCGCCATCGCCATGGTGGCCCTGATCCTGCTTCAGCGCTCCGAGGGTGGGGCCCTGGGCATCGGCGGCGGGGGTGGCGCCGGCGGCGGCCTGATGACGGGCCGGGCGGCTGGCAACCTGCTGACGCGCGGCACCGGCTTTCTGGCCGCCGGGTTCTTCGCCACCAGCCTGACCCTGGCGATCCTGGCGGATGGCGGTCAGCGCACCGGCAGCGTGCTGGACGCGGCGCCGTCCGACGAGGCGGCGGGCCCCGCCGCCCCTGGTCCGGCGGAGGCGCCGGTGCCTTCGGATGCCGAACCGGCCGTGCCGGTGGCGCCGCTGTCGCAGTAATCCGAACCGACTCGGCCGCGCTGTCCGGCCGAAACGGGACCCGCGCGGGGACCTGACGGCGTCCGAAACCGGCGCCGACGTCAGCGCGGGCGGATGTGTCGGGGTACCCGGGGTTTCGGGCCCAAGGTGAGGGGCCCAAGGTGAGGGGCAGGGACGCGCGGTCGAATCATGTCAGCACGCTTCATCTTCATCACCGGCGGTGTGGTCTCGTCCCTGGGCAAGGGGCTGGCGTCGGCGGCTTTGGGCGCGGTGTTGCAGGCGCGCGGCTTCCGGGTGCGCCTGCGCAAGCTGGACCCGTACCTGAACATCGACCCCGGCACCATGAGCCCGACCCAGCATGGCGAGGTCTACGTCACTGATGATGGCGCCGAAACCGACCTGGACCTGGGCCATTACGAGCGCTTCACCGGGGTGCCCTCGCGCCGCTCCGACAACGTGACCGCCGGGCGCATCTACAAGACGGTGCTGGAAAAGGAACGGCGCGGGGACTACCTGGGCGGGACCGTCCAGGTCATTCCCCACGTCACCGACGCCATCAAGGAGTTCATCACCGCCGACCTGACCGACGAGGATTTCGTCCTCATCGAGATCGGCGGCACCGTGGGCGACATCGAAAGCCTGCCGTTCCTGGAGGCGATTCGCCAGCTCGGCAACGAACTGGGGCCGGAGCGCGCCATGTTCGTGCATCTGACCCTGCTGCCCTACATTGCCACCTCCGGCGAGTTGAAGACCAAACCCACACAGCATTCCGTCAAGGAACTGCTGAGCGTCGGGATCCAGCCGGACATTCTGCTGTGCCGCAGCGAACATCCGATCCCGGACAGCGAACGCGCCAAGATCGCCCTGTTCTGCAACGTCCGCCGCGAGGCCGTGATCGCCGCCTATGACGCGCGGTCCATCTATGATGTGCCGATCAGCTATCATGCCGAAGGGCTGGACGTGCAGGTCTGCCGCCACTTCCGCCTTGGCTGCGAGCAGGAGCCCGACCTGTCGCGCTGGCGCACCATCATCCAGCGCGCCCACCAGCCGGAAGGCGCCGTCACCATCGCCGTGGTGGGCAAGTACACCAAGCTGCTGGATTCGTATAAATCCCTCTCCGAGGCCCTGACCCACGGCGGTTTCGCCAACAACGTCAAGGTGCAGCTGGAATGGCTCGACAGTCAGGTGTTCGAGACCGCCGGCAACAATTATTTGCTGGAGGAGGTCCACGGCATCCTCGTGCCCGGCGGCTTCGGCGAGCGCGGCGCCGAAGGCAAGATGGCCGCCGCCCGCTTCGCCCGGGAAAAGGATGTGCCCTACCTGGGCATCTGCTTCGGCATGCAGATGGCGGTGATCGAGGCGGCGCGGAATCTCGCCAACATCCCCGGGGCGGGCTCGACGGAATTCGGCGATCCGCCGGCCAAGGTGGTCGGCCTGATGACCGAGTGGATGCGCGGCAACGAGATCGAGGTGCGCAACGCCGAGGGCGATCTGGGCGGCACCATGCGTCTGGGGGCCTATCCGTGCATTCTCAAGCCGGGCTCGCGGGCGCGGGCCATTTACGGCGATGTCCAGACCATTCAGGAACGCCACCGCCATCGCTATGAGGTCAACAACGCCTACATCGGTCCGCTGGAGGCCCGGGGACTGGTGTTCTCTGGCATGTCGCCGGACGGTCTGCTGCCCGAGATCGTGGAGATCCCGGACCATTCCTGGTTCGTCGGGGTCCAGTTCCATCCGGAACTGAAGTCCAAGCCGTTCGATCCGCACCCGCTGTTCACGTCGTTCATCGGCGCCGCCGTCGAGAAGTCGCGGCTGGTCTGAGGTCTCGTCCCCGTCCCCCTTCCGGGAGTCCGCCCCATCGTGTCCGAGTCCGCTGTTCCGGAATCCGCCCCCGCGCGCGAGATCGCCCTTGGCGATTTCATGATCGGCAACGACCTGCCGCTGACGCTGATCGCCGGCCCGTGCCAGATGGAGAGCCGCGAGCACGCCCTGGAGGTCGCCGCCGCGCTGGCGGAGATGACGGCGGCCCTCGACATGCCGCTGATCTTCAAGAGTTCGTTCGACAAGGCCAACCGGACCTCGCTGTCGGGACGGCGCGGGATCGGGCTGGACGCCGCCCTGCCGGTGTTCGCCGAGATCCGGGAGCGGTTCGGATGTCCCGTGCTGACCGACGTTCACGAAGCGGCGCAGTGCGCCCCCGTGGCGGAGGTGGTGGACGTCCTTCAAATCCCGGCGTTCCTGTGCCGACAGACCGACCTGTTGGTCGCGGCCGCCGGAACCGGGGCCATCGTCAACGTCAAGAAGGGCCAGTTTCTGGCCCCCTGGGACATGAAAAACGTGGTCGCCAAGCTGGACGGTGCCGGAAACCGTCGCGTTCTTGTCACGGAACGGGGGGCGTCGTTCGGGTACAACACGCTGGTGACCGACATGCGCGGCCTGGTCATCATGGCGCGTGACACCGGGTGCCCGGTGGTGTTCGACGCCACCCATTCGGTGCAGCAGCCGGGTGGGCTGGGCGGCGCCTCGGGCGGCCAGCGCGAATTTGCGCCCGTTCTGGCGCGCGCCGCCGTGGCCGTGGGTGTCGCCGGTGTGTTCATCGAAAGCCACCCCGACCCCGACTCGGCGCCGTCCGACGGACCGACCATGATTGCCCTGAAGGACCTGCCCGACGTTCTGAGCACGCTTGTTGCCCTTGACCGGGTTGCCAAGGCCCATCCGCTGACGATGTAACGCCCATCCACGCCCCTTTGCCCCGGGGCGCCAACACGGGAGACCAACCACATGGCCGAGATTATCGATATCACCGCCCGCGAGATCCTGGATTCCCGTGGCAATCCGACCGTCGAGGTCGATGTGCTTCTGGAATCCGGCGCCATGGGCCGCGCCGCCGTGCCGTCGGGCGCCTCGACCGGCGTTCACGAGGCGGTGGAACTGCGTGACGGCGATGCCTCGCGCTACGGCGGCAAGGGCGTGCGGCGGGCCGCCGAGGCCGTCAACAGCGAGATCTTCAGCGCCATCGCCGGCTTGGAGGCCGAGGAACAGGTCGTCATCGACGAAACCATGATCGACCTGGACGGCACCCCTAACAAGAGCCGCCTGGGCGCCAACGCCATCCTGGGTGTCTCGCTGGCCGTGGCCAAGGCCGCCGCCGAGGAGGCTGGCCTGCCGCTGTACCGCTACATCGGCGGTGTCTCCGCCCGCACCCTGCCGGTGCCGATGATGAACATCGTCAACGGCGGCCAGCACGCCGACAACCCCATCGACATCCAGGAGTTCATGGTCATGCCGGTGTCGGCGGCCAGCGGCGCCGAGGCGGTGCGCATGGGCGCCGAGGTGTTCCACGCGCTGAAGAAGCAGCTCAAGGACGCCGGCCACAACACCAACGTCGGTGACGAGGGCGGCTTCGCCCCCGGCCTGAAGAGCGCCGACGAGGCCCTGGGCTTCATCATGAAGTCGATCGAGGCCGCTGGCTACAAGCCGGGCGAGGACATCATGCTGGCGCTCGATGCCGCCTCCAGCGAGTTCTACAAGGACGGCAAGTATGTGCTGGAGGGCGAGGGCAAGACCCTGGATGCCGCCGGCATCGTGGACTACTACGCCGATCTGGTCGCGCGCTATCCCATCCTGTCCATTGAGGACGGCTGCGCCGAGGACGATTGGGACGGCTGGAAGCTGCTGACCGAGCGCCTGGGCGGCACGGTCCAGCTCGTCGGCGACGACCTGTTCGTCACCAACCCCATCCGTCTGGCCGATGGCATCAAGAAGGGTGTCGCCAACTCCATCCTGGTCAAGGTCAACCAGATCGGCACCCTGACCGAGACCCTGAAGGCCGTGGAGATGGCCCACAAGGCGGCCTACACCAACGTCATCTCGCACCGCTCCGGCGAAACCGAGGACAGCACCATCGCCGACATCGCCGTGGCCACCAACTGCGGGCAGATCAAGACCGGCTCGCTGTCGCGCTCCGACCGCATGGCCAAGTACAACCAGCTCATCCGCATCGAGGAGGAACTGGGTCCGGCGGCGGTCTATGCCGGCACCAGCATCCTGCGGGGGTAAGCTCAAGCCGTCCCGTTGTTGGTTGACATTGCCGGGCGGGGGCCGTGCTCCCGCCCGGCGGTTTATGGATCGGCTCGTTGGCGCGGATGCATCCTACGCCTGTCCGTCCACACCAGATGGCCGCTGCCGCTCCAACGCCCGGGTCAGGGCGCCGATGCCGATCAGGGCGCCACCCAGGCCGAGGAACGACAGCGCCCGCCACAGCCCGGTCAGCCCGGCCATGTCCACCAGGAACGCTTTCAGCGTCACCGCCAGCAGGATCGCCAGCCCGGCCCGCCGCGTGGCGGTCTGGTCCAGGCGGGCGCCGATCACCACCACCGCCAACCCGAACAGCAGTCCCAGGACTGAGTAGGCGTACAGTTCCGCCTCGCCGGTCAGCGGGCCGGACAGCACCGGGCCGGTGAAGGCGTGGCGCACCGACAGCGCCAGCCACAGCGCCAGCAGGGCCGCCGCCGCCGGCACCGCCCCGCGCCGCACGCGCGATCCCATCGGCGCCCGGCGCGCCCACTGGGCGAGGAAGGCCGCCGGCGTGGCGTACAGGGCCAGCAAGAGATTCAGCACCGGAAGCGCGCCGACCGGGGCGCCGATCCAATAGGGGTTGGCCCACAGCACCGGCCCCAGCAGCAGCGCCACACTCCCCAACAGGCCCAGCACCATCTCGCCCCATCGCAACACCACCCGGTCGGCGCCCGGATCGCGGTTGCGCCACAGCCGCAGCACCAGGGCTGCGGCCAGCCATACGTTGATGTGAATCGCTATTTCGCGCAGAGCTACGGGCGCGCCCGCGAGGTCCGACCCGGCCATCAGGTGGCGCGCCTCCAGCGAGACCAGCAGCACCGAAAAGGTCAGCGCCCCGGCCTCCAGCACTTGCACCAACAGGCCGTCGCGGCGCTTCAGGAACCAACGCGCGGCGAGGCCGAACGCCAGCGCCGGTAGCCCGTAGCCGTACAGCAGCCAGTTGAACACCGGGCGCGCGTCCAGCGGGTAGTCCAGCACATACGGATTGAACAGCAGGCGGGCCAATACGACCCCGGCCATGACCAGGGCGGCGCCGCGCAGACCGGGAACGTGCGTCGTCCCAAGGCGGGCCTCGACCCAGGCGACGCCGGGTAGGGTCAGGGCCAGGGCCACCGTCAGCCACGCCTGCTCCAGGGCGAAGGTGGCGGCCAGCGCCACCGCCGCCAGCACACCGACGGCAAAGGCGCCGAGCGCGCCCGGATGGTGCTCCGCCGCGCGCCACGCCGCCAGCAGGGCCAGTCCGCCGAGGCCCAGCGCCAGTCCGGCCCAGCCCAGATCAATGCCCAGGTCTCCGATGCGCCAGTACGAGACGGCGAGGATCAACAGCGGTGTCGCCGTGGCCAGTCCGGCCCAGCCCATCGGCTTCGCCGCCCGTCGCGACGCCCACCAACCGCCCAGCGTCACCAGGGCGCCCTGGGCGATGGCCAGGACTAGGAACGCCCGGACGCCATCCGGCAGCGGCGGGTTGACCAGTGCGCCGGGGTGGTCGGCCGGCGTCATCACCAGATCCCAGCCGGCCAGGGTCAGCAGGCCGGTCAGCACCGGCGCCAGCCGGGGCATGACCAAGCGCGCGTCGTGCCAGCCCAGCCCCAGGCCGCTGGCGGTCAGGACCAGCAGCGCCGCCACGGTGGCCGGCGCCTGTTCGCTCGCCAGGCTCAGCAATACCAGCAGCGCACCCACGAGACTCCACGCCGCCTCCGTCAGGCCGCGCGTGACGGGATCGGTCAGCGGCGCCGACAGGCTCGGCAGCGCCTTGACCGGCAGCCCCACGCGGGCGGCGGAGACGACTGCCGCCACGGCGAGCAGGAACACGGCCGGCACGCCCTCGTCACCGGGACGCATCGGCCCGACCAGGTACAGCAGCGTCCAGACGGCATTGCCCGCCAGCGCCAGTCCGCCCAGCCACGGCCATGGGCGCCAGCGCGGCAGCAGCGCCGCCGCCAGCGTCAGCGCCAGCAGATAGCCGAACAGCGCCTCCGGCACCGGCCCGTCCGATTCGACCAGGATCGGAACGACATAGCCGCCGACAAGGCCGAGCCCGGCGACGAACGGGCCGTGCCACAGCGCCAGCAACACGCCGGTCAGGGACACCACACCCAGGGCCGGGAAGGCGACCGCCGGCCCGATCAGGCCATACAGGGCGTGCGCGGCGTACAGGCTGGCGAACAGGCTGGACAGCCCGGCGGCGGCCAGCGCGGCGGCGACGCGGCGTCCGGGCCGTCCGCCCTCGTCAGGCGCGGCGCGGCGGCGGGCGCGCTCGGCCAGGGCCAGCAGGCCGACCCCGAGCAGGCCGCCCATGAGGCAGCGCATGAGCGGCGTGATCCAACCCTGATCGATGGAGTACTTGACCAGGAAGGCGCCGCCCAGGGCCAGGGCGACACCCCCGACCCAGATCAGCCACCTGTCGGTCAGGCCGTGCTCGAACCCCTCCCCGGCGTCCTTGGGGCGCGGGGGTTCGGACGGGGTGAGAGCCTCCGCGTCGGTCTCGAAGAAGGGAGCGTCGGCGGGTTCGGGTTCGGGCTTCGCCTCCGCTTCGGGCGCGTATTCGGTGCCCGGCGGGACGGCGATGATCGTCTCTTCCGGTGGCTCGGGCGGCGGCTCGGGCGCGGGCGCGGTCCACGCGCGCGCCTCCAGGCCGTCCAGTCGGGCGCTCAGGGCGCGCACCTCGCGCCTCAGCTTGGTGGCGCGGACCAAGGCCCAGATGGCCAGAACCGGCGGCCCGAACAGCACCAGCAGTCCCAGCAGCAGGATAACATCAAGCCCGTCGTACATGCCCGCTGGCCCTCCCGCCGGTGACGCGCGCCGGACGGATCATACGCGACGCGGGACGCGGCGACGAGTCCCCGGCCATGCGAGCCAGGCGGCGATCACCCCGGCGGGGCCACCGTCGCGGCGGACCCGCCGAAGATGAACGGCAGGGCGCTGACCCCGAACACGATGTGATGTCCGGCGGTCATCGCCGCGTAGGCCAGCAGCCCCATGCCGATGACGATCAGGTCCTTCCTGAAGGGCAGCGGTGGCGGCAGGTCCTGGGGCTTGCCGCGCAGGATCGCGATCACCAAGCTGAACATGCCGTACAGACCGAAGCAGCCGAAGAACAGCGCCGAGTTCGAATACGGGCTGGCCAGCACATGCGCGACCGCCCACAGCAGCACGCCGATGATCATCGGATGCCACGTATAGCGCCGGATGTTGGTGGGCAGGTACGCCGACAACACGAGGATGAAGGCGAACGGCATCAGGATCGCCGGCAGATAAACACCCCAGGCCGGCATCTGGATGGCGTCCATGCGCGGGGTCAGGGCGAAGCCGGCGATCATCAGGCCGAGGCCGATGACCGCCAGGACGCTGATGGTTGCCCTGTAGGCCGGCTCACCCATCACGCCGACCAGACGCCGACGGTTGACCGGCTGAAGCGGAATCATGTGGGTGAGGAAGAACACGAGGGCGCCGATCGGCAGCAGCTTGTCCATGAGCCGGGTCCCGTGGTTTTGAAGGCGTTGACAGATTGGCCCGGCGTCATTGACGATCCGCAAGGTGTTACGGATTCCGGACCATCCGTTCCCGCCGGTGCCGGTGTATTCTAGACGGGCAGTCGGTGCTACCCGGACTCCCTCCCCTGGATAGGGGAGGGCTGGGGTGGGGGTGATGCGGAGGGCAGGACCGCCGAAAAAACAAACTCGCCCCCCTCCCAACCTCCCCCCAAAAGGGGGAGGAGACGGTTATCACACTGGTGAGTCTTCAGCCTTTCCACATGTCGCTGCAGCCCGATCAAACGGGATGCGGTTCAAGACCTTATCCATACACGGCCAGGCGGTCACTCCGCCGCTTGACCGGCGGCGGCGCCCGGCTCCACCCCGGGCGGGGTGACGGGCACCTCCAGCTTGTCCAGCATCTCCTTCGGCACGATCTGCCAGAACTGGCCGAGCTCGCGCTCCCAGTTCACCAGCAGGCGCTGGGCGAAGCGGGACTGGGTCTCGGCGACATGCTCCTCGACCAGATCCTTCAGCAGTCCGGCGTAGTGGTCCACCTGGATGCGCTGCCAGATGACGTAATCCGGGTTGATGCGCTGCGGCAGCAGGTCGTTCGGGTCGTGGATGAAAGCCATGCCGCCCGACATGCCGGCGCCGAAGTTCGCCCCCACCTCGCCGAGGATCACGACGACGCCGTTGGTCATGTATTCGCAGCCGTTGGAGCCGCAGCCCTCGACCACCACCTGGGCGCCGGAGTTGCGCACGGCGAAGCGCTCGCCGGCCTGCCCGGCGGCGAACAGCTTGCCGCCGGTGGCGCCGTACAGCACGGTGTTGCCGATGATGGTGTTCTCGTGCGAGGCCAGCGGGCTGGAGACCGCCGGGCGCACCACGATCAGGCCGCCGGACAGGCCCTTGCCGACGTAGTCGTTGGCGTCGCCGAACACCTCCAGCTTCAGGCCCTGGACAGCGAAGGCCCCCAACGATTGCCCGGCCGAGCCGCGCAGGCGCACGGTGATGTGGCCGGGCTGAAGGCTCCGCTCGCCGTATTTGGTGACGATCTTGTGCGACAGCTTGGTGCCCACGGCGCGGTGAATGTTGCGCACCGTGTAGGTGAGCTGCATCTTCTCGCCGTCCTCCAGGGTGTTGCGGGCATCCTGGATCATCTGGGCGTCAAGCGTTTCCGGCACTTCGTTGCGGCCCTCGATGGCGCAATGCACCGGCAGGCCGCCGCTGTCCGGTTGGGCGAGGATGGCGTTCAGGTCCAGGTCGTCCAGGTGTGGCGCGCCCCGGGTGACCTGATGCAGCAGGTCGGTGCGGCCGATGGCCTCATTCAGCGAACGCAGGCCGAGCGAAGCCAGGATTTCCCGGATTTCCTCGGCCATGAAGGTGAACAGGTTGACCACCTTTTCCGCCGTGCCGGTGAACTTGTCGCGCATCGCCTTGTCCTGGGTGCACACGCCCACCGGGCAGGTGTTGGTGTGACACTGGCGGACCATGATGCAGCCCATGGCGATCAGCGCGGTGGTGCCGACGCCGAACTCCTCGGCGCCAAGCATGGCGGCGATGACCACGTCGCGGCCGGTCTTAATGGCGCCGTCGGTGCGCAGCAGCACCCGATGGCGCAGCCGGTTAAGGGTCAGCACCTGATGCACCTCCGACAGGCCCATTTCCCACGGTAGACCGGCGTACTTGATGGACGTCTGCGGGCTGGCCCCGGTGCCGCCGTTGTGGCCGGACACCAGAATGACATCGGCGTTGGCCTTGGCCACGCCGGCGGCGATGGTGCCGATGCCGGTGCGGCTGACCAGCTTGACGGTGACGCGCGCCGACGGGTTGATCTGCTTCAGGTCATAGATGAGCTGCGCCAGATCCTCGATGGAATAAATGTCGTGGTGTGGCGGCGGGCTGATGAGCGTCACCCCCTTGGTGGAGTGGCGCAGCTTGGCGATCTCCGCTGTCACCTTGAATCCGGGGAGCTGGCCGCCCTCGCCGGGCTTGGCGCCCTGGGCCACCTTGATTTCGATCTCGCGGCACTGGTTGAGGTATTCGGCCGTCACGCCGAAGCGACCCGAGGCCACCTGTTTGATGGCCGAGTTCTCGTTGTCGCCGTTGGCGCGGGGCTTGTAGCGTGCCGGGTCCTCGCCGCCCTCGCCGCTGTCCGACTTGGCGCCGATACGGTTCATGGCGATGTTGAGCGTGCCGTGCGCCTCCGGCGACAGGGCGCCCAAGGACATGGCCGGGGTGACGAAGCGGCGGCGGATGGCGTTGATGCTCTCCACCTCCTCCATCAGGATCGGCTCCTTCACCTGCTTGAAGTCCAGCAGGTCGCGGATGTTGATCGGCTGTTTCTGGTACAGGCCGTTGGTGTAGCGCCGATAGGTCTGGTAGCTGTCCGTGGCCACCGCTTCCTGAAGCACATGGATCAGGCGCCCGTCGTACTGATGGGCCTCGCCGCCGCGCCGGTAGCGGTAGAAGCCGCCGACCGGCAGCGTTAGAACCGCCGGATCATAGGCGCGGGCGTGCTGCTCCAGCACCTTGCGCTGAATGCCCGCCAATCCGATGCCGGAAATGCGCGAGGTCATGCTGGTGAAGAACTCCGCCACCAGGGAGCGGGACAGGCCGATGGCCTCGAAGCAGTGACCGCCGCGATAGCTGCTGAGGACCGAAATGCCCATCTTGGACATGATCTTGAGCAGGCCGTCGTTGATCGCCTTCTTGTAGCGGGCCAGCGCCTGTTCCAGCGTTAGGTCGCCCATCAGGCCGCGCCGGTGGCGGTCGGCCAGACTCTCCAGGGTCAGCCAGGGGTTGACCGTGCTGGCCCCGACTCCGATCAGAACGGCGTAGTAGTGCGTGTCCAGGCATTCACCGGACCGCACGTTGACGGAGGTGAAGGTGCGCAGGCGCTGGCGCACCAGATGGGTGTGTACCGCGCCGGCGGCCAGGATCATCGGAATGGCCGGCCGATCCGGCCCCATGGCCCGGTCGGAGAGGATCAGGTGGGTGCGCCCGCCGCGCACCGCGTCCTCGGCCTCATGCCGCACCCGGTCGATGCTCTGTCGCAGGGCGTGCTCGCCCGCGCCGGCATCGAAGGTGCAGTCGATCTCGGCCACCGTTTCGCCCATGTAGCGGCGCATCGCCTCGAACTCGGCGGTGGTCAGCACCGGGCTTTCCAGTTGAAGCAGTTCGCACTGCTCGGCCGATTCATCAAGGATGTTGCCCAGGTTGCCCAGGCGCGTGCGCAGGCTCATCACCCGCGTCTCGCGCAGGGGATCGATGGGCGGGTTGGTCACCTGACTGAAGTTCTGGCGGAAGAACTGGTGCAGGCCCCGATAGTGGTCGGACAGCACGGCCAGCGGCGTATCGTCGCCCATGGAGCCGGTCGCCTCCTTGGCTTCATCGACCATGGGCTGGAGGATCAGTTCCATGTCCTCCATGGATTGGCCGTAGGCGACCTGGGCGCGAAGCAGGGACTCCGGCGCGAGGGTGCCGGGCTCGTTGCGGTCGCCGGCGATCAGGCTGTCCAGCTTGGTGATGCGCTTGATCCAGTCACCATAGGGCTTGCGCGCGGCCAGCCGATCCTTGATCTGCTGATCCTCGTAGAACACCCCCTCGCGCAGATCGACGGCGATCAGGCCGCCCGGGCCGACACGGCCCTTGCGCACGATGTCGGCCTCGGCGACGCGGACCATGCCGGTTTCGGAGCCCACCACCAGAAGGCCGTCGCGGGTGACGCTGAAGCGCATGGGACGCAGACCGTTGCGGTCCATGCCGGCGACCACCCAGCGGCCATCCGTGGCGCAGATGGCGGCGGGGCCGTCCCACGGCTCCAGCACGCAGTTGCAGTAGGCGATCAGGTCGGCGTGCTCTTCCTGCAGGGTGCTGTCCTGATTCAGGCTCTGCGGGATCATCATGGCCTTGACCATGGGGGCCTCGCGTCCGGCCCGGCACATCAACTCGAACACGGCGTCAAGCCCGGCGCTGTCGGACCCGCCGACCTTGACCAGGGGCTTCAGATCCTCGATGGCGGCGCCCAGCAGGGGCGAGGCCATGCGGGTCTCGTGCGCCTTCATCCAGTTGACGTTCCCGGTCAGGGTGTTGATCTCGCCGTTGTGCGCGAGCATGCGGAACGGCTGCGCCAGCCACCAGGTGGGGAAGGTGTTGGTCGAATAGCGCTGATGATAGATGGCGAACCGCGAGACGAATCGCTCGTCCAGAAGGTCCGGATAGAAACTGGTGAGCTGCTCGGCCAGGAACAGGCCCTTGTAGATCACGGAGCGGCAGGACAGCGAACAGATGTAGAAGTCCTGGATGCTAGCCGCCTGGATCTTCTTCTCGATGCGCCGCCGCACCACGTACAGGTCGAGTTCGAAGCGGTCCTCGTCCATGCCCTTGTGATTGCAGATCATGATCTGCTCGATCTCGGGACGGGTGGCGTTGGCCTTCTCGCCGATCACGGAGGCATCGACGGGGACCTGCCGCCACCCGTAGATCGAAAACCCGGCGGCCAGCACCTCTGTCTCGACGATGCAGCGGCATTCCTCCTGGGCGACCAGATCCGTCTTGGGCAGGAAGATCATGCCCACGGCGAGGGGGCCGTCCAGCACCTCGTGGCCGGTGGCGATGATGTGTTCCTTGAAGAAGGCCTGCGGAATCTCGACATGGATGCCGGCGCCGTCACCGGTCTTGCCGTCGGCGTCGACCGCGCCCCGGTGGAACAGCACCTTCAGCGCCTCGATGCCGGCCACCACCACGTCGCGGCGCGGCGTGCCGTCGATGGAGGCGACCAAGCCCACGCCGCAGGCGTCGTGCTCGTCCGACGGCCGATAGGCGTCGGCCTGTTCCAGCAGATCGGCATTGGCGCGCCAGTCGGCCACGAAGCGGGCGGCGTCAGTGTTCAACGTCTCGGTCATGGCCGGACTCCTTTCGGGGCGGAATCAGCGAGGAGGTTGGATGGGGCAACGGCGCGGCGCCGACCTCAGGACGCGAGCGCGATGTCGCCGGCGTCGCCCGTGTCCTTCTGTTTCGCCTGGATGTAATCGTGAATGCCGGCGGCGGCGTCGCGGCCGTCGCGCACCGCCCAGACCACCAGAGAGGCCCCACGGACAATGTCGCCGGCGGCGAACACGCCGTCCATCTCGGTCATCAGGGTGTCGGAGTCCACCTTGACGGTCCCCCACTTGGTGACCGGCAGGTCGGGTTCGCCGAACAGGGCGGGCAGGTCCTCCGGCTCAAAACCGAGCGCGGAGATCACCATGTCGGCTGGTTCCTCGAACTGGCTGCCCTCGATCGGGACCGGGCTCTGGCGGCCGGTGGCGTCGGGCACGCCGAGGTACATACGTACCGTGCGCACAGCGGAGACCTGTCCGCCCTGGTCAAGAACAGCCTCCGGCGCGGTCAGCCAGACGAACTCCACGCCTTCCTCGATGGCGTTGGCTACCTCGCGCTGCGAGCCCGGCATGTTGGCGCGGTCGCGGCGGTAGAGGCACTTGACCGACGTCGCACCCTGACGGATGGCGGTGCGCAGGCAGTCCATGGCGGTGTCGCCGCCACCGATGACCACCACCTTCTTGCCTTCGGCGTTCAGGAGGCCGCTTTCGAACTCCGGGACCGTGTCGCCCAGATTGCAGCGGTTGGAGGCGGTCAGGTACGCCAGCGCCGGCAGCACCTGGGGCAGGCCGGCCCCCGGCACGCCCAGTCCCCGGGCCTTGTATACACCGGTGGCGATCAGAACGGCGTCGTGGCGTTGGCGCAGGTCGGTCAGGGAGATGTCTCGGCCGACCTCGACATTCACTTTGATCTCGACGCCGGAGTCGACGAGCCAATGGGTGCGCCGCTCGACCACGTGCTTGTCCAGCTTGAAGCCGGGAATGCCGTAGATCAGCAGGCCCCCGGCACGGTCGTGACGGTCATACAGCGTCACCTTGTAGCCGTGCTTGCGCAACTGCTCCGCCGCCGCCATGCCGCCGGGGCCGGCGCCGATGATGCCCACCGACTGATCCCGTTCCCGCAGCGGCTGCACGGGCTTGACCCAGCCGTTGTCCCAGGCGGTGTCGGTGATGTACTTTTCCACCGCGCCGATGGTCACGGTGCCGTGGCGCGACTGCTCCAGCACGCAGGAGCCTTCGCACAGCCGGTCCTGGGGGCAGATGCGGCCGCAGATCTCGGGCATGGTGTTGGTCGCCGAGGAGACAGCATAGGCCTCCTCCAGACGGCCTTGGGCGGTCAGCAACAGCCAGTCGGGGATGTTGTTCTGAAGCGGGCAGTGGACCTGACAGAACGGAATGCCGCACTGTTCGCAGCGCGCGGCCTGATCGGACGCCGGCTCGGGCGCGTAAGCGGTGTAGATCTCGGCGAAATCGTCGCGCCGCTCGTCGGCGCCGCGTTTTTCCGGGGTCTTCCCGTCCAGGCGGGTGAACTGCATCATCTTCCGCGTCATCGCGGCCCTCCCTCAGCACACACGGTCCCCAGCGGCGCGGGACGGGCCCGCCGCGAAACCGGGTCCCCCAGATACGACCGACAGAGCCGAACCACAAGGAAAAACGTCATATAGGACAATATGACTGACCTATAATTCTTAAGTGAACCGGCAAGATCCCAAACGGAGCCGTGTGGTCGGGTATTCACGCCGAGATTTCTGTCAGCAATGTTGACCCGACGTGCCCTGGGTTGTGGTGGTCCCTCCGTATTCTCCGCTCATTTTGTGGGTGGGCCAGCGGTGGGGCTTTCTGCTATAAAGCTCCCACATCATCTTGTGGATAGCGCCGTGGCCCCACTACAGATCGTCGTCCTCGCCCTGGTTCAGGGTATCACGGAGTTTCTGCCCGTCAGTTCCTCGGGACATCTGGCGCTGGTTCCGCTGTTGACCGAGTGGCCGGACCAGGGCCTGAAGATCGACGTGGCGGTGCATGTCGGCACGTTGCTGGCCGTGATGCTGTACTTCTGGCGCGACCTCGGCCTGATGCTCGGCGGCGCGGGTCGGCTCGTGGTCGGGCAGGGCGGCCCCGGCGCCCGCTTGGTATGGCACCTCATCCTGGCCACCATCCCCGTTGTCATCGCCGGATTCCTGATGAAGGATCTGATCGAGTCCGGGTTGCGCAGCCTGGAGGTGATCGCCTGGGCCACCCTCGGCTTCGGCATCCTGCTGGGGCTGGCCGACCGCGTGGGCATGACCGTGCGCCGGGTCGAGCACATGACCTGGGGCGGCGCCCTGTTCCTGGGGCTGGCGCAGGTGCTGGCGCTGATCCCCGGCACCAGTCGTTCCGGCATCACCATGACGGCGGCCCGTTTCCTGGGCTACGAGCGGCCGGAGGCGGCGCGCTTTTCCATGCTGATGTCGATTCCGACCATCATGGCGGCCGGAGTCCTGCTGGGGCTGGACCTCTACCGGCTCGACGACTGGACCATCACCCGCGATGCTCTGATCGCCGCTTTCCTCGCCTTTCTCTCAGCGCTGCTGGCGGTGGCCGTCATGATGGCCTGGCTGCGCCGGGCCGGCTTCATGCCGTTCGTGGCCTACCGCGTGCTGCTGGGCCTGGGTTTGCTGGCGCTGGCCTATGGGGTGGTGGAGGTCTGAGCCACGGGCTCCGGGGCCGGCCGACCGACGAGGAAGCCCTGCACGAAATCGGCGCCGTGCTCTCGCACCCAGGCGAGATCCTCGGGCTGTTCCAGGCCCTCCGCGACGGTTCGGATGTCCAGATCGCGGGCCAACGCGAACAGGTGCCGGACCACGGCGGCCTGTTCCGGATGACCGCTGACGCCGTCGATCAGCGAGCGGTCGAGCTTGATGAAGTCTGGCTTCAGCCGGGCCACCAGGCCGAGACAGGAATAACCGCCGCCGAGATCGTCCAGGGCCACTTTGAAGCCGGCCTCGCGGTAGAACCGCAGAACATTCGCCAGATGGTCCGGGTCGCCGATGTGTTCCGTCTCGATCACCTCGAACACCACCCGACTCCGCTCCAGACCGGCCTCTTCCACGGCCTGAACGGTGGTGCGCAGACAGTATTCCGGATCATAGACTGCCGCCGGCGTGAAGTTGATGAAGATGTGGCCCGCCACCCGATGCGCCGCCGCGTTCCGCACCGATGTCGTGCGCGCCATCCGGTCCAAGGTGAAGACCAGATCCGCGCGCTCGGCAATGTCGTATATCTGCCCCGGAGGCACCAGCGCGCCGTCAGCTCCTTGTCCGCGCAACAGGCATTCATGGGCAAATATGCGGCCCGGATCGTCTGCGTGAACGATCGGCTGGAAGTGGGTGACGATGCGCCCGTCACGCATCAGGTCCAGAAGCCAGCCGCCCTGCGCCCGCGCGATGACCGCCTCCAGCGTCTCGACCCGGCCCAGGTCCTCGATGCCGGGATCGCGGCCCGCCGGAACGAACAGCGCGCGGCTGTCATGCGCCTCGGCCCGGGTCACCGCGAGCGACAGCACCTCCGCGAGCGCGTCCCGGTTCCCTTGGGGCAGGTCCAGGATGACCGTGCCGCGTTCGCCTTCCGACGTGACCGGCCAGCCGGCCTGGGCCAGTGTCCGGACCAGTTTGGCCCGCGTGTGCCCCAGCGGCGGCCACACGAAAAGCCGGCCTTCCTCGTCACTCCGGGCCGGAACAACACCGCAGCGCGGACAGTCCGTTTCCACCATTCCCGTGACCCTGATGTGGCCGCACACGCTCACTGGAAATGGGACGGGCATTCACACTGCCCGTCCCATCCGATGGCGCGCAAGGCGAACCGGCGCCCCACACCGGCGGTGTTATTGCGCCGGAGACGGCAACCGCCCCTCGATATCGCCGAAGTAACGGAAGAACTCGCTGTCCGGCGACAGCACAAACGACGTCTCTCCGTTCGGCAGCGCTTTCCGGTACGCCTCCATCGACCGGTAGAAGGCGAAGAACTCCGGATCGCGGCCGAACGATTCCGCGTAGATGCGAATCGCCTCGGCGTCACCCTGACCTCGGGTCGCCTGGGCCCGGTTCTCCGCCTCCGCCACGATCACCGTCTTCTCGCGGTCGGCCCGCGCCCGGATCTGCTGCGCGAGCTCGCGGCCCTGGGCGCGGGCCTCGCGGGCCTCACGCTCACGCTCGGACCGGATACGGTCGTAGATGGCCTGACTGGTCTGCGTCGGCAGGTCGGCCCGGCGGATGCGCACGTCGGTGATGGTGATGCCCAGTTCGGCCGCTTCCTTGTCCACCTGATCGCGGATCTGGGTCATCAAATCGGCTCGCGCCTCAGACAGCAACTGCGTCAGGTTGACGTTACCGAGCACCCGGCGCAGCGTCGAGATGATGATGTCCGATAGCCGGGAGCGGGCCTGCGCCTCGGTGGTGACCGCCTGGTAGAACAGGATCGGGTCGGCGATGCGCCAGCGGGTGTAGGTGTCCACCACCACGCGCTTCTGGTCCGCCAGGATCAGTTCCTCGCCCGGCGGGTTCAGGCCCAGCACGCGCTTGTCGTAGACGACGAGGTTCTGGACGAAGGGGATCTTGAAGTTCAGGCCCTGCTCGTACTCCTGGTCCTCGAGTTCCCCGCTTTCGGTGGTGACGATATCGTTGAGCACGCGTTTCGGATCGCCGAACTGCATGACGATAACCTGTTCGGTCTCGCGCACGATGAACAGCGCGCCGGAGGCGATGATGGCGCCCGCCACCACCACCACGGCCAGAAGGATCAACAGAATCTTGTTCATTGGGTCTGGCCTCCACGCTGCTCGGGACGTCCGTCCTGCTCAAGACGATTGCGCAGTTCGGGCAGCGGCAGGTAGGGCACCACGCCGGAGCCCCCCTCGGTCCCAATGATGACCTTGTTCACGTTGGACAGCACCTCCTCCATCGTCTCCAGGTAGATGCGCTTGACCGTCACGTCCTTGGCCGCGCTGTAGGCCTGATAGACGGAATCAAAGCGGGCCGCGTCACCCTCGGCGCGATTGACGATCTCCTCGCGGTACGCCTCGGCCTCCTGCGTCAACTGCTCGGCCTGACCGCGCGCCTGGGGAATGATCGAGTTGCGGTAGGCTTCGGCCTCGTTGCGCAGACGCTCGCGGTCGGCGCGGGCGCGCTGCACGTCGTTGAAGGCGTCCACCACCTCGGCCGGCGGGTCCACCTTCAGAAGCTGAACGCGCCGGATCTGAATGCCGGCCTCGTAGTCGTCGAGCAACTGCTGAAGTGTTTCCTTGGTCTTGTCCTCGACCTGCTGGCGGCCCTCGGTCAGCGCCACCTGGATCGGCGTCTGGCCGATGACCTCGCGCATGGCGCTTTCGGCGGCCAGTTGCACGGCCTCCCCCGGATCCCGGAGGTTGAAGAGGAAGTCGGCGGCGTCGTCGATGACCCAGACCACGCTGAAATCGATATCGATGATGTTCTCGTCCCCGGTCAGCATCAGGCTTTCCTCAAGGACGTCGCGGCGGGCGTCCGGGTTGTCGCCGATCTGACGGAAGCCGATGACGATCCGATTCTCGCGGGTGACCTTCGGGGTCAGCACCGTCTCGATCGGGTAGGGCAGGTGATAGTGCAGGCCCGGCGGCGTGCTGGCCACGTAGTCGCCGAAGCGCAGGACCACCCCCTGTTCGTCCACCTGCACCCGGTAGAACCCGGTCAGGCCCCAGATCGCCAGCAGGGCGACCACAAGCAGGCCGACGGCTTTGGGTCCCAAGTTTTTGGGCAGCATGGTGCGCAGCCGATCCTGACCTCGGCGCAACATGTCCTCCAGATCGGGGGGCGGGTTGCGCGGGCCGCCGCCCATGCCGCCACCACCGCCGCCGCCCCAGGGACCACCGCCCCCGTTGCCGCCGCCGCCCCCACCCCAGGGGCCGCCACCTCCGCCTTGCGGATTCCATGCCATTGACGATGATCCTTCCGCTGAATACCTCCGGTCGTGCATTTTGACCGGTCTCTGGGTTCGGGCCGGCCGCTGGAACCGACCATCGAGTCGGGTCCCGGTATAGGATACCCGGCCCCACACGGCAACGGCGCATCGGGCTTGCCGGCGCCGCCAACGCCCCCCGGATATCGGACAGACACAAGGAGTTTTCAAGCATGGCAGACCCACGCCGGGACGATGTGGTTTCCACCCTGAAGGGACTCACCGATCCCAAGACCGGCCGAGACCCCGTGTCCCTGGGGTGGGTCGCGGGCGTTTCCGTTCAGGACGGCCGCGTGACCGTGGCCCTGGAGGTCCCGGCCGATCTGGGGCCGCAGCTTGAGCCCCTGCGCGACGAGGCGGAGCGCCGCATTCTGGCGTTGGACGGGGTCAAGGCCGCCACGGTGGTCCTGACCGCGCAGCGGCAGGCGGGCGAGCCCGCCGCGGCGCCAGCGGCCCCGGCCGCGCCCAACCGTCCGCCTCAGGGTGGAGGCCGTCCGCCTTCCATCGCGCCGCCGGGCGTGCGGCATATCATTGCCGTCGCCTCCGGCAAGGGCGGCGTGGGCAAGTCGACCACCGCCGCCAATCTGGCCCTTGCCCTGGCCGGGCGCGGGCTGCGGGTGGGGGTGTTCGACGCCGACATCTACGGCCCCTCCATGCCGCGCATGCTGGGTCTGGCCGGCCGCCGCCCGGAGGTGGAGGGCGACCGCATCCAGCCGCTGGAGAACCACGGGCTGCGGATCATGTCCATCGGCTTCATGGTCAACGAGGAGGACCCGGTGGTCTGGCGCGGCCCCATGGTCATGGGCGCGCTGGAACAGTTGCTGCGCGACGTGGACTGGGGCGAGTTGGACGTGATGGTCGTGGACATGCCGCCGGGCACCGGCGACACGCAACTGACCATGAGCCAGCGGGTGTCTCTGGCCGGCGCGGTCATCGTCTCGACGCCGCAGGACATCGCCCTGCTGGACGCGCGCAAGGGGCTGGCGATGTTCCGCCATGTCAACGTGCCGGTCATGGGGATCGTCGAGAACATGAGCTACTACGTCTGTCCCAACTGCGGTCACCGCGAGGAGGTGTTCGCGCACGGTGGAGCGCGGCGCGCGGCGGAGGAGTTGGGCTGCCCCTTCCTGGGGGACGTGCCGCTGGACATCCGCATCCGCGAGACCTCGGACGCGGGAACCCCCATCGTGGCCGCTGAGCCCGACAGCCCCCACGCCGCCGCTTATCGGAGCATCGCCGAACGGATCGCTGAACAGCTTGAGGTCGCCGACGCGGCGTCGGCGCCCAAACCGAACATCCGCTTCACGTAGGTCCGTGGGACTGTGATACGGACCCCGGGTGATTGGTGCGGGCCGTGGCGTGTCAAGACATGGCCCCGCCAGCCTCGGGAGCTCCTTCGACCCGGGCGCCGTCCCGATGGGACGGCGGGTCGGGCGCGGGAAGAGGTTGATTTGAGTTCAAGACGGTAACTTCATCCCGAGACGGCCGGAGGGCCATCCGGTCCGATGGGGCCGTCAAAGGGTCTCCCACGCGAACGCGCCTGACCATCACCCGGGGGCGGCGACGGACCGGGACCCAACCCTCCGGAATCCGTGTCGGGTGCCATCGACCTCGCCGAAAATAGGCCGTTCCGCGCGGTTGAATCCGCCCCGGCGCCGACCCATACTCTGGCTCGCGACGGCCATGCGGGCCGCGCCTGTTTTCTCTTTTCCGGAATCCGACAGACCCATGCAGGTTACCATCAATGGCGAGTCCCGCCCGATTGACCACCCCATGTCCCTGGATGCGCTGCTGACGACGCTGGGGCTCGACGCCCGCAAGGTGGCGGTGGAGCGCAACCGCGAGATCGTGCCGCGCGGCCAGTACGGCGAAACCAGTGTCGCGGATGGCGACGCGCTGGAGATCGTCCACTTCATCGGCGGCGGCGCGCCCGACACCACGGCGGCGGCCGTCGCCGACGACGAGGGCTTCACGGTGGCCGGGCGGACCTTCCGCTCCCGCCTGCTGGTGGGAACCGGCAAGTACAAGGACTTTGAGGAGACGGCCCGCGCCCTGGAGGCGTCCGGCGCCGAGATCGTCACCGTGGCCGTCCGCCGGGTGAACGTCTCCGACCCCACCCAGCCCATGCTGATGGATTACGTGGACCCCAAGGTCTACACCTACCTGCCGAACACCGCTGGCTGCTTCACCGCCGACGATGCAGTGCGCACGCTGCGTCTGGCGCGCGAGGCTGGTGGATGGGACCTGGTCAAGCTGGAGGTGCTGGGCGACCAGAAGACGCTCTATCCGGACATGCCGGAGACCTTCAAGGCGGCCGAAGCCCTGATCAAGGACGGCTTCAAGGTCATGGTCTACTGCAACGACGACCCCATCGCCGCCAAGCGGCTGGAGGACATGGGGTGCGAGGCCATCATGCCCCTGGGCTCCATGATTGGCTCCGGCCTGGGCGTCATCAACCCGGTCAACATCCGCCTCATCAAGGAAACCGTCTCGGTCCCCGTGCTGGTGGATGCCGGGGTCGGCTGTGCGTCCGACGTCGCGGTGGCGATGGAACTGGGCGTGGACGGTGTGCTGCTCAACACCGCCATTGCCGGGGCCAAGGACCCCATCATGATGGCCCGGGCGATGAAGCTGGCGGTGGAGGCCGGGCGGCTGTCCTATCTGGCCGGCCGCATGCCCAAGAAGCGCTACGCCGATCCCAGTTCACCGCTGGCCGGGCTGATCTGATACCCTGACCGCTTGATGGGTTCGCGTGCGTCGGCCACCTTGTCGTAGCCTTTGCCGTAGGTTGGGGTGAGGTGCGAGGCACCGAACCCCAACGGAGCCGGCCCACAGATCCGAATGATGTTGGGGTTCGCTCCGCTCACCCCAACCTACGAACCTATTCGCCGGATTGCGAACGATTACACCGGTTCCGGATGACGGGTCCGGAATCGTCGGTCGGGGTCACTGCCCGGGGATCACGTTGCCGTCCGCATCGACGCTGAACCCGGGGCGGATCCCCTCGGCGCCAAGGCTGCCGGGGGGCGGTCCCCAGGGTAGGCGCGGCAATCGCGCCACCGGGACGGGACCCGCCCACAGGGCGCTGTCGCGCACGATCAGCGGGATTTCCAGGACCGGCGTTCCGGTCGCGTCGGGACGCGCCATCCCGCCCAGCAGGACCCGGGCCATGGTGGCGTCCCGGCCGCGCAGTACGCGCTGGTCTTCCAGCATGTTGATCGCTTTGGTGAAGCCGGCCATGCGCGCGTTGAGGGTGCCTTCCGGCTGCAACGCCGTGTCCAGCCCCAGCGCGCCGGCGGCGTCAAGCCGCATGGGCGGCCACGTCAGCGACAATTGATCGAGCCGCAACCGGCCGTCCGCGTCCCGCCATTCCGTTAGGGCCCTTTCTAGCGGCAGGTCATGCGATATCTTGCCCAGAACGGCGGCCTCCAGCCGCGCCTCGCTGATCTCGGAGCCCAGCGGCATGGACATGCCAGCCTCCGCGCGCAGTCCCGTCAGGGTCAGGGACACCGTCTCCGTCACATCGAACGGACCGGGGTCCCATAGCTGCTCATGCTCGTACGTGAGATCGAGGCGCTCCAGAGCAGCACCGTCCCCGGCGTCCTGTTTCAGGGTCAGGTCCGAAAGCGCCATCGAGCCGTCGCGCGGGCGACCGCTGCCCGACACGCCAACCGTAACCCGTGCCTCGGCGGCCCTTGCGGTCCATGTCGTTCCGTCGGCCAGGGCGATCCGGTGCGGAGCGGGTGCCAGGTCAAAGGTCGTGGTTCTCGGCTGCAGGGGCGAGATGGACACCACGATCTGATCGGTGCGCCACGTCCACCCCCCCCGTTCCGGCGTGGCCGACACCGAGAGATTGTCCACGATCGCCTCGACCTTCAGCGGGAATCCCTGAACATCGGCCGCGCCATGGGTGATGATGATCCCCTCGGCCCGCTGCTGGGCGATGATGTCATCAATGGCACTCTCGAAGGTCATGCCCAGAAAGGTCCAGTAGGCGACATAGCCCATCGCCATCAGGCCGATCAGCACGGTCCAGCCGATGATCGGGGTGGCGCGGCGGCGGGGCTTCTTCTTCGGGGCGCGTTTCGGCTTGGATCCGTGTCCCGCGGCGGCGGACTTTTTCGCCGAAGCCTCCGACCGCGCGTCGGGATCTCCGGCGTCGTCATCGGATCGGTTGGCGGTCGGGCGGTCGGAGGGGCGGCGGCTCATGGCGGCTCCTCTGGAGCGGGGAACGGTGTCAGGCGATGCTGACTCCACTATAGACACGGCAGGCCGTGCCGCGCCACCGTCCACCCGGACAGAGAAGGGCGCGCATCGCGGCGCCCGACCTCGACGAAAAGGGGGACCGGACATGCAGGACACCGCGCCGACCGCGCCCGCCCCGCCGACGTGGGGGCTCGAGCCCGAGGCGGGCGAACGCTGGGTGTTCGGGTATGGGTCGCTGATGTGGCACCCCGGGTTTCCGCACCGTGAACGCCGTCCGGCCCTGCTGCGCGGCTATCACCGCGACATGTGTATTCTCTCGCTACGCTATCGCGGAACCCCGGAGTGCCCCGGACTGGTGTTGGGCCTGCGCGGGCGCGGCTCCTGCCGGGGCATCGCCTACTGTGTCGCGCCGGAGGACTGGCCGGAGGTGCGGACCTATCTTCACGAGCGCGAAATGACCACCTACGCCTATATCCCGCGTCGGGTTCCCGCCACCCTGGACGACGGCCGGCGGGTGTCCTGCCATACGTTCGTCGCCGACCCCGGTCACCGGCAGTACGCCGGCCACCTCAGCCCGGGTGAGCGTGTGCGCCTGATCCGTCAGGGGGTGGGGCCGCGCGGGACGGCGCGGGACTATCTGGCCAGCACGGTGGCGCACCTGGATGACCTGGGCATCCGCGACGGCCACATGCACGCGCTGCTCGACGCGGTGGACACGGCCGAACCGGTGCTCCCGTGACCCCGTCCGGGTCAGATCCGGATCACCAGACGCTGCCCACGAGCACCAGTCCCAGCGAACAACTCGCGACGAGGGCGACCTGCACGCGACCGGTGCGCGCCAGCACGGCGTTGTAGCCGACGGAGGAGTCGGCGGTTCTCAGCGCGCGCCACACGCGCCACGCCAGCGGCGCGCAGATCAGGCCGAGCACGGCCCCGCGCAGGGCCGGGTCCAGGGCCGCCAGCGCCACCAACCCCGCGAGGGCGGCGGCCAGCAGAAGGCCGTGCGCGGTCACGGCCCGGTCCCGCCCCATCAGGATGGCCAAGGTGCGCCGCCCGGCGCGGGCATCGCCCACGCGGTCGCGCGTGTTGTTGACCATCAGCACGGCCGCCGCCGGCAGGCCGACGATCAGCCCCAGCAGCAACGCCGCCCCGCTGACCGTGCCCGCGTGCAGGTAGACCACGCCGCCCACGGCGATGACGCCGAAAAACAGCACCACCAGCAGCTCGCCCCAGGGTCCGCGCGAGATCGGCCACGGCCCGGCGGAGTAGGCGTAACCCGCCAGCACGGACACGGCGCCGATCAGGGCGATGGGCCAGCCGCCCACCACCACCAGCCAGCCGCCGCACAGCACCGACAGGGCGAAGGCCGCGTGCGCGGCCCACAGGACTTGGTTGGGCGTCATCCAGCCGCGCTCGGTGACGCGCACCGGCCCCAGTCGGCCCTCGTCGTCGGTGTGGTTCAGGGTGTCGGCGGCGTCGTTGTGCAGATTGGTGCCGACCTGAATGGCCAGGGCGGACAGCGCGGCGGCGATCAGGACGTCCAGGCGGATCTGTCCGTGCGCGACCCAGCTCAGCACCGTGCCGGCGATCACGGGTGACAGCGACAGCGGCAGGGTATGGGGGCGGATGGCGTGCCACGCGATGACCGACCAGGGCGGGCGCTCGGGCGACGAAGACGGCGGACTCACTGGCGGACTCACTGGCGGACTCACTGGGGGCCTCACGGGGTTGCCGCCGGGCGGCGGCCGCCATGGATTGCGGCGATGCCGAAGAACTGGTTGCGGTAGAAGACGTCGGTGAATCCGGCCTGCCGCATCCAGTCCGCAAGCGTCTTCTGGTCCGGAAACGCTTGGATCGACCGCACCAGATAGCGATAGGCGTCCGGCTGCCCGGACACGGCGGCGCCCAGGCGGGGAATCCCGTGCTCCTGCCACAGCCCGTAGGCCGGCGCGATCAACGGTGCCGGCTGGGAGAACTCAAGGCATAGCATCAGGCCACCCGGCGCCAGAACCCGCGCCATCTCGGCCAGCGCGCGTTGCCGGTCCTGGATGTTGCGCAGGCCGAAGCCGATGGTCACCAGATCGAACGTGCCATCGGCGAAGGGCAACGTTTCGCCGTCGCCGCACACCCAGCGCAGGCGCGGGCCGGCGCGGCGGTTGCGGCCCTTGGACATCATGCCCTCGGAGGGATCGCAGACCACCACCGCCCAGCCGGACGCCGCCAGGGCGTTGCCGATATCGCCGGTGCCGCCGGCCAGATCCAGCGCCAGACCGCGCCCGCGCGGACGGCCCGCCAGGCGGCGCAGTCGGCGCTTCCACAGTCGGTGTATGCCGCCGCTCATCAGGTCGTTGAGCAGATCGTAGCGGGGCGCGACCACGTCGAACATGGCGCGGATGCGACGTGGATCCTGGGGATGCGCGGTCTCCGCGCCGTTCCCGGTGGATCCGGGGCTCTGGTCCGTCACCTGTGATTCCCTCATGACAACGCCGTTTCCCCCCGGCTGGACGTGCGCCGCGACAGCGCGGCGACCCGGCGTCCGATGGCGGTCATGGCGCCGCGCATCAGCCCCGGATAGACCCGCTCGAACACCGCGCCGGCCATCCGATCCACAAGACCGTATTCCGCCTTCAGATGCAGTCGAGTGCGGTCGTTGGGGCGTTCCTCGAAGCGCCAGATCTGACTGAGCACCTGGAATGGCCGCTCGTGCGAGACGATGTCGATCCGTTCCGGTTCCGTGAACCGCGCCCGGCTCAGGAACGTGACCGTCAACCCGGCCATGCCCACCGTCTGGCGCACCCGCAGCGCGTCATCCTCCCACCCCTCGGTGCGCACGCGCTTGAAACCGGGCATGAACTCAGGATAGCGCGCGACATCCGCGATGGCTTCATACACCGCCGGACGCGGGTACGGCAGATCACGCTGCAGCGAAAGGGTCGGCATGGTCCGGATGCGTGCTCCCGGTGCGGGGTCTCGAACGGTCCCTCTGGTTAGTCCGCCTCCGGACGCGGGTCAAGCGGAGCCGTCGTTGTCCCTGATCGCCCGCGTCGTTCGGACGCATACAGACCCACCGCGAGCCAGATCAGCCCGAAGCTGGCCGCGTGACCAAGCGTAAAGGTCTCGCCGTACACGATCACGGCCATCAGAAATTGCAGCGTCGGGTTGATGTATTGCAGCATGCCCAGGGTGCCGAGCGTCAGTCGCCGGGCGCCCAAGGCGAAAAGCAACAGCGGGATCGCCGTCGCCGGACCGGCGAACACCAGCACCGCCATGTCCAGGCCGGCTCCGTAAGGCATGACGCCGGTTCCCGTCCAGGCCAGCCAGCCCAGGTACGCCGCCGCCAAAGGCCCCATCATCAGGACCTCCAGCGTGAACCCGACCAGGGACTCGGCCGGCGCGATCTTCCGGAGCAGGCCGTACAGGCCGAAGGAACTGGCCAGAACTAGGGCGATCCAGGGCAGGCGGCCCAGCCCCACCAGCATCACCAGCACGCCCAGAACCGCCAGTCCGACCGCCACCCACTGCCGTCGGCTCGGTCGTTCGCCCAGGAAGACGAAACCCAGCAGCAGCGTGGCCAGCGGGAAGATGTAATACCCCATGCTGGCGTCAAGCTTGTGACCGCCACCGGCGGCAAAGATGAAGGTGAGCCAGTTGATCGAGATGGCCAGAGAACTGGCGGCGAAGACCAGCAGGTCGCGCGGCCGGCGCAGAATGGCCAGCAGGGCGCGGGTCTGCCGGAAGGCGATGACCAGCGGCAGCGCGAACACCAACGCCCAGACGATGCGGTGGGCCATGACCTCCAGCGGCGTGACATGGCCGAGCACATGATACAGGATGGGCGACAGGCCCCAGAACACATAGGCGCCGACGGCCGCCGTCAGGCCGGCGCGGTGGCGCCGGGCGGCCTCATCGAGCGTGCCAGGCGACGCCGGAACGGGACCGGCGGGGGCCGGAGGTCTCACGCGGACGGATCCTTATCCAGAAAAGGGGTCGGCGCCGGGCCGACGCCGGGGTGGCGGGGGGCGCGGATGGTAGCACCGCGCGGCGGGCAAGCCGAAGACTTTGATGGCGGCAGACACCGAAGCCCCATGGCCCGTCAGAATGCGCTATGCTGGCGTGATGTCCGAACCGTCGCGACACCCGACCATGACCGAACCGCCGACCCTTCTGCTCCTGACCCCTTCGGAGGATCAGGTCGAGGCCGCCGCTCCGCTGCGCGCGGCCCGACCGGACGCGGCCATCGTTCCGGTGTGCGATCTCGCCGCCCTGCGCGCGGCGGTTCAGGCGCGGCCCGGCGCGCGGTTGGTGTCGGTGTGCTCGCCGGTGATCGTGCCGGCGGACGTTCTGGCGGGGCTGTCCGGCCCGGCCTACAACCTGCACCCGGGGCCGCCCGACTATCCCGGCCTGTTCCCGGCCGTATTCGCGCTGTACGACGGCGCGACGTCGTTCGGTGTGACCCTGCACGAGATGGCGCCGGAGGTGGACTCAGGCGCCATCGTCGCGGCCAACACCGTGGACATCGCGCTGGACATGGGTCGGCTGGCGCTGGAGGCGCTGAGCTGGCGGCTGGCCCTTCACCTGCTGGAGGGCATGGCGCCGGCCCTGACAGACTTGTCTCGGCCCCTGCCTGTGCTTGACCTGTCGTGGTCGGGTCCGGCGCGACGCCGGGCCGATTTCGAGGCTTTGTGCCGTTTGCCCGCCGATGTGGATGAGGCGGAGTTCCGGCGCCGCCTGCGCGCGGTCGGCGAGGGGCCTCACCACGCCCTGCGCCTGACCGCGTTCGGCCGCTGGTTTCGCCTGGAACCGGAGCACCCGGACGCACCGGTCCTCAAGGGTGGCCGAACAATGGACGGCTGCGCGCCGCTCCGGTGATATCCGAAAGCGGGTCGCCGGACAGGTGTCCCGGGCCACATCTTTCCCAGCGATGTGAACGGATCGCTTGCAGACTGCAAACCGTATCGTTGATACTTGATGCTGACGCACGCGAATTGTCCGGTAATCCGGGGCCGGCCTTGTCGATTGCGTCAGGACGGGCCATACAAATTACAAACAACTGAACACAACAATAAAGAAACGAAGACCCAGGGGGAGAGAGGATGTCCGTACCCGAAGGCATGCTTGTCGAACGCTTGCCCATCGCCATGTTCGTGATCGACCGGGCCCACCGGGTGGTTCAGTGGAACGCGGCGTGCGAGGCCATGACCGGCGTGCTGGCCTCGGACATCCTCGACACCAGCGACCATTGGAAAGCGTTTTATCCCCAGGAGCGCCCTTTGATGGCGGACCTTGTCGTCGCATCCGCCACGGACGATCAGATCTCCGGTCTTTACGGAGACGCCTGGAGCCGTTGCGGCGACGACGGATCCATCCAGGCCAATGCCTTCTGCGCGGCCCTGCCTGGCGGCGGACGCTGGCTGGCGGCGATCGCGACCCCTCTGCGGGCCTTCGACGGCAGCGTCATCGGTGCTGTGCAGACCTGCCTGGACATTACAGAACGCAAGAAATCGGACATGGATCGGCTCGCCGGCCAGCGACTTCTGACGGAGATCATCGAAGGCAATCCGGTCCCCACGTTCGTCATCGACGCCGAGCATCGCGTCACGCACTGGAACCGCGCGTGCGAGATCATCATGGGGATTCCGGCCGACACCATGATCGGCACGCGCGATCAATGGCGGGCGTTCTATCCCAAGGTCCGGCCCGTGATGGCCGACCTGATTCTCGATCAGGCCCGGCTGAGCGAATACGAACGCTACTACGGCGCCTACAAGCCGTCGTCCTTTGTCGAGGGCGCCTATGAGGCGGAGGGGTTCTTTCCCCATTTCCCTGGAGGTGGGCGCTGGCTGTTCTTCACGGCGGCGCCGCTGCGCGGCCTGGACGGAGAGATCATCGGGGCCATTGAGACGCTTCAGGATACCACGGAACGCAAGCGGGCGGAGGAAGCCTACGCCGAAAGCCAGCGCTTGGTGGCGGAAGAGAAATACAGGACCCTTTTCAATGAGATGATCAACGCCCTGGTCCTGCTCGAAACCGTGTTCGGTGACCACGGCCAGGCGAGCGATTTCCGGTACCTGATCATCAATCCGGCGTTTGAGGAGATGACGGGGCTGGAAAGCGACACCGTCCTTGGCCGTACCTTCAAGGAGGTCAATTCGCCCGGCATCGTGCACAAGGTCTTTGACCGGCTGGCATGCGTCGCCGACACCGGCATTCCGGATTCGTTCGAGGTTGATGTGCCCGTCTCCGGCCGGCACTTCGACGTGCGCGCGTTTCGGCCGGTGGAGGGGCAACTGGCGGTGACGTTCCAGGACGTCAGCGGTCGCAAGCAGGCCGAGGTCCGACTGCAGCTGCTGGCCAGTGTCTTCGAACACACCCAGGAAGGCATCGTCATCACCGACCCGAATAGCACGATCCTGGAGGTCAATGATTCCTTCGTGCGCATCACCGGCTATTCTCGCGCGGAGCTGATCGGAAAGACGCCGCGGATCCTGCAATCCGGCCAGCATGGGCCGGAGTTCTACAACGCGATGTGGATGGCCCTGCTCGAGGAAGGACTGTGGCGCGGGGAAATCTGGAACCGACGCAAGAGCGGCGACGTGTATCCGGAGCACCTGACCATTTCGGCGGTGCTGGACGGCCATGGCCAACCTTCGCATTATGTCGGGGTCGTCGTGGACATCACCGCCATCAAGCGACACGAGGCTGAACTCGACCGCATTGCCCACTATGATTCGCTGACCGGCCTGCCGAACCGGGTGTTGCTCAATGACCGCCTGCAGCAGGCCGTCGCCAAGGCCCGGCGGGACCGCACACTGCTGGCCGTGTGCTTCCTGGATGTCGACGGCTTCAAGCCGGTCAACGACACCCTGGGCCACGGTGCTGGGGACATGCTGTTGATCGAACTGGCGGATCGGTTCCGGGGCGCGTTGCGCGGCAACGATACGGTGGCGCGGCTGGGCGGGGACGAATTCATCATCCTGCTCGCCGATCTGGAGGATCAAACCGCCTGCACCCACACCCTGCAAAGGCTTCTGGCCACGGTGAGCCGACCCTTCGAAATTGACGGTCACAGCGTGTCGGTTACCGCAAGCATCGGGGTGACGCTGTTCCCGCTGCGGGCAAACGATACCGATACGCTGGTGCGCCAAGCCGATCAGGCGATGTACAAATCGAAGCAGATGGGGAAGAACACTTACTTCTTCTATGATGACAACCAGGATACCGTCATCATAGAACAGCAAAAGATGATAAAGCGGCTTGAGCAAGCGCTATCGGACAATGAGCTTGTCCTCCACTACCAACCCAAGGTGAACATGAGAACGGGCCGGATTGTGGGGACAGAGGCGCTGATCCGCTGGCACCATCCCGAACGCGGCTTGGTGCCTCCCGGCGAGTTCCTGCCGATCATTGAGGACAACGAGATGATCGTGGCCCTTGGCGAGTGGGTCATTGCAGAAGCATTGCGCCAATTCGACACATGGGAGCAACAGGGGTTCCGCCTGCCGATCAGCGTCAACATTTCCGTGCGCCACCTCCAGACCGCGAGCTTCGTCGAGCGCCTGGAAGCTCAGTTGCGACAAGCTGGCCGATTGAAACAGGACGTTCTGGAAATCGAGATTACCGAGACCGCCGCCATCAACGACCTCAGGCACGTCACCAAGCTGATCGAGTCCTGTCGCGCGCTTGGCGTTCACTCGGCCCTGGACGACTTCGGAACCGGCTACTCTTCTCTCACCTATCTGAAGCTGTTGCCCGTCCATACGCTGAAAATCGACAAGTCGTTCATCCTCGACATGGCGCGGGATGCCGAGGACCACGCCATCGTCTCCGGTGTCATCGGACTGGCGAAGGCCTTCGACCTGACCGTGATCGCCGAGGGGGTGGAGACCACGCAGCATGGCGTTCTGCTGCTGGGTCTGGGGTGCGAGTTGGGTCAGGGGTACGGTATCGCGCCGCCGATGTCGGCGGATCGGTTCGTGGAGTGGGCGCGGCACTGGCGGCCGGACCCCCTATGGGCCAGAGTCCCGTTCGGCGAGCGCGGCCCAAAGCCGCCGCACTTCGGCGATGCGGCTTCTCCGTCCCGCGGGCCTGGTGACCGGAAGTAACGGCGGGATACCCTGCCGTTCTCGCATCGGTGGTGTCGGTCGCGATTACTTCGCCTCGGTTTCCTGGGTGATCGGTCCGTCCGCGCGGCCGTGCACGAACTGATCGACATGGGCGTTGTCGCTGTCGAACACGCCCTTGGCCGGCCCCACCCAGATCAGGCGCCCCCGGTACAGCATCGCGATGCGGTCGCCGATCTTGGTGGCGCTGGCCATGTCGTGGGTGATCGACAGGGCGGTGGCGCCCAGGGTCTTGGTGGTGGCCACGATCAAGTCGTTGATGACGTCGGCCATGATGGGATCAAGGCCCGTGGTCGGCTCGTCGAAAAAGACGATGTCGGGCCGCGTGGCGATGGCCCGGGCGAGACCGACGCGCTTCTGCATGCCGCCGGACAACTCGGCCGGGTAAAGATCGGCGACCCTGGGGAGCAATCCCACTTGGTCCAGGCACTCCATGGCCCGGGCGCGCGCCTCCGTCCGGCCGGCGCGGCGCCCCTGAATCAGGCCGAAGGCCACGTTTTCCCAGACCGGCAGGCTGTCGAACAGCGCCGCGCCCTGGAACAACATGCCGATGTGGGCGGTGATTCGGTCGCGCGCCCGTCCGGTCAACCCCACGGTCTCCTCGCCGTCGATGGCGATGGATCCGGCATCCGGTCTGAGCAGGCCCAGAATGCACTTCAGCAACACGGACTTGCCGCTTCCCGATCCGCCGATCACCACCAGGGATTCCCCAGGCGTCACGTCCAGATCGATCCCGTCCAGCACCACGTTGGCGCCGAAGCGCTTCTGAACGCCGCGTAGGCTGATCTTGGAGGGGGCGCTGTCCGGATGCGGGGCCATGGCGTTTCCGTTGTCTTATACGGTTTGCGGTGAAATCGTTCGCACCTATAGGGCGGTTGGCCGAAGGACAGCCGCCGCCAAGCCACGGGGGGCGGGTGCCCTTCGGTCACCCGCCCTACACTCGATCATCCACACATCGAACCAATCATCCGGTTTTCGTCTTACTGGGCGAAGAACAGCTCGGTGATGACGTAGTTCAGGATCAGGATCAGGATCGAGGCGGAGACGACGGCATTGGTGGTCGCGGCGCCGACACCTTGGGCGCCGCCCCGGGAATAGTATCCGTGATAGCAGCCCATGAGGGCGATCACGAACCCGAACACCGCCGCCTTGATCAGCCCGGAGACGACGTCAATCACCTCCAGGAACTCGACCGTGCGCTCGATGTAGACCGCCGGGTTGAAGCCCAGCTTGGTGGTGCCGATCAGGTAGCCGCCGAACACCCCGATGATGTCGCCCACCAGCACCAGCAGCGGCAGCATGGTGACCCCGGCGATCAGGCGCGGCGCGACAAGGTACTTGAACGGATTGGTGGACAGGGTCGTCAGAGCGTCGATCTGCTCGGTCACCCGCATGGTGCCGATCTCGGCGGCCATGGCCGCGCCGATGCGTCCGGCCACCATCAGGCCGGCCAGCACCGGCCCCAACTCGCGGGTGATGGAGATGACCACCACCGTGGCCACCGCGCCCTCGGCGGAAAAGCGGGCGAAGCCGGTGTGGCTCTGCAACGCGAGGACCATGCCCGAGAAGATGGTCGTCAGGCCCACCACGGGAAGCGAATAATACCCGATCTCCACCATCTGGCGGCCGATCAGGCGCGGAAAATAGGGGGGGCGGACCATGTGGCCGAGCGACCGGCCGGTGAAGATGGCGAACCGGCCGACCTGCTGGACGAAGGCAAGGAAGACGCGCCCGACGATGGCCAGGAAGTTCACGGCGTCATGTCCTTTCGGTTCCTCCGTCCGGCGCGGTGCCCCCAATATGGCGGCGGGCGTACCGGGATCCGAGAGAGGTCAAAATCTCATACCCGATGGTTCCCACGCGGGCGGCCAGATCGTCAATGGGGTTCAGGGGACCGATCAGGTCGATGAGCGCTCCTGGCCTGACCGCATCGGGATGCGGCACGGCACTGACGTCGAACGTCACAAGATCCATCGAGACCCGCCCGATCAGCGGCACCGGCGTTTCCTCAAGGACCCCCATGATGCGGTCGCTGGCGGCACGCGGCAGCCCATCGGCATATCCGATCCCAACGGTCGCGATCCGGCGTCGCCCCGCGACCCAATGGGTCGCACCATAGCCAACGGTCGCCGGAGCGTCAACGTGGCGCACCTGAAGGATCCGACCCTGAAGGCGGACCACCGGTGCCATGGGATTGGGCCGGCCCGGAGCCGGATTGACGCCGTACAGCGCCACTCCGGGACGGGCCAGATCATGATGGGCCGCCGGCCCCAGAAAGATCCCGGACGAATTCGCCAGACTGCCCGGCACCCCCGGAAAGGCCGCGCGCGCGGCCTGGAAGGCCGAGACCTGACGGGCGTTCATGGCATGGCCCGGCATGTCGGCACAGGCTAGGTGACTCATGACCAGGACGGGCGCGAACGCCTCCAGCGGCCGGCGATCCTCCCGCAATGCCGCCAGCTCCGACGGCATCAGACCCAGCCGTTCCATGCCGGTATCGACATGGATCGCCGCCGGGGCACCCGGCGCGCGGGCGCGGGCGTGCGCGGCCCAGCGCTCGATCTGCTCGGCGCTGTTCAGGACCGGGATCAGCCCGGCGGCGGTGAGATCGGCCTCGCAGCCCGGGATCGGGCCGGACAGCACGAACACGCGGCACCCCGGCGGCAGCGTTGGTGCGACCCGAAGGCCTTCCTCCATCTGCGCGACGAAGAACGTGCGGCATCCGGCGCCATACAGGGCGCGGGCCACGGGGATGTCGCCCAGGCCGTAGCCATTGGCCTTGATCACCCCGGCGCATTCGGTTCCGGATCTCAGCCGATCCCGCAACCGGCGCCAGTTGCCTGCCAGCGCGTCCAGGTCGATGGTGAGAAGGCCCTGGGCGGCGGTCATCATCAGAACGCCGGTCCTTCGGGCGCGTCGTTGGTGTCCAGGTTGCCGAAACGGGTGTACGTGCCGTCGAAGAACAGCCGGACCGTGCCGATGGGGCCATGGCGTTGCTTGGCGACGATGACCTCGGCGACGTTGTGCGCCTTGTCGCAGCGTTCCAGCCATTTCTGGTGCCGCTCGGTGTACTTGTCGGCGTTTTCCTCGGCGCGCTGAGTGGGCTCGGCGCGCTCCAGGTAGTACTGCTCACGATACACGAACATGACCACGTCGGCGTCCTGTTCGATGGAGCCGGATTCGCGCAGGTCGGCCAGTTGGGGTCGCTTGTCCTCGCGCTGTTCGACCGCGCGCGACAACTGCGACAACGCGATGACCGGCACGTTCAGTTCCTTGGCCAGCGCCTTCAGCCCGCGCGTGATGGCCGAGACCTCCTGCACCCGGGAGTCGCTGTTGCCCATCTTGCCGGGGCTCATGAGCTGGAGATAGTCGACCACCACCAGCGCCAGGCCTTTCTGCCGTGCCAGCCGGCGGCACCGGGTGCGCATCGCGGAGACGGTCAGGGCCGGTGTGTCGTCGATGTGCAGGGGGATGCGATGCAGATCGGTGCTGGCCACCAAAAGGCGCTCAAAATCCTCGTTGGACAGCTCGCCGGTGCGGATTTTGTGCGACGACACCTCGACCCGCTCCGCCAGGATTCGGGTGGCGAGCTGTTCGGCGCTCATTTCCAGCGAGAAGAAGGCCACCGCCTTGCCCTGGGTCTCCGCGTCGGCCTCGTCGATGCAGTACTTGGCGGCGTTGAAGGCGATGTTGGTCGCCAGGGCCGTCTTGCCCATCGACGGGCGCCCCGCCAGGATCAGCATGTCGGAGGGATGCAGACCGCCCAGCTTGCGGTCCAGGTCGATCAGACCGGTGGTGATGCCGGCCAGCCGGCCCTCGCGCCGGTGCGCGGCTTCGGCCATGCCGATGGCGGAGATCAGCGCGGTCTTGAAGTCGCTCAGCCCGCCCTCGTACTGGCCGTGGGTGGCCAGATCGTACAGCCGCTGTTCGCCGGCCTCGATCAGGTCGGTAGCGCTGATGTCGATATCGTTGTCGTGCGCCTCGTTGACCATGTCGGACCCCAACCCGATGAGCTGGCGCCGCAGGAAATAGTCGTGGATCAGGCGGGCGTAGTCGTGCGCGTTGATGATCGTGACCACCGAGCCCATCAGCACGGCCAGATACCGTGCCCCGCCCAGGTCGGACAGTTCATCGGCCGACTCGACGAACGGCTTGACGGTCACCGGGTTGGCGACCTGGTTGCGCTCGATCAGGCGCTGGCAGACGTCATAGATCAGGCCGTGGCCGGGGTGTGTGAAGTGCTCGGCGCGCAGGAACTCGCCGGCCTTCTCCAGCACCTTGTTGTTCGAGAGAAGGGCGCCGAGGAACGCCTGCTCGGCCTCCAGGCTGGCGGGGGGCGGGCGAAAGCCGGGTGCCGTCTCGGTGTCGGAGGGGGCGTCGGCGTGGCTGCTGTCGGGGGCGAACGTGTCCATGCCTCAGCATACCGCAGCCGCCGCCCGGTGCCGATGCCTGGCATGCTGTGGATAGCGGGGATATCGGGGACAGTCCGTCCCGGACGCGGCGCGCTCAGGCGGTTTTGATGGTGGGCAGGTCGTCGAGACGTTGCCGGATCAGGCAGGTGACGACGCGTTCCGCCATGGTCACGGACGCCGAGGGGTGTCGCTCCAGGTAGGCGCCCACGGCGGCGCGCCACGCCCGGCGCTCTGACTCGCCGTGCCGAAGGGCCAGCTGATGAACACGGTAAACCAAGTCGTGATCGGATGAGGAACCATCATCGCCCGACTCAGCGTCACGGGACGCCCAGCTCACAGACTTGGAACCATACAGACCAAAGTCATTCGGCCGCATTCAAAACCTCCCACCCTTCCTGGTGGCACCGCGACGATATTCTGTCGCCGCTCCAGAGCCGACCGGTTTCATTCAGGGCATTCGCCCCTCTGCGGGGACGGTCAAACAGTCGACCGCGCCCCCTGTTCCCTCTCCTCGTCTCTTCTCGCCCCTAACACATCCACAGTATCATTTCGGATTGAACATGACCATATGACTTCCGTCGCTTAAGCCCCCAATTCTCTAGAGGACCTTATCACGTTCGATTGGGGCTTTTTCGTGAAGTCCTGTGGTGCGGTCGAACGCTACAAGACTTATTGGTTAGCGTTTCGTCTGATACAAGGGCTTGACGTCCTTCCAGCGGACGGTCGGACGGTCAGGCTCCGGCTCGTCGAGCGACTCGACAGGGCGCAGGCCTGTCCGGCAGCGCTGGGCCAGCTCCTGATATTGGCGGGTTGTCGCCATTTTCCAAGCGAACTCCGCGTCTGTCACCTCGCGCAGCACCTTTCCCGGAACGCCCGCGATCAGGGATCGCGGCGCGAACGAGCTACCCGCCTTCACGAAACATTGTGCCGCGACGATGCTTTCCGGGCCGATCACGGCCCCGTCCATGACCACGCTGTTGATGCCGACCAGGGCGCCGCGTCCGACTCGGGCACTGTGCAGGACCGCGCCGTGCCCGATGTGGCCATCCACCTCGACCACTGTTTCGGTCCCCTGGAAGCCGTGCATGGTGCAGTTGTCCTGGATGTTGCTGCCTTCCTCCAGGATCAGGCGGCCGAAGTCGCCGCGCAGCGACGCCGACGGCCCGACATAGACGCCGGGTCCGACGATCACATCGCCGATCAGAATGGCGGTGGGATGCACGAAGGCGGTGGGGTGAACGACGGGAACGAGGTCCTCGAAGGCATAGACGGGCATGGTGGTCTCCGGATACGGGTGGGGCGGGGCGATCATTCCATACGCTACCGTTTGGACCGCATGGTGACGCGCCCTACCTTCCGCAGCAAGGAAGAACCGATGGCGCACGAACCCTGGTCCCCCGACGCCTACCTGACCTTCGCCGACCACCGCCTGCGCCCGGCGTTGGAGATGTTGGCGCGGGTGCCGCTGGACGCGCCGGTGTGCGTGGTCGATCTGGGCTGCGGCACCGGCGCACTGACCCGGGCGGCACGAGCGCGCTGGCCGACGGCGCGGGTGATCGGCGTGGATTCATCCGCCGAAATGCTGGACCGGGCCCGCGTCGAAGCCTCGGACGGCATCGACTGGCGCGAGGCCGATATCGCGGCCTGGACGCCGGCCGGCGACGCGGCGCGGCCGGACCTGATTCTGTCCAACGCCGCGCTGCACTGGCTGGGCGATCACGACCGGCTGATTCCCCGTCTCCTGAAAACCCTTAGGCCCGGCGGCGTGCTGGCGGTGCAGATGCCGCGCAACCACGACCGGCCGTCCCACACCCTCATCAAGGCGGTGGCGGCGGACGGACCGTGGGCGGGCGCTCTGGCCGACCTGATCGCCGCGCCGAACCCGGTTGATCCGCCCGAGGCGTATGCGCGGCGCCTGCTGGCGGCGGGCGCGGAGTCACTGGATCTGTGGGAGACCGATTACCAGCAGCGGCTGACCGGTGGGCCGGAGGCCATCGCCGACTTCACCGGGTCCACGGCCCTGCGGCCGTGGCTGGCGCGGCTTCCGGACGACGCGGCGCGCGCGGCCTTTGTGGCCGACTACCGGGCCCGCTTGCGCGTGGCCTATCCGCCCTTGCCCGACGGCAGTGTGCTGTTCCCCTTCCGGCGCCTGTTCCTGGTGGCGCGACGGTCGGCTACCCCACAGGGTTGACCAGCGGCCCGGCGTCCGGTCCCTGGGCGCCGCGCACATGACAGGCGGCGCCGGTGACGTGCAGCCGTCCCTCCGCCAGCAGGCGCAGGGCCAGCGGGTAGATGCGGTGTTCCTGTTCCAGCACCCGCGCCGCCAGCGTCTCCGGCGTGTCGTCGGCCAGCACCGGCACGGCGGCCTGGGCGACGATGGGGCCGGAGTCCATCTCGGCGCTGACGAGGTGAACCGTGCAGCCATGCACCCTGGCCCCGGCGTCCAACGCCCGCTCATGGGTGTGCAGGCCCTTGAACGCCGGCAACAGCGCGGGATGGATGTTCAGGATGCGCTCACCCCAGGTCGAGACGAACCCCGGCGTCAGCAACCGCATGAACCCGGCCAGACAGACCAGCCGCGCCCCGGCCTCCCGCAGGCGCTCGGTCATTGCCGCTTCGAAACTCTCGCGGTCGTCATAGGCCCGATGGTGGATTACGGCGGTGGGCAGGCCCCGGTCGGCCGCCCAGGTCAGGCCCGGGGCGTCGGGCTCGTTGCTGAGCACCAGGACGATGCGGGCCGGAAACGCGGGGTCGGCGCAGGCCTCGGCCAGGGCCATCATGTTGCTGCCGCGCCCGGAGATGAGAATGGCGGTTGGGACGCGCTTGTCCTCGGGGCCGGCGGGGGTCATGACCACGCCTCGTCGAGTCCGTCCAGGCGCACGGCCGGGCCGTCGCCGCGCGGCGCGACGCGGCCGATGACGCGGGGCGCCTCGCCCTGCTCGGAGAGGCGGGAGACGGCCTCGTCCACATGGTCGGGCGCCACGGCGGCGACCATGCCGATGCCGCAGTTGAAGGTGCGGGCCATTTCAAGGGGCGCAATGCCGCCGGCCCGCTTCAGCCATTGGAACACCGGGGGCAGGGGCAGGGCGTCGGCGTCCAGCACCGCCGCCAGACCGTTCGGCAGCACGCGCGGGATGTTCTCCACGAACCCGCCGCCGGTGATGTGGGCCAGGGCATGCACGGCGCCGAACCGCACGGCCTCCAGGCACGCCTTGACGTAAATGCGGGTCGGGCTCAGCAGGGCCTCGCCCAGGGTGCGTTTCTCGTCGAACGGGGCCGGTGCGTCCCAGGTCAGCCCCTGGTCGGCCAGCACCCGGCGCACCAGCGAATAGCCGTTGGAGTGCAGGCCGCTGGAGGCCAGCCCGACCAGCACGTCGCCGTCGGTCACGCGGTCCCCGGTCAGCAGGTGGCCGCGCTCGACGGCGCCCAGCGCGAAGCCGGCCAGATCATAGTCCCCATCCGCATAGAGGCCGGGCATTTCGGCCGTCTCGCCGCCGGCCAAGGCACAACCGGCCATGCGGCATCCCTCGGCGATGCTGGCGACGACCGCGCGCGCGGTCTCGACATCCAGACGCGCGGTGGCGTAATAGTCCAGAAACAACAGGGGCTCGGCGCCCTGGACCACGAGGTCATTGACGCACATGGCCACAAGGTCGATGCCGATGCCTTCGTGTCGCCCGGTTTCGATGGCGAGTCTCAGCTTGGTGCCGACGCCGTCGGTGGCGGCGACCAACAGGGGATCGCGGAATCCGGCGCCGGCCAGATCGAAGACGGCGCCGAAACCGCCCAGGGCGGCATCCGCGCCGGGGCGCGCGGTGGCGCGGGCCAGCGGCTTGATGGCCTGAACCAGGGCATCTCCGGCGGCGATATCGACCCCGGCGGCCTTGTAGGTCAGACCCTCCGGCGATGGGTCGGCGGTGTGAGAGGGAGTGGAAATGGCGGCCTCGCGCGAGTTGACGGAAGGACGGGAACGGATGCGGCGAACCATACCCGAACGGGCGCCCGTTGCAACCGGGGGCCTCCGGACGATGATTTCGGCGCTGCTTGTCGCGCTGCTGGTCGGGGCGGTTCTGGCCGTGGCCGGGACCGCTCCTGCCGGCGCCCAGGGGCCTGGACCGGGCGAGGCGACGGGCTACACCGTCCGCGCGGTGGCCACCGAGGCCGAAGCGGCCGATCCTGCGGCGGCGCGCGATCAGGCCATCGCGGCGGGACAGGTCAAGGCCCTTCAGGAGGTCATGCGGCGCATCACGGACCCGGCCGATCATGGCCGTCTGCCGCCCGTCGATGCGTCGACCGCGCGCGGCATGGTCGAGACCTACAGTCTGGCCGCTGAACGCACCACGGACACCGCCTACCGCGCGATGATGACGGTCGAGTTCAACGGCGATGCGGTGCGCGGCCTGTTGCGCACGCACGGCATCGCCTTTGCCGCCAGCGCGTCGGCGCCGGTTCTGGTCGTGCCCGTCTATCAGTCGGATCCGCTGGCCACGGCCCTGTTGTGGGAGGACACCAACCCCTGGCTGGCCGCGTGGCGGCAACAGGACAGCGGCAATATGCTGATGCCGCTGGAGGTGCCGACCGGCGATCTGCGCGACGTCACCAGCATCACCGCCGAGGAGGCTCTGGTGCCGGACAGCACGGCGCTGGATCGGCTGATCTCGCGCTACGGCCATTCCCGCGTTCTCGTGGCCCATGCCGTGCGCACGGCGCCGAACATGCTGACGGTGTCCCTGAACTACGGCTCTCCGCGCGCTATGGCGCGCACCGGGAAGCAGACCATCCAGCGCGGACCTGACGAGGACGATGCGGCCTTTCTGATCCGGGCCGCCACCGAACTGGCGCGCCGCATGGAGTCGGACTGGCGACAGGCGACGATGGTCCGTGGCGGCGCCGCCCGGCAGGCCACGGCCCTGGTCACCCTGGGCGGCTTCGACGACTGGGTGGCGATCCGTCGTGTGTTGGAGCGCTCGCCCCTGGTGAGCGACATGAGGGTGCAGGCCATGTCGCGGGAGATGGCGCAACTGACGCTGACCGTGCTCGGCGATATCGGGCAGGTGGGCGCCGCGCTGGCGTCGGAAGGGCTGACCCTGACCGAGCGGGGCGGCTACTGGATGATCGGACGCGCCGTGGCCGGCCCCGGCGCCGGCCCGGGAGCCGGATACCCTTATCCGAGCGATGGCTCGCAAGGAGCGGCGCCCCAAGGTCAGGGCTCGGGATACGGTCAAGCGCCGGAGTACGGAGGGACCGCGACGACGTGGTGAGGTGGGCGCATCTCCCCAATGCACTGACGGCCATGCGGCTTGTTCTGGTCGCTCCCATCCTGTGGTGCCTGATGCGGGGCTGGGACTGGGCCGCCTTCCTGTTGTTCCTGGTGGCCGGACTGACCGACGCGCTCGACGGCGCCCTGGCGCGCCGCCTGAATGCACGCACGGCGCTGGGTGCCCTGCTGGATCCGTTGGCCGACAAGGCCCTGGTCTCCGGCGTGTTCATCGTCCTGGCGCTGCGCGGGGACCTGCCGGCGTGGCTGGCCGTTCTGGTGATCGGGCGGGATCTGGCCCTGGTCGCGGGCGCGATTCTGATCCGTCTAGGCGGTGGTGCGTTTGCGCCCCGGCCGACGCGAATCTCTCGGGCCAACACCCTGGCTCAGATCGTTCTGGTGGCGGTCGCGCTGGCGACCCCCATTCTGTCCGATGGCCTGACCAAACCGGTGTTGGCGATCCTCGTTCCCATCGTGGCGGTGACGACCCTGGCCTCCGGACTCGACTATGGCCGGGCGGCGCTGTCGCACATGGCGGGGTCCACGCGGTCGCGGGGCGGGGGAGGCCCGGGCCGATGAGCGGCCCCGACAGGGACGAAGCGGCACCGGGTCCCCGGCAGATGGCCTTCGCGTTTCCCACCCGGCCGGCGCTCGACCGCGCGGATTTCCTGGTGGCGCCGTGCAATGCCGCCGCCGTGGCCTGGATCGACCGGTGGCCAGACTGGCCGGGGCCGGCGCTGGCGCTGGTGGGGCCGGCCGGCTGCGGCAAGACGCATCTGGCCCATGTGCTCGCGGCGCGGGCCGGCGCGGTGATTCTCGACCGTCCGGATGCCGCGCGGCTTGACGAGGCGCTTGTCGAGGAACGGGTCGGGCCGATGGTGCTGGAACTGGGGCCGGGGATGCCGATCCTGGACGCGGCCCTGCAGGAGGCCCTGTTCCACCTGCTGAACCTGACGGCCGAGACCGGCGGACATCTGCTGCTGACCGCCGCCGAGCCGCCCGCCCGCTGGCCGGTGAGCTTGCCCGACCTGCGCTCTCGCCTCGCGGCGCTGCCGGTGGCGGAGATCACGCACCCCGACGAAACGCTGATGCAGATGATCGTGGTCAAGCTGTTCGCCGACCGGCAGGTGTCGGTCTCGCCGGAGGTGGTCCGCTATCTGGCCCGCCACCTGGAGCGCAGCTTCGGCGCCGTGCGGGACGTCGTGGAGCGGCTCGACCGTCTTGCCCTAAGCAAAGGACGGCCCATCACCCAGGTCTTGGCCCGGGAGGCGATCAACGCGGCTCGGTCGGAGCAGATTCGAGATCCGCCGGTCGAATGAAATCGGCCACGTGGCCGCGACCGGGCGCCAGATCGGCCCAGCGGGCGACGTCCAACGCCAGGACGGCCAGCGCGGCGGTGGGGAATTTCCGACGCAGACGTCTTCGCGCCGAACCGTCGTCCCCAGTCGTCAGGTCGCGGGCGAGGTCCTCCAGCGCCGGATTGTGGGCGATCACCAGAACGGACGGAACGCCGTCGTCCAGCCGTTGCAGCCGCTGGCGCAGCGCGGATGCCTCAAAGGTGTACAGGTCAGGCTCGACCAGAACGGCACTCGCCGGGATGTCGGCCAGCCCGTGCCGCGCGAGGTCATGTGTCTGTCTGGCCCGGACAGCGGTGGAGCACAGGACCCAAGCCGGGCGCGGAGACAAGCCCTCCAAAACCGCGCCCATGGCCGTGGCGGCGTGCTCGCCGCGCGGTGCCAGCGGACGATCGTGATCCTCCAGGTTGGGATGCTCCCAACTCGATTTGGCGTGACGGAAGAGATAGAGCCGCTTCACGTGTTTTCGGTCCGTCGCCAGCGCGCCATCGACGGTCTACTCCCCAAGGGCCACGCCCTCGCGGCGCGGATCGGCGCCGCCGGTCAGACTGCCGTCCGCGCCGATCCGGATCGCATGCAGGCCCGATTCGAGCAGCCGCACATTGATCTCGTGACCCAAGGCCTGGAGCGCCTCCGCCAGGGCCTCGGCGTCGGAGCCCTCCTCAAGGTCCGTGGCACCGTTGCGGTTGACGACATGGCCCATGGAAACGGCGGCCTGCGGGTCCATGCCCCAGTCGAGCATCGCCACCAGGGCGTTGGCCACGTAGTTGATGATGCGCGATCCACCCGGCGACCCCACCAGCACCACAGGCTCGTCGTCCTTGAACACGATGGTCGGCGACATGGACGAGCGGGGCCGTTTGCCGCCCTCCACCCGGTTGGCGACCGGGCGGCCGTCGTCCTCCGGCGCGCGGGCGAAGTCGGTCAGTTCGTTGTTCAGCAGGAATCCGCGCGTCATCACGCGGCTGCCGAAGCCGGTCTCGATGGTGGTGGTCATCGACAGCATGTCGCCGTGCGAATCGACAATGACGAAATGACTGGTGCCTGGCCGTTCCACCTGGGTGTCGGGCGACCAGATGGCGGCCTCATCCCACGGCGGAGACCCGGCCTCGGCCCTGTCCATGGCGCTGTCGGGATCGATCAGGCCGGCCCGCCCGGCCAGATAGCCGGCGTCGATCAGCCCGCGCGTCGGCATGTCCACATAGTCCGAATCGGCCATGTACAGCGCGCGGTCGGCATAGGCCAGCTTGGCGGCCTCGATGTAGAGGTGCCACGCTTCCGCCGACGGCTCCATCGCGGGGAGGTCGAACGCCTCCAACATCCCGAGAATCTGGCCCACCGTCAGACCGCCGGAGGTCGGCGGCCCCATGCCGCACACCTCGTACGCGCGGTACGGCACACAGACCGGCGCGCGCTCGACCACCTCATAGGCCGCCAGATCGTCCAGGGTCAGGATGCCTGGATTGATCTCGGTCTTGACCGCCGCGACGATGTTGGCGGCGATCTCGCCCTCATAGAACGGCGCCGATCCCTGTTCCGCGATCAGGCGCAGGGTGTCGGCGAAGGCGGGATTGCGCAGTACCGTTCCGGCCGTCTTCGGCGTGCCGTCGGCCGCGAAGAAATAGGCCCGCGCGGTCTCGAACAGGTCGAGCTTCTTCTCCTGCGCGGCGGCGATCGACTCGGCCAGACGGGGGGAGATCTCGAATCCGGCGTCCGCCGTCTCGATGGTCGGCTGGAGCAGGTCGGCCCAGGCTTGGCTGCCGTACCGCTGGTGCATCGTCTCCAACAGCTTGAGCGTCCCCGGCACGCCGACCGAGCGACCGCCGACGACCGCGTCCCACCAACTCACCGGTTCGCCGTCCGGCCCCAGCCAATAGGTTTCGTCGGCCGCCATCGGCGCTTTTTCGCGGCCGTCCAGCGTGATCAGACGGCGTTCGGAGGCATCCCAGTACAGCGCGAACGCGCCACCGCCGATGCCGGAGGACTGCGGCTCGACGAGGTTCAGCATCATCTGCACCGCCACCGCCGCGTCGGCCGCCGTGCCGCCCTCGGCCAGGACCGCCCGGCCGGCTTCTGCGGCCAGGGGGTTGGCGGCGGCGACCATGAAGCGGGTCGGGGCGGACGCGGTCTCCCGGCGATCCGGGGTTTGCGCGATGACCATCGCACCCACAAGCAACGCCGCCAGGAACAGCAGCGCGACGCATCGGTTCATCGTTTCCATCGGGCACCTCCGGGGTCGGGAGAGTGGGACCCGGCCAGCCTATCGCGGCCGACGGCCTTCCGCCAGTCTCGCGGGCGCGTCTAAAGCCCCCAATACCACGGCGCGAATAGGCTGTAGGCCAGCCAGACCAGCAGCAGTAGCGGCAGGCCGGCCCGGACGTAGTCGGTGAAGGCATAATGCCCCGGCCCCATGATCAGCAGGTTGGTCTGATACCCGACCGGAGACGCAAAACTGCAGTTGGCCGCCAGGACCGTGGTGATGGCGAAGATGTGGGGATCCATCCCCAGTTGTTCGGCGAGGTTGATTCCCACCGGAATGAACAGCACCGCGCAGGCGTTGTTGGTCAGCACGTTGGTGAAGCCGGCCACGAGGAGGAAGAACATCGACAGGATCACGGCCGGACCGAGGTCCTTGAACAGGCCGAGGGCCGAGTGGGCGACGAACGAGGCGGCGCCGGTGGCCTCCAGCGCCTGTCCCAGCGCCAGGGCGGCGACGACGACCAGCAGGATCTTGCGATCCAGGGCGCGCGTCGCCTGCCGCAGGTTCACGGCCCCAATGGCCACCATCAGCGTCGCCGCCACGATGGCCGAGACGACAATTGGGACCACTCCCAGGGCCGCCAGTCCGACGGCGACGATGAAGATGGTGCTGGCCAGCACGGCATGGTGCCGCTGGGGCAGGGTTCCGGTGGTGCCGGATAGCACGACGAGGTCGCGGTCCTGACCGAGCGCGGCAATGTCGGACTGCCGACCGGTGATGAGCAGGTTGTCACCGGCCTCCAGGCGGATCTGCGTCATGCTGGCGCGGATCATCCGGGCGCGCCGCTGGATGCCGATCACGAGGCACCGGTAGCGTTGCCGGAAGGCCAGTTGCTGGAGGTTGGGGCCGATCAGGCGCGACGAGGGCGTGATCATGGCCTCCACCATGACCTGTTCGCTCGGGGCAGCACGGCCGTTGTCGCCGTTTTCTGACTTATCCCGCCGGGCCGGCTGCGGTGTTTCCTCTGCGTTGTCGCGCAGGCGGTCGCGGGTGCGGTCTCCTTCGCCGGGGCGGCGCGGCGGGTGCAGCAGTCCCGGATAGCGGGTCGCGAGCTCCGTCAGCGCCGACCGTGTCGCCGCGATCACCAGGGTGTCGCCGGCCTGAAGCGCGTAGCTGTCGAAGGGCGGCAGTTCGGCGTGCTCCCCGCGCTGAATCACCCGAACGGTGATGTTGGGCAGCGACTTGAAGGCGCCCGCCACCGCCTTTTCGCCGACAAGGTGCGAATCGGAGGGGACCACGATCTGCGAAATGAACTGCTTGCCGTGGTGGGTCATATGGCTGGCCATGCTGGCCCGCTCGGGCAGCAGACGGGGCATCACAAGCACGATGTAGAGCATGCCCAGACAAGCCACCACCAGCGCCGGCGCGGTGATCTCGAAAAAGCCGAGGGGAGACAGGCCCTGGTCGATTAGGGCGCTGGACACCAGCAGGTTGGTGGACGAGCCGATCAGCGTCGTCATGCCGCCCAGGATCGCCGCGTAACTGAGCGGCATCATCACCCGGCTGGCATTGACGTTCAGCCGCACCGCCATGGCCTGGAGAATGGGAATGAAGATCACCACCACCGGCGTGTTGTTGAGGAACGCCGACAACGCGAGCACGGCCAGCAGGGTGAGGATCACGGAGGCCGAGGGCGACAGGCGCGGGTGTGCCGTCCAATGCGCCACGCTGTCCAGCGCGCCGGTTCGGATCAGGCCCTCGCCGACCACCAGCAGTGCCAGGACCGTCAGCAGCGCTGGATTGGAAAAGCCGGCCAGGAGGTCCGCCGAGGTGACCAACTGCGTGCCATCGGCGCCGACAGCCGGGAGAACGTGGAACAGGGCCAAAAGGGTGGCCAGGCTTCCCAGCGCGGTCAGTTCAAGCGAGACCCATTCGGTCACGAACAGCGTCATGACAACGACGGTCAGCGCCAGCGTCAGCCACATATGAACATCGATGGGAAGCAGCACCAAGGCGGGCGTCGTCCTTTGCCGTGACGCCGGTTCAGGTCGTGCCGTCGAACCGGGCAAGACCACCGATCATAGGCAGGCCGCGCGCTGAAACCAAGAGCTGCCTGATCGGGCTCCAGGGCAATCGGGTGACTGCATTGTTGACGAAATGCGAAACGTCGTAGGGTGGGGTCGCGCCGAAGGCGAACCCCACCGCATCACCGCCACGCGGCGGATTGCCCCGCTTCGCGCGTCGAATCCGCCCTACGGGGCTTGGATGCCTCGGCGTTCGCGAAACGTCGTAGGGTGGGTTCGCGCCGAAGGCGCAACCCACCGCATCACCGCCACGCGGCGGATTGCCCCGCTTCGCGCGTCGAATCCGCCCTACGGGGCTTGGATGCCTTGGCGTTCGCGAAACGTCGTAGGGTGGGTTCGCGCCGAAGGCGCAACCCATCGCATCACCGCCACGCGGCGGATTGCCGCGCTTCGCGGGTCGAATCCGCCCTGCGTTCATAAAAGATGGTGGGCCGTTCTGCCGTAAGGCACACGATCCCCCGCGTCTTTGCGACCACACGTCCTTTCACCCGATTGCCCTGGATCGGGCGCGCCGGGTCAGCCGCCGTCATGGATGAGCCGGAAGGCCGGCTCCAGGTGATCCGGAGCCGACAGCGTGCAGCCGAGATCCTTCAGCCGGCCGTCGTTTAGGGCGTAGATCAGCCCGTGCACCTGGACGTTCTGTCCCCGCGTCCAGGCGGTCTGGACGATGGATGTCGCCGCGACGTTCCGGGCCTGGGCCACGACGTTCAGTTCGCACAGACGGTCGAGCCGCGTCGAGTCGTCCAGACCGTCCAGGAGGGACCGATGCGTGGCCATGATCTGCTTGATGGGTTGCAGCCAGTTATCGATCAGGCCCATTTCGGCCCGCGACAGGGCTGCCTTGACGCCGCCGCATCCGTAGTGGCCGACCACCATGACATGCCTGACCTTGAGGACGTCAACGGCATACTGAAGGACCGTCAGCATGTTGAGATCGGACGGAACGACAAGGTTGGCGACGTTGCGGTGAACGAACAACTCGCCCGGTGCAAGATCAACGATGTCGTTGGCTGGTACCCGACTGTCGGAGCAACCGATCCACAGATATTCCGGCTTCTGAAGATTAACCAGACGTTGAAAAAAATCCGGATCATTCGCCGTTTTGCGGCTGACCCAGGCTTTGTTGTTGGCGAATAGGCGTTCCATGGTCATGGTTTGCGCCCTAATCTTTTTCGTTCTTGACGACTGATCGCTTGATCCGGTGTACCCCAAACCACACCAGAATCGCCACAACCGGTACGGATATGCCTGTCGCGAGGCCCACGTTGAGCGACACCCCCGTATCCTTGATGGCCTTGAGCACGTACCCGACCAGACCGACGGCGTAGTAGCTGATGGCCACCACGGACAGGCCCTCGACGGTTTCCTGAAGCTTGAGTTGGACCCGCGCCCGCTCGTTCATGCTGTCGAGCAGATCGCGGTTCTGATGTTCCAGGCCCACCTCGACGCGGGCGCGCAGCAGACTGCCGATGCGCGCGGCGCGTTGCGCCAAGGCTTCCTGTCGAGTGTCCGCCGACTCGCAGGTGGCCATGGCTGGCCCCATGCGGCGGTCGATGAAGCCGTCGATGGTCAGAAGGTTGTCGGTTCGAGATGTCCGCAGATCGCGCAGGCGTTGTCGCACCAATTGATAGTACGCTCTGGATGCGGCAAACCTATAGCTTGTGCGCGCCGCGATGCTCTCGATCTCGGCCGACAACTGCGACAGTCGGCCCAGGAGTTCCGCGTCGCTGGTATGGTCGGACTGGTCGGCCATCCGCGCGCTGACGTCCGCCAGCGACTCGTCGATATCGCGCAGGCGCGGCATCATCTCGATGGCGGTCGGCAGGGCCAGAAGGGCCAACGCTCTGTAATTGTTCAACTCGATCAGGCGCTGAATCGTGCGTCCGGCGTGGCGGTCGTCCAGTCCCCGGTCCTGGACGAGCATGCGGGAAAAGTGGTCCGAGTGCAGGCGGAAGTCCGCCCAGATCATGGCCTTGCCGCCGGCCACCGCATTTCCGGTCAGCGCATTGCCATTGAAGTAGCGCAGCGAGATCTCGTTGTTGTCGGGAAGCTCCGCCTCCTTCTGCACGAAGGCGATGTGGATGGCCGAAAGCACCTCGCCGGGTATCTCCGCCAGCCAGTCCGACGGGATTTCCTCGATGACCGGCCGTTCAAACGGGTCCGAGAAATGGGCGCGGCGAAAGAACATGTAGGAGCAGAACTCGGTGTGCCGTTCCCATTTGACGAACAGACCACCCAGGTCCGCCACATGCTGCTTAGCCCCCGCCGCCGGGGCGGTCCCGCCCTTGCGTGCGCACAGGGCCGCCAGGTGCGCCCGGTCGGACTCGAATGCATGTTCGCCCGAAACCACGGCAATTTGGGAAATGCGGATGGGGGGCCGCAACGGCTCGGAGGCGCGCGCATGAAGCTCGCGGACGAGTTCCTCTCGTTGCGGATGCTCGCGAAACGGCGGGGCATTCATGAGCGCTGGCTCCCTTCGGCGGCCCGCACAGCGGCACAAAACCGCGCGATCAGAGCCGGGTCCTTCTTACCACGGGTGCTTTCAACCCCGGATGAAACATCGACGGCAGGCGCACCGGTCACGCGCAGGGCCTCGCCGACCGACTCCGGCGTCAGGCCCCCGGCTAGCATCCACGGCAACGGCGCCGCCCAGCCGGTCAGTACGGACCAGTCGAAGGCCCGCGCGTGCCCGCCGGGCCGGTCGGCCCCCTCCGGCGGGCGGGCGTCCAGCAACAGGCGATCAGCATGATCGGCATAGTCCCTTGCCCTTTGCAGGTCGGCCGCCTCCGCCACGCCCAGCGCCTTCATCACCGGCACGGCGTATTCCTGTCGAATCCAGTCGATCCGATCCGGGCTTTCCTGCCCATGAAGCTGGATCATGTCCAGGCGGACGGTGTTCAGGACGTGGTCGAGCAGGGCGTCGTCCGGGTCCACGAACAGGCCGACGGTGCCGACCGTCTCCGGCAGCGCGTCGAACAGTTCGGCGGCGTCCTCGGCGGTGACCGCGCGGGGGGAAGGCGGGAAGAACACCGCGCCCAGCCAATCGGCGTCGGCGGCCACGGCCGCGTCCACCGAATCCACGTCGGTCAGCCCGCAAATCTTGATCTCGATCCGTCCCCCCACCGCGCGGGCCTCCTCAGTCCTGCAGGTCTTCCAGCACGTGCCGGGCCGCGACCGCGACATCCGGCGCACCCGTGATGGGCCGGCCGATCACCAGATGGCTGGCCCCGGCCGCCAGCGCCTGATCCGGCGTCATGACCCGTTTCTGATCGCCGGCCACGGCCCACGAGGGGCGCACCCCGGGGGTCACGAGCATCGGCTTCGGGCCAAGGTCGGCGCGCAGCACGGCCACCTCCCGGGGCGAGCAGACAAGGCCGTCGAGGTCCGCTTCCATGGCCAGGGCCGCCAGCCGGCGCACCTGATCGGCGGGCGCGTCGTTGATCCCCGTGGTCTTGAGATCCCTGTCGTCCAGGCTGGTCAGCACCGTGACGGCGATGACCTTCGGGCGCGGCAGGTTCAGGCGATCCGCCTCCTCGGCCGCCGCGTCGCCGGCCGCCTCCATCATCGCCCGCCCGCCCGGGGCGTGGACCGTCAGCACCCAGGGCTCCAGTCGCACGGCGGCGCGCACGGCGCCGGCGACGGTGTTGGGGATGTCGTGGAACTTGAGGTCAAGAAACAGCGGGGGTGAGCCGGTATCCCGAACGGCGCGGACACCCTCCGGCCCGTGGGCCACGAAGAACTCCAGGCCGAGTTTGATGCCGCCGGCCAGATCCCGCAGGTCCCGCGCCCAGGCGCGGGCACGGGACAGGTCCATGGTGTCAAGGGCCACGAAAAGGGGGTTGGTGGTCATCGCGGGCAACCGGATAGGAGAGAGGGACTTGCGCCCGTCAGGGGCGCCGCGACCCAGCATGCCCCATTGCGGGCCGCAGGGCGACCCCTGACGCAGCGTTATCCGTTCGGCTGGCCGGAAGCGACGACGGACGCGCCGGTCTCACGCTTGCCCACCCGCGCCGCCGCCAGGGTCAGGCACAGCGCCACGGACGCGATCACCACAAACAGCGACAACAGATAGTCGCCGCGCGAGAACAGCGCAAGCGGTGCGTCATAGAAGGGCCCCCTCAGGATGGTCATGGCGTGGGTGACGGGGTTGAACATCATGATCCAATGCAGCCAGCCCGGCACTCCCGTGATGGGGAAGAAGGCGCCCGAAAGCACCCACATGGGCATCATGATGACCATCATGACGGCGTGGAACCCGGCGGTGGACTTCATGCCCCAGGCGAACAGGAACCCGAGCCCGGTGAACCCCAGCGAGATCAGCACCAACGTCAGGGCCAGCAGCACGGCGCCGAGCGGCCCCATGGTCATACCGACGAAGGGCGCGGCGATCAGCAGAATGCCGGCCTGGAACAGCGCCACCAGTGAAGCCCCGCCGACCTTGCCCATGACGATGCCCAGCCGGGGCACGGGGGCGACCAGCACGCCCTGCAGGAATCCCTGGTCCCGATCCTCGATGATGGTGATGGACGCGAACACCGACGCGAACAGGATCATCATCATCAGAACGCCGGGATAGAAATACTCCAGGTAGCTCATGCCCTCCAGACCGGGCGCGTCGAAGCTGGGCGTCAGGCCCGCTCCCAGCAGGACCCAGAAGATCAGCGGCTGCCCAATTGAGCCCATCACCCGGTGCGGCTGGCGGATGAAGCGGGTGAACTCGCGGCCCGCCAAGGCGGTGGCGACGGCGCCCAACGAAGCGCCGGGCCCGGCGCCGGTGGAGGCCGCCCGGGGTGACACCGCCGTTTCGGCCGTTGTGTTGCCGGCATGGGTCATGCGGCGGTCTCCTGTCGTTCCGCCGTGGCCGCCGCGCCTTGGGCGCGCGCCTCGGCGGTCACATGGATGAACACGTCCTCCAGCGCCGGTCGCTTCACGGTGATGCCCCGGACTAGGCGGCGGTAGTCGGCCAGCACCCGTTCGAGCAGCATGACCGCATCCGCGTCCGGCGGATCGTCCACCCGCAGTTCGTCGCCGTGGCGCATGGCGGCCACTCCCAGGTCGTCGCGCAGCCGGGCGGCGAGGGTGTCGGGGTCCGGACTGTCGATCACCAGGACATCGCCCTTCAGGCGATCCCGCAGCGCTTGCGGCGTGTCGTGAGCCAACAGGCGTCCGTTCGCCATGATGGCGACACTGTCCACCTCCTCGGCCTCGCTGAAGATGTGACTGGTCATCAGGACCGTCATGCCCAGTTCCCGGCGCAGTCGGCCGAGCGCGTTCAGAAAGGCCCGTCGGCTGGCCGGGTCCAGGCCGGTGGTGGGCTCGTCCAGCAGCAGCAGGCGTGGGCGGGTCAGCAGGCACTTGGCCAGTTCCACTTGCCGGGCCAGCCCGCCCGACAGGGTCTCGACGCGGTCGCCCAGGCGGCCGGCGAGGTCGGTCCAGGCCAGGGCCTCGTCGAGCCGTACGCGGAAGGCGGCACCGCGCAGCCCGTGCAGGGCGCCGTGAAGGGCGAGGTTCTCCCGCACACCCAGGTGCTTGTCCACGGCCGGGCTCTGGAACACCACGCCCATCAGGGCGCGCGCCGGGGCCGGGTCGGCGAGCAGGTCATGGCCGCCGACCGTCACCCGCCCCCGGCTGGGCCGGGCCAAGCCGCACAGAATGCGGAACAGGGTGCTCTTGCCGCTGCCGTTGGGGCCGGACAGGATCGCGAAGCGGCCGTCCGGAATGTGCAGGGTCAGGCCGGAGACGGCGGTGCGGGGCGGTTGGCGCCGGCCGCCGGGGTAGACGTGGGTCAGGTCCTCAATACGGATCATGGCGTGCTGGTCCCGCCGGGCGGGGCGGGACGGTCTCCCTTGGGGAACGGCGCTGCTCTCGACGTGGCGCGGGCATCTGCGCCCTTTTACGGCACCCGGCCCCGCCCGGTAAACCCCGCCAAAAACGGGGCCATTGGGCGTGCGGCTCCCTAATGTCCCATCAACACGGGGACGGTCATGTGATGCAGGATGTGCCATGTGGCCCCGCCCAGCACCAGTTCCCGGAGGCGCGAGCGGCCATAGGCGCCCATGACGAGCAGGTCCACCCCCTCGTCGCTGGCCCGGGACAGCAGCATGTTGCCGGCATCGACATCGCGCGCGACGACATGCTCTGCCGTGGCGTTGACGCCGTGCCGGGCGAGATGGGCGGCGATGTCGGCGCCGGGGATGTCGCCGTGCCCGTTGACGCCGTTGCGGCGCGGATTGACGGCGAGGACACGGACCTCCTTGGCCAGACGCAGGATGGGCAAGGCGTCGCTGACCGTGCGCGTGGCCTCCCGGCTGGCGTTCCAGGCCACCATGACGGTCTCGCCGATGGTGTTGTGGTGCCCGGCATACGGAATGACCAGGACGGGCCGGCCCGAGTCCATGATGACGTGATCGGCGGCGTCGCGTTCCTCGGCCATGTTGTCGTCGTGGCGGTCGTACTGGCCCACCACGACCAGGTCACTGTACCGGGCATGCAGAACCAGCATGTCCATCAGTTCACCCTCGGGCGCGCGGAACTCGTTGGCAATCGTGAACCCGGCCATGACGTCCTCGAACAGCGCCCGCGCCGTCGCGGCGCCCTCGTTGGCAAACTGGCGCTGGGCCTGGGCCACCTCGGGGCCGAGCTGGGACATCACGAACTGGGGGACATGGGGGGCGGTGCGCACGAACAGGCCGGTCAATCGCGCCTCGTGACGGGTGGCGAGGTGCGCCGCGGCCTCCAACCGGGCCCGGCAGTGGTGCGAACCGTCCACATGCACCAGAATATCCTTAAGGGTCATCGATCAGCTTCCTTCACGCTCTGGGGCCGACCAACGATCCGGGGGCACGGCCCGCCGGGATGGTGCCCAAGCCGGGGGCCGTTGGCAAGACCGCCCGAAGGATGGATCCATCCGGCCCGGATGCCGGACCGGATGATCGCGTGGCCGTTCCTTCGCGCTGTTGGCTTGCGCGTGTCCGGAGACAGAGTAGACTTCTCCACGCTCTACAAATCAGACGTGTCGGCCATCAGCCAGGAGCCCCCGTGCCCCCACCCTCCGAGCCCCTAGCATCCCTTCCGTCCGTCGATCCGGATCTGACCCCGGCCGAGGATCGCCCCGGCCCCGGCGACATCGGGGCGTTAGAACAATGGGTGCGGTTGCGCGGAATCACCGAGGTGGAGTGCATGGTCGCCGACCTGTCGGGCATTCCGCGCGGCAAGATCCTGCCGGCGCGCAAGTTCCTCTCCAGCCTGCGCGACAAGGGCCTGCGCCTGCCCGAATCTGTGTTCATCCAGACGGTGACCGGCGGCTATCCGGAAGACGATCCGATCGACATCGAGGACCGGGACATCTTCCTGATCCCCGATCCCACCACCGTGCGCATGGTGCCGTGGTACGAGGAGCCGACCGCCCAGGTCATCAGCGACTGTGTCTATCGCTCGGGAGAGCCGGTGTCGGCGGCCCCGCGCCATGTGCTCAAGCAGGTGCTGGCGCTTTACGAGGCCAAGGGCTGGCATCCCATCGTTGCGCCGGAACTGGAGTTCTTCCTGGTCAAGATGAACGACGACCCGGACTACCCGTTGGAGCCGCCCAAGGGGCGCTCCGGGCGGGCCGAGACCGGCAGTCAGGCCTACGGCATCGACGCCGTGAACGAGTTCGACCCGCTGTTTGAGGACATCTACGACCACTGCGAGGCGCAGGGGCTCGATGTCGACACGCTGCACCACGAGGGCGGGGCGGCGCAGATCGAGATCAACTTCAACCACGGCGCGCCGCTGGCGCTGGCCGATCAGGTGTTCCTGTTCAAGCGCACGGTGCGTCAGGCGGCGCTGTCGCACAAGGTCTACGCCACCTTCATGGCGAAGCCGCTGGAGGGGCAGCCGGGCTCGTCGATGCACCTGCATCAGTCCGTGGTGGACACCGCGACCGGCCGCAACCTGTTCGCCGACGACGCGGGCGAGGACAGTTCCCTGTTCCGCTGGCATATCGCCGGCCTGCAACGCCACCTACCAGAGGCCATGCTGCTGCTGGCGCCCAACGTCAACAGCTACCGCCGCCTGGTGCCGGACTGGGGCGCGCCGATCAACATGCACTGGGGCTACGACAACCGCACGGTCTCCCTGCGCGTGCCGTACTCCGACGCCGCCAACCGCCGGGTCGAAAACCGGCTGTCGGGCGCCGACGCCAACCCGTATCTAGCCATCGCTGCGTCACTGGCCTGCGGCTATCTGGGCATGATCGAGCGCCAGGAACCGAGCCGGCCGATCGAGGGCAGCGCCTATTCCCGCGCCCACGCCCTGCCGCGCCACTTGCCCGACGCCATCGAGCGCTTCGCCCGGGCCCGTGGCCTGCGGGAGGTGCTGGGCGAGGACTTCACCAAGGTCCTGACCAGCGTCAAATGGGCCGAATGGGACGCCTACCAGCACGTGATTTCAAGCTGGGAACGGGAGTACCTGTTGCTGAACGTGTGATGTCACACGGACTCAATCGAGAGGAACGTCGATGCCGTCCATCAGCCTGATTACCCTCGCCGTCGCCGATGTGGCGCGGTCGCGGGCGTTCTACGAGGCGTTGGGGATGCGTGACGCGACGCCCAGTAACGAGGCCGAGGCCGTCGCCTTCTTGGACGGGGGCGGAGTGGTGCTGAGCCTGTATGGCCGGGAGGCGCTGGCGGAAGACACCGGCCTTGCCGATGCCCGGCCGGGCGGCATGACGCTGGCTTTCAACGTTCCCAAGCCGGAGGATGTGCCGGCACGTCTGGCGGAGGCGGTCGCCGCCGGCGCCACCGTGATGAAGGAACCGCGCGAGATGCCCTGGGGCGGGGTAACCGCGTACTTCGCCGATCCCGACGGCCATCCGTGGGAGATCACCTGGGTGCGGGAGTTCCCGCTCACGGAGGACGGGCGCATCGTGCTGTCGGACGACCCGGCCGTGCCGTAAGTCCCCGGCCTCAGGCCAGGGGCAGCATGTCCAGCCCGAGATCGAGGTTGGGCGCGCTGTGGGTCAGCCAGCCGACGGAGATGACATCGACGCCGCTGGCCGCGACCGCCGCCACGCTGTCGAGCGTGATGCTGCCGGACGCCTCTGTGATCGCGCGCCCCGCCACCCGGCGCACCCCTTCCGCCAGCACCTCCGGCGTCATGTTGTCGAACAGGATGGCGTCGGGGGCCGCCGCCAGCGCCTCGTCGAGCTGGTCGAGGGAATCGATCTCGACCTGAAGCCGCGTCATGTGGCCGATCGCGGCGCGCGCCGCCGTGATGGCGGCCGTGATCCCGCCCATCACGGCGATGTGGTTGTCCTTGATGAGCACCGCATCGTCGAGGCCGAGGCGGTGGTTGATGCCGCCCGCGACCCGCACCGCGTACTTCTCCAGCGCGCGCAGGCCCGGCGTCGTCTTGCGCGTGCAGGCGATGCGCGCCCGGGTGCCGCGCACCGCCGCCACCATGCGGGCGGTCTCGGTGGCGATGCCCGAGAGGTGGCCGAGGAAGTTCAGCGCCACCCGTTCGGCCGACAGCACGGCCCGGGCCGGTCCGTCGATCAACAGGATGGTTTCGCCGGGGCAGACCACGGTGCCGTCGTCGATCCGGCCCCGGCAGGTCACGCGGGCATCAAGCAGCCGGAAGGTCAGGGCGGCCACGCCGGCGCCGGCCACCACGCCCTCCCGCCGCGCGACCACCGCCGCCTGAACCGTGCGGTCGGCCGGCACGAGGCTGTCGGTGGTGATGTCGCCGCCCCGTCCCAGGTCTTCCGCCAGCGCGGCCCGCACCAACGGGTCCACCAGAAGGTCGGGCAACGGCCCGCGATCCGGCGCGTTCGTCATGAGTCTCTCCCCGGCGTTGGTCACCATGGCGGCCCTCACGTCACCGCCAGCATGCGTTCGACCGGCGCGCGCGCCCTCAGGGCGATTTCGGGATCCAGCTCCACGCGCGGCGACAGGGTCTCCAGCGCGTGCCGGATGCGGGGCAGGGTGATCCGTTTCATGTGCGGGCACAGCGCGCACGGCTTGACGAACGTGACCTCCGGCAGCTCCGCGGCCACGTTGTCGCTCATCGAGCACTCGGTGACCAGAAAGACCCGCTCCGGCCGTTCCCGCCGCACGTAGTCGATCATCTGGGCCGTCGATCCGACATGGTCGGCGGCGTCGAGGACGTCCGGCGGACATTCCGGATGGGCGACGACGCTCAGGCTGGGAAAGCGGGACCGGAACGTCCGGATCTCGTCCCCGGTGAAGCGCTCGTGGACCTCGCAGGCGCCGTGCCAGGGAATGATCTCGACGTCGGTGTTCCGGGCCACGTGCTTGGCAAGAAACATGTCGGGAATGAAGATGACCCGGGGCACGCCGAGCGACTCCACGATCCGCACCGCGTTGCCGGAGGTGCAGCAGATATCGCACTCGGCCTTCACCGCGGCCGACGTGTTCACGTAGGTCACCACCGGGACCCCGGGGTGGGCCGCCCGCAGCGCCACGACGTCCTCCGGCGTGATCGACTCCGCCAGCGAGCAGCCGGCGTGGGGATCGGGGATCAGCACGGTCCTGTCCGGGTTCACCAGCTTGGCGGTCTCGGCCATGAAGTGGACCCCGGCCACGACCAGCACCTCGGCGTCGCTCTCCACGGCCTGCCGGGCCAACGCCAGGGAGTCGCCTCGGATGTCCGCCACGCCGTGGAAGATCTCCGGCGTCTGGTAGTTGTGGGCGAGGACGACCGCGTTGCGGGCGCGCTTCAGGTCGCGGATGGCGTCGATCTCCGGGGCGTGGAGCGGCCATTCCATCGCCGGGATGACGTCCTTGATGCGCGCGTACACATCGGCCGTGCGCGCCTCGGCCTCGCGGCTGCAGGGCAGGGGAGCCGGATCGAAACCTGTCAACGCCGTCATCATATCCCCCATATGCTCGTTTCGAGCATTATCGCGTGACGAAAACAGGGCCGGTTGGGCATCCGGCCCTTATGCTCACGCAGAGTATATAGAACTCACGCTGTCATTCAAGGGTAACCGCCGCGTCGCGTGGCCGTCACACGGACCCCCGGGGCCGGCCGTTCCGAGACCACCTCCCGCCGGAAGCGCATCAGCTTCGCCGGTCGGCCGCCGGTGTCGGTCTCGACCCGGCCGGTGTCCTCGACCAGCCCCTGTTGGGCCACCAGCCGGCGGAAGTTCTGCTTGTGCAGGCGGACGCCGGAGATCGCCTCGGCGGCCCGCTGCAGGCGCAAAAGGGTGAAGGTCTCCGGCAGCAGTTCGAACAGCACGGGGCGGTATTTAATCTTGCCGCGCAGGCGGCTGATGGCGGTGGCCAGGATGCGGCGGTGGTCGATGGCCAGCGGCCGTCCTACCCCGGCCAGGACGTCGGACGGCGGCGCGTGTCCCGCGTCCCACCATGCCTCGGGCGCCAAGCCGGCCTCGTACAGCAGTTCGTAGCGTTCCAGCGCCCGCTCGACGTCCCAACCGCCGGCATCGCCGCCGAACGTCAGCCGGGCGCGCTCGCGCCGCGCCGCCCGCAGGGGATCCGGCGCTGTCTCCGCCCACCCGTCGAGCCCGGCCAGCAGGCGATCGCGCCAGGGTCCCGCGCCGCTCCGCTCGTCCTCCCAGGGGAAGCAATCGTACCAGGGCATCCACGCCGCGCGGCCGGCCACCGGCACACCGGCCACCGGTACAAGAGCGAGATAGGCGATGGACAGCCGCCGGTCATCGTGGCCCGGAGAGGGGTCGTCGGCGGGCCGGGGCCGGTCGCCGAAGGTGTAGAGCTGCTCAACATAGCCCAGGCGCAGGCCCGTCTGCCGCTCGACCCAGCTGCGCAGGCCCGCCTGAAGCGTGCCGTGCTCGGCCTGCAGCGGCCCGGCCGGCAGCGCGGGCCGCCCGCCCGCGCCGGGCTTCAGCACGAGGGTCACGGGGGTTTCGTTCGTGACGGCAATGACGACGGCCGTCAGATCGACGGTGACGGAACTGGTGGTCAGGCGATCCTGGGACATGACGCCGCCTCCCGCGCGGGACGGCCCCGCCGGATCCGGCCCATTACCCCCCCGTTTTGGCCTGGGGCTTGGGCTTGGGCAGGTCGAGCTTGATATGCAGGTCCTTGAGCTGCTTCTCGCTCACCGCGCTGGGCGCCTGCATCAGCAGGTCCTGCGCCTGCCCGTTCATGGGGAAGACGATGACCTCGCGAATGTTGGGCTCGTCGGCCAGCAGCATGACGATGCGGTCGATGCCCGGCGCGGCGCCGCCGTGCGGGGGTGCCCCGTAGCGGAAGGCGTTCAGCATGCCGCCGAAGTGCGCCTCGACGTGTTCCTGTTCATAGCCCGCGATCCGGAAGGCCTTGAACATGATGTCCGGCCGGTGGTTCCGGATCGCGCCCGACGACAGTTCCACCCCGTTGCAGACGATATCGTACTGGAACGCCTTGATCTCCAGCGGGTTCACGGTCTCCAGCGCCTCCAGGCCGCCCTGCGGCATGGAGAACGGGTTGTGGCTGAACTCCACCTGTCCGGTGTCCTCGTTCAGCTCGAACATGGGGAAGTCGACCGTCCAGCAGAATTTGAAGACTCCGGTCTCCAACATTTCCAGTTCGGTGCAGATCTTGGTGCGCACCAGACCGGCGAACTTGGCCGCCGCCAGCGGCTTGTCGCAGGCGAAGAATACGGCGTCGCCGGGCTTCAGATCCATCTGGACGCGCAGGGCCTCGACCCGGTCGGCCTCCAGGTTCTTGGCGATCGGCCCTTTGGGACCCTCGGCGCCGAAGATGATGTAGCCCAGCCCGCCAGCGCCGTTCTCCCGCGCCCAGGCGTTCAGCTTGTCGTACCAGCCGCGCGGCCGGTCCGCCGCCCCCGGCCCCGGGATCGCGCGCACCACGGCGCCCTTGGTCTCGATCAGCTTGGCGAACAGGCCGAAGCCGCCGCCCCGGAAGTGGTCCGTCACGTCCTGGATGAGGAGCGGGTTGCGCAGGTCTGGCTTGTCCGAGCCGTACTTGAGCATGGATTCTTCGTAGGGGATGCGCGGGAACGGCGGCTTGGTCACCGCCCGGTCCCCGGCGAACTCCTCGAACACGCCCGCCAGCACGGGTTCGATGGCGTTGAACACGTCGTCCTGGGTGACGAAGCTCATTTCGAAATCGAGCTGATAGAACTCGCCCGGCGAGCGGTCGGCGCGGCTGTCCTCGTCGCGGAAGCAGGGTGCGATCTGGAAATAGCGGTCGAAGCCGGCGACCATCATCAGCTGCTTGAACTGCTGCGGGGCTTGCGGCAGGGCGTAGAACTGGCCGGGGTGCAGGCGAGACGGCACCAGGAAGTCGCGGGCCCCCTCGGGGCTGGAGGCGGTCAGGATCGGCGTCTGGTACTCCAGGAAGCCCTGGTCCACCATGCGGCGGCGGATCGACTGGATCACCTGCGAGCGCAGCACGATATTGCGGTGCATCTGCTCGCGCCGCAGATCGAGGAAGCGGTAGGTCAGGCGCAGGTCCTCGGGGTACTCCTGCTCGCCGGCCACCTGGATCGGTAGCACGTCGGCGGTGGACTGCACCTCGACCGCGTCCACACCCACCTCGATCTCGCCGGTGGGCAGGCGCGGGTTGATGGTCTCGTCGCTGCGGGCGATGACCCGGCCCGTCACGGTGATGACGCTTTCCACGCGCGCCGCTTCCAGCGTCGGGAACACGTCCGACGAAACGTCCAGCACGCACTGGGTCAGGCCGAAATGGTCGCGCAGGTCCACGAACAGCAGGTTGCCGTGGTCGCGCTTGCGGTGAATCCAACCGGACAGGCGGACGGTCTGGCCCACGTCGGCGCGGCGCAGCGCGCCGCAGGTGTGCGTGCGAAAGGCGTGCATGATGAGCGGGTTCCCTGGCGTGCGACGGGTGGCGCCCCGGTGGCGTCGGTGGGCAGGAACCCACACCGAACCGCCCGCCGTGTCAAGCGGGCCGAAGGGCCGGCCCACGAAGTCCGCGCCGCAGCCTCTGTCGCCCGGTTCCGAAAACGCTCATGAGGATCGGGAACAGCGCCCCGGCCAGACTCGCGATGGCGACAAGCGCCATGTCCACACGTCGCGCGGGGTTCCCAAGAGGCGCCGTTCTGCCTACATCGGGGGAGCGCCCGCCTTTCCGTGACGTTCGAGGCACCACCATGACCATGACCCTGGACGAACTGTCCGAAACATTCGAGCTTCTGGACGACTGGGAAGAGCGCTACGCCTTCATCATAGACCTGGGCCGTAAGCTGGAGCCCATGCCGGACGCCGACAAGACCGAGGCCAACAAGGTGCCCGGCTGCATGAGTCAGGTCTGGATGACCGCGCGTGAGGCCGACGGCAACCCGGTGCGTTTGCACTTCTGCGCCGACTCTGATGCCCATATCGTCAAGGGGTTGATCGCCATCCTGTTGGTCTTATTCAATGATCGCACGCCGGAAGAGATTCTGGCCGCCGATGCCCAGGGCGAGATGAAGCGCCTGGGCCTGGACCAGCACATCAGCCCTAATCGGCGCAATGGCTTTCTGTCGATGATCGAGCGGATCAAGGCAGAGGCTGCGCGCATTGTTTCGGTGTAGGGGGGTGTCGTGATCCGGATTGGAAGTCAGGTCGGAGTCATTCCAAGGAACGGGTTGTGTATCGGTCGCACTGATCCTTTCGCGGCGCAGCCGCGTCGCAAAAGGTGGATATGCCGGCGTCTGTCTGGTAGCATTTCACTCATACGCGCAAAGTCGGGCTCCGCTTCGCGGTGCCCGGGTCTCTGATGAGGAAGGGTGCCAACGATGGCTCCGGACGAATCCGTGTTGAACGTCAATGCCAACGGCAACCTGCCCCAGGATGGTCCCTCGTCGGCGGGGGCGGGTAAGGCTTCGGCGGTTGTTCGGGTTCTGCTGGCGGACGACCATGCGTTGCTGCGCGACGGGATCCGCCCGTTCCTAACCGACCTGGGCGAGCATGTGGAGATCATGGAGGCGGTCGATTTCGACAGCGCGCTGGCGCAGGCGTCGGAGCATTCGCCGGACCTGCTGTTGCTCGACCTGAAGATGCCCGGGATGGCCGGTGTGGAGACGGTCAGCGCCTTCCGCAAGGCGTGCCCGGAGGTGCCGGTGGTCATCATCACCGGACAGGTGCTGCGCGAGGATGTGCTCAGGGCCATGGAACTGGGTGCGTCCGGGTATCTGCCCAAGGCCATGAGCGGGGCGTCGTTCGTGCATGCGTTGCGGCTGATCCTCAGCGGCCAGCCCTATTTTTCGGCGCATCTGCTCAGCCCCGGTGGCGGCGACGGCGAGGCCGCCCAGGCGCAACACCACGGCGGGCGCTTCGCCGATCTGACCAACCGCGAAATCCAGGTGCTGTCGCTGTTGGTCCGGGGTGAGTCCAACAAGGAAATCGGCCTGCACCTCGGCCTGACGGAGATCACCGTCAAGTCGCACATGCGCAGCATCTTCAAGAAGATCGGCGCCGCCAACCGCACCCAGGCCGTGGCCATGGCGATCCAGCACGGGATTTCCGCCTGAGCCCATCCGCTCGGCGTTCCGTTTTGTCCGCCCCATTTCGGCGGCGCTCGGTTTCCATTTGCAAGGCGAGAGAGGACCCGATGGTCAGTGTCGAAGTCTACACCAAATCGAATTGCACGTTTTGCGCCAAGGCGAAGGCTTGGTTGCAGGAACACGGGGTCGCGTACACTGAGCACGATGTCTCCACGGTGGCCGCCTTCTCGGAGATGAAGCAGCGCCTGCCGGACGCCAAGACGGTGCCGCAGATCCTGATGGACGGCCATCTGATCGGTGGGTACGACACCCTGATGCAGTACGAACAGCCCATCCTTGCGAAACTGAAGGCGGCCAACGCGGCCGGCTGAGATCGGGTCCCGTCCGGACGGGGCCGGCCTCGGCGCGGCCCGTGCCGGAGCACCGGACCCATGCTCGACATCACCCCTGACCTCAGCATTCCCGACCGCGAGATCGAGGAGCGCTTCGCCCGCGCGTCCGGTCCCGGCGGGCAGAACGTCAACAAGGTCGAGACGGCGGTGCAACTGCGCTTCGACGCGCGCGGCTCGCCGTCGTTGCCTGATGCGGTCAAGGTGCGGCTGGAACGGCTGGCGGGGAGCCGGCTGACCGGTGATGGTGTTGTGGTTATCACGGCCGACCGCTTCCGCAGCCAGGAGCGCAACCGCGTCGACGCGCGCGAGCGTCTCGCGGCCCTGATCCGCGCCGCCACCCACACCCCGCGTCCGCGCAAACCGACCCGTCCGAGCCGGGCCGCCCGACAACGGCGCGCTGACGCCAAGACACGGCGCGGGCAGACCAAGGCGCTGCGCGGGCGGCCGGATGCGGAATGATACGGATTTCGGATGATTGCGTCCCGCTCCGTCCCCGCAAACCGCCGACTGACGGTCTGATGCGTTTGCGTTGGAGGTCTCGCGGCGGACCGCCAGGCTGGCTGAACCTCCAGTTTGCGCGGGACGACCGAAGCGTCTTGTTTTGGAACGGAAAATGTCATTCTGAGTCCGACCCCCGGCGCGCCGTGGCAGAGGTCGGACGAAAGGATCTCGCGAGGTCGGCGGGGCCGCGCGCCAGCATGCCGGAGTTTGAACCAATAAACCGGTTTTGTTACGGGCTTGAAACAAAGATCAGGTTGTGCGGAGCGCGAAACACACACATTGACGCACGTCCCATTGTGTGGTGCAGTTAACTATCCAATTACATCAATTGGAGGCGCTCGGCCTTCCTGGGTGATGGTCGCTCGAATTTTGTGGAAACCTGAATTGCGATGGGGCGTTGAAGTCTTGTCATCGCAAGGCTACGCTAATAGAGTTAGAATAATTATAAAGGATGTTGTTTCAGTTTGGTTGATTGGGTGAGGGGCTCCGCGCATGACCTCCGATCGCGAAGCGGAGACGGCCTCAGGCGCGTCCGTGAAACCGGACGCCACAACCCTGGGGCCCGCTTCGTGCCCGTCCGTTGAAGCGCTGCGCGAACAGGTCGACCTTCTGGCCACGGTCCAGGACCTGACGGGACTTGGGATCTTCGGATACGACATGATCCGTGAGACCTGGACCGTGTCGCCGAACTTCCTGGAGCGCCTGGGGGTCGAGGACACCGGCCCGCTCACGCCGGCTCGATTGATGGAGATCGTTCATCCAGATGACCATGAGCAGTTCGCCGTCGCTTTAAAGGCGCATCTGGGCGGTCGTTCGTTCGTCAATGAGCATCGCGAGATCCATCAGAAGACCGGTGAGGTTGTTTACGTGCGCGCCTATGCCAGGGTGCTGCATGACGACAACGGACGCGCGCGCGCACTGGTCGGCGCCGTCCAGGATATCACCGACCAAAAAAAGGCTGATCTAGCACTCAGGGCCAGCGAAGCGCGGTTTCGCGGCCTGTTCGAGGCCATGCCCGACTATCTGGCGGTTTGGCGCCGCGACGGGGACGACTACGTCCTGGAAGATGTCAATCCGGCCAACGAACGCCTGTCGGGAGGACACGTCCAGGAGCACCTTGGCAGGCGCCTCTCTGACTTCTACGCCGACAGGCCGGACTTGGTTGACCTGATCCACCGCTGTGGCCGAGACGGTACCGTGCTGGCGCACAACGGACTTTACCGTATGCGCGCCTCCGGCAAGGAACGGCACGTCAGCTTCAAGTTCACGTCTGCGTCGCCGGATATCGTTCTGGCCATCGCCGAGGACATCGGCGATCGCGTGGATGCCGAAACCCGTTTGCGCGAGACCGCCGACCTGTTGCTGAACGCCGAGGAACTGGCGGGCATCGGCTCCTGGGAATGGGATGTCACGTCGGATGTGTGGACCTTCTCGGATAACTGGTGCCGGCTGCACGGTGTGGACGAGCCTCCCCGGACCACCGGCGATCTGTTGCCGCTTGCTCACCCGGACGATATGGCTCGGGTCGAGGCCGCCTTCGAGCGGACACTGAGCGGAGGACCCTACGACATCACACACCGGACCATCGACCAGACCACGGGCGCCATTCGAACGATCAAGGTCCGGGGTACGCCGATCCTGGATGACGCGGGCCGCGTCGTGAAGGTCCGTGGCGTGGCGCTGGACATCACCGACCGGGAGAAACACGAGCACATACTCCGCGAAACCACGGAATTGATGGTGGCCGGACAGCGCCTGGGTCGCATGTGTTCGTTCGAGTATGACATGGAGACCGAACGGTGGTCCCTGTCCGACACATGGCGGGAACTGTCCGGGACCGAGGTCCGTCCGACCACAACGGACGAGCTTCTGGAGTGGATCCATCCCGACGACCGGGATCGCGTCCACACGGAATTCGTCGCGATGCTGCGCGGAGATGCCGAGCAGATGGAACACCGGGTGATCCACTATCAAACCGGCGAAACGCTGCACCTGCGCGCCTACGGCCATCTGGTTCACGACGACCGGGGCCGGCCGACGCGGTTGCGAGGGCTGGTCCAGGACGTCACCCGGGAAAAGCGCCGCGAGCGAGACTTGGCGGACAGCTTGGTGCGTCTGAAGATGGCGCAGCAGATCGCCGGCATCGGCAGTGCGACCATCGATCCGGCGGTTGAACGGTCGGACTGGTCGGAAGAGATGTATCGCATCTACGAGCGTGACCCGGCGCTTGGGCCGTCGCGTCTGGGCGATCACGCCAAACTGTTCACGAACGAAGACTACCAGACCTTCCGCGAAGCCGTAGGCGCCGCCGTAGCCGATGCGGAGCCGTTCGACCTGACGGTGCCCCTGCACATGTCGGACGGCCGTGTCAAATGGATCCATCTTCTCGGCCGCCCCATGCCGGATCGCGGTCCTGCTGGTCACGTGGTCCACGCCACCGTCCAGGACATCACCAAGCGCAAGCGCGAGGACGAGTTCCGCGAGGATATCGAGCGGATCATCCGCCACGATATGCGCAGCCCCATATCGGCCACCATTTCGGGGATCAACATCCTTCGCCTGTCCGATGCCCTCTCCGATGATAACCGGACTGTGCTGGACATGATGGAGCGGGCCGCCCAGCGACAGCTCTCGCTGCTCGATGCCTCCATGACCCTGCACCGCGTGGAGGCGGGCACCTTCCGGTTCGAACCGACCGCCGTGGATCTGGGGGCCGTGTTCGGCGAGGTCCATGAGGAACTAGAGCACCTCGCTGCCGCGAAACTTGCCGGACTCCGACTGACCATGGAGAAGCCCGTCGCCGCCCTGGGCGATGCTTGGTTGTGCCGAACGCTGCTGTCCAATCTGGTCCGCAACGCCGTCGAGGCATTGCCGGAGAAACGGCAGGCCGTCGATGTGCGCGTGACGACCGACGGGGACGAGGCGGTCATCCGCGTCACCAACCCCGGCGCGGTGCCGGAGGACATCCGCGACCGCTTTTTCGACAAGTACGCCACAAGTGGCAAGTCCGGCGGCACGGGGCTGGGCACCTATTCGGCGTGCATGATGGCCCGTGCCCAGAAAGGCCGTGTCGCGCTCGATACCGACGTGCCCGGGCAGACCACGGTGACCGTGTGGCTGCCCCTTGCGGCCGGGGAAAGGGTATGAGCCCAGGCGGCGCGGGCCGTGCTGTCGACGGGCGGGGCGCGGGAATCCGATTCGCCGCAGCGATTTGTCCTGAGTCCCGCAGGCGCCGGCGGGGTTTGAACCGCCGGGGAAACGGCGTTCGCCCTTGAGTTGCGGTGCGGGCGTGAGCCGGTGAACAGCCCGGCCCCATACCCCTTTGAAAGACCGCAAAACCCGGCCGAAGCCGGGAGTGGAGAGTGTGTTTTCTAGTATAAATGGCGGATGGGGTGGGATTCGAACCCACGGGACGGTCTCCCGTCCGCCGGTTTTCAAGACCGGTGCCTTAAACCGCTCGGCCACCCATCCTTAAGCGAAACTTCGCCGTGTGTATCCTTTGCAGGATGCCGCCGGTTGATAAAATGAAGCGTTAACCGGCGCTGCCGGGCGTCTCCGGCAGGGCGCGACCCCGTCCCTTTCTGGCGAACCCGCGCGGTCAGGTCAATCCCTGGGCTGGACTGTCCTAAAATTGGTCGTGTCGCGTTCGTGTTGCGACATCAAGGCTGTCGCATGTCAGACACTCGGGTCGGGGCATGGGCTTATTCTCTTTATGGATCAGAGCATTGCCGTGGTGGCATTAAGTTTGCTTGCATGCCCCGTGCCCACCGTTTCGTTCGGGGGCGCCAACGCGGGAGGGCCTTGATGCTGACCGATCGTCTCGCGCCGGTGTTCGAAGAACCGGCCTGTGCCACCAACCGCGCCAAGACCGACGCGCAGAAGCGAGCCGGCTGCAAGGCCAAGGGCCCGACCCCGGGCGCGGCGGCCGGCGGCTGTGCGTTCGACGGCGCCAAAATCTCGTTGCAGCCCATCGTCGACGCCGCGCACATCGTCCACGGTCCCATCGCCTGCGAGGGCAATAATTGGGATAACCGCCATTCGGCGTCGTCTGGGTCCGACCTGTACCGGCGCGGCCTGACCACCGACCTGACCGAACTGGATGTCATCCACGGCGGCGAGAAGAAGCTTTGGAAGGCCATCCGTCAGGCCGTCGAAAAGTTCGATCCGCCCGCCGTGTTCGTCTACCAGACCTGCGTGCCGTCGCTGACCGGCGACGACATCCACGCCGTCTGCGCCGCCGCCGCCGAGCGCCACGGCCGCCCGGTGATCCCCGTCGAGGCCCCGGGCTTCGTCGGCACCAAGAACGCGGGCAACCGTCTGGCCGGTCAGACCCTGCTCGACCATGTCATCGGCACCGGTGAACCCGAGACCACCACGCCGACCGACATCTGCCTGATCGCGGAGTTCAACATCGTCGGCGACCTGTGGCAGGTTAAACCGCTGTTCGACGCCCTGGGCATCCGCCTGCTGTCCCCGATCACCGGCGACGCCCGCTACCACGAGGTCACCTACGCGCACCGCGCCAAGGCCTCCATGGTGGTCTGCTCTCAGGCCATGGTGAACGTGGGACGCGGCCTGCAGGAGCGATGGGGCATCCCCTACTTCGAGGGCTCGTTCAACGGTGTGCGGGCCACATCGGAAGCCCTGCGCACCTTCGCCCGCCTGCTGGTGGAGCAGGGCGCCGACGCGGACCTGATCGACCGGGCGGAGGCTCTCATCGCCGAGAAGGAAGCCGAGGTCCAGCGTCAGATGGAGCCGTACCGCGCCACCCTCGAGGGCAAGAAGGTGCTGCTCTACACCGGCGGCAACAAGGCCTGGTCCATCGTCCAGACCTTGCAGGACATGGGTATGGAGGTGATCGGCACCTCGGTGCGCAAGTCCACGGACCACGGCAAGGCCCGCGCCAAGGACCTGCTGCACGAGGACAAGAAGCTGTTCGGCGCCATCCCGGCCGGCGAGATGTTCCGCATGCTGAAGGACGGCGAGGCCGACATCATGCTGTCCGGCGGTCGCAGCCAGTTCGTAGCCCTGAACGCCCGCCGCCCCTGGCTGGATACCAACCAGGAGCGTCACCACGCCTACGCCGGCTACGAGGGCTTCATCAACCTGGCCAAGCGGATGTCCCTGACCCTGAACGCCCCGATCTGGGAGCAGGTGCACAGCCCGGCCCCCTGGGAGGAGGGATACACCGCATGAGTCCGAAGACCACTCCCTCCCGCGTCGAGGCGTCCCGCAAGGCGCTGACCATCGACCCGCTGAAGGTGTCGCCGCCGCTGGGCGCCGCGCTGGCCCTGCTCAGCGTCGACCGGGGCATGCCGCTGTTCCATGGGTCGGTGGGCTGCACTGCCTTCGCCTTGGTGCTGCTGGTGCGCCACTTCCGCGAGGCCATTCCCTTGCAAACCACGGCGCTCGGCGAGATCGAGACCATCCTCGGCGGCACCGACAACCTGGAATCGGCGATCCGCACCATCGCCACCAAGTCCAAGCCCTCGGTGCTGGGCGTCTGCCCCACGGCGCTGACCGACACCCGCAGCGAGGACATGGCCGCCGACCTCCGGCTGATTTCCGAGCGGTTGGGCGAGGACCTGGGGGACACCCTGCTGGTCCATGTCCAGGCCCCGGACTTCATCGGCGGCCTGCAAGAGGGCTGGGCCGCCGCCGTCACCGGCATCATCGACGTCGTGGCCCGGCCGCGCCCGCGCCGCGCGGACCATCTGACCGTGCTGACGGGCGCGCACCTGACCGCCGCCGACCTGGACGATCTGCGCGACACCATTGAGGCCTTCGACCTGACCTGCACCCTGCTGCCGGATCTGTCCGGGTCCCTTGATGGGCATGTCCCTGACAACTGGCGGCCGGTCAGTCTCGGCGGCACCTCCCGGGCCGAGTTGGAGGCCCTGGGCGAGGCCAGCGCGGTGCTGGCCATCGGCGAGCACATGCGCGCCCCGGCCGAGCTGCTGGGCGCGCGGACCAGCCTACCGGTCACGGTTCTGGAAACCCTGACCGGCCTCAAAGGCTGCGATCGCCTGATCGCCTTTTTGTCCGAGATGTCCGGGCGTTCGGCCCCGCCGAAGCTGCGCCGCGACCGCTCGCGGTTGCTGGACGCGCTCATCGACAGCCACTTCGCCGCCGTCGGGCAGCGCGTGGCCATCGCCGCCGAACCGGACCTGTTGCGCGCCATGGTCACCATCGCCACCGACCTGGGATGCCAGGTGCCGGTGGCGGTGACCACCACCAGGGCGCCCGGCCTGGAGACGCTGCCGGTTGATCGCCTGATCGTCGGCGATCTGGACGACCTGGAGACAGCGACGCTGGAGGCCGGCGGCTGCGATCTGGTGATCGGCCCCTCGCCGGCCATCCGCGCCGCCAAGGCCCTGCACGCGCCGCTGGTTCGCGTCGGGTTCCCCCAGGTGGACCGGGTCGGCAGCCAGCACGATTTGTTCGCCGGCTATCGGGGCACGCGCCAGATGGCCTTCGCCATCGCCAACGCCATCACCGAGAGCCACGCCGAACACCACCTGCGCCCGCCCCACCCTATGTCCCCCGAAATGCCCCATACGTCCGAGGTTCGCCATGACAGCGATGCGCCGGTTGCGGCTGGTTGAGTCGGGCGGCGCCGAGCCGTCCGCCGTGCGTTCCCCGACCGTCTCAAAGGAGAGTCCCGCCGTGAAGGTCGCCCTCGCCACCCAGGACATGAGCGCCGTCAACGCCCACTTCGCGGGGGCACGCACGCTGGCCGTCTACGAGGTCTCCGCCGAGGACTGGAGCCTCGTCGAGGCGGTCCAGTTCGACGACGTCACCGCCCAGGACGGCAGCGGCGGCGGGCACGAGGACGACCGGGTGGCGCCCCGGCTGGCCGCCATGGAGGGCTGTACCCTGCTGTTCGTGCGCGCCATCGGCGGACCGGCGGCGGCGCGGGTTGTGGCCGCGCGCATTCATCCGGTCAAGCTCCAGTCCGACGAGCCCGTCGATCAAGTGTTGGAGCGGGTGCGGACCATGCTGGCCGGCTCGCCGCCGCCGTGGCTGCGCAAGGCGATGATGAACCGGGACGGCAGTGAACCCGCGCGCACCGATTTCATGGACGATGACGACGAGGGGGAGGGCTGAGCCATGGCCGCAGCCGTTCGTGACATGGCGGAACGCCCCGCCGGTCCCGCCAAGCCGCTCAGCAAGGTCGCCCGGCTGCGGGCCATGGCGGTCGCCCAGCCCGATCCGCCCTGGCCCGACGCGCCCACCTTCCTGCCTGAACTGGCGGCGCTGATCCGGGCCGGCGACTGCTGCGGCTTGTGGGACGGCAAGACCGATGCCCGCCTGTTGAAGGGCTACGTGCTCTCGCAGGAGGAGCGGCGGGCGATCCCCGTCGTCGGCAACCCGGACCCGCGCGTGCTGCGCCGCCTGCACACATTCTATCACGCCGTCGGCACGACCATCGGCCGCCGCAGCGGCCACGTCGCCACACCCCTTATCGATCTGCATGAAGAGGGCTTCGGCCGCGTGGTTCTGATCGCCGGGCGTCTGGTGGCCGTCTCCCGCGCAGTGCGGGATGTCCACCGCTTCGGCTTCGACAGCCTCGCCGCCCTGGATGCCGCCGGCGCCGCCCTGGTCGAGGAAGGGGTCGGCATGATCGCCGCGCATCCGGGCCTCGTCGTTCTCGAGTCGTAACCTTCCGATCCTTCCGAAGCCAAAGAAAGGACACGTCATGGCCGTTCGTACGCTCGTCACCCAGGATGGCAGCCCCTGGGTTCCCTCCTACATCCAATCCATTGACCCCGACGTGTGCATCGGCTGCGGCCGCTGCGTGAAGGTGTGTGCTCGCGACGTGATCGAACTCAAGGGCATCAACGAGGACGACGAAATGTGCGATCCGTTTGACGACGATGAGGAAATCGTGCGCAAGGTCTCGGTCGTGGCCAAGGGCGGTGATTGCGTGGGCTGCGGATCCTGCGCCACGGTGTGCGGCACCGGCGCGCAGAGTCACGCCCCCGTCGAGGACGCCGCGTAAGACCGTTCGGCGGAGCGGACCGCGCACGAAGGAGAAGGGATCATGTCCGACAGTCTTCACGCCATGCTCATGTCCGGCGGGACGGGGGATCCCTTCGACCGTCATGTGTTGGCCTGCGCCATCGCCTCCGGGTTCGCGCCGCCGGATCGCCTTCTGACCAATACGCTGGCCCTGTCCCTGACGGACCTACGGCTGCTGCTGGAGACTCTGTTCCCGCACGCGCTGGGCCTGCTGGACGTGCATCCGCCGTGGCGCGGTCCCCAGGCCGACGAACCGGAGGAGCCGGATCTGCGCGCGTTGCTGTACGAGGGCCGCACCCTGGGCGGCGATCCGACCATGGCGCGGTGGCTGACGCGGATCATCACGCGGCGGTCGCTGGGCGCGGCGCATCTTTGGGAGGACCTGGGGCTCTCCAGTCGGGCCGATCTGGTTCGCCTGATGGATCGCCATTTCGCGCCGCTGGCCGCCCGGAATCCCGGCATGCGGTGGAAGAAGTTCTTCTATCGGTCGATGTGCGAGAGGGACGGCGTGTTGCTGTGCAAGGCCCCGAATTGCGAGGTCTGCGAGGACTACGCGCTGTGTTTCGTCCCCGACGAGGCACCGCATCCGGCGACCCTGCCGCTCACGGCCACACCGGAATCGCCTCGCGTCTGATGACGGCAAGATCGGCGTCCGACAGGCCATCGAAATCGCCGCGCGCCAGGGAGCCGAACAGCACCACGGCCTCAATGCGGGCCGGGTCCCGCACCGCCCGCGCGCAGGCCGCGCGCAAGGCGGGCGATGATCTCAAGACGCACCCTGTCCCGGATCCGCTGCACGTCTGGCGGACGGCTCATGGGTCGCGCTCGCCTGTCCGTGCGTCGCCGCATTGATCCCACAAAAGCGCCGCGCAGGCCTATCCGAAGATCACATCCGGCAGCCAGGTCGCCAGTTCGGGGAACGCCGCCAGCACGGCCAAGCCGATCAACTGGATCAGGATGAACGGCGCCACCCCCTTGTAGATCGACATGGTGCGGATCGATGGCGGCGCCACGCCGCGCAGGTAGAACAGCGCGAACCCGAACGGCGGCGTCAGGAACGAGGTCTGCAGGTTCATGGCGATCATGACGCCCAGCCAGACCGGATCGACGTCCATCCTCAGCAGCACCGGCCCGACGATGGGCACGACCACGAAAATGATCTCGATGAAGTCGAGGAAGAATCCCAGCACGAACATCACCAGCATGACCACTAGCATGGCGCCGAACACGCCGCCCGGCAGGTTGGTCAGGAACTCGTGCACCATCTCCTCGCCGCCCAGGCCCCGGAACACCAGCGAGAACAGCCCGGCGCCCACGATGATGACGAACACCATCGAGGAGATCATCAGGGTCTGGCGCATGACTTCGTTGAGGATGCCCATGGACCAGACCCGGCGCAGGCTTTCGCCGATGCCCAGGAACACCACGCCGGTACAGGCCAAGGCCAGCCAGATGGCCGCCATGTCGCCGGCGCCGATGGTGTCGCGGGCCACGCGCAGGTCCACGAACCGCGCCAGCACGAGCATCACCACGAGCGCGGCGAACGTTGTCAGGATGGGCCAGCGCCGGCTGTTCTCCAGCTTCAGCCCGCCCAGCAGCAGGGCGCCCACAGCGCCGACGGCGGCGGCTTCGGTGGGGGTCGCCACGCCGGTCAGGATCGATCCCAGCACGGCGACGATCAGGATCACGGGGGGTAACAGGGCGTTGGCCAAAGTGCGGAAGGTCTCCCACGCACTCAGGTCGGCGTCGGCCTCGTCCTGAATCGAGGGACAGGCGCGCGGGCGCAGCCAAGCCACGGCGGCGACGTAGAGGATATACAGCACCACCAGCCCCAATCCGGGGAGGAGCGCGCCAGCGAACAGGTCGCCCACCGACACCGGCTCCGGAGACCAGTTGCCGATGGCCCGTTGCGCGTCGGTGTAGGCGTTGGAGATCTGATCGCCCAGCAGCACCAGCACGATGGACGGCGGGATGATCTGGCCCAGGGTGCCGGCGGCGCAGATGGTGCCGCAGGACAGCGCTGGATCGTAGCCCCGGCGCAGCATGGTGGGCAGGCTGAGCAGGCCCATGGTCACCACGGTGGCGCCGACGATGCCGGTGGAGGCCGCCAGCAGGGCACCGACGATGCAGACCGAGATCCCCAGGCCGCCGCGCAGGGTGCCGAACAGCTTGCCCATGCTGTCCAGTAACTCTTCGGCCACGCGGGAGCGTTCCAGCATCACCCCCATGAACACGAACAAGGGGACCGCGATCAGCACCTCGTTGGTCATGGTGCCGAAGATGCGCTGCGGCATCGCGGCGACGAAGCTCATGTCGAAGGCGCCGATGAACCACCCGATGATGCCGAACAGCAGCGCCGATCCGCCCAGGGTGAAGGCGACCGGAAAGCCGGCGACCAGGAACAGGCAGGTGCCGGCGAACATGATGATGGCGAAGATTTCGCGCTCGAACAGGGTCATCGGCCGACCTCCGCCGGGACGCCGCCCTTGTCGTCGTCGGCCTCCGCGCCGTCCCACCCGGCCAGAGTCAGGATGGAGCGGGCCACCACCGAAAGGCCCTGCAGGATCACCAGACCGCCGAACACCAGAATCACCGTCTTGAGGAGATAGATGCCCTGGATGCCACTGGTTTCCTTGGAGCCCTCCAGGACCCTCCAGGAATTCATGACGTAGTCCCAGGACACCCAGAGGATCAGAGTGCAGAAGGGGATCAGGAACAGCACCGAGCCCAGAAGGTTCACCAGCGCTTTCCGGCGCGGCGAGACCTCCCGGTAGAACACGTCCACCCGCACATGCCCATCCTGGAGCAGTGTATAGCCCGCTCCGACCATGAACAGCAGGCCGTGCATGTATGTGATGCTTTCTTGCATCCAGATGAACCCGAGCCCGAAGACGTAGCGCAGCACGACGACCAGGAATTGGACCAGGACCATGATCAGTGCCAGCCAGGCCGTGGCCTGCCCGACGGCGGTATTGATCCGGTCGATCCATCGCGCAAGAGCATGGAGAAACGACACCCGGAACTCCTGTGGTTCGGGGAACGGACGGATGCGGGGGCACAGGATCGTCCTCAACGGCGCGGGGGTCCCCGATTCGGGGACCCCCGGCTCGTCACGGCGGACGGTTACTCGCCCTTGACGTAGGTGTACGGCAGCTCGCGGGCGTTCCAGTAGGCCTGATCCGCGATGCGGGCCCAGCCCATGGCCTTGGTCCGGAAGTCCAGGAAGGACTCGTAGATTTTCTGGGTCATCGGGTCTTCGGCGGCCACCTCGGCCACCACTTCGCCGGCGGCCCCGCCGATGGCGGTCATCACGTCGTCGGAGAACTTGCGCAGTTCCACGCCGTGCTCGTTCACCAGCGTGTCCAGCGCATCGCCGTTGCGGGCGTTGAACTCGGCCAGCGAGTAGTCGTTCTCGGCCGTGGCGGCGGCCTCGATGATGGCCTTGTCCTCGCTGCTCAGGCTGTTCCAGACGTCCAGGTTGACGCCGCCCGACAGCGTGGTGCCCGGTTCGTGGAAGCCCGGGTAGTAGTAGAACTTGGCGACCTTGTAGAAGCCGAACGCCAGATCGTTCCACGGTCCGACCCACTCGGTGGCGTCGATGGCGCCGGACTGAAGGGCGGGGAAGATCTCGCCGCCGGGCAGCGAGACGGCGGCGGCGCCGATGCGGCGCAGCACCTCTCCGCCCAGGCCGGGCATGCGGATCTTCAGGCCCTTGTAATCCTCAAGGCTGTTGATTTCCTTGTTGAACCAACCGCCCATCTGAACGCCGGTGTTGGCCACCATCATCGGCTTGATGTTGAAGTCGGCCGATAGTTCGTCCCACAGGGCTTGACCGCCGGCGTGGTGGATCCAGGCGCTCATCTCGGTCGCCGTTAGGCCGAACGGCACGGCTGCGAAAAAGTTGAACGCCTTGGACTTGCCCTGCCAATAGTACTCGGCGCCGTGGTACATTTCCGCCGTACCGGACGACACCGCGTCGAAGGCCTCGAAGGGCGGCACCAGTTCGCCGGCCGCGAACACCTTCACGGTCAGGCGGCCGCCGGACATGGCGGTGATGCGCTGGGCCAGACGTTCGGCACTGGTGCCCAGGCCGGGGAAGTTCTTCGGCCAGGTGGTGACCATCTTCAACTCGCGCATGTCCTGCGCGATCGCCGGCGTGGCCAGCGTGGAGGCGGCGGCGCCGGCGCCAGCGACGGCGGCGCCAGAGATGAACTCGCGACGTTTCATGAGACGTTTTCTCCCTCGTTACCCTGTTTCAGGTTCGGAGCCCGGGTGACTTGGCCGGAGCATCGGGAGACAGCAAGGCCTCAATCCTGCCCACGGTGCCAAGCGAAGGTCCATGAGTATCCCAAGACACCTGGGAACGGAAGGATCAATTTGGTCAGGTATTTGACCACCTGTTGCGCCCGCGCGGGCGGTAGGCCAAAGTCCCGGTCCCGCGAATCCACCCAGGGAGAGAACGAGGCTTGCTCGCGCTGTTCACCGATTTCGGCCTGGAAGGCCCCTATACCGGCCAGATGAAGGCCGTGCTGCACCGCGATGCTCCGGGCGTAGCGGTCATCGACCTGTGCGCGGACGCCCCCGTGTTCGATGCCATGGCCTCCGCCTACCTGCTGGCCGCGCTGGTGCCGTGGCTGCCGGCCGGGACGGTCGTTGTGGGTGTGGTCGATCCGGGGGTCGGGTCCGACCGGGGAACCCTGATGCTGAACGCGGACGGACGCTGGTATGTCGGGCCGGACAACGGCCTATTCGCCATGGTGGCCCGACGGGCCACCACCGGTGCGGTGTACCCGGTGTTCCCGGCGTCCGGCCCGATCAGCGCCAGCTTCCACGGCCGTGACCTGTTCGCGCCGACCGCCGCCCGTCTGGCGCGGGGGGAGCGGCCGCCGGAGTCCACCGTGCGCCCCATGACTGCCGCCGATCGACCGGACTGGCCCGATGATCTGCCCCGCATCGTCTATATCGACCGGTACGGGAACGCGATGACCGGCATGCGGGCCGCGTTCCTGCCCGAAACGGCCGAGATTGTCGTTCACGGATCGACCGCGCGCCGCGCCCGGACCTTCTCGGACGTGCCGGTTGGCCAAGCGTTCTGGTACGAGAATGCGAATGGACTCGCCGAACTGGCGGTCAATCAGGGTCGGGCCGACGTGGCCCTGGGCGCGCGCATCGGCAACGGGGTCGGGGTTCGGTGACAAGGCGCGGCGGTCCTCCGCGCCCGGTCGGATCGAACCGGTCAAGTTCCGCCAAGGCGGGCGGATGAGTCACGCCTGTCTCCAATCAGAAGAAATCTGTAAAAAAAGGGTCGAAGGTGTCTCTGTTCTGACATATCCTTGTTCTGCATATCGTCTGCCCTGATCGGGTTGGCGAGGAACGCTGAAATAGGTCGGCGAGACTGGGTTAAGATAATGGCGTGTTGGGTCAAGTTCTGGGGCGTTCGGGGAAGCATTCCCTGTCCATCCCCAAGCCACGTTGTTTACGGTGGCAATACAAGTTGCGTTGAAGTCCATTTCGACGGCCGCCACATTATCCTGGATGCGGGCACCGGCCTGCGAGGCCTTGGCGCATCCTTGAATGAGCGCGGCGTGAATTCAGCCACTCTTTTGATGACTCACACCCATTGGGATCACATCATCGGGTTTCCCTTTTTCGCGCCGGCCTATCGTCCGACCTTCAGCCTGGATGTTCTCGCCGGCCATGTGGCGGAGAACGGCGGCATCCGGCGTCCGTTCTTAAGCCAGATGTCCGACCCGATGTTTCCGGTTCCTCTGGATGCGTTGATGGCCACCATTTCGTTCAAGGACTTCAGGCCAAAGGACCCATTGGTTATCGAGGATGCCGTCACGGTTCACACAGCGCCTCTCAAGCATCCCAACGGGGCCGTGGGGTACCGTCTGGATTACGAAGGCATGAGCGTGTGCTACGTCACGGACACGGAGCACACCCCGGGCCGGCTCGATCCCGATGTGCTGGAGTTGATCGCGGGGACCGACCTGTTCATTTATGATACCAGCTATACTGAGGAAGAGTTCCCCGCGCGGGTGGGGTGGGGGCATTCCACATGGGAGGAAGGGGTGCGTCTGTGCGAGGCCTCCGGTGCCAAGCGGCTTGTCCTTTTTCACCATGATCCGGATCATGACGACACCATCATGGAGCGGATTGAGGATCAGGTGCGCGGCGTTCTCCCATCGGCCCTGGTCGCCCGCGACGGTATGGAAGTGACGTTGCGGCTCTGAGGGCCGACTCGGCGGACCCGCGACCGGCCCTGGAGATTGCCATGCCCGTGCCTCCTGGAATGCCGCCGGATCCCGATGTCCTGTATCCGATTGCGGACCACACTGGTACAGTGTTTCTGCGGCCTTTGTTGAGGGTGCATGCGCCGCCGGGCAGCGCGGGGCCAACGGAGGTGGGCGCCTACTCGTACTACAGCGATTTCCAAGACCCGACCCGGTTTTTCTCCCGGAATGTGCGTTACCATTTTCCCTTTTCGGAAGAGCGTCTGATCATCGGCCGATACTGCGCGCTGGCCCATGGCGCCACTCTCATCATGGCCAGCGCCAACCATGGTCTTGACGGCCTCAGCACCTATCCGTTTCCGATCATGGGCGGCGCGTGGGCCGAGACGCTGCCGCTCGCGGAAATGCCCTTTCCCCGCAAGGGCGACACCGTGATCGGCAATGACGTCTGGCTGGGCTACGAAAGCCTGATCCTGCCCGGCGTCGGCGTCGGGCACGGTGCCATCGTGGGCGCGCGCGCCGTGGTGCACGAGCCGGTGCCGCCGTATGCCGTGGTGGTCGGCAATCCGGCCCGGGTGGCGCGGATCCGCTTCGACAGGCGGACGGTTGACCACCTTCTGGCGCTGTCCTGGTGGGACTGGCCGGTTGAGCATGTGACGGCGGCGGTGCCGGCGCTTGTGCGGGGTGACGTCGCTGCCCTTGAGGCCCTGGCGCCCTGACGTCGCGGCGCCTTGCCGGGAGCGTCTCACCGGGGCATCACGCGCACCGTCACGCGCCGGTTGATTTCCCTGTTGTTTGGCAGGGGGGTGCCGTCCGGCCCGGTGTTCGGAACCTTGGGCGCCGTATGTGCGAACCCGATGGCCTTCAACCGCTCGGCTTCCAGCCCTTCGTCAACGAACAACCGCACCACGCCGGAGGCTCGGGCCGACGACAGTTCCCAATTTGACGGGAAGCGGTCGGAATTGACCGGGGTGTCGTCGGTGTGCCCCTGCACTTCGATCTGGAAGTTGTGGTACTTCGGGGCTTCCAGCGTGTTGGCGATGCGCTGGAACGCGGGGATCGCCTCCGGCCTCAGCTTCGCCTGCCCCGGTTCGTAGAAGGCGGCGCTGGCGAACTCGATGACCATGCCCTGCTGGTCCATGCCGATGCTGATGGAATCGTCGAGCTGCATCATTTCCACAGCCGACGTGACGTCGGTCCGCAAAGCCTGAATGGGCGTTTCGATTTCCCGATTGCCGATTCCCTTGGCCATGCCGGCCTTGACCTGTTCGAAGAGAACCGGGTCAACCTTTGAAATCGCAGCCAGAAGAACGAAGAAAGCGAGCAAGAGGGTCGCCATATCAGCGAAGGTTGTGATCCAGTCGTCCTCGCTTTCTCCCTTTTTCTCCTTCTTGGCCCATCTGTTGCCGAGGTTGTCGAACATCCTGTATCTCCGCCGCGGCGTACGCGTTTACCGTCAGCTCTTGTCGCGCATCATGCTGTCGATGCTGAAGTGCAGCGCGGGATCCAGGTAGCTGTTCATCTTGTCCTGGATGTAGCGGGGGCTCTTGCGTTCGGCCAGCAGCGCCAGCCCCTCCGCCAGCAGATAGTTCCGGAAGCGCACGATTTCCTCGCGTTGCTGGACCTTGTTGGCGGCAGGCAGGAAGATCAGTCGCGCGATCAGAACACCGTACAGCGTCGTCACCAATGCGACGGCCATGCCCGGGCCGAGCGCGGACGGATCATCGCCCATCTTGTCCAGCATGATGATCAGGCCGACCAGGGTGCCGATCATACCGAACGCCGGCGCGGTCGAGCCCATGTTGCGCAGAATGTCGGAGTAGACCGTGTTCCGGTTGAAGGTCGTTTCGACCGTGTTGGCCAGAATGTCACGGACTTCCTGGCCGGTGTAGCCGGTGATCACGAGATCGATCCCGTAACTGAGGAACCGGTCAAGCTTGCGGGCCTTGGCGGCATCGCCTTCCAGACCGGCCAGTCCGCCCTTCTGGATCACGTAACCCCACCGGATCACCCGGCCCACCTCGTGCGTCAGGATGGCGCGTCCGACGTCGTGCGCCAGCAGAATGCCCGCCATAGTCCGCAGAGAGTGAATGACGAAGCGCGGTTCGAACGAAATGAAGGTCGCCGCCAGAGTTCCACCCATCACCATAATAAAGCTGGGTAGATTGAGGAAAATAAAGACGTTGTCCGTGCTCAGGAAAATCGAGCCCACGAACAGGCCAAAACCGAAGATGACCCCCAGAATAGTGGCTATGGACATTCGGGCAGGACCCCAATACTTAAGCGCTTAGCCGGACGGGTCGTCTTAGGCGGGCAGGCCCGAACAACCGAACGGGATGCCCCGGCTTGACCGCCCACCCTGCAGGATCGTATCGTCCCAGGCTCCCCGACCCGAACCTACACGGATCGTCGACGGCAATCCACCCCCTCCATCCCCGACGTTGGGAAAGACGACCCGCCATGTTGAATCCATCATGTTGAGTCAGGCAACAATTCTTTACACTTCCGGTCTTCACGATACTTTAACATGGCACAATGCCTGACATGCAAGCAGGATATCGGGGAAACGCCGTGCGTATCGAGTGGATTCAGACCATCCCCAGATACGGGTCTCGCTGGTCTGATCACGTCCTTTTCTGACCATGGTTGGCCGACGTTCGTAATCCTGCCATCGTGTCCACCCTGAGTTCCGTTCAGGCGGTTTCTGAGCCCGGATCGGGTCCGGTCGCCGGGCGTATGGCGGACCCAAGGGTCGCCGCGTTGGCAACTGCGTGCCTTGGTGGCTGGCACGCGCCAACAGAGGGTTCACCTGTCCGCAGGGAGTACGGATTCGGCTGATGGATACAATCCCTCTGATCCTTTCTGTCGGCGCCACGCTGACCATCGCTCTCCTGGTCCTAGGCCTGTTTCTCCGGGCGCGGCGTGAGCGGCGCGTGTCGCCGACTCTCTCCGACGAAGGCCGGTCGGGCAGGGTGTTGAAGGGGGATGACGAGGGGGCGTGGGCGCGGGCCGTTGCCCACGCGACCGAGCAGGCTGTCCTCGTCGTCGATGCCAAGGATCGCGTTACCTGGGCCAATCCGGCAGCCAACAGGGTTTTCGGCGCGTCGGAGGATGAGGTCTCCCTGATCGGAGTCCACTGGGAAACGCTGTTTCCCGAGTTGGCCGACCAAGGGTTGACGTTGGCCGACCTGCCGCGCGGGGGCGTGGATCCGGTGTTGCCGTCCGCCGTTCCGGAGTGCCTGTCCGTGCGGGGGGTGACCGTTGATGGCCGAGACATCCGCCTTGAACTGTCCCGGATCGATGCCGTTCAGGATACCGACCGGCCGGCCATCCTGATGATGGCCGCAACGTCCTCTGACGTCGGTCCTCTGACGGCGATGGGCCGCCTGTCGCTTGATTTCGATGCGTGTGTTCTGTCCGGCGATCGGGTCGAGGATATCTGCGCCCTGGCGTGCCAGCGCTTGCCGCGGCTGGAAGGGCTGGCCGCGGCGTGGATCGCGTTGGCGGACAAAGAGACAGGAGACATGATCCTGACTGCGGCGGCCGGGCCTGAGGCCGGTCCTCTGACGGAGCACCTGCGCACCGCCCTGCCGGATGATCTATGTCATACTCTTGATCCGGTCCTGAGCCTCTCGACCATCCGGACCCTGCCCGGCTTCAAGGGGCCTGCGGGCCGGTCGGGCGACTTGACGCCCGAAGAGTCTGTCCGGGCGGCGCTCGACCGCTTGAGCCCCGGCTTGGCGTTTCCGCTCGTGGCGGGCGATGCCGTTCAGGGGGTTCTGGCGGTTCATCCCCTACGGGATACCCTGGATCGAGGTGCGCGCATGCGCATCGATGTCACCGCCCGTCGCCTCGCCAACATGACCGCGCTGCTGCGAGACACGATGCTTCTGCGGCTCCAGTCGTCCGCCATGTCGGTGACGGTCAACGCCGTCTTCATCACCGACGAGCAGGGCCGGATCGAATGGATCAACGCGGCCTTCACCCGCCTGTCGGGGTTCAGCGCCCGGGAGGTGATCGGCAAGACGCCGCATGTGCTATTCTCCGGGCATCAGGACGCGGCGACGTACACCGATCTGTGGCACACCATTCAACGCGGCGCAGTCTGGTCGGGCGAACTGGTGGAGCGACGCCGGGACGGCGGCCTTTATACCGTGCACCAGACCATCACGCCCATCCAGGGACCGGACGGCCACTCCATCCACTACGTTGCCGTGCAAGAGGACATCACCGAACGCAAGCGTGCCGAGGAGAGAATCCGCTATCTCTCCAACTACGATACCCTGACGCGCCTGCCCAATCGGGCCCTGTTTCGGGAGCACCTGCATCATGCGGTTCAGCACGCGCGGCGGGGTGGCGGAACGGTGGCAGTTCTCTTTATTGATCTGACCAAGTTCAGCCGCGTGAACGACACCCTGGGGCACGATCTCGGCGACCAGATTCTGATGACCGTGGGATCACGCATCAACGCGGCCGTGGCCCAGGACGTCGAGGCCGTCGCCCGCATCGGCGGTGACGAGTTCGCGCTCATCCAGAGCGGAGACAGCGGCGCCGACGCCGCCGCCGCGCTGGCGCGCCGGGTCGCCAGCATCATCGCGACTCCGGTGGAAGTGGGCGCGAACATCGTCTCGTTGCGGGCCACCGTCGGGATCGCCATGTATCCGGACGACGGAACCGACCCCGATCACCTGATCCGGAACGCCGATCTGGCGATGCACCGGGTCACCAAGGGGCAGGGCGAGGATTACCGATTCTTCTCCAACGACATGAACAACGACGCCCAGATTCGCCTGGATCTCGAAACCGATCTGCGCCGGGCTTTGGACCGTCACGAACTGGAGAATTTCTATCAGCCGCAATATGACATACACGGCATGCTGGTCGGCATGGAAGCCCTTGTGCGCTGGCGCCATCCGACCCGAGGGCTTGTTCCGCCCGGTCAGTTCATCGGTGTCGCCGAGGACTCCGGTCTTATCATGCCCCTGGGCGAGGCGGTTTTCCGTCGGGCCCTCGCCGACATCGACGACTGGCGGAGCCGGGGACTGCCGGTCATTCCGGTCGCGGTGAATGTGTCGGCGGCCCAGTTCCGGGACGGGGGACTCGTGGAGCGCATCCGGGCCGCGCTGGACGCCCACGGCCTGCCCACGGACGCCCTGGAGCTCGAAATCACGGAAAGCGTGCTGATGGCCGATCATGTCAGCGCCCAGGGCTTTCTCAACCGATTGTCGGAGGAGGGGTTCCGGATCGCCATTGACGATTTCGGCACCGGATACTCCTCCCTCAGCTACCTGAAGCGGTTTCCCGTTCACAAGCTGAAGATCGACCAGTCGTTCGTCCAGCATCTGACCACCGACAACAACGACGCCATCCTGGTGCGCGCGATCATCAATCTTGGCCACAGTCTGGGCCTGACGGTCCTCGCCGAGGGTGTCGAGACCGAGGGGCAATTCGACTATCTTCGCCAGGAAGGCGCCGACGCGGTTCAGGGGTATCTGTTCGGCAAGCCGATGCCCAAGGATGAGATGGAGACTCTGTTGCGTACGGAGACCGGGCGCCTGACAGCCAGACGGTCTTCGTCTCTGCCCTGAGTCGCTGAGTGCCCGTCAGCGTTTCTGGGTGGGGAGCCCCCGGGAGCGCCACGCGGACATGCCGCCGCTGATGATCGACAGGTTGCGGAAGCCGGCTTTGCGGAACAAGCGGGCCGCATGCGCGGCACGGCTCGAGGTCTGGCAGACGATGAACACGGGCGTGTCCTGGTGCTGGCGCAGATCCGCGCTCACCTCGCCCAGACGCTGACCCAGTTGGTCCAGCGGCAGGTTCAGGGCACCCGGAATGTGTCCGTGCCGATCCGAAAACTCGCGCGATGTGCGCACATCCAGCACCAGAACGTCGTCGCCCTGGTCCAGGCGTTTGCGCAACTCGACCGGCGCGACGAAGGGCACGCCGCCGGCCATCAGGCGGGGCATCATCCGGAACAGCAAAACCGCCCCCATGCCGATCAGCACGGGCAGCAGGAAATCCATTGAGATGAAATTCAGGCCGTCCACGGCGCGCCATCTCCGGCGGTGTCAGGTGAGCCGGAGTTAATCGCGTGTCCGGGATGTGTCAAGGTGAACCACGGGATCGGCCAGGGCAATCGGGTGAATGCACGGTTGACGAAAAGCGAAGCGTCGTAGGGCGGGTTCGCGCCGAAGGCGCAACCCGCCGCATCACCGCCACGCGGCGGATTGCCCCGCTTCGCGGGTCGAATCCGCCCTACCTAGATAAATGATGGTGGGGTGTTCCGCCCCAAGCCACACGATCCCCCGCGTCTTTGCGACCACACACCCTTTCACCCGATTGCCCTGCGGGATCGGCATCAAGGCTCCGAACCCGGATGATCGATCAATGACATGTCGGGAAGGTCGCGGCCCGTCGAGGGAGATCCTTCACGCCCTGCGGGCGTTCAGGATGAGATGATCGACTCATAAGAACGTTGCTTCGACGGGAGCGCGGCGACCGCGAGATCTCCAACGGTAGGCAAGGGACGTATTGAAACGGTTCTTTTGTCCGAGTTCGGGGCCCTGGGGCCGCCAAGCGGGATGTTCCCCACGGACGCCATGTGATCTAGAATGCGGATCTCCAGCCTTCGCGGTTCCGAGGCTCGGATTGCAGGGCGCGCAGTGTCGGGGGCCGACCCGACGACCGGCCACAAGGATGCCCCGACCATGTCAAGGCGCGAGCAAGAGGCCTTCGAGTCCGAGGATCTGTTGAAGCTGATCCGGCCGGAACGATGGACGCGCCCGCTCGTCTTGGCTTCGCCGCATTCTGGGACGCGGTATCCATCCGATTTCCTGGCGGTGTCGCGGCTGTCGACGAGCGAGTTGCGGGCCAGCGAGGACACTCATGTCGATGCCATTTTCGCCGCCGCGCCGTCTCTGGGCGTTCCCCTGCTGTGCGCCCTGTTCCCGAGGGTTTACCTTGACGTCAACCGGGAACCACTGGAACTGGACCCCGGCATGTTCAGCGATCCGCTTCCCGCGCACGCCAATCCGGAGTCGACGAGGGTGAGGGCGGGGCTTGGCACCCTGCCGCGTATTGCCGGTGACGGGCAGCATATCTATCGCCGCAAACTGCCGTTTTCGGAGGCGGCTCGCCGGCTGACACGATGCTATCACCCCTATCACACGGCGCTGGCTGGTCTCCTGCGGGAGACACGACGCCGGTTCGGCCACTGCATCTTGCTGGACTGTCATTCCATGCCAAGCACCGCCGTCGAGGGGGGGCGCGATGGCAAGCCGGACGTTGTGCTGGGCGACCGACACGGCACCGCCTGCGACGCCACGATCACCGATGCAGCCGAAGCGGCGTTGACCGCGCACGGCCTGCGCGTGCGGCGCAACAAGCCGTACGCGGGCGGTTTTACGACATCCCACTACGGCTGCCCCGCTGAGGGCACGCACGCCCTGCAGATCGAGTTCAATCGGGCGTTGTACATGGACGAGCGGACCAGAGAGCCGACGGCGGGGCTGGAGCGACTGGCGCGGGCGGTCCCGCTGCTGCTGCGGGCTGTGTCCGAGACGTGCGGAATGTCTCAGGCCGCGGAGTAGGGGAGACATTCTGGCGCGGCGTTTGCTTGGAAAGGCCCGTGGGTTGCCTCTGAGGGGCGTCACCGAAACGGGTCACCGCCATGTTCGCCGCCATGTTCCGTTCTCATCGTTTGAGTGTTGTGCTCTCGGCCCTGATGGCTCTCGGCCTGGGCGCGAGCCCGGTTTTGGCGGACGCCCCGCCGCGTGCGCCGTCGTATGCCGATGATGTCTGTTACGAGCAGACCTCGACCCAGGAACAGGTCAACGGCATTCCCGCCCAGGTTCTGACGGCCATCTCGATGGTCGAGTCCGGTCGCTGGAACGAACGGCGCGGGGCAAGAATTGCCTGGCCCTGGACGGTCACCAACGGCAAGGACGGCAGGTTCTTCCAGACCAAGGCCGAGGCCATCGCCCACGTGCGGGCCTTGCAGGCGCGCGGCGAAACCAACATCGACGTCGGGTGCATGCAGATCAACCTGTACTATCACGGCGACGCCTTCCCCACGCTCGACAAGGCGTTCGAACCGGCGGCCAACGTCCGGTACGCGGTGGGCTTCCTGACCCGTCTGCACGCCGAGACAGGATCGTGGACCCGGGCGGTGGCGCGCTACCACTCCGCCACGCCGGTCTATGCCGAGCGGTACATGAACAAGTTCCGCATCGCCTGGCAGGAGGCTCAGGAGAACGCGGTCGTCGCTGGCCTGCCGCCGGTGCATGATATTGTCGCTCGCGCCGCCGAGATCGAGGCCGCGCGTCAGGCCGAGCGGCAGCGCCTTGAGGCCGAACAGGAGGTCGAGAGGGCCGCCGCCCGGGCGTTCGCGGAAAGCTGGCGCGCCGAGCGGCTGCGCGAATACAGGGCCCAGCGCGAGGCGCGGGCCGCCACGCGGGGTACCCGGGATGCGTCCTGAACGGCGGCGCCTTCAGGATGATGTGAGTCCAAAAGATCACATGTCCTCGCCGCGTCGCGAACCATCTCCCGCGACTCTTGACAGCGCGACTCGCCTCTGACTCACTGCTTCAAGGAGTCAAGTGTTTTTTGATCGGCAGTCGTTTCATGTCAGAGGAATCCGTCCGACACCACCGTGTCCGTTCGGTCATCGTGCCGCTGCTCTTGCTGGCGACGGTCGCCTATTTTTCGTATCACGCCGTCAATGGCGAGCGCGGCCTCTTGGCGTGGTGGCAGGTGCGTCAAGATATCCAGATCGCCCGGGCGGATCAGGCCGCGCTGGAGGCGGAACGGGCTTGGCTGGAGCATCGGGTCGGACTTCTGTACGATCATCAACTCCGCCCCGACATGCTGGACGAACGGGCTCGGGACATGCTGAACTTGATCGGCCCTGACGAGGTGATCGTCCTGCCGCCCGAAGGGTAGCGGTTCGGATCCGGGTACGTCCAGGGACATCGCAGCGTTCGGGAGTCCCACCTTCCGCCTGATTTCCCTTGAATTCGCACGGTGAACGGTTACGTGTGTGACGTCCGTCCAGCCGAGCATGTCCTGACCCACGGACGGATCGGTCATCCGAGGGGAGACAACAGCATGGTGGCATCACGGCGCGACCGCGCATCCTCCAAGGACTCCGAACCGGCCGTTGACGCCCACCGGTTCGAGCCCGCTGATTTGGAACATTATTACCGGTCCATGCTGCTGATCCGTCGGTTCGAGGAACGGGCAGGGCAGCTATATGGCATGGGCCTGATCGGCGGGTTCTGCCACCTGTACATCGGACAGGAAGCGGTGGTCGTCGGCCTGCAGGCGCTGGCGCGGGAGGGCGATTCCATCATCACCAGCTACCGCGATCACGGCCACATGCTGGCCACCGGCATGGACCCGAAGGGCGTGATGGCCGAACTGACGGGGCGCATCGGCGGCTACTCGAAGGGCAAGGGCGGCTCGATGCACATGTTCAGCCGCGAGAAGCGGTTCTTCGGCGGTCACGGCATCGTCGGCGCCGCCGTGCCCCTTGGCACCGGTCTGGCGTTCGCCCACCAATACAACGAGGATGGCGGCATCTGTTTCTGTTACTTCGGGGACGGCGCGACCAACCAGGGCCAAGTCTACGAAAGCTTCAACATGGCCGCGCTGTGGAAGCTGCCCGTGGTCTATGTCATCGAGAACAACAGATACGGCATGGGAACCTCCGTCGAGCGGGCCGCCGCCGCCGGGGACCTGTCGCAGCGCGGTGCCGCCTACGGCATTCCCGGCAAGGGCGTCAACGGCATGAACGTGCTGGAGGTGATCGAGGGCGCAGCCGAGGCTGTCGACCACGTGCGTGGCGGCAACGGCCCCTATCTGCTTGACGTCAAGACGTATCGGTACCGGGGCCATTCCATGTCCGATCCGGCCAAGTACCGCAGCAAGGACGAGGTCTCGAAGATGCGCTCGGAAAGCGACCCGATCGACCAGCTCAAGAAGCGGTTGCTGGAGGACGGCGTGTTCGACGAGGCGCACCTCAAGGACATTGACAAGCAGGTCAAGGAGATCGTCGGCGAGGCGGCGGAGTTCGCCCAGAACAGCCCGGAACCCGATCCGGCCGAGTTGTGGACCGACATCCTGGTGGACGCCTGAGGCGGGGGGAAGCGACACATGCCGACACAAATCCTGATGCCCGCCCTGTCGCCGACGATGGAGGAGGGCACTCTGGCCCGCTGGCTGAAGGCGGAAGGCGATACCATCGAGGCCGGCGATGTCATCGCCGAGATCGAAACCGACAAGGCCACGATGGAATTCGAGGCCGTGGACGAGGGCGTCCTGGGCAAGATCCTCGTGCCCGGCGGCACGGACGGGGTGAAGGTCAACCAGCCCATCGGCATTCTGCTGGCGGAAGGCGAGGACGAAAGCGCCCTGGAGGACGCCGTGAAGGCGGCCGAATCGAAGTCCGGGCCGAAATCCGAACCCGCTTCCGCCCCGGCCGAGGCCGAGCCGCCATCGTCGCCCAAGCCGGAGGCGGCTCCGGCTCCGGCCCAAGAGGAATCGGACGAGGATCCCGAACCGACCTACGACTCCTTCAAGCGCCAGTCCGTGCGCGAGGCCCTGCGCGATGCCATGGCCGAGGAGATGCGCCGCGACCCCGACGTCTTCGTCATGGGCGAGGAGGTGGCGCAGTATGAGGGGGCCTACAAGATCACCCAGGGGCTGCTGGCCGAGTTCGGCGACAAGCGGGTGGTCGATACGCCGATCACAGAGATGGGATTCGCCGGCCTGGGGGTGGGCGCCGCGTTCGCTCAACTGAAACCCATCGTCGAGTTCATGACCTTCAATTTCTCCATGCAGGCCATCGACCAGATCATCAATTCCGCCGCCAAGACCCTGTACATGGCCGGCGGCAAGATGGGCTGTCCCATCGTCTTCCGCGGCCCCAACGGGGCCGCCGCCCGCGTCGCCGCCCAGCACAGCCAGTGCTATGCCTCGTGGTACGCGCATGTGCCCGGCCTGAAGGTGATCGCCCCATGGTCGGCCGCCGACGCCAAGGGGCTGCTCAAGGCCGCGATCCGCGACCCCAACCCGGTGGTGTTCCTGGAAAACGAGATCCTCTACGGCCAGACCTTCGACGTGCCCGATGTCGAGGACTTCGTGCTGCCCATCGGCAAGGCGAAGGTGGAGCGGCGTGGCACCGACGTCACGCTGGTCGCCTTCTCCCGCATGGTCGGCCACTGCATGGAGGCGGCGGAAACGCTGGCCGGCGAGGGGATCAGTGCCGAGGTCATCAACCTGCGGACCCTGCGCCCGCTGGATACCGCGACCATCCTCCGGTCGGTGCGCAAGACCAATCGCGTGGTGACGGTCGAGGAGGGCTGGCCCTTCGCCGGCATCGGCGCCGAGATCGGCCAACTGTGCATGGAACAGGCGTTCGACTGGCTGGATGCACCGGTCACCCGTGTGGCTGGCGCGGACGTCCCCATGCCCTACGCCGCCAACCTGGAAAAGCTGGCGCTGCCGCAACCCGCCCAGGTGGTCGAGGCCGCCCGGGCGGTCTGCTACGCCTCCTCACAGGGCTGAGACGGACCCTGGGACAAAAGGTGTAGGGCGGCTGGCCGAAGGAGGACAGCCGCCGGGACATCGATGGGCTGCGGGGGGCCTACGATCACCCGCCCGCGCCCCCCTATACCCGCAGGAACCCGACCGTGTCGTAGACCTCGTCCAGCACCGGGCCGGCGATGGCCTGGGCGCGTTCGGCGCCGCGCTTCAGGATGGCGTCGATCTCGCCGGGATTGGCGAGCAGGCGGTTCATTTCGGCGTTCATCGGCCCCAGGGTCTCAACCGCCAGATCGGTCAGGCTCTGTTTGAAGGTGCTGAAGGGCTGGCCGCCGGCCTCGGTCAGCACGTCGTCGCGCGTCCGATCCGACAGGGCGGCGAAGATGCCCACCAGATTGGCGGCCTCCGGCCGGCCCTCCAGACCGGCAACCTCGCTGGGCAGCGGCTCCGGATCGGTCTTGGCCTTGCGGATCTTCTGCGCGATCAGGTCGGCGTCGTCGGTCAGGTTGATGCGCGAGAAGTCAGAGGTGTCGGACTTGCTCATCTTCTTGGAGCCGTCGCGCAGCGACATGACGCGGGTGGCCGCGCCCAGGATCAGGGGCTCGGTGATCGGGAACACCTCGCGGCCGAAGTCGTTGTTGAACTTCTGGGCGATGTCGCGGGTCAGTTCCAGGTGCTGCTTTTGGTCCTCGCCGACCGGCACGTGGGTGCCCTTGTACAGAAGAATGTCGGCGGCCATCAGCGCCGGATAGGCGAACAGGCCGACGGAGGCGTTCTCCTTGTGCTTGCCGGCCTTCTCCTTGAACTGCGTCATGCGGTTCAGCCAGCCTATGCGGGCCACGCAATTGAACACCCAGGCCAGTTGCGCGTGCCCGGGCACGGCCGACTGGTGGAAGATGACGCAGGCCTCCGGGTCGATGCCGGCGGCGATGAAGGCGGCGGTCACCTCCCGCGTGCTCTTCGACAGTTCGGCCGGGTCCTGCCACTGGGTGATGGCGTGCATGTCCACCACGCAGAAGATGCTCTCGTAGTCCTTCTGAAGGCGCACCCAATTGCGGATCGCGCCCAGGTAGTTGCCGAGGTGCAGGTTGCCGGTGGGCTGGACGCCCGAGAAGATGCGCTTCATCGCGAGAGCCTGTGCGGAGAGAAAAGGGGATGGTGTCGGCGCGGGCGTAGCCCAATCCCCGCCGCCGGTCAACGGGGCAGGGCGGGAGTGCAGGGCAATCGGGTGAAAGCACTGTTGACGAAATGCGAAACGTCGTAGGGCGGGGTCGTGCTGAAGGCGCAATCCGCCGCATCGCCGCCACGCGGCGGATTGCCCCGCTTCGCGGGTCGAATCCGCCCGACCTTACTAACAGCGGGTGGGGCGCTCCGCGTCGCGACCACAGGCCCTTTCACCCGATTGCCCCAGCGGGGGTGGGGTATTCGCGACGGCATGGGCTCGTTTTCCCGCTGCCCTCGCGGTGCCCGGTCATGTTAAGAAACGGTGATACGCGGACGGGGATCTCCGGCCCCGCCAATCTTTGCCCTCCAAGCCGAAGACACGCGCCTCCATGATCGTCGAGTGGATCCGTCACACCATCACCCCGGCGCCGCGCCCGTTGCGACGGATGGGCGTTCTGCATGACCTGATCGCCATCGACGCTCGTCGGCGCCGCAACCGGCGGGCCTGGACCCCTCATTTGCGCGCCACCCACGGCGTCATTCTGGATTGCGCCGCCCGGCTGGACCGCTGGGACACGGTGGTGGTCATCGGCGCCGGGCTGGCCAAGGATGTGCCGCTGATGAGTCTGGCCCTGCTGTTCCGGCGGGTAGTGTTGGTGGACCTGATGTTCATGCCGTCGGTGCGGCTGTCGGCGATGCGCATGACCGCCGTGGAACTGGCGCCCGCTGACGTCACGGGGGTGCTGGAGGCGGTGCGGGTGTTGCCTCCCGGCGCGCCGCTGCCCGAACCGCGCGCGGCCGTGCCGGCCATCGAGAGCGCCGATCTCGTGATCTCCTGCAACACGCTGTCGCAACTGGCTCACGCGCCCGCGCGCTGGCTGGCACAGCATCATCATACCGACGAGGCCACGCTGGAGGCGTTCCGCCGCGCCCTGATCGCCGATCATCTGCGCGTGCTGAGCGAGGCGCCGTGCCCGGTGTGCCTGATCACCGATACCGAGCGTCAGGAGATGACCGCCGAGCGTCCGACGGCGGCGGAGGACCTGCTTCACGGCGTGGAGCCGGAGGTGGAGGGCTCCGCGTGGTGGTGGCGCATCGCCCCCAAGCCGGAGGAACGCCTGCTGCACGACGTGCGCCACCGCGTCATCGGCGGCTGGCTGAAGGGCTACAGTGCATCCGACGACAGTCCGGCTGATCTGGCGTTGGGACCGGCGACCGATCCGTCGTGATGACCCCGTGATCCGAAATCGGCGCCATGGGCGGTCGGCTGTGGCCGCGTCGGGGATTCCTTGTCCCGGCAAACGATTATGATACAAATAGAAGGTCCCGCCGCGGGGGCGTGGTCTTCCTGCCAGAAGGCCACGTCGCCTCGCCCCGTGGCGGGACCACCCCTCTCGCCACGCCGTTGACCCCTCCGTGACCGGTGCCGCCACCGGCCGAGCGCTCCCAGGAGAGACAGACCGATGTTCAAGGGCTCGCTGACCGCCCTCGTGACCCCGTTTTCCGCCAGCGGCGCCGTCGATGACGCCGCATTCCAGGCCTTCGTCGACTGGCAGATCCAGCAGGGCACCCAGGGCCTCATCCCCGTCGGCACGACGGGCGAGTCGCCCACCCTGACCCACGACGAACACAAACGGGTGGTGGAGCTGTGCGTGGAGGCGACGGCCGGGCGGGTCCCTGTGATCGCCGGGACCGGGTCGAATTCCACCCACGAGGCCATCGACTTCACCCGCCATGCCAAGCAGGCCGGGGCCGACGCCGCGCTGGTGGTCACGCCGTACTACAACAAGCCCACGCAGGAGGGCCTGTACCAGCACTTCAAGGCCATCCACGACGCGACGGACCTGCCCATCCTGATCTACAACATCCCGGGCCGGTGTGTTGTGGACATGTCCATCGAGACCATGGCGCGTCTGGCCGAGCTTCCGAACATCGTCGGGGTCAAGGACGCCACCAACGATCTGGTGCGTCCGCTGGCGACGCGGCTGGCCATCGGCGAGGACTTCTGCCTGCTGTCGGGTGAGGACGCCACCATTGCCGCTTTCCTGGCCCAGGGCGGGCACGGCTGCATTTCGGTGACGGCCAACGTGGCTCCGGCGCAGTGCGCCGCCTTGCACCGCGCCTGGGCGGAGGGCGATCTGGCCACCTTCGCCGCGCTTCGGGACCGCATGCTGCCCCTGCACGCGGCGTTGTTCAAGGAGACCAGTCCCGGGCCGGTCAAGTACGCCGCCTCGCTTCTGGGGCGGTGTTCGCCGGCCACACGCCTGCCGCTGGTGCCCATCGCCGAGACAACCCGTGTCGTCGTCGAGGCGGCCATGCGCAAGGTGGGCGTGCTCGACTGATCCTTCCCCGCGCGGGCTTGCGCGGGGCGGATCGGCGACCCCATATCGGCACGGTCATGGCAAACAAGAACAAGAACATCCGATCCGGTCTGATCTCCACGGGGCGCGTCTCGGAGAACCGCCGCGCGCGGCACGACTATGCCATCGGCGAGACCTTCGAGGCCGGCCTGGTGTTGCAGGGTACGGAGGTCAAGTCGTTGCGGCAGGGCCGGGCGAACCTCAGCGAGTCCTATGCCGGCGGCAAGGACGAGGACCTCTACCTGTTCAACTGCCACATCCCGGAATACGGCAACGCCAAACATTTCGGGCACGAACCCCGGCGCCCGCGCAAGCTGTTGATGCACAAACGCGAAATCCGCAAGGTCCTGGGCGCGGTCAGCCGCAAGGGCATGACCCTGGTTCCCCTCAACCTGTATTTCAACTCCCGGGGAATCGCCAAGGTGCAACTGGGCCTGGGGCAGGGCAAGACCAAGGTGGACAAGCGCGAAAGCACCAAGGAACGCGATTGGAACCGCCAGAAACAGCGCCTGCTGCGGGACAAGGGCTGAGCGACGCCCTGTCAGGGTGCCGGATCACCTCGCGCGAACAGCAAACCAAAAGGAGACCGCGACCGTGACGGAGACGTGGCGGATCGAACTGCTGGTGCCGGCGGCCGCCGTGCCGATGGTCGAGGCCGCGCTGGACGGCCTCACCGATGCCCTGCTGTGCTTCGAGATCGAAGCGCCGGGTCCCGACCAGGGCCTTTGGCGTGTCGAGGGGCTGTGCGAGCGGCCGCCTGATCGCGCCCGCCTGACCGCCGCCCTGGCCCTGGCGGCGCGCGCTGCCAACATCGCCGAACCGGCCGTCTCGGTCGAGCGCATGGCCCCGCGCGATTGGCTGACGGAGACGATGGCCGGCTTCCCGCCCCTGGACATCGGCCGCTTTCATGTGCGCGGATCGCACGTGTCCGACCCGCCGCCGCCGGGCCGGCATGCGCTGGTCGTGGATGCGGCCACCGCGTTCGGCTCCGGCGAGCACGCCACCACCCGAGGCTGCCTGATGGCCCTGGACGATCTGGCGCGGCGCCCGCGCTGGCCGCGCCGTGTGCTCGACATGGGGTGCGGCACCGCCGTGCTGGCGCTGGCCGCCGCCGCGCACTGGCGATGCCCCGTTCTGGCCGTGGACAACGACGCGGAGGCTGTGCGCGTGGCGCGCCACAACACGCGGCGCAACGGCCTGTCCGCCCGGGTGCGGTGCCTGCGGTCGGACGGATTCCGGGATGCGCGGGTGACGGCCGGCGGCTCCTATGATCTGATTCTGGCCAACATTCTCGCGCGTCCCCTGACCGCCATGTCAGCCCCCGCCGCCGCCGTGCTGGCGCCCGGGGGTCGGATCGTGCTGTCGGGCCTGCTGGCCACGCAGGAGGCCCGGGTGGTCAACGCCTACCGCCGGCAGGGCTTGGCGCTGGAGCGGCGCTACCCCATCGCCGAGTGGATGACGCTGGTCATGCGGCGCCGGGGCCGGGCTTAACCGTCGGCGTCCGCGTCCGGGCGCGGCGGGTCGCTGATGTGCCAGACCCGATAGCCGGCGTCGCGGATGGCCTGGGCGATGTCCTCCAGGTGGGCGCGGCCCTGGGTCTCGACGGTGAACGACAGGTCGGTGCACTTGGCCGACATGGTGGGCAGCAGGCGGTTGTGCGCCAGTTCGACGACGTTGCCGTCGTGGGCGGCGATGATGGCCGCGACGGCCGCGAGCTGCCCCGGAATGTCCGTGGCCTCCACCGACAGGGTGCCCAGGCGCCCCTCGCGGGTCAGCCCGCGCAGGATGACGGAGGCCAACGTGCGCGGGTCGATGTTGCCGCCCGAGAGCACCAAGCCCACGCGCTTGCCCCGGAACCGCTCCGGGTGGGCCATGACCGCCGCCAGACTGGCGGCGCCGGCGCCCTCGGCCACCGTCTTTTCGACGTTCAAGTACAGGTTGATCGCGCGCTCGATGGCCGCTTCGCCCACCACCGTCACGTCGACGCCGTGGCTGGACAGGATATGCCGCGCCGCTGGCCCGGGCGCCTTGACGGCGATGCCCTCGGCCACGGTCTGACCACCAGAGGTCGAGGCGCGCCCGGCCAGGGCATCGGCCATGGCCGGGTAATAGCTGGTCTGTACGCCGACGATCTCGATGTCCGGCCGTAACGCCCGCGCCGCCACCGTCATGCCGCCGATCAGGCCGCCGCCGCCGATCGGCACCACCATTGTATCCAGGTCCGGCACCTGCCCCAGCATCTCCAGCGCCGCCGTGCCTTGCCCGGCCATGATGAGCGGATCGTCATAGGGGTGAATGAACATCAGCCCCTCACGGGCCATGATCTCGTGGCCCGTGGGCATGGACTCGGCCAGGGTCTCGCCGGCCAGTTCGACCCGGGCTCCTAGCGCGCGGGTGTTGTTGACCTTCACGAACGGTGTGTTGACCGGCATCACGATGACGGCGGGAATACCCAGCCGCTGGGCGTGGTGGGCCACCCCCTGGGCGTGATTGCCGGCGGAAACGGCGATCACGCCCGCGCGCCGCTGCTCAGGGGTCAGGTCCAGCAGACGGTTCAAGGCCCCCCGGTCCTTGAACGAGGCGGTGAACTGAAGGTTCTCGAATTTGATGAACAGGTCGGCGCCGACCACGGCCGAAAGGGTTTGCGAGTGCAGGAACGGCGTCGGGGGGACGGCTGCGGCGATGCGGCCGGCGGCGGCGCGCACGTCGTCCTCTGTGATGGTCCAGGGGGGCGGGGCGGCGGTGTCGGACATTGATGGGCCTCCCCGGAGTGGTGACCTTGGCGTGGTGGACGGGACGGCGCGGTGCGCGGGCCCCCCAGTTTATTTCGACCGCCCCGGATTTTGAAAGGACGGCATACGCGCTTGCCAGGGCAATCGGGTGCATGCACTATTGACGCAATGCGAAACGTCGTAGGGCGTGTTCGCGCCAAAGGCGCAACCCGCCGCATCACCGCCACGCGGCGGATTGCCGCGCTTCGCGGGTCGAGTCCGTCCTGCATTTATAAAAGATGGTGAGGCGTCCTGCCCAAAAATACACGATCCCCCGCGTCTTTGCGACCACACGTCCTTTCACCCGATTGCTCTGGCGCGCCCGCACTGCCGCAAAAAACAACCGCCGCCCCGGGGTCGGGACGGCGGTCGTGTCTGGCGCGCTGGGCCGTCGCGAACGCGGCCGGCCCGACTCGGAGATCAGGACGATGAACCGGCCGGCTTGCGAGCCGCAGGCTTGGCAGCCTCGGCCTTGTCCATCATGCCCTTCATTTCCTCCAGCGTTTCGCTGAAGCGCTTGTTGAGCAGTTCGAAGACCTCGTTGTTGGACTTCGCCATCAGTTCGGACATCTCGCGCATGTTGGAGATCATGCGCTCGAAGGCCTGCTTGGCCATGTCGGTCTGACGGGCCATCGCCTGCTGCGGGTCCTTCATGTCGCCCATGGACTGCGCCGTCTTGGCGTATTCTTCCATGCTCTGGCGCAGAAGCTCGGCCTGACGCTGCATCACCGCCTGCATGCCCTCGAAGGCCAGCCGGTTGGCGTTGGTCAGGGCCTCGACATTCTTCTTCTGGCTCTCCACGACGGCGTCCAGGTCAACGCCCGGGATCTTCATGTCCTGGAGGTACTTGGTGAAGTCGAAATCGAAAAATTCGGGCTGCTTGGCCATGGTCTCTCTCCATCCCATCTGGGGCGCGCCAACGGACGTGTGAGCGCGGCGTCGACCGGATCCCGCCTTAACCCCCGAAAACAGGAGCCGCGAAGATCATTCCAGAATCACGATAGAAACCGTCAGGCATCCTGTCAACGGACAATTTTGTGCGCTGCACAAAAAATGCTGCACCGCAGTCGTTCGGGTGGTCCGCGCCCTCCGTGATCCGGTCCCGCAACCGACGGACTCACGCCGGCGCGGTGCCCGTGTCCGGCTTGCCGCCTTCGGTTTCGGTGATCGGTTCGACCGGTGAGACATCCTCATGGCCGGATCGGCGGCGGCGTCCACACCCTGGCTTGAACCGGCACAGGGTATCGACCGCGCTTTCGGCTCGGTCCAGACCCTTGTCCAGAGCCGCCATGGTCTGGGCGTTATCCTCGGTGTCGTCCTTGATCCACACCCGCATGGTGGACAGGTAGACGGCCGCCAGTCCCTTGCGGGAGGCGATGCCCTTGACGCCATCAGCGGCCAGCCCGGCGGCTTCCAGCGCCAGCCCCATGGAGTGGTAGACCCCCTGCATGGAAACGATGAAGCTGACCGGATCCGTCGGCAGATCACGGATGATCGCGGCCAGCCCGGGCCGCCACCGCGACAGGGTGTCATACCGGCGCATCAGCATGTCGAACAGACGGTCGCGCGGGCTGTCCTGGTCGGTGAAGCCCAAGGCCTCGCGCAGCATCGCCTGATCGACGTGATGCCCCATGGCCCGCAGCACTTCGTTGCGGGAGCCGTGGATCTGGAGCGCCTCGTTCAGGGGCACGCCGGCGCGCTCGGCGACGGCAGCCATGGTCAGACGCCGCCAGCCCGACTCACCGGCCAAGCCTAGGGCGGCATCAATCAGGCGGTCGGAAACGCTGGCGCCCTCCCCGGCGGAGGACTCGGTTCGGGACATGTCGTGGTCAACCATGCTCGCCTTCCGTTTCGGTGAAAGAGGTCGGCAGGGCGCACACTGCCTGCCGCGAATCTGGGGACTCTTTCAGGCATACGCAACCGTGCGCCCGATCAGATCATGCCACGCCAGTGGATCCGAAGCCGCCCGTGCCGCGCGGCGTCTCCGGCAAGTGTTGACAGAGTGCCCAGGTGACGCGCGTCACCGGGGCGACGACGAACTGGGCGATACGCAGTCCCCGCGTAATCGTGACCGGCTCGGCTCCGTGGTTGATGAGGATCACGCCGACCTCGCCCCGATAGTCGGCGTCGATGGTGCCGGGCGCATTGAGCACCGTCACCCCCTGCCGCGCGGCAAGGCCGGAGCGCGGCCGCACCTGCCCCTCGTATCCCGGCGGCAGGGCCACGGAGAGGCCGGTGGGCACGGTGGCGAAGGCGCCCGGTTCCAGCACCAGGGGCGCGTCCAAGGCGGCCAGCAGGTCCAGCCCGGCGGCGCCGGCGGTGGCATAGGCGGGCAGGTCCAGCCCCTCGGCATGGGGCAACCGGACGACGGGGACGGCCAAGGCTTCCGGCGCGCCGTGATCGAGTGTGGTCATGACGCGGCGCTTCCCAGGGTTGCGGCGATGCGGTGGGCCAGCCGTTCCGCGACCTCGGCCTTGCTGAGCGGCGGCCACGAGTCGACATCCTCACTGCCGGCAATCAGGTGGACGGTGTTGGCGTCGCCGCCGAAGGTGCCGGCCGCCGCGCTCACATCGTTGGCCACGATCCAGTCACAGCCCTTGCGGGCGCGCTTGTCGCGGGCGTGCTCGACCACGCGTTCAGTCTCGGCGGCGAAGCCCACCACCAGGGCGGGGCGTCCCTCCGTCAGACCGGAGATGGTGGCCAGGATGTCCGGGTTCTGGGCCAGGTCCAGAGTCATGGTCTCGGCGCCGGGCTGTTTCTTGAGCTTCTGGTCGGCGCTGGCCGCCACGCGCCAGTCGGCCACGGCGGCGGCGAACACGGCCGCGTCCACCGGCAGGGCGGCCCGGCAGGCCTCCAGCATGTCTCGGGCGCTCTCTACCGCCACCACGCGCACGCCCGGCGGGTCGGGCAGGGCCACCGGCCCGGTGACCAGGGTCACCTCGGCCCCCAGGCGGGCCAGGGCATCGGCGATGGCATGGCCCTGCTTGCCAGAACTGCGGTTGGCGATGTAGCGCACCGGGTCGATGGGCTCGTGCGTCGGGCCGCTGGTGACGAGGACCCGGCGTCCGGTCAGCGGACCCGCCGGCGCGGCAAGGTGGTGTTCGATGGCCTCCAGGATGGCCTCCGGTTCCGCCATGCGGCCGGGCCCGTACTCTCCGCAGGCCATGTCGCCCTCATCCGGGCCGATCACATGAACCCCGCGCGTGCGCAGCGTCGCCATGTTGGCGTGCGTGGCCGGATGCTCCCACATGCGCACATTCATGGCCGGCACGACCAGAACATCGGTGTCGGTGGCCAGCAGCACCGTCGAGGCCAGATCGTCCGCCAGCCCGTGGGCCATCTTCGCCAGCAGGTTCGCCGTCGCCGGCGCGACCACGAGCAGGTCGGCGTCCCGCGACAGTTCGATGTGACCCATCTCCGCCTCGTCGGTGAGCGAGAACAGGTCAGTGTAGACCTTGTCCCCGCTGAGGGCCGACAGGGTCAGCGGCGTGACGAACTGTTGCGCCGCGCCGGTCATGACGCAGCGGACGGCGGCGCCGGCCTTGCGCAGCAGGCGCACCAGTTCCGGCACCTTGCAGGCGGCGATGCCGCCGGTGACGATCAGCAGGACTCGGCGACCCTGAAGCGGCATGGCGCGGGCTCCGGTGGAACAGACGGGAGCGGGCAGGGTAGGCAGGCGGGACCGGAGGCGCAAGCACGCCGGACCGGATCTTGGTGGCGGAGCCTGCGTCCGGACGGTCGGGAGACTTGCGCTCCTCTTCCGCCCATCCGACCTTTTCGGAAGGACAACAGAAGCCACGGCGTCCCGGCGCGGATCGGGACGCACGGGCCATGGAAGAGGGAGCCCGTCCATGACCACCCCGCCCGAACCCCCGCCGCCCACCGCCCGCCGGCAGTCATTCGCGGGCCTGCCGCTCGCCCAGCGGGTCAATACCCTGACCATGGACGACCCCTGGGCCTGGCTGGCCGCCGGCTGGCGCGACATGATGGCCGCGTGGCCGCTCAGTCTGGGCTTGGGGGCGCTGTTCACCTTGCTCGGTCTGTGCGTGACAGTCGGTCTGTGGTGGGCCGATCTGACCTATCTCATTACCTCCGCCACGGCCGGCTTTCTGCTGGTGTCCCCGGCGTTGGCCCTGGGCTATTACGAGATCAGCCGCCGGTTCGAACTCGGCGAAACACCGACGCTGGCCTTGACCCTAACCGCCTGGAAGGCCAACCCGTACCATATCCTCTCCATCGGCGTTGCGCTCATCTTCCTGTTGATGATCTGGATGCGCTTCGCGGCCCTGATCTTCGCCATCTTCTTTCCCTACGTGAGCATGTCTTCGGGCAGCATGCTCGACCAGACCCTCACCTTCGATGGGCTTGTGTTCCTGGCCGTGGGCTCGGCGGTGGGGGCGGTTTTCGCGGCCATCGCCTTCATGTGCGCAGCCGTCTCCATGCCGATGATGCTGGACCGTGAGGTTGACGCCGTCGAGGCCGTGCTGACGAGCATCGTCGCCGTGATTCGGAACTGGAAGGTCATGGCCCTGTGGGCAGGGCTGATCGTGGTGTTCACGCAATCGGGGCTGCTGATCGGCCTGGTGGGGCTTGCCGTGACCCTGCCGCTGATCGGCCACGCCAGTTGGCACGCCTACCGCGCGGTGGTGCGGGAGCCTTCGGGGAATTGACGCATGGGCCATGAAAGCGTCATGGATCCGCAATCGGGGTGTCTTGGCGGTCCATTAAACTGATCGGGTGTCACCAACCATCCCGAGGGGGAATCCCATGCGTCCCATCAAGACCGCCGCCCTTGCCTTGTGGCTGGGCCTCGCCGTCGCCGTCCCGGCCGCCGCCGAGGCGCCCGTCGTCGGCGACAAGGCGTTCAGCTTCGTCGCTCTGGGCGACATGCCCTACGGCGACGTCGCCCAGACGGCCTATGAGCGCCTGATCGACCGGGTCAACGCCATTGAACCCGCCTTCACCATCCACGTCGGCGACATCAAGGGCGGCGGCTCGGACTGCTCCGACGACCGCTTCCAGATCGAGTCCGACAACTTCATGCGCTACACCGGCGCTGTCGTCTACACGCCCGGCGACAACGAGTGGACCGACTGCCATCGCGAGTCGGCTGGTGGCTACGATCCGCTGGAGCGTCTGGCCGCTGTGCGGGCCAAGTTCTTCCCTGAGGCCGAGAGCCTGGGCCAAGCCCCCATCGCGCTGACCCGTCAGGCCGACGTGTCCGAGTACACCGACATGGTCGAGAATGCCGTGTGGCAGCATGGCGGCGTGATCTTCGGCACCGTCCATGTGATCGGCTCCAACAACAACTTCGAGGTCCGCTCGCCCGAGGCGGTGGCCGAGTTCTTCGCCCGCGACGCGGCCAATCAGGCCTGGATCAGCCACATCTTCGAGACCGCCACGGAGGCCGACAGCGCCGCTGTGGTGATCGCCATGCAGGCCGACATGTTCTGGGGCGACCTGAATAGCTCCAGCGGCTTCACCCGCACCGTGGAGACCCTGCAGGCCGAGGGCGAGGCGTTCGCCAAGCCGGTGTTGCTGGTGTACGGCGATTCCCACCAACTGGAGATCGACCAGCCGTTCCGGGGCGAAGGCGGCGGGCGCATCGACACCATGACGGCGTTGCAGGTTCATGGCGCCGGGGACGTCCACGCCGTCCGCGTGCTGGTCGATCCGGATCTGCCGGGCGTGTTCGGGTACGTCCCGGTCTACGAGCCGGAAAACCTGCGGACGCGGTGAGGAAGACCCTGCCCACCGGACCTATCCGATTCATACTTCTCCTCTACCCATCGTCATTGCGAGGAGCGGAGCGACGAAGCAATCCAGGGCGAGTCTTGGTGTTCTACGCTCTGGATTGCTTCACCCTCGTCTTGCGACGAGGGTTCGCAATGACGAGTCAAGTTGCCGTGCGAGCGGAGAGCCGCCGCTTCGGCGGAAAGAAGTGTGAATACAATAGCCCTCCGGACGGGGGGAGTCCCCCGTCCGTCCGGGACTCTGCTACCGAGACATCACGATCCGGGGGGCCTCGTCGTTGATGCTCCGAATCACCCAGTCGTAATAGACAAACCCGCCCGGGCCGGTTTGGCGGTCCCGGGCGTTGTGGCGGATGACATCGCAGTTGGTGACCACGCGCATCTTGCCGCGCGTGTCCATGCCGGCGGCGATCAGGCTGGCCTTGTTCTCGTCGGAGATGGCGTGGGTGCGCACGATCAGCAGGCCGTCGGCACGCGAGATGATGGCGATCACCCGGGCGTTGGCGCGCAGGAAGTAGTAGCTCTCGTCGCCCTCGACGTCGCCGGTGGTCTGGTAGAACACGCGGAACCGCCCCGCGCCCTCGTGCTCGACCATCTTGAACCCGGGATAGCGGGTCAGGTCGCGGCGGATGTTCTCCACCTTCTCGGCGATCTCGGCTTCGCTGAGCGCGCCTTCGCGGATTTCCTTCCACAGAGGCGCCCAGGTCAGCGTGCCCTTGTAGGTCAGGCCGAACTCACCGGCGCGGTTGATCCGCACCTCGACCAGGAAGTCGTCGGGCACGTAGCAACTCGCCACCAGGGGCAGCAGGACGAGCACGGCCAGAAACGGCCGCGCCAGCGCCCTCAGCCAACCACGCCCTTGGCCTCTTGCCATAGCGCTTCCATCTCCTCCAGCGTTGCGTCCGACGGTGCGCGGCCGGACTCGGCCAGCCGGGACTCCAGATGACGGAAGCGGCGTTCGAACTTTGCGTTGGTGTGTCGCAACGCCGATTCGGCATCCACGGACAGCTTACGAGCGAGTTGGACGCAGGTAAACATCAGGTCGCCGACCTCGTCCGTCAGGCGGTCGATGGGCGCGTTCGCGTTGATCTCGACGCGGACCTCGTCCAGTTCCTCCTGGACCTTGTCGATCAGGCGGTTGGGGTCGGGCCAGTCGAAGCCGACCCGGGCGACGCGGTTGCCCATCTTCTGTGACCGCGTGGTGGCAGGCAGGCCGACGGTCAGGCCGTCGAGCACGCCGTGATGCGCCTTCTCGGCGCGTTCGCGCGCTTTCTGCTCCTCCCAGGCGGCGGTTTGCGCGTCGGCGTCGGTGATGGTCTCGTCACCGAACACATGCGGGTGGCGGCGTTCCAGCTTGTCGGAAATCGCCGCGACCACGTCCGGGAACGCGAAGTGCCCGGCCTCCTCGGCCATGCGGGCGTGAAACACCACCTGAAGCAGCAGGTCACCCAGTTCGTCCCGCAGCTCGGCCATGGCGCCGCGCTCGATGGCGTCGGCGACCTCGTAGGCCTCCTCCAGGGTGTGCGGGGCGATGGTGGCGAACGTCTGCTTGACGTCCCACGGGCAGCCGTCGTCGGGGTCGCGCAGGCGCGCCATGATGGTCAGCAGGCGGCGAATGTCGCCGGCCTGGGCCGGATCGTGGGAGAGGTCGTCTTTCATGGCCCCTGGGGTAGCCGCTTCGCCGGCGGGGCGCAAGGGCCGGGGTGGGGCGCGCCGTCCCGTGTTCGCGCCCGCGACACCAGGTTTTAATCCGAGCCGAAGGGCAGGTTCACCTGGGGTGGCCCATTCTCACTCCCACTCGATCGTCCCCGGCGGCTTGCTGGTCACGTCATAGACCACCCGGTTCACGCCGCGCACCTCGTTGATGATGCGGCTGGCGGTGCGGGTCAGGAACGCGTGGTCGAAGGGATAACTGTCGGCGGTCATGCCGTCGGTGGCGGTCACCGCGCGCAGGGCCACGACGTGATCGTGGGTGCGGCCGTCGCCCATCACGCCGACGCTGCGCACCGGCAGCAGCACAGCGAAGGCCTGCCAGATGGCGTCGTACAGGCCGGCGCGGGCGATCTCCTCCAGGTAGATCACGTCGGCCTTCCTCAGGATCTCCAGCTTGTCCCGCGTCACCGGCTGGTCGGGCAGGCGGATGGCCAGCCCCGGCCCGGGGAAGGGGTGGCGGCCGACCATGGTCTCGGGCAGCCTAAGTTCGCGGCCCAGGTCGCGCACCTCGTCTTTGAACAGTTCGCGCAGCGGCTCCACCAGCTTCATGTTCATGCGTTCGGGCAGGCCGCCGACGTTGTGGTGCGACTTGATGGTCACCGACGGGCCGCCGTGGAACGAGACGCTCTCGATCACGTCGGGGTAGAGCGTGCCCTGGGCGAGGAAATCGGCGCCGCCGATCTTCTTGGCCTCTTCTTCGAACACGTCGATGAACAGCTTGCCGATGGTCTTGCGCTTGACCTCGGGGTCGGAGACACCCTCCAGCGCGTCGAGGAACAGATCGTCGGCGTGGCGCACCACCAACCGGATGTTGAAGCGGTCGCGGAATACAGTCTCAACCTGCTCGGTCTCGCCCTGACGCATCAGGCCGTGATCGACGTAGACGCAGATGAGTTGCTCGCCCACCGCCTCGTGGACCAGGGCGGCGGCCACGGCGCTGTCCACCCCACCCGACAGGCCGCACAGCACGCGGCCGGTGCCGACCTGCTCGCGGATGCGGGCGATGGCCTGATCCTTGAACGCCGCCATGGTCCAGTCGCCGGAACAGCCGCACACGCCGTGGGTGAAGGCACGCAGAAGGGCGGCGCCGTCGGGGGTGTGGACCACCTCCGGGTGGAACTGCACGCCGTAGAAGTGGCGGGTCTCGTCGGCGACGGCGGCGAACGGCGCGCCGTCGCTGGTGCCCACGACGGAGAACCCGGGCGGCAGGTGGTCCACCCGGTCGCCGTGGCTCATCCACACCTGATGGCGCTCGCCCGGCCGCCAGACGCCGTCGAACAGGCGGCAGTCGCCGGAGACGTCGAGGAAGGCGCGGCCGAACTCGCGGTGGTCGGAGCTTCCGACCCGGCCGCCCAACTGCTCGACCATGGTCTGCTGGCCGTAGCAGATGCCCAGCACCGGCAGGCCCATGGAGAACAGGTCCTGGGGCGCGCGCGGCGTGCCGATGCCGGTCACGGAGGCCGGACCGCCGGACAGGATCACACCCCGGGGGCCGAAGGCGCGTAGGCTGTCGCCGGTGACCTGGTTGAACGGGTGGATCTCGCAGTAGACGCCGGACTCGCGCACCCGCCGCGCGATCAGCTGGGTGACCTGGGATCCGAAATCGACGATGAGGATGCGGTCCATGGGCGGCGGGGCTCCGGGTGGCGGGGGTCCAAGGCCGGACTTATAGCAGTCGGCCGCCACCGGGGGCACGGGGAAATCCGGAGCGCGGTTACACCCCTCCGCCGTCCCGCGTGAGCTGAAGGAAGATGTCCTCCAGGTCGGTTTCCTCGGTCACCAGATCGCAGATCTCCAGGCCGGCGGCGCGGAAGGCATCCAGGATGCGGCCGATGGGCGTCTCGCTCGGCTTGTAGCGCACCAGGATCTGGCCGTCAGGCCGCACGCACGCGTCCAGCGCCGCCAACGCCGGCGGCAGCGGGTCCGGAGCCCCCCCGGCCACGGTGACGCTCACGGTCTTGGAATCCAGCCGCCGCAGCAGGTTGCGGGTGGTGTCGCAGGCCGCCACCTGCCCCTTGTTGATGATGGCGGTGCGGTCGCACAGGGTCTCGGCCTCTTCCAGGTAGTGCGTGGTCAGCAGGATGGTGGTGCCGCGCGCGTTCAGGTCTTTGATCATCGACCACAGTTGCTGGCGCAGTTCGATATCGACGCCGGCTGTGGGTTCGTCCAGCACCAGGACGGGCGGACTGTGAACCATGGCCTTGGCCACCAGCAGGCGCCGGCGCATGCCGCCCGACAGCGTGCGGGCGTAGGCGTCGGCCTTGTCGGCCAACCCAACGGACTCCAGGATCTCCATGGTGCGCCGCTCCGGGCGGGACAGCCCGTACAGGCCGGCCTGCACCTCCAGCAACTCGCGCGGCGTGAAGAACGGATCGAGGTTGAGTTCCTGGGGTACGATGCCGATGGCCGCGCGCGATTGGCGGGCTTGGCGGTCGATGTCCAGGTCCCAGATGCGCACCGTGCCGGACGTCTTCATCACCAGCCCGGCCATGACGTTGATGAGCGTGGACTTGCCGGCGCCGTTGGGTCCCAGCAGGGCGAAAAAGCTGCCGCGCGGAATGGTCAGCGAGACGTCGTCCAGCGCTCGGGGCGGGGCCTTGTCCGCCCCCTTACGTCCGGACTGGCTGGCGCGGGAGCGGTAGACCTTGGTCAGGTGCGCGATCTCGATGGCGTTATTGGGGGCGTTATTGGGGGCGGGGGCGCCATGCGTGTTCAGGACGGTCTCGGTCAGGGCGGGGGCGGTCACGGCGGGCCTCGTGTCGGAGCGGGAATAGGAACGATGCAGGATGTTGCGCGGGGCCGCCGGACGGTTATGATCCCGGGAATCAGTCCGGCAGCCTCCTCCTACATAGGACGGCGCCGCAGAAAATCGAGGAGACGCACCATGGAGCACACCCCCACCTTCCCCGTGACGGAAACGGTCGAGGTCACCAGCCACGAGGTGGCGTGCGACGGAATCGGCACCGCGCTGGGCCATCCCCGCGTGTTCCTGCACATCAAGCCCGGGGAGCGCGACGTGGTCTGCCCCTACTGCTCGCGTCGTTTCGTGCTGGCGGAAAAGGCGGCGGCCGACCCGGTGCACTGAACGCCAAACGGGGCGGCGATGGGCGGATCAGTCCACCTCTTCGTCGGGGAGGAGTCCCCAAAGGGCCGCGCGCGGCAGCCAGCCCTGGAAGCGTTGCGCCTCCACCCGGCAATGGTCCGAGTTCTCGGGGCACTGCAGCACCTTGACGAGCGCTCCCGCCTCGATCTCGGCGATGCCCTCGGCGGCGGCATCGGGCTGGCGCAGCAGCACGGCTGGGGTCGCGCCCGACACCAGGGCCATGCGCGCGCTGTTGGACAGCATGACCTTGTGGACCCAACCTTCGTCGCCGTCCGGGTCGCGTACCCGGCGCCAGTCATTGGTCTCCTGGACCACCTCGACCGGCAGCCCCTGACGCTTGTAAACCCAGGTGACGGGATAACGCGTGCCCGGCCCGGTGCGCATGTTGATGTGGTCCGACCCCAGCGAGGCGAAACGCGGCAGCGGCAGTCCGCTCGGTCCCAGCGTCGGTGCGTCCGCCTCGGCGGTGGGGTCCGGCACGGTGTCCTGGTCCTGGGCGGTGGCCGCGACGGGCGGCAGCGCCAAGCAGGCGCTCAGGGCCACGATTGCCGCGCCACCGCGCGAAAGCCATCCGGCACGGTCTCGCCCGCGACGATATGAGCCAATCTGTCGTGTTTTGCAGGTCATGGGCCGTGGGCCTGCTCTCATCGCGTGCTGTTTGCGGGTGTCGTTTGGCGCTCACCCCCGCCGGGTTGGCGCTTAACCCTACCGGGTCAACACCCGCCCCGCGCGGCGAATCTTACATGAGCATTATAGCGGCTCGTGGGCCGGCGCGGTCAAGTCCCGGCCCAAGGCCGCTCACGATGCGGTTTTTCGCCTTTCGGCGTCGGGTGGCGCGGTCGCCTCGACGGCGTGACGCGGCAGGGCTTCCAGCGGCACGGGGACCGGAGCCTCTGCTGGCGCCGACAACGGCAAGTAGACATTGAACGTGCTGCCCTCTCCGACCACGCTTTCAGGCACCAGAAGGCCCCGGTGGCGCGCCAGCACATGCTTGACGATAGCCAACCCCAGGCCGGTGCCGCCCATCTGGCGCGAGCGCGCGCGGTCGACGCGATAGAACCGCTCGGTCAACCGGGGCAGGTGTTCGCGCGGAATACCCTCGCTCTCGTCGCGCACGGCGACATGCAGGCACGGTCCCCGGGATCCTGGCATGCCGACCGGCGCCCGCGCCACCACGCCCCCGGAAACCGTGATGGCGGTTTTGGCACGTCCGTACTTGATGGCGTTGTCCAGCAGGTTCTGGAAGACTTGGCTCAACTGGTCCGGCTCGCCGGCGACGGCGGGCAAATCCGGATCCAGGTCGAGAACGACGGACATTCCCTTGTCCCGACTTTTCAGTTCGAGGCCGGTGGCGATATCCCGGATCAGGTCCGGCACCAGCACCGAGCCCGTCGGCGGGCTGTGTTCATTGATCTCGATGCGTGACAGCGACAGCAGGTCCTCGACGAGGCGCTGCATGCGCCGGCCCTGCTCCATCATGATCGGCAGGAAGCGCTCGCGGGCCTCGGCGTCCTCGCGGGCCGGTCCCATCAGGGTTTCGATGAAGCCGACCAGACTGGACAGCGGCGTGCGCAATTCGTGGCTGGCGTTGGCGACGAAGTCGGCGCGCATGCGTTCCAGCCGCACCAGCTTGGTCACGTCGTGGACGGCGATCATCGCCTCGGCGCCCTCGCGGTCGCGTTGCGGCAGCGGCCCGACGCGGACTTCGCACTCGCGCTCCACGGGTCCGGCCAGCGTGACCTGAACGGTCCGGCCGCCGCCGCCGGCCAGCACCGCCTCGACCGCCTCCAGCACGCGCGGATCACGCAGAAGGACGGTCAACGAGCGGCCCGCCCCGTCGCGTCCGAACAGGGCCCGGGCGGCGGCGTTGACCCGTGTCACCGTGGCCTTGGCATCAATCAGCAGGATCGGATCGGGCAGCCCCTCCACCACCAAAGCATCGGACTCCGTGCGCGCGGTGAGGGCCTCTACGCGGCGGTCACAGGCCCGGCGCAACTCCTGGACCGCCGCCATATGGCCGCGCGCCAGACGGGAATAGACGATCTCCGGGGTGGGGATCGGCGGCGCCGACGGGTCCGCCGATGTCTCGACCAAAGCACGGGCGGTCTGCTCCACGGCCCGGAGGTCGCGCAGGTAGGGGCGCACCATCAGCGCCGTTCCCGCCACCATCGCGCCGACGGCGGGGATCGCCAGCCACGGCGGATCCAAACCGCCGAACATGGCCAGCCCCGCCACCACGATTACACCGGGCACCGACAACAAGGCCGCCGCGCCGAACAGGCGGCCGGACGGGAGCCTCTGGTTGTCGGTCCTGGCCTCGGCGTCGCGGATCATGGCATGCCTCTCGCAGCGTCCGCCGGACCCCGACGGCGCCCGCTAGCCCCGCTTGAGGGCGTCGTGCGCCGCCATCACCGCCATATGAACCATGTCGGAGACCGTGGCATCCATGGCGGTGATCTGAACCGGCCGGGACAACCCCAGCAACATGGGACCAATGACAGTTCCGCCGCCTAGTTTCTGAAGAAGTTTGTATGAAATGTTCGCAGAGTTCAGGCCGGGCATAATCAGAACGTTGGCCGGTCCGCTCAATCGCGAGAACGGATACATCTTCAGAAGGTCGGCATCCAACGCGACATGGGCCCCCATTTCGCCCTCGAACTCAAAGTCGGGGTGGCGCTCTTCCAGGATGCGAACCGCCTCCCGAGTGCGAATCGGGTTCTCTCCGGCCGGCGCACCGAAGGTGGAGTAGGACAGCAACGCCACCCGGGGCTCATGACCGAGCCGGCGCGCGGCGCGGGCCGCCTGTTGGGCGATGTCGGCCATCTCGCCGGCCGTCGGCGCCTCGTGAACGGTGGTGTCGGCGATGAACACCGTTCGGCCCTTGGAGACCACCATGGTCAGCCCCATGACCAACTCGCTCGGAGTCGGATCGACGCACATGGCGATCTGCGCCAGCGCATGGTGCTGGTGGCGGGTCAGGCCGGTGACCATGGCGTCGGCGTCGCCCAGGGCCACCATGCAGGCGCCGAAGACGTTGCGATCCTGGTTCACCCAGCGCTGGGCATCGCGGTACAGCGCGCCCTTGCGGTTCATGCGGCTGTAGACATAGTCCGTGTAGGTTTTGTTGTGCGACGAAACACGGGCGTTGTAGACCTCGATCCCCTCCAAGCTGCCCAGTCCCAGTCTGGAGACCGCCTCGGCGATACGCTCCTCGCGCCCGACCAGAATGGGCGTGCCGTATCCGCCGTTGCGGAAGGCCACGGCGGCGCGGATCGACTTCTCTTCCTCGCCCTCGGCGAACACCACCCGCTGGGGATGCCGTGCCACCTCGTTGTGGATGGCCTGAAGGCTGGCCGCCGTCGGATCGAGGCGGGCCGACAGCGCCTGCCGATAGCCGTCCATGTCCACGATGGGCATGGTCGCCACGCCGGTGTCCATCGCGGCGCGCGCCACGGCTGGCGGAATGGCGAAGATCATGCGCGGGTCGAACGGCACCGGGATGATGTAGTCCGGCCCGTAGCGCAGCCGCCGGCCGGCGTAGGCCGCCGCCACCTCGTCGGGCACGTCCTCCCGCGCCAGCATGGCGATGGCGCGGGCTGCGGCCACCTTCATCTCCATGTTGATAGAGCGTGCACGTACGTCCAGCGCCCCGCGGAAGATGTAGGGGAAGCCCAGCACGTTGTTGATCTGGTTGGGGTAGTCGGAGCGCCCGGTGGCCATGATGGCGTCGGAGCGCACAGTGGCCACTTCCTCTGGCGTGATTTCGGGATCCGGATTGGCCATGGCGAAGATGATCGGCCGGTCGGCCATCGACGCCACCATCTCCGGCGTCACCGCGCCCTTCACCGACAGGCCCAGGAACACGTCGGCGCCTTCCAGGGCATCAGCCAGGGACCGCCGGTCGGTGTCGACCGCGTGCGCGGATTTCCATTGGTTCAGGTTGGACCGCTCGCGGTGGATCACCCCCTTGGTGTCGCATAGCATGACGTTGTCGTGGCGCACGCCCATGAACTTGATGAGTTCGGCGCAGGCGACGCCGGCGGCTCCCGCGCCGTTGACCACGACAGTGATCTCGTCCATCGCCCGGCCGGTCAGGTGACAGGCGTTGGTCAGGCCGGCGGCGACGATGATGGCGGTGCCGTGTTGGTCATCGTGGAACACCGGAATGTTCATCAGCTCCTTCAGGCGCTGTTCGATGATGAAGCATTCCGGGGCCTTGATGTCTTCCAGGTTGATGCCACCGAAGCTCGGTCCCAGGTATCGCACGGCGTTGATGAACTCATCGACGTCGCGGGTGTCCACCTCCAGGTCCAGCGCATCGATGTCGGCGAACTTCTTGAACAGGACGGCCTTACCTTCCATCACCGGCTTGGAGGCCAACGCCCCCAGATCGCCCAGGCCAAGCACGGCGGTGCCATTCGAGATCACCGCGACGAGGTTGCCGCGCGCGGTGTAGTCGTAGGCGGTCGAGGGATCGCGCTCGATCTCCAGGCACGGGGCCGCCACGCCGGGCGAATAGGCCAGCGACAGGTCGCGCTGCGTGGTCAGGGGCTTGGTGGGCGTGATCTCCAGCTTGCCGGGTCGGCCGGAGGCGTGCATCAGCAGCGCCTCGCGCTTCAGGTTGTTGGCTGCGGTGTCTTTGGTGTCGTCCATGCCGGTCGTGTTCGCCTGATGTTGAGGGATCGCGGGTGGGGGAGGGAAGGCCGGGGCGAGACGCAAGAAGGAAACGCCCACGGTACCTGACGGACGCCATGGTGCCGGTTCGGCGCGCGCCTGCCCAGAGATTTCTTGGGGTTCGCGCCCTCAGCTTTATCGTCATCACACTATCTTTCCGAAGACGCGGTATCTCGTCGCCCGTGCGGCGACGTGACTCGTCATTGCGAGCCCTCGTCGCCAGACGAGGGCGAAGCAACCCAGAGCGAAGGATCGCGCCCCGTGTCCTGGATTGCTTCGTTGCTACGCTTCTTGCAATGACGAGATGAAGCAAATCTATGTGAATCAAGCAGATTTGTTGATGCAGTGAGGAGGGGGCAGGTGGAAACCGCCGCCCTCCAACGATTGGGAACTGGGTCAGCCCAGGGATCAGCCCAGAGACTGGATCTGGTGGTTGAGGGCGGCGATCCGGTTGCGGTCGCTGGGATGCGTGGACATGAACTCAGTCACTTGCTGGCCCGAGCCCATCATGTTCTGCCAGAACCGGACCGATTCCCGGGGTTGGTATCCGGCCCGCGCCATGTAGCGCAGCCCCAGGGCGTCGGCCTCGTATTCGTGCTGGCGGGAATAGGGCAGGATGTAGCCGAAGGTCACGCCGGCGCCGAGCACGCCGGCGATCTCGGCGGCGTAGCGCGTATCCGAACTGGCGATGATGACCTGAGCGACCGTCATGCCGAGCCCGGCGACAAGCTGCTGGCTGGCCCGCTCGGCGGCATGGCGCCCGGCGACATGGCCGACCTCGTGGCCCATGACCGTCGCCATCTGATCTTCGTTCTGGAACTTTTGCGTGATGCCCTCGAAAAAGGCCACCTGCCCGCCCGGTAGGACGAAGGCGTTGACCTCGTTGCTGTCCAGCAACGTGAACTGCCAGTTCCGATTGGGATCCAGACCGGAGGCGCCGACGATCCGGTGGCCCACCCGGTCCACCGCCTGCGCCATGTGTCCCCGGCGCACGGGTCGGTACTGTTGCGTCACCTGCTGCCAGGTCGTGCCGGACATGGCCGCGAGCTGCGAATCGCTCACCAGCATGAGCTGCTCGCGTCCCCCCAGGTGGGGATTGGCGACGCACCCGGTCAGGGCCACGACACTGCCGGAGGCGAGCCCCTGCAACAGCCCTCGGCGGGTCAGGCGAACGGGGCGGGATCGATCAACGGTAACGGTTCGGGGGGCGGAGCGGTCATCCAGCATGCGCGTCATGGTCCTGTTCTGCGGCGACAAACCCGGAACACCGGAACGGCCTGGAAGGATACTCCGGTTCGCCGCAGGCGGTAAGGAGATTTGGCGTCGGCCAACGGACGGATGGCCGGGGGAGCCGTGCGGCGCCTTTTGACACGGCAAGGGCGCCGACGGAATCGCCGACGCCCTGCCGTTTTGGTTGTGTTTCGGGTTGGGTGACCGACCGTCACGCCATCGCTGACATGGCGCCGCTCGGGGCGGTGTGGTGGCCGCCCTGACCGCCGGGACCGGCACGCTGCATCCACTGTTGCAGCTTCTCGAACGCGCGCACCTCGATCTGGCGCACCCGCTCGCGCGAGATACCGTATTCGCGGGAGAGGTCCTCCAGCGTCATCGGCTCCTCGCTCAGGCGCCGTTCGGTCAGGATGTGGCGCTCACGCTGGTTCAGGGTTTCCATGGCGCGGGCCAGCAGGTCACGGCGCTGGCTCAGTTCCTCGTGGTCGGCCAGCATCGCTTCCTGACTCTCGCCGTCATCGACGAGCCAGTCCTGCCACTCGCCCTCGCCGTCCATGCGCACCGGCGCGTTCAGTGAGTGGTCGGGGCTGCCCAGGCGGCGGTTCATGTTGACCACGTCCTGTTCCGGCACGCCTAGCTTGGTGGCGATCACGGTCACGCTTTCGAACGGCAGGTCGCCGTCCTCCATGAGCTGGAGCTGGCCCTTCATCTTGCGCAGGTTGAAGAACAGCTTCTTCTGCGCCGCCGTGGTGCCCATCTTCACCAGGGACCAGGAATGCAGGATGTATTCCTGGATCGAGGCGCGAATCCACCACATCGCATACGTGGCCAACCGGAAGCCGCGATCCGGGTCGAAGCGCTTGACGGCCTGCATCAGACCGACGTTGCCCTCCGAAATCACCTCGCCCATGGGCAGGCCGTAGCCCCTGTAGCCCATGGCGATCTTGGCCACCAGACGCAGATGGCTGGAGACCAGCCGGTGGGCGGCCTCGCCGTCCTCGGAGTCCTGATAGCGTTTGGCCAGCATGTACTCTTCGTCCGGAGTCAACATCGGGTACTTCCGGATATCCTGAAGGTACCGTGACAGGTTGCTCTCCGGTTCAAGGCCAAGGAGGCCGCCGCGTGCACTCGCCATGTCTCGCTCTCCCTGTCGCCGATCCCGCCGGTCTGTGGGGCGTGGATGTCTGCCTGCGCCGGAGGAAGGAGGTGTCATCCTCCAGCATGAATTGGAACGATCCTAACCCGCCTGCATGTCCGAGTCCAATCATACTGTACCGAATTGGTCAGAAATGAGGCCGAAACGTTACATCTCGTTAAGGCGGGTCAGGATATCGGTGATCACATCCGGGATACGGGACTCGAAGGTCATCGGTTCACCGGTCTCCGGATGGCAAAATCCCAGGGCCACCGCATGCAGCGCTTGACGCGGCAGGCTGACCAGGGGGGCCATTGCCTCCGGCGGCAGCGGCGGGCGGCGCGGCACCTTACCGTAGGTCGCGTCCCCGACAAGAGAGTGGCCTATGTGGGACATGTGGACTCGAATCTGGTGGGTGCGCCCGGTGGCCAGCCGGCATTCGACCAGAGCAAGGCCCGTGCCCCAGGCGCGCAGGGTCCGGTAGCGCGTCAGGGCCGGCTTGCCGCCCGAGGCCACCACGGCCATGCGCGTGCGCTGGGTGGGGTGGCGGCCGATGGCGCCCTCGACCTCGCCGACGGCCGGGCTCGGCACACCCCAGACAAGCGCGTGATAGACCCGGTGCAGGGTGCGATCGGCGAACTGCGCTGCCAACGCCCGATGCGCCCGGTCGGTCTTGGCCACGACCATGAGTCCGCTGGTCTCCTTGTCCAGCCGGTGAACGATGCCCGGCCGGCGCACCCCGCCGATGCCCGACAGGCTGTCGCCGCAATGCGCCAGCAGGGCGTTGACGAGCGTCCGATCCGGATTGCCCGGGGCCGGATGCACCACCATTCCCGCCGGCTTGTCGATGACGATCACATGGGCGTCCTCGAACACCACCGTCAGCGGGACGGCGTCGGGACGCGGGGTCGGATCCACCGGCGGCGGTTCAACGAGACACACCGTCTCGCCCGCCTTCAGGCGCCGCGCCGGGTCCGTCATGGTCATGCCGTCCACCGTCAAAGCCCCCCCTTCGATCAAGGCCTTCAATCGGGAACGCGAATGTCCGCCATGGGTTCCCGTCAGCCAGCGATCCAGGCGTTGGCCCTGGGCGTCCGGGGGCACGATGGCGGTGAAGGGGGCCGCGTCGGGTGCGGAATCGTTGCCTTGGCTCATGATTCAACCGTATATCGGCGGGACGTTGTCGTTTGCCGGATCATATCCGCCGCCACCGAGGGATTTCCACATGGCCGCCGTCAAGAGCCTCGTCGTCTTCATGGGGGTGCTCATCCTGCTGGGGCTGGGCCTGTTCGGCTACGGCATGATGCAGCAGTCCGGGAAATTGGGGCGGGACGACGGCGACCGCGCGGTGTTCGACCGCGCCAGCCTGGACGAACCGGAGGGCACGCGCATCAGCCACATGATGTCCGACGGACAGGGGCGTGTGATTCTGGGTCTGACCGGCGGCGGCCGTCCCGATCGCGTGGTGGTGATCGACCCCGCCGACGGACGCCGGCTCGGCACCGTGGCGGTCCACGGCTCGCCTTCGCGGTAAGCATGGTCATCCTGCCGGAATCAGCGCGCGCGGTCATCCTGGCCCACGTTCGCGCCGGCTGGCCGCGCGAGGCGTGCGGCCTGCTCTCTGGCCGTGATGGGGCTGACGGGACGGTGTGGATCGAGATTGCCCACCCCACCCCCAATGTGGCCGCTGGCGGCCGGCCCGACCGCTTCGAGGTGGACCCGGCGGCGCGCATCGCCCTCATGAAAGGCCTGCGCGGCGGACCGTCGCGGGTGATCGGACATTTCCACTCCCACCCGGGGCACGCGGCGGCGCCGAGCGAGACCGACCGCCGCGCGGCGTTCGAGGCGGACCTGATCTGGCTGATCGTCGCCCTGCGCGGGCCGGACGATGCCGACCCGGTCGCGACCGCCTGGGCCGTCGAGGGGCCTGTCGGTGAAAACGGCGCCGCCGGGTTCCGGCCGTTGCGCCTGCGGACCGACGCGACAGCCTGATCCCGACCGTCTGGCGGTGGTCCGGGTCCGCCCCCATCTGCCGTCCAGGATGATCGGTTCCACACCCAGGCAGGAGGCACGACATGGATTCGTCCGAACGCGCGATGATCAATGATCTGTTCGACCGGCTGCGGGAGGCGGCGGCCCAGGCCTCGTCCCGCGATCCGGCGGCCGAGAGGCTCATTTCCGAGCGCATGGCCGCGCAGCCCGACGCGGCTTATGTCATGGCCCAGACGATCCTGGTCCAGGAACAGGCGCTGAAGGAGGCCCGCGCCCGCATCGATGACCTGGAGCGCGGCCCCGCCCCGGCCGCCGACGGTGGCTTTCTGTCCGGCTTTCTGGGGGGAATGGCGCCCAACCGCTCGCGCGCCAACCGCGCGGCGGCGGCCTCGCCGTTCCGGGATGTCCCGCGCGGCGGTTTCCTCGCCGGAGCCGCGCAGACCGCCCTGGGCGTCACCGGCGGCGTGCTGCTGGGTGGGGCCATCGCGTCGATGTTCAGTGACGGCGAGGCCGGGGCGGACGGCATGGATCAGATGGCCGACGGCGGTGACGCCGATTTCGGGGACTTCGGTGATCTCGGCGGCGGCGAGTTCCTCTGATTCCGTTCGTGTGGCCGCATGCGCGGGGAGGGGGGCACCTCCTCCCTCGCTCTGCCCGCGTTCAGTTATCGCACGGCTGGGTGACGGTCTCCAAGCTGACGTGGGCGCGCGGAGCGCGCCACGCCGTCTTCAGGAGAACCGTGGTCAGGGCGTCGTCCGGATAGCTGTCCATCCGCGCCAGCGCGCGCTGGCGCGACCTTGCCGCCCGCCACGATGCCGTCCAGCGTCATGGCGGGCGGCCGCCGCCGATCCGGTGGTGCCCTCTGGACCGGGTGTCTGCATCCGCCGCTGCCTCCGTTGTTGCGGCGTGGTGTCGGGTTACGCCGCCTTCGACTGCCTCAGGCTGCGCGCCGCCGTGACCAGATTCTCCAGGCTGGCCTTGACCTCGGGCCAGCCCCGGGTTTTCAGGCCGCAGTCCGGATTGACCCACAGGTTATCGGCCGGCAACACCTTGGCGGCTTTTTCGAGCATGCGACGCATCTCCTCCATCGGCGGCACGCGCGGCGCGTGGATATCCCAGACACCCGGGCCGATTTCGTTCGGGTAGTGGAAGTCCACGAAAGCGTCCAGAAGCTCCATGTCCGACCGCGAGGTCTCGATGGAGATCACGTCGGCGTCCAGGGCGGCGATGGACGGCATGATGTCGTTGAACTCGCAGTAGCACATGTGGGTGTGGATCTGGGTCTCGTCCGCCACCCCCGACGACGCCAGCCGGAAGCTCTCCACCGCCCAGGCCAGATAGGCGTCCCAGTCGGTGGTGCGCAGCGGCAGGCCCTCGCGCAGCGCCGGCTCGTCGATCTGGATGACGCCGATGCCCGCAGCTTCCAGGTCCACGACCTCGTCGCGGATGGCCAAGGCGATCTGGCGGCAGGTCTGGGACCGCGGCACGTCGTCGCGCACGAACGACCAGTTCAGAATGGTGACCGGCCCGGTCAGCATGCCTTTCATGGGGCGGGCGGTCAGGGACTGCGCGTAGGACGACCAACCCACGGTCATCGGTTCCGGCCGCGAGACGTCGCCGAAGATCACCGGCGGTTTGACGCACCGCGAGCCGTAGGACTGAACCCAGCCGTTGCGGGTGAAGGCGAAGCCGGACAGGTGTTCGCCGAAGTACTCCACCATGTCGTTGCGTTCGAACTCACCGTGCACCAGCACGTCCAGGCCCAGCTCTTCCTGGATGCGGACGGTGCGTTCGGTTTCGTCCTTCAGGAAGCCATCGTAGGCAGCCTGATCGATGTCGCCCCGGCGGAAGGCGGCGCGCTTCTGCCGCACCTCGGTGGTCTGCGGGAACGAGCCGATGGTGGTGGTCGGGAAGGCCGGCAGACCCAGCCGCGCGCGCTGTGCCGCCTGACGGTCCGGGAACGGGCTGTGGCGCCGCGTGTCGGCCGGGGTGACGGCGGCGAGGCGCGCGGCCACGGCGGCATCGTGGATGCGCGTCGAGGTCCGGCGCGCGGCGGCCGCTTCCGAACTCGCCGCCAGCGTGTCGGCCACGACCGCGCGATCTGTCCGGGCGGCCGTGGCCAGGGTCACCACCTCGCCCAGCTTCTGCACCGAGAACGCCATCCAGGAGCGCAGTTCGGCGTCCAGACCCGTCTCCAGATCCAGGTCGACCGGCGTGTGCAGAAGCGAGCACGACGGCGCCACCTGCACCCGATCCGGCCCCAGGCGGGCCACGGCGGTGTCGACCGGCCCGAGCGCGGCCTCCAGGTCGGCGCGCCACACGTTGCGGCCGTCGATCACGCCCAGCGACAGCACGGCGTCGTCGCGCAGGGCCTCCAGAACGGCGTCGAGTTGGTCGGGCGCGCGAACAAGATCGATGTGCAGGCCGGAGACGGGCAACCCCGTGGCCAGCTCGGTGTTGTCGCGCAGGCCCTCGAAGTAGGTGGCCAGCATCAGCTTCGGCCCTACCTCACTGAGTAGGCCGTAGGCGCGCTTCAGGGTCTTCCGCTGCGCCTCGGTCAGGTCGAGCGCCAGGATCGGTTCGTCCATTTGCACCCATTCGGCGCCGGCGGACGCCAGCCTGCTCAGCAGTTCGACATAGACCGGCAGCACCGCTTCCAGCAGGGACAGCGGATCAAAGCCGGGCTCCTTGGCCTTGCCCAGCGACAGCCACGTCACCGGACCGATCAGAACGGGCCGCGTTTCGATGCCCAGCGCCTTGGCCTCGTTGAATTCGTCCACGGCCTTGGTCGTGGACAGGGTGAACTGCTGCCCGGTGTGCAGTTCCGGCACGATGTAGTGATAGTTGGTGTCGAACCACTTGGTCATTTCCATGGCCGGCGCGTCATCGGTCCCGCGCGCCATGGCGAACAGGGTGTTCAGGCCGACCGGGCCGCCGTCGTGCCCGAAGCGGGCCGGCACGGCGCCAAGGGCGGCGGTCATGTCCAGCACTTGGTCATAGAACGAGAAGTCGTTGGACGGGATGACGTCGATGCCGACGCCCTTTTGCGTGGTCCAGTGTCGCGCCCGCAGGTCGGCCGCGACCCGGTTCAGGCCGGCATGATCGAGCTGGCCCTTCCAGTGGGCCTCGACGGCCTTCTTGAGGTCGCGGTGGGCGCCGATGCGGGGGAAGCCGAGAATGGCGGATCGGGTCATGACGGGTCGCTCTCCAATCGGTGGGGATCGTTGGCCGGGTTGGGAACCCGGGTGTGGGAGGCCACATGGGCCAGCAAATCAAACAGCCGGCGGTGCGCCGCCGACAGGGAATGGCAGGACGCGGGCGCCAACCGACGCAGCAGCGAGCGCGCTGCCTTTGGGGGCGGCACCGACCGGGGCAGCGCGGCCAGCCACGCGATGATCAGCGTGTCGGGGTCGTGCGCGGGCGGATGGGGGCTGTGCATCCAGGTGTCGATCAGGCGACCGGGATCATCCCAGGCATCGCCCGATGGTCGGGGCCGCAACGCCACCACGCGCGCCTCGCCTCGGTCGGTCCCGGCCAAGCCGGGCTCCCGTGGCGGCGACGCGCAGGAGAGGCGAACCGGCCGCGACCGAAGACGCGGCGGGCGCAAGGCCTAGGCCGGCCCAGGCCGGTCGAATCGCGAGTTTAAGACGAACGCTGGAGTCATGGCGCGGCCTCCACCGACTTCCCCGGTCGGCCGAAAAGGGGAATAGGCGCGGCGGCAGGTCTCCTGGCTCGCGGGCATGGGGTGGCTCGCCTTCCCGGGGCGGCCCTTGGCCGGGATCCCAGTGGCATGGAATGAGCACCCTTCACCGCTGACAGTTGCGGGGACAGCTCCGGACTTGCGGCCCTTGATGAGGGGCGGCCGCGCACCGGATTCCCTTTTGACCCCTCGCGGGGACCGTCGCGCATGACGATTGAGCAAAACCCGTCCGATGGGCCGGTGTCAAGGCCGCGCCGCAGTGCGGGCGCGGTCGATCAGTCTGTGAATCAGGGGAGTCAGAATGAGTTGCATGGCCAGATCCAGCTTGCCCCCGGGCACGACGATGGAGTTCGCGCGCGACATCCAGCTATCGTGGATCATCGAGGTCAGATAGGGAAAGTCGATGCCGCGCGGGTCCTTGAAGCGGATGACGACAATCGATTCGTCGGCGGTCGGAATCCATCGGGCGACGAATGGATTGGACGTGTCGACGATCGGCACCCGCTGGAAATTGACGTCGGTCTCCGTGAACTGCGGACAGATGACGTTGGCGTAGGAATGCATCCGGCGCAGGATCACGTCCTGGACCGCCCCGGCGGAATACCCCCGGGCGGCACGATCTCGATGGATCTTCTGGATCCACTCCAGATTGATGACCGGGACGACACCGATCTTCAGGTCCGCGTGCCGGGCGATGTTGATTCCTTCGGTTGTCACCGCCCCGTGAAGCCCTTCGTACAGCAGCAGATCGCACCCCGCGCCGATCTCCTCCCACGCGGTGAAGGTTCCGGGAGCGGCCCCGTACCGCGCCGCCTCGGAGGCGTCGTGGACATAGTGGCGGCTGCGGGTGCGGCCGGTCTCGCCGAAGATCCGAAAGCAATCCTCCAGTTCGCTCAGAAGGTTGGCGTCCAGACTGAAGTGGCTGAAGGTGTGGTCGCCCTCCGCCGTTCGGCGCTCAAGCTCGGCCTTCATCGCCGCGCGGTCGTGACGATGGAAGGCATCGCCCTCGATCATGGCGGCGGTCACGCCCTCGCGTCGGAAGATCTCCTCGAACGTGTGCTTCACGGTGGAGGTCCCGGCGCCGGACGATCCGGTCACGGAAATGATGGGATGCAGGCGAGACAAGAGGAACGGTCCTTCTGGCGAGAGACGCGGTCAGACGCGGAACAGGCCGCGCGTGCCGAACAGCGGGGCACGGCTGCTGTCGTGGTCAGGGTTCTGATCGTTGGCCGTCGGCACCACCGAGCGCACGATCGACGCGTCCAAGGCCTCGAAGCCGGCGAGGTCGAGCAGGTCGTACAACTCCGCGCGGGTCTGCATGGCGGGCAGCATGGCCTCGGTGGCGCCGTCGCGGGCCAACGTTTCGTAAAGCCGCGCCTGGGCCTTGTTCGCCACCCGCAGCGAGGAGACCGGCCAGACTACCATGCGGTAGCCCATGGCCTCGAACTCGGATGCCGTGAACACGGGCGTGCGGCCGAATTCGGTCATGTTGGCCAGCAGCGGTACGCCCGGCAGGCGCTCGGCGAAGGCGCGGAACATCTCGGCACTGGTCAGGGCCTCCGGGAAGATGGCGTCGGCCCCGGCCTCCACGTACAGGCGCGCGCGCTCCACCGCGCCGTCAATCCCTTCGCTGGCGGCGGCGTCGGTGCGGGCGATCACGTAAAGATGGCGGCGCGCCGTGGCGGCGGCGGCGACCTTGGCGGCCATCTCGTGCGCGTCCACCAGGGACTTGTCGTTCAGGTGACCGCATTTCTTGGGCAGCCGTTGGTCCTCGATATGGACGGCGGCGGCGCCAGCGTCCTCGAACGCTCGCACCATGTGCATGACGTTCAGGGCCTCGCCGTAGCCGGTGTCGCCGTCCACCAGGACCGGCAGGCCCGAGGCCCGCGCCACCTGACGGACGAAGAAACACACCTCGTCCACGGTGATGATGCCCAGATCGGGCAGCCCCATGGACGCGGTCATGGCGGCGCCGGACAGGTACAGCGCCTCGAACCCGGCGTCCTTGGCCTGCAACGCGGCCATGCCGTTGTGGGCGCCGGGGATGCCGAGGACACCGCCCCGTTTCACCAGGGCGCGGAACCGGTCTCCGGCGGGTTCGGACGCGCCATCGGCGCCGACGAGGTAGGGCATGGAGGAACCTCTTGACGGGGTGGAGGGGGGGGACGCGGGCGGTTGTGCGCAAGGCCAACGGGGGGCCACCCGCGCCCCCCATCGTCCACCGGCGCCGACCAAGGGTCGGTGGACGAAACAGGGCCGGGGAGGATAGGCGCGGCGGTCGTGATCACGCCGCGCGGGAGGCCGCCCCTGGATGAGACCGTTCGCGCAGCGGCACGAAGGTTTGGGTCTCCGGCCCGATGTACTCGGCGGACGGCCGGATGATCTTCTTGTCGGTCCGCTGTTCGATGATGTGGGCACACCACCCGGCGGTTCGCGCCATGACGAACAAGGGCGTGAACATGGCGGTCGGCACGCCCATGCGGTGATAGGCCACGGCACTGAACCAGTCCAGGTTCGGGAACATCTGCTTGGCGTCCCACATCACGGACTCGATGCGCTCGGCGACGGCATACAGACGCATGGCCCCGTCGGCCATGGACAGGCGTCGGGCCACGTCTTTGATGACCACGTTGCGCGGGTCGCTGATGGTGTAGACGGGGTGGCCGAAGCCGATGATCACCTCTTTGGCGGCGACGCGGGCACGGATGTCCGCCTCGGCGTCGTCGGGCGTGGCATAGCGGCTCTGGATCTCGAACGCTTCCTCGTTGGCGCCGCCATGCTTCGGCCCGCGCAGGGCACCGATGCCCCCGGCCACCGCCGAGTACAGGTCGGACCCGGTGCTGGCGATCGAGCGCGCCGTGAAGGTCGAGGCGTTGAACTCGTGCTCGGCGTACAGGATCAGCGAGGTCTGAAGCGCGCGCTCCACCATCTCCGACGGCGGGTGGCCGTGCAGCAGGTGCAGGAAGTGGGCGGCGATGGAGGGGTCGTCGGTCTCGACGTCCACGCGCCGGCCGTTGTGGGTGAAGTGGTACCAGTACAGCAGCATGGATCCCAGCGACGCCAGCAGGCGGTCGGCGATCATGCGCGCGCCGGCGTGGTTGTGGTCCGGGGCCTCGGGCAGCACGCACCCCAGCGCTGAGACGCCGGTGCGCAGGACGTCCATGGGATTGGTGGCCGCCGGCACCAGTTCCAGAACGCGGCGCACCCCCTCCGGCAGACCACGCATCGTCTTCAGGCGGTGGGCATAGGCCGCCAGTTCAATCGGATCCGGCAGGGTGCCGTACACCAGCAGGTGGGCGATCTCCTCGAACGTGCAGGTCTCGGCCAGATCCAGGATGTCATAGCCACGGTAGTGCAGGTCGTGACCGCTGCGCCCGACGGTGCATAGGGCGGTGCGGCCGGCGACGATGCCCGACAGGGCGACGGACTTCTTCGGCTTCGGGGTTTGGGGTGCAGAGGCGGTCATGGGGCCCTCCCTTCAGGCGATCTTGGCGACGACGGGGGAAACATCCTCAGGGGAGGCGGTGGTGTCCCGGACGCCGGGTGTGCCGTCGAACAGTCCGCGACGCTCACTCCAGGTCAGGCGCTCCGGCGGGACGGAGATGGTCAGGCCCGTGAGACCCTCGGTGCACAGGCGCGGCAGGCGGGTCACGGTGTCGAGGAACCGGTCCTGCTCGTGCGCATCGACGATGCCGTCAGCCAGGGCGCGGAACTTGGCGATGTACTGGTCGCGGGCGAACGGTCGGGCGCCCAGGGGGTGGGCGTCGGCGACGGCGATCTGATCCTCCAGGGTGCGGCCGTCCTCCAGCACCACCACGACCCGGCCGCCGAACGCCTTTTCGTTCGGATCGCGGCTGTGGTAGCGCCGGGTCCACTCCGCATCCTCGACGGTGCGGATCTTGTGCCACAAGGCCACGGTATCGGGGCGTTTGGCGCGAGTCGGGCTGTAGGACGCCTCGTGGTGCCAGCCGCCGTCCTGAAGCGCGACCGCGAAGATGTACATGATGGAGTGGTCCAGCGTTTCGCGGCTGGCGTTGGGGTCCATCTTCTGCGGGTCGTTGGCGCCGGTGCCGATCACGAAATGGGTGTGATGGCTGGTGTGGATGACGATCTCCTTGACCTTCGACAGGTCGCCGATCCGGGGCCCCAGGCGGCGCGCCATGTCGATCAGCGCCTGACTCTGGTACTCGGCCGAGTGTTCCTTGGTATAGGTGTCCAGGATCGCGCGCTTGGCCTCGCCCGGCTCGGGCAGGGGCACGTGGTACTCGGCCTCGGGGCCGCCCAGCATCCAGGCGATCACGCCGTCCTCGCCCTCATAGATCGGGGTCGGCGCGCCCTCCCCGCGCATCACGCGGTCCACCGCCTCGATGGCCATCTTGCCGGCGAAGGCGGGGGCGTAGGCCTTCCAGCTCGAAATCTCGCCCTTGCGGGACTGGCGCGTGGTGGTGGTGACGTGCAGGGCCTGTTGAACCGCCTGCCAGATGGTTTCGACCGGCAGGTTCAGCGCCGCGCCGATGCCGGCGGCGGCGGAGGGACCGAGATGGGCGATGTGGTCGATCTTGTGTTCGTGCAGGCAGATGCCCTTGACGAGATTGACTTGGAGTTCATAGGCGGCGGCCAGACCGCGCACCAGGTCGGCGCCGTTCAGCCCGCAATGCTGGGCCACCGCCAGCAGCGGCGGAATGTTGTCGCCGGGGTGGGAGTAGTCGGCGGCCAGGAAGGTGTCGTGGTAGTCCAGTTCGCGCACCGCCACGCCGTTGGCCCACGCGGCCCACTCCGGCGACAGGCGGCGGTGTGGCGACAGGCCGAACACCGTCGCGCCGGGGCGCAGGCCATGGCAGATCGCCTGACCCCGGGCGCTCGCCACCGGGCGGCGGTTCAGCGAGGCCACCGCGACGGCGGCGTTGTCGATGATGCGGTTGCCGATCATCTCCACCACGTCGTCATCCACCGGCACCGGGTCGGCGGCCACGGCGGCGAGTTTCCAGGCCAACTGATCCGGGCGGGCGGGCGTGGCGGCGGAGGGGGAGGTCCTGACGCTGTGCAGCTTCATGGGTGGGCGGTCTCCAAAAGAGTGTCGGCCTGGGCCGGACGGGCGGCCGGAATTGGGCGGGAACGGCCGGTCTCGTCGACGGCCACCATGTGGAAGCGCCCCTCGACGGCGAGGGCGCGGGCACCGGAGCCGAGGGTCTCGGCGTGCAGGCGCACCAGGACGGTCAGGGAACTGCGACCGACGCGCTCGACCGTACCGGCCAGTTCAACGAGTTGCCCGACGCGCACCGGCATGCGGAAGTCGATGCGTTCCGACGAGGCCATGACCACCGGGCAGCGGGCGTGACGGCTGGCGGTGACGAACGCCGCCTTGCCCATCAGCGCCAGGGCGGTGCCGCCGAACAGGGTGCCGTAGTGGTTGGCCTGCTCCGGGAACACCATCTCCACCAGCCGGGTGGTCGGCGGCGGCGGCGGTGCGTCGGGCGCGGGGATCGGGGCGGAGACGGCGGTCATGACATCCTTTCGGCGGAAATCCGCTTGTGCCGGGAGGCGATGACCCGCAATATTCACAAGGCTCGATGAGCCGTTAAGGGCTGAAAGGGCGCGCATTGGCGTGCGAAGTCATGAAATTTTGCGAATGTTGCGAATATCCTGGGTGTGCGAAAGGCTTCCATCGGCGGCCGTCTGAAGCGGTCGCGCGAGGAACGCGAGGAAAGAGCCGGGCGCATCCGCTGTCGAGATGAGGGCTAGAACCGCCCCACGAGCCTGAGGCTGCCGCCGTGGTCGTGGGATCCCGAGGCGTGGTTGCCTGAATACGACACGCTCATCTCCGACTGAGCCCCAAGGGCCACCGTCAATCCCAGGTTCGCGACCAGGGAGTCTCTGGCGAAGTCCACGCCTTCCACGGCAAAATCGTCGCCGCCGGACAGGTGAAGATCGGCGGTCGGCGCGCCGCTGCCGTACAGGTGGCGCCAGCCGAGGCGTCCGTTGACCGTCACGTCCAGGCCCCCAACGTCGAACGATGTTTCGCCCGCCACGCCCAGGGTGGAAAAGCCGCGAACCTCGACGTCGCCATCCGAGGACAAGGCCGCATCGCCGCCGTCCTCGGAGAACCCGCCCGTCCGCAAGACCGCCATGGCCACAGTGCCGAAGGGTTCGATGGCGCCGCGACCCATGGGGATCCTCTGACCCAACTCAACGAAGGTCTGACCCAGATCGGCGCCCCGATCTGCGGTCAGGGTTTCGGAAAACCCGGTGAACCGGACGGCGCGCTCGGTGTCCAGGGCGATCCGGGAATACGTCGCCCCCATGCGAAGCGACAGGCCGTCCCATCCTTTTCCACCATAAACGCCGACATGGAACAGGTCGGCGTCGCCGGAGGACGCCCGGTCGTCAACGTCGAACGCGGTGTGGCCGTACCCCAGCATCGCGCCACCCCACCAACCGTCCCCAAGGGGGATGTCCACTCCGGCCAGGATGCCCCCGGTCTTGCTGTCGATGCCCGCGACGCCACCCGCGCCGCTGCGCTGTCCCCAGGCACCGTATCCCTGCGCCCAGACGCCGGTGTCCGGGCGACCGGCGGGGCCGCCGTCCAGAGGGCCGGCCCCGAGAGATGGTCCGCGCTGGCGGTTTAGGGCGGCGTCCCGAAGCAGGCCGCCGTCTTCCATGAGCAGGGTTGCCGCTGTCGCGTGAACCTCTCCGGACAGGGCGTCGTAAGCGGCCCGTGCCTGCTCGCCCGTTTCCAGGACGATGACGGCCGCATAGACCGGGGAGCTGGGGTCTATCGTTTCCAGGCCTTCGGCGGCGACCCGTTGATTGCGGGTGTGGGCCAGAGACGAAAAATCCGTGTTGTTGCGCGTCAGCACCAGGATAAGGTCGGTGGCGCCATACCTCAGGGACGGATCAAGGAAGGCGAAGGGATCGGTGACGGTGTCGAAGGTCCCGGTGATGCCGCCGTCGGCCGACACGATTGTATACTCTGTCTCGTAGCCATGCCGGGTTCCCCTGGCGGTGCCGTCTTCCGGTTTGATGCTCAGGCTGGCGCCGCTCTGGATCGTCACGGCGCCGCTGGCATCCAGAAGGTCCGCGTTGCCGTCGGCGTCCACCTCGACTTCCAGAGTGGACCCGTTGGACAAGGTGACGTCCCCGTTGACCGTCATGGTTCCAATGGAATTGCCCGGCGCCAGGACGCTGCCAGAGGGCACCGTGAAGCCGAACGGAATGGTGTTGCCGCCAAGGGTTCCGGACTGGAAGGTCAGGGACCCCAGGGTT